>JANWVT010000001.1 GCA_025056255.1 Bernardetiaceae bacterium | reverse complement strand
ACAGAGCAGTTAAGCCCCGCAGCACTGATGGTACTGCCGTAACAGGCGGGAGAGTAAGCCGCCGCCAATATTGTATCTAAGCCCCCACCTGCCAAGCAGGTGGGGGCTCTTGTTTATTTCAATGTAGCAAAATCATCAAAAACTTAAAGGGTCAAATCGACGAAAATGACCGTTCATGCGAATAAGCTCTCTTAACCTCTCAGTTTCAACAACCACAGGAATTATCTGCGCCAAACAATCGCTGATGTAGTCTATTCGTTCACTTTCTAATAATAAACACAACACTTGATATTGCTGTGCTAACGATAAGCCAATCCGGTGAGCAACTTTATAGCTCAAAAATGGCATATCTGTGCTGAACTCGTGTTTTAGTTTCATGTACTGATACAGCTCGTCAATTTGTGCAATCAGTCGCGCCTTGGCTACAATATCACTGTCATCTTCTGTTGGCAAAAACGACACTTTTCCGCCGGCGTGTAGCTTGCCCGGCATAGGCTGAAAAAAATCTTGAATACTAAATATGCGCCAACCCTCCACACGGATGTCCATTGTGCCATCAGCGTATTTTCGCGCCAGTTCAACAATGCGAACTTCCGTACCGATGGGTTGGATGGCATTGTTTAAATATACAGGTATTCCAAAAGTTGAGTTATTAGCTAAACAATCTCCTATTAGTTGCCGGTAACGGGGTTCAAATATGTGCAAATTGAGCATTTCATAAGGATATACTACAATATTAAGAGGAAAGAAAGGAAGCATAGGCAGATTTGGTGCTTAGGTTACTGAGCAGCCATTTGCGCGCTGGCTCGGGATTGCTAAAATAGCGAGTTTTAAAGAATTGTTTGCTTTCTTACATAGTTTGTTGAATAGAAAGTTCTACGATTAAATCTTGCGGCATAATAATAGCGAGTTTTTGCAAGCCGTTGCACACCATAGCTGGTATATGTTCATTCACCCATGTTTGCAATGGTGTATGGATAGTAAATTGAAAGTTGCGCGTATCGAATGCTATCAATCGTATTTTTCTTTCTCGCGGTGTGTTTAGATAGGTTTGAGAGATGTTCTTAAAGACCTCGTCAGTCATGCCTGCTGAGCCAGCCTCCCAAATATCCCCCACAGCTCATCCAAAAAGTTATAATGAAGATGGTAAATGGGTTGCTTAAAATTGTTTCCATAGGTAGTTTAAAATTTGGTGTCAAGCAACTAAAGCATTGCATCCAAACTTTGCAGATTTTCGTTGTTTTGATGAATGCTTTACCGATTATCAATATGAACGGCGAAGTGTTTTGAAAGCTTCTGCCATTACAACGCCGAAAACTGAATAGAACAGACGAGTATGACCCGCAAGCAGAAAGGTGAACAGGGTGAACAAATGGCAATTGCTTATTTGGAGGCAAACCAATATAAGATTTTGAAACGCAACTACAGACCCGAAGGTACTGAAATTGATATTATTGCACAATATTTAGAAACATTAGTATTTGTAGAAGTCAAAACTCGGCGAAAAAATGATTTTGGTTATCCTGAAAGTGCGGTAAATATGACTAAACAACAACGTATCAAACTTGCTGCTGAGCATTTTATTGCTGAGCACGACTGGCACGGCGATATTCGTTTCGATATTATTGCCATCACTTGGTCAGATCCGCCAGAATTAGTGCACTTTCAAGACGCTTTTTACTAAAAAACATTTGACAATTAGCTTCATCCAAGCTAACTTAGATGCAGTGCCATTGTATACAAGTTCAAAGCTCCTTCAAAGTGAGTAGTATTCGCTATAAGCTTATTCTATTTTTTCTTGTTGTTGCCATATTGCCGCTTCTGATAACAGCTTTCTTAGAATATTGGCATATATCAGGAACGCTACGGCAGCGTTCTTTTGACCAATTGACCAGCGTTCGTGAAATCAAGCGCAAGCGAGTCGAGGCATTTTTCGAACATAAGCGGAGGGAGATTGGCTTTTTTGCGCAAAGTAGCATGGTTATAGAGGCAATGAAGGAATTCAAAGCCACTTTCGATGCCATGCGAACAGTATCTGTGAGTGCACAACAAATAGCTGTTTTGCGAAAATATTATGCAGAGGAGTTGATTCAGCGGTTGCCTCCTTCTACCCAGCAAAATATTGTGATTGATAGTTTGCTCCCTCGTACTAATGTAGGGCTTTTTTTACAAGCACAATATCTCACGCGCATCCGCTCGCCGTTTGTCAGCCATGAATATCATACTGTTCACGAAAAGTATCATGGGCTCATGAATCAGTTTTTAGATACTTATGGCTACTACGATATTTTTCTGATAGACGACCAAACCGGACACATCGTTTATACAGTAGCAAAAGAAACTGACTTTGCTACTAGCTTACTCGGTGAAATACATGCCACCAGCAATTTAGGCAAGCTTTTTCGTCGCGTTCGCCATACCGGTTTGAAAAACCAAGTGCTTTTGTGTGACTATGAATTATACCTGCCCTCTTATCTGGCTCCTGCCGCTTTTTTGGCGGCTCCTATTTTTGATGGTGAACGAAAAATTGGAACGCTTGCCTTTCAAGTTGCTATCGACAGGATAGATGAAGTGATGACTGGTAATAAGGCATGGATAGAAGAGGGATTAGGCGAATCGGGAGAAACTTACATCGTTGGCAGCGACTATCGCATGCGCACTAACTCGCGATTTATCATAGAGGCACCTGAGGAGTACTTGCAAAAAATGTCTTCCTATCCAATCGACAGCTTTGCTCAGCAGGGTATCAGCTTCTATAAAACTACTGTGCTTTTTCAACCTGTTATTACAGCAAGCGTAAAACGTGCTTTAAATGGACAGAGCGGCATAGACATCATTACTGACTACCGCGGAGTAAAGGTGCTCAGTGCTTACACTCCGCTGCAAATAGCCGATGTACGCTGGGTGTTACTTTCGGAAATTAATATCCAAGAAGCCTTTGCACCTGTTTATAACTTTGCATGGCGCATGGCACTTATCATTGGTTTGGCAACATTGGCTATTGTGTTAGTGGCATTGGCTATTGCTTACAGCTTGACCCACCCCATTAAGATGTTGGTGCAAGGAACAGAAGCATTGAGCAGCGGCAGACTGGATGCGCGCGTTCAAATTAGCCAAAATGATGAGATTGGGCTGTTAGCGAAATCTTTTAATGCTATGGCTGCTTCGCTCCAACAACAGCGGCAAGAACTACTCAACAAACAAGCTGAAATTGAACAACAAAAAGAAGAACTGCTTGCCCAAACCGAAAATCTGAAAAGAGCCAATGACGAGATCAACATGCAAAATGAAGAAATACGCCAAATGATGGAAGAAATAGAGGTGCAGCGCGACAACATTTTGGAGAAAACAGCCATCTTAGAACAACAAAAACAAGAAATGATGGCACAAGCCGAGCACCTGCAAATGCTCAACCAAGAGCTGCAACAACAAAATCACTTGCTCAACGAACAAAAAGAAGAAATAGAACGACAAGCTGCCGCCTTAGACCTCGCCAACCAGCAAATCAGCCAAATGCTAGCAACAGTACGCGAGAAACAAGAGCAGTTAGAAAGAAAAAACGAACAAACTATTGCCAGCATCAACTATGCTAAACGCATTCAATACGCCTTGATTCCTCCTGAGAATGCTATCGACGCGATTATACCTGAAAACTTTGTATTGTTTATTCCGCGCGATATTGTCAGTGGCGATTTTTATTGGTTTGCTCAAAAAGATAACTACACTTTTTTGGCAGTAGTAGATTGTACCGGACATGGCGTACCGGGTGCCCTGATGAGTGTGGTGGCACATAATCTTTTGCATAAAATTGTACTTTTTCAACATTATCAACAGCCAAGCGACATTTTAAGAGAAATGCATTTAGGCGTACGCGAATTGCTTCATCAAGATACTACCGATAATCGCGACGGCATGGAAATAGCTCTGTGCACAATTGACCACCACCAACAAGTTTTACACTTTGCAGGAGCAGGCTTGCCGCTTTGCTATGTGGAAAACGGTACGCTGCACGTAATAAAAGGAGAACGGTATTCAATAGGCGGGAGCTACCACAAACATTGTCCTACACAACTCAACTTTACCCAGCACAGCCTGTCTTTAAGCCAGACGCCACGCACATTTTACATTTATTCAGATGGTTTCCAAGACCAATTTGGCGGTAAGGATAATTCAAAATATATGAGCAAGCGCTTTCGCGATTTGCTACATGCACTTAGTTTCATGCCTATGCCAATGCAACGCGAGCGTTTGTATCAGGAATTTTTGAATTGGAAAGGCGATGAAGAACAAACGGATGATATTCTGATTATTGGTTTTAGGATTTGAAAGGAAGGTATGAGCCATTCATGTATACGATAGCTGCCAAAGCATCGGAAGTATTGCTTGCGTTTTGCGATAGTTATGTGCCCCATCTGGATTTGTTGCATGTAGAAGGAACAGGCTTTCAAAACTTTTTAGCTTTGACTGCTTGCAGAATAACACATTTGAAACTGATTTAACGCAAGTAACTACTTAATTTCGCACAAATTGCCTTGTGCTCAACAAGGGATGTTCAAGTGGATGGAATGGCAAAACTCGGAGAACGATATAAAATTCTGCTTTTTGCTTCGCTGATAGGAATAACCGTGTTTGGATTGCTGCAAGCTGTTAGTTACTGGTTCAACAAATACCGGCAGCATCCGGCTTGGGCACTAATTCCTGCTAATGCAGTAGCAGTGATAGAAATACACGACGTAACAGCTGCTTGGCGCGAGTTGCGCAACAGTGCTGCCTGGCAAGCGCTTTCACAAATCCCTTATTTTCAGCAATGGCATCGCCAAGCAGCTAAACTGGACAGTCTGAACGTTTATGCAACATTATTCTACGACAAAAAAATTTACATCAGTTGGCATTTAACAGCTAAAAATGACTTCGATGTAGTTTTTTACGTCCCCCTTCAAGATTCGGATGTAGGTACTTGGGAAAAGCTGCAGCAACTTTTTGTGGAATTTCAGCCGCTTCCCCAAGAAACTAGGCTATACCAAGGGGAGAAATTATACGAACTAACTGACCGACACAGAAGCCGCATTTTTACTTTTTTTGTAGCAGATGGCTATTGGATAGGCAGTTTCACGCCATATCTGATTGAAGATGTGGTGCGAACTTATACTGGTATCGGACGTGACGATTTTCAAAGCAACCATGCTGACCTATTTGCAGCACGGCAACTACTAGCCGATGCTTCTGTACGCTTATATATTAATGCTCAGAAAGTTAAAGATTGGGTAGGTGCGTTTGCTGAACTACACGATACGGCGCTGCTTTCTTATTTGACGGACGATTTGTTGCTTATTGGGCAGGTCAAAAATAATGGACTGCAATGGAGAGGCGTTACTGCTAACACCAACAACCAACAATTGACGTATTTTTTGAAAAACAATCCACCACTGCCTTTGCACCCTGTAGCCAAATGGATACCTAGCCAAACTGCTTATATCTATCGGCTGGGGGCTGCCAATGGCAAGCTGCTATATCAGCAAATGAGAAGATACTGGGCAACCTCCCAACCAGTGCTAATAAATGCTATGGACTCGCTCGCCGACAAAATAGAATTAGACACAGAAGCCTTTTTTGCACTAATTGACGGAGGAGTAGTGCTAGCTGCCTCAGAAGATATTGCTGAACAACAAGCCGATTATTGGACAATAGTAGGCTCAAAGGATAGCCGAAAAGCATTGCGAATGTTAGAACAAGCAGCCAAAGAAGTTTTGCCTCGTGGCGATACTTTATTTGCTGAGCGATATAGCAAATATCGGATTGTAGAACTCCCTTTACCAGAGCTGCCGTACTTGTTGTTTGGTACTGGTTTCAATGGATTTGCTCGCGTATTTGTAACAGCCGAAAAAGACCGTTTAATTTTTTGTAATCACTTAGTAGGAATAAAGCGCTACATAGATGCTATTGAGAGCGGTAACACATGGGCATTACCTGAAAAACAGTATTTGTTCAGCGGAATGGATTCTGCTGCTCACATCAGTTTAATTGTACATCATAAACACAACTGGACTCGGCAACAAAACTATCTGCATCCCCAAGCCAAGGCAGCTGCAATGGCTCATATGCGTCAGTGGTTGTTCTTTACACATTTCGGTTTTCAGCTAACAGGCATGCCACAAGGCCACTTCACTGCCGAGATCATCTTAGGGCACAGTCAGTCGAGAAATCGAAATAACAACACCCCTGTTAAGTTATGGGAAACAGCTACCGGCAGCCCGCTGAGAGAGCCGCCACAACTGGTTTTGAACCACAATACGCGTGCTGCTGAGCTGATTTTTCAAGACCAAAACAATCTTTTGCATTTAGTTACTGCCGATGGTAAAAAGTTGTGGAGCTTGCCTATAGGAGCGCCCGTTACGGATGGATATTTGCAAATAGACTATTTTAACAATGGCAAGTTGCAATATTTGTTTACCACCCCTCATGCTATTTATCTGATCGACCGACTGGGGCGCATAGTAAACAGCTTTCCTATTGTACATCAGTGGGGAGCTGCTATAGACAGAATAGGACTGATAGACTATGACAATACTAAAGATTACAGACTGGCTGTAACCACAGCTAATGGCGATATTTTTCTAATGAATAAAAATGGACAATTATTGCAAGGCTGGAGACCTCGCAAAACTACGGGCGCCCCTGCTTTTGCTTTAAAGCATATTCGCGCACAATCGCGCGACTGTATGATAGCCCTGCAAGAAAATGGCGGTGTGATGCTTATGAAGCGAAACGGAGAAAGCTATCCGGGCTTCCCAGTTGCCTTGCAACAGCCTATTTTTCCAGCAGTGGTGATAGAAACGGATGCAAGTTTTGAAAAGCATGCCCTCCGCGTACTAACCCAAAGCGGCGATTTGTTCAAAATTGATTTTCAGGGGCGTATTTTGGCAAGAGAGCAATATTATAACGACGCAGCAGGTGGCTATTTCTCGCTGTGTACCGACCCCAATAGCAACAGGTGGGTAGTAGCACGGCAGGTCAATAACCAACTAACTGTGAGCGATGCTACTGGCAAAAATCTGTGTCAACTTCTTTTGCCAGATAGCAGCCCATATAACGTTCAATTTTTTGGCTTTGGAGCAGGAGCAGACCTAATAGCAGTAATCAATCCTAAAACGGAGCAGTGCTACTTGTACTTAGCGAATGGCAACTTGCTCACAGCCCGTCCGCTACCTACCAAACTGCCCGTAGCAATACGGCTCAACGAGCAGCAACAGACGTTGCAAGTATTTACAGCTCATCAGAATAAATTGCAGGCGTGGGAGATAGCATTGTAGTAGCTTGTGGCATCATATTTTGCAGTACTTTTGCAAAACCACTGCTATTGGATTACATCTTCTTCTCAATTGTGAAAACGAACATTTTTAGGTTGATTCTGCTGTTGGCTTGCACTTGCCAAGCAGTTGCACAAACATTTCCTTCCGAACGGCTGTTAGAAGATTTAAAAACGTTGGCTTCTGTTGAGTTGGAAGGCAGACGCACAGGAACACAAGGCGCTGTAAAGGCTCGCTTGTTCATTCAAAAAAGATTTGCAGAAATAGGCTTAAAACCTGCCTTTGGCAAAAGTTATGAACAACCCTTTTGGGTGAAAAATCAGAAAGAGGCAATTGAAGGAGTTAATTTGGCTGGTTTTATTGCTGGTACAAAAAAAAATAAGCAATGGATAGTTATTTGTGCGCACTACGACCATTTGGGGAAAGTTGGCAGCACTGTTTTTCCAGGAGCAGATGATAATGCTTCCGGGGTAGCTGCCCTGTTAGCATTAGCTGAATATTTTACCAAAAAGCCTCCTCAGCACAACCTACTTTTTTTGACTCCTGACGCCGAAGAAATGGGTTTAAAGGGTGCAAAACACTTTTTAAAAAACTTGCCTTTTCCCATAGAACAACTTGCCTTGCATATCAACATGGATATGATTAGCCGCAGCAACAAAAATGAACTATTTGCAGTAGGTACGTATCATTACCCTGTATTGAAAAAAATTTTAGCTCAGTACGTTGCCAAAGGTTTTAAACTTAGTTTTGGACACGACCATCCCCAGCATCCAACCCAAGATGACTGGAGCAACGCCTCCGACCATGCTCCTTTTCACCAACAAGGTATTCCCTTTGTATATTTTGGAGTAGAAGACCATGAAGACTACCACCAACCAACCGATACTTTCGAGCGTATACATCCCACGTTTTTTTCTGCAGTAGTTGCTGGCATTGCCGAGTGTGTTCATTTGTTAGACCAACATCTCAACAATATTCACAAGCAAAAGTCCCAACATCCATGAGAACGCCTGTTTTCACATTTTTGGTTTGTATAGGAGTAGGTACAGGACTGCTTTGGAGTTGCCACACCCAACAACCAGCTACCAGCTTACCATCAGATGTACAAGTGTTGGCGCATATTGGCGAACAACCCATTACTGTTGGAGAATTCCGCTATCTGTATGAAAAAAACAATTATGCAGACTCTACCCTTTACACAGCACAAAACTTGCGCGATTACTTAGACTTATTTGTCAAATTTAAACGCAAAGTGATGGAGGCGCGCTCCTTAGGCTACGATACCACCCAAGCCTATCGAGCGGAACTTGCCGAATACAAAAAACAATTAGCCAAGCCATATCTTTCTGTTAATGCTCTCTCCGACCGCATGGTGAAAGAAGCCTATCAGCGCTTACAAGAGGAGATTAACGCTGCACATATTTTAATTAGTTGCCGCCGCGATGCCCCCCCACAAGATACCTTGGCTGCTTTTCGCAAAATTCAAGATTTGCGTCGCAGAGCACTTGCCGGCGAGGATTTTGGTACATTGGCAGCTACTTACTCAGAAGACCCTTCTGCTAAAGAAAATCGTGGCGTACTGGGCTACTTTACTGCCATGCAAATGGTCTATGATTTTGAAACAGTAGCCTACAACACGCCCGTAGGACAAATTTCGGAGGTAGTACGTACGCAGTTTGGTTACCACATCGTCAAGGTATTAGACCGACGTCCCAATCAAGGTGCTATTAAAGTGGCACACATTATGGCGCGCTTTCCGGAAAAAGCTACTGCCACCGACTCTGCCGCAGCCTATAATCGCATCTATGCCATTTGGCAGCAACTCAAAAAAGGTGCTTCGTGGGACTCGCTATGTTTGGCATACAGCGACGATGCCAACTCTCGCGATATTGGCGGCGAGTTGCAATGGTTTAGCGTAGGCACTATGATTCCTGCCTTTGCTGAACCCGCCTTCCAACTAAAAAACATAGGCGACATATCTGAGCCTGTGAAAACCCCATATGGCTGGCATTTGATAAAACTGAAAGACCGCCGCCCCATAGAGCCTTTCCAAGAAATAGAACCTTTACTCAGGCAAAAAATCAACAAAGATTCGCGCGGGCAAATAAGCAGAACTTACTTAATAGCAAAACTCAAAAAAGAAAATCAGTGGGTAGAAGACGAAAAAGTAAAGCAACTGCTGCTTGCTATGCCCAATGAAAGCATTCTGCGGGGCGAGTGGAACTACGACCGCGCTTCCAAAGACCTGTCTAAAACCATCTTTACTATTAAAGGCACCCCTTACCTGTTGAAAGATGCGGCTGTATTTATGGAAAATAACCAAGGGATGGGGCAACGACCGGGTACTTTGTTAAAAAATTTTGTCCAAGAACTGTACGAAAAATTTGTTGAACAGTGTTTAATTGAGTACGAAGAAGCACACTTGGCAGAAAAATACCCCGACTACGCTTATCTGGTTAACGAATATCGCGAAGGAATTTTGCTCTTCAAAATTATGGAAGAACGAGTGTGGGGAAAAGCCCTTACCGACAAGGAAGGTCTGGAAAAATTTTTTGCCAACAATCGCGAGCGCTATCGCTGGCCAGAGCGCGCACAAGTCAGTATTTTCACAGTATCTTCTTGGGATGTATTGCAAAAACTCAAAGAAGAATACAAGAAAGATTACTATTTCGACAGCGACCTCTCTGGACTGGGACAGCTCCAATATGGCATTAAGCAAACTTTACCCGACTCTGCTTCCATGAGAACCCTTGCACAACTACTCAATTTTCTACGTCGCGACACTACCTCGCTCGTAGAGTTGAGCGTGAGTTATGCTCCGCGTGAAAACAAGCAAATTGCTGCTGCCCGACTGCAAGTACTCAAGCAACAGCTCACCAATGCAGGTATTGAGCCGCTTCGCCTCGTAGAGGCACTCCAGCCCATCCGCCCAAGTCCCGAGCCTAAAGCACAACTAACTGTTTACGGACGCAGCAAAAAGATAATGGTACAAAACTTTAATCGCGAAACGCCGCTTTCGGTACAACTGACAGAAGGGCTTTTTGGCAGAGGCGAAAACGCATTGGTAGATGCTACTGAGTGGAAGAAAGGCGCCTATGAGTTACAGGCAACAGGTAAATGGCATTGGGTGATTATTCATGAAATTCAACCAGCGCGTTTAAAAGAGTTAAGCGAAACACGCGGCATAGTGGTAGCCGACTATCAACAATTTCTTGAAAACGAGTGGTTGAAAGAGTTGGAGCAGCGCTATCCACTACACCTAAATGAACATGTTTTCAATCAGTTGATTAAAAAACGCAAGAAATGAGCAACACTACAAACAAACTATGGATAGCTGGTGCAATAGCCGCCGCCTTAGGAGTAGCGGTTGGAGCATTTGGAGCTCACGGGCTGAAGCCTTTACTTGTGCTCACGGGAAGGGTAGAAACCTTTGAAACAGCTGTGAAATATCATTTCTATCATGCCTTGGGCATCATGCTACTGGCTACGTGGGCTAAAACAACTAATCAGCCATCTATTGTAAAGGCAGGATGGCTATTGCTATTGGGCATGTGTATTTTCTCGGGCTCGCTTTACGCCCTTTGTTTGTTACAAGTAGCTTGGTTAGGCGCTATAACGCCTCTGGGCGGTGTGCTTATGATTATTGGCTGGCTGTATGCTGCATGGAAGGCTGCTACAAGCTAATCGGTTGTATGGTTGCCGCTTTGGTGATTTTCGTATTGTTCATAGGCGGCAATAATTTTTTTAACTAAGCGGTGACGAACCACGTCGCACTCGAATAGTTCCACAATGCCGATTCCTTCAATGCCTTGTAGGATTTTTAGCGCTTCCACCAATCCCGAACGTTGTTTGCGAGGCAAATCAATTTGCGAGCGGTCGCCTGTAATAATCATTTTAGAATGAGGACCCAAACGCGTCAGAATCATTTTCATTTGCATAGCCGTCGTATTTTGCGCTTCATCTATCAAAATGAACGCATTGTTCAACGTTCTGCCGCGCATGAAAGCAATTGGCGCAATTTCAATAATGTTATGCTCCTGATAAAATTTTAATTTTTCGGCGGGAATCATGTCTTCCAGTGCATCGTATACAGGACGCAAGTAAGGGTCTATTTTTTCTTTCAAGTCGCCAGGCAGAAATCCTAAGTTCTCACCTGCTTCCACCGCTGGACGAGTAATGATAATTTTTTTCACCTGTTTGTTTTTTAGCGCGCGCACTGCCAGTGCTACTGCTACGTAGGTTTTGCCAGTACCTGCCGGACCGAGAGCAAATACCATATCGTTATTCATAGCTGCTTCTACAAGTTTGCGCTGATTAGCAGTGCGGGGCTTGATGGCTTTGCCGCCCGTGCCGTAGAGGATGGTCTCGTCAGATTCTTGGCGGATTGCCCACTCCTGTCTCTGCTCGTTGAGGTACGCTTCAATATTCTCAACGGTAACCTTTCCAAACTTGTTGTAGTAATCTAGTAAACCGTTGATGAGTTCGTTGATGCGTACTATTTCGGTTGTGTTTCCTTGTATCCGCAGTTCGCTGCCTCTGGAAATAATTTTGGTGTGCGGAAAGGCTTGTGCAATTTGGCGCAAGTTGGTGTTTTCCACACCGAAGAAATCTACCAGCGATACGTCTTCCAGTTGAATAACTTTCTCTACCAAACCGATTTAAATTGATTGTGTTGATGCTTTAAATAATTCCGCTCTAAGTTAAATGTTTTTATGCAGAATAGCAATATCATTCTACCCAGTGTAGTCTGAGCATGTTAGTGCGGCGCGACTCCTCACTCATGGGTATTGTAGCAGTGCTAATGAACAGGTCGCCCCTTTGTAAGTATCCTTTTTCTACTAAGATTCGCTCTGTTCCTTCCAATGCTAAGCGTGTGTTTTCAAATTTGTCATAATAAAAACATCGGACCCCCCAAAGTAAGTTCAAAGTAGTAAGTAAATGCTTATTTTCGGTGAATACAAAAATGCTTGCGCGAGGGCGCCGGCTGGAAAGTTGAAAGGCGCTATAGCCAGAACGGGTAATGCAGATGAGTGCTTTGGCTTCGGTAAGTTCTGCCAATCTGCAAGCAGCATGACCAATCATGTTGGCACTGTATTCGTTTTTGCTGCCTTGTTTAGGTACATCGTGGTATTTGTTGTAAATATTTCCATAAGACTCGGCGGCAGCCAAAATACGTACCATGCTTTTAACAGCTTCTACTGGATATTTTCCGCTGGCAGTTTCTGCACTTAGCATGACTGCATCGGCGCCGTCTAATACTGCATTGGCAACATCGTTGGCTTCTGCACGAGTAGGGCGTGGATTTTGAATCATGCTTTCCATCATTTGCGTAGCTACAATAACTGGCTTGGCTTGTTCTACGCATTTGCGGACGATTTCTTTTTGCCATAGTGGCACTTCTTCCATTGGAATTTCTACCCCCAAGTCGCCCCGTGCTACCATTACGGCGTCGGTGGCAGCAATAATGCCATCAATGTTTTTAAGGGCATGTGGTGTTTCTATCTTTGCTACTATTCGCGTTACTTTTCCGCTTTCATTAATGATGCGGCGTAAATCGTTAAGGTCGGCTGCTTGTCGTACAAATGAAAGGGCTACCCAGTCCACATTATTTTCAAGCCCAAACATAAGGTCTTCTAAATCTTTGGGGGTCAGCGAGGGTTCGGAAACTAATGTATTGGGAAGGTTGATACCTTTCTTAGATTTAATTAGCCCCCCGTAAACTACAGTGGCAAACACTTCTGTATCCGTAACGCTATCTACGCGCAACTCTAAGTTACCGTCGTCTATTAAAATTGGTTCGCCGGGGCGTACGTCTTTGGCAAGGTTATAGGTAGAAGTGAGGCGTTCTCTGGTGCCAATTCCTTTTTCGTAGGCAATCACCACTTTTTCGCCTGCCTCTACCATAATGCCGTTGTTTTCTACTTCGCGCAGTCGGATTTTGGGTCCTTGTAAATCTTGCAAAATGGCAACCGTGAGGTCTAGCTCTTCGTTCAGTTCGCGAATTAATTTGATTACTTTTAGGTGGTCTTCATGACTACCATGCGAAAAATTGAGTCGAAAAACATCTACGCCTGCTATCATCAGTTCGCGTAGCCGTTCGCGCGAGTTAGAAGCAGGACCTACTGTAGCTACTATCTTTGTACGGTTGTAATTTTCGCTTATCATATATATTTGTTCCTCCGAAAGGCACGCAGCAAGGCTTCAAATGCTTTTGCCTTTAACTTTGTCGGCGTTAAAGTTATGTTTTTTTGAGAAATTTACAGGTGCAACCATTGGCAGAAGTGCTTATTCAAGAAAAAATTCGTAAAGGGTACAAACTACTTGCTGTATTGCTTGACCCCGACAAAGTGAACTTTGAGGAGCACAGGTTGTTAGAGCATTTGTCGGGCGAATGTAGCCCCGATTTATTTTTGGTAGGAGGAAGTTTGCTTACTAAGGGTAGTGTTCACCAAACTGTAACATGGCTGAAAGAGCGGCTGCCCGTACCAGTGTGGCTTTTTCCAGGCAACTACTTGCACCTAACACCGGCAGCAGATGCTTTGCTGTTTTTGTCGTTAGTATCGGGCAGAAACCCCGACTTCTTAATAGGGCAGCACGTAGTAGCAGCGCCGCTCATTAAACGGATGAATTTGGCTGTTATTCCTACAGCTTATTTGCTCATAGACGGCGGCATACCTACTACGGTTTCTTATATGAGCAACACACAGCCCATACCCGCCGACAAACCCGATGTAGCAGTGGCTACTGCAATGGCTGCTGAGTTGTTAGGGATGCAAATGGTGTATTTGGAAGCCGGTAGTGGAGCTCTCTATCCTGTGTCGGCTTCAGTAATAACTGCTGTGCGCAAGGCAATTAGCCTACCGCTTGTAGTAGGAGGAGGTATCCGCTCAGCAAAAGCTTTGGAAACAGCTTATCAAGCAGGGGCAGATATAGTGGTTGTGGGAACAGCTTGGGAACAAAATCCGGCTATTATGGCTGATATGATAGCTGTTAGAAATAAGATGTACGCCAACAATGCCTTTTAATTGCTGCTAAACCTTTATCTTGCTAAAAAAATTTAGTCATATGTTATCTCCTGCACAAATGAACGCCTTGGCAGACAAAATTAATGCTGCTGTAGATTTGCCTTTTGTAAATGAGGCTGTTGAAAAACAGATGATTATGACCGTGGTGCAACAATTAGGCAGTGTAATCGGTAGCATCCTGAGCAGTGAGCAGTTAGCTGCGCTGAACGACCCCAACAAAGGCATTAACTTAGATACATCTGCCAAAAGTGGACTACAAAACGACTTGATGAAAAAACTTGCCAACCAATTGGATTTGGGAATGCTCAACAGTGCACTGGGTAGCAGCATTTTCAAGCTTATCTCCGAAACATTGGTAAGTGCTATGCAAAAAGGCAATAAGCTCTAAAAGTTGGTATTTTTGCTCTATTGGCAAGATAAACACAGGAAGTTGCACAAGGTTGTACGCATTTTACGGACATCTGCCCTACTATTGATTTGCAGTGTGCACTTTAGCATTGCTCAGCAGGTAAAACCAGAAGGAGCTTTTGCAAAAGCTGCTGTAAAGCTGGGCGAACCAGTAGCCTATGTATTAGTGATGCGCCATCCAGCCGATATGGAAGTGCGCTTCCCAGATACCTTGTTCAACTACAAACCTTTTGAACTTGTTGCTAAGAAATACTTCCACACCCAAACCGATGCTTCGGGCATAAGCACAGATAGTGCTATCTACACGCTCACTACTTTTCAGACCGACAGCCTGCTACATTTTGCTCTTCCTGTGATTGTGATGCGCAACGGCGACACTACGATGCTTTGGACAGACTCCACAAGCATTGTAGTGGAGAAAATAGTGCCTGCTACCGACCTACCAACCGCTAAACTAATTCCGAATACTGCTTATTTTACGGTTAATAAAGGTTGGAACTACCCATACATTGGAATAGGGCTGCTTGTTTTTTTACTGTTAAGCGGTATTGTCTATTGGTTGTTTGGCGAGCGCATTCGCAAAGCTTTTCGCTTGCAACGACTCCGCCGTCGTTTTGAGCGCTTCATGAACGAGTACATGCCCTACACACAGCAAAAACTAACACCCGAAGCAACCGACCACGCCCTTGCACTTTGGAAAAGCTACTTGCAGGGCTTACAGGGCATTCCATTTACTACCTATACCTCCAAAGAAATTGCTGCTATATTGCCCAACAAAGCATTGGAGCAAACCCTCAAGCAACTCGACTTGGCAATTTATGGCAAAAAAATAGATGAACAAACCGTAGCTGCAACCCTATTTTTGGCAGATTTTGCTAAACAAGCCTACCAACAGAAAGTAGAGGAGGTGCGCAATGCCTGAGTGGTTATCGTGGGAGTGGTTCTTACCTGCTACTTTACAACAGTTTGAATGGGGAACGGCTCCCTATGAAGGTTATTACTTTTTTGTAATTATGTTGCTGCCAGCACTGTACATATTGCGCTGGCTCATACACTTTCGCAATCGGCAGAAGTTAGAGATAGCCATGCTGGAACGCGATGCGCATGATGATTTCTGGGCATGGTTGCGGCACATTCCCAGTGTACTGATGTTAATAGCCTTAAGCCTGTTCATGTTAGCATTGGCGCGTCCCCAACGTGCCAATGAGCAAGTAGAGCGCACATTAGAAAGCATCGATATTATTTTGTGCATCGACATTTCAGAGTCTATGCAGGCAGAAGACTTGCGTCCGAACCGTTTGGAAGCTGCCAAAGAAGTAGCACGCAAGTTTGTAGCAGGGCGCACACAAGACAAAATTGGCATTGTGGTGTTTGCCAGCGAAGCCTATGCGCTTAGCCCCCTAACCACTGACCACAGTTTACTGGAAACCTACTTAAAAGAAATTCACTTCGACATGATTCCAGAGGGGGGAACAGCCATTGGCAGCGCCTTAGGAGTAGCCACTGTACGAATGAAAGACTCCCAAGCCAAAACCAAAATCATTATTTTACTTAGCGACGGAGAAAATACAGCCGGCAACATTGCCCCAGAAGATGCTGCTAAGCTTGCCTTTGCCGAAGGAATCCGCATCTACACCATTGGCGTAGGTAAAGAAGGGCGAATTCCTATCGGCAAAAACGTATTTGGCGAAACGCGCTACATCGAAAACAGCATGGACGAAAGCACCTTGCGCAAGTTGGCAGAAATTGGCGAGGGGCAATATTTTCGTGCACAAGACAACAGCGCCCTATCCGAAATTTTCAACCAAATAGACCGCTACGAAAAAGTACAAGTAAAAGAAAAACGCTTCCGCGACGTAAAAGACTACTATCAGGTGTATCTGATATGGGGTATTATTTTCCTGCTGTTGTGGTTGTTGCTGAAAAATACTTTTATAATGAATGCATTAGAAGATTAGCGCAGCCTATCCATAGACCGCACCAACATTTCATCGCGGCGAATAAATCGGTTGGCAAGCGCATTGCATAGCAAAGCAACTCCCGGCATGTAAAAACCTACACCATACACACCTTTGGACTCAGGCAGAAAAAACTTCTCCCCTTTAAAAGACAAAACTACCTCGCCTATTAGTACCCCTACCAGTACCAGCGTATTAATTAAATTAAGCATTACTTGCATTTGCCGGTTTTTATAGCTGAACAATGAGATACCGGCTAATACAATGGCTAAGGCAGCGCCAATACCCAAATAAATTACATTTTGCTGGTACACCACCTTCCCGTTAGTTTGATGCAGTAAAGCAGCAATAGTAAGCGATGCTTGGGCGCCTGTGTTCCCATCTTGCTTATTCCAAAGTGGGAGAAACAGCATCAAGGTCATAGCCAGCATCACCAAAAACAGAAAAACGGTTTGAATGCGTTGAATCATGAGTAACAAAAACTAATTTTAAACCCAAAAATAAGGCAAAACACAAATCATTTTTATGCAGATTTCCGTAAAACACATTACTGCAGCAGAAGAACTCGCAAAAGCCTTCGATATTCGGCGCAAAGTTTTTGTAGTAGAGCAGCAAGTGCCTGAAAATGAGGAATATGATGAGTTTGAAGCAACAAGTCGCCATTTTTTGGCGTTGGCAAACGGAATCCCTTGTGGTACAGCGCGTTGGAGATTCACTGAAAAAGGAATAAAAATGGAACGTTTTGCTGTGTTGCCCGAGTTTAGAGGGAAACAAATAGGTACTGCTTTGGTGGCAGCTGTATTAAATGACATCAACCAGCATCCAGAGAGCAAAGGGAAAGTGCGTTATTTGCATGCACAAGTAGGCGCTATGCCTTTATATGCTAAATTTGGCTTTCAGCAGGAAGGTGAAATGTTTTCTGAATGCGATATCTGGCACTATAAAATGTCGCTGTTGCCTAATCATAATGAAGCGAACTAAATTCACATGTTTTCTAACGAAATCATTTTCTTTACCGGCTTTACGCTTTTCATAGTCGGTGTTTTGGCGTTGGATTTGGGGCTGTTCTCAAAGAAAGACCACATCGTAAAATTTAAAGAAGCTGCTGCTTGGAGTGCCATTTGGGTGCTTTTTGCACTGGGCTTTTACGTCTTGTTAGACCGGCAGGGGCATCTGATACACGACATTCAGACCTACGAAGACTTAGAGCGAGTGGTAAACAAGTACATGGCAGGAAAAGTAATGCTTTACCCCGACGACTGGGAACGCAGCCTTGCCGCCTACCGCGATGCCATATCGCTCGAATTTATCACCGGATACCTATTGGAATACTCCCTCTCGATAGATAACATCTTTGTTATCATCATGATTTTCACTTCGTTTGGAGTGCGCGAAAAGTATTACAAAAAGGTACTTTTTTGGGGGATTCTTGGGGCTATTGTCATGCGCTTCATCTTCATTTTTGTGGGAGCAGCACTTATTCAGACATTTTCATGGATTATGTATCTGTTTGGTGCTTTCCTGATTTACACCAGTATCAAAATGTTTTTAGAGCGCAACCAAGAAGAAAATATAGAACCTGCCAAGCATCCTGTAGTACGTTGGAGCGCCAAGTGGTTTCGCGTATATCCGCGCTACGTACGCAATCGCTTTTTTGTTAAAAAACACGACCGCTGGCACATGACTCCCCTTTTTGTAGTGGTGATGATTATTGAATTTACAGACCTCATTTTTGCAGTAGATTCTGTTCCAGCAGTTTTTGCTGTCACTCGCGACCCCTACTTAGTGTTTTTTTCCAACATATTTGCCATCTTAGGGCTGCGCTCCATGTTCTTTTTCCTATCCAACATCGTTCACATATTCCACTATCTTAAATTGGGGCTCTCAGTGTTGTTGGCTTTTATTGGAATGAAAATGATTGGACATCACTGGCTATCCGATATTGGTTTTACTACGGTACACTCTTTGTACGTCATTCTTGGCATTTTAAGCATCAGTATCATTGCTTCTTTGCTGTTCCCTGTAAAAACGCTTGCAGCACCGCCGCTACCGGCACATGAAACCACTATTGAAGAAAACATAGAGCATGTGAAAGAAGAATTAGTGAAGCGTTTAGAGTAATTTTAGCATGACAAGAGCCTATCTGATAGCTTTCCTTGCGGCAATCTTGTTAGCTACAGCCGAACAATTGCCTACTAACCGGCATAGCCATATGTGTTTAGAACTGCCCGGCTATGTAGCTATCAGCTTAGACTCGCCTCCCGCAGGACAGTCGCAAGAAGAAAGCGAAGCTGAACAGAAAGCGTTGCAAAAGGCAGAACTTCGCCGGCGCGAATTAACCTCTGACTGTATCTGTCCCCAGTCCTTGCGCGACTCTATTACTTTTGAACAAATACAGGCAGCTTTCTATGCTAACTATTATGATACCTTGCAGTTAGACCCCACCATTGTTTATGCAGCCAATCCTTATATTGAAACAGCAAGGCGCGAAGAAGAACGCCGCCGTCGCCGAGTTCAAAAAATTCATCAGACGCCTGGCTTGTACGAACAACTGCGTGCCAAGCAAAAAACACTGAAAAGCATTAAAGACCAAATATGCTGCCTGATTAAGTTTGCCAAGCAAGACATGGGGCGCAGCAGCGTTGGCGAAGAAATAGAAGACATGCGCACGCACCCTACCATGAAAAAGTATGGCGAGTTGCAAGCCAAAATCAATAAAAATATGGCAATACTCAGCGTCGACTTGGAAGAGTATCGCGAAGCGCGCGGCAAGCAAGCCATGCAAGTCCTTAAAGAACTAGAAAAGCAATTCAATGATTTGCGTGGAAGAACAGAAGGGTATAGCAATGACTCTATCGTTAAAGCCTTGCGTCAGCCTGCTAATATGCTGGCGATTCAACAACTGAAAAATTACATTTTCATGAGCAATACATTGCCCAATATTAACTGTAACAGCGGAGTCGGACAATGGCTAAAAGGATTGCCACCAGAGCGCACCAGCGATATAGACCCTAAATCGGACTGTATTGGCTATGCAGTTGCATTAGGCAAAAACCACAATTTGTTAATTTTGCGCGTTCGAGGCACCAGTTTGCAAGACAATAAAACAATCGAACGCGTAGTAGCTGTTGTATGGCGCAAAGTGCGCGAACAGCGCCGCCCCGGTGAAAACCCACAAAAAGCTCATGAACCAATTGCCGATATTGGGGCGGTAGATTTGCTCTAAATTAAATGCAGTGGGCAGTTAGTTGCCCAATTGTTAGAAAACCAAGCTATGTCTGCCGGAAAAGTTCAAAATATGCAGAGGTAGATTTTAGAAATTTTCATTAATAAAATATCAGAGCCAATTTCTTGCATATGAGACTATTATTTGTTGTAATACTTGCTTTTTTGTTGGTTTCTCCGGCGTTAGGACAGAAAAAGAAAAAAAAATTGGAGACTGGGGTTCATCAGGCTTACACGGAAACCATCCCCGGAACCCAATTATCCTTTCGTATGGTGCCTATTCCAGCAGGCAAGTTCCTTATGGGCAGCCCAGCCTCCGAACCCAATCGCAGAGACGACGAAGGTCCGCAGCATGAAGTGCATATAGAGCCATTCTGGATGTCAGAATTTGAAATTACATGGGATTTATACGATGCCTTTGTCAATAAGGAAACCAATGGCAGCATGAATCCCGAATTTGTGAAAGGTGCGTTTGCCGGTAACAAATTAGTAGATGCAGTAGCCCTGCCAAGCCAACCTTATGTGGATATGAGTTTTGGTATGGGTAAACGCGGCTTCCCAGCAATCAACATGACTCAATACGCTGCACTGGCTTTTTGCCAATGGCTAACAGCCCAAACAGGACATTTTTATCGCTTGCCTACCGAGGCAGAGTGGGAGTATGCTTGCAGAGCGGGCAGTACAACAGCTTATCACTTTGGGGACGATGTATCAAAGTTGGGCGAATATGCATGGTTCTATGACAACAGCAACGGTGCTTATCATCCCGTAGGACAAAAGAAGCCCAATGCGTGGGGATTGTACGATATGCACGGCAATGTAGCAGAGTGGGTATTAGACCAATACGTGCCTGATGCCTATGCTAAAAAAGGCACCCAACCTTATTTGCCAGCTGAACAACTATACCCTATTGTGGTGCGTGGAGGCTCTTGGGACGACGACCCCGACCGCTTGCGCAGTGCTGCTCGCAGAGGCTCCGCTCCCGAGTGGAAACAGCGCGACCCACAAATTCCCAAAAGCAAGTGGTGGTTTACCGATGCCTCCTTTGTTGGCTTCCGCATCGTAAGACCCCTGCGACAGCCCTCCAAAGAAGAAATACAGCAGTACTTCAAAACGCCGCCTGCCGATTTATAAAACTTTCAGATAACCTGTTTGCCTGCTTTTTATTTGCGGCTTCAAGAGCTAATTTTGAAAAACATGTTCAACCTTATTTATGGCAAGTATTGAAGAAGAAATCAAAAGTCGTTTCCAAAACGATAGGCACAAAGCACTGGTTAATCTTATCTACACTGCTAACTGGGTAACATCAGATTTGGATTGTTTTCTAAAAAAACATCAGCTCACCTCACAGCAATACAACATGTTGCGCATTTTGCGCGGGGCTCACCCCGAGCCAGTATCTTTAAAGTACATCCGCGAGCGCATGCTCGACAAAATGTCCGATGTATCGCGCATGACAGAAAAATTAGCCAAAAAAGGCTACATAGACCGATGGCAATCGGAAGATGACCGCCGCATTGTGAATGTAATTATCAACAAGCGCGGCTTGGCTTTGCTCAAATTAGCCGACCAAGATGTACTGCAAATAGAGGCAAAGTTTGGCGTGCTAAGCAATGAAGAAGTGCTGCAACTCAATTACTTATTAGATAAATTGCGTACTGCTGGTAAAGTGTGTAATTAGCGTCGGTAGGTTTCCAGAAACTTCTCTAATTTGTCAAGGGCAACAGCAAGTTCATCTACCGAAGGCAGAAATACAATTCGAAAATGGTCATGCGCATGCCAATTGAACCCCGAGCCTTGCACGATTAGTACATGCTGCTGTTGTAAAAAATCGAGCACAAACTGCTGGTCGTTGTCGATGCGATACATGTGCGTGTCAATTTTAGGGAACATGTAGAATGCTCCTTTCGGCTTGGTGCAGCTGATGCCCGGTATTTGGTTAAGTCGTTGCCAGCAATAATCGCGTTGTTTGCGCAGTCTGCCACCCGGAATAACCAGCTCGTGAATGCTCTGATAGCCTCCCAAAGCGGTTTGGATAGCAAATTGAGCAGGCACATTGCTGCAAAGGCGCATACTGGCAAGTGTATTCAGTCCGTTGATGTATGATTGAGCATGTTTTTTATCACCACTTAAAATCATCCAGCCGCCGCGAAAGCCACAGGCGCGATAGGCTTTTGAGAGCCCGCCATAGGTAACAAAAAGGGTTTCGTCTGAAAAAGCTGCTGTGGAAAAATGTGCCGTGTCGTCGTAGAGAATCTTATCATAAATTTCATCAGAAAACACAATGAGGCGGTGCTTCACGGCTATTTCTACCAACTGTTGCAGTATATCGGAAGAGTAAACAGCACCAGTAGGGTTATTAGGATTGATAATGACGATGCCTTTGGTTTTGGGCGTGATTTTTTTGGTAATATCTGCCAAGTCGGGCATCCAGTCGGCTTGCTCATCGCAAAGGTAATGCACTGCCACTCCGCCCGACAGATGTACAGCAGAAGTCCACAAAGGATAGTCGGGCGAGGGAACCAATATCTCGTCGCCATCGTTGAGCAATGCTTGCATAGACAGTAAAATCAGCTCACTGACGCCGTTGCCAATGAAGATATCTTCAATGGTAACTCCTTTGATAGCTTTCAGTTGAGAGTAGTGCATCACTGCCTTGCGAGCGGCAAACAGCCCTTTGGAGTCTACGTAACCTTGTGCATTGCGCAAGTTCATGATGATGTCGTGGATGATTTCATCGGGTGCATCAAAGCCAAAAGGAGCAGGATTGCCAATGTTCAGCCGCGTAATTTTGTAGCCTTGCATTTCTAACTCGGCAGCTTGCTCATGCACCGGTCCTCGGATTTCATAAAAAACCCGGTCTAACTTATGACTTTTTTCAAACATAACTCTCAAATTAGCTGCTTGGGGCAAAACATAACTAAGTTGTGTGTTGCTTATTGGGAACTGGCGAGTTGGTTGTTGGTTGCAGGTAAACACACTAAGTAATGAGCTGGTAGGTAAAGGTTAGTTGCCAGATTGAGGGCTTTCTGCATCTGGAACTACTTCTGGCTCTGTTGCTGCCTCGGGCTGGGTGTTAGCCGGTACATGGCGTTCAAAAAACTTGCTCTGGAAAAGCAAAATCAGCATTACGCCTGTGAAAATGGAAGCATCGGCTACGTTGAAAATAGGCCACAACGAGTAGTAATTACCCCCAATTAGCGGCACGTACTCCGGAATTTCGCCTTCCCAGATGTCTAAGTAAAACATATCGATCACCTGCCCGTGAAACCAAGGATAAAAAGGCGGCGGGTTGATAACAAAAAGTGCGTTATCTAACAATACACCGTAAAAAGTGCTGTCTATCACATTGCCCAATGCACCGCCCAGTACCAACGACATACACCAAATAAAGCCACTGTGTGCGCCTTTGCGGTGCAAATATGCAATGTAAAAAGCAATAATAATCACAGCAATAATGCGAAACAAGGTTAAGCCTATCTTGCCGTACTCTGAGCCAAATTCCAGCCCAAAAGCCATGCCCGGGTTGAGCGTGTAGTGCAGTTTGAACCAGTTGCCAAAAATTTTTATTTCGCCCAGCGGACCCATTTCCATGTACTCATGTACAGCTAATTTTACTGCTTGGTCAATCACAATAATTACAAAGGCGAGCAGGTAATATTTGAAATATTTCATTGCTAAGCTTTCAACTTTACAAAATAAACCAACATTGTGCCTATTTGCAATGGTTTTTTAGATTGCTTAACAGATGCACAATACAAACAGCTAAAACTGAAAGTAAATAAATGGCTGCACTGCCGCTGTTTTCATTTGAAACAGAATCAAAGCCACAAACGCAATAATAATTGCCTTTGTTACATCGGGTAGTGCAGTAAATTGCACGGCAAGCCATGTTTTGAACGAACTGGGCAACCAATGTGCTACAAAACCCAGTGCAATCAGCAAGAATGGTTTGTAGTAGGCATGAAGGGCAGCAGCCGCTATTTCGGGTTGAAAGTTGAACGCAATTTGCGAAAGCATATCGCCAACGGCTTGCATATCGGTAGCGCGGAAAAATATCCAGCAGAAGGCGACAAAATGGAAGGTGAGCAAACCGCTCCCAAGAGCAGTGTTTGGTTTACCTTCTGCTTTACTGGTAGGGAAAAATTCCATCCACATTTTATGAACTGCCAGTGCTATGCCATGCAAAGCGCCCCAAATGATGAAGCGAACATGTGCGCCGTGCCACAAGCCTCCTAACAACATAGTCAGCAACAGATTGATGTAGGTACGCACCTTTCCTTTTCGGTTGCCTCCCAGCGAAATGTACAGGTAGTCGCGCAGCCAAGAAGACAGTGAAATATGCCAGCGTCGCCAAAAGTCTGTAATATTTTGCGCCTTGTAAGGAGAGTTGAAGTTGAGCGGCAGGCGAAAGCCTAACAACAGCGCCAACCCAATAGCTACGTCGCTGTATCCTGAAAAGTCGCAGTAAATCTGAATGGAATATCCATAAACTGCCATTAGGTTTTCAAAACCACTGTAAGTAAGCGGACTTTCAAAAACCCTGTCCACATAGTTAATGGAAATATAGTCCGAAATGAAAATCTTTTTAATTAAACCGTTGATAATCAGGAAAACGGCATGTCCAAACTCCTCTTTGCTGAGGCAATAAGGCTGATAAATTTGTGGCACAAAATCCGAAGCCCGCACAATAGGACCTGCCACCAATTGCGGAAAAAAACTAACAAAAAAGGCAAAATCCCAAATGTCGTTGACCGGTTTAAGTTTACCCCGATAAATATCAATAGAGTAACTGATAGTTTGAAATGTGTAGAAGGAAATGCCTACAGGTAGAATAATGTTGTTTACATCGAAGGAAGTACCTATCAACTGATTAGTAACCACTGCCAGCAGATTAGTGGCTTGCAACTCTGTTCCAGCCAGTTGGTTAATGATATCTACCAGAAAATAAGTGTATTTAAAATAGCCCAAAATAGCCAGATTAACTACCACACTTGTGGTTACTAAATACTTCTTAACTTTTTGGCTTTCAGACTCATATATTTTCTTGCCTATATGGTAGTCTATCAAAGTGGAAAGAATCAGCAGTGTAAAAAAATAGCCACCCGAAAGATAGTAGAAATACATACTCACAGCCATCAGGTATAAGCTGCGGAGGCGATTGTTTTGGTAAATAAACTGATAACCAAACAACACTATCCCAAAAAATACCCAAAATAGCGCCGTACTAAAAATGAGGGGCTCATTTTCTCTGTAAAACAACCATTCCCACATGGCATCAAAATTAGTCTTTTTGCGTTTTTCATATTGTTTTTTTCACTTTATTTGTATGCCAAAGAATCGCTAACCCATAAACAGTGGAACAAATTATTCGCATCGGTACACGTGCAAGCCGCTTAGCTTTGTGGCAAGCAGAGTATGTAGCTCAAAAATTGAGAACCGAAGGTTGGCAGGTTGCAATAGTACCTGTAGAAACAGTTGGCGACAAAATTTTGCATAAGACTATTGCCAAAATAGGCGGTAAGGGTATTTTTACCGAAGAGTTAGAACAAAAACTGCGTTGCGGAGAAATAGATATTGCCGTACATAGTGCGAAAGATTTACCTTCTTCTTTGCCCGATGGGTTGGAAATTATTGCTTACACTGAGCGCGAACCGGTACACGACGTACTGGTTAGCTACAATAAGTATTTCACCCTCGATGAAAGCCAAAAAATAGTATTAGGTACTTCCTCTACACGCCGCGTAGCTATGATTAAGCACTACATGCCCAAAATTAAAACAGTAGACGTGCGCGGCAATCTGCAAACGCGCATGCGCAAAATGGAAGAAGGCGTGTGCGATGCTTTGGTTCTGGCTTATGCCGGTGTGCGCCGCATGGAATACCAAGAATTTATTGTTATGCACTTGCCTGTTAGCACGTTTACGCCAGCAGTTGGACAGGGTAGCATAGCAGTAGAGGCTTCTTCCCGTTTAGACCCTTTGGTGTTGAAAAGCATTCGAAAAGTAGTAAATCATGAGCCTACTGAGTTGCGCCTACGTGCTGAACGCGCTTTCTTGCGCACCTTACAAGGCGGATGCAGCATTCCATCGTTTGCTTTGGCAGACTTTATCTCGCCACAAGAACTGCATATCAATGGCGGCATTATTAGTTTGAACGGGCGTGAAATAGTACGCGCCCAACAAACAGGTAGTATTGCTAATCCGGAGGCAATTGGCAATGCACTGGCATATCAAGTGCTCGAACAAGGAGGGGAAAAAATTCTGCAAGACATCCGCAAACAGCACGTGTAAGTGGTGCACATAAAATTTTTTCTGATGATTGATTGGTAAATCCATTTTAAGCATATAATTTTGTGCCGCAATACTGACCGATGGTGTAACTGGCAACACGTTTGATTTTGGTTCAAAAGAGTCCTGGTTCGAGCCCAGGTCGGTCAACACGATAATCCCGATGCTTATCGGGATTATTTTATTTTGATTATTTGAAACGGTTATGCCCGTCAAAATTTTCTCAGGCAGTGGTTCTTTGGAGCTTGCCGTTAAGATAGCCCACTCTTACGGTACGCCCTTAGGCGCATTAGAGCGCAAGCGTTTTAGCGATGGAGAACTTTCCGTAGCTTACGAGGAATCTATTCGCGGCGAACACGTATTTCTGATTCAGTCTACCATGCCGCCCGCAGACAACTTAATGGAACTGCTGCTGATGATTGATGCTGCACGCCGAGCCTCTGCCAAATATGTAACAGTAGTAATTCCGTATTTTGGTTACGCACGGCAAGACCGCAAAGACCGCCCTCGTGTGAGCATTGCTGCCAAATTAGTGGCTAACTTGCTCTCTGCGGCAGGAGCTAATCGGATTATCACTTGCGACCTACACGCTGGACAAATCCAAGGATTCTTCGATATCCCCTTAGACCACCTCACGGCTACGTCTATTTTTATTCCTTACATTCGCAATTTGGTAAAAACGCATCAGCTCAATCCCATATTTGCTTCCCCAGATATGGGAGGAGTAGCGCGTGCGCGCACATTTGCCGGCTATTTCAATGCAGACATGGTCATTTGCGACAAACAGCGCAAGCGTGCTAACGAAGTAGCTGCTATGCAAGTCATTGGCGAACCGGAAGGCACAGATGTATTTCTAATAGACGACATGGTGGATACAGCAGGCACACTTTGCAAGGCTGCCGAAGTGTTGAAAGAAAAAGGAGCAAAGTCGGTGAGAGGTATTTGCACACATGCTATCCTTTCAGGCAACGCTATTAGCAACATTGAAAATTCACCTTTGGAAGAACTAGTAGTAACCGACACTTTGCCGCCGCGTGTAGAAAATCATCCAAAAATTACTTATCTCTCGGTCGCTGACCTGTTTGCTAAGGCTATACGCAAAATTCACGACCAAGAGTCTATCAGCACTCTTTTTATTTAACATATTTCAGATTCACTTATTTTACATCCCACTTATGAAAACGCTAGAGATTATAGGGTTTAAAAGAGCAAATCTCGGAAAACGGAACGCCAAAAATCTGCGCAATGAAGCACTGGTTCCTTGCGTATTATATGGCGCCGGGCGTCAGGTACATTTTGCTGTGCCAATGATTCTTTTCCGACCATTGGTGTACACCTCAGATGTTCACATGGTTGAACTCAACGTTGAAGGGGAAATCTACAAAGCCATTTTGCAGGATGTTCAGTATCACCCCGTCAATGAAATGATTATGCATGCTGACTTCTTAGAACTGCAAGAAGACAAACCAATCAAGATGAATATTCCAGTACGCCTGAAAGGTACCGCTGTCGGCGTACAAAAAGGCGGCAAATTGGTCATTAAACAGTCTAAAGTACGCGTTAAAGCGCTGCCTGCCAACATGCCCGATACTGTGGAGGTAGATATCACCAATTTAGACTTGGGCAAATCGATTCGCGTGCGCGATATTGCTACCCAAAATTTTGAAATACTCACTAACGGACAGGTTACACTGGCAAGTATTGCTATCCCTCGTGCATTGCGCGGAAAATCCCAAGAATAGTAGATATAGTCCAGATTTTTATGACAAACTGCTTGGTCTCAAAAAGACTAAGCAGTTTTTTTGTTGTGAGAACCCTTATTGTTATGTTTTTTGTAGATTTTGTGCAAAAATTCGTTACACTATGTGTAAACTTGCTTAAATCTTAATAGGCAAGCAAGCAGATGAAGAAAAAACTACACAATCGTAAGAGATTGTTGGAAAAATGCATTTAAATTGCGAGGAATCTGCTTATCTATTGGTACTGTTGTTCAACTTTTACTAAGCTGCTGACGTGAACAGGCGATTCGTTATCCGGTTTGCCATTTTTGCGGTAAGCTTTATCTTCTTGGTGAAGTTATTTTTTTTGCAGGTACTCGACCATGAGTACAAAGCAGAGGCAGATAACAATGCACTACTTCGCATAGTCCATCATGCTGTTAGGGGAGTGATTACCGATCGCTACGGAAAGCTACTGGTCACTAATGTACCCGTTTTTGATATTTATATCATCCCCAAAGATTTTTCGCTGAAAGATACTGCACAGTTTTGTGCACTATTCAATATTAGCAAAGAAGAACTAATTGACAAGTACCACAAAGCTAAACAACACTCTCGGCACAAGCCTTCATTGTTTTTGAAAGACCTCCGCGTAGAACATTTTGCCAAAATCAGAGACCGCATGGATGAATTTAGCGGGTTGTTTGAAAAAGCACGGATGGTACGTGAATATCCGCACAAAAGTTTGGCAAATGCACTTGGCTACGTGAAAGAAGTAGATAAAAAAGTATTAGAACAAGACAAAGAAGGCTACTATAAGCCGGGCGACCTAATAGGCAAGTCGGGCATAGAGGCAAGCTATGAACACGTTTTGCGAGGTAAGCGAGGCGTAACCTACAATTATGTAGATGTGCGGCAAGTTATTAAAGGCTCATATCGGAACGGAGCTTTCGATACGCTACCCGAAAATGGAAAAACCCTCATTGCTTCGGTGGACTTAGAACTCCAACAATATGGCGAGTTGCTAATGCAGAATAAAATAGGTAGCATTGTAGCTATAGAACCGGCTACAGGCGAAATATTAGCCATGATTTCTGCTCCTTCCTACGACCCTAATAAGCTGACTGGTTCGGGTAAAGAAGTGTCTCAAAACTATGCCATGCTGGTTAACGATGTGCATCGTCCACTCTACAACCGCACGCTAATGGCACCATATCCGCCGGGTTCTATTCTCAAACTGGTGCAGGCACTCATAGGTTTGCAAGAAGGAGTAATAGATACGGTCAGCACGCGTATCCCTTGTGTGCAAGACGTAGTTAAATGCCACTCGCATCCCAGTCCGTTAGATGTAAGGGGCTCGATACAGCATTCTTGCAATCCGTTTTATCACCGTGTATTTCACCGCATTATTATACAAGAAAAAGCCAAAAGTTATGTTGAAGATACCCGCATAGGGCTTGCCAAATGGGCGCAGTATCTCGAAAAATTTGGCTTAGGCAAACCCTTAGGCTCAGATTTGCCTAGTGAAAAGTCGGGTTTGGTGCCTACGGTTGCTTACTACGACAAAAAATATAAGGGCTATCCTTGGAAATTTGGCAACATCTATTCGCTAAGTATTGGGCAAGGAGAAATAGGCGTGCTGCCCATTCAAATGGCAAACTTGGCAGCCATTATGGCAAATCGCGGCTATTACTACACGCCTCATATTATTAAAGGCATTGGCGAACCTGGCAACATAGACCCCAAATACCGAACCCGCCACGAAACTGGTATCAAGCGAGAGTTTTTTGAATATGTTGTTTCTGGCATGGAGCAAGTAGTACGTGCTGGCACAGCAAGGCGAGCTTTCATTCCCGACCTGCCTATTTGTGGCAAAACTGGAACCGCCCAAAATCCGCATGGCGACGACCACTCAGTATTTATTGGATTTGCCCCCAAACATAACCCTAAAATTGCTATTGCTGTTTATGTAGAAAATGCAGGATTTGGTGGTACATGGGCAGCACCTATTGCCAGCCTCATGATAGAGAAATACATCCGGCGCAGCATTTCCAGAAAATATTTGGAAGAAGAAATCATCCGCAAAAATTTTATGATGCCGCGTAAAGAAAAGTCATCGGGAAAAGCTTGGGCGGCAACAACAGTCATTACCCAAAAGCAGCAAGAGCGAAAAACGACCAATATACAACCCCTACCTCCACCAACTGTGGCATTACCCTTGCGCAGTGATAATTGATGAGACATGCTTGCTTGATGTTGTTGGGTGTTTTGTGGACTGCTTTTACAAGCTATGCCCAAACGCCCCAGTTCACTCAATTCTACCATGCCCCTATGGCACTTAACCCTGCCTTTGCCGGCACTGCCGAGCAATACCGATTAGCACTATTGCATCGGCAACAATGGCTGGGGGCTGCTGCACGGTTCGCTACTACACACGCCGCCTTCGATGCCCATTTGCCTTTTATGAGCAGTGGAATGGGTATTTATTTGGCACATGACCTTGCTCCTCAAGCATCGATGCAACAAACTACCCTTCAAGGAATATATAGCTTTGGCGTGCGCCTCAGCAAGCAATATGTTTTACGTATGGGGCTGAATGCCGGTGTCTCCAATCGGAGCCTTAGTAGAAGCAATTTGCGGTTTACAAGTCAAGTGCGTCCCGATGAACCCGATGTTTTTGAAGGAGCAGGCAGCGACAGCCGTTTTTTTGCCGATATAGGAGCCGGTTGCTTGTTGTATGGCAAATGGATCTGGATAGGAGCAGCTGTATTGCACCTCAATCGTCCAGATATTGCTTTCCTGACTGGCGAGTCAGCTGGTTTGCCAAGGCTATATACAGTGCATGCAGGCACTAAGTTAGTGTTGCCCACTGCCGGCAGTGGCGATGTGTACTTAATGCCCAACCTACTATTTAGGCAACAGGCTGTTGCCCAGCAGTTAGACATAGGGGCACGCATCGGATTTGAGCGCTTTCCTGTTCAGGTAGGGATACAATATCGAGGACTTCCTTTGCAGCAATCATTCGGTTTGCCGCGCCACGATGCTCTTTCAGCAGTAGTAGGTATCTACCAAAAAAATTGGCAAGTAGCTTATAGCTATGACCTGCCCCTTAGCACCATGAATCGCGTAACGGGTGGCTCTCATGAAATAGGCATTGTTTACAGTTGGGCAACGCGATATTTTCGCCAACAAACCAGCGTTCGTTGTCCGGTTTTCTAAGATTTTACGCGGACAATACAATTAAGTACGTCCATGCGAATGGTATAACAATAGAGTTGGCAGGCGGTTATTGGCAAGCTAAAAACGCGAAACACTTCGATTTTATACTTTCCAAAGAGCACATACTTGCACAACAGCATATTTACGTTTTACAGGAAAATCTACATCAATACTTAGACAAAGGCTGTCAGTATTGCGTAGCTGAAAACAATCTTGCTACACGGCATAAAAATTTGGATTTGAAGATTTCGAACTTCGGGATTTTCCCCTTTACATTCCAAAATCTTTTCGCCGGGGCATGTCTCTCCACGCGCGGTAAGAGTCAGCATGCGAACAACGGCAAGTATGCTCTTATATGAATGTGGCAAAATGAACCTTACAAAAACCTAAGCAACTACTTTAAGATTGCTTAATCCGGTCGGGGTTTTCAGCAATAAATGCCGCCCAACTCTTAGCCTGACCGCGTGCGGGTGCTTGCTGCTGATAGGCATGGCATACCGCTACTGCCAATGCATCGGTAGCATCCAAAAGCTCTGGTAATGCTTCCAATGCCAGTTGCATTTGTAATAAGGTGGCTACTTGTTCCTTAGAGGCATTGCCATTGCCCGTAATAGCTTGCTTTACTTTTTTAGGCGCATACTCTACAATAGGGATGCCTCTGGCAAGTGCAACTGCCATAGCTACACCCTGTGCACGCCCTAATTTAAGCATAGATTGTATGTTTTTACCATAAAAAGGCGCCTCAATAGCCATCTCATCGGGCATATACTGTTCTACCAAGCAGCTGACGCGCTCCCAAATAATTTGTAACCTTTTGGCATGCGTAGTGTATTTGTTCAAATGAATAACCCCCATTTGCAACGCCTCCAATCGGCGCCCAATGCATTTCACCACTCCGTAGCCCATCACTACTGTGCCCGGGTCTAAACCAATAATAATGCGCTCCAACTGATTCATAGCAATGGGATTGGTGGCTTTTTACGTAATTTTGGCAAAGATAAACACAATTACAACAGAGCTATGCGAAAACTAATACTCGTGCTGATAACAGGCTTATTAGCTGCTTGTGAGCAGCCTTCACAAGGGCAAGCACAACAGCAAACAGAAAAAAAAGCACTGCAACCAAACCCCGACCAAGATGTGCTGATTACTATTAGTACACCATTGGGCGATATGCACGCTATTTTATACCCAGAAACTAAACAGCATCGCGATAATTTCATCAAGTTAGTAAGCGAAAAATATTATGATGGTTTACTCTTCCATCGCTGTATCCAAAATTTTATGATTCAAGGAGGCGACCCCCAGTCCAGGGGTGCTGCCCCGGGCGTAATGCTGGGCAACAATGGACCAGGCTACTTTTTACCTGCCGAGTTCATGCCCGAAAAATACTTTCATGAGAAAGGAGCTATTTGTGCGGCTCGTAAGGGCGACCAAGTCAACCCCACTAAGCAGTCCGACGGTAGCCAGTTCTATATTGTACAGGGTAAGGTTTATACCGAGCAAGAGTTGCGCGAGGTGCGTACCGACCTATACAAGCTTTATGAATTGTTTCAACAGTTGCTTGCCAAACCCGGATATACTTCCTTAACAGCTCAACTCAACGAATTACAACAACGTGGCGACAACCAAGGCATCCAAAAGCTAATTTTGCAATATAAAGACATCTGCGAAAAAGAGTTTGGCGTGGAATTGGACAAACCGCTAACTGCCGAGCAAATTAAAAAATATACAACCGTTGGCGGTGTCCCGTTTTTAGATGGGCAATACACAGTATTCGGAAAAATATTGGATGGGTTCGATGTGTTAGATAAAATTGCGGCACAACCCGGCGACCAATACAACCGACCGCTTAACGATGTACCCATGACAATATCGGCAGAAATGCTGCCCAAAACAGAAATCACCAAACGATTTGGTTATCAATATCCTGACATGCCAAAAAACTAAGCTGTTGTGGAACTTACTGCTGAATGGATAGCTGCTTTTGAGCAAGCTGTGCGCAATCGGGATGACGATTACATTCTCCGGATAACTGCCGATATGTATCCGGCAGATATCAGTGCTATTTTGCATGAGCTCAATAGTGAAGACAGCAAATATGTTATTCAGTTGCTGCCACCCAATGTTGGCGCTGACATTCTGAGCAATTTAGAGCCGGATATTAGGAAAGAATTTCTCCAACTTTTCACTGCAGCAGAAATAGCTGCTATTGTAGAATACATGGACTCTGACGATGCGGTGGATTTGCTCAACGAGCAACCCGTCCGCATGCGCGAAGAGGTGATGGCATTGCTGAGTGAAGAACAAAGCAATTATATCAAAGATTTGCTCCACTACGAACCTACCTGTGCCGGAGGATTGATGGCTACCGAATTGGTGAAAGCCAACATCAACTGGACTGTACAGCGATGCATAGAAGAAATTCGCCGGCAAGCTGAAAATGTAGAAAAAATCTACTCCGTTTACGTAGTAGATGATAACGATATTCTGATTGGTAGGCTACCGCTCAAACAAATTGTAATTGCCAAAGACTACGAGCCTATTAAAAACTTAGTGATAGAAGACGTAATAGCCGTAGAAACCTATCGCGATGGAGAAGAAGTAGCAGCCCTGATGCAAAAGTACGACCTTGAAGCCATCCCAGTAGTGAATGTACGAGGCAAATTATTGGGGCGTATCACTATCGATGACATCGTTGATTTGATTGTAGAGCAAGCCGACAAAGATTTGCAAGCTGTTTCGGGTATTTCAGAAGATATTGAAGAAGATGATTCTGTCTGGAAACTCACTCGAGCACGCTTACCTTGGCTGTTAATTGGTATGTTGGGCGGAATATTAGGGGCTCGATTCATCGGTATCTTCGAACGCGACTTGTCGTTAATTCCAGCTATGGCGTTTTTTATTCCACTTATTACTGCCACAGGCGGCAATGTAGGCATCCAATCCTCTACTATTGTGGTGCAAAGTTTAGCAGAAGACTCCTCCCCTGCTGTTTCCATTTGGCAGCGTTTAGCCAAAGTGATGTTGGTGGCGCTACTCAACGGCTTAGTAATTTCTATGGTTGTGTTTGCATTCAATATTCTGATTTTCAATAAGATTTTACTTGCCGTAGTAGTATCTGTCGCTTTGTTTAGTGTAGTGATTTTAGCTTCTCTTATGGGAACCATTACGCCACTGATTTTAGACCGCTTTGGCATCAATCCGGCTTTGGCATCTGGTCCTTTTATTACCACAGCCAACGATTTGCTTGGGCTGGCGGTTTATTTTTTGGTTGCGCGAATGATATATGCTGTTGCCCCGCTTTAAATACCATTCATGATAACAACTTTACAAGATTGGGATACTGCCCTTTTTTTGTGGCTGAACAGCCAGCACCATCCCTATGTGGACAAGATCATGATTTTTTTTACAGCCACTTTTGTGTGGATTCCTCTATATGTGCTGCTTGGAGGCATCATGATTGCCAGTTATCAGGGTAAAGCATGGCGCTACTTGCTCTTAGTAGGGCTGATTATCCTATGCAGCGACCAGTTTGCTTCTGGGCTAGTAAAACCACTTATAGCACGACCGCGTCCTTGCCACAACCCAGAACTGCAAACACGAGTTTTTGCCCCTATCGGCTGCGGGGGATTGTACGGATTTATTTCTTCTCATGCCGCTAACACTTTTGCCTTGGCAACCTATGTATGGCTTATTTCCGCTGGTTGGTACAGCAGGCGCGTGTTGCGCATGAGTATGTTTATATGGGCTGCTGTTGTAAGTTACAGCCGGATATATTTAGGTGTGCACTATCCGGCTGATGTATTTTTAGGTGCCCTATCAGGGGTAAGCATTGCCTTAGGGTGTTGGCACGTAGCACTTCGCCTAAGATGGATTGATGCTGTTACTTCTTAGGCGGGAGGTCAAAGGCTTTTGCTTCGTGGTTAAAATGTCCTCTGTGCGAGCCATCGCAGAAAGGCTTGTTTTGAGATAAGCTACAACGACAAATGGACACCACTGTTCTACCGCCCAGTCCATAAACATTGCCTTGGGCATCTACTATTTCAAAGTCCCCTTCTACTTTCAGGGAACCATTGCTATTAACGGTAATTCTAACTGCTGCCATAGTTTTTGAATAGTTTGTTGGTGAAAAGGTATGGTTAAAAATAAAAAGAGTGAAAGAACGGTATTTCGCTTTTCACTCTTTGCAATTTAATAAAAAAATGCTTTACTCAGTTTCTTCTTCGGTTTCTGCTGTAACAGCCGGAGCATCTATTTCGCGTTTCTGATTTTCCTCTTCTTTGAGTTTGTTTTCATCTTTTTCTTTTTTGCGCTCCATCAGAGCTTCCTCAATGGCTTTGCCAAATACAGAGGTAATCAGCGAAATAGACTTGAAGGCATCGTCGTTTCCTGGAATTGGGAAATCTACCTGATTGGGGTCAGAGTTAGTATCTACAATTGCAAAGATGGGGATATTGAGCTTTTGAGCCTCTTTTACGGCAATATGCTCGCGCTTGATATCCACCACAAACAATGCAGCAGGCAAGCGCACTTGGTCGGCTATGCCACCTAAAACGCGTTGGAGCTTGTCGCGTTCACGAACCAGCATCAGGCGTTCGCGCTTGGCTAGGTTATTGTAGTTTACCTCGTCTTTAATGAGTTTTTCAATACTAGAAAGTTTTTTTAACGACTTGCGAATAGTAGTAAAATTAGTAAGCATTCCGCCCAGCCAACGTTCAGTTACGTAAGGCATTTTGAGGCGACGTGCTTCTTCTGCTACTATTTCCTTTGCCTGTTTTTTAGTGGCAACAAACATTACTTTGCGACCTGAGCGCACAATTTTTTTAACAGCTTCGCAAGCAGTATCGAGTGCGGCTAAGGTTTTGTTCAGGTCTATGATGTGGATTCCATTGCGCTCCATGAAAATGTAGGGCGCCATTTTAGGATTCCATTTGCGGGTGAGGTGTCCGAAGTGTACGCCCGCATCTAAAAGGTCTTTATATTCTAAGTTAGACATAAACTACCGTTTTTGAGATAATGAGAAAATAATAACCAAGGACAAACCACCCATTAGCGCTTGCTGAATTGGAATCTTCTGCGGGCTTTTCTACGACCGTATTTTTTGCGTTCTACCATGCGTGGGTCGCGGGTGAGCAATCCTTCTTTTTTCAAAACCGGTCTGTTCTCTTGCGATACTTCACACATTGCACGTGCAATGGCTAAGCGAACAGCCTCTGCCTGACCTTTCAGACCGCCGCCCTTTACATTTACTTTAATATCGTAAGCATTGAGGGCATTTACTAAGCTAAGCGGCTGATTGATAACAATTTGCAAGATTTCGGAAGGAAAATAATCCTTCAGTTCGCGCTTGTTGACGGTAATTTTGCCTGTTCCGGCTGAAACGTAGATGCGTGCTACTGCCGTTTTTCTTCTGCCGATAGTGTTAATAACTTCCATTAGAGTTTAATTTCTTTAGGTTGTTGGGCTGCATGAGGGTGTTCGCTACCTGCATACACATACAGGTTGTTGAAAAGACGACGTCCTAAACGATTTTTAGGCAACATGCCGCGTACAGCCATCTCTACTAACTTTACAGGTGACTTAGCATGAACTGCACGCGGAGACGTAACGCGCTGTCCGCCTGGATAGCCGGTGTGAGAGATAATCTCCTTGTCAGTCCATTTTTTGCCGGTCAACCTGATTTTATCGGCATTGATGACAATTACATTATCTCCACAGTCCACATTCGGGGTAAAATAGGGCTTGTGTTTACCACGAATGATACGGGCTACCTGACTGGCGAGGCGACCCAGGACCGCAGACTGGGCATCTATTACTACCCAATCTTTGGTAACAGAAGCTCTGTTTACCGAGATAGTCTTATAGCTTAAAGTATCCATCTTGAAATGGGTTAAAAAAAGGACTGCAAATTTAGCTAACCAATTCACAACCAACAAATTTTCTGTGTTCTTAATTTAATTTTTTGGGAAAACTCCTCGTGCTTGTAACTAATTGCCAATTTGTGCGTAATTCTAAGCTGAAATATTTTACGAGTTTTATGGATAAACATTACGCTTCCCTCTTAGGCACTTTTTATTATTTTGATGAAAAATCTTATTGAGAATGCACAATTTTACCTAACTTTACACGTAATTAGTGTAGTAAATATTGCAATACTTGATTTTGCGGAGTAGAAGCAACAGGGTAATGTTGAAAATGTTGAGCCATACAGGCAAGAGATGCTTAAAAAAAGAAGAAACTACTTAAAACGTATTCATGTAAACTTTTGTCCAAAATATTACTTTTCGATGAAGCGTTTGGTACTCCTGCTTACGTTCGTGATAACATCGCTGCCAGCATGGTGCAGCCCTGCGCTTCTTTGGTATCCGGAAAAAAAAGATACCATAGATATTTTGAGTGCTAAGCAGACCAACCGTATTCGCGTGTCTATCAGGGGGGCGTACAATCCGCATTACACGCATATGAACCCTGCAAGCAGCCACTATGGTGAGTGCATGGAAATGCGTATTGAGAACATTACCGACAGTGTGCTGCATGTAGTATTGCCCTGTGGCACTATGTTGCTATCTCTCGACAGTAGTGCTCAAAACATGCTGGTATCTGAAACCCGCTACTTTACCTTGTACCCTCGCCAGAAAAAATACGAGCGCATTAATGCTCTTTGCGGAGAATTACATAAAAATGCCCCTGATGTGTATGTAAACTATCAAGTGGGAACATTAGCCCCAGAGCCTTTGCTAAAATTAGCGCATATAATAGAAGCTAACAGTGCCCAAAATAAAATTGGGCAATATGCTGTTTGGGCAGTTACCGACAAGGCAACCCGACACGAATTGGGTGAGGATTATGAGATTTTACAAGCCAGTCAAAGGCTGTTGACCATGGCAGGAATAGCATTTAACATCATGGGGAAATCCGAATCATCTGCCGCAGCCGTCAATTCAGCTGCCAACCATTCTATTTCCGGCAACAACGAAGCCAATTTGAACCATACTTCAATAAATAAATCTTCTGTCAACTCAGAACTACCATTCATTGCTTCTGTTACAAACGATACAATTAGCTCGGCAACACCTATTGCTGCTGACGGAGATGTAACAAGCTTAGGTGTTGCCGATGTAGAGCCTCAATACCAACTGATAGAGCAAGGAACAGCTTCCGAATGGGTGGTGTATGGAATAGGTGCTGTTTTATTGGGCTTAGGCATTTATTTGTTAGGAAAAAATACCACTCGTGGTCATGTATAGATTACCCCTTTTTCTCGAGAGAGCCCAGTAGTTTTACCGCACTTTCTCCTAAGTGCATATGCAGTGACTTTTTATATTCATTGCTGTTGCGATAGTTCATACCTTGTTCGGAGAAAAATTCCTGTACAATAGGCAACCAATCGGAGCTCATGGGCATGATGATACCAAATTCTTCGTTGCTTACATCGCCTATTGGATGCCGCTTGATAGGTAAATTGTCGCGAAGGGCATCGTTATAATAAATAAAATCTAAGTAGGTAAAACCTTTGGGGTCTTGTACTATTGCTCGCAACACTTCTAAGCTGGACTCCAAATATTTAATTTGCATATCGGGCATATACTGCTTTTTGAGGGCTTCCAGTCGGGCTGCATTGGTCGTATTTTTAGCTGTGTAGGCAGTCATACCTGCAAAATCTTTCGACATAAGCTCTAATTTGCGCAAAGTAGGTACTGAGTTGTGAGAGAGAAGAAAGTTGGCGCTCTGAATAAAAGCAGGAGAAAATTGAACTTCTTTTTTGCGAGCTTCTGTAATGGTGATGCTACCGATGCCAAACGTGCCGTTAGGACTATTCTTAGTGGCTTCATAGAACTTACTGAAGCCATCGTACCCACGATATTCTACATTTACTTGTACGCCTTTCTTAGTACTGACATACTTAGCGAAATTCTCTATTAAATCTACGCAAATACCTTTGGGTTTATCCTTAGTAGAGGCACTGTATGAAAACATTGGCGACTGAAAATAGTTTACTATGATGGTTGCCTGACGACTCTTTTGTGCAGCAGCCCATCCAGAAGGAGTTGCAGACTGTGAATAAACTTGTAAAAAAGCTAATAAGCATACCGATGTTAGTAACAATTTTTTCATGTTTCTTCAAGGAAAATAAGGATAAAACTATCGTTTAACTTTTGCAGGTTTTTGTATCTGCCACATATTTAATCTAAAAACAAACTTTATTGCTATTTGCGCTCACAGATAAACCAAGCCCTGTACGAAAAATATGTATGTCATGCAAGCTAAATTCATACAAGCACATTTTTTTATGCGACTCATCACTATAATCTTGCTCGTTTGTTTACTTGTACAGACTGTTGTTTTTCATGTTCATGCACAAGAAAAGTACACTTTGAGTGGCTACGTGCGCGACAGCAAAAGTGGCGAAACTCTTATTGGGGTTAACATTGCTGTTAAAGGCACTGCCATTGGCACCACTACTAATCCTTATGGATTTTATTCGCTTACACTGCCCAAAGGAACTTATCAAATTGTGTATAGCTTTATTGGCTATCAGCAAGTGGTGAAAACCATAGACCTGAGCACTAATCAAAGACAAGATATAGAGCTTAGCGAAGAGAACATCGAACTACAAGAAGTAGTGGTTACGGCAGAAGCCGCAGATGCAGCCGTAAAAAGCATGGAAATGAGCGTGAACAGATTAGACATCAAAACTATTCAGCGCATTCCGGCTTTTTTAGGGGAAGTAGATGTTATCCGCAGTATTCAGTTGTTGCCCGGCGTAAGTACAGTTGGGGAGGGAGCTACGGGCTTCAATGTGCGTGGTGGTAGCATAGACCAAAACTTAGTGTTGATAGATGAAGCACCTGTGTATAATTCTGCTCACCTGTTTGGCTTCTTTTCTGTTTTTAACCCCGATGCAGTAAAAGATGTAAAACTTATCAAAGGCGGCATTCCTTCGCCTTATGGTGGACGGTTGTCGTCTATTTTAGATGTGCGCACCAAAGAAGGCAACAATCGGCGTTTTGCAATGCAAGGCGGCATTGGAGCTATTTTTAGCCGATTGACCCTTGAAGCCCCTATTGTAAAAGACAAAGCCTCTTTTATTGTAGCCGGACGACGCTCTTACATCGATATATTGGCTAAGCCGTTCCTAAACAACGACCTGCGCAACAGCCGCTTTTATTTCTACGACCTAACAGCCAAAGTAAACTGGAAAGCAAACGACCGCAATAATTTTTATCTTTCAAGCTACTTCGGACGCGATGTGTTTGGTAGTGGATTTGACTTCAACTGGGGCAATGCTACTACTACCTTTCGCTGGAACCATTTGTATTCCGACCGGCTGTTCATGAATCTGACAGCCTTCTACAGCAACTATGACTACCTGTTAGGATTTCGCGATTCAGGTGTGCAAGGTTCGCGTTTCGATTGGCGATCTAATATTATTAATTACAGCATCAAGCCCGACTTAACTTACTACTTAAATGCCAATAATACGCTCAAGTTCGGCTTGCAAAGTATCCTGTATGATTTTCGCCCCGGCAAAGCAATCATTACCAGTGCTGACCGCACCAGTGATATTAGCTTAGATAGCAAGTATGCGCTCGAGTCAGCACTTTACATTGACAATGAACAAAAACTTAGCGAACGGGTAAGTGTTCAGTACGGCTTGCGCTATTCTATGTTTAACTACATGGGGCGCGGCGAAGCCTTTACCTTTGGCGAAGCACCGCCCAACACCCGCCGAGTGCCCATAGAAACCCGCACTTACGGTCAGTTTGAAACCATTCAGCGCTATGCCAATTTTGAGCCACGCTTTGCTATTAATTGGGGACTTTCGCCTACCAGCTCATTAAAAGCCAGTTACAACCGCATGGCGCAATATATTCATTTGGTATCTAACACAGCAGCTTCCACTCCCTTAGATATTTGGACACCCAGTACAAACAACATCCGCCCGCAATTGGCAGACCAAATAGCCATAGGCTATTTCCGAAACCTGAAAGATAACATGTGGGAAACATCGGTGGAAGTTTATTACAAAACCATGCAAAACCAGTTAGACTACATAGACAACGCCGACTTACTGCTCAACCGATTTATTGAAGGAGATTTGGTGCAAGGAATAGGCAGAGCATACGGAGCAGAGTTTTATATACGCAAAACCAGAGGACAACTAACGGGCTGGATTAGCTACACACTTGCCAATTCAGAGCGGAAAGTGGAAGGCATCAATAGCAACCAATGGTTTCCTAACCGTTTCGACCGCCGACATAATGGAAATATTTCAGTCTCTTACGAATACAATAAGGATTGGCAATTTTCTGCCAACTTCGTTTTTCAAACCGGTACGCCAGTTACTTTTCCCACAGGACGCTATGAGGTACAAGGGCTCATTATTCCGCACAATGTAGATAACAGCCGTAATAACGTACGCATTGCTCCTTATCATCGTTTAGATCTGTCCGTTACTAAGTACAATAAAAAGAAAAAGCCAGAACAGCGTTGGGAGAGCTACTGGGTATTTTCGGTTTACAATGCATACAATCGGCGCAACCCATTTGCAATTTATTTCCGACAAAATCCAGATGTGCCTGTTAATACCGAAGCTATTCGCTTCTCGGTGGTAGGTTCTTTTGTGCCAGCTATTTCTTACAACTTTAAATATTGAGGCAAGTCGGTAACTAAGCAAATTAAATGCTGGCTTGGTTGCTAATTACACGTGAACTATGCAAGATTAGCGCAAAAAGTACATGTTTGCTTTACTCTGTTCAAACGCAAGTTATGCGGCTAACATTTGCAAAACTCAATTGCCAAGCCGCTGTTCTATGCTACCGTTGTTCCTTTTCACAAACAACCCACTAATATGGTGGCAAGTATTTTCTTGCTTAGAAAGTGAAGAACAAAAGCATACTTTTTGGGCTAATCCTTTGGTTTTGTTTTTATCTGTAAGTGACTAATTATCAAGCTGATTTTAAAGCATGTTTAGGTTTTACAGGGGCAAACATGAAAACCTAAATCACATTTAGACAGAATGGCAGGATGAACAGGAGTACGGTATTTTGTAGCTGACAACCTTGCTACATTGTAGCGCCTACTTGCAACAGGGTAGCCTGAGGACACCAACAACGGCAAATCTAAAAGACAAGATAGACAACATATCAACAATACGCCGTTGTGTGTGTTTCCACGTGCGACAATATCGAATAGGTCACTTGTGAAGATGCGAACAATGGCAAGTGTGCCTATATGAATATGAGTTTGGCAAAATGAACCAACTACTACCTATTATAGGTTTCATTACACAACCCCCGTTCATATTGAGGCGTTGAAATGAGGTAGGGCTCATTGAAATAAAAAACCCTGACAAAGTTTTGCGCTTTATCAGGGTTCGAATTTGGTGGAGCGTATCGGACTCGAACCGATGACCTCTTGCATGCCATGCAAGCGCTCTAGCCAGCTGAGCTAACACCCCGTGTACCACAAAAATAAGGGCTTCTTCCGATTCTGCAAATCCTTTGTGCAAATTTGCTTATTTTTGAGTGAAGCCATCTGTAATCCTGCCTATTTATACGCATTGAAAAACCTGTTAGGTACCATTGGAACGCTTGTTGTGTGCTGTTGGTGGTTGTGCAGTCCTTGGAAACTGTTGGCGCAACGCCCGCAACCGGCGCGCGAAACCTGCCGAATGTTTTCGCTACAATTTCAACTTTCATCAGACGGCAGCCGTGCCACAGCCATTGTGCAACCCGACAGCCTGAGCCTACTACCTTCCTCGGTACGCATAGCAGCCGCTTTCCCCGATTATCCGCTGCAATTGCACTACGACCTGCAAAACAACCGCCTGATTTTGCAAGCAGAAAACCCGCAAAAATTGCCTGACTCGGTGCAGATTTGCTACCGCCTGCTGCCGCTGCTGTTGAGCAAACCGCTATCTCGGCGAAGTCAGGCAATGTACGACTCGGGTGCATACGGGCAGGTTACTTCCGACATGACCAAGCCAATATCCATAGGTGCGCCGCCCCGCGAACAACTTTTCAGTGTACAAGGTTTGCAGAAAAACGGCAGTTTAACGCGTGGTATTGCCTTTGGCAATCGGCAAGATGTGTTTGTGCAATCGGCGCTCAACTTGCAATTAGAAGGTAATATTTCCGAAGACTTGCACCTGACGGCGGTACTAACCGACCAAAATGTACCTTTTCAACCCGAAGGCAACACCTTGCAAGTCAGGCAGTTTGACCGCGTGCTAATGAAATTGCGCCACAAAATGGCAACCTTGACCGTAGGCGATGTGGTATTGCAAAACCCACAGCAGTCGCCTTCGCATTTTCTCAGGTTCTACAAGAACGTATTGGGGGGCATGGTAGAAAGCGATTACGCTACTCGCGACAGCACGGGTAAGGCAAAAGCACAATCAGTAGCGGCGGTAGGTGTTGCCAAAGGGCGGTTTGTTTCTCAGGTGATAGAGGTGCAAGAGGGCGTGCTGGGACCTTACCGCCTGCGCGGTCCTGATGGGGAACGCTTTGTCATCATTCTCGCCAATTCGGAAAAAGTGTTTTTGGACAATCAGTTGCTCACGCGGGGGTTTAACTACGACTATGTAATTGATTACAACACAGGCGAAATCACGTTTACCAACCGCGTAGTGATTACGCGTTTTTCGCGGGTGCGGGTAGATGTGGAGTTTGTGTCGCAGAACTACGCCCGCAGCATTTTGCAGGCAGGGCATCAGCAGCAAATTGGGGAGCGAGTAGAGGTATTCGGGCAGTTTTACCGCGAGCGCGACAATCCCCGCAATCCCTTGTTGGTACAACTGAGCAACGAAGACAGGCAGTTGCTTGCCAACATTGGCGACAGCCTCAACAATGCTCTTGCGCCTGCCGTTTTTGCCGTAGAAACATGGGACGTAAACCGCATTTTGTACCGTGCCCGCGATACCATGCTGCAAGGTCGCCCGTATCGGTACTACGAACGGGCGAGGCAGCCCGGCGGTGAACTGTTTAGCATCACTTTTTCCGAAGTAGGCTTCGGGCGCGGCGACTACGTAGCGGGCAGTCCCACTGCCAACGGGCGCGAGTACGTTTGGGCAGGTATTGGGCGCGGCAACTTTGCCCCCGTGCGGCTGCTGGCAGCCCCTAACGAACGCCAAATGGCAACACTGGGCGGTGCCTATCGCATACACGGCAACGGCAAAGTATTTGCCGAAGCGGCTTTCAGCAAGTTAGATGTCAATATGTTTTCTGCGCTGAATAACGAAGACAACAACGGCAGTGCGCTGCAACTCGGCTACCGCAACAGTGGCGAAAAAATCAGGCGGGGAGCCTTGCAGGATGCCGAGTGGAATGCCGAACTTTCGCTCACGCGCACCGATGCCAACTTTCGCCCGATAGACCGCTTCCGCTACATAGAATTTGACCGAGACTGGTCGGTAGAAGATGTTTCGCTGGGGGTTGTTTCCAACCCTGCCGATGATTACCTCTGGCAGGCTTCGGGTGGCTTGCGCAAAGGTGGACGCTACGTGCAGGCAAAGCATCTGCGCCGCCTGCGCGGCAATCAAGCAAACGGCTTTCAACAATGGGCAGAAGCAGGCTATTTGTTAGGCAAATGGCAATTGCAAACAACAGGTTTCCTAATGCAAAACCGCTTTGAGCGAAAGGGTAGCTCATTGCGTTCCGAATGGCAACGGCTAACTGCCGACATTGCCTATTTAGGCAATCAAATTGTGCCCGGTTATCAGTTCAGCACAGACCGCAACGTTGTGCGCTACACCGAGCGCGACAGCATTGTTTCTACGGCAATGAATTTTTACGAACACAAAGCCTATGTGCGCCACGGCGACAGTGCCAAGTTTCAACTCAACGGCTCTTATGCGTTTCGCGAAGACTTTTTGCCATTGGCAGGTGCCCTGCAACGCGGCACGCGTGCGCATACGGCGACCCTCAACTGGCAGAAGCGCACCGAGCAGCAATGGTTCAACCTGCTGCTGACTTATCGGAATCTGGAAAATCTGCTGCCCAATGGCGACCGCACCGCTGTTAACGAAGAAACGCTCATGGGGCGATTAGATTGGAACACCAACTTTTGGCAGCGTGCCATCCGCAGCGAACTGACGCTTGCTAACAACACCGGACGTGAACTGCGGCGCGAATTTGTTTTCTTACAGGTCAATAACGGGTTAGGCACGCACACTTGGCGCGATGACAACGGCGACGGCATCCAACAACTCAACGAGTTTTACCTTGCCATCAACCCCGACGAGCGCAACTACATCAAATTTTTTACCCCTACCGACGAGTACATTCCCGCCTATGCCAACAGCCTGAGCTGGCGGCTGAACATGGGTTTTCCCCGCACATGGAACAAGGCAAAAGGCATCCGTCAATGGCTGGCAAAGTTCAGCAACGTAAGTGCATGGACGATTAACCGCCGCCTGACCGACTCGCGCCTGACCGCCCGATGGCTGCCTTTTGCTTCGGTAGCCGACAGTGCACTGCTTGCTACACAAGAAGCCCTGCGAAGCACGCTGTTTTTCAACCGCACCGACCCCAAATGGGGCAGCGACCTGGCTTTGGTACAATCGCGGCAAAAACAACTACTGACCAACGGCTTTGAAAGTCGCAACCTAACCGAGTGGCAGTTGAACCTGCGACGCAATTTCAGTACAAACATCAGTTTGCGGATTCAAATGGGTAGCAGCCAGACCAACAACGCCTCTGACTTTATGCCCAACCGCAACTATGCTATTTCTATGCGGCAAGTAAAACCTGAACTGGCATGGCAACCCTCGCCGAAGATACGGCTTTCGGGCGCATATGTCTATCAGCAAAAAACAACAGGTGGCAATCAGTCGGAACAAGCCCTGTTCAACGAAATACTGGCAGAAATGCGCTGGTCGCAAGAAACCAAGCGCAATGTGCAGGCGCGGCTGAGGCTGGCAAATATTCGCTACGAAGGGGAAACCAACAGCCCGTTAGGCTATGAAATGTTAGAGGCACTGCAACCCGGTACCAACCTGAATTGGTCGCTCAACTGGCAGCAGCGCCTCGGTAATGGCTTACAGCTCACTTTGCAATACGAAGGACGCCGTTCGCCTGCACAGCCGATTGTTCACATAGGGCGGGTGCAGGTTACGGCGCTGTTCTGAATATTACTTTTGTAATTCTAATTCCAACTCCTCAATCTTCCCTGCCGCGTTGCGTTTGATGTTAACAATGCGATGCGGAGCTTTTTTCTGGTCTTTCAAATAGTTTAAGTACTTGCTAATGGTAGTAGGGCGGTCGTAATCTTTTTCGCCATTAAAAACGCCAATAACAATAAGTACTGGTGTATCAGGCGAAGCAAACAATTGTAAGGCTTCTTGAATGCGGTTGTTAGCTGTAGCCGTGTTGCCTGAGCCTACAATGTCGCGAAAATAATCTTGAATGGTAAGCGCTTTGGCAACCTCAGCTTTTCTGCGTGCCTCTTCTTCGCGTTGACGTTGCTCTTCTTCAGCTCTTCTTCGCGCTTCTTCTTGTCGGGCTGCTTTTTCGGCGGCTATTTTTGCTTCCAATTGGCGAATAAGGGCTTGCACCTCAGGGTCGTCTATATTTTGTGCTTTGATGCGGTTTAGCGCTTGTTCGCGTTCTTCAATAGATTTTCCGCTGTCGTTCAGCAGCGCTTGCAACTCCGACTTAGCCTGTGCTGCTTGCCTTGCTTTGGCTTCGCGTGCTTGTTGTTCGGCAATTTTCTGTTTGTTTTTACACGAGGTTGCTCCACCGAGCGTTACCATGCCAATGAGCAATATCCACAAATACTTTTGCATATTTTCTATACTGTTAGTGTATTCGGAAGCCCGAAAGTAATAAAATCGTGCCGAAATGCTTTGTTTTGCAGTAATTTTGACCAACAAAAAAGTATTTTGCTTTGCTTTACCGCCTGATTATCCGCCCGTTGCTATTTCAGATGGATGCCGAGAAGGCGCATCATTTTACTTTTGGCATCATCAAATTTTTCTTGTCGCTGCCTTTTGCTAAAACAATTACTCGTGCATGGCTTGCTCCACAAGATAAGCATTTGCAAAAACAGGTGATGGGTTTAACCTTTACTAATCCAATTGGCTTGGCAGCCGGATTTGACAAAGATGCTCGCTTAATTGAAGAATTAGCATGTTTTGGATTCGGATTTATTGAAATTGGCACTCTTACACCGCGTCCGCAGCAAGGCAATCCCAAGCCCCGCTTGTTTCGCTTGCCGCAAGATGAAGCACTGATTAATCGGATGGGTTTCAACAACGAGGGCGTAACTGCTGCAACCCAACGCCTCCAAAAGCGTCCTGCCGGTCTGATTATAGGCGGCAATATCGGCAAAAACAAAGATACGCCCAATGAAGAGGCAATTTGCGACTACTTAACGTGTTTTGAGGCGCTTTATGAATACGTAGATTATTTTGTGGTTAATGTTAGCTCCCCTAACACGCCCGGATTGCGGCAATTGCAAGAAAAAGAGCCACTAACCGCCTTGCTACAAGCTTTACAAGCGCAAAACCTTCAAAAGGCAAAGCCAAAACCCATCCTGCTTAAAATTGCACCCGACCTAAGCGTTCAGCAGTTGGACGATATTATTGATATTGTGCTGCAAACAAAATTGGCAGGGGTGATCGCCACTAATACCACAGTTAGCCGCGAGGGACTACGCACACCTTCGGAGCAACTGGCAAGTATAGGCAATGGTGGAGTAAGCGGCAAACCAGTACGTTGCCGCTCAACAGAAGTGATTCGTTACATAGCCACAAAAAGCAATAAGCAGTTCACAATTATTGGTGTAGGTGGCATTTTCAATGCCGAGGATGCCCGAGAAAAACTCGCTGCTGGTGCCGATTTAGTACAGATTTATACCGGTTTTGTGTATGGAGGTCCGGCAACAGTGAAGCGAATCTGCCGAGGATTGAGTGCCTCTTGCGCTTAACAGGAAGTTGCTGTTATATCTTTGTTGATTTTTTTGACAAGTCCTTGTAAAACTTTTCCCGGTCCGCATTCAATAAATGTTGTTGCGCCGTGTGCGATCATGTTTTGTACGCTTTGCGTCCAACGCACCGGAGCAGTTAGTTGTGCAATCAGATTAGCTTTAATGGCATCGGGGTCGGTATAAGGCTTGGCATCTACGTTTTGATAGATAGGGCAAACAGGGGCTACCAGATGTGTTTTTTCAATTGCAGCAGCTAACTCAGCGCGAGCAGGTTCCATTAGTGGCGAGTGAAAAGCACCTCCTACTTGCAAAGGCAATACGCGCTTAGCACCTGCCGCTTTTAGCGCCTCGCTGGCTTGCTCCACGCCTTTGAAAGAGCCCGAAATAACTAACTGACCGGGGCAGTTGTAATTAGCTGCTACAACGGTTTCTCCTTGTGCAGTTATTTGGGCACAAATGGCTTCTACTTGTTCGTCGTCTAAACCTAATACTGCTGCCATTGTAGAAGGATTGATTTCACAAGCATATTGCATAGCTTGCGCTCGCCGCGCCACTAACAGTAGCCCATCTTCAAAGCTCATGGCACCGGCAGCCACTAAGGCAGAAAATTCACCTAAGGAATGACCAGCTACCATATCGGGCTTAAAAGAAGGAATGGTCTGTGCCACAGCTACCGAATGTACAAAAATAGCAGGCTGTGTAACCTGCGTTTGTTTCAAATCCTCTTCTGTACCGTTAAACATGACATCGGACAGGCAGAAGCCAAGCAACTCGTTTGCTTTTTCAAACAATTGGCGAGCAGGCTCGTGCTGCTCGTATAATTCTTTACCCATCCCGGGAAACTGGGCACCTTGTCCGGGAAAAATGTATGCTTTCATAACTTTGTACATGAATGTGATATTAAAATGGTTCAAAAGTTGCAAGAAATGAAAATAGGTATCGACCTACTTGCATCGAAGCAAAAAGCTTGAACTGGCAAACCCAATCTACTCGCATATGAAATGCGACGTATTAGGTGTACAAAATTCACCGAATTGTATAAAAAACCCAACATGACTTTGTGATCAGCAATAAAATCCAATTATTTTTTAATTTTGAATAACTTAATCCTAATAGCATCATGGCAAGTAACTATGAATTTACACCCGAACAAGAGATGCAAATGGCGCGGTTAGCGCGTATGCTGCGCATTACAGGTATTGCATTCATTAGCATGGCAATAGTAGAAGAATCGTTAGCGTTTACCAAAGCTTATTCGGTGAACCAGTTAAACATTTCTATTGACTGGATGGAGTTTGGGTTTGAAAGCATTTCAGCTGTTCTTTATGCTTTTATAGGTATTACCCTTTGGCGAGTGGCACGTTCTTTTGCTTTGTTGGCAACTACAGAAGGGCATGATATCCCTCATTTGATGGATGCAGTTAAAAAGCTAATCTTTGCCAAACAAAAGCAGGCAGTTTTACTTTTTCTCATAGCGCTACACTCACTGGCTTACTTGTATCGTATGATCAATGCTTTTTTGTAGTAAGTTTCTTGGTAGAAAGGTTTAATAGCCGCCTTTCCACTTACGCACAAACCACTCAATTGCTGCCAAGCTTAGTAATAGAAAGCACAACCATTTTAAAAACAGTAACTCTTTATTTTCTTCACTGGTGTAAATAACAGCAGTAGCTTGCAGTGTGTTTAGCTGTTCCATCAATTGTGCTGCTGCTTCGAACGGATAAAATGCACCGCCAGTTTGGCGAGCGAGCTGGCGTAGGAGGTTAAAGTCGGCACGCGTGTTAAGGGCTTCTGCTTGTATTTGTTTTACAGCAAATTTACCTTCGGAAATTTCGGTTTTACCATTTAGTACAGTGCTTGCCCGGAAACTATAAATACCTTGTGGCAAGCCAGATATTTTGTATCGGAACCCTTCGCTGCTATTGACATAGCTAAATGTGCTTTTGGTGCCTTTCTCAGATATGATTTCTAATTGAACAGTTTGCCCGTATATTTTTTCGTATATATCGTTGTAAATCTCGGTTTCAAACTCTACTGCCTCACCGGCAAAGTATTCAGTAGCTACAGTATTGACTCTGAATTTGCGCTTATCTTGGCGAACGGTGAGGTATTGTACCATTTTGCCTATCATTTCATCGAAAGTAGCTTGTTCGCCACTACGAGCAAATTCTTGTAAACGCCACTGCCAGATGCCTTCACCAAGCAGAATGCCTATTTTTTGCCCATCTTGTTCGGCAAACACTAACAAGGGCTTGTCGGTTTGTAGGCTACCAACTCGCTGCATCAGTACAGGAAGGGCACCTTGCGAGAGTTTGAAGTTGCCAAATGGTACTACAACGGGCGGATATTTGGCAATAGCAGATTTATTTTCGTCGCTGAGCAAAAACTTGTCGAACTGTGGGTTTACAGCTGCTGTTACGCGGTCGATTTGGTAGCCCGAAGCAGCAATATTTACCCCTATATTCAGCGCATTAAAAGAGGGTAAATAAGTTTGTGTGCCCACAATAAACCATGCGGGTGCTTTAGTAGCCAATAACTCTTTTACCAAATTGTTGGCATAAGCATTGGCATTTGGTAACTGGTGGAATATAATGAGGTCATATTTTTCATTGCGTTTTAGCGCTTCATTGGGCATTACATTGGGGATAAATAGACTAATTTGATAGTTTGCATTCTTTTCTAATGCAGTTCGCAGTGCTTTAATATCAGGGTGAGGCGAAGCGGCAATGATCAAGATTTTCTCTTGTCCGTCTAATATATCGATGTATGCTTGCCGCACATTATTTTGAATAGTAAATTCGCCTTCTAAGGGATTGATACGTAATTCATAGCGTTGTACGCCTTTTTGGTTGGCAGTAACCAAAAATTGTACTTGCTGTAGTGTGCCTTCTTTGCCAAGGGCTAATTTTTTACTTGTTAACACCTGTTCGCCCTGTCCAAGGCTCACTAACACTTCTTTTCCTTCAAATCCGGTATGGGCAATTTCTGCTACTATTGGAAACTGATTGCCCAAGTAAGCAATTTTATTGTGGTAAACGGCGCGAATGCTAACATCGTTGCGCGGGAGCGTATCGCCTATGCCAAGGGTATAAATAGCTGCCTTAAAAGGCTGATACAGCGGCGAACTGCCTTGGTTGTAGATACCGTCGGAGAGCAACACTACCGCACCGAGATTGCGGTTTTCGAAGCTGTTTTGAATAGAGGCAAACAAACGGTGTAAATTGGTAACCGGCAAGTTGAACTGAACCGAATCAAAGCTGTTCAAAGGTTGGTCGTGGGTAGCAAGAGTGCGCATTTGTACCTCGAAACCCCGATTTTCCAGTTGCTTAGCAATGCGATGCATGGTTTGCAAAGCCTGCTGCAACTTTTCTGGTGCATTAACCAAAGCCATTGATTCGGAGTTGTCAACTGCTACCACAGCCACAGGCTTTTCGTACTTGTTGTCAATTTGCCGAACCATAGGTTCAAGCAGTAAAAATGCTAGTAGACTAACAAGTAGAAAGCGCAACAAAGCCAGTATTTGATTACTAGTTTTACTCCATGGCGCATCTTTTGTGTACAGTAGCCATGCATACAAAAATCCTACACCTATGCAAAGCACAATCAGCCATGGCGAGTAGGCGGTAATGAGTTGGTTCATACCGGTTTGTTGAATAATTTACTGAAAACTATCCTTAAAAGTCTGATTCTGTCGGCAAAAAACAAAGCTATTGTTCAAATGAATGTTACTTGGTGCAAATAGGCGGATGTTTTAATACGCGAGCTGTGTGATGCAGTATTTGAAAAATTCAATTTTCATGCTGCCGTTGCATGTTGCCGTTGCACGCTGCTGTTGTTTGTGTATCGCCAATCAATACTCTTATCGCATAAAAAATACACAGCACAGTTTTTATTGGTAGTGCTTGCTGTTGACATGGCGAAAAGCGAGTTCTTTAAAAAGTGCAAGATAAAATGGCTAATCCTCGCTTCTTGCGTTTTTTACCTATGATTGGCTGACTATCAGGCTCGTTCTAAATCATTCGCATTAAAATCACGTTGGATGCGGTAAATCGACATTAATCATGTGACAAAAAATTGAACTAAATTTGCTTACATATAACCATTACCGCATACTCATGGAACTGTTTATTTCACTTGTGCAGCAACTTATCTTTTTAGCTGCACTGGTTGCAGCGGCGTTGGCTGTTGGGGCGCGTGTACAACGCATTGCAAACAACATCAGGCTGGGGAGGGCACTGAATCGCACCGACCGCCCTTCAGAGAGGTTGAAAACCATGCTGCTGATTGCCTTTGGGCAAAAGAAAATGTTCGATAAGCCATTGGTAGGGCTGATGCACTTTGTTATTTATGCAGCATTCATCATTGTTAACATAGAGGTTCTGGAAATCGTATTGGATGGTCTTTTGGGTACACATCGGCTTTTTGCCCCGTATTTAGGCAGTGCTTACACTTGGTTGTTGAACTTTTTTGAGTTGCTTGCTTTGGGTGTAGTAATTACTTGCGTAATATTTTTACTGCGTCGCAATTTGAAGTTGGTACCGCGTTTTTGGAGTCGTGAAATGACGGCATGGCCACGCTTAGATGCCAATATTATTTTGCTTGCCGAAATATTCCTCATGCTGTGCCTGTTTACCATGAATGCTACCGACAGCATTTTACAAACACGAGCAGACAGTGCTTATGTGGCTACTCATTATCCCAAAGTAGGCACATTTATGATAAGTGCACTGTTTATTCCTCTGTATAAATCGTTAGATACTTCTACGCTGATAGTTCTTGAGCGCGGTGCATGGTGGCTGCATATTTTAGGCATCATGTCTTTTGCCGTCTATGTTACCTATTCTAAACATTTGCACATTGCATTGGCATTCCCCAATACATATTTTTCCAATTTGGAACCCAAAGGTAAAATAGAAAATATGGCAGTAGTTACTGCCGAAGTAAAATCGATGCTAGGCATTCAGGAAAGCAACGGCGTAGATACTCCGCAGCAGGTAAATCGATTCGGAGCCAAAGATGTGGAAGACCTCACTTGGAAGAACCTCATGGATGCCTACAGCTGTACTGAATGCGGACGCTGCACAGCAGTTTGCCCTGCTAATATTACGGGAAAACTGCTCAGCCCGCGGAAAATTATGATGGATACGCGCGACCGACTAGAAGAAAAAGGGGCATTACTTGCCCAGTTTGGCAAAGAGTACGACGACGGAAAATCACTCTACGGTAACTATATCACCAAAGAAGAAGTAATGGCTTGCACTACTTGCAATGCTTGTGTGGATGCCTGCCCAATTAACATCAATCCCTTGGACATTATTGTGCAAATTCGGCAATACATTGCTATGGAAGAGTCGGCAACACCTGCTTCGTGGAACGCCATGTTTGCCAATATTGAAAATAATGCGGCACCTTGGGCTTTTTCCGCCTCTGACCGGTTCAACTGGGCAACGGAAATAAAATAAGGTCAACCAGTGCACCATGAGTAGGCTTACGGTTATCCTGTTTAGCATGCACTTGATTGTTCTCAACAGTTGGGGACAGAGCGATACACTTGTTTATGAGGATATCCGCCACCGCTGGGCAGTCTACGACTATGGCGAAAAACTATACGTGCCTTATTTACCGCATGTTCACAGTCCCGTACACCATTTACATCTAATTATTCAGCCATTTGAATGGCAACCTGCTCATCAGTTAATTATTCCTATCAGTAAAGAAACACTGTTGTTCATCAACAACAATCTGACTCATCATATTCAGCAGCCCACTACCTTAGTTTGGGACTTAGATAGCTTAAGCAGGTTGGGCAATAAGCTTTTGCTCACTCTGGTACAAACTGATGCTATCCAAACTACTCCTGCTGTATTTCTTGGATGGCGACAACCGATAAAATACAAATTGTATTCCCCTTCCGATTCACTCCTTTCAAAGAAATTTTCCACAGGACTTACTCCCGGTGTGCAGACAACTGCACGGCGCAACTCTCACTGGCAGAAAAGCCAATTGCTGCTTACAGCTCTTACATGCGGTATGTTGCTTGCCGCTTTCTCACTGTTGGACGCCCAAAGCGTTTCTATTGGAAAAAGTTTAAAACAAGTAGTACTATTGTTCAAGTACAAATCCATACAAGAAAAGACCACCTTAGTAGACTTACTTGTTTGTAGTATTGTATGTGCAATAACAGCAGCTTATTTGTGGCTTTTAGCTGATTATTATCAGGCGGCATCGGTGCCCGAGCCTACTTATGCAGTAGAGGAAAAATTGTTTTTGGCGAGTTACCTACAAGCTTTCAGCGGAGCATTGTTGTTCCTGTTTGTGAAGTATGCCCTTATTTATTGGTTGGGTAACTTGTTTAAACATGATTTGTTAGCAGAAAAGCACATTGCTATTAGCATCAACGTTCATAAGATAGTTGTTTTACTCATTTTTATAGTGTTTGTGGCTTATCAAATGAGTCATTATTATCGCCCTTATTTTTCTTCGCACTGGTTAGCATACACACTCCCCGGTGGGTTAGTTAGCATAACAGTTGCAACCAGCATAATACTGTACTTTTCTGTTGCACATTCATTTATTTATTTAATTGCCTATCTTTGCGCTACTGAAGTATTACCGCTTTTGTTAATACTCAAATTATTTTTCTGATTCCTTCATAAATGTTTCTTTATGACAGAAGGCAAAGTTTCATCTGTTGTGTTACATCCTGAACGCCTCAAGCCCATCAAGAAAATTCTTATTTCACAGCCTAAACCGGAGTCTGAAAAAAATCCGTATGCTGAACTGGCTGCTAAGTTTCACCTACAAATAGATTTCCGTCCGTTTATTCAGGTAGAGCCAGTAAGTTTAAAAGAATTTAGAAAACAAAAAATCAATATTTTAGACCATACAGCTATTATTTTTACGAGCAAAAACGCCATAGACCATTTTTTTAAGCTTTGCAACGAGAGCAAAGTAGAAATGCCACCTGAAATGAAGTATTTCTGCATTTCAGAACAAACAGCTAACTACTTGCAGAAATACATCACCCTTCGCAAACGCAAGGTTTTCACAGGAAAAAGAACGGTTACAGATTTATTTGACCTGATAAAAAAACATAAAACTGACAACTATTTATATCCTTGCTCAGACATTCGTAAAGACGACCTGCCGTCGTTCATGGAGAAAAGTGGTATTAAATTTACCGAAGCTATTATTTATCACACGGTTCCGAGCGACTTGAAAGACATGGATGTTACCCAATACGACCTAATTGCTTTTTTCAGTCCTTCGGGAGTGAACTCATTGCTAACCAATTTTCCCGATTTTACTCAAGGGAACATACTGTTTGCTGCTTTCGGACCCACCACAGGCAAAGCTATCACAGACCATAACCTCATATTAGATATTCAAGCGCCGCATCCGGATGCACCCTCTATGACAGGTGCTATAGAATTATTCATCAAAGAAGCAGAGAAAAGCAATAAGCAATAATTTGCTATATTGCCTAACATTCTGTTCTGCAACTATGAAACGATTCTTTGTTTATCTGCTAACAGGCCTCTTTTACTTGATGGGTTGGCAGGTATTGGCACAACAAGATGCACAATTTAGCCAATTCATGTTTAACCAGTTATATCTTAATCCGGCTACGGCAGGCATAGACAGCCGCTTTGTGCATTTTAACCTTATCCATCGCCGACAATGGGTAGGCTATAGTACTACGCTCGATGGCGACGGAGGTGCGCCTGTTAGTACTGTGTTGTCTGCAACTATGCCCATCAATGCTATTCGCAGTGGCGTTGGTATTCACCTGCTCAACGATGCCTTAGGTCCGATTACCAATAACGATATACAACTTTCTTATGCCTATCATCATAGTTTAAAAAGTGGAGCCCGTTTGTCGGTAGGTTTTAGGGGCGGTTTTTACAATCAAGCTTTTGACTTTGGTAGGTTGCGCCCCAATGAACCTAACGACCCTCTCATTACAGGTAGAGGGCGAGAGAGCCAGTTTGTGCCCGACTTTGCCGCTGGTATTTACTATTCAACACCTAAATATTTTGCTGGCATCAGTGCTAACCATCTTTTACAGCCCGGCTTTGAATATGGTACAACATTTGCCATTTCTCCCTTAGAAAGGAACTACACGCTGCTGGGTGGCGGTGAAATAATTTTAAACACAGACCTATCGGTCAGACCCTCAGCCATCGTAAAAACCAACTTGCGAAATGTTATCTCTTACGAGGGAGCAGCTTTACTTGATATCAGACAGAAATATTATGCAGGTGCTTCTTTTCGCGATTTAGGACCGGTCAGCAGCGTTTCTTTATTGGTTGGAGCTGCTATTTTAAAAGACAATGCCATGACAATAGGTTATGCTTTTGACTACGAAATTACTGGTGCAGCGGCTAAGGCAGCCACCTCTCATGAATTGAGAATAGGTTATCGCATACCTGCCCCTAAAAAGGCTGAATTATTTAATATTAGAACGCCAAGATTCAGATTTGAGTAAAACTTTTGGACTTATTTTTGCAAGAAAATGCGCTGAAAGCCGTTACCTGTAAAAAAACCTTTATTAAAAAGACGAACTAAGTCTGATAAACTGATGGAAATCATGTTCAGAATTATGATGCAATATAAACATAGCCGATTGCGAAATGTTCCACCCTTGTATGGTATAGCAATAATGGCTCTGGTATTACAAAGCTGCATTTTTGGTGGAAAAAACAAAGACAATGGCGAGTTAACAGGTGTGTTGGGACGCGAAGGCTGGAAACAAGAATTGCCTTATGGTATGGTCTCTATTCCACCCGGCACCTTCCATATGGGGCAAGCAGATGAGGATATAGCCTCCTCTAAAATTGCCATGAACAAGCAGATTACCATCAGTGGCTTTTACATGGATGATACTGAAATTACCAACAACGAATACCGCCAGTTCATCTATGAAGCAGCAGACTTCTTTCCACTAGGAGGTGACAGCACCATATTCATCAGATATCGAAAAGTTTTGCCTCTGATAGAAAACGAGCAAGATTTAAAAGATATAGCCTATCCCGACACAACTGTTTGGATGAGAGACTTTACCTATCACATGGGCGACCCTATGACTACCTATTACTTCGACCACCCCGCCTTTGATGATTATCCAGTGGTAGGTGTTTCTTGGAAGGCAGCCTTGCTTTTTTGTGAATGGCGCACCAAAAAACTGAACCAAGCAAGAGAGGAGAAAGGTAAATTTCCAATGCCCAACTTTCGTTTGCCGTCTGAGGCAGAGTGGGAGTATGCAGCACGCGGCGGTCGAGATATGGCAAAATATCCTTGGGGCGGTCCTTATGTACGCAATGCTAAGGGTTGTGCATTAGCTAACTTCAAGCCCGGTCGTGGGAACTACTACGACGATGGTTTTTCTTACACAGCACCCGTTGCCTCCTACTTTGCAAACGATTATGGGCTGTACGATATGGCAGGCAATGTGGCTGAATGGTGTGAAGATGCCTTTAACCCTGCCAGTGTACCTTTGGTATGGGATTTGAACCCTACCTACTACGACGAAAATGAGCCACGTAAGCTCATTCGCGGTGGCTCTTGGAAAGATATTGCTTTCTTAATTGAAACTGGTACGCGTAGTTTTGAATATGGGGATACCGCTCGCTCATTTATTGGTTTCCGATGTGTAATGACCTATTTGGGACGTTCATCAGGATTTGAATTTTAGTTAACATCAATCATAAAAGAAAAGTTTAGCTTTATTGTTTTTTATGCAATAAGGCTAAACTTTTTGCGTTGATTGAGCGAAATAAGTAAAAATTCCTATTGACATTTAAGCGGAATTTCTCTTATTTTGGAAATTGTAATCATCATTCTAACTAATTTTCAATCATTTAACTAACGTTCAAAAGTCATGGGTTTCAAAAAAGAAAGTGCTCTCGCGAAATTCAACCGCGTAGTAGTTCCAAAAATTACGAGTATTGGCGCTTCCGTCGTTATTGTTGGCGCTATGTTCAAGATTATGTCATGGCCTGGTGCAGGTCCGATGCTAGTTGTAGGACTTTCAGTAGAGGCTTTCATCTTTCTTTTAGGGGTAACAGCTCCTGTTCCTCCTCCCGACAAGCACTATGAGTGGGAGCGCGTATATCCTGAGCTGGCAGATGATGGAGAGGTTACTCCTAAGCAAGATACACAAGCGCTTAATAAATTGGCAGCTACTGGTGCATTAGTAGGACTCGACCAAATGTTACAAGAAGCTGAGCTCACCACTGAGTCATTTAAAAGTTTTGGCAAAGGCATTAAAACACTCAATGAATCTGCGCTCAAAATGCGTGATATGAGCGAAGCCGCTGCAGCTTCCGATGAGTATGCAAAAAACCTCCGCATGGCTTCGCAATCACTTGTTAACTTGAACAAGACTTACGCAGCCACAGTAGAATCCATGTCTGTAATGGCAAATGCTTCTGCACAAGCCAAAGAGTTCCATGCTCAAGTTCAAACCATTACCAAAAATTTGGGTGCGCTGAATGCAGTATATGAAATGGAATTGAAAGATGCTAACAGCCACCTGAAAGCGATGAACAAGTTTTACAGCAACCTAACCGTTGCAATGGAAAGCATGGCAGATGCTAGCAAAGAGTCGCAGTTGTTCAAAGAGCAAATTTCAAAACTGACTTCCAACTTAACTGCACTCAACAAAGTATATGGCAACATGCTAACTGCCATGAGAAGCTAATCCCTTTCTTGTTCACTTTCTAATCATTTTTGCGGAACTAACTAAGAGAACTGGATTATGGCAGGTGGTAAATTAACACCAAGGCAGGCGATGATCAATATGATGTATCTCGTTCTGACCTGTTTGTTAGCGCTACAAGTGAGCAATACTGTGTTGGAAAAGTTCTATTACATGGATGATAGCCTCCGTTATGCCAACGGTCTTGCTCGTGAAGCGACTAGCAAAACACTAGAAGCAATGAAGGCGCAGGTAGCCAAAGAAGGCAATAAACCCAAAGACCTTGCTATTATTGCGCAAGCAGAAGAAGCCAAAGCGAAAACTACTGAGATGATGAACTACATCGAAGAGATTCGCAAGGGGCTGATTGAATACACTGGCGGCATCAGAGAAGACGGTAAGTATGTGGATGAGAAAAACTACGATAATGCCACAACCTACCTCATCGGTCCGGAAGGCTCCAAAAGCGGTAAGGCGTATGCTTTGAAAGAAAAACTTAATGCCTTCGCTGCTCAGATGAGCACTTACGACAAAGAAGTACAAATACCCAAAATTGCACTTGATGCAAAAGAAATGCCGCGTTTTAAAAACGATGGCAACCAAAATCATAAAGACTTTGCACTAATCAACTTTGAACGCACCCCTTTGGTGGCTTGTTTGGCTATTTTGAGCCAGTTTCAGTCGGAAGTAGTGCGTGCAGAGAGCGACGTGATTAAAAAGTTGAGCTCTAAAGTGGGTGGTGTTGAAATCAAGTTTGACCGAATCAATGCCATGGTTAGTGCCGAGTCTAAGATTGTAGCCGCTGGCACTAAGTATCGGGCAAAAATGTTTTTGGCAGCTTCTGCTTCTAATATCGCTCCACAAATGTCATCTACCGTTGGTCCTGTGAAAGTAGAAAATGGCATTGGTACGGTAGAATTTACGGCACAAGGAGGAGCTTATGACAAAGACGGCAATTTGAAAAAGTCTTGGGAAGGTACTATCAAGATTAAAAAGGCAGACGGTGAAGACACTATATTCAAGGTAAAAGAAGAATACATTGTAGCCAAGCCAGTGGTAGACATCCAAGCTGCTAACGTATCAGCTCTTTACTACCAATGCGGTAACGAGTTGAAAGTTAATGTGCCCGCCTTAGGTGCAGCTTACAATCCATCTTTCCAAGCAGAAGGTGCTGAGGTGATTAAAGGTCCTTCCAAAAGTGAGATTATAGTGGTGCCTAATGCTAGTAAAGTAGTGCTCAAAGTATTCAGTGATGGCAACTTGATCGAACCCAAAGAGTTTAAAGTAAAACTTTTGCCAGAGCCTAAGATAGAAATCTTAAACGGTGGCAAACCTCTGGATACAAAAATGGGCGGTCCATGTCCTTCTTCTCTGAAAGCAAGAGCAGTAGCCGACCCGAGCATCAGAGATGTAATTCCAAAAGATGCTAGTTACAGGGTTACCGAATGGACTGTTATGTTAGCACGTGGTCGTCGTGTAGTGATCCCCGAGCGTAAATTTACTAGCGACGAGGCAAACTTGAGTGACTTCCGTGCACAGGCAAAAGAAGGCGACCGCTTGATTATTGAAATAAAGCAGGTAAAACGTCGCAATTATAAAGGGGACATCTTAGATGCTAAGGTAAGTGTTGACCCTATTAGTTTTAGCATTACTCAGTAAACAAAATGCATTTTTAATTGTTGAGTAAGTCCTTTTCAATTTTACAGAAAAGGACTTACTTCATTGATAAGCGGCATATTTCTTGTAAATTTGAATAAAGCATTCTTAATATTGCATATGAAAAAGAGTTTAATCGGATTTGTTACACTTTTGATAGTTGTAACAATTACATCTGCGCATGCTCAGGAGAGAGAAGAGTATGGTTATAACTCCAATTCTTTACGACCTATTCGCAATTCTGACCAATTATTTAAGAAAACACTTTGGTGGTTGATAGACCTAAGAGAAAAACAAAACAAACCTTTTCTTGCTAAGAACACGGAGATTACGAAAGTGATTATTGAAGCGGTTACACAAGGTATTCTACGTCCTTTTGTCAATGACTCACTGAAAACTCGCTTGAGCTACGACGATTTTATGAAAAAAATTACGCGTGAAGCAGCTAACGACGGGCTAACAGAAGAAGAAAAGGCTTTGGGCTTTGGGGTAGAAGATGATGCAGGTGGCTGGGGCGACGAGTTTAGCTCCGATAACTCAAGCGCATCTAACCTCCCTGATAGATATCTTCCCAGAGATTTTTACCTGATAGAACTGAAAGAAGATTTAATTTTCGATAAGAAAAGGTCGCGCATGTATCATGATATCCAAGCTATTACTATTATATTGCCAGCTGACAAAAATACAAAAGGCGTAGATATTCCTATTGCTTCTTTTATGTATAAAGAACTTGTTGAGAATGCTTTTAAAGATCATCCTGATGCAATTTGGTTTAACAATGCCAATCCCAAAGAGCATCGCAATTTTGCCGAAGCCTTCGACTTACGCCTATTCGCTGGGCACCTGGTTAAGTATTCTAACAGTGAAGATGCTTCCATAGAAGAAATTTACGGTGGACAGAGAGAAGCGATGTATGCAGCTTTGCAAATAGAATATGCGCTATTAGATTTTGAAACTCAGTTATGGGAATATTAAACTCACTTTTAACAGTATATTCACAGCCACCTCTTTAGAGGTGGCTTTTTTGTGAGTAATAAAAAAATAGTTAATTAGGTTAATTGTTTTCTAAAACTTTTTTATCTTTATATCACTATTGCACTTTTTCACCTTAAACTATTTTTAGCCATGAAGCTACCACTTTTTGAAGCCCACACAGGTATTTGGGAAGGCACCTACACACGCCTTAATGAGAAAGGAGAGGTAATTGACCGCCACAAAAGCCGTTTGTTTCTCAAAATGAAAGACAATTGCTGGATTCAAAAAAACGAGTACACTTGGGAAAACGGTAAAAAAGAAGTACACGATTTTGGAAAATCGTTCTTCGATGAGCAAGGTGTGTTGCATTACAACAACAAGCGCATTGTTGGAAAGGCTTGGGAAGCAGGAGATGTAATTTGTCTAGAATGGCAGTATAATGAGCAGCCGGGTACTCATTTGTATGAAATAATTACGCTACTATCAGATGGGCACCGCATGCGTACTTGGCAGCATAGCCGAAATGGTAAATTTGAAGGATTGACAATGATTGAAGAACGACGAGTAGCCCCACAAGAAGCAATAGCAGAATAGTATTATAAACCAATAATCCCTGAAAAGGGTTTTACAAGATGTGTTAAGATGAACGTAGTTGAAAGAAGAAGCCTTCTTTAAGGTTTTCTTCTTTATCTTTTAAAAACATTTTTGTTTAACTTACGCTTATATATATAGTTAACCAAGTTAATCATTTGTTCAACAATAAACTTTTGCATTAGTATGAACCAGGCGCCGATTAATGTACCTCCTGCGTGGCATCGGATTGGCAAGCATGAGATGGCACCAGAAGCAAGCCACGATGAGATTGCTCGTTTTAATTTCCTGTCCAACTTGAACAAACATTTGGCTACTGTTATCTCTCCGGGTAATCGTGTAGCGTATGACAAGCGCGTACGCCCGCGTTTCATACGTGAGAAAGGCAGAGATTTCCAAAATCGTCGAGAAGTACGGGAGGCAATGCTGAAAGACCCTCATTTTCAAACGTGGAGCGCATTGCGTCGTTCAGCAATGGAGATGCGCCAACAGGCGGGGCGCTCGTTGGTTTTGCGACAAGCGAAGGAACTTGCTCAAAAAGCCGCTCGCCTCAATGAGGGCAAGGATACCTTGCAACTCAATCCTAACTTAGTGATTCCTCCCTATATTGCCAAAGTTGATAACCACCTGATGCCAGGTAGCTATCATACTGAACTTTTCGAAGGAGACGTATCGGCGGCTGCTAATTATGACATGGGTCTTTTTGTAACCACAGGAGGCGCACTCGGACGATTCAACGATGGCGGAGGAAAAGCTATTTCACAATGGCTGCTTTCTCATCACCCAGAGTTTAAACCTAAGCGCATTTTAGATATCGGTTGCGGACTTGGACATAATGTATTGCCTATTGCACAGGCTTATCCAGATGCAGAGGTAATAGCCATAGATGTAGGCGCACCCATGTTGCGTTATGGACATGCTCGCGCGCAAGCAATGGGGGTTACAAACGTGAAGTTTATTCAGATGGACGGACAGTTTACTGGGTTCCCTGATGAAAGTTTTGATTGGATTCAGACCACTATGTTCCTTCACGAAACCTCCGGTAAATCTATTTATGCCATCATGAAGGAGATTTATCGCATGTTGAAGCCCGGGGGGGTAACTATGCATATTGAACAGCCTCAATATACACCAGAAATGGATTTGTATGAGCAATTCATACGCGACTGGGATGCTTTTTACAATAACGAGCCTTTTTGGTCTAAAATGCATGACATTGATGTAGTGGAACTGATGATGCAGGCAGGGTTTAAAGCAGAGCACGTTTTCCAAACAGGAGTACGTGCTGTAAACGATAACGAAGACCACACTAAGCCGCGCACCCCAGAACCCGAAGACCACGGAAGAGCGGCTGTTTGGAATGTGTTCGGAGCTTGGAAAAAATAATTTATATATATGGAAATTAATGATATTTTACTTGCTAATAGCAAGGCAAAGGGCAAGCGTCCTTACTTTTTTGAAGACCCTGCCGTAGAGCGCGTCTTAAATATTACCATGGCAGTAGCCGGCGAATTAGCTGTTTTACACGAACGTTTAGATACAATTGAGCGCCTTTTAGATGCTAAAGGGATTCTCTCACGTGCCGATATAGAAGCCTACCGCCCTGACCCTACAAGTGAGGAAGAACGTCAGCGCTGGCATGCTGCTTACATTGCCCGCATCTTGCGCATTGTGCAGCAAGAAATGGAGGCTATTCGCGACGAAAATCCTGAGAACAACCGCACTATGGATGAAGTAGCCGACGAACTGGAAAATATCTGATGCTCGTTTATTGTAGCAGAATCCGATGAGTTTGGTACAACTTGTCGGATTTATTTTTTTTAGACTATCTGTTCTGGACAACAATAGCCTGTTTATCTTATTTGTAAGTAAAATTACTACGGTTGCTTTTGCAAAAAGGCAAGTTCCTAATAGGTTTTTACAAACCTACTAGGACCGATTAACTGCTGTTGTGCAACTCCAAACGTCGTTAGTCCTATTCCAGTTGATAGCGTTCAGCAAACAAGTTACAGGTAATCAGTTCATTTGTGGAAAAACCGTTACCCTGATTTGTGGTTTTTCACCACGTGGCACTAATACAATGAAGCTGTTTTCGCGCGTGCGATTTCGCGGCAACATGTAGCCGACAATAATATTGTCTGCACGAGTTTCTGTTCTGCCATCGGGTAGTTTTACTTCGTAGCGATGCGTAAAATAGACAGGGTCGTTGCGCAAGGTAATGTCGAGGGTGCGGGAAGTAAGTCGTGCACCAGTAGCGTTGAGGCAGTCGAAGGTAGCTAAGCGCAGCATTTGGTCGTTAATAAATCCAACTCGTTCGTTGCCTGTTAGCCGGATGCCCACTTCGCAAGGACTGAAATTAGTCACAAAAGCGCTGATAGTATAACGGTCGAAAATTTCTTTGCCCACTTCGCGCGTGGAGACGTTGGTTATCCGATAACCAACGCGCAGCCCATTGTATTCCATCGTTTCGCCATCTTCCATTATCTTTGATTCTTGTGCCCAAGCAACATTGGTTAGAAAAGAACAGATGACTATTAAAGAAATGGCTTTCATATTGTTGGCAAATTGATAAAATATTAGGAACAAAAATAAAGCCTATTTGTCCTGGTAGGACATTTCGCCTGCTCGAATGGGTATTTTTAGGCGATTCTCAGGGGGGGGAATAGGGCAACTGTACTGGTCGTTGTAAGCACAGTAAGGATTGTAAGCAGTGTTGAAGTCAATTACAATTTGGTCGCGCCGATTTTTGGGTAGGGGGATATCCATGTATCTGCCTGTTTGATAGGTTTCTTTGCCGTTGGTGGGGTCGTTAAATGGCACAAACAAGATATGCGGCGACTCGCTACTGACAAAAAGTGTAAGTTGATGTTCCTCCCCACCTAACCGGAAGCGAGCAATGCCATAGCGGCGCATGAGGCGTTCCTCGCCGGTAGTAGTTTGCAAGCGCAAAGTAGCCGTATCGCTCATGGGCACAAGTGTTAAGTCGGCTGTTAAGCGGAAGGAAGCATCAACGGGAAAGTAGCGCAATCCCTGAAATTTCTTGCGCAGCGAAGGCGCTATGGGCGAGTCTTCATCGTGCTTAAAAAATGCATCTTTTTCTTTGCGCTCTGCTACAATACCCTCTACATAACTATTATTCATTTGCAGGTCGCTGAAAGAATAAAAGATAACGAACAGCAGCACTACCGCAATGGCTGAAAAAAGCAGATAATTTGTCTTCATAATCTTAAACTGAAATGAAGTGTTGAAACAAATGTAAGCACAATATCGGAGAGCTTGGGTTAAATTTGCCTATCTTTCCGTTGCTTTGTAAGCATCAACATGTATGAAAACCATTCGTCCTGCTGATATTCCAACTGCACAGATGCACGCTTTAATGTTAGGCAGTATTGGACCGCGCCCTATAGCATTTGCCAGCACCATTAATCGCAGTGGACAAGTAAACCTGAGTCCTTTCAGTTTTTTCAATTGTTTTAGTTCTAACCCGCCTACCCTGATATTCTCCCCAGCGCGGCGCGTACGGGAGAATACCATTAAGCACACTCTTGAAAATGTGTATGAAGTTCCTGAGGTAGTCATCAATGTGGTTAATTATGCATTGGTAGAACAAATGTCGTTGGCAAGCACTGAATATGAGCGCGGCGTAAACGAGTTTATTAAAGCAGGTCTTACTGAGGAGCCATCGGAGCTAGTGCGCCCTCCGAGAGTAAAAGAATCCCCGGTGCAGTATGAGTGCAAAGTGCGGCGCATTATTCCATTAGGAAGTCAGGGAGGAGCCGGCAACCTGATTGTTTGCGAAATTCTATTAGCTCATTTCCGTGAAGATATTTTCAATGAAAAGGGAATGATAGACCCCTTCAAATTAGACTTGGTGGCGCGCATGGGTGGCGACTGGTACTGCCGTGCTAATGGGGATGCCATTTTTGAAGTTGCCAAGCCAGTAGCTCGGAAAGGAATAGGGGTAGATGCGCTGCCAGAATCTATTCGCCTTAGCCCAATACTTACCGGCAACCATTTGGGCAAGTTGGGTAACACAGAACAATTGCCCGATGCAGCCTCGTTGGCTTCTGTAGAAATTCCCACCCAATTCCAACACCTTCAAGGGCATCATCTGGCAGCTGCTCTATTAGATGCTAACTTGATAGCTGCCGCATGGAAAGTGTTACTGGAAAGTTAAAACAGGCTTTAAAAAGCTACTTAATTTGTGTAATTTTTAGGGTAAAAATTTTACCCTATGAAAACATATCTACCTGTTTTTCTGACGATTATCTTATTTGGCTTTGCAGCATGCTCCTCTTCAAAGGAAACTACGGTTTTAGATTATGTTAATGAGATTAATAAGTGGCATCGGGAGCGAGAAGAAAAACTGAAAAAAGAAGATGGATGGCTCAACCTAATAGGGTTGTTTTGGTTGCGCGAAGGAATCAACACGGTTGGGGCAGATGAGCACAACGAAATTGTGTTTCCCTCTGATAAAGCGCCTGCTAAACTGGGTGAATTTATACTGCAAAAGGGCAAAGTGCGGTTTGTAGCCGAACCTAAGGCAGAAGTAACTATTGCTGGGCATCGCATTACTGATACGCTCATTTTTAGTGAAGAACAAAAAAAGCCGGTAGTATTAGCTCATGGGTCGTTGCGTTGGTTCATCATCAAGCGCGGCAATCGGTATGGTGTTCGCCTGCGCGACTTGGAGCATCCGGCAGTAAAAAGTTTTACTGGTATCCCTATGTTTGACATTGACCCCCGCTGGCGAATCCGAGCACGCATAGAACGAGCAGCCGATACTCACAAAATTGCTATTACCGACGTGTTAGGGCAAGTCAGTTGGCAAACTTCTCCCGGTACATTAGTGTTCAATTGGCAGGGTAAAACCTACCGACTCGATGCCTTAGAAAGCGACAAACAATTGTTCATTTTGTTTGGAGATGAAACTAATAAAAATCAAACTTATGGTGCTGGACGATTTCTGTATGCCGATTTGCCCGATAGTACTGGCTACACTATTTTAGATTTCAACAAGGCTATTAATCCTCCTTGTGCATTTACCGGATTTGCCACGTGTCCTTTGCCACCGCCGCAAAATAGGCTTGCCATTGCCATTAAAGCCGGTGAAAAACGCTATACTCAGCAGCATTAGTTTTTACGGAACGATGCTCTGCTGAAAATATTTACAGTATACACATTGCTGGAAGAGTTTGTTTGCTATGCAGGTCAGCGTTATCCTTGCTGTACGCAATGAGGAGCATCATTTGTCTGGCTGTCTTGAAGCGCTTGCTGTCAGTATTGCGGCCAGTGGGTTGCAATGCGAGCTGCTGATTGGAGATGATGGCTCTACTGACCAAACCCGTGCCATAGCTGAATGCTTTGCTCAAACCGTTGATTTTCCTTGTAAAATAGTGGAAGTAGTGGGCAGTATTGGTTTGGCACGTGGAAAAGCCAATGCCGTAGGACAAATTATCCCACATGCCTCAGCTGAAATACTGCTTATTACCGATGCAGACACCCGCGTCCCTAAAACGTGGGTAGCAGCTATGGCAGCAGCATTTACCCCCTCCATAGCACTGGTAACAGGTTTTACCTTGGTAGGGGGCAGCAAGCTACATGCCCAACTGCAGGCAGTAGATTGGGCTATTGCTTTGGGTAGCTCGCACTTATTAGCATCGTTGGGGCTTCCGCTCACTTCTTTGGGCAACAACATGGCATATCGCAAAAGTGCTTATTTGCAAACTGGCGGATACGAAAAACTACCGCTCTACATTACCGAAGACTTAGCTTTGTTAAAAGCCGTCAGACAAAAAGGTTGGCAGACCGTACATCTGGCTAATCGAGCAATTTTAGCAAGTACAGCTCCGGCAACATCGTGGAAAGAGTGGATACTACAGCGCAAACGCTGGTTGGCAGGGGCGCTATCGATGCCATGGCTGCAAAAAGGGCTTATGCTAACTGATGGCTTGTTGCTGTTTGGATTGATACCTATTGCGACTGTTAACGCTATGGCGGCGCTACAAATCTGGGGCTGCCGCTTTGCTGTTCATGCACTCATTGGAACGGTGTATCTTCTGCGAATGAAGCAAGGAAAAAAACTGCTGCTATTGCCACTATACGAACTTTTGATAACTTTTTTAAACCCTTTGGTTTTTCTGCATTACTTAGCGTTTCGGTATACTGAATGGAAACAGCGCCATTATGATTTGTAGAGGTTTTGCATTCTTATGCAGCATTAATGCCAACAATTAGCCGTTTTACAGGCAAAAGAGGGGAAGGTGAGCCGTAATTATGTACTTGCCGAGCAAAATACACACTGCTATACAGCAACACAGCGAAAAGCTACCTTTTCGAAAGTGTAAAATGGCATACTTGGCAACCAATGTTCTTTGGGTATTTGCTTGTAATTAGCTGCTTATAAGTAGTTTTTTAGATTTTTTGTACGGTTTGTTTTGCCAAGTGTATATTGATTGATGCAGGTAAACTCGCCGTTGTTCGTCTGCTCCCCAACTACCCTGTTGCAAGTAGGACAGGTGCTATTATGTGGCAAGGCTGTTTTTTTCAGCTACAAAATGATTGCAATCCTGTTCATGTTGGCATCCTGTGTAATGCTCTAAACTATTTGTGCCATTTTGGCAATAAATTCCATTGCTGCACTTATGTTTGTTACTTGCACAATCAACAACAAAGGGCGCAAAGTGAAATACAAAAGGCAGAGACATTGCAAATGCTGTATGTCGAAATGTGCTCACTTCAATCATCCATGCGTTAGGGATTGGAAGGGCAAACCCGAAGGGTTTGGTGCAAAGCACCGAAGCGCAAGCGAAGCCCTGAAAAGCCCGACTTTTTGCCTTTTGAGCAAAGCGAAAAGGCAAAAGGAACGCCCAAAAAAGCAATTTGAAAGATTACAAATTTTTATCTCACTTGTCTAATCCCTTCTCACTGAGCCATTGCGACATCAAATCGGCAATTTGCACGTTGTTCAGGTCGGAAAAAGGGAAGTGCGTGTTGCCTTTAATGCCGATTTCAGGCAGATGCACTACGGTAACATCACCACCGTGGCGATTGACGCAGTCGCGCCATTTTTTTGTCATTTCCAGCCTTGCACGCCAGCCGTCTTGTCCGGGGTTGGGGTGCGGCTCTTGGGGGATGTAGTCGCCGTAGTAAATCACAATGGGGATTTGGGTGAGTTTCATGAAGTCTGCCAGAGGGATACCTACGGCTTCCAGTGTTCCGCCTGCACTTGGTATTGGTGCGGGCACTTCTCCTTCGGGAAAGACAAAGCCACTGCCCGGTTCGTAAGCGACAATCCCTTTTACATGTGGGCTTTGAATGGCAGTTAGCCATCCCATGCCGCCCGAATGGGAATGTGTAACCAAAACAGCATCACCCGTTTTGTTGAGCAGTGCTGTAACCGCCTGCACATTGACTTGTATGTCGATGGGTCCAATGTTGGGTGTCATTTGCCTGAAATACTGATTGAGTGTAGCCGAATCGCGGGCAAACTGTACGCCTTCAAAAAAAATGAGGCCAAATACCCAAACGGAACGTGCCGAACCACTGTTGTTCATCGGGCACGGGGCTGACCGTACCGCCTACTATGCTCCGCCCGGCATTGCCTCTGCGGGGTTGGTCGAGCACGTACACAGGGAAGCGCCGACGCAGGAAAATGTTCTGATAGCCTTCTCTGCCGTCGGGTGTGGTTTCCCATGTCTTGGAAAACTGCCCGAAGCCGTGCCACATCACCAAAGGATAGCGCCGTGCATTGGCAGGTATCTGGTAAAAACGTAGGCATGGTCGCCGCGATAGGTCTGCCCTTCGGGTGTTGGTTTGTAGGGGTCAAACGTGCCGGAATTTTTCAGGATGCTGCCCCCTATGGCAAAACTGCCCTGCTCTCTGATGCTTAGGAAGTTGTTTACGTCAAGCGCCTGATGACTCATTCGGACGGGGCGCGACAAGCGCGAAAAGGTCAACGAAGCCAATTTCCACTGCCCTTTTCCTTTGACAAATACTTCCGTAACCGTAAAAGGATTGACCACCTCATTTCCGCCTACGACTGCCAACAGGTCTATATCGCTCAATACAATGGCTGTATTGCCTGCCATCCTGACTGAAACGGAATGTACTTCTGCTTGTTTGTACCAAATGCTGCCTTCCTTGATAACGTTGAGTTCCTGCGTCTTGTCCATGTTGCCACCCATGTGTACAAACACGGATTTTTCATGAAAAAGCTGCTCTAAGGAATCGGTTTGCTTGTTTGCCATCCAGCGCCATTTGGTGCGGGAAAGGTTTGTCAGGTATTGTTCTTCGCTGCGGGATTGTGCCAAAGCCATTGTTCCGACAATCCAAAGGCTGACGATGAGTATGACAGATGCTTGTTTCATATGACGGGTCAGAAGTTGAAAATCAGTTGACAAAGATGCGGTTATTTCTACCGCATGGTTGTAATTGTCTTACCATTTTTCCGTGTAGCTGTTAGTTGAACGCGAATTACACCTGATAGTCAGTAGCTTACAAGTGAAAAGCACAAAAATCAGGGATGAGCTGAAAAAGTATAGCTTTATTTTCCGCTTTTCGGGGCAAACAATTTTTGTTATTCTGCTAAGTGCAGCTGCAGGCAATACTACATGGCGAGCCAACAACAGCAGCTTGCAAAGGCACGTGGAAATTTTCGCATGTTTCATTGCATTACTTGCGTAGCTTATTATATCATGGTAAAAAACCCGGCAGGTTTTTAAACCTGTCGGGTTTTTGGTGTATGCCGTTGCGTGTATCTTCTACGTGCAATAGTTAGTTGTTTGCAGGAAACGAAAACGGCACTGTGAAGCTATGAAACAGCGACGTGCCACGGCGTCGTGGCACGGCGGCAGATTTTCCAAACAGTTCAATTACTTAGTTTCGCACCGTTTTTCCTTTGAACAACAAGGCATGAATGCGTTCTAAGGTTTTAGGTTCACCAGAGAGCGACAAGAAGGCTTCTCGTTCTAAGTCTAACAAATATTGTTCGCTGACCATTTGTGGATAGCTGAGGTCGCCGCCACTCATTACATAGGCAATTTTACGGGCAATTTTTGCATCGTGTTCGCTGATGTAATTGCCGTAGCGCATGCTGGCAATGCCTGTTTCAAATAAAGCAAGCGCCGTTTTACCCAATACTTTAATGTCTTTTCGTGGTACAGGTTTGGTGTAGCCGGCTTCGGCTAGTGCTATGGCAGCGCGTTTGGCATCTGCTATCACAAGGGAACGATGCAAGGTAATGCCATCGGTAGGGCGAATGTAGCCCAATTCTTTTGCCTCATGAGCAGAAGTAGAAACTTTTGCCATAGCAATATTCATGAAGTATTCTTGTAAGCGGTTCAGTTCTACGTCGCCTTTAACAAAACTATCAGAGGCGCGCAGGGTCATTTCTTTGGTACCTCCTCCTGCTGGGATGAGTCCAACGCCCACTTCTACTAGCCCCATATAGGTTTCGGCGTGTGCTTGGATATGGTCGGCATGGAGCTGGAGCTCACAACCGCCACCTAGTGCAAGTCCGGAGGGGGCTGTTACTACTGGCACTGAAGAATAGCGAGCCCGCATCATGGTATTTTGGAAAGCCGCGATGGAAAAGTTGATTTCATCAAACTCACCGTTGCTAGCAGCCATGAATAACATGGCTAAATTAGCACCTGCCGAAAAGTTGGCTCCGTCGTTGCCAATTACCAAGCCGCGGAAGTTTTCTTCTGCTTTGGTGATAGCTGTGTTGATGCCTTCTAACACCTCGGCGCCAATGCTGTTCATTTTAGTGTGGAATTCCAATCCTAAAATGCCGTCGCCAAGGTCGAACAAAGTAGTGCCTGCATTGCCCCACACCTTGTTGGTAGGGCGGAGGTTGTCTAAAATAATAAAACCTTCGCTGCCGGGTATGACCTTGTAGGACTGCGAAGGGATGTCGTAATAGTGGCGAATGCCTTTTTCTACCTTATAGAACGACTCATGTCCGGCTGCCAGCATGTCATATACCCATTGAGCAGGTTTTTCATTGGCAGCTTCCATTTTGGCAACTGTTTCTCGCACGCCAAGCAAATCCCATGTTTCAAACGGTCCTAGTTCCCATGCAAAGCCAGCAGCAACGGCTTGGTCTATCCGATACAGCTCGTCAGCAATTTCAGGGATGCGATAAGAGCAATATCTGAACAGGTCATAGAACGTAGCGCGATAGAACGCTCCCACTTTGTCGTTACTGTTTACCAGCTTGGGAATGCGTTGCTTCACGTTCTCGATATCTTTCACAGCCGCTATGGCATCAAACTTTGGCTTGGTTTGCGGTTCATATTCAAAGGTTTTTAAGTTGAGCGTTAGAATTTGGCTTGTACCGTCTGCTCCTTTTATTTTTTTGAAGAATCCTTGTCCTGTTTTGTCGCCTAACCATTTGCGTTCGTAGAGTTCTTTTACGATGCGGGGCAGTCGGAAAGCTTCGCGGCTCTCGTCGTGGGTGAGCGCTGCATATAAGTTATTGGCTACATTAACGGTAGTATCGAGTCCCACTACGTCGCTGGTACGGAAGGTAGCCGACTTGGCGCGCCCAATCACAGTGCCGGTGAGTGCATCAATTTCATCTACGGTAAGGTCGAAACTTTCTAGCTTGTGCATGGCAGACATCATGCTGTACACGCCAATTCGGTTGGCAATAAATGCGGGAGTATCTTTGCACAATACGGTTTCTTTGCCTAAGAAAAGCATGCCGTAGTGCATCAGAAACTCTACTATTTCGGGTTTAGTTTTGGGTCCGGGAATAATTTCGAGCAATCGCAGGTAGCGAGGGGGGTTGAAAAAGTGCGTACCACAGAAGTGCGCTTGGAAATCTTCACTGCGCCCTTCGCACATAAGTGCCATTGGAATGCCAGAGGTGTTGGAAGTAATGAGCGTGCCTTTTTTGCGGAATTTTTCTACTTGTTCAAAAACTTGTTTTTTGATATCTAAACGCTCTACTACCGCTTCGAGTACCCAGTCGCAGTCGGCAATTTTTTTCATATCGTCTTGGAAATTGCCAGTTTGAATCAGCGAGACTACCTTGGAGTGGTATACTGGGGAAGGGGTTGACTTCACAGCAGCCGCCAGTGAATCGTTGACGATGCGGTTGCGCACTGCCGGATGCTCTATGGTGAGCCCCTTGGCTTTCTCTGCTTCGTTAGCTTCGGCAGGCACAATGTCTAACAACAGTACCTCAACGCCGATGTTAGCAAAATGACAAGCAATGCGTGAGCCCATCACGCCGGAGCCTAATACGGCTACTTTTTTAATGCTGCGATTTTTCATGTTTTTTCCGGTTGTTGGATTGGTCGTTTCCGATTCAGATGCCTTATACTTTTACAGATGTTTATACCAACTCTGTGTGCGATAGAGGAAGGCTACATAGCCGCGTACTTTGAGCACACCATTTTCTACCCACAGTTTGCAGTCGTATATTTTTCCGTTTTTAGGGTCTAAAATATCGCCCCCTTTGAACTCATTGCCTTTCTTTTCCAAGTTGCGAATAATGACCATGCCAATGATTTTTTTCCTTTTCGTTCATCGGTGCACAGGTTGCAAACAGGGTCGGTAGGTTCGCCCGGGCGATAAAATATTTCTACAATTTTACCAAAATATTTCTCGCCTTGTTTGTAGATTTCTACTATTGAACGAGGTTTTCCATCCTCATCGTCAATTGTTTTCCACTTGCCTACGATGTCTTGTGCTAAGCAGGGGTAGGCAAATAGCAGCAAAAGCAATATTAGCCCCCTGTAAATGGTTCGCATATTACTAAACGGCTAAAGATTCTTCGTTAAGGTCTAATGACAAGGCTGGCAGCTTGTATGATTCTACTACCTCGTTAATTTGGTCGAGTATCTCGAAAAACAATTGCATTTTTTCTTCGCCAACAGCTTGGCGCACGCGCCTGTTAAACTCTTTGACTACTTGCCGCGAGGCTTCGCGCTTGACTTTGCCTGCTTCTGTGAGGCAAATAAGCACTTTTCGCCGGTCTTTTTCGTCGTGTCGGCGGTAAATCATGCCTTCTTCTTCCATGGTTTTAAGCATCCGGCTTAGGCTACGTGCTTCCATACCCATTAGTGGCGCTATTTTGGTTGCTGGTGTGCCATGTTCTTTGTCTATGTTAAGCAGTACAAAGCCATTAGAGTGAGTAATGCCGTGAGCTGCACCTAAGGCGTTGTACATTTTTGCTATTGCCAACCAAGTAGCTTTTACTCTAAAATCTACGGACTGTTTTTTCTTATCCTGACTGTCTGTAGCCATACACCACGTATTTCTGCCAAAAGTAAATAAAAGTATTATGCTTGCATACTATTTGCTCGGATTTTTTTCGCGCTATTTGTGGAGAGGTTAGTTTTCTGTTTTCAAATACAAGGTAACAGGTGCGGGCAACTGAGCCGAAGGAGCAATTAGCAAGTGGCTCTCTGCTAGCATTTGCATCAGTACATCGCTACTGCCAGCCATAATGGTCAACGAATAGTTGTCTGTTTGCCATTTTGCCCAGTACAACTGTTGGTAGTTACCTTGCCAACGGGCATTTTTCTGCCGAATCAAGTTGAGTGATGCACCTGCTGTGATACCTGCCGACGGCAGACCGACAGCGTACGCGCTAAATACTTGTAGGTTGCCATTGAACAAAAAGCCTACTTGCTTGCCTGCATACTGTATGCGCAGCACGCCTGCATCTGACAAGGCATAACTAATCCATTGGACGGGCGAAGACGCCGCAAAGCGAAATAGTAATGTGCCTTCTGCTTCTTTGCGAACTTCAACGGGCTGCTCGCCAATTGGCACTCCGCCGATTATCTGATGATTTTGAGTAGGTGAGTTGATTTGCAGAAGATGCCCGTGAGGATGCACAATAATTTTTAGTTCCTCGTTGGAAAGTTCCCATCCGGTTTCCGTTTTGTGCACCAGCGAGCTGTTGGTAAATTCGCCCAGCCACCATTGTGGTAAGTAGTTTTCAGGGCTGGTAATGGGGAAGTGTTTTGTACAAATCTCATTGCCTAGCGAAGTGGCGATGCTAACTATTAGCAGGTCGTTATTTTGCCAATCATTAGGCAAATTGAGCAGTAGTTTATCAGCTGTACCGGGCGCAATGTTGGGCGAAGATGCAATACCACTTGCAAGAATTTGTAAATCTCCGGTAGAGGTTCTGTCGGAGGGAAATATCACTTTGGCAAGTTGCCAAGTAATTCTACATTGATTTAAATTGGTAAAACTGAAACGATTCTCTGCTATTAGTGTGCCTTGAAAACGTCCGTGGGAGTGCTCGCTGCGAAGTTGCACCGGCGACCACCAATCTCTTACAGCGTGGTATAGGGCTTGGGGTTTGTGATAAGCATCTACGAAACCTACCTGTTCAGTACTTGCTTGCCTAAGCAGCTTGCCGTTCTCGTCTTTCAGCGATTCTTCGGCAAAATAGGGCAATAGCATCCCCCATTTGTTGCCTTTCAAAGTAGCCTCCCATGTTGCTTTGATGAACGCATCACTTAATTTGGACACTTCACTAACAACATGTAGGGCATTTGGGGGTAGTACAGCTTGCGGCACCCAGTCTGGTTGATTGGTATTGTCAGTGAGCAGAATCAGGCAAGGGTGGTTGGTTACAGGCAAGGTTAGTTCTGTTAGGGCTTTAGGCACTTGGCAAATAAGATACAGCCCTAAGGAGTCGCATACATCGAGAAAGTGTGAGTCGGGCGTATAGAGTGGTTGGTAAACAGAGTTGGCATTCATTTCTTTAAGCAGCAGCCCGTCTAACTCGCTGATTTGCCTGCTGACGCTAATGCCGCTTTCTACCCAAAAGCCCCGGTATTGCACTGTTTGTAATTGTACAGGTTGGTTGTTAAGATAAAGCCTGTTGCGCTGTACAACTACACTGCGAAACCCAACAGTAGTGGAAAGTTGGTGCAACAGTGCGCCGTGTTCGTTTTGTAATTCTACTGTTAGCCGGTAGCGCTGTGGCAACTCCGCAGACCATGGTTGAATACCCGAAAAGGTTGCGTTTAGTTCAAACCCGATGTGTTGGTCAGAGAAGAAACGGGCAGCGCTGCTCTGCAGTGGTTCGCCAATGGTGCGCCCGTGTTGGTCTTTCAAGTAGGCAACTACTTGTGTGTTGGCTGGTTGATTTACCAATATGCGTGCTTGCAACTCTCCGTTTTGGCGAGCATCAACAAGGAGCTGTGTAATATGAACAGGTGGTAGTATTTCTAAATAGACGGGCTTGTAGATGCCGCCAAGGCTCCACGAATCGGATGCTCCTTGCTGCTTGCGCACGGCAATTTCCAATTCATTACTTGCCCCCCACAACAACTTGTCAGATACATTGAAAGCAAAAGGTTCATAAGCGCCTCTGTGCGAGCCTAGTAGTTTGCCGTTGAGTTTAACAGTGGCTTCTGAAAGGACGCCCTCAAATACTATCCTAACGTGCTTTCCTTGCCATTGAGGCAGTGCAATAAATTGATGCTTGTAAATGCCTTGCTCACTAGCAGTAGCCACCGCTGCTATTGTGCCGAATCCTTCAGTTTCCCAACACGAAGGAACGTTTATTTTCTGCCAGTTACCCGATTTTCTGCCCTTGTCTATCCAAAAATCCCATTGTACGAGGTTGTCTTTGTCCGTACCTGAGAGAAAATGGATTTGTGTAGTTTGTGCCCATAAACAAAAGCTCCACAGCCAAATCAGGCTGCCGAAGCCAGCTACTCGGAACATAGGCGTGATGAGCTTGGTATTATGAAAATACATTTTTTATTCTAAATGCAAAAGCATGTAATTGAAAGCGTGCTCACCGTGGTTGGGTGCCTCAACCTCCGCCGTTGTTCAGCAAGCAGCTATCTGTTGCTTGCAAAGACATAGGCTACGGACATACACTCAAGTGGTTTGGCAAATATTTACCTTACCATTGTTGGATGCATTCACAAGCAACTTATTAGCATAGCAATCAACTTGGTTGTTAAATTAGGTGCTCATAAAATAAACCTGACAGGTTGGTGAAATCTGTCAGGTTGGGCAGTACGAGGGTTTTCAAACACAATAGAATTTGCTTGCTTTCTCAACAAGGTAGGACAACTTGCTGAGCAACCAATAGCTGCAACAAATGCCAATTAAAATTCTGAAATATTTTCCAACTCTTCCAAATGCACTTTCAGCAACTTCATGGGTTTAGCAATAGCAATTCTACCAGAGCGAACAAAACTCAGCACCCCGTAGGGTTTCAATTCATTGAATAGCTTGGTAGTTTCCTCTTCGTGTCCTGTTTTTTCAATTACAATAAATTCGGGTTCAATGGTAATAACGCGTGCATAATTGTCGCGGATAATTTTTTCTACTGCCTGACTGCCAGCAAAAGCTTCTGTCGGCATTTTATAAAGGGCTAATTCTTGATAAACAATCTGCTCGTCGGTATAATAAAAAGCTTTGAGCACTTCTACTTGTTTTTCTATTTGCCGCACAATTACGCCAATGCGCTCTGGAAGCGTACGGATAACAACCGTAAAACGACTGATGCCTTTGTTTTCAGTTTCTGAAACCGTTAGGCTGTCCACGTTAATTTTGCGGCGCGTGAAGATACCTGTAATTCGACTCAAAAGCCCTACCTTGTCTTCAGTGAAAATAGAGATAGTATATCGTTGTTGGTTTCCTTCTAAGGCTTGCATAGCAGCGTGTTGATTTGTTGACTAAATGTTTTTGCCATCGTACATTAAATTCCTATTCTAATCGGATTTCGGCAACAGCAGCACCTGCAGGCACCATTGGGAATACGTTGTCTTCTTTTTCGACCATCACTTCTAAAAAGAAAGCTGATTGGCTATGGAGCATCTCATCTAAGGCATCGCTCAGTTGTTCACGCGTTTCCACGCGACGTGCCGGTATGCGATATGCTTCTGCTAACTTAACGAAGTCGGGATTTTGCATATCTACACTTGAATAGCGACGGTCAAAAAACAGTTGCTGCCATTGGCGCACCATACCCAAAAAGTTGTTGTTCAATACCATTATTTTCACGGGTATGTTATACTGCATAATGACGCCCAACTCTTGTATAGTCATCTGAAAGCCGCCGTCGCCAATAATGGCAATCACTTCGCGGTTGGGTTTGCCTATTTTGGCACCAATGGCTGCTGGCAGGCAAAAGCCCATTGTACCCAGTCCACCAGAAGTAATATTGCTGTATGGCTCATCAAATTGATAGTAGCGTGTTGCCATCATTTGGTGTTGCCCTACGTCGGTAGCAATAATGGCTTTCCCTTTCGTTTTTTGAGAAAGCATGTGGATCACCTCTGCCATTTTGGGAAGTGGCGTAGTGGGGGCAAAATCTTTCAGTATTACTTTTTCGCGCTCTATGGCATCGCATTCTTTGAATTTTGCCATCCATTCAGGGTAGCGTTTAATTTCTAACAGGGGTAGCAAGGCTTGCAAGGCTTCTTTTGCATCGGCAACAATAGCTACTTCTGTTTTGACGTTTTTATCGATTTCAGCAGGGTCAATTTCAATGTGAATGACTTTGGCTTGTTTGGCATAGCTGTCTAATCGCCCTGTAACGCGGTCGTCAAATCGCATACCTATGGCAATAAGTACGTCGCATTGGTTCGTGAGCACGTTAGGTCCGTAGTTGCCGTGCATGCCCAAGTATCCTACGTATTGGGGGTGGTGCACGCTCATAGCAGAAAGTCCTAGTAAGGTGCTGGCTACAGGAATGCCAGCTTTTTCAGCCATCTCTTTCACGTCGTCTTGCGCGCCAGATAGAATCACGCCTTGCCCAATGAGCATAAAGGGGCGCTCGGCACGATTAATCAACTCGGCAGCTCGTTGGATGGCATCTATATCTACCTTGCGCTTAGGGAAGTAGCTGCGAATTTTCAGGCACTTGCGGTATTGGAAGTCGAATATTTCGGTTTGTGCATTTTTAGTGATGTCTATCAACACCGGACCGGGGCGCCCGCTTTGGGCAATGTAAAATGCTTTTGCAATAGCCTCAGGGATTTCTTCGGCACGCGTAACCTGATAATTCCACTTTGTAATGGGCATCGAAATACCAATCACGTCAGTTTCTTGAAAGGCATCTGTTCCGAGCAGGTGTTTTCCTACTTGCCCTGTGATGCAAACAATTGGGGTAGAGTCAATCATGGCATCGGCAATGCCTGTGATGAGGTTGGTGGCACCCGGTCCGGAGGTTGCCATGCAGACACCCGCACGCCGCTGCACTCTTGCGTAACCTTGTGCCGCATGTGCCGCTCCTTGTTCGTGGCGTACCAAGAAATGCTGCAAGCGGTCGCGGTAGTCATACAGCGCATCGTAAACAGGCATAATAGCCCCACCCGGATAGCCAAATACACACTCTACTCCCTCAGCTAGTAGAGACAGCACTACCGCTTCGGCACCACTGATGCCCTTTTTTGCTATTACACATTCGCCCATGAGGGTTTGTGTATGGAAGGCTGTTGATGTTTCAGCCTCTTGCTGCAAAAGCATTCCCATATGTTATTGTGAAAATTAATTAATATAATTAACTATTTTTTTGCTATGACTTTCTCTAAGCATACACGCTTGTTGGTTATTAGGCGTCGGTAACGCAGCCCTCGGAAGCAGAGCTTACATTTTTAATGTATTTCCAGAGTGCTCCGTTTTGGACTTTGTAGGGTGGCATTTGCCAGTCTTGGCGGCGTTGGGCAAGTTCTTCATCGCTTACCAACACCTCTAAGCGTCGATTGACGGCATCTATTAAAATGGTATCGCCATTGCGGACAAGGGCAATAGGTCCGCCTACTTGTGCCTCTGGTGTAATGTGTCCTACTACAAAGCCATGCGTACCGCCCGAGAAACGTCCGTCGGTAATAAGGGCTACCTTGTCACCCAATCCGGCTCCCATGATGGCAGAAGTGGGTTTGAGCATTTCGGGCATGCCGGGTGCGCCTTTGGGTCCGCAGTAGCGAATAACCACTACATCGCCGGGTTGTATTTCTTGTTTGGCAATGCCTTCGTTCAAGGCTTGTTCTGAGTCGTACACACGTGCTTTTCCTTGAAAGCGTTCGCCCTCTTTGCCTGTAATTTTGGCTACAGCGCCTTGAGGAGCAAGGTTGCCATATAAAATTTGGATGTGCCCTGAGGCTTTGATAGGGTTGTTAAGTGGGCGAATAATATCTTGTCCTTCTTGTAAACCCGATGAATTAGCGAGATTTTCTGCAATCGTTTTGCCTGTGATGGTCATACAGTTGCCGTGGATGAGTCCTTCGGCGTGGAGCATTTTCATTACTGCTTGTACGCCGCCCACATTACAGAGGTCTTCCATCATGTATTTGCCGCTTGGTTTCAAATCGGCAAGGTAGGGTGTGCGGTCGCTGATGCGTTGAAAATCGGCAAGAGTGAGCTTTACGCCTACTGCTTTTGCCATTGCTATTAAGTGTAGCACTGCATTGGTAGAGCCGCCCAATGCCATGACCATGGTGATAGCATTTTCGAAGGCTTCAAAGGTCATGATGTCGCGGGGTTTGAGGTCTAACTCTAAGGCGCGGAGCATTGTTTGCCCGATTTGGTCGCACTCGGCGTGCTTCATAGGGCTAACAGCAGGGAAGGAGCTGCTGTTAGGAAGGCTCATGCCCAAGGCTTCAATAGCTGTTGCCATAGTGTTGGCGGTGTACATGCCGCCACAAGCACCTGCACCCGGAATGGCATTTTTAATTACGCCTTTGTATTCTTCATCGGTAATGGTTCCGGCAACTTTTTTTCCATAAGCTTCAAAAACCGAGATAATATCCAATTTTTTGCCTTTGTACTGCCCGTAGTCGTAGCGACCGGAGTTGATAGTGCCACCGTACACAACAATGGCGGGACGGTTCAGTCTGCCGATGGCAATCATGGCACCGGGCATATTCTTGTCGCAGCCGACAAGTGCTACTACGCCGTCGTAGCATTGCCCACCTACGATGGTTTCGATGGAGTCGGCAATTACGTCGCGGCTGGGCAGCGAGTAGCGCATCCAATCAGTGCCATTAGTCATGCCATCCGATACGCCAATGGTATTAAAAGTAAGTCCGATGAGTTGGTTAGTGGCGTTGATACTTGCCTTCACTCGCATGGCAAGTGCATTGAGGTGCATATTGCAAGTGTTGCCCTCATAGCCGGTGCTGGCAATGCCAATTTGGGCTTTGTTCATGTCTTCATCGGTAAGCCCTATGCCGTAGAGCATAGCTTTGGCAGCAGGCAGGCTTTCGTCTTGTGTAAAAGTGCGGCTAAATTTATTGAGTTCCATCAGATAATTGTATAGGCTGGTTCGTGAACAGAATGTACCAATTCGTTATATGCCTCCGCAATGCGCGCGCATTGTGATTTGTCGAAGAGCAATTTAAGAGCAGTGCCTTCTACAGAAGCAATGCCTACTATTTCGGTTGCCGTTCCAGTAAAGATAGCAGCATCGGCTTCTAACAATTCTTCTATGGTAATAACGCGCTCAAACACTTCTATTTTCAGGCTTTTGGCTATTTCTATGACTGTGGCACGTGTAATGCCGGGCATAATATTGCCCAAAGGAGGCGTAATTAGCACGCCTTCTTTTTCAATAAAGATGTTAGAGCCGGGCGCTTGTGCTACGTAGCCGTTTTCATCTAGCATGATAGCCTCGTCGAAGCCGCGCTGTTTGGCATCGGTACTTGCCATGATGTTGGGAACATAGCATCCTGTAATTTTGCCTACAACAGGTAACGACTGGGCATGAATGCGCCTGTATGAACTAATGCAAGTGTTAAGCAGTCGGTCGCCGAGGTAACGAGGCCACTTCCAAGTTGCCATGAACAGTTTTGTATCTCCTCCCGTTAGCAAACCCATATTGTCGGCTGCAATGAGTATTGGGCGGATGTACGCATTTTTGAACTTGTTACGCTCTAAAAGTTCGTATGCAATTTCTTCCAATTCAGCAATGTCGTAATCAAATGGCAGATGCAGCGCTTCTGCTGTTTTTTTCATGCGTGTAAAATGCTCTGTTGGCTTGAAAATGCGGACACCGTGCTGTGTTTGGTAGGCTTTTAGTCCTTCGAATACTCCTAGTCCATAGTGCAGCGTTTGCGCAAAAGGGCTAATCGCTATCTCTTTACTTTTTACAAATTTGCCATCAAAAAACGATACCGTTTTGTCGTTATAGTACATGGTTGTATGATTTTGATAAGTGACCAAACAAACAAGCCTTTCCATCGGTCGGATGAAAAGGCTTGCTATTTAAACGCATACCGTGCTGCTTCTCATCCGACAAGCGGCGTAAGAATAATGACTAGCACGATAATAAATGCGTAAAGAAGCATTTGCGTTATCAATTTGCTCAAATTTAGGCATTTTCTATTGAAAAATCCAAAAGTTTTGGGATTGTTTTTTGTTAAGATTTAAACCTCAGCTTTCAAGCGCATTTTTTCCATTAGTTGCAGCAAGTGTTCGTCGTTGATGTTTTTGTACTCGTCTGCCATAATGAGAAACTTTTCGTAAGCTAAATCTAACTCGGCGCGGTCTAGCTTGAATCCGAGATTTTCTAAGCGATAATTTAGTGCAGCGCGTCCACTGCGGGCGGTAAGTACAATGCTACTGCTACCAGCACCCACATCGGCAGGGTCTATAATTTCGTAGTTTTCGCGGTGTTTAAGCACGCCGTCTTGATGAATACCAGAAGAATGCGCAAAAGCATTTGCTCCCACAATAGCTTTGTTAGGTTGTACGGGCATTCGCATCAATCGGGACACGAGCTTGCTCAGCGGACCGAGCTGTGGTGTTTTGATGTTGGTTTCAAGCCCAAGGTATTTGTGTGTTTTCAAAATCATGACAATTTCTTCCAGAGAAGTATTCCCTGCTCGCTCGCCAATACCGTTAATGGTGCATTCTACTTGGCGTGCCCCATTGATGAGTCCATATAACGAGTTGGCAGTAGCCAGTCCCAAGTCATTATGACAATGTACCGAAATGGTAACTTTATCAATAGACTTTACGTTTTCCACCAAATACTTAATTTTAGCGCCATATTCATGTGGCAAACAGTAGCCCGTTGTGTCGGGAATATTCACTACTGTAGCTCCTGCTGCAATGACTAGCTCAATCATTTGCGCCAAATAAATAGGGTCGGCACGTCCAGCATCTTCGGCAAAGAACTCTACATCTTCTACAAAAGATTTGGCATATTTCACAGCACGAACGGCACGTTCTAGCATTTCTTCGCGGGTAGAGCGAAACTTGTGCTCAATGTGGAAATCTGAAGCTCCCAGCCCTGTATGAATGCGCTTGCGTTTGGCATATTGCAGGGCTTCGGCTGCAGTTTTGATGTCCTTTTCTACGGCACGACTCAGCCCGCAAATAATGGGCTCAGTCACCGCTTTGGAAATTTCCTGCACTGAACGGAAATCCTCAGGGCTGGAAATCGGGAAACCTGCTTCAATAATATCTACGCCCAGTGCTTCCAATTCACGGGCAACCATAATTTTTTCCTGCGTGTTCAACTGGCAGCCCGGTACCTGCTCTCCATCGCGCAGCGTGGTGTCAAACACATAGACTCGATTATTCATTTGCTTATTTTTTTAATAATAGATGACCAGAGTTTGGATTAGCGAAGTATTATGCGGCTACTGCCTGTGTTATCTCAATGATGTTTTCAATGATTTTGCTACCGATTTCGGCAGTGCCCAATATGTAATTGCTCGGTGTGCGGCTGTCTGCTATGTCACCTGTGCGCCAGCCTTGTTTAAGTGTAAGCGCAACTGCTTTTTGCACTATTGCTGCTTCGGTGTGTAGCCCAAAGGCATAGGAAAGCAACATGCCTGCTGAAAGGATACTTGCCATAGGGTTGGCAATGCCTTTGCCTGCAATGTCGGGCGCCGAACCGTGAATAGGTTCGTAAAAGCCTGTGCTGTCGCCAATGGAAGCCGAAGCCAACATGCCCATAGAGCCTGCAATTTGAGAAGCCTCATCGGTGAGGATGTCGCCGAACAAGTTGCCCGTCAGCACTACGTCAAACTGGCGCGGGTCTTTGATGAGTGCCATGGCGGCAGTGTCAATGAACATGTGGTGCAAGGCTACATCGGGGTAATCTTGGGCTACTTCGTTGACGGTTTCTCGCCAAAGGCGGCTGCTATCTAACACATTGGCTTTGTCTACCGAATGAACTTTTTTGCGACGCAATCGGGCGGCTTCAAATGCTTTGCGGGCGATGCGTTCTACCTCGTACTTGCTGTAAATCATGGTGTCGTAGGCAGTTAATCCGTCTTCGGTACGCCCACGAGGCTGCCCAAAATACACATCGCCCGTCAGTTCGCGGAAAAAGAGGATGTCCGCACCACGCAGCACTTCGGGTTTCAAGCTGGAAGCGCCGATGAGTTCGTCAAACAACTGAATCGGGCGAATGTTGCAGTATAGCCCCAGTGCTTTTCGCAAGCCAAGCAAACCCTGTTCGGGGCGCACTTTGGCAGAGGGATCGTTGTCGTACTTAGGATGCCCAATGGCACCGAACAAAATAGCTGCCGACTGTCGGGCTTTGGCAAGGGTTTCCTCTGGCAGTGGCGAGCCTGTCGCTTCTATGGCTGCATGACCCAGCAGGGCATAGTCGAAGGTGAAACGATGACCGAAAATTTCGCCAATGGTTTGCAGTGTTTGCTTGCCCCATTCGGTTACTTCTGCCCCAATGCCGTCGCCGGGGATAATCAAAATTTGTTGAGACATGAAATCAGGTATACCTCATTTTGGATACATCGGAAAAAGTAAAGGTGAGTTATGTGTGTTTATTGGATGTATATTGATGTGTGTTTCGCTGTCAATTTGCTATACCTGCCCTGTTAGTCTTCCATTTTCAAATGCTTCAATTTCTGCTTTGAGTGAAAGCAAGTAGTCTATATCGTCATAGCCATTTATCAGGCATGTTTTTTTATAGGGGTTGATGTCGAATGACTCTTGCGAACCGTCTTCTAAAAGGGTAATGGTTTGCTGCTCCAAATTGACTTCAATTTGCGTTTGCGGATGGGATTCAATGGCTGCAAACAGTTTTTTCAGGAAGGCATCCGAAACAACTACCGGCAGAATACCATTGTTCAGTGCGTTGTTTTTAAAAATATCGGCAAAAAAGCTGGATACTACCACGCGGAAGCCGTAGTCGGCAATTGCCCATGCAGCATGCTCGCGACTGCTGCCGCAGCCAAAGTTTTTGCCTGTTACCAATATTTCGCCTTTGTATTGCGGGTTGTTCAGCACAAAGTCGGGTTTGGGGCTGCCGTCGGGATTATATCGCCAATCGCGGAACAGGTTTTCACCAAAGCCTTCGCGAGTAGTGGCTTTCAGAAATCGCGCCGGAATAATTTGGTCGGTGTCTATGTTTTCCACTGCCAAAGGCACGGCGGTACTTATCAGTGTGGTGAATTTTTGCATGGTTTACAAGTTTAATGATAGCAATGCATTACCAAAATTTACATTTTTTGTAGTAAGCCAGTTGAATTGAGGTAAAACTGCTAAGCTCATTAAGGCAATATTGACGTGAAACTGTGGCAAGTGCCCCGTTGATACCAACCGGTTCTTGTTCTATCATTTGGGCTGCAACAGTCTGAGCAGCGCTTTGCTTTGGCAGCGCAAAACTCGCAGCTATTAGGGCAAGCATGAGCAAGTAGATGCGTACGAATTGGTATATTTGAAACACTTGCTTCATTGCAACTGCGAAAGGTCTAACTCAAAGCCGGGCAGCACCTCTCCGCCGCTAAGGCGTTGATTGAAACCCTGCACCGTTTCCGGTGCAGCATTGGGACGATAAACGTAAACCGTTTGCGCATCGGTATCAATCAGCCATGCCAGACGGCAGCCGTTGCCTATCCAGTCTTCCGTGATTTTTTGCTGTAATTCTTTCAATGCATCCGATTCAGAGCGCAACTCGATGATAAAATCAGGGCAAAGAGGGGGAAACTGTCGCTGTTCGCGTTCTGATAATTTTTCCCACCGCTCTTTGGCTACCCATGCGGCATCGGGCGAACGCACCGCGCCACTCGCCAGACGAAAAGAGGTGGATGAATCAAACGTTTCACCTGAGTTGGTAGCTAAATTCCATCCCGTCAAAAAGTAATTGATGCGAGCATTGATTTTTCCCGTTCGTCCTCCTGTATTCGGCATAATGATGATTTGTCCTTCGGATGTGCGCTCAAATTTCAGGTCGGGATTATCCTTACAGAGTTCCATAAACTCATCTTGCGAAAGTCCGCCTTTGGATTTGAACGATAAGGTAATAGCCTCTGTCATGGGTTTATGCGCTTCACTGATGATGGTACAACAATTTACAACATTTCCCGCACATCGGTTACGCTGCCTGTAATGGCGGCGGCGGCGGCAGAGAGCGGACTTGCCAAAAAGGTTCTTGCGCCTGGTCCTTGCCTGCCTTCAAAGTTGCGGTTAGAGGTGGAAATACAGTATTTTCCGGGTGGAATTTTGTCTTCGTTCATGCCCAGACAAGCAGAGCAGCCTGCACCGCGCATTTCAAAACCCGCTTCGGCAAAAATTCTGTCCAATCCTTCGGCTTGCGCCTGTTTTCTCACCTGTTGAGAGCCGGGAATAACCCAGACTTCTACATGAGGTGCTTTTTTCTTTCCTTTTACAAAGGCGGCTACTTGCCGCAAGTCTTCTATGCGAGAGTTGGTGCAGGAACCAATAAACACATAATCTACCGGCTGCCCTTTAATGGGGGCGCCTTCGCGCAAACCCATGTATTCCAACGATTTGCGAAAAGAGGGAAGTTCAGAAGTATCAGCCAGTTCATTTGCGGTTGGGATGCGGTCGGTGATTTTGATGCCCATACCGGGATTGGTTCCATAGGTAATCATGGGTTCTATATCGGCGGCATCAAAAGTGAGCACGCGGTCAAACTCAGCTTCTTCGTCGGTGTAGAGGGTTTGCCAGTAGGCAAGGGCTTTCTCCCACGCTTCGCCTTGGGGGGCAAAAGGTCTGCCTTTGAGGTATTCAAAGGTAGTTTGGTCGGGGGCAATTAGTCCGCCGCGCGCCCCCATTTCAATGCTCATGTTGCAAATAGTCATGCGCGCTTCCATGCTGAGTGAGCGGATGGCACTGCCGGCATACTCCACGAAGTAACCTGTAGCGCCACCCGCCGAAATTTTGGATATGATGTATAGAATAATGTCTTTGGAAGTGACGCCCTTGCCCAGTGTGCCATTCACTTCTATCTTCATGCGTTTGGGCTTGTATTGCAAAATGCACTGTGTGGCTAGTACTTGTTCTACTTCACTGGTGCCAATACCAAAGGCAATTGTCCCGAACGCACCGTGGGTACTAGTATGGCTGTCGCCGCAAACAATAGTCATGCCCGGTTGTGTGATGCCCAATTCAGGACCAATGACATGTACAATGCCTTGGTAAGGATGCCCCAGTCCATAGAGTTCTATCCCAAAATCGGCGCAGTTTTTTGTCAGGGTTTCTACCTGCATGCGAGAAAGAGCATCTTTGATGGGCAGGTGTTGGTCTTTGGTAGGTACGTTGTGGTCGGCAGTGGCTACAGTGCGATTGGTTCGGAAAACGGGCAACCCGCGCCTGCGCAAACCTGCAAAAGCTTGTGGACTGGTTACTTCGTGAATAAAATGTTTGTCTATATACAACACATCAGGATGACCGGGGCGACTTGTAACAACATGGCTATCCCAAATTTTGTCGAATAAAGTGCGAGGCTTCATATTTTTAACAAACGTTGTGTGTTGAGAAAAATAGTTAATGTGATTAACTATTTTTGGGTGATAATTTGTTACAAACGAGTCAATTCGCAATCTATTAAAAACAAGGCAAAAAAATGATAGTATGGCATGGAATAATTTTTTGCTCGGTCGAGTAGCTCTCAACTAACTCTACTTACAAGTTCGACTCCTTCGTTAGCTCAATGTCGTCATATGATGTAACTACGAACACACCCCATAGGTTTTCAAAACCTAATTTGGAGAGATGGAAGCCTTTGTGTGGCGTGTAAGTAGTTATTTAACAGAGAACATGGATTGGTTTTCAATAATAAAGGCAGAGCCAATAACCAATGCGTACCGTAAGGCTTATGCTGCTAGTTAGCATCACTATCATTCTGGATGGCTCCACTAATAGTGTATGTGTTTTTGAGCTGTTTTACATAAGTCTCGCGCTCCTTCACAAAAACATACCTGCAAAGCAAGCAGTTTAAGCAAAGAAATAAGTCATGCTTGAATATTTTACTCATGGTTTTGTTTTTGTAGCCTATCTTTAAACCGTTAAAAATTTTTGCACCACTCATGACGCTCAGCTTAGACACTATCAAGTCGCCTATTGCAGCAGAGATGGATATGTTTGAAATCCGTTTCAGGGATTCTATGCGTACCAAAGTGCTTTTATTAGACAAAATCATGACTTACATTGTCAAACGCAAAGGCAAACAGATGCGTCCAATGTTTGTATTTTTGGCAGCGGGCATGTGTGGACAAATTAACGACTCAACACACCGAGGAGCAGCATTAATAGAATTGTTACATACAGCAACGCTTGTTCACGACGACGTAGTGGACGATGCTCATTATCGGCGAGGTTTTTTTTCGGTCAATGCGCTTTGGAAAAACAAAGTGGCAGTATTGGTAGGCGACTATCTGCTTTCACGAGGTTTGTTGCTTTCTATTGAACATGGCGACTTTGAACTGTTGCGCATTGTTTCTAAGGCTGTACGCGAAATGAGCGAAGGAGAACTATTGCAAATGGAAAAAGCCCGCCGATTAGACATAGATGAGGCAGTTTATTTTGAAATTATTCGCCAAAAAACAGCTACACTTATTGCGGCTTGTTGCGCCGTAGGAGCCGCATCGAGCGGTGCTGGTGCAGCAGTAGTAGAACAAATGGAAAAGTTTGGTGAAAAAATTGGGATTGCTTTCCAAATTAAAGACGATTTGTTTGATTATGGAAATGAGGAAATTGGCAAGCCTGTGGGCATTGACATCAAGGAAAAGAAGATGACCCTGCCATTAATTTTTGCTTTAAACAAAGCTTCGCGCTCAGAAAAAAATCACGTAATTAACTTAATCAAAAACAAGTCGGACAAACCCCGATACATAGCTGAGATTATCAATTTCGTGAAACAGTCGGGTGGAATAGAATATGCCCGCCAAGTAATGGAAAACTATTTTAACGAAGCCAAAGCCATTCTTGCCAATTTTGCCAACAGTGAATATAAAGCTGCCATGCTGCAATTAGTCAGCTACACCATAGAGCGGCGCAAATAACAAGCAAGGCACAATCAACATCAGCCCAACAGACTGACCGAGCCTATTGGGTGATGTTGCAAAAGGTGGCTGGTTACACCAATAGCATATGGGTGAGCGAAAACTTAGTTGTGCAGATGCTTTTTAGGACATATACATTGTTAATTTTTTAAGCTCACGGGTTCTCATCGTTTAATGAGCTTTTCGTCAAACAGTTTCAGGATACGTTTGTACTCGTCTGTCCAGCTACTGGGTTCTGTGAATCCGTGGTCTTCTACGGGGTAAATTGCTACTTCCCAGTTGTCTTTACCAAGCTCAATTAGCCTTTGGGCAAGCAATACAACATCCTGAAAATGTACGTTTACATCTACCATGCCATGACAAATCAGCAGAGCACCTTTCAATCCTTGAGCATGATAGATAGGCGAACTTTTGACGTAGGCTATACTGTCTGCTACGGGAGTATTTAAAATGTTACTTGTGTAGCCGTGGTTGTAGTGTGCCCAGTGAGTAACGGGGCGCAGGGCTGCCCCAGCTGCAAACACCTCTGGTGCAGTAAACATTGCCATTAAAGTAATAAAGCCACCATAGCTGCCTCCATAAATACCGATGCGTTGAGGGTCTATGTCATAGTTTTCTACTAAAAACTTTGCACCATCTATGTGGTCGCTCAGGTCTTTACCTCCCATATGGCGATAAATACCGGTTCGCCAGTCGCGACCGTAGCCAGCACTGCCGCGATAGTCGATGTCTAGTACTGTATAGCCTTTGTCTGCCAGTAGGTTGTGAAACATGTATTCGCGGAAGTAGGTGCTCCAGCGCTTGTGGGCATTTTGTAAATAACCTGCTCCGTGTACAAAAATTACGGCGGCACCGTTTTTTGTTTCATTTAGAGGCTGATACAGGCGTGCATATACAGTAGCGCCGTCGGCAGCTTTAAAAGTGAGCACTTCGGGGTCGCGCCATTTGTACTGCCGGAACTCGTCGGATTGCGACTGTGTAATTTGCCGTGGCTTAGCGTTGGGTTTATTTTCCATTACATATAGTTCCCAAGGGCGGTTGCTATACGAATGGCGAATAGCGATAAATTGCTCGTTGGGTGAAATAATGAATTCGTTGCCACCTGTTAAAAAAGTAAGCCTTTGTGCAACCCCGCCTGCAACAGGTATTTTGTATAGGTGCTCCTCGCCCGGATGTACTTCACTGGTGGCAATGTAAAAATGCTTTTTGTCGCGGCTGAGCTGTGCAAAACGCACTTCATAGTTGCCAGAGGTAAGCGCTTTTTTGGCACCACTTTCTACATTGGCAGTGTAAAGATGCGACCAGCCTGTCTCTTCCGACTGAAACCAAATGTTTTGATTGTCTATCCAACCAATATTACTCCCAATGCCCGGTCCACCAATCCACGCTTCGTCGTGTTGATGGTCTATATTTTTCAAACTTCCCGATTGCACATCCCAAACAGCTATCCATAGGTCTTTGTTATCTTGTGCGCGCAGCACAATGAGGGCATAACGACTATTTTCGCTCCACTGCATACTAAGTGGTGTGAGTTCCCTTCTGCTTTTCTGTGAATGAACAACCGCAGCAGCAGGTTGATTGATGCCTGGTAGTGATGCGGTAGCAATATACAGGAGCGTATCGCGGCGGCGGTCGTACAGAGCAATTTCATAGGTAGTCAGTTGGTCGCCCACTTTGGGGCGTGCATTGAGATTTTCGGTGTAGCCCGATGTAGTTAAATAATTAGGCACAGCAGTGGGTTTGCTACCACTAGGACGCGTGCCTACACGAAACAGTACAAAGTTGCCGTCTGGGCTTATGGCAAAGTTGTCTAATGATTTTTCTTGAAAATAATATGCTTTAAGACGCTGGGGGCGTAACTGTTCTTCAAGAGTTTTGCGAGTGGTTTCGGTTATCTTTCGCTCGCGCAATACTTCAAACAGTCTTTGTTGGTCGGCTTCTAACCAGAGCGCTTGTTCGGTTTTAGGGGATTCTGCTGGCTTGTTGCCTTTTCTAAAATCAGTGAGTTGTTCCAACATACCTGTTTTTAGATGAATAGCAAATAGATTGTTTTGTTGGAGGAAGAATACGCGGTTATTGTCGTCGCTGAATCGGGGTTGGGCTTCTGATTCAGTAGTTTTAGTCAGTTGTATGATAGAGCCAGAGACAACATCTTTGATAAAAATATCTCCGTCTTTGGCATATACGCGTTTGGTGCGTGTGGTGTTGAATTGTCCGCCAAAAGCAAGTGCTCGCTGTTCTTCCAGAGCAACTTTGCGCCATGTACCCGTTTGCGGGTCGGCAGCATGTAAGCTTTTATCTTCGCCCCAGTCAAAGTAAATGGTTTTCCCGTCGTCAGCCCAGCGAATGTTTTCAGGTGAGCTACCCATCCATTTGGGGTGTCGCATAATATAGGGAACCGTAAGCGGCTGATTTTGTGCTGATGCTGTTATTGTTAGCCATAATAACAGACAAGTAAGTATTTTTTCCATGTGTTTTTTAGAATGGTACGGCTTAAAGATAAGCGATAAATTAAAAGCATGCATTGAGTCGGCGCCTCTTCAAGCTAGTCTATGTTGGTTGCAACAATATAAGAGGAGGAGACAGCCCTACTTCATGATTTTGACATATAATTATTTGTAAACATATTGAAAATCAGCTTTTTGTAAGTAAAAAGCAAGGATTTGCAGAAAAACCGCATTTTCAAATAGTATATAAGGCATGTGTAGGTTTTACAAGGGCAAACGGGATAGATAACAACCTACCTCACTGCTGAGACCAGATGGCAGGATGAACAATTGAATAGCCGAAAAACAGTCCCCTATACAGTAGCCCCTGTTCTTATTTGCAACAGAATGATTCGTAAGGAGGCGAACAACAGCGAGTTTGCCTTCATCAGGGTGTACGTGGTGATGTTGACTGTGATTTTGTTGCAACCCAGAACTGAATGCAGTTTTTCTAAGATTTTATCGCACCATTCGCGTTTGTTCACTATTCTTTCTTTTCCAAAAAAAACTGATTGAAGTAGGTAGTGAAAAACAAAGCATCCGCTTGTATAGTGCAAGCGGATGCTGAAATTAGGTGCAGTTCACCAAAAATGAGGGTTACCTTGTTAAAGGGCAAATAACACTAAAGAGCCGAACTACATCGTTAGGCAGCCAAACACTCTGCTGTTACGCCGTTTTTTTCCATGGCACGCCGCAAATTCAACAGAGCATAACGCATGCGCCCCAAAGCTGTATTGATGCTCACATTGGTTACATCTGCAATTTCTTGAAAGCTCATTTTCATATAGTGGCGCATCATCAGCACTTCTTTCTGGTTTTCAGGAAGTAGATAAATGTAGTTTTTCAATTGGTGGAGTGTTTCTGACTGGATGCGCACTGTTTCCGTAGAAGCTTCTGAAAGTTTGAGTGTATTGTATAAAACAGAACCTTCTTGGATACGTGTGTTTGGATAGCGCTTCTGTTTGCGGAAGAAATCTATAGCCATGTTGCGGGCAATGCGCACTACCCATGGTAAAAACTTACCCTCATCGTTGTAGCGGTTGGAGCGAATAATGTCCAGTGCTTTAATCATTGTTTCCTGCAACAAATCTTCTGCTGTTTCTGCATCTTTTACAATAGCATAAATTACAGCGAAAATGCGCCGGCGATAGCGATTGAACAACAAGCTAAATGCATTTTCGTTGCCATTGCGAAAGCTTTCTATCAGCTCGCTGTCATTAGCAGAAGTGAGGGCTACAGTTTTCATACGCGCTTTGAATTTAGTGTTAAAAATGTTTTTCGGTGAACGCTTGATTTTCTTAGACAAAAATAGTTAAGTTGTAGACAAATGCAAAGCAGCCACATGAATCTGCTCGCAATTAGACGCATTTTAAAATATCGGCAAAAGCAGGTTGTTAAATGAATATGCTGATAATCAGCATTTTAATAGATAAAAATGCAAATTTCATGTAAGGTGTGCGTAAGTAAATCTCATTTTTTATCTTTAATTTTAACAAAATTTAACATTTTAAAACCTCGTTTTAAGTAATCCAAACAATAAAAAAGCACCTCAACGGAGGTGCTTTGTGTTTTTATCGAAGTAAAGACGCTATTTATCGAAAGATTCGGTGGGTTGGTTTTTGTCTTCCGACGAAAAAAGTTGAGGCTCGTATTTAGCAAGAATATTGAACCAAGTGATTATTTTTTTGATATCGGAAGGATATACTTTGTCGCGGTCAAAGTCGGGCAGAATCTCTGCCAGAAAAGTCGTCAGTTCTTGTGCAGAGGCATTAGGAGAAGGAACCTCTCCCTGCCATTGATACATAGAACGGAAAACATCTGCCAGTGGCACGCTTCCTTCGGCATTGTAAGCATAAATAGCTACTTCTTTTAGTACAGAAACACGGCTGTTCATGCCTACGGCAAAGCGTGTACGCTTGTCGTCAATGCTTTCCAAAATTACTCCTGTGCGCGTCGGTTTAATTACACGGTAAAGACCGGGCTTTCCTGCCACGGCTGCAATATTGGTTAAGTCCATATGGGGATTGCTACTATTGATTTCGTTTATAGAGTTGATTCAATGAATTGATATAAGATAGAATTTCTTCACGTCCCTGCCCTGTTTCGGATGAACTAACAAATACTGGCGGCATTTCTGTCCAATATTGAAGTACCACTTCGGTATAGTGTGCCACAGATTTAGCTGCGGCAGTCTTAGACAATTTATCAGCTTTGGTAAAAATCATGGCGAATGGCAATTGCTGTTCTATCATCCAATTCATAAAATCCATGTCGTTGGTTTGTGGTTCGTGCCGGATATCAATCAGTACAAACGTACAAACCAAATTGGCGCGTTGTTGCAAGTATTGCTCAATCATTGCAGAGAACCGCGCGCGTTTCTCGCGGCTTACTTTGGCATAGCCGTAACCGGGCAAATCGACCAAGTACCAATTGTCATTGATGATAAAGTGATTGATAACTTGCGTTTTGCCGGGTGTGGCAGATGTTTTGGCTAAGCCTTTGCGGGCGGTGAGCATGTTAATAAGAGAAGACTTGCCCACATTAGACCTGCCGATAAATGCGTATTCAGGCAAATTACCCAACGGGCATTTGGCTACGTCTGAGTTGCTGCTGATAAATGTAGCGGTACGGATTTGCACGCAGCAAAGTTAGGACATTCTGTCGTATGTGTTACTTTCCAATGAACTTTGCCTCGCGTTTCTCTAAGAATGCCTGTGTTCCTTCTTTAAAATCGTGGGTTTGGCAGCAAGCAGCAAAGGCTTCGGCTTCAACCGCATAACCATCTATCGGCAGAAAAGCGGCATCAGCAGCACGAATAGCTTGTGCAACGGCTACCGGTGCTTTTTTGATGATTTTGTGCAATATTTCACGGCTTTTTTCCATCAGTGCCTCTTGCGAGGCTACTACGTGATTGACCAAACCTAATTGCAGTGCTTCGGTGGCACCAATCATGTCGGCGGTAAGCATAAGTTCTATGGCTTTGCCGCGACCAATTAAACGGCTGAGGCGCTGCGTGCCGCCATAGCCCGGAATGATGCCCAAATTCACCTCTGGCTGCCCAAATTTGGCTGATTCAACGGCAACGCGCATGTGACATGCCATTGCCAGTTCGCAACCACCACCCAAAGCAAAACCATTCACTGCTGCAATAACAGGTTTGCCGCAGGTTTCTATCATGCGGAAAATATGCTGCCCTTTTATTGCAAAGGCACGTGCCTGTTCTACATCTAAATTGGTGATTTCGGAAATGTCGGCACCTGCTACAAATGCCCTATCGCCAGAGCCGGTGATGATGACCGCACGGACAGAATCGTCGGTTTGTACCAATTGAAAGGCAGCCTCTATTTCCTGCATGGTGCGGAGATTGAGTGCATTGCGCTTTTCAGGGCGATTGATGGTAATGGTCAGGATGCCATTTTCGTTCACCAGCAAAAGGTTTTCAAACATCATATCAGTAAAAAATCGGTAGTTACAAGCGGCAAGTTATAGATTTGATTATATTTACCCAAATCAAAAGAGTATGGAACTCTCCAATAAGACTGCCAGAGAAATCTACTACGAAATAAAAGCCAATCCGCAGCGGGCTAAATTTGGGTTCGGCAAGCGCCCTGCCATAGTCAATATTGATTTGCAACGGGCTTATACCGACACAGCAACTTTCAAAACCGCTTATGAAACCGACCCGCGACAAATTGAATACATCAACGAAATTAATCGCATTGCCCGCAGCAAGAACGTACCGGTAGTTTTTACTTACGTGGCTTATATGGAAAGCGGCGAAGATGCAGGTGTGTGGGGTACGCGCACCAATACGCCTGATTCGCTGCAAAACATCAAATTCGGTTCGGAACGTGCCGAGTTTGACAAACGCTTGGTAGTAGATTACAAGCGCGACGTGATTTATTGCAAAAAAATGCCGTCTCCGTTTTTTGAAACACCGCTCGGCTCACTCTTAGTATGGCATCAGGTAGATACGGTTATTATTACGGGAGGAAGTACTTCAGGCTGTGTGCGCGCCGCGGCGGTGGATAGCCTCTCGCGCGGATACAGAACCATCATCCCAGAAGAATGTGTGGCAGACAAACACGAAAGTTTTCACTTTGCCAACCTGACCGATATGCTGCTCAAATATGCCGACGTAGAACCTGTGCAGGCGGTGATAGACTACTTGAACAAGCTGCCCGTTTTGGAAAAGCGCATCGATGAATTTTTAAATCGTTGATAATCAAACTGTTAAATTTCAAGTTACATTATATATTCGTTTACTGCCAACCTTACCGATTTTATGCTTCGCGACCCTGAATTGTACAGTTATTGGCCATATCAGAATCGCCCCCGGATTCGCTGGAAAAATGGCGCTAAGATTGCCTTCTGGGTAGCGCCCAACATTGAGTTTTATGAGTTAGACCCGCCAAGCAACCCTATGCGCAAACCATGGGCAAGACCTCATCCAGATGTGCGCGGTTATGCTATGCGCGACTATGGCAACCGCGTTGGGCATTATCGCATGATGGAGGCAATGGACAAATACGGTGTGCGCGGTACAGTTTCACTTTCGGTTGCCATGTGCCAACACCACCCTGAAATTATTCAAGCCTGTGTAGAGCGCAACTGGGAGTTTTTCTCACACGGCATCTACAACACCCGATATACTTACGGGATGAGCGAGGAACAAGAGCGTGCCATTATTGAGGATTCCTTTCGCACAGTAAAAGAAGCCACTGGACAAACCATCAAAGGATGGCTGGCACCTGCACTTACTCACACTGAGCGAACTTTTGACCTGATTGCAGAGGCAGGCATTATCTACACCTGCGACCTGTTTCAAGACGACCAGCCTCAGCCGCTCAAAGTGCGTTCAGGGAAACTGATTTCCATGCCGTATTCACTGGAAGTAAATGATGTAATTTGCTACAACAGCTACTTCCACAGTCCGCGACACTACGCCGACGTGTTGAAACGGCAGTTTGATACACTTTACAGAGAGGGGGAAGAAAGTGGAACGGTGATGTGTATTCCGCTGCATGCCTATTTAGTGGGGCATCCGCATCGCATCAAACCTTTTGAAGAAGCACTTGCCTACATTACCTCCCATCCCGATGTATGGGTAACTACTGCCGGTGAAATTGCTGATTATTATTATGAGCATTATTACGACACCATTTTGCAAGCCATAGAGCAAGCCACTGCATAAGAAACAACCTTGTTGCTTCCTCTCGGCAAAAAATCAGCGACTTTTACTGGAATGAGTTTTTTGAGAGGATATGCGCACAACGTTTTCGGGCAATAGCTCCTAGTTATGCCCAATGAATTTTTAAAATTTATACAGAACGGCAAAATGAACAGCATGGCAGTATTGGCACCAACAACGGCAAATTAGCTTTCATAAATGTGCATTTGGCAAAATGAATCTTACAAAAACCTAAACAAGAAGGCGGAAAAAAGGCTAAGTTCTCAACCCTGAAATCCGCCTTCTATCTACAACAGCGCATCAATGCTGCTATTTACCAAAAGATAATGTACAGTGCTGCAATAATACCGGCAATCAGCGTTGCACCAATGTTGAAAGCCGCACCGGTGCGCAGAAGAGCCGCATCCACATGAATGGCTTTCGGATTGTTTTTGCTGCTGCTATCCATTAGGCTAATAATGACAATGCCGGCGGCAAGAACGAGGAATATCACTCCCATGCGGTCAATAAAGGGCAATGCAGGCAGCAGTTGCTTGAGCAGTGCCGACAGCGGAATAGTTGTAATAGCTGCAAAGAGGGCTGCATTGGCAGTGGTTCGTTTCCAAAAGAAACCAAAGATGAAAATAGCCACAACCCCCGGCGAAACAAAGCCTGTATATTCCTGAATGAATTGAAAGGCTTGGTCTAATGCTCCCAATGCAGGGGCAACAAAAGCGGCAATAGCAAAAGCGCTTAGCGCTACGATGCGCCCTGTTTTCACCAAGTTGGCTTCCGAAGCATTTTTATTGATGAAGTTTTTGTACAAATCCATGGTGAAAATGGTTGCTGTACTGTTTGCCATAGAAGCAAGCGAAGAAACGATGGCAGCCGCAAGGGCAGCAAAAGCCAATCCCTTCAAGCCCACAGGTAAGAGATTCAGTAATGCCGGATAGGCTTTATCTGATTTAATGATTCCCGTTGCTGCATCAGTCATAGCAGTAGTAAAGGTGCCTGTTCCGCCTTCTTGCGTAACAATTACATAAGCAGCAATACCCGGTACCACTACAATCAGCGGCATTATCAGTTTAAGGAAGCCTGCAAAAATAACGCCTTTTTGTGCTTCGTCTAAACTCTTGGCAGCCAGTGCCCGTTGGGTGATATACTGATTGCAGCCCCAATAGTTCAAATTGACAATCCACATGCCGCCAATCAGTACACTCAGACCGGGCAAATCCAAATACGCGTCCTTTTTGCCACCCATGCCGTCGGGAATCATCATTTGTCCTTCAAACAATATCATATGGAAGTGGTCGGGTGCTTTTTGGCGCAGTGCTACAATGCCTGCCCATACGTCGCCGCCACCTACCAAGTCGAGGGCAAGGTAGGTAGTTGCCAAACCGCCTGCTACCAGAAACACTACTTGTACAACATCTGTCCACGCAACTGCCATCAGCCCGCCATAAATAGAATAAAGAATAGCCAGAGCGGAAAGTCCGATAATGGCATATAACATAGGCACGCCCAAAACAGTATGCAGGGTGAGTGCACCCAAGTAAAGTACTGAAGTCAGGTTCACAAACACGTACACCAGCAGCCAAAAAACAGCCATCACGGTTCGCACGCGACTGTCGTAGCGCGACTCTAAAAATTGCGGCATGGTGTAGATGCCTGTTTTGAGGAATACGGGCAGAAAAAATTTGCCAACCACCAGCAAGGTAGCGGCAGCCATCCATTCATAAGTGGAAATGGCAAGCCCCATGGCAAAGCCCGAACCCGACATGCCGATAAATTGCTCGGCAGAGATGTTAGAAGCTATTAGCGAAGCGCCAATTGCCCACCAAGGCAGCGCCTGACTTGCCAAAAAGTAGTCTTTGGAATCTTTTTCGTGCCCCTTCTTTTCGCGGGAAACCCATAAACCAATGGTAACAATGGTGATGCAGTAGCCAAAAAAAACGATGTAATCCAATACTGTCATAGCCTGATGTGAAGTTGAAGCGTTTTTTCATTTCCTTACCGCACAACAATACAAAGTTTTCTATTGGCAGGCAAATTTTGGTGCGGTCTATCGCATAGATTCGCAAAGACAACACGGATAATCGCTCATCTTTTAATTCTTTTTTGAATAAAGACCGGCGAAAATCCGTGTTGTAAGTAATTTTTGAACGAAACACTGGCTACTTGTTCGGTACAAACTTCATACGTACAGGGGTTGTGCTTCCTGCGCCACAATATCGCGCCAGAGTTGCTGTTCGGGGATGCCGGGCTTGCGCTTGCCGAACATGAGGATGATGTTTTGACCTGCCGCATCGTACAGTTCAATGCCTGTAACGATGCCGTCTTCGGTAGGTTTGCGCACTACCCACGCCGAAGCAATGGCTTCGTCTTTCAGGTGCAGGTTGAATTCGGGGTCAAGCACGTTGAACCAGCCATGCATCGGTACGATGTTGCGCGCCAAACCTGTGTGAATTTGGATACAACCGCGATTGCCTGCAAAAATCATAATTGGGCATTGGTGCTTAGATACGCTGTGAAATACTTGCTTGACCTGCTCTGAGGAAATTTCCCATGCGTAGCCTTCGGGGGCTAACCGCAGCCCTTGCGTGCGGCTGACTTTGTATTTTTTCAATATGCCGAAAAATTCATGCGTGTCTTTCATGTTCAGCCATGCTTGGCGAAATCCGGCGATGTCAATGTTTGCATCGGGTTGAGGTACCTCAGGGGCAGGATATGGGCTGATTTCCATCGGTGCAAAGGGGGCTGCTGCACGGTATTTCTCTACCAAAGTCTCAAATGCTTCGCGATTACTTTTTTCATTCAGGTAAATTTTGTGCACAGCTTCGCCGCTTTTGTCAAAAAATTGCAGGCTGAGCCGTTCGTTTTCATTCACAGCAAAGCCGAAAGCCCAGTGCATCATAAACAGGCGCAAGTCAATATCGTCGCCCAGTACCAACCCGACGTGGTTGTTAAAAGATACTTGCTCATATACGCCCTTGCGTTCATGTACAACGTGGTCGTTACGGGTAAGTGCCATCACGTAGCCCAATGAGGGCACGTCTTTCAGCATATCGCGGAAATCGCCTTCCAAGCGAATGGCAGTTTCGCCAATGCCACAGGCGACTAATTCGGCTTCGCTTACGCCTAACTGTTTTGCTGCTTCGCGGATGCGAACTTTCGGGTGTTCAGCCTTGAAGGCTTCGTAGCGTTCTTTGAGGGTTTTGAGCGTGTTTTGCATTGTTCTTTGTGTTATAATTGAATGAAAGGTGATAAATGACGATGTAATTTTTTGAGGGTGAATACTCTTTGCGGCTACGAATGACAAACCGCCTGCCGGCTGCGCACATTCACAATGAACGGGCAACCCAGTTCTGGGTGCTGCATTAGGTTGACTTCTACGCCAAATACGCGGTGAATATTTTCACAGGTCATCACTTGTTGTGGGCTGCCTGCCGCTATCACTCTGCCTTTTTTAAGCATGATGAGATGGTCGGCGTATTGTGCGGCAAGGTTCAAATCGTGCAGTACTGCCACCACGCAATAGCCTTTTTGTGCCAATTGTCGCACAAGGTCTAAGGTGTGGTATTGGTGCAGCAGGTCTAACCCTGTAATGGGTTCATCCAAAAACAAATATTTGGGTGTTCCAATAGGCATTTGCGGCACAATAATTTCGCGGCGGTCGGTGATTTGCGCCAGCACACGAGCCAGTTGCACGCGCTGCTGTTCGCCACCGGAGAGCGTTTGGTAAACCCTGCCTTGCAAGTGAGCTACATCTGCCTGCCGCATAGCAAAAGCGACAATTTCATGGTCTGTTTTGGTCGGATGCCCATTGAAATGCGGATAGCGCCCCATCATAACCAACTCTTCACATACAAAGGGCAGGGAAACTTGCTGCTGTTGCGAGAGTACCGCTCTTATTTTTGCCATTTCCATATTGGAAAAGCTGTGTAGCGGCTTGCCGTGAAAATAGACGTTGCCTTGCTGCAAGGGGTAGTCGCGGCACAATATTTTGAGCAAGGTAGATTTGCCCGCACCGTTTGCGCCCACAATGGCAGTGAACGCACCTGCTTGTGCCTCAAAGGAAACATCGGCAAGCAGTTGCTTTTGCCCGATACAATAGCTGAGATGCGAAACCTGAATCATACGCTCATCCGACGTTTTTCTTTTATCAAAATCCAGAGGAAAAAGGGCGTGCCCAGCATGGCGGTAATAATGCCGATGGGCAGTTCGGAAGGGGCAACCACCGTGCGGGAAAGCAGGTCAGAAGCTGTGAGCACGGCAGCTCCCAAGAGTGCTGAGGCTGGCAAAATCAGTTTGTGGTCAGCACCTGCAAACAGGCGCAACAAGTGCGGAATAACCAACCCGATGAAGCCGATGGTTCCGGCAACAGCAACCGACGCGCCCACCGCCATTGTTGCCCACACAACCACCTGACGTTTCAAGGCTTTTACATTTACGCCCAGATAAGTCGCCTCACTTTCGCCTAACGCTAAGGCGTTGAGTGCTTTGGAAAGGCGCGGCAGTGCAATCATCGGCAGCAGTACGAACGGAGCAACAGCCGCTACGCTTTCCCAACTTGCTCCGCCAAGGCTGCCCAATCCCCAGAAAACAATGCTGCGCAGTTGTGCATCGGTGGCAGCATAAGTGAGCAGCCCCGTAAGTGCCCCTGCCAAGGCGTTAATGGCAATACCTGCCAACAACATAGTAGCTATAACCGCCTTGCCGCCTGTTTTGGAAAGTCTGTACACAATAAGCGTAGTTATCACTGCCCCTGCAAAGGCGAAAACTGAGAGCGCATAAAAGCCTATTAATCCTGAAAGGGCAGTGAAAACTTTTACTTCCAACACAATCATGATAACAGCGAAAAGCGAAGCTCCGGCAGAAACGCCAATCAGCCCGGGGTCTGCCAGTGGGTTGCGAAACAGCCCTTGCATGGAAGCGCCTGCCACTGCCAGCGAAGCACCGACCAGTACGCCCAGCAACACACGTGGCAGTCGGATAATCCAAAATATCGCCTCTTGTTGCGGTTCAAACCCAAGCGCATCACCGCCAAAGCGATGGATAACAATTGCCAACAGTTCGCGCCCGCTAATGGGCACTGCCCCAATACACACCGAGCAAATAACTGCTGCTACCAACAAGGCGATTAGGAACGAAATAATTGTGAGTTGTTTCATAGTCAGCGGATTTTATCGGCTAATTCCTGTAAGGCTTTGCCCAGTCGGGGACTGAACCCGGTGAGCAGTTGCCCGTCCATTTCCACAATCTTGCGGTTTCTGCCTGCATTGGTTTGGGCGATTCCCTGCACCTGCAACAGCCCGTTGATACCGCCCAGACTTTGTAAGCCGCTGGTAAACAACAGAATTACATCGGGATTTGCTTGTAACAGCGACTCGGCAGTCAGTGGTTTAAAATCCGTAAAATCGTTGGCGGCATTTTCACCTCCTGCCATTTCTATGGCTTGCGCTACGCTTGTGTTTTTGCCTGCCACCATCAGCGAGCCTGCCCCACGGGCATAGATAAACAGCACCTTTTTACGCGTAGTAGGCTTTTTCAATGCAGCGACTTCTTTGCCTACTCGTTCGGCAAGCAGGTTGCCTTGGGCACTCAGGTTGAAATCTGTCGCTACTTGCCGAATAAGTTTTTGCGTGCCTTGCAGGGAATATTCCTGTTCGTAGAGCAGCGTTTTGATGCCGGCTACTTTTAGTTGTTGTTCCAGCGCGGGAGAGAGTTGATGGCGGATACCTACAAAAATGGTAGGGCGCAATGCCAGCACACCTTCTGCCGAAATATTGCGGTTATGCCCAATCTTCGGGACTTTTTGAAGACTTTCAGGGTAGGTGCTGGTTACGTCCACGCCTACCAGATTTTTTTCCAGCCCCAATTCGCATAAAATTTCACTGATTGTCCCGCTTGCCGAAACGATTCTTTCGCTATTCGTCTGTGCCTGCATCAGGGTAGTAAAGCAGGTGAACAGCAGCAGTTGAAGGATTAATTGACGCATAGTCTTTTCTGTCATGGATGATTTTTCGGATGTGCAAAGATTGATTTTATTTAGACTAATTACAAATTATTTTCGAAATTATTTGGAATCATTCTAAATAAGCCATAGGTTTGCATCGTCAAATCAAGCTCAAAAATGAAACCCCTATATGCTATACCATTAGTCAGTTTGCTGACAGTCAGCCATATACAAGCCATTGCACAAAGCGATAGCCTCAAAATGCGTGAATTGGACGAAGTGGTCGTTACGGCTACCCGTACCGAAAAAATGGTTTCGGCATTGCCCATGCCTGTTACGGTTGTTTCGCAAAAGCAGATACAACAAATGGGCAGCCTGCGGCTTAATGAAGTTCTGCAAGAACAAACCGGACTTGCTATTGTAAACAATCACGGGCAGGGTTTGCAGGTGCAGGGCTTCAACCCTGAGTACACACTGATTTTGATTGACGGCGAACCGCTCATTGGGCGCACGGCAGGTACGCTGGAACTTTCGCGTGTGGCAGTGGCAAATATCAAGCAAATTGAAATTGTAAAAGGACCCAGTTCAAGCCTTTACGGTTCGGAGGCACTGGCAGGCGTGGTAAACATTATTACGGAAACCCCGACAGCTAACCGCGCGGTTTTCTCTACGCGCTACGGCACTAATCGCACGCTGGACTTAACTTCTAACTTGCAATGGAAAACTGAGCGGACTTCTGCCTCACTATTTATGAACCGTTACAGCACGGCAGGCTACGACTTCACGCCAGAGACTTTCGGGCAAACCGTAGAACCGTTTCACAACTATACGCTACAATCCAAAGCCGAACATCGCTTCTCCGATGCGCTGCGGCTGAGCCTTTCGGGACGCTACTTTACCGAAAAACAAAGCGATAATTTTAATGTTGGTTCTGTGCAAATGCCGAACTTGGTCAGCGGCGAAGGCAGCATCAAAGACCTGAATTTTAACCCCATATTGCACTTCAAAACATCGGGGAGTTTGAGCGGGCGCGTCAGTTTGTACCATTCCCGATACCGCACCGATGCTTCCAGTCGCTACCTGAGCGATGGAAGCCTGTTTGAAGAGAGCTTTTTCAACCAGACATTCCTGCGCCCTGAAACCCAACTGATTTGGCTATTTTCATCCAAACATAACACTACATTTGGTACGGGCATGGTGCAGGAAAGCGTAGAGGCTACGCGCTATACAAAGCGCCAGCAGTTCCACACGGTTTATGCCTTCGCCCAGCACGAGTGGCTGCCGACCGAGAAGTGGCACATTATTGCAGGCGGGCGTTTTGACAGCCACAGCGTATATGGCGCGCAGTTCAGCCCTAAACTTTCGGCACAATACCAACTGACCCCTAAAATTGCCCTGCGGGCATCAGCCGGAGTGGGTTTTAAAGCACCGGACTTTCGCCAGTTGTACCTCAACTTTGTCAATACGGCAGCGGGCTATTCGGTATTTGGTACAGAAGAAGTCAGCCGAATGATTCGGGAATTGCAGGCGCAAGGACAAATTGGCGAAGTGTTTTTTAACCCCGAAGTGGCGGGCAGCTTGCGCGCCGAGCGTTCACTTTCGTGGAATTTCGGCGGGAAATGGAATGCTTCCGAGCGCACGCTGTTCAATATCAATTTCTTCCGAAACGATATCCGCGATTTGATTGAATCACAGGTATTTGCAAGGCGCATCAACGGGCAGAATATTTTCAGCTATCGCAACCTGAGCCGCGTATTTACGCAAGGCATCGAAATTGACGGTTCGCAACAGCTTTCCGATAACATCTGCCTTTCGGCAGGGTATCAGTTGCTTTTCACAGGCGACAAATCGGTCATTGAGCGGATTGACAACGGGGAAATTTTCCGCCGAGACCCTGTTACGCTCCTCACCAGTCGCCTCAGCCGCAGCGATTACGGGGGGCTGTTCGGGCGCAGTCGCCACATGGCAAACGCCAAAATATTCTACGAAAACAAAGCCAAAGGCTGGACAGCCAACCTGCGGGCTATCTACCGCGGGCGCTACGGATTGGGCGACCGCAACGGCAACTTAGTGTTAGACGACCCTTCCGAATATGTAAAGGGCTTTGTAACGGTCAATGTAGCGGTCAGCAAAACTTTTCTGAGAGAGCGGCTCAGGCTGCAAGCCGGGGCAGATAACCTGTTCAATTTTACCAACATGCAGGCGATTCCCAACATGCCCGGGCGCTTGCTTTGGACGAGTCTTCATTTTCAACTCTACTCAGCTAACTGACAAACAAACTTGCTTATGTGCAACGGAAAAGTGCTGTTTCATCACGCGTTAGGATTTGCTGCCTACTGCAACCAGTGTCGCTGCGTGCGATTTGCCTTTGGCACCACCGCCATTTATTTCACCGAGCATCAGTTCAGCTTGTTTTGCGAGTACATCCTTGACTTTTACCCGCATTACAACGCTGCAAGCCTGATGAAAAATGTGTGGATTCCACTTGGCGAGCAAAATACTTACCTGATTATCAGTGGGAAAGAACTGCATCTGCTCAAAAAATCGCTGCGCAGAGCAATAAGTAGGTTGCACGTCTGCCAACTGATTGAAACAGCGTGCCAACAACTTAACTGAAACACCAAAACCAACCGACACACTTTAACATTTTTCTTACCCAAATTCTTGTAGTTCACTATGAAAAATTTTGCTATGCTGCTAAGCAGCGCTATGTTGGCGCTGGCACTCACTTCTTGCAAAGAAGACAACGTAACCCCCGTTCAGCCTGTTGTAACGGAAACCGTCCGCGACCTGCCTGCCGACCCTGTACGCATAGACCCTGCCACCGGCAGACCTTTGGGCGGCACCAATCGCTTTACGTTGTACAGCTTGCGCGAAAACCGCATTGTTGCCAATTCGGACAGTGCAACTAACAAGTGGGATATTGGTCTGAGAGGCACAACCCTGATTGTCAATGGTGGTGCGATTCGCAGCGGACAGGGTGGCGCGTTTATTTTCACCGGACTTTTTGACGAGTTGAAAGAAATTCCGGCAACAGCAACATTCCGCACCGACCAAAGTCCTTCCGACCTTGCCATTCCCAACGCTTCGGGTCAGGGCTGGTACAATTACAACTCACAAACCCACTTGATTACGCCTATTCCCGGGCGTGTGATTGTGCTGCGTACAGGCGATGGCAAATTTGCCAAAGTGGAAATCCTGAGCTATTACAAAGGTGCACCTGCTGCGCCAACTTCCACTTCGGAATCGCGTCATTATACCTTTCGGTTCAGCTTTCAGCCCGACGGCAGCCGCAAGTTCTAAGGCTTCATTTTCTATATCTAATGCTGAGACATCGTAATAGTCTTGTGTAAAAGTGAAACAACCTCCGGCTGTTGGTCGGAGGTTGTTTGTTGTGGAAGCTATTTAGAATGTGCTGCTCTGCATTTATCTCAAATTCTTCCATAAATTTGTCGGAACGAATTAAACCCGTTTTGCAAATGAATTACCGCATCGAACGCGACACGATGGGCGAGGTACAAGTACCTGCCGATAAATACTGGGGTGCGCAAACTGAGCGCTCGCGCAATAATTTCCGCATTGGACCGGAAGGCACCATGCCCAGAGAAATTATTTACGCTTTTGCTTATTTGAAAAAAGCTGCTGCATTAGCCAACTATGAATTAGGCGTGCTTTCAAAAGAAAAATGCGAGCTAATAGGTCAAGTTTGCGACGAGATATTGGCAGGAAAGTTAGACGACCAATTCCCGTTAGTGATTTGGCAAACAGGCTCAGGTACACAAAGCAACATGAATGTAAACGAAGTGATTGCCTATCGTGCACATGTCATTAAAGGCGGCAAACTTACTGATGAGAAGAAAATACTACATCCTAATGATGATGTGAACAAATCGCAGTCATCTAACGATACTTTCCCTACGGCTATGCACATTGCTGCCTACAAGCTGGTAGCAGAAGTTACGCTGCCCGGTTTACAACGCCTTCGCGACAGTCTATCAAGCAAATCGCAGGCATTTATGTCTATTGTCAAAACGGGGCGCACTCATTTTATGGATGCTACGCCGCTCACATTAGGACAAGAATTCAGCGGATATGTGCAACAAATAGACATGAGTATCCGTGCCATTAAGAACGCACTGGAAGCGGTTCGCGAACTGGCGCTTGGTGGCACTGCCGTAGGAACTGGGCTCAATGCTCCACAAGGCTACGATGTGTTAGTAGCTCAAAAAATTGCTGAATTGACTGGCTATCCATTCGTAACAGCACCTAATAAGTTTGAAGCATTGGCAGCGCATGATGCCATGGTAGAGCTAAGCGGCGCACTGAAACGCACAGCAGTAGCATTAATGAAAGTGGCAAATGATATTCGCATGCTTGCCTCGGGTCCTCGCTGCGGCATCGGTGAAATCATCATTCCCGACAATGAACCCGGTTCTTCTATCATGCCCGGCAAAGTAAATCCTACACAGCCCGAAGCCCTCACCATGGTTTGTGCCCAAGTGATGGGCAACGACGTAGCTGTTAGCGTGGGCGGCTCTATGGGGCATTTTGAACTCAACGTTTTCAAGCCATTAATAGCAGCCAACGTATTGCAGTCTGCTCGTTTACTAGGTGATGCATGTGTATCGTTTGCTGAAAAATGTGCCGACGGCATCGAACCCAACCACCCTGTTATTGCCCGCCATTTAGAAAACTCGCTCATGTTGGTAACTGCCCTCAATCCGCACATCGGTTATGACAATGCAGCAAAAATTGCCAAAAAGGCACATAAAGAGGGCATTTCTTTGCGCGAGGCTGCCTTAGCATTGGGCTTACTTACCAACCAGCAGTATGACCAATGGGTAGTGCCAGCAAACATGGTAGGAAACTTGAAGTAAAATTTTGATTTTGGCTTAATATATGCTACTCATTTAACGTTAAAGTATTGATTCACAAAACCCAAAGCGAAAAATTATGAAATCACTGTACGTCTTTTTTCTGTTCGCTTTTTTAGGATACGCAGCAGCAACTCCCGCTGTAGCGCAGAAAAAAAACGATGATAAGAAAAATAAAGAAGAAATTAAAAAGTGGAAAAAGAAAAAAAATGAATTAGACCCCTTAGCATACCGCGACTTGGTAAACAGCAAGGCTGAACTGGTTGGTGAAAACGAAGGCATGAAGCGCCAGTTAGTTAATATGGGCAAAATTATTGCTGACAAGGATGCCGAAATAGAATCCTTGCGCCAAGAGATAGCTACTCTTCAACAAGCTATTGCTAACAAAGGCGGCAGCAGTAACGTCAGTCGCGATGAGAATGAAGTGGAAGGGTCTTATTCTGAATACACCAAAGGGGTGTGGTTTCGCGTACAGGTAGGCGTTTACAGCAAAATTGATGCAAGCATGTTCAAGGACAATAACAAGAACTTTTCCGTAGAACAAGATGCCGACGGAGCCTACAAGTATACTTTGGGACACTTCCGCGACTACTGGGAAGCCGACAACTTCAAAAAGTACCTTCGCAAAATGGGCGTAAAAGATGCTTGGATTGTAGCCTATAAAGACAACCAACGCATGAACATCAAAGACGTACTGGAAGCCAAAGACATTGAAAAAATTCAAAACGCCAACAAGCAATAAAAAAACGAATGCCGATTATCCAAACCATCGGTATAAGCAAAGTTTTTAATATTGGTGCAAGCAATGAGTTTACTGCCCTCACCAATATTTCCTTAACCATTGAAGCAGGAGAATGTGTGCTTTTATCAGGACCTTCGGGCTCAGGTAAAAGCACATTGCTTTCTATTCTTGCCTGCCTTGCTAAACCTACCGAAGGGGCTTACTTCTGCATGGGTGAGCAAGTATCCCGCTGGTCTGAAAAATTCCTGACGCGCTTTCGCCGCCAACATATTGGGATGATTTTTCAGCAGTTCCATCTCATCCGAGGACTGAACGTGCGTGCCAATATTGCCATACCGCTTGTACCACAAGGTTTATCACACAGCCGTTTGAAAGCAGCCGTAGAACAAGCAGCGGAACAAACAGGGATTGCACATAAGTTAGACATTCCCGTAGAAAAACTTTCAGGTGGCGAACAGCAGCGCGTAGCTATTGCAAGGGCTATTGTAGCACAGCCAGCTATCCTGTTTGCCGATGAGCCTACTGCACATTTGGATAGCCACAATGCCAAAACCATTCTTGATTTATTTGCCAACTTTCAAAAAAACGGCAAGACTATTATCATTGCCTCACATGACCCGTTAGTACAGCAACATTTTTTTATTAGTAAGCGTTTAATCATTCGCGACGGTATGTTAGCTGAGTATTCATTTAAAATTTAACAAGCACTAACATAGGTTCACACAAATTTTTTTATAAATTACTTGATTAATTACTAATTAAAAAAGTTGTGTATCACTAAACTTTACTGTCTTTTTTTAACTATTTTCTTACCACTATTTACTGCCAGTGCCAATGACTCTCCTAAAATGCTGGCAAATAAAGCGCTTCTTCTTTATGAAAAAGATTTATTGCAAGCATATCAACTTGCTTTAAAAAGTTGGCATCTTTCGCAACACCAAAATAATATAGAGCACCGAGCATGGGTACATTTAGCTTTGGGCATTACATACAAGCAAAAGGGAAATTTTGATTCTGCATTCTTGTTGTTAAATGGTGCCGAACAGTTATTCCGTCGACAGAATTTGCTGAAAGAAACCACATGGGCGCTTACCGAAGCAGGGAGCGTACGCAGCCAACAATCGAGCTTTGTTGAGGCTCACCAACTCCTTACGTCTGCTATCCAAACCTTGCGTAAAATCTCCCCCAACAGCGCGCAAATGGCAGAAGCACATCGCGAGCTTGGGTTAAATTATCTGAGAAGGCAACTGCTCAAGCAAAGTTTTCTTCACTTAGATACTGCCAAGAAAATATATGAGCAACTCAACGATAACTACGGGCTTGCGCGCACACTCAACAACATTGGCTTGTGCTACCGCAATATGGACGATGCCGAAAACGCACTGAAGAGCTATTTGCAAGCACTCGATGCCTTTGAAAAACTTAAAGACCCCCCAGAGCAATGGCTGCTTTGCTCATCAACATTGCTAACCTTAACCGACAGTTGGGAGATACCTCTGCCCGTTCAGTGGACAATTTATATGCACGCGCCTTTCGAGTAGCTACTCACCTGCGCGATACTGCCCAGTTGGTTGGCATGGCATACAGCAGAAACCATTTCTTGCTCTCCGCCAAGCGCTATACAGAGGCTCATAAATACCTACAAGAAGCACTTCGATTGAGCAGGTTAGCAAACATGAAGATTGAGGAAGCTAATTTAACTAACCAATTGGGGATTATTTTAGGCATACAAAATCAAACCAAGGAAGCATTACAAGCTTTTCAACAATCCATTGAATTTTACCAAAAAGCAGGTGATTCTGCTCGCGCTATTTATCCCTTAGATGAAATGGCAAATTTGCTTTTTCGGCAGCAGCAGTACGAGCAAGCAATAGAAAAAGGGCTGCAAGCATGGGAAATTAAAAGCCGCAATGAAAACTATCGATTTATTCTGCCGCGCATTCAAACGGTTTTAGCGGAATGTTATCTTCAAACAGGACAAATAGAACAATCACGCCATTTTGCCATGAACTTGTTGGAAGAAGGCTGGCAATCTAACCGGAAGACAACCACCCTTGCTGCTTACAGGCTGCTTTATCGCATAGACTCTGCCATAGGCAATATTCAGTCGGAAATTGTATGGCTGAAAAAATATTACCAACTCAAAGACAGCATCATGAGTGCCGAAAAAACTAAAACTTTAGAAGCACTTAACGCTAATTATATCAATAAACAAATTAAAAACGAAAACCTGCTGCAAGCCGCTCAACTTGCGGAGCGCAACACGTACTTGTTGGCATCAAGCGTTGTGTTGTTGCTGACACTTGCTTTCTTAATTGTCTTTATCAGACAAAGTGCCAAAAGACGTGCTGCCAATTTGCGATTGACACAAAAAAATGAAGAAATAAGCCATCAGAACGAAGAGTTAGCCGCGCGGAATCGTGAACTTGCCGCGCTTAATAATGAAAAAACAAACCTGATTCGAATCATCACGCACGATTTGCGCACCCCACTCGGCAATATTAGCTCCTTAGCACAAATTGCACTCCATGATGAGCGTTCCAATAGGGAAGTGATTGGCATGATAGAACAAGTGGCAAAAGATGCGCTGGATACAGTCGCGCAATTGCTTAATTGGCAACAACTTCATCAAACTGAGCTGGTAGTCAATAAAAGTGAGTTGAACGTTGGAGAAATGCTGCATACACTTGCCGAGAGATTTGCCCCCGAAGCGCTGCGAAAACTTATCAACATTCACTTGCTTGTTCCCAATAATGGTGCATATGTAGCTATTGGCGACCGAAACTTTACTCGGAACATTTTAGAGAATCTGATTTCCAATGCTTTAAAATTTTCACCTCACGGGAAGAACGTTTATTTGAAAGTTGCTACCCAATACAACATGCTGGCTATACAAGTACAAGATGAAGGACCCGGCATCAAACCCGAAGAAATGCCACGTCTATTCGGGCAGTTTCAACAACTCAGCGCAAGACCTACCGGCGGCGAACCTTCGTCAGGTTTGGGTTTATACATTGCCAAACGCTACGCCCTTGCCATGTCTGGCGATTTGATTTGCGAAAGCCCACCCAACCAAGGGGCTACTTTTACGCTCTTGTTGCCTAAGGCATAGGTTGGCTGCTAAGCTGCACATTTGTAACTTGGCAGCATGAACAACCAATGGCAAATCTGGGCAGATACAGGCGGCACTTTCACCGACTGCATCGCTCTTTCCCCACAAAACGAGTGGCATACTTGCAAAGTATTGAGCAGTGGCGTACTGCGCGGCACCATCCGGCAAGCGCAAGGCAATACGTGGCACGTACAGTTTCCTTTTCGCCAAGATATTTTTGAGGGCTACACCCTGCGCCTGTTGCCCGAAGGCAACGAGTATCGGGTAGTGGGTAGTTCCCTTGCCGAAGGGCTGCTATTTTTGCCTGATGATGCCCCTGCTGTTGTTGCCGGAACGCTGTTTGAACTCACAGCCCGCGAAGAAGCGCCTTTGCTGGCTGCACGCTTGCTAACGCAAACGCCCTTGAACCAACCACTGCCGCCCCTTGCCATGCGACTGGGGACGACCAAAGGCACCAATGCACTATTAGAAGCCAAAACACCACAAGCCGCCTTAATTGTTACCAAAGGCTTTGCCGATGTGTTGCGAATAGGCAGCCAGCAACGCCCCGATATTTTTGCTTTGCATATCCAAAAGCCCAAGCTGCCGCCGCACGTGGTTGTAGAAGTGGAAGAACGAATAGATGCCGAAGGAAACATCATTCAACCGCTTGCCGAAAGCGATATCAGAAAAATCATGGATGAATTGCGGCACGTGGGGGTACAATCGGTTGCGGTTTCACTGATGCACAGCTACCTAAACCCGCGGCACGAGCAGCTACTGCTCAATGCCCTGATTGCAGCAGGATTTGCTTACGTTTCCTCAGGCGCAGCATTGTTGCCCTTAATCAAATACGAATGGCGCACGCAAACCGCCCTTGCCAATGCCGCGCTTGCTCCTGTGCTGATGTCTTACCTGCAACCTATCGGCGAGAAAGTTGCCGATTTGCGGCTGATGAGCAGCAACGGCAACTTGACCGACTATCGGGACTTTCAACCCAAAGACAGCCTGTTGAGCGGACCGGCAGGTGGCGTAATTGGTGCATGGAAGCATACGCAGGGCAGCCCCTTTGCCAAACATATCACCTTTGACATGGGCGGCACCAGCACCGACGTTGCCCGCGTGGACGGTGCACCCGATTGGTCAAACGAAGTGCAAGTAGGTGGGTTGTCGCTCATGAGCCGCGCCGTTGCCATTGAAACCGTAGCAGCAGGCGGTGGCTCAGTCTGCTTTTTTGATGGGCACAGGCTTGCCGTTGGACCTCACAGTGCAGGGGCGTTTCCCGGTCCGGCTTGCTACGGCAACGGAGGTCCGCTCACCATCACCGATGTTAATTTGCTGGCAGGTAGGCTGATGCCGCAAAATTTTTCCATTCCCATCAGTCAAGCCGCTGCCGAGCAGGCGTTGCTGCGGTTACAAGAGCAAATTGCAACGGCAACCGGGCAAAGCATCCCCCGCGAAACATTGCTGGCTACGCTGCTGCAACTTGCCAATGAAAAAATGGCGGAAGCAATTCGCCTAATTACTACGCGCAAAGGCGAAAACCCTGCCGACTATGCGCTGCTTGCCTTTGGTGGAGCAGGCGGGCAACACATTTGCGAAGTGGCAGACCTGCTGGGCATTCGCCGCATCCTTGTTCCACGCTATGCCGGACTGTTTTGCGCCTATGGCATCGGGCAAACCGATACAGCGCATACACAAGCACAGCAAATTATGCAGCCCTTGCCCCAATTCTTTGAGCGTTGGCAAGCAGTTTTCACCGACCTCAAAAATGCGGCAATGCAGCCCTTGATTGCCCAAAAATTTGACCCGACTCAAATCATCATCCGGCAAATGAGTGCCGAGTTGCGACTCAAAGGGCAAGAAAGCACTGTTTCCGTTGATTTTCGCGAAGATGAAACGCAACTTTCGGCAGCACGAAAGTTCCGTACCGCATACGCAAAACGCTACGGCTATTTTCCCGAACAAACAAGTGATGAGCAGATAGAAGTAGTCGCTTTGTGGCTGACGGCTGCCGTTCCGCAAAGTCGCTCGCTATTGCCGCCGCTGCCCAATGAACAAAAACAACCAGTTGCTGCACAAGAGTATTACCGCGATGCCGCCGTTTTTCGCCCCGATGAGTTGCCCGCAGGAGCTACGGCAACAGGCAAAGCCATTTTGTTGAGCGATTATCACACGGTTTTCGTACCGCCACATTGGCAAATGGAAGTACTTGCCAACGGCGACGTGGCACTGTATTGCACCGGTAATCAGCCGCTTCAACAAGGGCAAGCCCCCGAAGCCGCCGCGCTGGAACTGTTTTCCAACCGCTTTACGGCAGTTGCCAACGAAATGGGCGCATTGCTGCAACGGACAGCCTTTTCGGTGAACGTAAAAGAACGTCTGGATTTTTCCTGTGCGCTGCTGGATGCCGACGGCGAATTGGTGGTCAATGCGCCGCACGTTCCCGTGCATTTGGGCAGTTTGGGCGTATGCGTGCGCGAAGTGCGCAAGGTTTTGCCTATGCAAAAAGGCGATGTGGTTGTTACCAATCATCCTGCATTTGGCGGCTCGCATTTGCCCGACGTTACGCTCATTGCGCCCGTTTTTTTTGAGGGCGAGTTAGTCGGCTACGTGGCAAATCGGGCACACCATGCCGAAATCGGCGGCTCGCGTCCGGGTTCTATGCCACCCGATGCTCGCTCGCTGGCAGAGGAAGGAGTCGTAATTGCACCCGCCTACCTGATGCGCGGTGGCGTGCCACAATGGGAAGCGGTTGCACAACTCTTTACCGATGCGCCGTATCCTACCCGTGCGCTGCACGAAAATATCGCCGATTTGCAGGCAGCGTTGGCTTCCATTCAAGCGGGTATCAGCGGATTGCAACAGCTTTGCCGCCTGTACGGAACTTTGGAAGTGAAGCACTACATGCAGGCATTGAAACGCTATGCGCACGACTGCCTGATGCGCAGCTTGCGCCAACTGCCTGCCCAGTCGTTTGTCGCTACGGAATATCTGGACGACGGCAGCCCGTTGTGCGCCCGCATCCAAATCAGTAATGAAAAAATAACGATTGATTTCAGCGGCACGGCAACTACACATGCAGGCAACCTCAATGCCACGCCCGCCATTGTGAACAGCGTGGTAATTTACGTGCTGCGTTTGTTGATTGCCGCCAAATTGCCACACGAACACGTGCCACTCAACGAGGGGCTGATGCAATCCGTAGAACTGCACTTGCCCCAAGGCACGCTGCTTAATCCCGACTTTTCGGAAAACCCCGAGCTTTGTCCTGCTGTGGTGGGCGGCAATACCGAAGTCAGTCAGCGGCTGACCGATACGCTGCTCAAAGCCTTGGAACTTGCCGCGTGCAGCCAAGGCACAATGAACAACCTGATTTTCGGGAACGAATCGTTCGGCTACTACGAAACCATTGGCGGAGGCAGCGGCGCAACGGAAGGTTTCCAAGGTGCGGATGCCGTCCATTGCCACATGACCAATACGCGCATTACCGATGCGGAAATCATGGAAAAACGCTATCCCGTGCGCGTTGAGCGATTTGCCGTTCGCCCCGATTCGGGCGGTAAGGGCAAGTGGCGCGGCGGCAACGGTATTGAGCGACACATCCGCTTTCTGGCACCTGTTGCCCTGAGCCTCATTACCCAGCATCGCAAAGAAGCACCCTACGGCATGGCAGGCGGAGAGTCAGGCAAAACGGGGCAACAGTGGCTTGTACGTGCTACGGGCGAACTCGTGGTGCTGCAAGGCATAGACCGCGCCGACCTGCAAACAGGCGATTTGCTCTGCCTGCACACACCCGGCGGCGGTGGCTTCGGCACGCCGTCAGATTCCTGAAACTTGCGTATATTTGACCATGCAGCCTATTACCAGCCTTTCCCAATTAGACCCCAATGGCGTATATACCTACGCCGACTATCTGCAATGGCAGTTGGAGGAAACCGTTGAGTTGATTAAAGGCAAAATTTTCCCGATATCGCCTGCGCCCGGGGCTACCCATCAGCGGATTTCATGGCAACTGTCGGGTATGATATTCAACTATCTGAAAAATACGAATTGTCAGGCTTTTTCCGCGCCTTTTGATGTGCGGCTGTTGGACGGTAAAAAGTCTGCCGCAGCCAATCGCGATATTTTCACGGTCGTGCAGCCCGACATTTCCATTATTTGCGATGCGACAAAAATTGACGAAGCAGGCTGCCTCGGCGCACCGGATTTGATTGTGGAAATTCTTTCCAAAGGCAATTCCAAGAACGAGATAAAGTACAAATTCAGCCTCTATGAAGAAAACGGCGTGCGCGAATACTGGATTGTGGTTCCCTACGAACAGTTTTTGCAACAGTTTGTTTTGGATGACAACAACCACTACCGACTGCACGGCATTTATACTGCCGAAGATATTATTTCATCCTTCATTTTCAGTGATTTGCAGATTCCTTTGCAAGAGGTTTTCGGATAATCTAACTTATGCTGCTACTCGACTCACTCGTAACTCTTAATTTGGCTCGCCTAAACCTTAACCAGCAAGGAATGATGTTGTTGGGCACGTGGGCATTTTTTAACATCATCGTCGGGTTTTGGAAAGCCCACAAAAGCGAAGGCACCTCCCGATATTTTTGGCAAATGAATGCCTACTGGAATGTTGTTAATATCGCACTTGCTGCGGGAGGCTACTGGAACGCCATACAAACAGGTGTCAGCTTGATGAGCCTGCAACAATCCATTGCCGCACAGTACAGCATTGAAAAAATCTACTTATTCAATGCTGCCTTAGATGTGGCGTACATCATCGGCGGCTTTTACCTCATAGAGCGCGCCCGCCGCAACGAACGCAACAGCTTGCGTTGGAAAGGATTCGGCAAAGCCATCATCTTGCAAGGCGCATGGCTAATGATTTTTGATTGGGTCATGTGGTGGCTGCAAACAGATGTTACAAAACAAATACTTTCCAAAATAGCTACCTGAGTAGTTTGTAAGATTCGTTCACTAAACCTTGTTTATTGATTATCAGTAGGTTTACTACTTTTGCACAGTATTTCTATCGAATGTATATAATTACGGCAAGTGTCACTAAACAGTAACAAAAATGCAAAGCCGATACGGGCTTCACCCTTGAACAATTTCATGCATTGGCAGACATTTTCAGCCAATACTACAAGCCCCCATCAAGTTCATCAGTATGTCAAAACCACCTGTTTTGACTAATCTCCATGAGGCGCTTTTCTTTGTGTTGCATTGTTTATAAAGCCTATCCTACATGGGAAAATATGGCTTTGTATTTTGATGTAGATATGAGCACGGTTTTGTGATTATTTGAAAATTACCAAAAAGGGTCTGAAAGCGGTCTTCAAAGCACAAAATGTTTTTGTAGGTAAAGTATTGAAAAACCAATCAGCTTTTGATAAAGCTTTTGAAGATGTTGAAGATGTGATAATAGATTGCACCGAAATAGTTGTTCAACTACCTGAAAATCAAACAGTTTAGCAGCGGTGCTATTCAGAAAAAAACGACATACGGTAAAAGTATTAACGAGCAGTGATAGTAAGAAGCGGGTTTGAGATAAGCAGGTTAGGATTTCAGGGTATAGAACATGTCCTATTTGTAAATAGCCAAGCCTTTTTTATCAAGTTTTAGAGTAAAAGTGGCAAATGCGTGGGCAGGCTGCAAACATGTTTTAATCAATCAAATAAGAAGTCGCGTGAAGCATAAAGAACAAATCATTTAGTTAGGCGCGGGGATGTATAATTGCAAATTGCAATTTTTAAGCAATTGATTATCAGTAATTTAGCTTCAAAAGGTCTAATGTTTGGCGCATGTTGATGGCGCATATGAACTCATGTGATTGCGTAGAAGCCCGACGAGCTTTTCAAAAACCTATCGGGCTTTGTAGTATTGCTCAGCATTGCCCAGTAGTGCAGTAAATTCAATAAGTAATTGTTTAGTTTTTTTAATGGTCAATTTTGCCAGATTCATATCCATGCAGGCAAACTTGCCGTTGTTCACGTTCTTATAAAGAACGCCTGATTCGATACATGTTGCGCGTGTGGACATGTGCAATGTAATATTGATGTGCTGTATATCCCGTCTTTTAGATTGACTGTTATTTGTGGGGACAAGAACAACCATTTTGCTGCGCATGCAGCCACTCGCAACTTTATCAACAATTTAGTTTTGTACTACTTGTGCTACCTAATGCTTTGGTTGTTTCCAAACTTTGGTAATTTATACATGTGAAAAGCTATTTTTGGCATCATCGCGTCGTTTGAGCAGCGGATAGCTAAGTACAGCAAGCAATATGATAACTGTGCCAAGATAAAAGCCACTGGTGAGCTGTTGGTGCTCATGGAACAATACGGCTGCTAATATGATGCCATAAACTGGTTCTAAATTTACGGTTAGGTTGATAGCAAATGCTGTCAAACGCTTCATTAGTTCAACGGCTTCTGCATAGGCATATACAGTACATATCCATGCCAAAATAGCAATCCAAAGCCAATCGGTGGGTTGTGGAACTAGTTGCAAAGGTGTGCTGTGATTAAAAAACTGTTGATAGACCAGCAAGCTAATCAGTGCCATTAGCAAAGCACCTATCATTTCATAGAAGGTGATGGTATGATGGTGGTATTTTTTTGTAAACCGGCTATTGATAACTGTAAAAACCGACGCTAAGAAGGCTGAACCTAATGCCAGTAGCAACCCCGTTATCTGATTTAGCTCAAAACGGAAAATTACATATAACCCCATAATGATAGCTAAGCCACTAAGTACCTCATACCACTTAACGGCTTTTCTATTGGCAAAAGGCTCAATTACTGATGTCCATAAGGAACAAGTAGCCATGCCAGCTAAGCAGATGGAAGCATTGGCTACTCTTGCAGAAGCAAAAAATAACACCCAATGCAGTCCAACAATGGAGCCAGTGAGAATAAGCTGTACAATAGTTGTGGGCTGTATGCGAATGGATTGCCGGCGGACAAATAGTAACATTGCTAGCCCTATCACCGACAGCAAAGTGCGATAGAAAACTAACTCCAATGCTGGAATGCTAATAAGCAAGCCCAGAATAGCTGTAAAGCCCCACAGCAATACGATAAAGTGCAGTTGCAAGTAGTCTTTTAGCATACGTGAAAAATGGCTTCAACGCGGAACAGTTTTATACATGATAATTGCCACAGCACCGAACAGCAGTGGCGGTCCCCAAGCTGCTACAAAAGGTGAAACCGAGCCTGCTTGTCCAAGGCTCATAAACATACGCGCTAATATGATAAACAAAAAGGCAATGAGAAAGCCAATAGCAATTTGTACGCCCGAGCCTTGTCGCGACTTGCGGGCAGATACAATTACCCCCATAAATGTTAAAATAATGATAGCGAAGGGGTAAGCAAATGCCATGTTTTTTTGTACTAAAAAGATACCCAACGACGTATTGCCGCGCATAGTTTGTTCTTCTATGTAGGCATTGAGTTCTGGAATAGTCAGTTCTTCGTGCAACAAGTGTGTACTTTCAAAGTCTTTAGGTGAAAGTCGTAGCAATGTATCTATTTTTTCGCCGTACTTGAGTGTTTCGCGCTCGCCACTAAAAGTATGCAATCGGTAATTTTCGATAGACCATTTGCCGGTGGTGCTATCCCAGCGAATGCGCTCGGCACTCAACTTTTCTAATAATTGGTTGCCTACAATGCGCTCTAAGGTGAACTGATAGCCTGTTTGGGTAAAGTTGTTGTAGTTCTGCATGTAAGCGTAGGCATCGGGGGCTACGCGAAAGTGAACATTGGTGCGGTCGTAGAAGTAGCGCTCTTTGATAAAGGCACGCTCGAAAGCTACGCGTGACTTGTTGGTTATGGGAACTAAATACGTGGTTCCAACAATGCTAATAGCAGCTAATAGTGTTGCTCCCATCATGTAGGGTACCAGCAAGCGCATGAAGCTAACCCCCGACGAAAGCATAGCAATAATTTCGGTTCGGTTGGCTAAGCGCACTGTTACAAATACAGTTGCCAAAAAAACGATGATTGGGCTGAGCAGATTGGTCATGTAAGGAATGTAGTTGATGTAGTAGTGCTCTACTATAAAGCCCAAAGACAACTTATTGCGATAAAAATCCTGACTTTTTTCACTGTAGTCGATTACGCAAATAATAGCATTGAGCATAATGACCACATACACAAATGTGCTGAGAAATTTTTTCAGGATGTAGGCATCTATGAGTTTGAGGCGCATGTGCATTAGTCCAACACAAAAGTTTGTCCTTTTTCGGGCATTGCTACGTTAAGATAGCCTTCGGCTTTGAGAATAGCATGAAAGGCTTCCATAGATTCTAGCTCGCCGTGTACCAGAAATAATTGTTTGAGGCGCTCAGGGGCTTGTTGTTTGACAAAGTTAATGAGATCGTTTTGGTCGCCGTGCCCGCTGAAAGCGTCCGTATATTTCACCTTGGCGAGTACTGGAATTTGCTGGTCGCCTATACGCAGCGAAGAAATACCGTCTAACAACTGCCTACCCAGTGTATTTTCTGCACTGTAGCCAATCATGAGAATGGTGCAATAAGGATTGGAAAGGTTGTGGCGAATGTGGTGCTGGATACGTCCTCCCTCTAACATTCCCGAAGAGGAAATAATGATACACGGCTCTCGGTAGTTGCTGATGGCTTTGCTATTTTTCAGGTCTTCTACAATCACCAAGTTGTCGAAGTCGAACAGCGTATCGTGCGTTTCGATGAACTGCCGTGCATCTTCGTTGAGCATTTTACTGTATCGGCTATAAATTTTGGTGCTTTGCAGCGCCATGGGGCTGTCAGAAAATACTTTGATAGGTGGCAAACGCTGTTGAATTGCCAACTTATTGAATGTGTACAGTAGCGATTGCGTGCGTCCTACGCTGAAAGAAGGAATAATGAGTCTTCCGGGTTTTTCTATGCACGTTTCAATAATGGCTTTTTCTAGTTCTGCCTCTACTTCTAAGTTAGGGGTGTGGTAGCGCCCGCCGTAGGTGCTTTCACAGATGAGGTAGTCCACTTGCGGCACGTTGGCTGGGTCGGGTAGCAGGGGGTAGTTATAGCGTCCGATATCGCCAGAAAACAAGATGCTGCGGTACTTCCCATTTTGTACTACTTCAATCAGGATGTTAGCAGCGCCCAGCAAGTGCCCTGCTGGAATAAAGGTAACATACAAGCCTTTTTTTATCTGAAAACGCTGTTGGAAAGCAATACCCACAAAGTTATCCATGGCTGCATCCACCTGCTTTTCTATGTACCACTCGTTCACTACGTTGGGGGGTGGCATCTGGCTTTTCTTTTTTTTCTTTGCTAAGTTGTGTAGTTTGCGTCGGTGCAGCATAGCCGAATCGGTTAGCAGCAGGTGGGTAAGGTCTATGGTTGGGGAGGTGCAAAGCACTTGTCCTTCGTAGCCCTCCCGATATAGGTTGGGAATATTGCCCGAGTGGTCTATGTGAGCATGCGTAAGTAAAACCAGATTAATAGTACTTGCATCGAAAGGGAATACTGAGCCGGGAAAGGCTTGTGGTAGGTCGTCTTCTTTGCCACGCTCTCTGTCCATATCAAAACCGCAGTCAATTAAGATGCGGTAGTCGTCTTCCAATTCCAACAAATACATGCTACCCGTAACCTGTCGGGCAGCCCCCCAAAATGTTAGCTTCATGCGCCGAATATCTTTTTACACTTTTCTACAACTCTATGCTTTGCCTGTACTTTTCAGGTGGTATTGCTAATATGCTCGCTCGTGTGAGCCTTGCATAAATTTGATAAATGCTTTGTTAACAATGTAGTTGCCGCCCGGTGTAGGATAATCACCAGTAAAATACCAGTCTCCCAAATGGTTGGGGCAGGCTTTGTGCAAGTTTTCTACGGTCTGATACACTACTTTTACTTCTGCCTGAATATGGGGTTGTTTAACAATTTGCGCTACCTTGTCCGAAATTTGTTCATAAGTAAAGGGGGCATAAATTTCCTTCACGTGGTTGACGATTTTGTATTTTTCTAACTTGACCGCATCCAGACACTTCTGGTAAACTTCTTCAAGCAGGTAAAGTTGTTTGTGTTCTTTGAGTAGCTCCAAAGCAGCGCGAAAGGCAACAAACTCTTGCATGCGCGACATGTCTATGCCATAACAGTCTGGAAAGCGGATTTGAGGGGCAGAAGATACAATGACAATGCGCTTGGGCTCCAATTTTTCCAACATGTTAATGATGCTACGCTCCAGCGTAGTACCGCGCACAATCGAGTCGTCTATTACTACAATAGTATCTTTTCGCTTTTTGATTACCTCATACGTAGTGTCATACACATGCCCTACTAAGTCTTCGCGGTGTTCGTCGTCGGTGATGAAAGTGCGAAGTTTAGCATCTTTTATGACTAATTTTTCTACGCGCGGGCGAAAAGAAAGTACTGTATCTAAATCTTGCAAGCTCAGTCTTTTTTCGGCAATGGCTTTTTTGCGTTGTCCAATTAGGAAGTCTTCTATGCCTTGCATCAGCCCTAAGAATGCTGTTTCTGCCGTATTAGGGATGTAAGAAAAGACCGTATTGTTGAGGTCGTAGTCAATGGCTTTGAGCACTTGGTCGCGAAGCAGATAGCCTAATGCTTTGCGTTCTTGATAAATTTCTGGGTCGTTGCCACGTGAGAAATAGATGCGTTCAAAGCTGCAGGAACGTTTTTCCAACGATTCGGTAAATGGCAGCATGCGGTAGTCGCCTTCTTTGTCTATGATGAGGGCATGCCCAGGGGTTATTTCCTGAATTTGATTGTACTGACAGCCAAAGGCAGTTTTGATAGCTGGTTTTTCTGAGGCTACTACTACTACCTCCTCGTCGGCATAATAGTACGCTGGACGTATGCCAGCTGGGTCACGAGCCACAAAGGCTGCTCCATAGCCTGTTAGTCCTGCCATGGCATAGCCGCCGTCGAAGTCTTTGCAAGAGCGTTGTAAAACGCGTTGCAGGTCTATGTGTTTTTCAAGAAGTTCAGTAATTTCTTGATTATCAAAGCCTTGTTGGTTGTATAGGTCGAAGAGCCGTTGGTTTTCCGAATCGAGAAAGTGTCCGATTTTTTCCAGTACTGTAACCGTATCAGCCTTAGCTTCTGGGTGTTGTCCTAAACTAATGAGTTTTTCAAATTGGTCATCTACGTTAGTCATGTTAAAGTTTCCAGCCACAATTAAATTGCGGCTGCGCCAGTTGCTGCGGCGGATAAACGGATGAACGCTTTCGATGCCGTTGTTGCCAAATGTACCATAGCGCAAATGCCCCAGCCACAGCTCGCCTGTGTAGGGTACGTTGCTTTTTAACCAGTTGGCGTTCAAGTATTTATCTGGGTGTTTCTTTTGAGCTTTGCGCAGCGTTTTGCTTATTTTTTTGAAAATATGAGCAATAGGCTGTGATTTTACAGAGCGCAAACGGTGCATGTAGGCATTTCCCGGTCGGGGATTGATGACAATATTGGCAACGCCAGCGCCATCTTGTCCGCGATTGTGTTGCTTTTCCATCAGCAAATACAAGCGATTGATAGCATAAGCAGGGGTGCCATAGCGCTCAATGTAGTAGGAAAGAGGCTTGCGAAGTCGGATTAGTGCAATGCCACATTCATGGCGGATAAAGTCGCTCATGGGAAGGCTAAAAGTAATCAGGCGCGCAAATCTATGCTTTTTTCAAACAGTTTCCTACCGGTTGTCCATTTGGGCAGTTTGTTTGTGTAGGGGTAATTGCCTCTATTCCAATGTTTATACTCAGTTTGAAGATAGTGTCTATATTTCCTGCTACTGGCAAAGCGCCGCAGCATGGTGAGGTAGTAGTTTTTCCTTTATGAGCTTGGGTAGTGTTTCATGATTGCACAGTTTGGTGATTGTTTATTTACCAGCTGCCACGAGGCTCTGCTCATCAAGCCCCGAAAGTGCTCAGTTGGCTTGTTGTGCTTAGCCAGAGGTAACCCAGCTGCTGTTGCTTATGTCTCACAAACAGCCCTTGTAGGGTTGTTTGGTTTTGATTGAAGTGGGGCATCCTAATTTGCTAACCTACTGAAATAACGGAAAAGCCAGTTTGTAAATATTTTTCAGCTGACTGCAACAAATCTTCTGTAGTAATTTGGTTCAACGACGATACGTACCGGTGGTAATAGTCTTCGGGCAGTTGGTGGTAGTAAATACCTTTGTAGCGGTTGGCAATGGCAAATGCAGTATTGATAGAACTGATAAATGTGCCTTGCATGTAGCTACGTACGCGCTCTAACTCATCATGACTAATCGGCTGCTGTATTAAGCTATCAATTTCTTTTTGGATTTCTTCAATGGCTAACTCGCGCAGCTGTTTTTTTACATCAGCACCAATAACCAAATAGGTAGCTTGCTGCAATGTTACTAAGTTGGCATAAATGCCATAGGTAAGCCCTTTTTTCTCGCGGATGTTTTGCATTAGGCGTGAGCCAAAATAGCCGCCCAATGCCTCAACAAGTAGATTCAGCACGAGGTAGTCTTTGCTATTCTTGCCTTGCTGTAAGTCAATTATTTTTCCAATGCGAATAGAGCTCTGTACAGCATTTTCTTTTGTTTGGTGAATAATAACAGAGGGCTTGTTCACATGCCTGCTTACATAGGCAGGTGTTGCAGCCAACGCGGGCAATGTACCGAGTGTATCAGCAAAAAGCTGCACGTCTGGTGGCTGATACTGCCCTGCTGCAATAATTTCAAAAGGCTTTTCTGCATAGTACTGCTGATAAAATTGCTGCACCTCTTGCAGCGAGGTAGTTGTAATATGTTCTTCGGTGATGATGCTGCCGTAGGGATGTTCAGCACCAAAGATGCTTTGTCGGAAAAGATTGGAGGCTACTGTTGCGGTTTTTTCCAGATTGATACGAATGTTTTGTGCCGTAACTGTTTTGAGTTTTTCCAATTGTTTTTCGGAAAAATCAGGCTCAGCAAGCATTTCTCGTATCAATACAAGCATAGTGTGCAGGTGCTTGTGTAGGCAGTAGAACTCAATCTCGCTTTGGTCGAATCCGGCAGAAAGTTCTATAAACGCTCCCAGTTGGTCAATAGCAGCCATCAGCGAGGTTGCTGGGTGCTGACGCGTGCCTTCTGCCAGCATTTTATTAGCAAGCAAGGCAACGGCGCGCTGTTTGCCTGTTTGTCCACTAGTGTTAAAATTCAACTGTACATTCACAACAGGTTGCTTTCCGGCACTAATCAGATGCAACACAGTGTTATTAGGCAAAGTAAAGTTTTGCGGTAACACCAGCGGAAAGTCTCCTATTGGGCAAATGGGCGGAGCAACACTGCGGTCTATCACTGTTTGTTCCATGCGAGCGCAAAGCTACCAAGTTTTAGGGTTTGTGTGTCGTACCTCAGTAGAGTATATTTTCACTTTTTGGGGAGAGGTGACCTATATTTGTACAACCAACCACTCGACCTAAGGAAGTAACATGAAGGTTTTTTGCTACTCTCTCAAACCCTTCGAGCGCCCGGGTATCATTCAAGCAAACCATGGCAAACACGAACTCATTTTCAGCGAACAAAGTCTTGCTCTTGCATCAGCAAATTTAGCAGAAGGCTGTGAGGCGGTTTCTATATTTACCAACGACGATGCATCGGGAGAGGTTCTAAAAGCCCTGCATCGGCTTGGGGTAGGCTATGTAGCTACTCGCTCAGCAGGCTATAACCATATCGATTTGGCAATGGCGCGCCGACTAAATATGCGCGTGGCAAACGTGCCAGCTTACTCGCCTCATGCAGTGGCTGAACACGGCGTAGCCATGCTGATGGCGCTTAACCGACGCATAGTAGAAGGGCAAGCCCTAATGCACATGCAAGATTTCCGATTGGACATGCTTACCGGATTCAATATCTACGGCAAAACAGTAGGCATTATTGGAACAGGACAAATTGGGATTGCCTTTGCCAAAATTATGCACGGTTTTGGCGCGCGTTTGCTTGGCTCTGACCCTCAACCTAATCCTGAGGCAGATAAAATCGGTTTAAATTATGTTCCATTAGAGGATTTGTTGCGCCAAAGTGATATTATTTCCATTCATTGCCCATTGAACGAGCACACAAAATACTTGCTCGACGAGCCACAATTTGCAATTATGAAACAAGGTGTCTATCTTGTCAATACAGCGCGTGGAGGAATTGTACGTACCGCTGCTCTTATTCGGCATTTGGCTTCGGGTAAAGTTGGCGGTGCATGTTTAGATGTTTATGAACGAGAAAATGGCTTATTCTTTTCAGACCATCGGCATAGTATTTTACAAGATGAGGAGTTTATTCGTCTGCGCAGTTTTAAAAATGTGTTGGTAACTGGTCATCAAGGTTTTTTAACCGTTGAAGCGCTGCGCAATATTGCCGATACAACCATTGCCAACTTAGACGCATGGGAACAACACGGGCATTCGCCAAATGATTTGCAAGACTAACTTAAAGCACAATAGTTATGAAGTATTCACTATCCATTGGTAAAATTGTAGGCATTCAGGTCCAAATTCATTGGACATTTCTCATCCTGATTGCTTGGATTATATTTAGTAACCTAAGCGCTGGCAATACGGCAGAACAAACTTTTTGGGCGGTATTGTTTGTGCTTGCCATTTTTGTTTGTGTAACCTTACACGAGTTTGGGCATGCCTTAGCAGCCCGCCGCTATGGCATAGAGACACAAGACATTACCCTGCTGCCTATTGGCGGATTGGCGCGGCTTACTTCGATGCCTGAAAAACCGGTAGAAGAACTGGTAGTGGCATTGGCGGGTCCGGCGGTCAATATTGTGATTTCTCTATTAATCTATCCTTTCTTGGACATAGAACAAGCCGTAGCAGCTACTATCAACTTGCGCGCTGTAGATGGAGAGAGTTTTCTGTTCAGCCTTATGGCAGTAAACTTGTGGTTAGCGGTGTTTAACATGATTCCGGCTTTTCCTATGGACGGAGGCCGTGTGTTGCGGGCATTGCTCTGTTTTCGTATGGAACGTGCTACTGCCACGCGCATTGCAGCAGGGGTAGGGCAGTTTCTTGCCATTGGCTTTGTTATTTTAGGATTTTTTGGTGGTAACCCGTTCCTAATTTTCATTGGCTTTTTCATATTCCTTGGCGCGCAGGGAGAGGCAGAACTGGCACAGGCTAAGTCTGCCCTGCAGGGCTATCGCGTAGCCGATGTGGTAATGCGCGATTTCAGCGCTCTGCAAACACATGCACCTATTCATGCAGCAGTAGAGTTGTTGCTCAACGGGCAATCGCGCAATTTTCTTGTTTTGGAAAACGACCTACCCGTAGGCACGCTAAGCCGCGATGAAATTGTACGCGCACTTTCTCAACATGGTGCTGCCGTGCCAGTGGAACATGTCATGAATACCGATGTGCAATACCTACCCGCAGAAATGCCTCTGGAGGAAGCTTGGCAAAGAATGCAGCAACACCGCGTTGAATTTGCTCCTGTTATGCAAGGGCAGCGCTTAGTGGGAGTGGTAGATGTAGAAAACATTGCAGAGTTTATGATGGTACAAAATGCGCTCAAACTGCCCGCATCACAACCCAACTTCTCTTTTAAAACTACTTAGAGAAGAGGTAATAGGCGAGAATTTTTTTCAGTTTTTAACCCAATTGCGACAGTTTTAGGTACAATTTTTATGGCATTTTTATTGTACCATAAATCCGGGTAGATTTGGCACTTGTTGTTTACAACCAGATGAGTCACCGCATCATTCGATATTTCTTGTTCATTGCCGTTTTGTGGTTTGCTGTTGATAAACTATTGGCGCAGACGCCCAATCCAGTCCAGCAAAGAAGACAGGAAGAACTTGCTGTACTACGCCTAATATTTGAGCGAATGGGTGGAGCCAACTGGACAGGTCCGGGCATGCCATGGCCAGTAAATGCTACCAATGCTGCCTCCACCTTTCATACTTGGGCAGGTATTACTTGCGAACCCAATGACACCACTGGGCGCATCGTGCGCATCAGTTTGCCGAGTAGAGGACTGACGGGTTCTCTTCCGGCAGACATCTCCAAACTGACAGAGCTAGCCGAGCTGGATTTGTCTGACAACCGCATCACAGGTTCGATACCTAACGAGTTGGCAACACTTCCCAAGCTGACCAACGTAAACCTGAGCAAAAACCGCATTACCCGCATTCCGAGCTTTGCCACTACTACCTCGCTGCGCACGCTCAACGTAGCCAATAACAGTCTTGCTTTCGACAGTTTTGAGCCCAATGTAGGCAGGGGCTTCACCCTGATGCCACAAGACAGCATTGGGCGCGACACGGTGATTGTTCTCAACGAAAAAGATGCCTTTCGGTTCAATGGTGAGATTGGGGGCACAGCTAATGTGTATCAATGGTTGAAAGATGGGCAACCTTTTGGACAGGCAAGTCCCAATGCCGGCATCTTAGACTTCCCTGATGTGATGCGCAACATGCACCAAGGGCGCTTTGTGCTGCGCGTTACCAACCGAATTGTTCCGGGCGTAACGCTCTTCCGGCGTACGGTGCGCATTATTGTTACCCCTTGCTTCATTACTGGCTCGCGCATTGGACCTAATAGGACTGTTTATTGCGAGGGTTCATCCATTCCTACATTTACAGGTGAGCAGGCTTCCGGAGCAGTAGGAACATTGCGCTATCAATGGCAGCGCTCTACTGACAGCCTTACCTGGACCGACGTAGGACCCAACAGCAAAGACTACCGACCTACTATCATTGGGCAGAGCATCTATCTGCGTCGACTTGCACTCGACGACCGTTGCGTAACCGATACCAGCAACGTTATTCGCGTGATTTTTGTGCCACGCATTCGCAACAACATTATAGAGTCGTCTTATGTGTATTGCCCCGGCGATACTATCCGCACCTTGCGCGGGGTGCGAGCTGTAACAGGCGGCGATGGCAACTATCGTTACCAATGGCAAAGTTCTAAAAACAAGAAAGATTGGTTCGATGAAGATGCCACGCCCAACTTTCGCCCACAAGGACTGGAAGATACTACGTATTTCCGACGCATTGTCTCCGACCGCTCTTGCTCAGTTGATACCAGCAACATAGTGCGGGTGGTGGTAGCACCGGAGTTCGGTCCGAATATTGTCGGGTTTGACCAAGTACTTTGCCCCGGGCAGCGTCCGCGCGCTTTGCGCGATACCGTGCGCTTAGATTCCACAACCGTTCGCGATACAGTCAATTTTAGGTTTTTGTGGCAGCGCTCTACCAATCGCCGTACATGGGTACGCGCCGATTCGCTCACCCGTGCCGATACTTTCTCCGTATTCCAGCCGCGTGTACTTACCCAAACTACTTATTTCCGACGATTGGTTATCAGTCCCTGTACCACCGATACAAGCAACATTGTAACTCTGCAAATAGCCCCTCCAATAGAAGGAAACTTTATTGAAGCCGACCGCGAAACGCTTTGCGACAACGATACAGCTGCTGTTAAACTGCGAGGCGTCATACCTGAACCCAAAGGTGGCGGAGGCGCGTACAGCTATATCTGGCAAAGCTCATTGAACGGACGCGATTGGAACAACCGCGCTTTTTCCGATACGCTCGACCTGTTCATTAAAGACATATCCGATACTACACTTATCAGGCGTATTGTGAAGAGCCGTTGTTTTACCGACACAAGTAATATCGTACAAATCAATCGTGCATTTAATTTTGGAGAAAATACCATTACTACCAACAGCCAAACTATCTGTGTGGTTGATAAGCCTCCACGTATTGAAGCAACGCGTCCCTCAGAGCGCGGAAGATTCAATATTCAGTGGCAAATTTCTCCTGACTCAGTCAACTGGGCAAATGTAGATTCCACCCTAAGCCGGTTAGACTTAGGGCGCGGCGTGGATTACAAGCCCGACACCTTGAAACTTCCTTTGCAATATTTTCGGCGCTTGATTAACAACGGTTGTCGTACTGATACAAGCAAAGCCATTGCCCTGCGAGTAGTGCCGCGTTTGGCAGGTAATCGCATCGGACCCATTACACAAGAAGTGTGCGAAGGTAGCCCCATTCAAGCCTTGCGTGGTCAGCAAAGGCTTACGGGGGGCGGTGGCAGCTATCGCTATCGCTGGGAAGTTTCCAACGACAGTGTACGCTGGGCATTAGCAGATACAGCCGAAGTTTTCCGCCCACAAGGTTTAGTACGGACTACACTGGTTCGGCGAATTGTACAAGCAGCTAACTGCAGCCCCGATACCAGTAACATGGTGCAAATTCGCATCATTAATAGGTTAGAAAACAATCGCATCCGCGACAATCAGGAAATATGTTTCGGACAAATTCCTGATACACTGCGCGGTAGCGTACCAACAGGTGGCAATGGAAAGTACACATACATCTGGCAGCGCGAGGTGAGCCCCAACGTGTGGATTTCCGTAGGAGCAGAGCGCGACCACTTCCCCGATGTAGTGCAGTCAGCGCGCTTCCGCCGCATTGTTTCCACCCAATGTTTTACTGACACTAGCCAAGTAGTTAATGTTTTTGTAACGCGCCCAATACGCAACAACATCATCCTGACCACCAATCTGACTGTTTGCAAAGGAGCGCAGCCCGATACTATTAAAGCGACCATTCCGCAAGACGGTACAGGAGTGTTTGAATACCAATGGCAAGTTTCCACTAATCGCAGCACTTGGCGCGACCTTCCGCGCGAGGTAGGACCTTGGTTGCTACCACCTATTTCCGATACAACAAGTTTTTATCGCCGTATCGTAAAAAACAAATGTTTCCGCGATACAAGTTTATCGGTTCCTGTGCGCGTACTGCCGCTGCCGCGTGTGAATGCAGGACCGGATACAACGGTCATTTTTGGAAGAAGTGTTAGACTACGGGCAACTGGTGCACTTCGCTATGTGTGGACTCCCAAAGACGGATTGGATAATGATTCCATTGCAACCCCGCTAGCAAGTCCGCGCGTTACAACCCAGTACATTGTTAGAGGTATTGATGCAGCTGGTTGTGTTGGTATAGATACTGTTGAAGTGCGTGTGGCTACCGACCCTAATTTACTTGTAGATATTGTGGACGTTATCACTCCTAATGGCGACGGGTTAAATGACTTTTTACATGTCAAAAACATAGAACTTTATCCACAAAACACCCTGATTATATTCAATCGCTGGGGGCAGGAGCTGTTTCAAAAACGCAATTACGCCAACGATTGGGACGGCACCATTGATGGAAAACCCCTGCCTACAGGTGTGTACTTTTACATTTTTAGAATAGAGGGTAATCCGCGACCTAAAACCGGCTCGTTCACAATACTCAACTGACAACTATGAAAAAACTCTTCTCGATATGGGTATGTATGGTTGGATGCACCCTTTTCGCTTATGCGCAGCAAATACCACTGTACAGCCAATATTTTCACAATCCGTTTATCTACAATCCCGCATGGGCAGGTTTAGATAAGTTTGCTTCTGCCAACCTGACCTACCGCCGCCAGTGGGAAGGATTGGAGGGCGCACCGCAAACTATTTTAGCTACCTTAGATTTGCCCTTTTATGAATATAGAGCCGGATTTGGTATCAATGCATATCAGGACAAAATCGGCATTTTTCAACAAAACAAAATACAGTTCAGCTATGCCTATCATTTGTTTGAACTGTATGAAAACAGTTCGGTATTTTCCTTTGGGCTCACCGGTGGGATAGTAACCAATCGGATTGATTTTAACAATGCTTTCATTCTAAATCCAAACGACCCACATATTTTAAACAACACAGGTAATTATCAAGGCATGGAATTTACCTTCGGTTTGAACTATATTTTCCAAGACAAGTTTCAGATTGGGTTTACTATGCCACAATTTTTAACCACAGGTATCCGCACCATAGACAACGGTACTAACAATATTGACTTGCAGCCTCACTTCTTGTTGGCAGCTAAATGCACGTTGAAAACATACGACGAAGTGCATCGGATAGAGCCTATGCTCATGTTGCGCAAGGTAGGTAATGTGCCTTTGCAATTTGATGTAGGCGCGCAATACACTTGGAACAATACGCTGTGGTTCAATGCTGCCTTTCGCACCAGCTACAGTGCAGTAGCCGCACTAGGGGTGAATGTGAGAAACTTTCGTTTTGGATTTGCCCGCGACTTTGCTATTTCCGAATTACAGGGAGCAGTAGGCAGTAGTAACGAAATTATGTTAGGCTACAAGTTCAACCACTTAAAAACAAGAGTTTATGGGGCGCCTAAAGGTCGTGCTAATACGAATATCCGTCGCAAAGTAGAACATCCTTCCAAACCCGGACCAGTATATCGCCCCAACAATATACATTTGAAAAAGACCCCTAAAAAGAAACCTAATGTCAATCTTCGCTCGCGTCGTCGAACCAACTGATAGGGGAAATTTTCGTATGCGTATTATTCTGTTTCTGTTTGTTTATAGCGTATTGATTGGAGCATTGCCTCGGCAAGCGTTCGGACAGCAAGAAGACGCACGTTTTCAGATTAAGTTACTTCGGCTCAATACAAAACGCGACGAGGCTTTTCCTGTTTTTTATGGCAATCGCTTGTATTATTTCTCGGCAGCAAAGCTAAAATTTCCATTGCATCTTACTGCTAGCAATGCCTATTACTGTATGTTGCCTCATGCAGACAGCAGTTATGCTTCGCGAGAGCGCGTTTTTATTGCCCAAAAGCGCGAGCAACAAGGCATGCTGGCTGGTGCTTCCTATGCTGCTTCTGCCAACGCCATTTTTTACAGTCGCTACTTAGCCAAATCGGTGGGCAAGTCCAGTGCGCAGCTGTATAGGGCACTGGTTTCCGATAATGTATGGTACAGTGCTGTACCTGTATTGCAAAACCTACCCGACACTGTTTTAGCATGTTATCCCTCAGTTTCGGCTGATGGCAATACGCTATATTTTTCTGCCAACCTTTCTGGCGGATACGGAGGGTTCGACATATATCTGGTGCAAAAAGATAGCTCGGGAAGGTGGGGTAAGCCAGTTAATTTAGGGACTGTCATCAACTCTCCCTACGATGAGATTACGCCTTTTATTCACCCCGAAGGCAACCTATATTTTGCTTCTAACCGCATAGATGGATATGGCGGCTTCGATATTTATGAAGCGCCTTCTGTGGCAGGAAAGTTTCAAGAGTGTCGCCTTATGCCCGTGCCACTCAATTCACCTGATAACGACTTTGCCTTGATTATGAACGAAGCCCAGCGCCTCGGTTATTTTACCTCAGACCGAAGAGGAAATTACGACATCTACGCTGTTGAAGTAATTCAACTGCATCGCACGCGCAACCTTTCTGAGTATGGAGAAGGCATGTATGAGCAGTTTGAAATGGAAGTTAGCGGTAGTGTAATAGATACTGCTAATCGGCAGCCAGTCAGAGGCGCTCTGGTAAAATTGCGCGATGTTTATACCGACGACATCCGTATCACTTTTACCGACAATGAAGGAAAATATCGGTTTACAATTCAAAACGACCACAAATACCAGATAGGGGTTTCCAAAGTGGGGTATCAAAGTATTGACGATATTGAGTTTTCTACTATTGGTATTACAGAGCCCATACCTTTGAGCATCAACTTATTGATGAGCTTGCCTCTGTACCGACAGTCGCTAAAAGTGTATGTGCGCGAAGCAGTTGCCAAACAACAGGCTGCAAAAGAGCCTATTGCAGATGCACTGCTTGTATTAGAAGATGTAGCAAGCGGTGAAAAATATGAAAAACGCAGCGAACCTGATGGAACTTGCTTGTTTATTATTGAGCAAGGTCGTACCTATAAGTTGTTTGCTGAGGCTGAAGGTTATCAGAAAAGTTTGCCTTATCGCATTACCACTAACCCGAAATATATGGGTCATGTAATAGAAATGACCGTTGAACTGCCTCGGGAAGAGGTAATAGACAACATGTCAAGTCGCTACATTCGCGCCATAGTAGTCAATCAAGAAAACAATCATCCCTTAGAGAACGCTACGGTATATTTAACCAATACCAAAACCGGTGAAACACGGTTTTTATATACTTCCAAAGATGGCACCGCTACTTTTAAAGTAGACTCTGGTCTGGTATATAAGTTAGAAGCCCAAATATTAGGCTATCAGATGGAAGATTATATGATTGCTGAGGGCAACGACGTAGAGATAGGCAGATCATACGAGGTATTGCTGCCCTTAAAACCCGTCGATTACAATCCCATTCCCTTAGATGTTACTATTCCTGCTGTTTATTATACGTCCGACCGTGAAATTTTGAGTGAATCGGTAAAAGGAGAGCTCAATCGGGTTTTGCAATTGCTTGCCGAGTACCCGGGTGTTAAAATTGCTATTGAATCGCATGCTGGTTTGCATGAATCGCGAAATGTGTATGAAATTGCTTTGAAGCGAGCCAATGCTGCGGCAGCATATTTGTTTAGAAATGGACTGCGGCGCGAACGAGTAGTAGCTATCCGAAGTTTTGGGGCAGAGCGCCAACAATACAATTGTCTTCGCAAGGAATGTACACCCGAACAACGCCGTGCAAACCGCCGTACAGAATTTATTATTGTCTATCGTTGAGGGTTGATTACGTCAAACATCGTCTGGCATTTTATTTCCGTTTCTTGCCATTCTTTTGCTGGCTCTGAGTCTTCGGTGATACCCGCTCCTGCATACATAATCAGATGATTGGTTTGTAATTGCATGCAGCGCAAATTGACAAACAAGTGGCTGTCATTGTCTATGTTCACGCCGCCTATATAGCCGCTGTACAGGGCGCGATCGTAGGTTTCGTAGCGTGTAATAAATTCGGCAGCAGGTTCTTTGGGAAGCCCGCAAACGGCAGAGGTAGGATGCAGCAACTCGAGCATGACTGTTCCCAATTGTGGAAAATTAACAGCCAGCATATCCACTTCAAAGTCTGTTCGCAAGTGAATTAGGTTGCCCGCTGCTACTGTTCGCGGACCGTTTTCTTCGAACTCCCGCAGGCGTATTTTTTTGAAACAGTTGATAATATAGCGGCTGACCATCGCCTGTTCTGCAATTTCCTTTTGTGTCCAGGTGGCGTGTTGCAAATTTTCAAGTGAGCCCTTTACTTGTGTGCCTGCTAGTGCCATAGTCCGAAAAATACGGTTCTGCTCTACACTCACCAATACTTCTGGGCTAGCCCCCATCCATACTCCTGCCTTAGGAATAGCAAAGAACGAAACAAATGCCGTAGGATAAAGCCGGCATAGTTTGAGAAAGGTGGCTACAGGAGAAAACTGACTAGGCAAGGGGGCTATTTTCTGCCGCGAAAGTACTACCTTTTGGAATGCGTGTTTTTGGATAGCGGCAATGGCTGCTCGAACCGCTTGTTGAAAGCCAACTGAATTGTCGCCTGTAACTTTTGTTGACGTCAGGTAGTTTTCTAAATGCAAGACAGACAAAGGTGCTACAAGTGTCTCTTTCGAAGGTAGCAGAGGGGCTAAGCCCTTAGTCCGAATACCTTTTTGGAAATGAGGGGTTAGTTGCCAAGCCCAGTGTTCGTTGGCAGGGATGAAATAAATTCCATGAGTAGTGTTAAAGGGTGCTGCTACAAAACCCGCTGGAAGGGCTTCCAAATCAATTTTCTGATGTTGCTGCGCCTCTGAGCTAGATGCTGCAATCAGATGAATGGTATTGTGCTCGGGCAATTTCCAAACGGCAAAAGGTCTGTTTTCTTGGCTGATTTGGTTGAGCAAAAGATTGATTTCGACCGATACTTCAACCGAAGTAACTAAGTCTGCCAGTAGTTCAGAGCGCATGCCATGCAGTAGTTTGCCTATAGAACGCTGAATGAAGGATAATTGTTATAACAATCATTGTAGCTTATTCCCAAGAGATGGAAAATTTTTTTGCCAACTGATGGAGCTCTTCTGCAACAGAATCGGCTATGGGAATGCCTCTTTGCCTGCGTTCCGCCTCTGCTGCTCGTTCAGGGTCGCCTGGTATCAGGATGCGTTCATATCCTTCGGCGGGTTGAGCATTGCGGAAGCGTTGAATCCAATTGTCCATGTGTTGTTTAAATTCTTCGGCTGGTCGGAAAGCATCTATGCGCATCGCACCTAAAAAATGTCCAAGCCCTTTTCCTACTGGGTTGGCGGGTAGGGGCAAAAAACTGACAAAAGGCGGTGCCCAAGGTCCGTAGCCTGCTCCGGAGAGCACTGCCGACAGAATGTCCACTATGGCACCCAAGCAATATCCTTTGTGGCTGCCATGCTCTCGGTCAGAGCCTAGTGGTAGCAATGCGCCTCCGTGTTTAAGTGCATGCGCATTGGAGGTTGGTTTGCCGTGCTGGTCTTGTACCCAGCCTAAGGGAGCATCTGCATTTTGCCGTTGTAATATTTCCAATTTGCCATTGGCGGCAGTGGTAGTGGCAAAATCGGCTACAAAAGGGGGTTGCTTGTGTGCTGGAATAGCTACGGCAATAGGATTGGTGCCCAGTAGGCGTTCTACGGAAAAAGTAGGCGCCACTAAGGGGCTTGCATTGGTCATAGCAATGCCAATCATATCTTGTGCAAGGGCTTGCATAGCATGATGACCAGCAATGCCAAAGTGGTTAGAGTTACACACACTAACCCAGCCTGTTCCTACTTGTTGAGCCTTTTGAATAGCGTGTTGCATGGCACGGGGAGCTACTACAAGCCCCAGACCTGCATCGCCATCAAGAGTAGCTGTAGAGGGTGTTTGATGTACCACGCGAATATTGGGTTTAGGGTTAATCCGACCGGCTTCCCACAAGCGCACATATCCAGCGAGGCGTGCCACTCCGTGTGAATCTACCCCGCGCAGGTCTGCTATCAACAAACTTTCGGCTGCCGTAGTAGCATCTGCTTCTGGGCAACCCATGGCAAGAAAAACCTGATATGCAAGTTGATAAAGCGAATGATAACTAAAATGTGGCATAAGGAAAGGTAGCGTACCTCGATAGGTAACAAGTTTGTTTTTTTACAAAAAATTTTGCTTAACTGGTTTGTAGTATGGTCAGCAGCTCTGTTACCACAAAAAATGCGGGCTGTGAGCTAATGCCGCAACCCGCATGCTTGATTTTGTACAAAGATGCCGCTGGTATTAGCCAGCTACTACATCTACTGTAATTTCTTTTTTGACTTCTTTGTGCAAATCAAGAATGGCAGTATATTGCCCCAACATCTTGATTTCGCTTTTGAAAGTAATTTTTTTCCGGTCTACTTCAAAACCTTTTTCTCTCAGAGCCTCAGAAAGCTGTGTTGTAGTAACTGCACCAAAAATTTTACCGCTTTCACCGGCTTTGGTTACAATTTGTACAACCAAGTCGCCAATGCGGTCTGCCAGTTCTTGTGCTTCGCGTTTGATTCTTTCGGCTTTGTGTGCTGCTTGGCGAATATTTTCGGCAATAATTTTTTTGTTAGACTCGGTAGCAGCAATAGCCAATCCGCGTGGGATGAGGTAATTACGACCATAACCGGGCTTTACCGTAACAATGTCGTTTTTGTAGCCCAAACCTGCAATATCTTCTTTCAAAATAACTTCCATGACAACAAATCAATACGTTTTTAATGAATGACAATTATTTGAGCGAATCGGTTACATAAGGCAATAGTGCCAAATGGCGAGCACGTTTGATGGCTTGTGCTACCCTACGTTGATATTTCAAGCTGGTGCCGGTGAGGCGACGTGGCAAAATTTTTCCTTGTTCGTTTACAAATTTGAGCAAGAAGTTAGCGTCTTTGTAATCGATATACTTAATGCCACTTTTTTTGAAACGGCAATACTTTTTCTTGTTTTCGTTGTTTCTAACAACAGATTCGTTTACGAGTGTCATGGTTATTAGGCTTCGGTTTCGGTTTTAGCAGGTTCTGATTTCTTGTTAAACATACCTTTGCGGCGTTTTTCGTTATACTCCAAAGCGTGTTTGTCTAGCTTGGTAGTTAAAAAGCGCATCACGCGTTCGTCGCGTCTGAACTCAGTTTCCAGTGTTTTGATAATATCTGGCTGACCACTGAACTCAAACAAGGTATAAAAACCGGTGGTTTTGTGCTGAATGGGATAGGCGAGCTTTCTAAGCCCCCAATCTTCGTGGTGGTACACATCTGCCCCTAGCGAAGTCAGCACTTGCTTAAACTTCTCGACTGCATCCTTCATCTGAGCTTCAGACAAAACGGGAGTTAAAATGAATACAGTCTCATAATGGTTTGGCTTCATAAATTCAGTTGCAAACGTTTAAGATTTTTTTGAGGGTGCAAAATTAGCGGAAAATAGTTGAAAAACAACCTTTTGCTATAATTGTTGAGCATAAACACCCATAGAAGCGAATTTTTCTATCCGCAGGCGGATTCTCTCTTCTGGTGAAAGGGCATTCAACTCGTGAAAGTGTGTTAGAATAGCCTGTTTTACTGTTTGCATAATGGCTGGTTTGTCTTTATGTGCCCCCCCTAAGGGTTCGTCAATGATGCCGTCTATGAGCTTAAAAGCTAACATATCGCTGGCGGTAAGTTTTAATGCTTCGGCTGCCTGTTCTTTATAATTCCAGCTGCGCCAGAGGATAGAGGAGCACGATTCGGGCGAAATAACTGAGTACCAAGTGTTTTCTAACATCAGCACTCGGTCGCCAATAGCAATGCCCAAGGCGCCACCTGATGCACCTTCGCCAATAATGATACAGATAACAGGCACTCTTAGCATGAACATTTCGCGGAGGTTGCGTGCAATAGCTTCTGCTTGTCCGCGTTCTTCTGCTTCTATTCCGGGAAAAGCGCCGGGGGTATCAATAAAAGTAACAATAGGCTTGTTAAACTTTTCAGCCAGCTTCATGAGGCGCAATGCCTTGCGATAGCCTTCGGGGTTTGCCATGCCAAAGTTGCGGAATTGTCGCTCTTTGGTGTTGCGCCCTTTTTGTTGCCCTATCAGCATGAAGGTTTGTCCTTCAATCACCCCCAAACCGCCCACCATAGCCTTGTCATCGGCAATATTTCTGTCGCCGAACAGTTCAATGAAATCTGAGGTAATATTGTAGATATAGTCGAGAGTATAAGGGCGTTCTACGTGTCTAGAAAGTTGTACGCGTTGCCAACGGGTCAGATTGCGGTAGGTTTCAATTTTTAAGTCGTGAATGCGGCGTTCTAATGCCTTGACTGGTTCGGAAACATCTACGCTGTTTTCAGTTGCCAGTCGTTTCATTTCTGCCAGTTTTTCTTCTAACTCGGCAATTGGTTTTTCAAAATCGAGCAGCATGTTTTTGTTGGTTGTGTAACGATGGATGATTGAAAACAGGTTAGTTGTTCATGCTGAGCAAAAACTCCTCGTTGTCTTTGGTGCCTTTCATGTTGTTGAGCAAGAATTCCATCGCTTCGCTGGAGTTCATGTCAGACATGTACTTGCGCAAAATCCAAACGCGCTGCAAAGTATCTTTGTCTAAGAGTAGGTCTTCGCGCCGAGTACCCGATGCAGGAACGTCTATAGCGGGGAAGATGCGTTTGTTGGCAAGTTTACGGTCTAACTGCAGCTCCATATTGCCAGTACCTTTGAATTCTTCAAAGATAACTTCATCCATTTTAGAGCCTGTGTCAATCAGTGCGGTGGCAATAATGGTGAGTGAGCCTCCATTTTCTACATTACGGGCTGCTCCAAAGAAGCGCTTAGGCTTATGCAGGGCATTAGCATCTACGCCACCAGATAAAATTTTTCCCGAAGAAGGGACTACTGTGTTGTAGGCACGTGCCAAGCGAGTAATGGAGTCTAGCAGAATTACGACGTCGTGCCCACATTCTACCATGCGTTTAGCTTTTTCTAACACAATGCTGGAAACTTTTACATGGCGCTCTGCCTGCTCATCGAACGTAGAGGCAATTACTTCTGCTTTAACGCTACGTGCCATGTCGGTTACTTCTTCGGGACGCTCGTCTATCAGCAGCACAATCAGATATACCTCAGGGTGGTTTTTGGCAATAGCGTTGGCAATTTCTTTAAGCAGAACGGTTTTGCCAGTTTTGGGTTGGGCTACAATCATACCTCGCTGCCCTTTACCTATAGGAGCGAACAGGTCTAAAAGGCGGGTAGAATACTCGGTAGATTTATGGCTTAGTTTTAGCCTTTCATTTGGAAACAGGGGCGTGAGATATTCAAATGGTACGCGGTCGCGCACTTGTTCGGTGGTTTTGCCGTTTACAGTAATGACCCGCAGTAGGGCAAAATATTTTTCTCCTTCCTTAGGCGGGCGAATAGTGCCTCGCACAGTGTCACCTGTTTTTAAGCCGAATAATTTGATTTGGGAGGGCGAAACATAAATATCGTCAGGGCTGGCGAGGTAATTATAGTCTGAGGAGCGCAAAAAGCCGTAGCCATCTTGCATAATTTCCAACACGCCTTCGTTTTCAATCACTCCATCGAAGTCGCGAACAGTATATTTAGGCTGTTGCTGGCGTTGCCCGCTTTTTGGGGATTGTTGGTGAAGGTTGTTGTGGGATGTGCGCTCATTTTCAATTTGCTGCGATTGCAGGGTGGGTTCTGTTTCTGGCAGCTCAATTGGCTCCACTGTGGCAAAGTCTGTTTCGGGAAGTGGAGGAGGCAGTGTGGCATCTGCTATCAAATCTGTGGTAAAGTCTTCTTCGGGAGTGGTTGGCAAAGCAGGTGCCTCATCTATAGGCAATGTTGGCTCCTCTAATGGCACAGCAACTTTTTGACGCTTGCTGATGCGTGTTCGTTTCTTTTCAGTAGGTGTATTTGGTTTTACTTCTTCTTCTTGTATCGGCTCTGTTAAAGGGATTTCTGTGCGAGGTGCAACGTTTTGTCTCTCTCTGCGCCTAAGCACAGGGGTAACAGGTTCAGCTTCACTTTGAGGTACAGGCTCAGGGGATTGCTCAGCTACCGGTTCGGGTACAGCAGCTTGATGTTCTAATATTCTGGCTATAAGTTCTTTCTTAGTGGGCTTACCCACTACTTTTATCCCTAATTCCTCAGCCAGTTGTCTGATTTCTGACAAGAGTTTAAGATTTAACTCTTCAATACTATACATACAAGTTCGGAAATAAGTTAATGTCGCCATACCTTAGCGACGGGAAGGATATGAAATTCTTAAATTGAATTAGAAACAGGTGCACTAAAAAAACCTTTGCGGAGGCAGCAAAAGGAATAGTTGCGCAATTATAGGCTTTATACACGTAATAAGCAAACCTAAGCGATAGTTTTTCTATAAGCTTTATTTTTAAAGGCTTTCGTTCTAACATTGTGCAATGAAAATCTTCTGGCGCATTCTTTCTTTTAGCTCTGCTTGGGGACGTTTTTTACCTTTTTACATGGTGGTATTGCTACTTTCAGTTGTGTTTGGCGCACTGAATTTTTCTTTGCTCATACCACTATTCGACGTTTTGTTTGAAAAAGTGCCTGTTCAGGCTGCTTGGCTACCCAAGCCTATTTTCAGCGGTAATCCCATAGCATATTTAAAAGATTACTTCAATTATCAACTACGTTGGTCAGTAGTTACTTACGGACCCATGCAATCGTTGCAGATTGTTTGTGGCGTGCTTATAGTGTCGGTCGTGCTGTCTAATCTGTTTACTTATTTGGCTCAGTACAGCATGAATCGCTTGTGCTATACTTTAATTCGAGACCTTCGGAAAGCCGTATTTCAGCGATTTACTGAATTGCATTTGGGCTACTTTAAACGTGAAAAGAAGGGAGACTTGCTCTCTCGGCTCACTAATGATGTGCAAGAAGTAGAAAATACGCTTGTTACGGTTCTGAAATCTATCATTAAAGAGCCGGTTACAATTGTCGTATTTTTTGCTGCATTGTTGTACCTGTCCGTAGAGCTGACTGTCTTTACATTGCTTTTCTTGCCTGTGAGCGGTGCACTCATTGCTGAAATTAGCAAGCGACTACGGCGGGAGGGGCGTGAACGGCAAGACATGCTGGGCAACCTTGTCAATACAGCCGACGAAGTGCTGGGCGGCATCAAAATCGTAAAAGCCTTTCATGCTGAATCATATGTAAACCGTAAGTTTGCTGAACGCAATGAAATTTATCGCCGGCTTACGCTGAGCATTGAAAACAAAAGGGATTTGGCTTCGCCGCTTTCGCAAGTGCTGGGAACGATTGTAGTAGGTGGCATTTTGCTCTATGGCGGTAAAATGGTATTTAACGGAGAGTTAGCCGCCTCCTCATTTCTCACTTACATTGCCTTTTTTACCCAAATACTCACTCCGGCAAAGTCGGTTTCAACAGCTGTGAGCACTTTGCAACGAGGAGTGGCTTCTATGGAGCGCATTCTGCAGGTACTTGATACTCAGCCAGCTATTTGTTCAGCTCCCAATGCTATTGTGATAAAAGGTTTTGAGCGGGCAATAGAATTGCATGGCGTATCTTTTGCTTATGGCGAGCGTCCGGTGTTGCAAAACATTAGCCTTCGGTTAGAAAAAGGTAAGTCTTTGGCGTTGGTGGGTCCTTCGGGAGGGGGAAAATCCACCTTAGCCGACTTGCTACCACGCTTCTATGACCCTTCCGATGGCTATATCAGTATTGATGGAGTAGATATCCGGCGAATAGAGTTGACCTCGCTGCGTAGCCTCTTTGGTATTGTAACCCAAGAGCCTATTCTTTTTAACGATACTGTTTTCAACAACATAGCCTTTGGCATGCCACAGGCTACTATGGAGCAAGTGCAAGCAGCAGCCCGAATTGCTAATGCTCACGACTTTATTATGGATTTAGAAAATGGTTACGATACAATATTGGGAGATAGAGGGAGCAGGCTTTCTGGTGGGCAGCGACAGCGCATCAGCATTGCTCGTGCCATATTGAAAAATCCTCCTATATTGATTTTAGATGAGGCAACTTCTGCCTTAGATTCTGAATCGGAAAAAGCCGTACAAGAAGCGCTTGAGAAAGTGATGCGGGGAAGAGCTACGCTCATTATTGCGCATCGGCTTAGCACAGTACAAAATGCTGATGAAATTGTTGTTATTCAAGAAGGATGTATTGTAGAGCAAGGTTCACATCGCGAATTAATTGAACGCGAAGGGCTCTACTGCAAGCTCATACAACTGCAAACGTTTTAATATTTGAGGCAGTATTTGTTCGGAAGTAAAAACCGGACAGTAAAACAAGCTACTCAAAAAAGGGCATCGCTATTGTTTCTTGCCGCTAAAATACTTGAGAAAGGCTCTAAGTATTTTTCTGGGGGAATGTGCAAAATAAAGACATCCGCTTTAAGGCTGATACTCATTTGTTTGGTGTGTAGTGCAAGCACATGACTATCAGTAGTATAACGCTATTCCTGCATTCTTGGGCAAACAATTGTAATTTGGTTTTCTACCGCACTTTGTTGGGCTGCCGAGCAAGAACTGCGATATTTGCACATACTTGCTGTTTTGCTACATCTATGCGTTTTACTGTTGTTGTTTTGCTATTGATTTCTAATTGCTTTATGACCTATGCGTGGTATGGTCATTTAAAAGACTTTAAAGACAAGCCCTTGTTGTATGTAATTTTGATTTCGTGGGGAATTGCCTTTTTTGAATACATGGTGCAGGTGCCTGCCAACCGCTGGGGTAGTGCTGTTTATAACCCCGTAGAACTGAAAACAATTCAAGAGGTTATCAGCCTGTTTATTTTTATGCTGTTTTCGGTTTTTTATCTCAAACAGCCCTTCCAATGGCAATATTTGGCAGGCTTCACTCTAATTTGTGCAGGTGCATATCTGATTTTTGCAAGATGAGCCAAAGGAAAAATTTGGCAAAGGCAAATGCTTGACACTTGTGCTACATTTGGCTGTCGAGGGATGGCTTTTACTGCTTAGTCGAAAAACAGCCAATTGATTCCGATTTCTAATGAACGAGGCTGGGCAAAATAACGAGGGGTGTTGAAGTAAGCCTTTCCTGCTATGTCTTGCAACATGTTGGTTAGTTTTACAAACAGCAAGGCTCGACTGATTTTAAAATTAAAAAATAGGTCTAACACAGGGTAGCCATCTGTTAGGTAGCGGTTGTTCAGGATAAACTGCTGGGTAGCAGGCATAAAAGCATTTGCGTAGAAAGCCGACTTCCAGTGAAAGTCGAGCCCAAGCTGACCGTCTAACTCGCCTGCAAAGAATTTTTTTTGTATAAACAGTTGTGAATTAATCAGTAAAGGAGGTACGCGAAAAACGTCTTCTCCGATGTTTTGGCTGTATCTGATTTGCGTATGCCACTGCCAATCTTTCCATTGTGCCCGTATGTGCAAACCAGCATGCAAAAGGCGCACGCCTTCGGTAGTTTGGCGTGCAATGCCAGCAGTGTCGTAGTAGACGAAGTTTTGAATATTTTCAAAACCAGCAAAGTGAGCAAACGACAGGTACTTTTTGATAAACGGAACAGGAATAAATCCTGTTTCATAGTTAAGCCGGTCTGAAATAGTACGATAAAAATCTGGATTTGCCCATTTGAAAAAACTGCCAAAAACATGGCGCTGTGTTAGGTCAGGGCTAAAAACAGTACGCACCCAAGTACCCTTAAACCATTTGTTGTGGTAGATAATTTTGGTACGATAGTCCTGCAGTGGCAGTTGTACTTCTGCTTCCGCATCTATGCTATGATGTTGGTAAACAGCAAATTGAGCTACTGCCCCTGCAAACCACTCAGGTGCAAGGTGCACGTTTTTTGCCGAATCAGCTAAGGTATTTACATCGGTATAGTTTGCCTGAAAGCTGTAGATGCGGTTGCGCAAATAAGTTCGATAGCGCAAACCATGCCACTGCCCTTTGATACCTGCACGATTGTCTAATTGCTGATAGTGAGTTGCATATCGCAATTCGCGTCCACGCCACTGGGCTACATTAAATGGCAGGCGCCGATAGAAATTTCGGAAGTTGCTTAATAAGTTTTCATCTACATATTCGTTGGCTTGTCGCAACCACTCCAATTGGTGAAAGAGTTGAACTGTTTGCTTAATTTGTTGCAAAGAGTCTTTGGGAAGGTCTAATTGTTGATAGAGATGAAAATTGTACACTTTTTCACGACTAACCACTTGTTCTAAGCTGTAAGCCAACTCTTGTGGAGGCAAGTTGGCAAGCATATGGGAGGTTGAGGGAGAGAGTTCATTGGTGTTATATCCGCCATTTTCCTGTACGGCGTGTTCTGAATAGAGAAAATGTGCCAGTAGTTTGTAGCGTAAGTCGCGCGAGAAAAAACGCGCCATAGTGCCATATCCCTGATTAGTGAGCATGGGGTCGTTGCGGCGCGAATTTCTACCCAAAATTTTGTTGGCTTCTTGGCGTTGGAAGAAAATAGCAGCACTTGCTTCTGGCGTGATGCTGCGGGCATGGGTAACACGTAAGCGTGTGCGTCCTTTGCCGCCTTGAATGTAATCTAAGTCAGTTACAGGTGAGTAGCTATCGAAGTAGCGTACCTCGTCGCGGTGCAGCCGATACGGTGCAAGCGAGTTGTAGCCAAGTCGCGTGCCTATTTGCTCCGGTTCGCGGTAGAAAATAGGCTGTGCTGCTGTCCCAAAAACGCCCAAATCCTGCCACATATTGTTGTTTTTTTGCACCAGATTGTAACGGTGGCGATTGGCGTAAGCAGTATCGATATACAGCGTATCGTCGATGTTATGGTATAAGGTATGCCAGTAATAGTACCGTGTAGTATGAGGTCCGTAGCGGATGGAATCTTTTTTTGAGGTACTATTGCGATTAGTATTGTCTTGTGCCAGTGCCAAACTGCTTATTAAGAGCCAACAAATCACCAAGCCAGTATGCCATATTGTTGTAAAAAATAGTTTTGAATGGTAATTTGCAGGCTGCAACATGTTCATGGTAGATAACAAATACTTTGTGCGGCTGCAAAGCTATGCAAAAAAGCGTAGTGAAGCTGTCAAGAGTTGTTAAATGCCACATTGTCAACCTGTTTCACCACTTTTGCAGATATAATAATTTACCCCTCTGATGCAAAGCATTGCCTTTCGCTTGTGTTTGTTTTTCTTTTTTGCCGATATGGCGCTTTTTACAATGCTCATTATGCCAGAAAAAGGCTATTATCAGCCCGTACCCGCCATAACCATATCAGAAACACCATATCCCGCTGCTGTTGAGGTAATGCCTACTGCTCCTTCACCTACTTTTCGCTATCGAAAAAACGATACTACCCATCGGGTAGCACCTTATCACTAAACATGAGCCGAAACGCTTCCTAAAATGTCCAATAAGTTATGATATGAAAACAATCGTCTGTTTTTGGTTCACTTGCCTTGTTGTTTCCCATATCTGTGCGCAAGACTTTGCTATTGCACAATTGGAAAAGTCGCCCCGACACCACGAGTGGGTAGAAGTAAAATACGGGACTCGCACGGTACATTGCTTTGTTGCCTTTCCCGAGTCAGCCAAGAATACGCCCGCCGTTGTTGTTATCCATGAAAATCGTGGACTGACGGATTGGGTGCGCAGTTTTGCCGACCAACTGGCTGCTGAAGGCTATTTAGCCATTGCCCCCGACCTGCTGTCAGGTTTTTCGGAAGATAAAAAGCGAACTGCCGACTTTGCTAATTCCGACGAGGCGCGTATGGCACTTTCACAGCTCAAGCCTGAACAAGTAAGCGCCGATTTAGCTGCTGTACAAGCATACATTTCCCAACTGCCCTCTTGCAATGGGAAAACGGCTATTGTTGGCTTTTGCTGGGGCGGCGGGCAGTGTTTTCGCGCTGCCACTCAGATTCCCTCCATTCAGGCAGCTTTGGTTTTTTATGGCAGCGCCCCCGAGCATCCAGAAGAAGTAGCTCGCATTCAAGCGCCTGTCTATGGCTTTTATGCAGAAAACGACCAACGCATCAATGCGGGTATCCCTAAAATTGAAACGCTAATGAAGCAAGCCAATAAGTTTTTTGCTTATGAAATTTACAAAGGAGCGGGTCATGCTTTCATGAGAAGTGGAGAAGAACCAACGGGAAGCGCTGAAAATAAACAAGCTCGCGCCGATGCATGGAAACGCATGCTTACCATTTTGGCTGCATTAAAGTGATGTGTTTTAGGCTACTAACAACTAAAAGTAAAACATGAGCACAAAAAGCACATTTTTGAATGAAGTTGTTCCAATGTAAAACTCCACACAGGAACAAGCGGTGAACGGGTACGTACTGCTTTCTTGTATGTACACAACAGAGGTATGCGGATAAGTACCTAAAAAGTTGAATTTGTATGCCATTGTTGTTGGTGTCTCATTCCTGTATGGAAGTACAACAATATGAGGAGAGCATAACAACACAAAGCTGATAAGCTATATTCGGCACCAATTGCATCGCTGGTGGCTTTAGTTTGCATAACCGTTTGGTCTGCTCAGCAGTAGTTAAGTTGAATAGAATTTGTGAACAACAGCTGCTACTCTTTCCACTTGTTCAGAGGTCATGCCTATCCAAAGCGGCAAGCTAAGGCAAGTGGCTGCCAGCTCTTCTGCAATGGGAAAATCGCCTTTTTGCCAACCCATGTGCCGAAAGGCACGCTGCAAGTGAGGCGGAATAGGATAGTGAATGAGTGTTCCTATCTGATGAGCAGCAAGGTATTGTTGAAGGGCATCTCGGCGGCGGGTTCTCACTACGTAGAGGTGATATACGTGCGTGGCTTGTGTGTGAGTAATTGGTAGTATTAAGTCGTCGATACCTGCCAGTAGCTGCTGATACAAGGCTGCAAGTTGCTGCCGTTCAGCTGTCCACTTGTGTATATAGCGCATTTTGACGCTAAGGAAGGCAGCTTGCAGCTCGTCTAAGCGCATATTATACCCTATTGTTTCGTTTTCGTATTTAACAAGCGAGCCACAATTGCGCAGCAGCCGAATTCGATTGGCTAGCTCATCATGAGAAGTAGTAACTGCACCACCGTCGCCTAATGCGCCCAAATTTTTGCTCGGATAAAAACTGGTGCCGTTGGCATCGCCCCAACTGCCAGTGAGTTTGCCTTTGAAAGCAGCTAAATGAGCCTGTGCATTGTCTTCAATCACCTTTAAGCCGTGGCGGGCGGCTATTTGCATAATGGCATCCATTTCACATGCCTGCCCGTACAAGTGAACAGGCATCACGGCTTTTGTGTGCGGCGTAATGGCTTGCTCTATTAGTTCGGGGTTGATATTATATGTGTCGGGGCGCGGCTCAACCAGAACGGGTTTGGCGCCAACATGGCATATAGCCAATATTGAGGCAATGTAAGTATTGGCAGGCACAATCACCTCATCGCCTTGTCCAATTCCACAGGCTTTTAGAGCGAGCAGCAGAGCATCCAGTCCACTGCTAACCCCAATAGCATATTTTACTTGGTTGAGCTGTGCATAGGCATGTTCGAAGTTTTTGACTGCTTGTCCCAAAACAAATTGACAACTGCCGTATACATTTTGGAAGGCATCTGCCATTTCCGCCCAAATAGTGCCGTGCATAGGGGCAAGGTTGTAAAATGGAATGCCTGTTTGCATGTGAGCGCGCAATTAACTGAGCATTACAATGCAGGCATGTATATTGCCGGAGCTTTCTCTCGTAGGTTGTAGTTAGAACTCATGACCTCGCCATAGGCACCTGCTGTGCGAATTGCTAACAAATCCCCTCTTTGTAGCATAGGCAGTGCTACGTCTTTGCCAAAAAAGTCTGACGACTCGCATATAGGTCCTACCACGTCGTAAATGAGTGCAGCTACTTGAGGAGCTTTAAGAGCTTGAATTTTGTGATAAGCCTGATACAATGCCGGGCGGATGAGTTCTGTCATGCCAGCGTCTACAATAGCAAAACGCTTGTTTTCTCCTTGTTTAGTGTATAGAACGCGGGTAATCAAACTACCGCACTGTGCTACAATAGAACGCCCGAGTTCAAAATGTACCTGTTGTTGTGGGGTGCGTTCCAAATAGCGGTTGATGGTATCGAAGTAGTTTTGGAAATCGGGAATGGGGTTGTCATCGGGGTGCTGATAGTCTACACCGAGCCCTCCTCCTATGTTCAGGTCAGTGAAATGCAGGTCGTGTTGCTCGAACCAGCGGCGTATTTCATTGAATTTCAGGCAAGTGTTTTTAAAGTTGTCCATGTTGCAGATTTGCGAGCCAATGTGCGTGTGTAGTCCTATTACCCGAATATGCGACAGTGCTGGTAGCAGTTGTAGCAGCGTGTCAAAATCGCGTGGAGGAATGCCAAACTTGTTTTCAGCTGTTCCGGTAGTAATGTACTGGTGTGTATGCGCTTCTACTAACGGATTGACTCGCAAAGCAACAGTAGCAGTTTTACCTATTTGTGCCGCCAAACCTTCAATTACCTGTAATTCTTCTACCGACTCTACGTTGAAGCAGAAAATATCCTTTTCCAGTGCAGTCTTGATTTCTTTGTCCGATTTTCCTACACCAGCAAACACAATTTTCTCGGGCGCAAAACCTGTTTCCAATGCCCTTAGCACTTCGTTGCCACTGACACAGTCCGCACCAAAACCAGCCGCCACAATAGGTTGCAAAATCTCTCGATTGGCATTGGCTTTTAGTGCATAGTGAATGTGAAAACCATGCCTGCTTGCCTGCTTGGCTGCTGCCTCTATTGTTTTTTGAAGCAAAGACAAATCATAGTAAAAAAAAGGTGTTGCTAAGCCATTAAAACGGGTAAGGTGTTCGGGTGTAAACATCATGCTGCAAAGGTCGGAGGATTCGCCCTGATTTTCAAAATTATTCGCAAGTATAGGCTTGTAAATGGATGAATAAGATGAATTGCCTTCAAAAATATTGTTTTTGTACATTTGCAAAAAATTGATAATCAGTGCCGTCTATGAAAGTTTATTTTTTAGTATGGGCAAGCATTGTGGTTATGGCAATGGCTGCCCGTTTGCAGGCTCAAACCGCTCCACCGCAAAGCAAACAAGCAACACAAGCAGTAAGTTTTGAAAACGACTTGCGTAAACTGTTCGCCAACGACGGCACGCTCAACCGCGGTACTAACATGATGATGCGTACGTTTGACAATCGGGCTAAAACATATGAAGGTTCACCTTATGTATTCCCCCAATGGCTGCCTGCTGCTATCCATTTGAAAGATGGATACGTATTGAAAAATATTCCAACTAAAATAGACGTATATCAGAGCCAAGAACTGATGATTTGGCGCCAAGATACCGGCGATTCGCTCATAGTAGATGCTACTGCCATCGATTACTTGGTTTTAGAAGATACTGCTAAGAAAACCAAGCACGTCTTTAAACGATTTCCAGTCGGCGACAAGCTCACACCTAAGTTTTGCGAAGTGCTACAAGAAGGACCTTACAGCGTATTGGCTTATCATACTAGAACTTTTCTACCTTCCGATATTGGTAAAGCACAAAGTACAGGGCGGTACTACGACAAGTACGTTGCACATGTAGAATACTACATTGTTGGACCCGACAAAACCCCTATGAAGATTAAGAAAAATCGCAAAAGTTTGCTAAAAGCCTTGCCTCCTCACCAAGGTTTTGAGGCATATTTAGCAAATCATCCGATTGATTTTGACAATCGCGAACAAATAGCAGCAGCTATTGCTTTTTATAACTCACTGTTCAATCAGTCAGGACATAAAAACTAATTTCTGATAAGTATGTACGAGACTGTTGCCATAGGAAGCTCAGTATTTGCAGCTTCTAAGTTTCTTTGCACCTACCAAGTTCTCATAATATCTTATTTGTCAACACCAATGATGTAAAAGTAGGAAAAATGCAAAAAGTAGAAGAGTGGGAATTGTATCTTATTTTGTTTTCAAAGACAACTCTTGTTGCCAACTATTGAATCAGTATAAAGCCCGACAGGCTTCGATAACCTATCGGGCTATTGCGCGTACTCGCATATGCAACATTGATGGCTTTGGGGAGTGGTCATGTCGGAAATGGATTGGGTGTAGGAACGTGAACGACAACAAAACTCGCATTGTCAGTAGTTTTAGATGGTGCACAGTTCTTTGCTATGAAAGTTCTATCTCCTACTTGCCCTAATTAGCTAAAAAATTTAAACCTTCTCTACACCCACCTCTTCACGCAACTCGCGGGCGGCTTGTACCATGTTTTGTAGAGCCACTTTGGTTTCCTCCCAGCGGCGAGTTTTCAAGCCACAATCCGGATTTACCCAGATGTTTTCTATGGGAAGTACTTCCGCTGCTTTGTGGAGCAGGTGTTTTATTTCGGCTACGCTCGGCACACGAGGCGAATGTATGTCGTACACGCCGGGTCCGATTTCGTTAGGATATTTGAAATCTACGAAAGCCTCCAACAATTCCATTTCCGAGCGTGAGGTCTCGATGGTAATTACATCGGCATCCATGGCGGCAATATGCTCTATGATGTCGTTAAACTCCGAATAGCACATATGCGTATGGATTTGCGTCTGGTCTGCTACGCCACTTGCCGAGAGGCGGAAGGCTTTTACAGCCCACTCTAAGTAGTCTGCCCAGTCTTTTCGGCGGAGAGGTAGCCCTTCACGGATAGCAGGCTCATCAATCTGAATTACCTTGATGCCCGCTTGCTCTAAGGCTACTACCTCGTCGCGAATGGCAAGGGCAATCTGGAAGGCTGTATCGCGGCGAGGCTGGTCGTTGCGTACAAAAGACCATTGCAAAATCGTAACAGGACCGGTAAGCATACCTTTCATCAGTTTTTGGGTGTGCTTTTGGGCAAAACTGCTCCATCGCACCGAAAGGTCTTGGCTGCGAGCTACATCGCCAAAAATAATGGGCGGCTTTACGCAACGGCTACCGTAGCTCTGTACCCAGCCGTTTTCGGTAAAGGCAAAGCCGTCTAAAAGTTCGCCGAAATATTCTACCATATCGTTGCGTTCAAATTCGCCATGTACCAATACATCAATGCCTACCTCTTCCTGCCAGCGAATAGCCTCAATGATTGCTTTTTCTATTTCGGCTTCGTATTGGGCTTGGGTGAGTTCGCCTTTTTTGAGCCTTGCCCTTAGTTGGCGTACATCGGTAGTTTGCGGAAACGAACCAATGGTAGTAGTAGGGAACAGAGGTAATTTGAAACGCTCTTTTTGCAATCGCTGACGTACCGCAAAAGGTGATTTTCTGGAAAAATCGCTTTCCTGAACAGCACTGAGCCTTTCCTTTACCTTCGGATTGTGAATGAGCGGAGAGCTTCGGCGGTTTTGGTGGGCTTGGCGGTTTTCTTGCAAAGCCTTTTCCAAAGCGGGGCTGTTTTCGCCATTGGCTAATTGGGCGAGCGTTACCACCTCGCTTAGTTTTTGTTTGGCAAAAGCCAGCCATTGCTTGATTTCAGGGTTAAGTTTTTGCTCAAAATCCAAGTCGTTGGGGCTATGCAATAAAGAGCAGGAAGGAGCGAGCCAAACTCTTTGCTTGCCTATTTTTGCAACAGCCTTTTGAATAATTTGCAAAGATTGTTCAAAATCGTTTTTCCAGATATTTCTGCCATCAACTACGCCCAAGGACAAGATTTGTGTGCTTAGATGAGCATGAGCCAACACATCGTCCAATTGTGAGGGGCAACGCACCAAATCCAAGTGCAGGGCATCTACGGGCAGTTGCAGGGCGGTGGTCAGGTTGTCGCCGTAGCAGTCAAAGTAGTTGGCTAAAACGATTTTCAAATCGGGTACTTGCTTGCGAATTTCGGTATAGACTTCTGAGAAAACTTGGCGTTCTCGGTCGGTCAAATCCATCGCCAAATATGGCTCATCTATTTGTACCCAAGTGGCTCCTTGTGCCTGCAATTTTTGCAAAATCTGGATATAAACTGGCAGGAGTTTATCTATCAAATCCAATTTGTGGAAACCCTCCTCTTTTTCTTTTCCTAAGAGTAAATACGAAACCGCTCCGATAAGCACGGGTTTGGCTTGGATACCTAATTGCTGGGCTTCGGCAAATTCATCAAAGATTTTGCTACCAAAAAGCCGAAAAGTTTGATTTTTGGTAAATTCGGGAACGATGTAGTGATAATTGGTATCGAACCACTTGGTCATTTCCATTGCTTTCAGGTCAAGCCCCTCTTGCTGATAGCCACGAGCCATCGCAAAGTACAAATCCAAATTGGATTTTTCTTGCAAAGGCTGATAGCGTTCGGGGATAGCCCCCAAGAGCAAAGACATATCCAACACTTGGTCGTAGAAAGAAAAATCATTGACAGGCACCCACCCAATACCTGCGGTTTGTTGGGTTTGCCAATTTTGCTCCCTGATTTTTCGGGCTGCTTCGAGCAGTTCGTTTTGAGAGATTTTACCTGCCCAATAACTTTCGCAGGCTTTTTTGAGTTCACGCTGACTACCAATCCGCGGATAGCCCAAGTTGTGCGTTTGCATTACGTTAGGGTTTAAAAAGTGAAACCATACGCTCCAAACTTCGCAATGCACTCGCAGAGAGGAAAAAGAGAAAGGAACGCACGAATAGCAAGACGCATCTTATCCTCTTCGGTAAGATACGAAAGACTATTCACCAGACCTGACGCTTACCCCAATCCGCGAGGGCATTTGTCAATCCTTTGCAGGCAAGTCTCCTGGCTCGTAACAGCTTCTGCCGACCTTCTCACTCAAACTTTTTTGAGCAATGGTACGCTAAGGGCAAAAGCCTTTGGGTGTTACTTACAGTTGCGGGACAGCTCGCGATTTGCACACGATTCCTTTTTAATTGGCATCTCTGCCAAACCTGCAAGGTGTTGATGAAGTATGTAAGCTAATTTTCTACAAATGTAAAACGTGTTGTAAAAAATAACAAAGTTAGCTTCTCTATCTACGTATGGGTATTGTTGGTCAGGTAAATGAGGCTAAAATCAGAATTTTGGACAATTGTAGTCAGCATAGTGTCTGATTGATTTTATTTTTGAGAGGTAGGTAATAGTTAGTGCAATTTGCTTGCATCTAACTGTTAGCTACGCTAGGAACAACGGCGGCGGCAATTTCTCCGCTCAACTAATCATCTTAATAGTGTTAGAAACCAATTTTACTCGTCGTTGTTGCTGTTTGCAATAGGATGCTTAGCGGCGGGCAGTGAGATGTCACCAAGTGTGATAATGGTTTCCAAATTTTCGATGCGCTTTTGCAACTCTGTATTGGCTTTGACAAGCGTTTCTGTATTTTGGAGAAGTCGCTCTATTAGCTGTTTATCAGCGGAACGATTTTGGGACTGCTGCAATTCTAACTTTTTGTATTTTAGAAAAGTAGCCGAAAGAATCGCCGTAATAGGCACAGCCATAATAGTGGCAATAATCAAAACATCTTGCATAGTTTCTTCATATTAGCATAAAGATACGAATTTGCTTGTAAAAATGATTGATGGTAAATCTTTAAGTTGTGTGGATAAACCTGTATGTATTCAAGTCCATTCCATTGAAAGGAGTTTTTCGCGCATTAATGCTGATAGGTGGAAATATTGCTCAAGAGCCAAGTTAAGATTGAACGAGGGTGGTAGTAAAAACTGCTAAAATAATTAAAGCACTGTCATATTTTAAAAATAGTAGATGTTTCGATGGTAGTATCGTAAATAGTTGTGGCTTCACACTGCCCCAGCAAAGTGAAAGGCACATAGTTGATGAATTCTTTCAGATTAGTAAAATATTCTGTTCCGTACTTCTGAGTCCCTTTGTAAAATACTTGGTTTACTAATAGGTACTTGCTCTTGAAATCCTTTCGTAGCACTTCGAATATGTTTTGCAGCTGAGGCAGTATATACCAGATGATTTCAGCAAACAGAACACAATCATAGCCTTTGAATTTTGGCAGATCAGCACGTACGTCGGCTACTTCAAAGTCTAAGTGGGGAAATAATTTTCTTGCTTTTTCGATAGCAACAGGGGAGATGTCTATGCTTTTAGGCGTGATGCTCGTTTCTCGTTGTATCCAGTCGGCATAATAACCCAGACCGCAACCACATTCTAAAACGGATTGGATATTGAAATTTTTTATATGTATAATGCCGGCTATTCGCGAGTACTTGTTTGGTTGTGTTGACTGTTTCCATGGGTCATCGAATTTCATTGAATTTTCCGATGAACTTCCCGTCTTTAATCACATAATCGTGATAAGTTTTTTCGCTGTTTTTCATATGATAAGAAATAAACAAAACCAATGCATGTACATAGTGGCGTATTATTTCCTAAAAGTTAACTAAAAAGCAATTCAATTACAATAGCGGCTTGATAGTCAGTAAGTACTGAGAAGTAACGGTAGTAATTCTTTACGTATTGCCTCAACTTTTCTTGCGCTATTGATAGCAAGTAGGTATGTTTTGTAGACTGCAATTTTAGCTGCACATCGGAACCAAATGTTGTAAACCACATTAAGCCATGCTACAACATGCCGCGCCCTTGTGTCCTTGCACACAACAAAATGGTTGTTCGTGCAGATGCGTACAAAAGCACCGTGCTACAGGCAACATGCAAATTGAGTAGCAAATATTCAATCGCATGCACGCCTTAGGAGTATAACCAAAATTTGCAGTTGTTAAAATGGCAGGTATGCAACCTGCTGAATATTAACCGAGCTTGGCAAGAAAGCTATTTGCTATGGTAGAGTAGGTTCTACTACGACAACATTTTGACTGCCTGCATTGTCGGAACTACCTACTTAGGGATTAATTCTACATATGGTATAATCATTTCTTCTAATGAGATACCTCCATGTTGGAAAGTATCTTTGTAATATTTTACGTAGTGGTTGTAGTTATTTGGGTAGGCAAAAAAATAATCTTCAGTTGCAAACACATAGGAGGTAGAAACGTTGTGCTTAGGCAGATGCAAAGATTCTGGCTTGCGGCACACAAATACATTTTTTTTGTCATAATCCAAATTTTTTCCTTGTTTGTAGCGCAAGTTGGTATTGGTGTTTCTGTCACCTACAATTTTATAAGGCTTTGTTGTACGAATGGTGCCATGGTCGGTTGTAATAATTAAACGATATTTTTTTTCTGCAATCTTTCGCAGCATATCTACCATTGGCGAGTGCAAAAACCATGATTTAGTAATAAAACGATAAGCAGCTTCGTCTGGGGCAAGTTCGCGAATCATTTCTGTATCGGTGCGGGCGTGGGAGAGCATGTCTACAAAGTTATACACCACCACATTCAGCTGATTATGTAAAAGATTGTTGAAATTATCTACCAGTGCTTTGCTTTGAGTTTGGTGGATAATTTTGTGATAGCTGAACTTAATATGCTCTAATCGGTTTTTTTTGAGCTGATATTGTAGAAAATCTTTTTCATGATTGTTTTTAGCCCCTTCATCTTCGTCGTCTTGCCAAAAATCAGGAATAATTTTTTCTAACTCAACAGGCAACACGCCTGCAAAAATTGCATTGCGGGCAAAGGCAGTAGTGGTGGGCAAAATAGAGTAATACAGAGTTTCTTGTTCTATTTTGAATTGTTCTGCTACTAATGGCTCTATTGTTTTCCATTGGTCATAGCGCAGGTTATCGATGAGAAAAAAGAAAACTGGCTCTGCTGAGATTTTAGGGAATAGTTTTTTGCGCAACAGTTGATGCGACATCAGTGGCTTGTCAATATCGGGATTATTGAGCCATTGCTCATAGTTTTGGATAATAAACTTGGCAAAGTTGTTATTCGCTTCTTCTTTTTGCATTTTGAGCACATCAGTCATGCCTTGGTTGCCGGCATTCTCCATTTCTAACTCCCAGTAAACCAGTTTTTTATATACTTCTGCCCATTCATTATGATTCATACTTTCGCTGAAAGCCATCATAATATTGCGGAATTCTTGTTGATAGCTTTGCGTAGTTTTTTCACCAATAATGCGCTTTTGGTCTAAAATTTTTTTAATAGAAAGTAAAATTTGTTTAGGATTAACAGGTTTGATGAGGTAGTCGTCTATCTTAGAACCAATTGCTTCTTCCATGATGCTTTCTTCTTCGTTTTTAGTAATCATCACCACTGGTACGTGTGGGCGAATGGTTTTGATGTGCGAAAGAATTTCCAACCCACTCATTCCGGGCATGTTCTCGTCGAGGAAGATAACATCGTAGGATTGTTCACTAAATTTTTCGAGCGCATCCGCACCACTATTTACAGGGGTAACATCATATCCTTTTTGAGATAGGAACAGAATATAAGGCTTGAGTAAATCTATCTCGTCGTCTGCCCATAAAATATTGTACCGTTGCATATTAGAATACGTTTTGATTAAACCAAGCACAAAAAGTCATTTGGCACTGCTCTGTTTCATATACGAAAACTATTGCCAAATAGCTGCTATTTCAGTTAAATTAACACAAAAGCAGCTTTACGATGGATAAGGCAACACCCTGCTCTTCCTCAAAGAAACGCACAAGCAGGCTATCTGCCTCATTTTCTTGAAAATATTTGCACCAAAGTTTGGATAGTATAAATAGTGTGCTAACTTTGCAGTCCCAAATCGCAAGCGATAGGAAACTCTGCTTGTAAGCGACACGAGCAAAAGTCCTGTCAAGTATCACGAGTTTTAGTAGTTTACAAGCTTATCGCTCAGATTTTGAGAAGCCTTGTTGCAAGAAGCAAGGTTGTGGTGTTAAGTTTTAATTTTATCAAACGGCGTTTGCTGTTTGAAGCAACAGATAAACGTTTGTAGCCATGTTACAACCGAAAAGGACAAAATTTAGAAAGCAGCAAAAGGGGCGTGTAAAAGGTATTGCACAGCGCGGGCACACGTTGGCTTTTGGTGAGTTTGGTATTAAAGCCTTAGAGCCCGGATGGATTACAGCCCGCCAAATAGAGGCAGCCCGTATTGCCATGACCAGAGCTATGAAGCGCGAAGGGCAGGTTTGGATTCGTATCTTCCCCGACAAGCCAGTAACTAAAAAGCCTGCCGAAGTGCGCATGGGTAAAGGTAAAGGAGCGCCCGAGTATTGGGTGGCGCCTGTTAAGCCCGGCACTATTTTGTTTGAGGCAGGTGGTATTGATATTGCTCTTGCGCAGGAAGCTTTGCGCTTAGCCGCACAAAAACTGCCTATCATTACCAAATTTGTGGTTGCAAACGAGTTGAAAGCGAACTTATAATTATAGCGCAGCAATATGAAAAAGTACGCTCATTTACACGAACTCTCTGTTGAAGACTTAGAGTCCAGAATTGTGGAAGCTAAGGCAACTTTGCGCAGGCTGCGCTTTTCACATGCCGTGTCTCCATTGGCAAACCCAATGCAACTGCGCAATCTCAAACGCGAAATCGCGCGATTGAACACCATTTTATCTGCTAAAAAAGCACAATCACAATAAAGCAATACAAATGGAACAAAGAAAGCTGAGAAAAACCCGTGTGGGGGTTGTAGTAAGCAATAAAATGGATAAATCTATTGTCGTAGCGGTAGAGCGCCGTGTAAAGCATCCTACCTACGGCAAATTCATGAAGAAAACAACTAAGTTTTATGCGCACGACGAGCGCAACGAGTGCTTAGAAGGGGATACCGTAAAAATTATGGAAACCCGTCCGCTCAGCAAATTAAAACGCTGGCGTTTAGTTGAAATTATTGAAAGAGCGAAGTAATCTCAAACTAAGAGAAGAGCAATGATACAGCAAGAATCAAGGCTCAACGTGGCAGACAACAGCGGTGCTAAAGAAGTACTGGTCATCCGCGTTTTGGGCGGCACCCGTAAGCGTTATGCAAGTTTAGGCGATAAAGTAGTAGTTACTGTCAAGTCGGCTCTTTCTTCGAGCAACATTAAGAAAGGAACTGTTGCCAAAGCAGTAGTTGTACGCACCAAAAAAGAAGTTCGTCGCAAAGACGGTTCCTATATTCGATTTGACGATAACGCTGTTGTACTACTCAACAACCAAGACGAACCACGCGGTACGCGCATCTTCGGACCTGTAGCACGTGAGTTGCGCGAAAAGCAGTTTATGAAAATTATTTCATTAGCGCCTGAGGTGATTTAATTAGTACAAAGGAGGAAAACACTATGAAAAAAACTGCTTCTAAGCCTCATAAATTTCACGTTCGGCGAGGCGACCGCGTAATGGTAATTGCCGGCGATGAAAAAGGCAAAACAGGCATTATCACCAAAATGTTGGTAGAAAAGCAGCGTGCCATTGTAGAAGGGTTGAACATGGTTAAACGGGCTGTAAAACCTTCTAACGAAAATCCCGAAGGCGGATTTATCCAAAAAGAGGCAAGCATTCACATTAGTAACCTGATGCTGATAGACCCTAAAACAGGAAAACCTACTCGGATTGGGCGTCGTAGAAATGCTGCCGGCAAATTAGAAAGATATTCAAAGAAATCAGGCGAAACCATCAAAAACAATGGCTAAACCGAGATTAAAAGAAAAATACCTCAAAGAGGTTGTTCCGGCACTGAAAGAAAAGTTTGCATATAAGTCTGTTATGCAAGTGCCTAAGCTGACCAAAATTTGCATCAATAAAGGGATTGGTCAAGCCGTAGCCGATAAGAAATTGGTTGAAGTAGGGATAGAAGAACTTACTGCTATCACTGGACAGCGCGCTGTGCCTACCAAAGCACGCAAAGCTATATCTAACTTTAAATTGCGTGAAAACATGCCCATTGGCGCACGCGTTACGCTTCGCGGTGACCGCATGTATGAGTTCTTAGATCGCTTGGCTACCGTAGCCCTACCGCGCGTACGCGACTTTCGTGGTATTAGCGACAGCGGTTTCGACGGACGCGGTAACTATACGCTGGGAATTAAAGAACAAATTATATTCCCTGAAATCAGTATAGATAAGGTAAATAAGATATCTGGCATGGACATCACTTTCGTTACCACAGCCAAAACAGACGAGGAAAGCCGCGCATTGTTGGCTGCCTTAGGTTTGCCGTTTAAAAATCAAAAGTAAATATAGCTTGTATGGCAAAAGAATCTGTAAAAGCACGCGAAAGAAAAAGAGCCCGTTTGGTGGCTAAATACGCTAAAAAAAGAGAAGAGTTAAAAAAAGCAGGCGACTGGGAAGCATTAGACAAACTACCGCGTAACTCTTCAAAAGTCCGCTTGCACAACCGCTGCAAGATCACCGGTAGGCCACGCGGCTACATGCGCAAGTTTGGTATTTCGCGCGTTTTGTTCCGCGAAATGGCATCCGACGGCAGAATTCCGGGTATCACAAAGGCAAGTTGGTAATAATACGTTTGTCCGGTTTACCTTTTATTGTGTACATCATACTTTTCTGTTAGGTGCAAGCCATCAACGAAAGTAAAACTTAATTAAGGCAATGACTGATCCAATAGCCGACTATCTGACAAGATTAAGAAATGCCATCCGTGCTAATCATCGGGTGGTTGAAGTTCCTGCTTCTAAGTTGAAAAAGGAAATAACCAAGCTGTTATATAACAAGGGTTATATTCATAGCTATAAGTTTGAGGAACAAGGTTCGCAAGGGGTGATTAAAATCGCTCTCAAGTACCATCCTGTAACCAAACAGCCTGCCATAGTGCATCTGGAGCGCGTAAGTAAACCCGGCTTGCGTAAATATACTAAGTCAAATGCGCTTCCCCGCGTTTTGAATGGGCTTGGTATTGCTATTATCTCTACATCAAAAGGACTCATCACCGACAAAGAAGCAAAAGAGCTTAACGTAGGGGGCGAGGTAATTTGTTACGTGTACTAAAAAAACGGAGATAGACCATGTCGCGTATAGGAAAAAAACCAATTACACTTCCCGCCGGAGTAACTGTGAACGTTGCTGCAAACAATACAGTAACAGTGAAAGGTCCTAAGGGGACGCTTTCTCAACAAGTAGATCCCGACATCACAGTTAAAGTAGAAGGTGGACAAATTATAGTGGAGCGCCCCACAGACCAAAAGCGTCATAAAGCTCTGCATGGGCTCTATCGCGCTTTAATCAACAACATGGTCATTGGCGTACACGAAGGATTCAAAAAGCAAATGGAGTTGATTGGGGTTGGCTACAAAGCCGAAGCCAGTGGTCAGTTGCTTCAGTTAAGTTTGGGCTACTCTCATAACATTGTTTTTGAAGTGCCCAAAGAGGTGAAGGTGAGTGCGGAAACACTTAAAGGTAAGCCACCAGTAATTACCTTAGAGGGAATAGACAAGCAACTGATTGGTCAAATTGCTGCCAAACTTCGTTCATTCCGCAAACCTGAACCTTACAAAGGAAAAGGTATTAAGTTTGTGGACGAAGTGATTCGTCGCAAAGCTGGAAAAGCTGCTGCTAAGAAATAGTGTCTTTGCTTTTTTAATATCATGGGAAATCAGAAACAACTTAGAAGACAAAAAATTAAAAAGCGCATCCGTGCGCGCATTAGCGGCACGGCGAGTGTGCCCCGTTTGACTGTTTTTCGCAGTAATACAGCTATCTACGCTCAACTTATTGATGACGAAAAAGGAGTAACTTTGGCAAGCGCTTCATCACGCGAGCTGACAGACAAGCGCTCTATTAACGTTGCTCTTTCCAGAGAAGTGGGCAAAAAACTTGCTGAACGCGCTCTGCAGCAAGGTATCACCCAAACCGTGTTCGACCGTAACGGTTACCTGTATCACGGTAATGTAAAATCCTTAGCCGAGGGCGCGCGCGAAGGAGGTCTTAAATTCTAAAAAAACACAACCATGTCTCAAACAAATATTAGAAGCTTTAAAGCTAGCGAAATTGAATTGACTGACCGCTTGGTGAAAGTCAATCGTGTAGCTAAAGTAGTCAAAGGTGGTCGTCGTTTTAGCTTTGCAGCCATTGTTGTGGTAGGAGACGGGAAAGGAGTAGTGGGCTATGGCTTGGGCAAAGCCAACGAAGTTACTGATGCCATCACCAAAGCAATTGACGATGCAAAGAAAAACCTCGTGAAAGTACCTATTATTAAAGGTACAGTGCCGCACGAAATGGAAGGTAAGTTTTGCGGAGGTAGGGTATTGTTAAAACCTGCAGCTCCGGGTACAGGCGTGATTGCTGGCGGTGCTATGCGTGCTGTGTTAGAGTCTGCTGGTATTACCAACGTGTTAGCAAAGTCCAAGGGTTCTTCTAACCCTCATAATGTGGTGAAAGCTACGATTGACGCCTTAGTAAAAATGCGCGACCCAAGAACTGTAGCCCAGCAAAGAGGTATTCCACTGTCTAAAGTGTTTAATGGATAAGACTATGGCAAAAATTAGAATCACGCAAGTTCGCAGCACCATTAAGCGCCCACGAAACCAAAAAGATACTATTATCTCACTTGGTTTGGGAAAAATTAACCGTACCGTAGAAAAAGAAGCAACCCCTCAAATTCTCGGTATGGTGCGTACCGTAGCCCATTTGGTTCGCGTAGAAGAAGTAAAATGATTTATTTTCAGGTGCTTTAATTGAACAGATAGCAATGAAACTCCATGAATTAAAGCCTGCAAAAGGTTCTGTTTTTAGAAAAGTGCGCTTAGGGCGCGGACATGGCTCGGGTAAAGGTGGTACTTCTACTCGTGGTCATAAAGGAGCTAAGTCCCGCTCGGGCTACAGCCAAAAGTTAGGATTTGAAGGCGGACAAATGCCTTTGCAACGCCGTGTTCCTAAGTTTGGTTTCAAAAATCCTACTCGTGTAGCATACAAAGCAATCAACTTAGGCGACATTCAAGCCCTTGTAGACAAAACAGGTGCTACTGCTGTTACCCTCGAGTTGCTTCGCCAAAACGGAATGATTGCCAAGAAGGACTTAGTTAAAGTACTCAGTAAAGGAACGCTTTCCTCTGCTGTTGAAATTAGTGCACATGCATTTTCAGCCTCTGCGATTCAAAATATCGAGAAGGTAGGTGGCAAGGTTATTAAGCTATAAAATTTTAATCGCCGCTCATGAACAAGTTTTTCACTACCATCAAGAACATCTTCTCTATTGAAGAACTGAAAAACAGAATCCTCTTTACAGTAGGTTTTCTGATTATCTTCCGTTTGGGTTCTTACATAGTGTTGCCCGGTTTAGACCCGGCTATGCTTTCAAGCGGCGGCTCTTCGGCAGGTATTCTAGGGTTGTTAGATACCTTATTAGGAGGCGCGTTTTCAAGGGCATCTATTTTTGCACTGGGTATCATGCCCTACATTTCTGCATCTATTGTGATACAGTTGCTTACGGTGGCTGTTCCTTATTTCCAAAAGATGCAAAAAGAAGGGGAATCTGGTCGCAGAAAGATGAACCAAATAACACGCCTGCTCACTATTTTAATCACTTTGGTACAGTCATCAGCTTACATTGCCGGAACCATCATTCAGCCTCAGCCAGAAGCTGTTGTAATCAATAGAACATTTTTCACTATTAGTTCTATGATTATCCTCACTTCGGGTACTATTTTCTGTATGTGGATGGGCGAACGCATTACCGAAAAGGGGATAGGGAATGGTATTTCTATGCTGATTATGATAGGGATCGTTTCCCGTTTCCCTGCTGCATTAGTGGCAGAGAGTGCTTCGCGCGGTTCGGCAGGTTTACTGATTTTTGTACTCGAGCTAGTAGCGCTTTTCTTTGTTGTAATGGGGGTAGTGCTTATCACCCAAGCTGTACGGCGTATACCGGTGCAGTATGCTAAACAGATTGCAGGTGCGCGTGGTAAAAAACTTTCTGCGCTGGGTGCTCAGCGTTCTTACTTGCCACTCAAAATCAATGCTGCAGGCGTAATGCCTATTATTTTTGCTCAGTCGTTAATGTTCCTTCCTTCTTTGCTTGCCTCTACTTTGGCAGACAAGTACGATTGGGCTAACTACATTGCAACCACTTTCTCCGACTTTACTTCTTGGCAATACAACTTATTATTTGCCATTCTAATTGTGGTGTTTACGTTTTTCTATACAGCCATTACAGTAAACCCGCAGCAGTTAGCAGATGAAATGAAGCGCAATGGCGGCTTTATTCCCGGAGTGAAGCCCGGCGAGGATACAGCTAATTACATCAGCCATATTATTGATAGAATAACGCTGCCCGGCGCCTTATTTTTAGCTGTAATTGCTATTATGCCGGCATTTGCCAGCATAGCAGGTGTTAATATGGAATTTGCACAGTTTTATGGCGGTACGTCTTTGCTGATTATGGTTGGCGTAATTTTGGATACCCTCCAGCAAATTGAAAGTTATTTGCTCATGCGCCATTATGAAGGTATGATGAAGACCGGTAAAGTAAAGGGTCGTACTGGTAGCGTTGCAGTTGCTTAATTCGTTCCTATGATTTATTACAAGAATGCAGCTGATTTAGAAGGGATTAGAAAAAGTGGTGCTTTGCTCAGTAAAGTACATGGAGAAATCGCTAAGCTAATCAAGGAAGGAATTACAACAAAAGAGTTAGACAAGTATGCTGAGGAATACATTAGAGACCATGGAGCCGTTCCTTCTTTTTACAACTATAATGGCTTTCCTGCCTCTTTGTGTATCTCAGTGAACGAAACAGTGGTACATGGTATTCCTAGTAGCTATAGGCTCAAAGCAGGCGACATTGTGTCAATTGATTGCGGAGTGTACATGAATGGCTATCATGCCGACTGTGCCTATACCTATCCTGTGGGTGAAGTAGCGCCAGAAGTGATGCGCCTGCTCCAAGTAACCAAGCAATCCTTATACGAAGGAATTGCTCAGGTAGCGGTAGGAAAAAGGATTGGCGATATAGGCTATGCCATTCAAAGCTATGTGCAGTCGCATGGCTTTTCTGTGGTTAGAGAACTGGTTGGGCACGGCGTAGGAAAAAACTTACATGAAGACCCACAAGTTCCTAACTATGGGAAACGAGGCTCAGGAATCAAGATGCAAAACGGAGTGGTGCTAGCCATAGAGCCAATGATTAATATGGGCAAGCGCGACGTAGTACACGAAGCCGACGGTTGGACAATACGCACAAGGGATAGAAAACCTTCTGCACATTTCGAGCATACCGTTGCTTTGTACAATGACCAAGTAGAAATACTGACAAGTTTTGAATATATAGAACAAGTGTTCAAATTTTAGCTGCTGTATGCCGAAGCAAGCAAATATTGAGTTAGACGGAACAATAGTAGAGGCATTGTCTAATGCAATGTTCCGTGTAGAATTGGAAAATGGTCATCAGATTATTGCTCATATTTCGGGCAAAATGAGAATGAATTTCATTCGCATTCTGCCAGGAGACAAAGTAAAGTTAGAAATGTCGCCTTATGACCTCACTAAAGGAAGAATCGTTTACCGTTACAAGTAACCTAAATTTGCACGACCATGAAAGTCAAAGCATCTATTAAAAAGCGTAGTGCCGAGTGCAAGGTAATCCGTCGCAAGGGCAAGTTGTACGTAATCAACAAAAAAAATCCTAAGTTCAAGCAAAGACAAGGTTAATTTATCACCCTGAAGAATCATGGCAAGAATTTCCGGAGTTGATATTCCAGACAACAAACGCGGTGAAATTTCTTTAACGTATATCTATGGCATTGGCAGATCTTCTGCAAAAAAGATTTTAGCCAAAGCAGGTATAGACCCTAACCGCAAAGTTTCTACATGGAACGACGCAGAGTCAAAAGCTGTTCGCGATATTATTAACAGCGAGTTTAAGGTAGAGGGCGAGCTCAAGTCTGAGGTACAGTTGAGTATTAAGCGCCTGATGGATATTGGTTGTTACCGCGGCTTGCGCCATCGCAAAGGACTGCCTGTAAGAGGACAAAAAACTAAAAACAATGCGCGCACTCGCAAAGGTAAGCGCAAGACTGTAGCGAACAAGAAAATGGCAACGAAGAAATAATTAGGCTTGTAAATTATGGCAACTCAATCTAAAAGAAAAGACAAAGCCAAAAAGCGTGTAGTTCAGGTTGAACCTACCGGACAGGTGCATATCAAGGCATCTTTTAACAATATTATTATTTCAATTACAAACAACGCCGGTCAGGTTATTTCTTGGTCATCTGCTGGCAAAATGGGCTTCAAAGGCTCTAAAAAAAATACGCCTTATGCAGCACAAATGGCTGCTGCCGACTGCGCTAAAATAGCTTATGACTTGGGCATGCGCAAGGCAGAGGTTTTTGTGAAAGGTCCGGGGGCTGGACGAGAATCGGCTATCAGAACTATTCAAAGTTCAGGTATTGAAATAACCGTTATTAGAGACGTTACGCCACTGCCTCATAATGGCTGCCGTCCTCCTAAAAAACGCAGAGTGTAAAATTCTTTTATCAGTTAGATAATGTTGGACTGCTGAATCTTTTTCTGTTTTGGAAAAAGATGCAACATTGAAACGAAAAAATCACAATTTAAAATGGCAAGATACACTGGTCCTAAATCAAAAATAGCAAGGCGCTACGGAGAGTCTATCTTTGGAGCGTGCAAGGCATTGAAAAACAAAAATTATCCTCCGGGTCAGCACGGAAGAGGCAAAAAACGCAAAACTAACGACTACGCCATGCAATTGATGGAAAAGCAGAAAGCCAAGTACATCTATGGCGTATTAGAGCGTCAGTTTCGTCGTACCTTTGAGCGTGCCGCTCGCATGGGTGGAGTTACAGGTACTAATCTACTCCGCCTGTTAGAAGCACGGTTAGACAACGTGGTTTATCGCTTAGGTATTGCTCCTACGCGAAGAGCCGCCCGACAGTTGGTTTCACATAAGCATATTACTGTAAATGGCGAAGTGGTGAACATTCCGTCTTATTCACTGCGCCCGGGCGATGTAGTGGCAGTACGCGAAAAGTCTAAAACCTTGGAAGTAATTACCAAATCTGTGGCAGGACGCACCAACCGTTTTCCTTGGTTAGAGTGGAATCCGGCTGAGCTTTCAGGCAAATTTGTTAATATGCCTGAACGCGAGGAGATTCAGGAAAATATTAAAGAGCAACTTATCGTTGAACTTTATTCGAAATAATTTACTTTCTTTTATCATCCGGTTGCTGCATAAACAAAAACATTAAGTAAGGAGTAAACTATGTCCATTTTAGCATTTCAAATGCCCGATAAGGTGGTAATGGAGAAAGCAGACGACTTTCATGGTCTGTTTGAATTCAAACCGCTCGAAAAAGGTTACGGTGTTACAATTGGTAATGCTCTGCGTCGCATTCTCCTGTCCTCGTTAGAAGGCTACGCAATTATCGGTGTCAAAATACATGGTGTACTCCATGAGTTCTCAACCATTGAAGGAGTTGTTGAGGACGTATCTGAAATTGTGTTGAACTTGAAAATGGTTCGCTTTAAGCGGTTGGTAGAAAATCCTGATTTAAAATTTACTGTTTCAGTAAAAGGACAATCGGTGCTTACAGCAGGCGACTTTGGCAAGTTTACCGACCAATTTCAGATACTGAACCCGGAACACGTCATTTGCAACCTAGATCCCTCCGTTTCTCTTGAAATGGATATCCACTTAGACAAAGGACGTGGCTATGTACCTGCCGAAGAGAACCGAATAGCAGACAACAGTTTTGGCTATATTCCAATAGATGCCATTTTCACGCCCATTCGCAACGTGAAATACAGTGTAGAAAACACGCGCGTTGAGCAAAAAACCGACTATGAGCGTCTGTTAATAGAGGTGCAAACAGATGGTTCTATTCATCCTGAAGATGCGCTAAAAGGTGCTGCTAATATTCTCATTAAGCACTTTATGCTCTTTGCCGACCAAACCATGACTTTTGAGTCGCCTAAGAAAGAAGAAGAGGAGACTGTGGATGAAGAGTATTTACATATGCGCAAGCTATTGAAGACCTCTTTAGCCGACTTAGACCTTTCTGTACGCGCCTACAACTGTTTGAAAGCTGCTGATATTAAAACGCTCGGCGACTTGGTGAAATTGGAAATCTCAGAAATGATGAAGCTCCGTAACTTCGGACGCAAATCATTAACAGAACTGGAGCAACTAGTTGCTGAGAAAAATCTCACATTCGGTATGGATGTGTCAAAATACAGACTAGACGAAGATTAAAATACTACCATGAGACACGGAAGAAAAATTAATCATTTGGGGCGTACTGCATCGCATCGCAAGGCGTTGCTTTCTAACTTAGCTGTTTCTTTGATTTTACATAAAAGAATTAATACCACAGTAGCCAAAGCGAAGGCACTGCGCAAGTTTATTGAGCCACTAATTACCAAATCAAAAAGTGATACTACGCACTCACGCCGCATAGCTTTTGCTTATTTGCAAAACAAAGAAGCAGTGCGCATTCTGTTCGACGAGGTGGCGCGTAAAGTAGCCGACCGCCCAGGTGGCTATACACGTATCTTAAAAATGGATCACCGCTTAGGCGACAGCGCCGAAATGTGCATGATGGAACTAGTGGACTACAACAGCGTGATGTTGGCAAATGAAAAAGCCACTACTACTAAAAAAACACGCCGTAGCCGCAAAAAATCAACTGCCAGCGCTGTTGAAGCTGCTCCTTCAAGTGAGCCTACTACTGAGTAAATACACTGCGGAGCATACTTGCAACAAAATATAGAAAGGATTTGGCACTCCGTCAAATCCTTTCTATTTTGCTGCTTATTGCCACGGTTGTATTTCATGAAAACCTTTTTGCGAATTATTCAGCTTTCAGCTATTGCTTTCCTACTTACTCTTGGGCTGCCTAGTTGCCGTGCTTGGCGTATTAAAAAAGATTATCAGCGGCTGGTAGGTTCTTGGAAAGAAGAGTGGGGTGCCCAAGACGTTCAATACCAAGATGTATATCAGATAGCATATACGAATGCTAACCGCTTGATTATTACTTGTCAGAGCAGACCTCATTACATTGTAAGTGGAGTAAACTACGATGGTAAGGTGCTGCGCCTTCAACTTGAAATACGCGACAACAAATACAATACAGGCTCGGCACTTGTGCAATATGAGCTAAAGTTTGTCGCCAACCCACCTACTTTAATAGGAACAGCCCTTAACCATGAGCAAAAAGCCATTCCTGTAAAATGGATAAAACAACAATAAGCACAGATACAGACCTTGGTGCTTCATTTGGTGTGTTACTGGCTAAGTGGTATGCCGCTCACAAACGCGATTTGCCATGGCGGCACACCCAAGATCCGTACCTCATATGGCTTTCAGAAATTATTTTACAGCAAACACGCGTTGCTCAGGGGTTGCCTTATTACCAAAAATTTGTTGCCGCCTACCCTACAGTAATAACATTGGCAGCAGCTTCCGAAGAAGAAGTGCTGCGTTTGTGGCAAGGCTTAGGTTACTACTCACGAGCAAGAAATATGCACCTTACTGCACGCATTATTGTCCAGCAGTATGGTGGTCAATTTCCCCGTAATTATGCTTCACTGCTTAAATTAAAAGGGATTGGTCCTTATACAGCTGCTGCTATTGCTTCTTTTGCCTTCAACGAGCCTGTGGCAGTAGTAGATGGTAACGTATTTCGCGTTTTAGCGCGGCTTTTAGGCATTCACGAAAACATTAGCTCACCCAAAGGCAAACAAACGTTTAGCCAGCATGCACAACAGTTGTTGCAAGCCAGCATGCCCGATGTGGAGCCGGCTACATTCAATCAGGCGATAATGGAGTTTGGTGCTATCCATTGTACAGCTGTTGCTCCTGCCTGCAAGCAGTGTATCTTTCAACAACAGTGTTATGCTTACCGATATCAAGCCCAACAGCAGCTACCCGTAAAAGCCAAAAAAATGAAAGTGCGAAAACGCAGGTTTCTCTATTTTATTTTCCAGTATCAGGACAAAATCCTTGTAAAGCAGCGTGGTAGCGGCGATATATGGCAAGGGTTATACGACTTTCCTACCATAGTTGCAGACGAGCCAATGCCCCCTCAGTACTATTTGCTACATGCTATTTATCAGCAAATCGAACGTTTTATGCCTTTGCATCAGTTGGCTGCTGGTATACAACTTCCGCAGTATCCTTTGCAAATTACAAGCATTTCGGCACCATTTAAGCATCAGCTTACTCATCAGCTACTGCAAATACAATTTGTACAACTTACAGTACTTGCTGCCGACTTGTGGGAGCAACTCTGTTATTTGCCCCAAATGCAAGTGGTAACAACCAGCCAGTTGGAACATTTGCCCAAGCCGGTTTTGTTGGCAAATTACTTGCAAGAACAATTTTTTTAGTAAATTTATTCCAAAAAGAACATCGTCATGGTTAATAAAGCTATTCTAATAGGCAACTTAGGCAAAGACCCCATTGTGAGGCACACAGCGAACGGCATACCAGTAGCTACTTTTTCGCTTGCCACTTCCGAGGTTTACAAAGATGAAAGTGGAGAGCGGATTGAAAAAACCGAGTGGCATAACATTGTATTGTGGCGCGGTTTAGCAGAGGTTGCCGAAAAATACCTGAAAAAAGGTATGAAAGTGTATATTGAAGGAAAAATCACTAACCGAGAATATGAACAAGACGGTGTCAAAAAATATATCACCGAGATTGTAGGCAACAATATGCAAATTTTGACCAGTCGGAGCGAGGCTACCGCTGGCGACAATACCCGTGTAGAACCTCCTCTTTCCCCCCAAGAATCTCCGCTCTATCAGAGGCAGGTGCAGGTAGATAAAACAGCAACGTCTTCTGTTTCTCAACAGCAATCTGCTACAGAAGATGAGTTGCCATTTTAATATTTTACTATTTAAATTAATGATTCCGTTTTGGAAACCATATCCAACACGCTATTGCACAAGTCTTTGACGGTCATAAGTGCTCTGTGGCTTGTATATTTTGTAGAAGGCATTTTTTTATGCCTTCTTTTGCTTTGTTCGGCACTTATTTCAGGCTCAGAAGTAGCTTTTTTTTCTTTAAAACCTCAACAATTAGCTGATTGCCGCAACAGCAGTTTACAGTCGGAGCGCGATATTGCCTTGTTAGTGAGCAACCCGCGCAAGTTATTAGCTACAGTACTGATTTTGAACAACTTAGTAAACATCAGTATCGTTACCTTAGCTACTTACATGGTAATAGACCTAATAGGCAAAGAAAATAGCAATACAGCACTGGTAATGTCAGGTCTGACAGTAGTAGTTACATTTATGATTGTATTTTTCGGTGAAGTTGTGCCCAAAGTATATTCTAACCAGCGCGCACTTAGCTTTGCCCGACTAACAGCCACTCCTATTTTATGGCTCAGTAAAATTTTGGATCCACTTTCTTTTTTGTTGCTACAAATGAGCCGCTTGGTAGAGAGTCGCATGAAAAGAAAAGGCTACAACGTCTCCATAGAGGAGCTGAATGAAGCATTGGAAATTACTACTAATTCAGAAAAAACCAGTGATGACGAAAAAGAGATTCTCAAAGGAATTGTCAATTTTAGTACCATTACAGTAAAACAAATCATGCAAGTTCGCATGGATATCTGTGCAGCAGATATTGAATGGAACTTTCACGAATTACTCCAATACGTAAATGAAATGGGTTATTCGCGAATGCCTGTTTACCGAGAAACTATCGACAAAATTGAAGGTATCCTCTATGTAAAAGACTTGCTTCCGCATTTGGAACAACACGCTCATTTTGAGTGGCAACAACTCATTCGGCGCAATGTATTTTTTGTGCCTGAAAATAAGCGCATCGACCAGCTTATGAAAGATTTCCAAGCCAGGCATGTTCACATAGCAATTGTAGTAGATGAGTATGGCGGTACCGCTGGGCTCATTACCTTAGAAGACATCATTGAAGAGATTATTGGCGATATTAACGATGAGTTTGATACACGCCACGTTTCCTACAAACGAGTGGATGCTAATACCTACTTTTTTGAAGGAAAAACATTGCTGATAGACTTCTGCCGAATTTTGAATGTAGATGACAACATATTTGATGAAGTAAAAGGCGAGAGCGAATCGTTAGGTGGCTTACTGCTCGAGTTGTTTGCCAGAATGCCGCGTGTAGGTGAAAAAAAGCGCTTCAAAAATTTTGTCTTTACAGTCATGTCAGCAGATAAAAAACGCATTAAAAATGTTAGGGTGTTTATTAAAAAAGATATGGCTGTTGGGAGTCGTTAATGGCATACTGCTTTTAAGTGCCTGCTATACAAAGCGCGACTTTAAACCTAAACCTAAGGGTTATCATTACATAGAACTACCGCCACACAAGTATGTACTTACTCCGGATACGCTGCCCTATATTTTTGAGTACTCAGCACACGCGCGTTTACTCAACGACACCTCCTTTATGGCAGAGCGCTACTGGATGGAAATCTACTACCCAGCGTTTACAGCTAACATAAACGTATCTTACAAGCGTATTCGCAGTCCCAAAGATTTACGCGATTACGTCAACGATTGCTACAAGTTAGCCCAAAAGCATAATATACGGGCAGAGTCGATTGAAGAGGTAATTACAAAAACACCCAACGGCATGACTGCCGTAATGTATCAACTAGAAGGCGATGTACCTACTACTTTTCAGTTTTATGTAACCGATTCGGTACGCCATTTTTTCAGAACCTCGCTGTATTTTCCAACCTCACAAAAAAATGACTCACTGGCACCACTGATTCGCTACACTACTCAAGATATGGTGCATATTATCAATACGTTGCGATGGAATGATCGCATCAAGTAAAATATATCGCTATGCGCGGACAAATCTGCTAAGTTTTTTAAAATAGAAGCCCATCAATAAGCAATATTTGAAACTGCAAGAGCAGCTTGCTTAAAAAGCATCCATCTTAAAACATGTCTTAGGTTTTACAAGGGCAAACATGATGGATAACAACCTAAACAACTACTTACAGAATGAACAGGATTGCAGTATTTGAATAGCTGAAAAACAACCTTGCTACACATAGTGCCTGTCTTTACTTGCTACAAGAGTGTTGGCAAGGACACAAACAACAGCGAGCTTGCCTTCATGAATGTGCATTTGGCAAAATAAAAGCCTCAACAACTACTGAAACACATGCTTGCATCTGGGGAGTGGCGTTTTTGTTTAAAAGCAACTGGTTATCAAGATCTAGCAATTATTAACAACTTTTAACATTTTTGTAACAACGCCTTTTTAGCATCCGCGTACATGCTGTAAAACAACTAATTTTGCAATACCATATTGCAGATGTACAAAACAAACTTTCTATGAACCAATCTTTGAAAACCATACTAATAGGCATTGCTTCGGGTTTTGCAGGTGCTTATTTATTCGATTGGAGTGGTCTGGGTCAGCGTGCTCAAATACAGACTCAATCAAATGTCGATACAGCACAAGCAATACGCTTTGCAGACTATCGTTCACTAATTTCCCAGTCTGAACCCTTTTCGGTTGTACAAGGTTTTACCGAAGCAGCTAAAGCCAGTACAGAGTGCGTTGTTTACATCAAAACCACTACATTAAACCAACGCAGCTATACTTTCTTCGACCTTTTTTTTGATACCCAGCCTCGTTACGACCGCGTGATGGGCTCAGGCTCGGGCGTTATTTTTTCCAAAGATGGCTACATTGTCACAAACAATCACGTGATAGCGGGCGCAACAGAAATTAGTGTGGTGCACAACAAACGCACATATAAAGCAAAAGTAATAGGAACCGACCCCTCTACCGACCTTGCGCTACTAAAAATTGATGCACAAAACCTACCAGCTATTCGCATTGCTTCTTCTGAAACTGTTCAAGTGGGCGACTGGGTACTAGCGGTTGGCAACCCATTCAACCTCACCTCTACAGTAACCGCAGGCATTGTAAGCGCTAAGGGAAGAAATATCAACATTTTAGAAAATGCACCATTCCCAATAGAATCATTCATTCAAACGGATGCCGCCATTAACCCCGGCAACAGTGGGGGTGCATTAGTGAATATGCGTGGTGAGTTAGTAGGTATTAATACAGCTATCTTGTCGCGTACAGGCTCTTATGCAGGTTATGGATTTGCTGTTCCTTCCGATATAGTAGTGAAAGTAGTAACAGACCTGAAAAATTACGGGCAGGTACAGAAAGCATTTTTGGGTGTGGACGTCATTGATGTTACCGAAGAAGTATATCGAGATTTGAACTTAGATGAAATTTCAGGTGTTGTAATTACGTACATAGAACCTAAAGGTGCGGCTGAAAGAGCAGGTTTAAAACGTGGTGATGTAATTGTTAGCATCAATGGTAAACCAATCGATTCAAAGGTAAGTTTCGATGAGCAACTGAGCTATTATAAGCCGGGCGACAAGGTGAATGTACGATTTAAGCGCGAAGGAAAAATCAATGAGCGTCAGGTAGAGCTGACAAACATTGATGGAACTACTTCGATTTTTAGGCGTGAAGTATATAAAGCAGAACGCATTGGAGCAGAATTAGAACTTGTTCCAAAAGCTGAACGTACGCGACTGGGAATTGAAACCGGTGTGCGTATTAGCAAAATCACAGGTGGTTTGATGCAACAAATGGGAATTGAAGAGGGCTTTATTATTGTTTCTATTAATGAGCGCCCTATTCAATCACCAGAGGAATTAGCTGAAATTTTGGAGCGTATTCGTGGCAGAGTGATTATTAAGGGTATTGCCAAAAATGGTACGAAAGGTTACTATTCGTACATTTTTTAAAGATAAACAATTGCCAGTCTGAGGTGAGCGTGTTCTTGTCCGGACGGAGATTGTAAGTTTAGGTTTATTAATAGGTTTGGGTTCTCGCTGTTGCCTATGGCAGCAGCGAGTCTTTTTTTATTCTAACTTTGCGCTGATGTTTTAAATACTCTTGAAGCACAATGAACAAAAAACTGACACATCTGTTGCTTGCAGGGGCAATATATGCTGCTCTGTTGCCCAGTTGCACCTACTATGACACTGCCGAAGAAAAAGCCGACAAAGCCATACTAAGCAGTCATAAGTGGGCGTATGATACAATTGCCATGAGATTATTGATTGACTCTGTTTTTTATGCACATATGTTTTTAAAACCAGAGGATACGGTGGGCATGCACGCTAAAATAAAGAAACTGCAAGTATATATGCTACAGGTAAAGGATTTTGCCATCGAATTCAAACCAGATGGTACTTTCTGGGTAAAAGGTGCAGGAGCAAAAGAAGGTGCAACCGGAGAGTGGAAACTGGATGGTAAGACAATATATACCGAATTACCAGCAGCCAATAACATGAAGGTGAAGGCAGAAATGGAAATTCATTACTTAGATAGTGGCAAATTGGTGGCTATTAACAAAGCGCTCGAAAAAGATTTAGGACTGACTACATTTATACTGCGTCCATTAAAATAGCATGAGCAAGGTGTACGGCACGAGCGTCATCCCGTTTTGTTGGGAGGGAATGACGCTTTTTATCCTTCGCGTTTGACAATAGTACTACTTGCCTGTGCAGTAGGCAACAATAATAATTCGGCAATATTAACGTGTGCCGGACGACTGGCGGCGAACCAAATCACCTCTGCCACATCTTCTGCTGTAAGCGGTGTCATGCCGCGATATACATTTTTAGCGCGTTCTGTGTCGCCCTTGAAGCGAACAATAGAAAACTCTGTTTCTACTAACCCGGGATTGATAGAAGTAACCTTGATGTTGTACTGATGCAAGTCTATACGCATGCCTTTGGTAAGTGCATCCACCGCAAATTTGCTGGCACAGTACACGTTGCCGTTCGGATATACTTCTTGTCCTGCTAATGAGCCAATATTAATGATGTGCCCACGCTTGCGCTCTACCATTTGCGGGATGACCGCTTTGGATACGTACAAAAGCCCTTTTACATTAATATCTATCATAGCGTCCCAATCGGAAAGCTCGCCTTCATGAATAGGAGCTAGCCCATGTGCATTGCCAGCATTGTTTACCAAAATATCAATTGCACGAAAGTCTTGGGGCAACGAGGCGATTTGGGTAGCCACTTCTGCAGCATCACGTACGTCGAATGAGAGCGTGTGTACTTGTACCAAAGCCCCAAGTTCAGCAGCAAGGGCGTCTAAACGTTCTTTTCGCCTACCACACAAAACCAAATGGACACCATTGCGGGCAAAAGTACGAGCAGTTGCCAGTCCAATTCCTGAGGTGGCTCCTGTAATGAGGGCTATTGTGTTCATATCGGAGTGCTGATAAATGATTAGCGTCGTAAAATTAACTTCCTGTGTCGGAAATGGAACATTTTTTTGTTAATTTAGTATGCCTTCCAACCCAAATCTCCCACCATGATGAATAGAAGAAATTGGCTTAAAATCAGTGCGCTGCTAACAGCAGGCGCTTACACCGGCACTGCCTATGCTATGCAGACTGGCTGTTATTTTCCTGTTTCAGATTTGCCCAAAGACTGGCTGCGACTTGGCTCTAATGAAAATCCCTATGGCTGTTCGCCAAAGGTGATGGAAGCTATGCAAACCGCTTTGAAAGAATGCAATCGCTATCCGAATTACGATGCGCTCATCCAAAAAATTGCTGCACATCATCAAGTTGCTGCTGAGCAAATTTGCATTACTGCCGGAAGTTCGGAGGCTTTGGCGTTAGCAGCTATTGCTTTTGCAAGGAATCCTTCCCAAAACATTGTAACAGCAAAACCTACTTTTAATGTATTTCCCGATGTGGCAGAGCGTTTGGGCGTTACAAGAATTGACATTCCCCTAACAGCAGAAAAAGTAATTGACCTCAACAAAATGGCTACTGCTGTTAATAGCCAAACGGCTGCTGTTTACGTTTGTAATCCTAATAATCCTACGGGTACAAAGGTGGAAACGGATGCGCTCCATAATTTTGTCCAAGAAATTGCTAAGCGTACAGTTGTAGTAATAGATGAAGTTTATCACGACTTCATAAACGCCCCTTCACTGATTCCTAAGACAACGGCAAATCCTAATCTGGTAGTTATTCGCTCTTTTTCGAAAGTGTACGGGTTAGCAGGTATGCGCATTGGCTATGCCGTTGCACATGCTGATACGGTCAAAAAGATGCAAGCACTCATTTCCCGACCGGGCATCACCATTAGCCAAGCAGGTGTGGCAGCTGCTATGGCAGCATTAGACGACCCCGCGTTTGTACAAATGTCGGTTACCAAAAACAAAGAAAGTCAGCAAGTACTTTACAACTACCTCAACCAAGCTAAGATTCGCTATATCCCTTCATATGCCAACTTAGTTTATTTCTCTTTGGATGGCTTTGCGCCAACCTACCTAAAAGATATGCAGGCGCGTAAAGTAATCGTTCGCGAAATAGATGACTACGGGCAGCGTTGGTGTAGGGTGAGCATGGGTACGCCCGAGGAAATGCAGCAGTTTGTAGAGATTCTTAAAACCATGCGGAGTTAATACACACCTTTTCCGCAAAGGTGCTCTTAGCCGAGCCTCGAGGTAGAAAATTTGTCTCTTTTCAAACTACGTTAACTTCTTATGCCAATGTAGAAGTGCTCACACATAGAGGACTTCTACATTTTTTTGATTGCCGTAGAGGCTATTACTCAATGGCACGGTCTAAATGGACGTAGCCGCCGTCCACATAGATAAGTTGCCCGGTTGTATGGCTCGAGCGGTCGGAGAGCAGGAAAGCAGCCATGTAGGCGATTTCCTCAGCGGTAGTCATGCGTTTGCCTAAGGGAATGCGCGACTTAATTTTGGCTAAGGTTGCCTCTGGATTGGGCAAAGTTTGTATCCAGCGTGCGTAAAGTGGCGTGTAACACTCCGCCACCACAATAGCATTAACCCGAATGCCATAGGGCAGTAGCTCTACTGCCCACTCGCGTGTGAGCGCATTGCGTCCCCCGTTAGAAGCTGCATAAGCCGATGTACCACCTTGTCCTGTTTCGGCACTTTTAGAGCTAATATTAACAATAGCGCCTTTGCTTGCCTTCAAATAAGGCAAAGCGTGATGTGCCATTAGATAGTAATGAATCAGGTTGCGGTGGAGCGATGCTATAAAAGCTTCGTAACTGCCATTTTCTAACCCTACGCCGTCGTTAACGCCTGCATTATTTACCAAGCCATCAATGCGCCCGTAGGCTGCCGCTGATTCTGCAACAGCTCTTTCACAGGCAGCAGGGTCGGTTAGTTCTGCTACTACGGAAAAAGCCCTGCCGCCTTGCGCCTCCACTTCGGCAACAGTTTTGAGGTTATCGGCTTGGTTGCGCCCTACAACTGCTACAATTGCACCTTCGGCTGCCAATACTTTGGTGATGCCTTCGCCGATGCCCTTAGCACCGCCGGTAACAATAAAAACTTTGTCTTGCAAGTGTAAGTCCATATGCTTTTATGCGTTGATTTGGTAGAAAAGCGCAGCATTTTGTCCAAAAATTTTATCAGCATCAGTTGCTGCATATTTGGCTACATAGTCGGCTACGATGGCATACTGCTGGGCATAGTCGGCTGCCAAGAGGCAAACCGGCCAGTCGGAGCCGTATAGCAGGCGCTTGGTGCCAAATGCTTCAAAAACTACATCTAAGTAGGGTTTGAAGTCTTCGGGTTGCCAGTTTGCCCAGTCTGCCTCTGTAACCATGCCTGAAATTTTACAGTAAACATGGTCAAATTCAGCGATTGCGCGTATGTGTTTTTCCCAGCCGGCAATGTCTTTTTGCTTAATATAAGGTTTTGCTAAGTGGTCAATTACAAAAAGTTGACTGTCAAGCTGTTGTAAGAATTGTAACACAGTTGGCAAATGATGAGGAAACACTAAGATGTCGTAGGTATAGCCTTTCTTACCGATGGTGCGCACTCCTTTCAGAAAGCGCTCTTCTAACATGAATGCAGGGGGTTGGGTTTGCAAGATATGGCGAAATCCTTTCAGGGTGGGCGATGCTTCGTAACAAGCCAAGCGAGCAGGCAAATCGTCTGATTGCAGGTCAATCCAACCGACTACTGCTTTCACAAACGGATATTGTTGGGCAAGTTGTAACAAAAAGTCGGTTTCTGTTTCCGATTGGTCTGCTTGCACTGCCACACAGCCCGAAAACCCGTGTGCTGCCAGCAAGGGAGCAAGGTCTTCGGGCAGGAAGTCGCGGCGAATGGCAGCCATTGTATGAGGGTCTATCCACGTATCGCGGATGGGGTCAAAGTGCCAAAAGTGCTGATGTGCATCAATTTTCATGTGGTCAAACGTTGCTGTCGCTAAATATTACTTTCCAAGTTAGGATGCAGACCAACTAACCGCCATTTGGCGCTGGGTACCCAAACCTTCTATGCCCAGTTCTACCACGTCGCCTGGTTTTAAGTAGCGCGGCGGGTTGAAACCAAAACCTACGCCAAAAGGTGTACCTGTAGAGATGACATCACCGGGCAGAAGTGTCATAAACTGGCTGATGTAGGCTATCAGAAACGGAATTTTGAAAACCATATCGCTTGTGTTGGAGTCTTGCAGCCTTTCACCATTGACAGATAGCCACAAGTGTAAGTTGTGTGGGTCGGGCACTTCGTCTTTTGTTACCAAAAACGGTCCTAAGGGCGCGAAGGTGTCGTTGCTTTTGCCTTTCACCCACTGTCCGGCGCGTTCTAACTGAAACTCTCGCTCGGAGTAATCATTGTGAACAGCATAACCTGCTACGTAGTCCATGGCATCGGATTCTTCTACGTAGCTTGCTTTTTTGCCTATTACTACTGCTAACTCCACCTCCCAGTCAGTTTTGTGTGAATGGCGGGGAATGATGACATTATCGTTTGGTCCGCAAAGGGCAGTGGTTGCTTTGAAGAAAATGACGGGTTCTTTCGGAACTGCCATTCCCGATTCGGCAGCGTGTTTGGCATAGTTCAACCCAATACAGATGATTTTGGAAGGTCTGCCAATGGGTGCTCCATAGCGAAAATCAGCTTTTGGCTCGAGGCGTGGCAGTGTATCGGCTTTTTGCTGTACGAGGGTTTGCAATTGTGCCAACCCGTTATTTTGAAAAAATTTTTCATCATAATCGTTGATATAGTCGGCTACGCTGCACAACTCGCCGTTGATAACAACGCCGCATTTTTCTTCTCCAAGCAGTCCGTATTTAAACAGTTTCATACATTTCAAGGGTTAAGGGTGAACACTTCTTTCATGAGTAACCATTTTTCGCCCGGTTTTGCTTCTGGCAGTGGTTTTTGGAACTTCCACATCAGTTCCTCCCATTTTTGCACCTCTGGATTGACCGCATCCATAGCAGCTTTTTGTTCAAACCTGAACTCATCGGTTGTTTGCATGAACATAAACAGGCGTGTGCCTAAGCGGTAGATGTACATATCGGTAATACCCGCCTGACGGATGCTGTCGATTATAGCCGAAGGGACTTGTTGGTGATAGCGTTCGTATTCAGCTATCAAGTCCGGATTATCTTGTAAATCCAGCGTTAGTGCATAGCGTTTCATAACATTAAGAGTTGAGTTTGATAAATCCGCCGTCAATGGGGTAGTCGCAGCCTGTAATGAAGGCGGCTTCGTCGCTGCACAGGTAGAGGGCTAAGTGCGCCACTTCTTCGGGTTTTGCCATGCGCCCGATGGGTTGGGTTTTTGAAAGTTTCTCAAACATTTCGGCTTCCTTGCCGGGGTAGTTTTTTGCCAAAAAACCGTCTACAAAAGGCGTGTGCACACGTGCAGGCGAGATAGAATTGCAACGAATGTTGTGCTGCACATAATCTTTGGCAACTGAGAGGGTCATGGCATAAACTGCTCCTTTGGACATAGAGTAAGCGAATCGGTCGCTCAGTCCTACGTGGTTGGCAATACTTGCCATGTTGAGGATAACCCCACCGCCGCGTTTCTTAAAAACAGGAATAGCAAGGTGCAAACAATTGTACACTCCTTTTACATTGACTTTGAAAATGCGGTCGAAGTCTGCTTCGGTGGTGTTTTCCGCATTGCCGATGTGTGCAATACCGGCATTGTTGATGAGGATGTCAAATTCACCAATGTTTTCAAAAGTTTGCCGCACTGCATTTTGTTGCGTTACGTCGCAAGTGTGGGCAAAGGCTTTATTGCCTGTTGCTGCAATGCGCTCCAAAGTGGGTGCCGCAGCAGCTTCGGAGAGTTCTATGATGTGTACGGTTGCACCTTGTTGGGCAAAAAGAAGGGCAATGGCTTGCCCTATGCCGCTGCCACCGCCTGTAACGACTGCAATTTTGTTGTGAAGTTGAAACATAAACTTTTGATTACAAGAAAGTTGTGGATAAAAATACTTTTCTGTTCAATAGGCTAAATCAGAGCGAAACCCCGCGTTTCCAGAAAATAAAGTCGTCTTGCCCCAATCGCATGGCGGCAGTGTCGTACTCGCCGCTTGCCAACCCAATGATGTATTCCAGAATTTCTTCGCCCATTTGTTCAACCGTTTTTTCACCGGTGATAATGCCACCGCAATTGATGTCAATAATATCGCTCATGCGTTCGGCTAAGGCATTGTTAGTAGACAATTTTACCATTGGCGAAATGGGGTTGCCTGTGGCGGTGCCCAAGCCAGTAGTGAACAGTTGGATAGTAGCGCCGGCTCCTGCCATGCCGGTAGTAGCTTCTACATCGTTGCCGGGGGTACAAACCAGCGTAAGCCCTCCGTTTTTGGTAGCATATCCGCCGTAGCCGAGGGCATCTACTATAGGTGAGGTGCCGCCCTTTTTGGCAGCCCCTGCCGATTTGATGGCATCGGTAATCAGCCCGTCTTTGATATTGCCCGGGCTGGGGTTCATATCAAATCCCGCCCCGACCGCCTCGGCACGACGGGCATATTCACGCATCAGGTAAATAAAATTGTCGGCAACTTCATCACTTACAGCGCGGTTGATGAGTTCTTGTTCTACGCCGCATAGCTCGGGAAACTCTGCCATCAACACGCGCCCACCCAAAGCGGCAATCAAATCGGCACAATGCCCTACGGCAGGATTGGCAGAAATACCGGAGAAGCCGTCTGAACCGCCACATTTGACGCCAATACAGAGCTTACTCAAAGGCGCTTCGGCTCTTTCATAAGTGTTGATTTGCAACAACCCTTTGAAGGTTGCCAGCATAGCGGCTGAAAGCATTTCTTGCTCCGAATGCCACTGCTGACGCTCAAAAAACAGCAGGGGTTTATCAAAATGAGGGCTGCGCTCGCGGATTTTTTGTTGCAAAATTTCAAATTGCGAATGTTGGCAACCAAGGCTCAGCACAGTAATGCCTGCTACGTTAGGGTTGATGCAATAACCTGCCAGTAAAGCGCAAAGATTGTTTGCATCTTCGCGTGTGCCGCCACAGCCGCTTTCATGGGTCAAAAACTTGATGCCATCTACATTTTTCAACAGGCGATTTTGTGCATAATCTACTGCCTTTTCGGGGAATTGAAAACCTTCTACATGCCCGTGCTGTTTGTAATATTGTATCAAAGTGCGGAGCTTTTCGCGATATACATCGGGCTGGGCATAGCCAAGTTCGTTCAAAAAAGCATCTTTCAGCACCAGTACATCCCGATTTTCACAAAATACAAGCGGGATAACTAACCAATAGTTGCGCACCCCTACTTGCCCATCGGAGCGCCAATAGCCTTTAAAGGTGCGATGCTGCCAGCGGCTTACGTCGGGTGCTTGCCAGTGATATTTGCCTTGTCGCTTGCTGAAGCTTTGGGCAGCGTGCTTTAAGTTCCCAGTATGAATCCAGCCGCCTTGCGGCACGTCGCGGGTGATTTTTCCTACCAACACGCCATACATGCGCACCTCATCACCTACTTTCAGCGGAGCAATAGTAAACTTGTGCTTGGCAGGAATATTTTCGGCTAAAACAAACTTATGTCCATTTAGCTCGATAGCTGTGCCTTTGGGCAGGTCTTGCAAGGCTACCAAAACATTGTCTTGGGGATGCAATTGAAGAAACAATTTTTTTTCTGCTATATTCATGTTACGCTTTCAAGTATTGCATGCATATTTTATTCGCACCTATTAGGAGCGTCTGCGGCAGCATTCATAACCAATTATACACATAAGTTTTTTGCTAAATCCAACAAAGGGGCAGTGCGGATAGTCTTAAGCCCTCAACTAAATTTAGCTTTGGTAAAAGGTTTTCACAATACAAATTCTTGGTGATTGCCAATATACTGGTTTAACAGTTGGTTGGCAATGCTATTGCGCTTCCCACTTCATCACATAGTCGCAAGTGATGCTTTTACCCATGATGAAGCGGTCGCTGCCACAAATTGTAAATCCACATTTTTCATAGAAACGGATGGCTCGCCCGTTTTCTACCCAAGTAGCCAGCCACATTCCCTTGCCATTTTTTTCAAGCACAAAATTTTTGAGTTGGTTCATTAGTAGGTTTGCCACCCCTGTTCCAATAAATTCGGGCATGAGATAGAACCGATGCAGCTTCCACCAGTTGCTATTTTCGGGAAGCGAGTTGTGTTGCTGGTTGGCAATGAGCTTGGCGTAGCCTGCTATTTTGCTTTGTTGGGTTTCCATAATGAAAAAGTAGTTGTTTGAATTGGAAAGCTCACTGGCTATTTGTTCTTCGCTGAAAGCTTGTGCCAAATATTCTGCCATGTCCGATGCATCGCTTGTATCAGCAAAGGCATGGTAAAATGATGTGCGCCCTACGTTAGCTAACAGGGCAGCATCTTCTCTTGTGGCGAGGCGAATATGAACAGGAAAAGTGGTTTGCATGTAGGATTGCTTTAATTTTGGTTCAAATTACAATCGCCTTGGGACTTCTGAAAAAACTTGGTTCCGAAACAGCTATTTATGGCATTAGCAGCATTGTGGGGCGTGCTGTTAATAGCGTGCTGATGGTGCCTTTTCATACGGCTGTTTTCACCGACCCGAGTGAATATGGTATCAACTCGGTTTTCTATGCTTATGCCGCCTTTTTCAATGTTATTTATACTTTCGGCATGGAGACTGCTTTTTTTCGCTTTGCTACCCGCGAGCGGTTGCGGTTACAAGCCTACTTCAATCAGGCTGTTACGGCAGTAGCTGTAGTAGCTTTTGTTGGTTCAGGGTTGCTTTGGCTGTTTGCTGACAAACTGGCGGCATGGATACAGTATCCGGGATTAGGGCTTTATGTGCGCTGTTTTGCTTTGCTTTTTGCCATTGATGCATTGGTTGCTATTCCTTTCGCTCGCCTGCGGTTAGAGGGGCGCCCTTTGCTTTTTGCCTCGCTCAAGCTGGGCAGTATTTTTTTGTATGTGTTGCTGAATTTTTTCTTTCTTTATGTTTGTCGGAAAGCTATTGCCGGCGAGCGCTTTGTGTTTATGCAGAGCGTTGCCCAACAGATTTTCAAGCCTCAGTGGGCAGTGGGGTATATTTTCCTTGCTAACTTGATTGCCAATGCAGCGCAATTACCTGCCTTTGCATTTGTGTTTAGAGGTTTTCGCCCGCAGTGGCACTGGCATATGTTACAACCCATGTTGCGCTATGCCTATCCGCTACTATTTATGGGGTTGGCAGGAATTGTAAATGAGGTGATAGACCGCCAAATGCTCAAATGGCTGTTGCCCGAAGGATTCTATCCGGGCATCAGTACCGACGGAGCCATTGGTATCTACAGTGCCTGTTTTAAGTTTGGGGTATTTATCACACTGGCGGTGCAAGCATTTCGCTATGCTGCTGAGCCATTTTTCTTTGCGCAAGCTGCCGATAAAAATTCTCCCGAACTGTTTGCCCGCGTGATGCACTATTTCGTTTTAGCCTGTCTGCTCATGTATGTGGGAATTGGGGCAAATGTTGAGTGGATACAATACTTACTGTTAGGCAGTGAAGCATATCGAGAAGGGCTTGCCGTCGTTCCGGTATTGCTGTTAGCAAATTGCCTATTAGGCATTTACTATAACCTAACTGTTTGGTTCAAAATTACTGACCGCACTTACTACGGCACTTGGTTTGCCATGTTGGGTGCTGTGGTTACCCTCATTGGCAACTATTTGCTTATTCCTGTTATGGGCTACATGGGGGCGGCGCTTATGCACCTGATTTGTTATGCCGTGATGAGCGCTGTTTGCCTTTACTACGGACAGCAATTTTACCCAATACCTTATCGCTGGCAACGCAGTTTGCAATATGCCCTGATAGGAACTGTAATTATTTATGTTGTGCAAACTGCTGATTTCCAACATTTTGTTCTAAATCAAGCTTTTAATTTTTTGCTTTCAGCAGGTTTTGTAGCTATCATTTTTGTACGCGAAATCCGACCTTTGTTAAGCCAGCGGAAAGTATCAGGCTAAAAAAGTTCATGATTTTTTTCAAAGGGTATTGCATGAATCAATACTGGGCTCTATTTTTGTGGTGTCAAAATGACGACGGAGTGGTAGTTCAGCCGGTTAGAATGCCTGCCTGTCACGCAGGAGGTCGCGGGTTCGAGTCCCGTCCATTCCGCTGATGCTTGCATGCAACCCATGCAAGCATTTTTGTTTGGTAGCTTTTCAGTTTTCAATACTATCCTACATGTCAAAAATAGGTCGGTATGTGCTTGCGCTGGGGCTGGTTGTTGCTTTGTGTGCATGTAGAAGACAAAGCACGATTGATGCAGAAGCGCTGCGTGAAAGAGAAACACGCATTATTAACGATTGGCTTGCTGAAAACGGCATTACTAACTTTCAGCGTACTTCCTCTGGTCTGGTCTATATTCCCAAAGTAAGTGGCGTAGGGGAGCGAGCTCGGCTGGGTGATTCGGTTACGGTACATTACACAGGTAACGTGTTGTATGGAAAGGTTTTTGACAGCAGTCGCTTTCGCAATCAGCCTTTCGGGGTACGCATCGGACGCACACAAGTGATAGCCGGCTGGACAGAGGGACTACAACTGATGCGTTCGGGCGAACGAGCTACACTTATTATTCCATCTAATTTGGCATATGGTTCGCGCAGCCAAACCAACCAACAAACTGGAGAGATTATCATTCCGCCCAATGCTATTTTGCAGTTTGATATTGAGGTACTCAATATGGTAAGGCAGCAATGATTCCTACCCTTTGTTTTGTTACGCGCAATGCCCATAAGCGGGAAGAAATTGCCGCCCAGTTGGGTAATGTATGCCAACTGTTAACCTTGGATGAAATGGGTTGCACAGAGGAAATACCTGAACCAGAGGATACTATTGAAGGCAATGCTATTTACAAAGCCCGTTACGTATGCGAGCGCTACCAAATTCCTTGTTTTGCCGATGACAGCGGGCTAGAAGTATTTGCCCTAAATGGTGCGCCGGGGGTGCACTCTGCTTATTATGCAGGTAAGGCGCGCGATTTTAAGGCTAATTACGAGCGGGTATTGCAAGAACTAAAAGGCATCTGCGACCGAAGAGCTCAGTTCAAAACTGTAATTGCTCTTGCGCTGCCCAATGGTAAGGTTCGTACATTCACAGGCATTATTACAGGTGTTATTACCGAAGCCCCGAGAGGAAGCAATGGTTTTGGCTACGACCCTATTTTCCAACCCGATGGCTACGGCATTACTTTTGGAGAAATGGAAACAAGTCTCAAAACGCGTATCAGCCATCGGGCTCGCGCCATGCAGCAATTGTTAGATTTTTTGCGTAGCCAAAATATAAATGATTGAGCGAATTTAAACGCTCATAATCTTGATGGTTTTGTTTGCCATGCACCCGCAAAAGGCAAAGCATCATCAGTTTTTTTGAACCCTTTGAAGAGTTTGTTGGAAAAGCAACTCCTGTATTTTAGCAAATGCGCTTTGATTGGTGGAGTGGTAGGTAGCAGCTGGGTTTATTTATTCACTTGCACACTTTTCGTAGAGCAAATCGCGGGCTTCGGGCATGCCAAGGCTAAGGGCTTTTTGCAGATATTCACAAGCCTTAGGGTCATTTTTGGCACCAGTAGGCAGTTGGGAATAAATAATTAAGCCAAGCATGTAATAGGCACGAGCAAAATCAGGAGCTATTTCGGTGCAATATAGCAGGTCTTCGGTAGCCTTATCAAATTCTTTGAGAGCTAAATAGCTTTGTGCGCGATTGAAATAGATGTTGCGGTCTTTGGGGTTCATGCTGGCAGCATGGTTGAAGTCGGCGAGCGCTTCTTTATGCCGACCCATGGCTGCTAGCATTGCCCCGCGGTTGAGGTACAATTCATATACGGTCTGGTCTAATTCCAATGCGCGGTCAAAGTCTTTGAGTGCTTCTTCGGGCATTCCCATTTGCCAAAAGGCATTCCCGCGATTGTAGAAATACTTGTAATTTTGATTATTTAGCTTGATTGCCTGATTAAAACAAGCCATAGCTGAGTCGGTTTGTCGCAGTTCCATGTAGGCATAGCCCAACATATTAACTGCATCTGCATCTTGCAAAGATGCTTTCTTAGGGGCAAGTAAGGCAACCACTGCTTGGTAGTCTTGCCGGTTTAGCAGTTCGCGAGCTTTGCTTGCTACATGTTGGTCGTTTTTTTGACAAGCGCTACATAAAAAGGTAGAAAATAGTAAAAAAAAGTGAGCAAGGCGTTTCATTTTTTTTTGGTTGAAGTGTTTTTGGGGGAGGCAGTAACTTTTTTAAATGCCGATTTGGTAGCAGATTTGTTTTCCGATTTGGGGGCTTCGGCGGCTATTAGCGACTTTACTTCATCTAGCGACAAAAGGGTAGGCTCCACCCCTTTGGGCAGCCTAATGTTTTGTTTACCTGCTTCAATGTAAGCACCCCAACGTCCATTCATGATGCGCACAGAAGGATCTTCGGGAAAAACTTTGATAACTTTTTCTGCAGCTGCTTTTTGTTTTTTTTCTATAACCTCTTTGGCTTGTTCTATTGTGATGGTAAGAGGGTCTAAATCTTTGGGCAAAGAGAAAAATTGCTTGTCATAGCTCACATACGGACCAAACCTACCAACAGCAGCTACTACGGGCTTGCCCTCTATCTGACCTACTTCACGTGGCAATTTAAACAGCTCCAGAGCTTCTTCCAGTGTAATTTTTTCGGGAGATTGTCCCTTGCGTAGGCTTGCATATTGGGGTTTGCTTCCGTCTTCCTCGCCGCCCAGTTGCACATAAGGTCCGTATTTGCCTACTCGCACAATCAACTCTTTGCCGTTTTCAGGGTGATAGCCCAGTAAACGACCTTCACGAGGGGTTGACAAAAGCTCTAAGGCTTCTTGTAGGGTAATTGTTTCTATGAATTGTCCTTTTCGCAAACTTGCAAATTGTGGTTTTTCTTTTCCATCTTCCTCGCTGCCCAACTGCACATAAGGACCGTACTTGCCTAATCGGGCAATCACTTCTCTACCGGTAACGGGGTCAACACCAAGTTTACGCACTGTTGATGCACGGTCGGCGTTGTGTTCTGTATCTTCCACTTGCTTATGAAAACCTTTGTAGAAGTTTTCTATCATTTTTTGCCATTGTGTTTTTCCTTCGGCAATGTGGTCGAACTCTTCTTCTACTTTGGCTGTAAATGAGTAATCAATAATGTTAGGGAAGTGCGCCACCAGAAAATCATTGACTTGCATAGCCAAATCAGTAGGGAAGAGCTTCATGTGCTCCGCACCGGTGTTTTCTGTTTTATGTGTTTTGCTAATGGTGTTTTGTTGTAGAGTAAGCTCCTTGTAGGTGCGTTCCTTTCCTTCGCGCGATTCTTTGACTACGTAGCCGCGTTCTTGAATAGTGGTAATGGTTGGGGCGTAGGTAGAAGGCCTGCCAATGCCCAGTTCTTCCAGTTTTTTTACTAAGCTTGCTTCTGTATAGCGTGCGGGTGGGCGGCTGAAGCGTTCCGTTGCCTTTAGGTGTTTCAAGTCTAATATCTGACCCACTTGCAACGGTGGCAACATGCCTTTTTGCTCTTCATCTTCTTCATTGTCGTTAAACTCCATGTACACTTTCAAGAAACCATCGAAAAGCACTACCTCCCCTGTTGCTTCTAATATTTCAGGCGTAGTGGAAATGCCAATACTTGCTGTGGTGCGCTCTAATTTGGCATCTGCCATTTGTGAGGCAATGGCGCGTTTCCATATCAGTTCGTAAAGTCGCTGTTCGTTGCGGTCTTCGCCTGCAATTTTGCGCGAAAAATCGGTAGGGCGGATGGCTTCATGGGCTTCCTGCGCACTTTCAGACTTGGTTTTGTAGCGGCGCGGCTGATGGTATTCTTCGCCATATTCTTTTTTAATGGTGTTGGCTGCTGCTTCCATCGCCTCATCGGATAGGTTGACCGAATCGGTACGCATGTAGGAAATGTGCCCCGCTTCGTAGAGCTTTTGTGCCAGCCGCATAGTTTGCGATACGCCAAAACGCAATTTGGTACTTGCTTCCTGCTGCAAGGTAGAAGTAGTAAAAGGCGGTGCAGGTGATTTTTTGGCGGGTTTTTTCTCTAAGTTGGTAATGAAGAAGTTGGCTCCTATGCAGCGTTGCAGAAATGCTTCCGCTTCTGCTTCGGTTTTGAAGCGTTTGGGCAGCTCTGCTTGCAGTTCCTTGCCTTTATCTAAGGTGAAAACAGCGGTGATTTTATAGTCTGATTCGGGCGTAAAGCGGATGATTTCGCGCTCGCGCTCTACAATGAGCCGCACAGCAACCGACTGCACGCGCCCTGCTGAAAGCCCGCCTTTCACTTTTTTCCACAAAATTGGCGAGAGCTCAAAGCCAACTAAGCGGTCTAAAATCCGACGCGCCTGCTGCGCATTAACAAGGTCGATATCTATACCGCGTGGCTGCTGAATGGCTTTCTGAATAGCTGACTTGGTGATTTCACGAAAAACAATGCGACGCGTATCCTTGCGGTCTAAATGCAAAGCTTCATATAAATGCCAAGAAATGGCTTCTCCTTCGCGGTCGTCATCGGTTGCCAGCCACACTACATCGGACTCTTTGGCAAGTTTCGCCAGTTGTGAAACAATTTCACGCTTGTCTTCCGAAATTTCGTAGCGCGGCGTGAAGTTGTTTTTAATGTCAATCGCATCGTCGGTTTTGGGCAAGTCGCGAACGTGTCCATAGCTTGATTTGACGATATAATCTTTACCTAAGTAGCCTTCAATAGTTTTTGCCTTGGCAGGCGACTCTACTATGACAAGATTCTTTGGCATCAGTCATTCAAGGTTGATGGTTCAGTTTGGTTATATGTTTTTCATATGTGCAAACATGCAGCGCCGTGTGCTATGCAAACATGGCTGATTGCTATTAATTACCAAACGCAGAAAAGTTCCGATTGTTACAAATTTTTTTGAGCAAAAATGTCTGCAAACTTAGGATTTGTACTCTGAAATTCGGGTACTAAGCGCATCATTAGCCGAACAATTTCCGCATCGTCGGCGTTTTCTGCAATCATGTGTTGAAATTCTTGTAATGAAAAATCTAAATCCTGCATGGCAAGTTGAGGAATGTTTTTGGCAATGCGAATTTTAGCGTGGTAGGTGGGTTGTGTATTTTCCTGTTGCAGCAGGAGTTCTTCTATGAGTTTTTCACCGGGGCGCAAACCTGTAAATTGGATGGCGATGTCTTTGTCGGGTTGTAAACCTGCCAATCGTATCATTTTGCGGGCTAAATCCACAATGCGCACGGGCTGCCCCATGTCAAACAGGAAAATTTCGGCTTGCCTGCCCATGGCACCCGCTTCCAAAATGAGCTGTGCCGCTTCGGGGATGGTCATGAAATAGCGCACAATTTCGGGCGATGTTACTGTTACAGGACCTCCCGCCTGAATTTGCTTTTTGAAACGCGGAATTACCGAACCGTCTGACCCCAACACATTTCCGAAGCGCGTAATGGCAAAGGCGGTTGTACTGCCCTGTGCATGCAATGCCTGCACATATAGCTCGGCAATGCGCTTGGATGCCCCCATTACGTTGGTGGGATTTACGGCTTTATCGGTAGATACCAGAATGAACTTTTCCGCACCGTAACGAACGGCAGCATCTGCCACGTGCTTTGTCCCGAAAATATTGACTTTAACTGCTTGCTGCGGATAATTTTCCAACATGGGCACGTGCTTGTAGGCAGCGGCGTGCAGCACTACCTGCGGGCGATACCGTTCAAATATTTGCGCAATACTTGCCGCATCGGTAATATCTGCCAAAATAGGTAACGCCTGATGGCAATGTTCTTCTTCTACAAGCGAGAGGTGTAGCTCGTGCAGGGCAGACTCTGCTTTGTCTAACAAAAGCAATTGTTTAGGCTGGCAATGTGCCAGTTGGCGACAGAGTTCGCGCCCGATAGAGCCCGCAGCACCCGTAACCAGCACAATTTTACCGCTGAATGTTTCGCGCACGTGCGGCGACTCCATGCGGATGGGTTCGCGCTCCAAAAGGTCTTCTATGCGCACGTTTTCCAACTGTGCGGGGTTGAATCCGCCTTCGTACCATTGGCTCAAAGGCGGCACTTTCATCACGGGAACTTCCGCTTCCAAACACCATTCTATAAACTGCTGCCTGCGTTCGGGCAAGAGTTGATGAATGGCGATAACGGCTTTTTGCACGCCGTTTTTTCGGATAATGTCTTTGAAATGTTCGGCTACGTTGAACACGCGCACGCCTTCAATGGTTTTGCCGCTTTTCAGAGGGTCGTCGTCAAAAAAGGCAACGACTTTGTAGGAAAGTCCGGGGGCGTGTTCCAATACGTGTTTGGTGATAAGTCCCGCGCTGCCTGCTCCGAAAATGAGCAAGCGAATCGGCGGATGCTCGTCGGTAGCCTCATGCTCTACGCTGAAATAGCGCACCAAAGCCCGATAGCCTGCCATTGCCATCAGCGACAAAGTGAAATAGGTAATGCCAATGGCTGCCGAAAATTTGCCCCAAACTACATAGGAAAATGTGGCTAAGGTTACGTCAGCCAGTAAAAGTGCTAAGGCAAGTTTTACAACATCGCGCAGGTGGATAAAGCGAATGACAACGGCATAGGTCTTAAATCCGAAAAAGGCTGCTAAGCGAAAAGCAAGGGTGAGCGCTGCTGTTTGCCCTAAGGCAACAGGGGCTTGCTCTTCAAACAAAAGCAAGGACAATACAAAGGCGACTGCTCCCAGCAAAAGGTCGGTTGCCAGCAGCAGCAATTTGTTGAATGCAGCGCGGTTGATGTATTGGCGAAGCCGTTTTTTTACCATTTGAACACCATCCGTTGGTTCACCAACGGGCAAGTGATTGTTTTATTTTGTTGCACAACCTGCAAAATCGGTTTGCCTAAGGGGTCAAAATTAGGCAGCGGGTCTAAGAGTGTCAATGATTCATCGGCAACCGGCAGCGGCTGACTGTTGAGCAACACCTCATCGCCGATTTCCTCTTCAAAACCGTGCAAGATGAGTTTCAGGTTGGTAAAAGTGCTTGCAAAACTTCCTTCGGCAGCTTCCAGCATCAACTCACGCGATGCGCCCTGATACACAATGACACGGCGATAATAAACGCCCCGTTCGTAGTCGTAGCTTTGTCCGTCGTCTTCGTACAGTACAAAATCGGAACTGCCGTTGTGGTGGTACACGTGCAGGTAAAGTGTGCCATCGTGCGCCTCTTGCGTAGATTGCACCAAACTTTGCATCGGGATAATTGCACCTGCTTTGGCAAACACGGGCAGAAACTCCATGGGGCTTTCTACCAGCACTTCGCTGTTGCCCTCGTAAGGCTGATTGTTGTAGAGGTAATACCATTTCCCCTCGGGCAGGAATACTTTGGTGATGGTGCGGGTGCTTTCGGTTGGGCAAACCAGCAAGCCGGGACCAAAGAGGTATTCATTCTGATAATTGCCGTTATAAACGCGGTCGTCGTAAGGGTGGTCTAATGCCAGCGAACGCGCTACGGGCAGCCCACTTTGTGCAGCTTCATAGAAAACCGAATAGATATAAGGCATCAGGCGATAGCGCAGGCTGATATAGTTGCGCGAAATAGCTTCCACTTCTTCGCCAAAGCTCCATGGCTCTTGGTCGCGGGTATTAATCATGCTGTGGCAGCGGAAGAAGGGTGCGAATGCTCCTTGTGCAATCCATCGGGCAAATAGTGCGGCGGAAGGTTCGCCTACGAAGCCGCCCACGTCGTAGCCCGCAAAGGGAATGCCCGTAAGCCCGATGCTGCTGACCAAACGTGCACCGAGCAACATGTGCTCATCCGATGAGGTGTTGTCGCCTGTCCAGAGGGCGGTGTAGCGCTGTGCGCCTGCATAGGCAGCCCTTGTCAGCACAAAAGGACGCTTGCCGTTCATCAGTTTTTTGGTGCCTTCGTAGGTTGCCCGCGCCATTTGCATCCCATATACGTTGCGGGCTTTGCGGGCGGTTGCCGTTTGCCCCTCGTAGCTGAATTCCACCAAATCGGGAAACTTTTGCCCCCATGTGGCGGGTTCGTTCATGTCGTTCCAAAAGCCTTCTATGCCGCTTTGGACGTACTCGGCGAATTTTTCGCCCCACCATTGGCGGGCTTTTTCATCGGTAAAATCGGGGAAGTAGCACCAGCCGGGCCATACCTGCCCGCGGTAGTAGCTGCCATCGGGGTATTTAATGAACACATCTTTTGCTACGCCATCGTCGTGTGGTTCGTAGCCCTCTTCTATTTTGATACCCGGGTCGCAAATAACCACTACCTGAAAGCCCATTTCTTTCAAATCGGCAATCAGTTGGCGGTGCGTTGGGAAACGCTCTTTGTCCCAACTGAAAATTTTGTATTTGTCCATGTAGTGGATGTCTAAGTGAATGACATCCGCCGGAATTTGCTTGTCGCGGAAAGTCTGCGCCAGTGTGCGCACTTCGTAGTGCGGGTAGTAGCTGTAACGGCTTTGGTGAAAGCCTAAGCTCCACTTAGGCGGCAGCGGCATTGTGCCTGTGAGGCGGCTGTATGCCTTGACAATATCGGCAACGGTCGTTCCAGCAAAGAAGTAGTAGTTCATTTCGCCCTCTTCTACCGTAAACGACGCGAAACGGTCGTTGGAAGCACCAAAATTGAAGTGCGACTTTACAGGGCTGTCCATAAAAATGCCGTAGCAACGTTGGCTGCGCGGCAATATGCCTATGTAGAAGGGCAAAGAGGCATAAATCGGGTCGCTTTCTGTACCATAGCCAAAAAAGTCGGTATTCCAATGCGAAAAGCCGCTGCCTCTGCGGTCTAAGTTGCCAGTTTTTTCGCCCATGCCAATAAATCGCTCGTCGGGTTGCAGGGTTTTGTAAGTAGTTGCCTGATGCCCTATCCAAGAAATACCGAAAGCGGGCTCATCTTCGTTGAGCAGCGCACCTGTTGCGTCAAAAAATTGCAGGCGCACGGGGTTTTTATGGATGCGCACCGTGAGCACATCGCTTTTGAATTGTATTGTTTCTGCTTGCTCTTCCCACTGCACTTTGAAAGGCGCGGTTGGTTTGGCTGCAATGGCATAGGAAAATGTTTCGCGCACGGTGTCGGCTTGCCATGCCTGCACGCGCACGGTGTCGGGGGTATGGAAAGAAAGAGCCAGCGTGCCAAAGTCGGTAGTAAGTACGGCACCCTGTTCGGTGTGCTCTGTATGTAGCAGTTTGCCAAGTGATTTGCTGCGCATAAAATCAAGTTTGTTGCGGGTGAAATTACGAAGGAAATCGTTTTTTATCCTATTGGGTGCAAGAAGGTTTGCTGGGCGGATGGCTCAACAGTACAACTTTGGTGCTGCTTGTTGGCATGTATGCGGCTTCTTTGCTTGTAAAGAATTGATTTTCAATATAGTTGCGTACCCATTTGCATTTTGAGCAAATTCGCGATAGACTCCTGTTGTGCTGTTTGGTATTGTGCAATCACTGATGGCAAAGTATACCTGCTGTTTTTTTGCAAAAATCCCTTCGCTTTATGCGTCAACCGGTTTTTCCGCTCGATAATTCGACCTAACTTTGCCCTGTTATCCGTTGTTTATTATGCAGTGGAACTGTCTCTCCTCCCTTGCTGAATTAGATAATATCGTACAGCTTTCCTATCAACAGCCTGTTCTTATTTTTAAACATAGCACGCGTTGTTCTATCAGTGCAACTGCGCTTCACCGCTTAGAGCGGCATTGGGATGCAGCCAATAGCCATAATAACATGGTGCCCTATTTGCTCGACCTGATTGCATACCGAGAGGTTTCTAACCACATTGCAGAAAGGTTTGGCGTTCGACATGAGTCGCCACAAGTGTTACTGATTCAACAAGGGAAGTGCATTTACCATGCTTCTCATTGGGCGATTTTTTTAGACGACATTATAAAGCATACTTCCACTCAACAAATTGCATAACGTTTTTGACTGATGTTACAGGTAACTTTTTTGCGCGAACATAAGCAAAAAGCACTTGCAGGATTGAGCAAGCGCAACCTAGCTAATGCAGAGCAACTTATAGACGAGGTGCTTGCTACCGATGACCTGCGCAAACAAACTCAAGCTGAACTGGACAAAGTGAATGCTCGCATCAATGCGCTCTCAAAAGAAATAGGCGCCCTGATGAAAGCAGGCGACCAGCAAGCCGCAGAAGCTGCCAAAGCCGAAACAGCAGGACTCAAAACACGTTCTAAGGAGTTGAGCGAAAAAATGACAGCTTTGGAAGAAGAACTTACCCGCCGGCTATATACTATTCCCAATATTCCGCATGAAAGTGTTCCGCATGGACGCTCGGCAGAAGACAACATCGTTGTTTTTCAACACGGCGAGATACCAACATTAGACAGCACCGCTTTGCCTCATTGGGATTTGATTAAGAAATTTGACATTATAGATTTCGAATTGGGTAATAAAATCAGTGGGGCGGGCTTTCCAGTTTACAAGGGCAAAGGTGCAAAGCTGCAACGTGCCTTAATGAACTTCTTTTTAGACCGTGCTACTCAGGCTGGCTATCATGAAATTCAGCCGCCGGTAGTAGTCAACGAAGCCTCTGGATATGGTACAGGACAGCTACCCGATAAAGAAGGACAGATGTACTATGTCGCTGCTGATGGCTTATATCTCATCCCAACAGCTGAGGTACCTATTACCAATCTGTATCGGGACATGATTTTGCGCAAGGAAGACCTACCTATCAAAAACGTAGGTTTTACGCCTTGTTTTCGCAGGGAAGCTGGTTCGTGGGGAGCTCATGTGAGGGGATTGAATCGCTTACATCAATTTGAAAAAGTAGAAATTGTGCAGATTCAAACACCAGACAAGTCTTATGAAGCCCTGCAAGAAATGTGCGAATATGTAAAAAGCCTACTCATTGCCTTGGAACTGCCATTCCGAATAGTCAAACTGTGTGGTGGCGACATGGGCTTTACCTCTGCCCTGACCTACGACTTTGAGGTATATGCTGCAGCACAACAACGCTGGTTAGAAGTAAGCTCTGTAAGCAATTTTGAAACCTTTCAGGCAAACCGCCTTAAACTGCGCTATCGCGACGAGAATAACAAAACACAGTTGCTTCATACCTTGAATGGTAGTGCGCTTGCCTTTCCTCGCATCGTAGCGGCTATTTTAGAAAATAATCAGCAGGCAGGAGCAGAAATTCGCATCCCCAAAGTATTGATACCGTACACAGGTTTTGAAACCATTTGAAAATATACAGCTTGCTAACGGGAGGCACACATTGCCTCTCGTTACTTTTTTGCGCTAATTATGCCATTTGTTAAAAAAATTGATTTCTCTTGCTGTTTGACAGTATGATACAGTGCGGTTGAGGTGTCTCTACAAGGAACGAAATGCTGCATTGTAAACTCCAAACTTGCCTTGATTGGCTTTTACACAGTACTGGTTGCCGAGGCAAACCTCCGCAATCCAAATTCCAAACTCCACATTTCAAACTCTGCCCCGCCAATCCACTCTCCAAACATCCATAATTTTGCACCAAAAGGTTATTCGTAAGACGCGAATAACGGCGCGTGCAACGGCGCGTGCAACGGCGGCGTGCAACGGCGGCGTGCAACGGCATTTTTCAAATGGTCAATTGCATTATGTAATGCACATCAAGCACTTTTCAGTATTACCATTTTGCGCGCTTTTTCCATGCGGAAGATTGGGCGGCAGGTTGTGTAGCAGGGGTAATAGGTTGGTCGACGTGCTGCTCGAGCAAAAAAGCTGTTAAAGCAGCAGCTACACGTTCTTCTTCTGCCTGTGGTTTACTTTGTAGCACCTCTGGCTTGAAATATTTTTCTACAAATTTGGTATCAAACTGCCCACTGACAAAGGCTTCGTGTCGGAGAACATAACTGCAAAACCCCAATGTGGTTTGGATGCCTGTAATTTGATATTCCTCAATAGCACGCAACATTTTGGCAATGGCTTTGTTGCGGTCTTCTGCATGAACGATGAGCTTGGCTATCATAGGGTCGTAGTAGATAGGAATATCCATGCCTTGTTCGAAGCCATCGTCTACGCGTACACCCGGTCCTTGAGGACGCACATAAGTTTGTAGCGTTCCAATATCGGGTAGGAAGTTGTTAGCAGGGTCTTCAGCACATATGCGTACCTCTATGGCATGTCCTCTTATTTGCAAGTCTTCTTGGCGAATTTCGAGCGGATGTCCTTCGGCAATAAGAATCTGTTGACGCACCAAGTCGATACCCGTAATCATTTCTGTTACTGGATGTTCTACTTGCAAGCGCGTGTTCATTTCAAGGAAGTAAAATTCTAGTTTGTCATTGACAATAAACTCAACCGTACCGGCGCCATAGTAATGACAAGCGCGGGCTACATCGATGGCGCACTTACCCATTGCTTGGCGGATTTCTGGCGTAAGGATAGCAGACGGCGCTTCTTCTATTACTTTTTGATGGCGGCGTTGAATGGAGCACTCGCGCTCGAACAAATGAATGATATTGCCATGCTTATCGCCCAATATTTGAATTTCGATGTGTCGCGGTGCGGTTACAAACTTCTCTATAAACACCGAGCCGTCGCCAAAAGCTGCTTGTGCTTCGCTAATAGCGCGGTTCATTTGTTCTTCAAACTCTTCTTCGGTGTGCACTAAACGCATACCTTTGCCGCCACCGCCTGCACTGGCTTTAATGAGCACGGGGTAGCCAATTTCTGCCGCCCGTTTTTTAGCTGCTGCTACATCGCTAATAGCTTCTTCTGTACCGGGCACCAGTGGAATGTTGTATTTTTTAGCAGCCAACTTAGCAGACAGTTTGCTGCCCATTATTTCAATAGACTCGGGTGAAGGACCGATAAAAATAAGCCCTGCTTGGCTGACTTTTCGTGAAAAGATGGCGTTCTCAGAAAGAAAGCCATAGCCCGGGTGAATGGCATCCGCCCCTTTTTGCAAGCAGACCTCAATGAGCTTATCCATTTGCAAATAAGATTGAGCAGAAGGAGGCGGACCAATGCACACTGCTTCATCGGCAAAACGCACGTGAGGAGCAAAGCGGTCGGCTTCGCTGTAAACTGCCACGGTTTGAATGCCCATTTCCCGAGCAGTACGCATTACGCGCAGCGCTATTTCTCCGCGATTGGCAACTAAAATTTTACGAATTTTGCGCATATCAGTATGAACACGGACAAATCTAAAAGCAATTAGCCGCAAAAAAAAATTTTATTCAGCACTTGCATTAAACACAATTTACGCTTTGATTTGTGCCACTATTTTGCCCGGGTGGCGGAATCGGTAGACGCGCTGGTCTCAAAAACCAGTGGCAGCAATGCCGTGCCGGTTCGACTCCGGCCTCGGGTACAAAAAGCAGCTACCCTAATTTAGAGGGTAGCTGTTTGTTTTTAGTGCGAATCGACTTTTGGCTACTTGTGTCTTCTAGGTGGTGCCACATGTATGCCCCCACGCAACAGTCCAGCCACTCTCAGCCTTTGAAGGTTCTGAACATCTTCAAGGGCTGCTTGCTGTCAAACAATTTACTGCTGGGGTGATTATCATCTATGTACTGTGCAGGTATTTGCATTAAAGCATAACCCAACAGATTTTCAAAACCTGTTGGGTTGCTGCATAACTGTTGTAGGTTTTATGAATACAGGAATCTTACAACTATTCCTTTGTTCTTGCATAAATTTTGCTGAGGGTCTCTCCGGCAGCTAATTTAGCTAAGGCAGTATGTAACTCAGCAATAGCTTGGTCTTTTTCAGCCAGTAGGGCTTCTAAACCTTCATGAACTGCCTGCCATTCTTGCTCTTTGCGAGCCCAGTACAGGCGCAATACTTCTAATTCATTCTCCCCAGCAGCTATCTGCATGTTGAGTTGCTTGATTTCATTTATCAAGTTTTCTCTCTCCTGAGAGAAAGAGATGTTGTTCATTAGCAAATCTCGCTGGCTTTCTTCTAACCTGCGTCCTAACACAGATATTTGTTGGGTAGCATCTCGCATTTTTCGCTCAGTACTACTTGCTACTTCATTTAATTCCATTTGCAGCTGTGTACAGTTGGCTTTGAGTTTTATAATTTTCCTGTGCATGAAAAAGTACACAATCGCTGCACCTAGCAGTCCTGAGAGTGCCATCCACAATAAAGGAGACAAGGAAAAGTAAAACGAGTCCATACTAAATGTTCAGTGAAACTGTTATAAAAAATTGAGTAAAATTATTGGCTTGCAACGGGCAGTTAGGTAACTACTCTCTTGCTAATAAATTACGAATAAAAACAATAAAAAGCTAACTTTGGCTTTGTTTTTTTAATGAGACATCTGCACAAATTTGATGCGTTGCAAAACTTTACTTATCCATGCGTCGTAGAGCCCTTTCGGTATTGAAGTATATTCTTACTTTGGTTGTTGCAGTAGGTTTGTTTTGGATGCTATACCGCAACCAAGACTTTGAAGAACTTTGGCACAACCTCAGGCAAGCACGTTGGGAGTGGATATTGTTTTCTTTGGTGCTTTCCTTAGTGGCACATTGGAGCAGAGGCGTTCGGTGGTCAATCATGCTTAGAACGTTGGGCTACCATGCGGGTGCCATGCCTGCTTTTATTGCTGTATTAGTTGGCTATTTAGCTAATCTGATTGTGCCGCGCATGGGCGAAGTAAGCCGCAGTGCTATGCTACAACGCATGAGAGGTATTCCCTTTCAGGTATCGTTTGGGGCAGTAATTGCCGAACGCATTTTTGACTTGTTTATGCTTGCCTTGTTTACACTGGGCGCATTGTGGCTTGAGTTTGATCGCCTCAGCCATTTTCTTACGCAAGTTTTTGGCAGCAGAGCACAAAGCAGTACCGATAAAAGTTTGATGCTTGGCGCAACTGCATTAGTAGCTATTGGTGGCATCGCGGTTGTGTACGTTACTCGTTCCTATTGGCTGCAACTGCTTTGGGCTCAAAAAGTTATAGGCTTTCTTAAAGGATTGAAAGACGGCCTACTGTCTATCCTACAATTATCGGTTGCTCAGCGCATTTACTTTTTGCTACATACTTTGCTTATATGGACGTGTTACTATTTTACTTCTTATGTGTTGTTTTTCGCTATGCCTGCTACGGAAAATCTGGATTGGCATTGTGCACTTGCTATTCTGATGATGAGTGGCATTAGTATTGTAGCGCCCGTACAAGGCGGTATTGGCGTGTATCATTTGTTTATTACTGCCACCTTGTCAGCATATGGTATTGTGCAAAGTGCAGCGCAGGAATTTGCCTTTATGGCACATAGTTCCCAACTGTTCTCTTATGTGTTTTTTGGTGTATTAGCATTGGGACTAAGCCTATTGTTTAAGCCAATGCCTTACAGCGACAAAGTGGCAGATTCCTAACTTGCGCATTTCGTTTGCATATAGTATTATTACGGAAAACCAAAAAAATTGAAATAGTATGCTCATACTTTCGTTGATAATTATGGCGGTTAGTTGGGCAGTGCAGGCAACCCTGAGGAGTCGTTTCCGCACTTACTCCATGACCCCGCTCAGCTCTGGTATGACAGGTGCCGAAGTTGCTCTACAAATGCTTAGAGATAACCGCATTTATGACGTTGAAATCACTTGTGTGCCTGGTCAATTGACTGACCATTACAACCCTGCCGATAAAACCATCAACCTGAGTGAAGAAGTATTCTACGGACGCAATGCTGCTGCTGCCGCCGTAGCTGCTCATGAAACAGGGCACGCAGTGCAGCATGCTACTGCTTATAGCTTCTTGCAAATGCGCTCCGCGTTAGTGCCAGTGGTCAGCGTTGCATCTAACTGGGTAACGTGGATTTTGTTGGCGGGTGTGTTCCTATTAGAAGTAACGCCTCTGCCGCTTTTAATTGGCGTGGGACTGTTTGCCATGATTACCTTGTTTAGCCTCATTACGTTGCCAGTAGAGTTTGATGCAAGTCGGCGCGCTGTACAGTGGTTAGAACGCGCCCGCGTTGTCAACCGCGAAGAGTATGGCATGGCTAAGGATGCGCTCTGGTGGGCAGCCATGACCTACGTAGTTGCTGCAATTGGTTCCATAGCTACGCTACTCTACTATGTGATGATGCTCTTCGGTGGCAGAAATGATGACTAAACACAGTTAAAACAAGTAGCAAATGAAGAGGCAGTTAGCTATGGGCTAGCTGCCTCTTTTTCAATAAGTAAAAAAACGCTGCAATTGAAATTTTTTACATAAAGGGCAATATTTGGGTTGGGATTAATAAAATCAGCAACAGCCACTTTTATACTTACTGCCTAATTCAATCTCGTTTTCCACTTTTCATGTTTAGCAATCGGCTAACCTTAATTGCAACAGATTGGCAACAACCTCATCAATCTCTTCACCAATTCCCAATAGGAGTGTATCAAGCCGTGGTGATAAGGGTCGTCAACGCAAAACATGCCTGAAAAGGGTAGTAAAATAAGCAGAACAGGCGTTCAGTGGTGCAATACTTAGACCGCAGGTCAGAATTTCAGTATTGAGTAGCCAATGAGGACACAAGCAACAGCAAGTTTGCCTTCATGAATGTGCATTTGGCAGCATATACCCTGATAAAAACCTAAACAACCATTTAGTTGTGCTGCCAAAGTGGGCGAAATGTTAGGAACTGTTCAATTGAATACAAGTTGAAGCGAAAAAAGCTAACTTTGCTCTTGCGCTTTTTGTAGGCGCATAGAACAAGGTTTATGAAATACAACGAATACAAACAATCTGTGGTCGAGCTTGGAAAACAAGCTAGCGAACAGATGCTTGCTTACTGGAAAGCAAATCACATTTTTCAAAAATCAGTGGAGTCGCGCCCCGCTGACCGCCCTTTTGTGTTTTATGAAGGTCCGCCTTCTGCTAATGGAAGCCCTGGTATTCACCACGTAATGGCGCGTACCATTAAAGATGTCTTTTGTCGTTATAAAACCTTAAAGGGCTTTCGCGTAGAGCGAAAAGGTGGGTGGGATACACATGGCTTGCCCATAGAGTTACAAGTAGAAAAAGAACTGGGCATTACCAAAGAAGATATTGGTAAAAAAATTAGCATTGTAGAATACAACCAAAAGTGTCGCGAGGCAGTAATGAAATACAAAGCCCAGTGGGATGAACTGACCGAGCGCATTGGCTTTTGGGTAGATTTAGATAATCCTTATATTACCTTCGACAACCGCTACATCGAGTCTTGTTGGTGGCTGCTTAAACAGCTCTATCAAAAAGGTTTACTCTACAAAGGCTACACCATTCAACCTTACTCGCCTGCTGCTGGCACAGGGCTGAGCTCGCACGAAGTCAATCAGCCCGGATGTTACCAAAACGTAAAGGACACTTCTGTAATTGCTCAATTCAAAATAAAAGGAACAGACAACGACTACCTACTGGCTTGGACTACTACTCCTTGGACCTTGCCCTCTAATACAGCCTTAGCTGTTGGCAAAGATATTACCTACCTGAAGGTAAAAACACATAACCAATACACTAAGCAGCCAGTAAACATCATTTTTGCTAAAGACCGCATGAGCTATGTACTGAGTAGCCAATACGTGAACCGGAACGATTTTGTGGAGAGTAAACATGCGGGTAAAATCCCTTATGTGATTGTAGAAGAGTTTAAAGGCGAATTTTTAGTAGGCACGGAATACGAACAGCTACTGCCGTTTGTACAACCACACGAAAACCAAGCAAATGCCTTTAAAGTGTATGCTGCCGACTTTGTTACTACCGAAGATGGCTCTGGTATTGTGCATATTTCGCCTACTTTTGGAGCAGACGACGCAAAACTGGCAAAACAATATCACATCCCCGCCCTGCTGGTTGCCGACGAACAAGGACGCTACCAACCCACAGTAGATAAAAAAGGCAAATTTGTAAGCGCTATTGGCGCACAACTAGCAGCTCTTACACAGCAGTATGGCATTAAAACCCATAAAGCACTGGGCGAGGATGATTTTTATGTGAAAAACTATACCGACGAAGACGAGTCGCATCCCGACTACAAATCAACCGACGTCATTATCTCCATTATTCTCAAAGAACAGAATAAGGCATTTAAAGTAGAAAAGTACGAACACCCCTATCCTCATTGCTGGCGAACCGACAAACCCCTGCTGTATTATCCAATAGAAAGCTGGTTTGTACGCACCACAGCACTCAAAAACCGATTGGTTGAACTTAACAAAACTATTAACTGGAAACCTGAAAGCACCGGTACAGGTCGTTTTGGTAACTGGTTGGAAAACTTAGTAGACTGGAACCTGAGCCGCAGCCGCTACTGGGGAACGCCATTACCCATTTGGCGCACCGAAGACGGTACAGAAGAAATTTGCATTGGCTCTACCGAAGAACTGGCTAACGAAATTGCCAAAGCCAATGCACAACTGGGCTTGCAACAACCCACCACACTGACCGACTTGCATCGCCCATATGTAGATGAGATAATACTAGTTTCGCCTTCGGGCAAGCCCATGAAGCGCGAGCCTGACCTGATTGACGTTTGGTTCGACAGCGGTGCCATGCCCTACGCCCAGTGGCATTACCCTTTTGAAAATGCAGATTTGATAGACCAACGCCAAACCTTCCCGGCAGATTTTATCTCCGAAGGTGTTGACCAAACACGTGGCTGGTTCTTTACCCTGCATGTTATCGCTGGATTGGTGTTCGATAGCGTAGCCTTCAAAAACGTAATTTCTACGGGCTTGGTGTTAGATGCCAACGGCAACAAAATGAGCAAGCGACTGGGCAACATTATCAATCCATTTGAAACCGTAGAAAAATATGGACCCGACGCCATTCGTTGGTACATGGTTGCAAATGCAGCACCCTGGGAAAACCTCAAGTTCAGCTTAGACGGACTGGCAGAAATGCAGCGCAAATTCTTTGGAACACTTCAAAGTACTTATAATTTCTTTGCGCTGTATGCCAACTTAGACCAATTCCGCTATCAGGAAGCAGATGTACCATTAGAAGAGCGCACCGAGAGCGACCGCTGGATTCTTTCGCGCTTAAATGCCCTTATCAAAGAAACCGATGAGGCATATTCCGACTACGACGCTACTCGCGCTGCACGCATCATTCTCAATTTCGTAAACGACGACCTGAGCAATTGGTATGTGCGCCTGAACCGCAAGCGTTTCTGGAAAGGCGAATACAACACCGACAAACTGGCAGCCTATCAAACACTCTACACCTGTTTAGTAACAGTTGCCAAACTGGCTTCGCCGATTGCTCCGTTCTACACAGATATGCTGTTCCGCGATTTGAACACTATTACAGGCAAGGAAAACGCCGAGTCGGTGCATCTGACCACCTATCCAACCTGCCATCCAGCAGCAAGCAATCCAGTACTGGAAGAAAAAATGCACTTAGCAAGAGCCATTTGTTCCTTAGCCCACTCTATTCGCAAAGAAAAGAAACTCCGTGTGCGATTGCCACTGCAAAAGATGATGATTCCAGCGCTGAGTGAAACCTTTAAAAACTATGTGCGCCAAGTGAGTGACCTAATTATGAGCGAAACCAATGTAAAAAACATTGAGTTTATAGAAGATACCGAAGGGCTAGTAACAAAGAAAATCAAGCCAAACTTCCCAGTATTGGCGCAAAAAGGAATGGGTAAACAAATAAAAGCCATTCAGGCACATTTGGGACAAATGCAAACCGCTGATATTATTGCTTTTCAAAAAGCAGGACAAATGAATGTACCAACCGATAGCGGCAACTTGTTGTTAACCACCGACGATGTGCTGATTGAAGCATTCGATATTCCCGGCTGGGCATCGGCTACCGATGGCGGTATTACCGTTGCCTTAGATATTACCGTAACGCCTGAGTTGCGCAAAGAAGGTATTGCCCGCGACTTAGTAAACCGCATCCAAAACCTTCGCAAAGACCAGAACTTAGACGTTCAAGACAAAATCAGTATTGTCATTGCTGCCACTCAAGCGCCAGTAGCTGAGGCAGCCAAAGATTTTTCCGACTATATTTGCTCTGAAACACAGGCAGTTGAGTTGGCAATCTGCAACGACTTGAATGGTACAGAAGCCTACGAAATAGACGAGTTCATGGTGCCTATTCGAATAGCTAAAGCATGACAGACGAAAAAGAAATGTCATTTTTAGACCACTTGGAGGAATTGCGTTGGCATTTAATCCGCGCTATTTCCTCGGTGGCTGTTTTTTCGGTGATTGCTTTTTTGTCCAAAGATTTTGTTTACGGAACAATTATCTTAGGACCTTCCAAAACTGATTTTTGGACATATCGCATGCTGTGTGCGCTTTCCGAAGCTACCTGTATTGATAAAATCAACTTCAAATTGCAGAGCCGCCTGATGACTGGGCAGTTTACTATGCACTTGCTTTCTTCGCTGGTCATAGGTATCGTTTGTGCCTTCCCTTATGCGTTTTGGGAAATCTGGCGGTTTGTAAAGCCCGGACTATACCCTAATGAGCGCAAGGCAGCTCGTGGTGCTACTTTTTTTGTTTCGTTGCTGTTTATGCTGGGTATTTTATTTGGCTACTACGTCGTTTCCCCGCTTTCTATCCAGTTTTTGGCAAACTATCAGCTAGACCCTTCTATTTCCAACGAATTTGACATTGTCTCCTACATCTCTACACTCACCACCTTGGTACTGGCAACAGGGCTAATGTTTCAGTTGCCAATGGTAGCGTTTTTCTTTGCCAAAGTGGGATTGCTCTCTGCTGCTTTCATGCGCGAGTATCGTCGGCATGCTATTGTGATTGTGCTAGTGGTGGCTGCTGTGATTACTCCGCCCGACGTTATCAGCCAAATTTTGATTTCTTTGCCGCTGATGCTACTCTATGAAATCAGCATTTGGGTGGTAGGTATTGTTGAAAAGCGCAACCGCGAATCGGAACTACTAGAACAGGCAACTCGAAACCAACCAGCTAACAGCTATCCGGCTACCCCGCTTGACCAACTACCTAACGAACAATAATAGTGCCCGCGCATGGTGTGATTTGTGGATTAAGTGCCAGAAAATTCAATTTCCATGTATCGTTGCACGCCGCTGTTACATGTTGCTATTGCAGTTTGTAAGATGCAAAAACTAATAGCGTAGGAGTGGGCTGCCACTACAAACTTACTATTGCCTGCTGTTGACTCAGTAGTATGGCAAAAAGTTTTTTCCTTAGGAGGTAAAAACACTTTTTCAGCTAATTCTTGTTCCTGATGAACAGGATTGTGTAGCTGAAAAACAACCTTGCTATGGGAGTTTGGATTGAAGATTTCGAGTTTCGGAATTTACACTCCAAAATCTTTTTGCGTTGCATGCGTTTCCACGCGCGGGTTGTTCACAGGGACAAGAACAAGGGCGGGTTTGCCTTTATGAATAGGCATTTGGATTACAAAAGCATCAGAGATATTTTCATCATTGGCGCTCTATCACGTCCGGTTCTCAATGTTTACGACACCTGCTTATTGGCTGTTGCGAATGGCTGTTCCAATGATTTCTGCTGCTTTCAACACGAAATCATGATGAAGCGAAGATAAACTTTTCATAAATCCAATTTCCATTACCCCCACAGTGTGTCCGGCACTTTTGAGCGGTACAATTAGCAGCGATGCCGGCTTTATTTCATGGAGTCCTGTAACTACCGAGGTATAACTTGCTGGCATGTTGGCAATCCATTGCGGTTGCTGTTCGAGAAAAACTTGCCCAATGAGTCCTTCGCCGGGGGCAAGAATTCTTTTGCCTGCAAAGCGCTCTCGGCTGTGTGCAAAGGTAGCGACAAGGTGCAAGTTTCCTGATTTGGCGATAAACAAACAGCCTTGCAAGGCTTGGGTTACTTGAGTAACCTCCCTGAGTCCTTCGCGCCCAATCTGTTCTGGGGTAGCATCTTGCAACTGAGCCAAGCGTTCGCTCAAGCGAGCAATTATTTGAGTGATTTTTTGTTGTTCTTTTTCCGATATTTCGTATTGCCTGAGGCTGTCTCGCATAGCAAGTAGCTGATAACTGAGCACATCGTTAGGGTTTACCACATGTAGAACAGCCTTATCGTACTCTCGTTTGCTAATTTGTTGCACAAATTGAACAGCTTTTTGCAAATGACAGACCAGTTGGTTGAGTGCTTCTACAATTAGGCGGATCTCGTCGCGGCGCTTAGTGGCAAACCGCATGGAAAAGTCGCCTTGTGCCATTTGTTCGATGCTTGCTGCTAACTGATTGATTTCAGTTGCAAAACCTTTAATAAGCCAGTATGCTCCGGCAAAAGCCAGCAAAATGCCTCCTATTAAACTGAGGATAATAGTTTGCTGAATGAAGCGCAAAGGTTTGGCAATGGCTTCGGCTACTGATATGCTAATTGCTACAAACATTTGGTATGGAGCAAAATAGTCGAAGTATTGGTACTTTTCTTTTCCGAATCGGTCAATGTAAAAATGGCTGCCATTGCGAATTTTCCACATCCATGCAGAGGCGCCCTTGCTAATTTTTCCGCCTTCTAAATCTGGATTAGGATGTATCAGTAAAATAGAGTCTTCTTCGGCTACTGCATAGGCAAAACCCGCTCCATTAAAATAGGTGCGTGACTTGAAAATGTTACGCAATTCGAATAAGTCTTTTTCAGGAAACACTGCCTGTAATACATTGATAACATCTCCCTTTCGGTTGCGCAAGTAGCGATATTCTTCAAATGCCCAACCATTGGTTGTTTTCACCCGCTTTACACCCTTGCCAATAAGCGTTTCATCAATTGTGGGTGCGCTTGTCAAAGGGGTTATTCGGCTGCTGTCGGCAACCACAGCGGCCTGCCAGCGATTGTCGGCGGTTGGATAGTAAAGCGTTAGCTGCAAGTGAGAAAGAGCAGCCATTTGATACAATAGCGCACTGTCTATCCTCATCTCAGCGGCTGCTATGGCAGAGGCAGCATTCATACCTTGCTCGAATTGCCGCATTCGGTTGTGGTAGTGCTGCTCTACCAACATCACCATGTCTTTAGTTTGGGCTTCCATGCGTTCGTTCAGATAGCTTTCGAAAGATTTTCGTTGCGTTTGTAAAATGGCAAAGCCCAACACCGCAAATATGAGCAGCAGCAACCCTACAAACAGCATAGATATGCGGGTTTGAAGGCGGTGAAAAAAAGCTATTTGTTGCTTCGATTCCATCGCTGTGAGGGTTGGACAATATTCAGCAAGAAGTTAAACAATTTTTTGACTTCTTTCCGACTCTTTAGGGCTGGTTTTGGCAAAACATTAGTAGCTAACAAAATTTTTGTTTTGCGCTTCTTGTTACCAGCGTGGCTTAGTCTTTATAACGGCTTTCTCAAAACAACCTCTGCTAAAACGTAAGAGCATGTTTAGGTTTTGCAGGGGAAACATGAACCCCTCAATCACTCCTTAGACTGGATAGCGGGATGAACAGGGTTGTGTAGCTGAAAAACCACCTTGCTATGGGAGTTTGGATTGAGGATTTCGAGTTTCGGAATTTACACTCCAAAATCTTTTTGCTGTTGCATGCGTTTCCACGCGCGGGTTGTTCACAGGGACAAGAACAATGGCGAGTTTGCCTTTATGAATAGGAATTTGGTAAAATGAATCTTACTAAAAATCCGACGAGGCTTTTAAAGCCCGTCGGATTTAGTGGGTAATTATCTTTGCAACTGATAATGAGAGAGGGCATTAGCCTCCTCTATTGTTTTACGGAAAATGTTCGACGCTCTTTGCCTACGCCCTTGATAGTCAGCGACTTGATTTGCGCGGGCAATTTAGTTTTCAGTTGGATGATGCCTTGGTCGGTAATGTCTAAACCACCGAAGCCGTTCAGTACTACCTGCAACATGCCACCTGCACCGGTGGCAAAGTAAGGATTGGTGCCGCCTGCTGTTTCTGCCAATACGCCAAAAGGAGGTGCTTCGTTGGGTTGAAAACTGTCTAAAAACTGTTCATAGCCTTTTTGCGGGTCGCCCATGCGTGTATTTAATATGCTGAAAATGGCATGAGCCATTGCCGGACTGTCGCCTTTTCTGCCGGGAATGTTATCGCCTAAAACTTTCCAGTAGTAATCCAAATCTTTGCGAATAGTAGCCGGGTCGGTGATTTGTTTGAGCGGATATGCCAGTAAATTTACATCAGCTTGTTTGATGGGCTCACCATTGTAGGTGGCATGTTCGCGGGTAGTGCCGTCAGGAAATTTGAGAATGACCAACCCGTCTGCTACTTCTTTCCACTTCGGATTTTCAGGCAGCCCCAACGCCCGCGCCGCCGCATTGGCATAGCCCAAAACTTCTTTTGCTATGCCGTTGGTAAAGGCATTGTCATCTACGTTCTCTGCCCACTCGTCGGCACATACTACGTTGATGATGTGATACTTGCCATCGCTTCCTTTTTCAGCGCGACTTGCCCAGAAGTCTGCCACTTCTTTCAGCACGGGGTAGCCGCGTTCACGTAGCCAGGTTTTGTCTTGTGTTACTTGGTAGTATTTCCAGAAAGCAAACCCCACACAGCCTGTAATGTGGTGCTGAAACGGACCGGTCAAAGCCCAAACAGGTGTGGCTTCTTGCCCAGTATCGTCCGATTCCCAAGGGAACATCGCCCCTTGATAGCCGTGATTGCGGGCGTTTTGTTTGGCAGCTTCCAAGCGTTGAAAACGATATTCCAGCAATGACTTTGCCATTTCGGGCTGCAAAATCAGCAGCGGCGGGAACATCCACAGTTCAGTATCCCAAAATACATGCCCGTTATAGCCTAAGCCGGAAAGTCCCATTGGGGAAAGGCTGTATGCCGTACCTTCGCGGGCAAAACTGTACAAATGGTACAACGCCGAGCGCACTGCCCGCTGCACGGAAAGTTCGCCTTCTATTTCAATGTCACTTTGCCAAAGTTTTTCCCATGCTTCGGTGTGGCGTTTGATGAGGCGTTCGCGCTTTTCCAATGCAGCAAAAATGGTCAGGCGTTCAGCTTCGTTGTGCGGATCGGCTACGTGTTCGCTAGCAATCACCGAACCGACTACGGCAAAGCGATAGCTTTCACCTGCCTTCAATTGCTTAGTGAATTTGAGGCGATGCATCCCGTAGTCCCATTCTTCATGGACGAGTTGCGGTTCTTCGCCGCGGTGTTCTTCAAACAAAAAGCTGTTGCTTGCCGCTACGGTGTGCTTGCCCGTCGGGCTTTTGGCAACGGAAGTCATCAGCGGAATCAAGGCATGAGGGCGGTCTATGAGGTGATAGCTGTTTTTGACATCGCGTAGCACGTCGGGGGCTTGCATCACGCTGTGTGCCGTAAACGAAAGGTCTTTTTTTGCCTGAATCGTAACTTCTATAAGTGCCGTATGTGGCAAATGGCGCAGTGCCATTACCGTATGTGTAACGCTTGCTTTGTCGGCATGGTCAAACGTGGTGGTGAAGGCTGCCCGCTTCATATCCAGCGTTTGGGCGTAGTTGCTGATGTTGTTGTGCCCCAGTCTTCTGCCGTCTATGTCCAAGTCCATATTGGCAAACTCAAACACTTTCATGATGTTGCTCACGCGTCCGCGCCCATAGGTATCAAATGCTCCATTCAGCACTACTTCGCTGACTTTCATAGGGTTGGGTGAGGAGACAATGCCAATCATACCGTTGGCTACGGTAATGCCGAAGTATCTGTTAGGGTCAATTTGTCGCGCCTGAATGTGCCAAGGAGAATCGGCTAAATTTTGCTGTGCCTGTGTGTACCAACTCCATAACAGGCAGCAGAGAATCGTTGTCAGTTTTTTCATGTTTTTTCTTGTAAATATAGGAATATGGGAGAGAATGCGGAGGGCGGAGGGCAGAGTGTGGAATTAGGAATGTGGAATGCGGAGTGTGGAAAATTCCGAAATCCGCACTTCAAAATCCAAATTCGGAATGCAGAATTAGGAATGCGGAGGGCGGAATTACGAATGTGGAATGTGGAGGAGGGAATGCGGAAAACTCTGGAATCCGCAATCCAAAATCCAAAATTCAAATTTGGCAAAGTCTTAATCGCGCAGCCAGCCTTTGCGCCTAAACCAAAAATATATCAGCACCACAACGCCAATCATGAACAACCAAGTAAGCCCATACCCCCATTCCATTTCCAGTTCGGGCATGTACTTGAAGTTCATGCCATACACACCAACAATAAAGGTAAGCGGCATAAAAAACACCGAGAAAATGGTTAGGATACGCATGACTTCGTTGGTGCGGTGCGAAGCCAGCGACAGGTGAATACTTAACAAGTTGTTGGCATCTTCATAGAGTTGGCTTGCCTGATAGTGCAGGCGTGAGGCATTGTCTATCACATCCTGCAAGTAGGGCGACTTGTTGGCATAGGCAAGCCCTGTTTTATTGATAATATCGTTGAGCGTGGCAAGCATGCTTTTAATCACCGAAGCGCGGCGACGCAACAGGTACAGTTTGGCAATAATGGATGCAGCAGGGGCATTATCGCTGAAAATGAGCGCTTCGTAACGGTCTAAGTCTTCGGCAGCCGCATTGAGCGGCGGCTCATAAGTTTGCACTACTGAGGCATACACGTCTAGCATAATCAAAAAACTCAGGTCGGTTTCGCTTTTGTGATAGATGCGCCATTTGTTGCGGATAACTTTCAAATTTTCGTGGTCGTGCCGATGGATAGAAACCAAAAAGTTGTCACCAATGAAAAAAGCAAGTTTGTTGGTCATTTTTCGCACTGTATCGCACTCGGGTGTGGAGCTTTCATCAAACATGCGTACAATGATAAACGACACATCACCTATTTTTTCATACTTGGGCAAGTGTTCGGGTTCTAAGCAATCCTGCACCGAAGTAGGGTGCAAATCGTATTGCACTGCTACTTGTGAAAGCTCGCGCAGCGAAGGGTCTATCAGGCTTGTCCACTCAAAACCGGTAGTTTTGTTTTTAAAAACCGACTCAATCATGGCTCAATGTTGCATTAAAAATGCTTTGATAAATTCGTCAATCTCGCCATCCATAACTGCTTGTACATCAGAAGTTTCTACTCCTGTGCGGAGGTCTTTGACCAATTTATACGGATGAAACACATAATTGCGAATTTGCGAACCAAAATCTATTCGTTTTTTAGTGTTTTCCAATTGAGCACGCGCTTCGTTGCGTTTTTCTATTTCCAACTGATAAAGGCGCGATTTGAGCATTTTCAGCGCTTTTTCCTTGTTTTGAATTTGAGAGCGCTCTTGCTGACATTCAATAATCAGCCCTGAGGGGGCATGGCGCAGCCGCACGGCTGTTTCTACCTTATTCACGTTTTGTCCACCTTTGCCGCCGGAACGGAAGGTTTCCCATGTAATATCTGCCGGATTAATTTCAATGTTGATTGAGTCGTCTACGATAGGGTAAGCAAAAACCGATGCAAACGAGGTGTGGCGGCGGGCGTTGGCGTCAAACGGCGAAATGCGCACCAAGCGATGCACACCTATTTCGGCTTGTAAGTAGCCATAGGCAAAAGGTCCGTCTATTTCTAAGGTAGCCGATTTGATACCGGCACCCTCGCCCGGCTGATAGTTGAGTTCCGATACCTTGTAGCCGTGTTTTTCGCCCCACATAATGTACATGCGCATCAGCATCTCTGCCCAATCTTGGCTTTCGGTGCCACCTGCGCCGGGGTTGATTTCTAAAATAGCACCAAGTTGGTCTTCTTCTTTGTCCAACATTTTTTTCAGCTCCAGCGCTGCCACTATTTTCTCGGCTTTTGCTTTTTCTGCTTCTATTTCCTTCTCACCAATTTCTTCGGCGGTGTAAAACTCGTAGAGTACTTCCAAATCGTCCACCGCTTTTTGTGCTTGTTCAAAATCGCTTGTCCAATTTTTGCGCTGTTGGATTTCTTTCATGGTTTGTTGGGCAGCCTGTGGATTGTCCCAAAAGTCGGCAGCAGTGGTTTTAGCTTCCAGTTCGGCTATTTCTTTGCGTTTGCCGTCATAGTCAAAGATACCTCCTTAAGGCAGCTACTCTTGCCTTCAAATCTTCTAACTGTGTGATTGTCATGTGTATTGGACTTTTTTGAGCAGGCAAAGTTAGGCTTTGGCAGGCAAATTTTGGCGCTCATCATTGGCAAAAGACTGATGGGATGGATCGCATTAGAACATGTTTAAAGCTTTGCAAGGGCGAAAATGATGCATAAAAACCGCTTAAAACAGAATGGCAGTATGAACAGGATTTCAGTATGGAGTGGCTGCAAATAAGTGGCTGCAAATAACTTTGCTATGTTGTAGCGCCTACCTGCAATACTTGTGAGGACCGAACAAAGGCGAGTTTACCCGCATGAATATGCATGTGGCAAAATCAACCCTACAAAACAATCTTTCAATAATTGAATCAAATTTTTTTATGCATCAGCCTCGCATATCAGGCAAAACTGTATAAATCCCTATTTTTGCCCTCATCAGAAAAATGATTTTAGCTTCCCAACGTCATGAACATTCCACAAGACCTTCTCTACACTAAAGACCACGAATGGATTCGCTACGAAGGCGACATTGCCTTTGTTGGTATTACCGATTTTGCGCAGGGCGAACTGGGCGATATTGTTTATGTTGATGTGAATACCGTAGGAACCACAGTAAAAGCTGGCGAAGTATTCGGTACTGTAGAAGCTGTAAAAACCACTTCTGACTTATTTATGCCGGTAGATGGCGAGGTGTTGGAAGTGAATCCAAGTCTTAACAGCCACCCTGAGCAAGTAAATAATGACCCCTATGGCAGCGGTTGGATTGTAAAAATTCGCCCGACAGGTGGCGGCAAAGAGCATCTGATTGATGCATCGGCTTACGGCGCATTGGTAGGAGCGTAGGTCGAGCCTTGCCCCGCACCCTATACTGTTTGCAACAGATAACTGATAGGCAACCTGAGTAAGTTGTGGGTGATGCTTCCATGAGAGTAGCCCTTTCGGAAATGTGCAAGAAGAAGCTTTGCAACTTCTCATGTGTTCAATCACCCGAAAGGAAATTGGGGTGTGTTACCGGTTTTTACACAATTGTATAGTGCTGTGGGTGCGGCTGTATCGGTTAGTAGTCAGGCAACAAGAAAGCGAAAAAAATAAAAGAGGCATTGAGCCAATGCCTCTTTTCAGTCCTCATCATTTCTAACCAAAACTATAATTTTCAATCATTCAAGGGCTATGAGGAGTAAGTACTCCACAACCTATGCAAAGTAAAGATACTACTTAACTTGCATATCGATTTTTCAGTTTCGGTTAGTTGCTGTTTTTGGGAGGTAAACAGCAAGAAACATTCGGCAAATGGCTACATCATAGTTCGGTTTTCACGTCGAATTTTTCCAGATAATCAGCTACGCGACGTACGAACATGCCGCCCAGTGCACCATCTATAATCCGATGGTCATAAGAATGAGAAAGGAACATCATATGGCGGATGCCAATAAAGTCTCCTTGTTCAGTTTCAATAACAGCAGGCTTTTTCACAATAGCCCCCACCGATAGAATAGCTACTTGGGGTTGCATAATGATGGGGGTTCCTAACATATTGCCAAATGAGCCAATGTTAGAAACAGTGTAAGTGCCGCCGCTCAAATCATCGGCTGTGAGCTTGTTTTCGCGGGCGCGTTTTGCCAAGTCGTTTACTCGGTAAGCTAAGCCGCGGATATTTAACTGGTCAGCATTTTTGATTACTGGCACAATCAGGTTGCCACTGGGCAGTGCCACTGCCATACCTATGTTAATATCTTTTTTAACAATGATGTTATCGCCCTCTACCGAAGAGTTAACCATGGGGAAGTCTCGCAAAGCTTTTGCCACTGCCCAAAGAAATATTGGCGTGTAAGTAAGAGTTTGCCCCTCTCGTTCCTTGAAAGAGCGAACGTGTGCATTACGCCAGTTCACCACGTTAGTAACATCAGCCTCTACGAAAGAGGTTACGTGGGGCGAAATACGCTTAGACTCAACCATGCGTTGGGCAATTATTTTACGCATTCTGTCCATTTCAATAATTTCCACATTGCCGCTTACAGAGGTAGCTGGCTTTACTTGTTCCAGTGGACGCTCTTCTCGGACAGTAGCGGGCTGCTCTTTTACAGGTGGCGGCGCAGTAGTAGGCGGAGGGGCACTCATGGAAGGCTGTTGCTGTTTGCGCTGTTCTATGTAGTTTAACATATCGTTTTTAGTTACGCGCCCATCTTTGCCTGTGCCGGGAATACGCTCTAATTCTTCCATAGAGATATTTTCGGTGCGCGCCATATTCAACACCAACGGCGAGTAGAAACGACCTGAAGAAGGACTTACGGGTTCTTCTGTAGGCGGGGCAACTGTAACAACTGGCGATGATACAGCGGTGTTAGGGGCGTGGGTTGCCGCCTGAGGAGGCTGACCAGTAGATGGCACAGGAGTATCGTCTTCTGTTTCGATAATGGCAATTGGTTTGCCTATCTGTACCACCTGACCGACCTCTGCTAAAATTTCTTTCAGTATACCTGCATGAGCAGAAGGAATTTCAGTATCTACTTTGTCAGTTGCTACTTCTAAAACGGCTTCATCCTGTGCTATGCGGTCTCCGGGCTTTTTGAGCCAGTTCAGGATAGTGCCTTCCATTACGCTTTCGCCCATTTTGGGCATGACCATTTCTACAAGAGCCATATTGAAGTATGTGTTGTGTTGAATTTTAAAACGCAAAGCAAAGATAGCGCAAGTTTGGAGGAAAGATGGTAGAGCTACTTGCCACAAATAAAACTTTAAAAAGTTTCCTGTAAAATTGCTACTAAATGATTCCAGAACGGCAAACTGCATTTATGAGCCAAAAAACACTCCTTGTTGTAGGCGGACCTACGGCATCGGGCAAAACTGCTGCAGCTATTGCCTTAGCACAACACTTTGGTACAGAAATCGTTTCTGCCGATGCGCGGCAATTCTACCGCCAAATGTCTATTGGTACTGCTAAACCTTCGCCCGAAGAATTGGCTGCTGTGCCACATCACTTGGTTGGGCATTTGGACGTGTGGCAGTCCTACCATGTAGGCGCCTTTGAACAAGATGCGCTTGCTATATTATCGCGAATATTTCAAACCAAAGATGTAGCAGTTGCCGTAGGAGGGTCGGGGTTGTACTTGCGCACGCTTTGCTACGGCATAGATGAAATACCTGCTGTACCCGCCCAAATACGTAGCCATGTAGAGGCGGTTTTTCGTGCAAAAGGACTGCCTTTTCTGTTAGCAGAACTGCAACAATACGATGCAGTTTACTACCAGCAAGTGGATAAAGCTAATCCGGCACGAGTAAAGCGGGCAGTGGAAGTAATCTATGCTACTGGGAAGCCCTACTCTGCTTTTCGTAAGAACCAGTTGGTAGCGCGCCCTTTTCGTTCAGTTTGGATAGGGTTGTCGCTGCCACGCGAAGAGCTTTATTGCCGTATCAATCGGCGCGTAGAGTTGATGATGCAGCAAGGTTTGGAACAAGAAGCCCGCTCGCTATTGCCTTATCGGCATTACAATGCCCTGCAAACCGTTGGCTACACAGAGTTATTTGACTATTTCGACGGGAAGATAACTCTTTCCCAAGCCGTAGCACTCATTCAGCAACATACGCGCAACTACGCCAAACGCCAGCTAACTTGGTTTCGCCGGGAAAATATGCAGTGGTTTGCCCCAACAGATTGGCGCGGCATAATTGACTATGCAGAGCAACATTGTTGCTTCAAGTAGATAGAAACTCGTCATTTTTTGCCAAAAAATGCTCTGCAAAGGGTGTCTCCCAACCCTGCGCGAGCCATATGTTTGCCATATTGTTGCACAATGATTACCTTTGTATGGCTGAAGCACATACTCTTTTCTAAGAAGCGATGTGATAAAGTTTAAGTTTTTATACAAATTAATTTGACGATGAAGAAAAACCGCCCTCTTTGAAGGCGGTTTTTTAATTTTTGAGTAACACAATATGGGAAAATTAAAGATAATTAATTAACTTGCCAATAATTGCTCTACTAAATAAATTGCGATAATACCATGACAGAAGCCAAGCAGGATTATAACCGCTACACGGACGAAGACAGACAGGTGTGGCAATTACTGTTTGACCGACAAATGGCACAGTTGCCCGGTCTTGCTTCAAGTGCCTACTTAGAAGGCATCCAAAAAGTAGGCTTTCGGCGCGACCGCATCCCGCACTTTGATGAGGTGAACGAAGCCCTTGCCAAACATACTGGTTGGCAGATTGTAGTAGTCCCCGGACTTATTGACAACAAACCATTTTTTGAACTCTTACTCAACAAAAAGTTTCCAGCTACTACATGGTTTCGCAAACTTTCGGAATTAGACTATTTAGAAGAACCCGATATGTTCCACGACGTATTTGGGCACGTGCCCTTGCTGACCAATCCGGACTTTTGTAATTTCCTTAGCGGGCTCAGTAATATTGCTTTGGCATACATAGACAACGAATGGGCTATTGAGTTAATTTCCCGTTTGTATTGGTACACAGTAGAATTTGGGCTGATTCAGGATGCAGTAGAAGGTTTGCGCATTTACGGCGCTGGTATTCTCTCATCAAGCGGAGAATCGGTATATAGTTTATACAGCGAAAAACCTTTGCGTGTACCCTTCGATGTGGAACACATTATCAATACCCCCTACATTAAAGACAAGTTTCAAGAAAAATATTTTGTGATAGACTCCTACCGCCAGTTGTACGATTCACTGCCAGAGGTTGCAAGCGTGCTTAAAAAGCATGTACCAATGGGTGTAGTGTAGCCTTTTCTATACTGTTTAACTGTGAAGCGTTAAATTGTTTGCCCAGTTGTTGCTTATAGCACAATTGGGCTTATTTCTTGCCTTATTTACCTGCCCTTTACTTATGTCGTTCTGCTTTGTGTTTGGAGTTTGGAATTTGGACTGGGGAATTTCCCACCTTATGCCTTCTATGCTCCAATCTTTGTCCCAATTACTTACAAACCAAAAAAGTCATCCTGCTATTTTGCAAGGATGACTTTACTGGGCTTTGTTAGAGCTCAATGAATTGGTCTTGTTGGTTTTTGAAGTAGAACTCCGTAACCCCCAAGGAAGAATCTTTCTCTATCCGGACCCATTTTTTGTATTTGAAGAACCAACTTAGCCGAATAGAAGGCCAGCCAGCTGTAAAGTAGGCATACAAATAAGGATGAACAATGAGGACAATTTTACTTTCGTTTTGTCGGGTCAGGATATAGTCTAACTTGCTTTCTATTTGGTCTGCTACCGATATAGAGGCACTTATTTTGCCTGTTCCGTTGCAAGTAGGACATTTTTCCAGTGTAGAAATGTTAAGCTCAGGTCTTACTCGCTGTCGGGTAATTTGCATCAGACCAAATTTAGTAAGCGGCAACACAGTAAACTTAGCACGGTCAGCTTTCATTTCGGCTTTGATGTGCTCATAGAGCATGCGCTTGTGTTCGGCAGACTTCATGTCAATAAAGTCGATAACAATGATGCCACCCATGTCGCGCAGCCGAAGTTGCCGGGCAATTTCCGTAGCAGCTTCCATATTAACGGCAAAAGCGGTACTTTCTTGGGTACTTTCCGCATTCGATTTATTGCCGCTGTTTACATCTATTACATGAAGCGCTTCGGTGTGCTCAATCACAATGTAGCCGCCACTGGGAAGGCTTACAGTTGGACCGAAAAGTAGTTTAACTTGCTTTTCGATACCGAAAGCCTCAAAAATTTTGGCTTTGCCGGTGTAGAGCTTTACGATTTTTTCTTTTTCGGGCGCAATGTTCCGAATAAATGCCTTGATGTCTTCGTACATGTCGCGATCATCCACCGTAATGCTGTCGAAGGTTTCGTTGAGCATATCGCGGAGCATCGAGTTTGCCCGACTCACTTCGCCGATGATTTTTTCGCGAGGCTTGGCTGTTTGTAATTTTTCAATTCCTTTTTGCCAAATAGCCAACAGTTCATCAAGGTCTTTGTTCAGTTCGGTAATGTCTTTGCCTTCGGCGACTGTTCGGATAATGATGCCAAAATTTTCCGGCTTAACAGAAGAAAGCAGCCGAATCAGCCGCTTTCTTTCCGCATTGTCGGTTACCTTTTTGGAAACATTGACCGAGTTGGCAAAGGGTACAAGTACGATATGCCGACCTGCTAAGGAGAGTTCGCATGAAAGCCGCGGACCTTTGGTAGAGATAGGTTCTTTCACTACTTGTACTAACACTTGCTGGTTAACTTTCAGTACATCGCTAATTTTTCCTAATTTGTCTAAGGGCGGCTCCATTTTAAACCCGTTGAGGCGGAAATTGTCGTACTTGTTGTTTTGCACCATCTTCACGAACTTTTGCATGGAGCGAAAGTTCAGACCTAGGTCCAGATAGTGCAAGAAAGCATCTTTTTCGTATCCGATGTCAATGAACGCTGCGTTCAGCCCCGGTACCACCCGCCGAACAATTCCCAGAAAAATGTCACCTACAACAAAGTTTGCACTATTGTTTTCATAGTGAAACTCTACCAAACTTTTGTCTCGTAGAAGCGCTATCCGACCGCCGTTTTGAGTTGCATTAATAACCAGTTCGTTACTCATAGACGGCTCGGGGAAAAGTTACAGGTGATTATTTTTTCTTGTGTCTGTTTTTTCTGAGGCGCTTTTTGCGCTTGTGTGTGGCAATTTTGTGTCTTTTTCTTTTTCTTCCGCAAGGCATAGTTTACACGGTTAAAAGGTGGAACAATAGTTTATTTCAATTTTTGCAGGTAGTCGCTAACAGCTGCTTGAATGGCTGGGTCGGGGTCAGCTTTTTGCACTGCCTCGAACCACTTGATAGCTTGCTGTTTTTTGCCTGCTTCTGCCAGCGACACTGCCAAGTAGAATTGTGCTTTGGTATCCTGTGGATAGAGCGATAGTAGTTGCTCAAAACGGGAAATGGCTTTGTCGTACTGCCCCGATTGCATAGAAAGCAAACCCAAGTTAAACAGAGCAAACTGGTTTTGCGGATCTTCTTCCAATACTTCCCTAATAAGGGCGATGCCCTGCATAGGCGCATCGGACACTACGTAGGTCATGCCCATTTTAGTTTTGGCATCTAAGCGCGAGGGGTCGGCTGCCAGCACCTGTTTGTAGTAGCCACGCGCACGTTCGCTCAGTTGCTTGCTTTTTTCAGGGCTAAGCGCAAAACCAAACGCTTCGTAGTAAGCATCAGCAGCCCGCATTTGCAAACTTACCGACGGATAGCGGTCAGCCAGCAGTCCGCTGTAATAGGCAATACTGTCTAGCCGATTTACACTTCGATAAATCGCCGACATGGAATCTAACACAGCTATCAAGCGGTCTTTGCTGGCACTGGGGTCTTGAAAAGTGGCTTGTAATTGCAGCAGGCGACGCTGTTGGGCATTGCTTAACGGAACCGAATGTGTTTGCTGCACCATTGAATCGGCATTGGGCAATGCAGTGGCTGTTGCTTTCATGTCTTTCACGTCGGTCTCTACAACCGACTTGGGCAACACAGAAAGCCCTGCAATAGCCAGTAGCGCCACTCCTGCTACAATCCACTGATGCTTGTGCATAAAGCCGAGAGTTATTGCGACTCGTGCGCCAGCCGCACTTTTTCGCTGTTTTTAATTTTTTCTACGAAGGTTTTAGCCGGCTTAAAGCTAGGAACATAGTGTTCCCCTATTTCCATGGGAATATTCTTGGAAATATGACGCCCGATTTTCCTTGCGCGTTTTTTGTTGATAAAAGAGCCAAAACCTCTGATGTAGATGTTGTGCCCTTCGGCCATGCTTTGGCGAATGACGTTCAAAAAGGCCTCAATAGTAGCCGTTACGTCGCCTCTATCTATTCCTGTCTTTTCCGCAACTTCTGCGATTACGTCTGCTTTTGTCACCGGTAAAAAGATTTGCTGTTTTTCTGAAATAATATAAAATCCTATAAATCAAGCGATTTTAGGGCTGCAAATTTAGAGTTGCCTTTTTTCATTTGCAATACCTTTGGAAATTTAAGCGCGTGGATGACCAAACGTCCACTGTTCGAGTTGATGCCGGAAAAGTTTGCCATTGAGCCATTCGGCATCTAAGTGTGCTCCCAGTCGCTTATAAAACTCAATAGCTGGCGTGTTCCAATCCAACACTTGCCAAGTGAGCATGTGCATGTTTTGCTCTAAACACTCTCGTACTATGGCGTCAAAAAGCAACTTGCCGATGCCCTTGCCGCGCCAATCTTGGGTAACAATAAGGTCTTCCAAATACAAACAGCGCCCTTTCCAAGTAGAGTAGCGCGTATAATAAAGCGCCATGCCTACAATCTGGTTGGTTGGGGTAAGTGCTGCCACATAAAAACCATATGCAGGGCGGTCGCCAAAACCATCTTGCAACATTTGCTCAGGAGTAGTAATCACCTCGTGTTCAGCTTTTTCGTAAATGGCTAATTCCACAATGAGCCGATGAGCCGCCGGCAAGTCTGCTGCTGTTCCTTTGCGAATAATAACTGACATATGAACATAAGGTACGATGCCCACAAAGCTAACTAGTTCGGCAGATTATAAAAGAGTTGCCATGCGCATCACGCCATTGTGCGTGAGTCCTCACTAGCGGCAACGAGTTGCATAGTTTAACCAAGAAAAACTACTCCAACGTATCGTTAGTCTTCTTCTTGGCTGCTGACCACTGTTGGTACAGTAATGTTGCTGCCGAAAATAACAGCATTGAGAAACAGACGGTTAGAGCCGTACCAAATACCCCTGAAATTGGGATTATCGGCAAAAAGCACTACGCGTCCTGCCCCCTCGCCGCTGACAATAATGGCAGCTGCATTTTGCATTTTTTTCAGATTAGGGGTTGATACATAGCCGCCAATGAGCGGATTGGCTGTGTATTGACCAATGGTATTGTAAGGGCTTTCCGAAGGTTTGAGGAAAGTTGTCCCGTTGCGGAAAACCGACACTTTGCGGCTGTGGAAACCAAATCCGATGGGGTGCGTAGTGTCCACGTCCATTTCCAGAATGACGCCGCCTATGGATTTTGCCCCTTCTATGTACACCGCATTATCGTAGTCATAGCGAACCGGTTTGGCATTTCTTGCTGTATCGGCAGGCATGAGTTTCTCTTTGGTCAGCCCGTTCTTAATGACCCATTCAACAGCTGTTTTTTGGGCAATGAGTGTGCCGCCGTTTTGTACCCACATTTTCAGGCGGTCGGTGAAGGTCTTGTCAAGGTTGTACGTGCCGTTTACCATGATGATAGTATTGTAGCGGTTTAAATTTACCCGATTTAGGTTGCCAATTTCTACCTTGCTGACGGGCATTCCTACGCGCTGGTCGAGCAAGTGCCAAACTTCACCTGCTTCATAAGGACTTACGCCCTGCCCAACAATCATCAGCACTTCGGGCTTTTTCAGGGTGCGGATGTAGTTGCTGCCTAAGTCTATGCCCTCGGTGCTTCTGCCGCTGCTGATACCCTGAATGGCGATTTTTGCCCTTGCCTGTACTTTTTTGAGCAAGTTAAACAGCGAATCGGCTCCGATTTTTTGCTGTTGAACGGGCAGGAAAACAGTTCCATAGCCGAAGTTTTCGGTTTTGCCGTTGATATTGATGCTGAACGGACGGAAAGCGGATTGCACCACTGCACCGCCGTCTAACAGATGATAAACCGCTTGCGCCGCGTTGTAGTCTGTCCAGCGGATGAGGTAGCCGTAAGGTGCTTTTTCAACGGCAGGCGGCGTGGCAACTTTCGGTGCGGTTACTTTTGCCCCCTTTGTAACTGCTGTTCTGATTTCGGCATAGGGCAAGTTAAAGGCGTGGATAAGCGACCATGCAGAGGCATCATAAAACAAACTGTCGGCATAGGGGATGGATTTTTCAAACAGCGAGCGCACCATGATGTAGTTGGGCTGTTCAGTCGGCACAATGTATGCACTGCCTTTCTCAAAGCGGTTGCCCGCTAAGTTGAGCGGGGTTTCTACCTCGTAAACTTCCACTTCGTGCTGTAAGCACAGATTGACAAAAGCATTGGTGCGCGTCGGGTCGGCTGCATCGCCGAATACATAGCCTTTAATCGGGCTGCGGGCTGCTTGCTCGCGGCTGACGCGGAAAAAGTCGCGGCGCATGTTCAACAGTTCGCTGCGCTCGGCTTGTGCTGCTCGCAGGGTCGCCAAAGCGGAAAGGAACTGGTTGCGAATAGTAAAAGCAAAAGTGATTTCGCCTGTCGGGGTTTCTTGCACATGCCCGCGTGAACTTGCCTGCTCAAAGAGGAAGCCCGCGCCTCCGTAAAAGTTGATATAGCTGGAACCGTAGCCCGGGTAGAGTTTGTCAAATACTTCGCGGGTGAAATATTGCGACCCGATGCCGTTCATGGCTTGCTCAAAGTACTTGCTGAATTTGGGGTACACTTGCTTGTAGAGGCGGTCGGGTACAAGGGGGTTGTCGCTGCTGGGTTTGCCCGGGTCAAAATAAAAGGTACTGTTGGTGCCCATTTCATGGTGGTCAACAAATACGTAAGGGCGCCACTTGTGGATGAATCGGGCGCGTGCCTGCGCTTCGGGATGCACCAGCAGGAACCAATCGCGGTTGGGGTCGAACCAGTAGTGGTTCATTCTGCCGCCAGGCCATACTTCGGTATGCTCGCGGTCTAAGGGGTCAGCCACCAAGGGGCTTGCTTTGTGCATATTGACCCACGTATTGAAGCGGTCGCGCCCGTCGGGATTTTGCACCGGCTCAATGATGATGACCATGTTATTGAGCCAATTTTTCACTTCGTCGCTTTCCGAAGCCAACAGGTAGTAGGCGGTTAGCAGGGTGCTTTCGCCACCCGAAGCCTCGTTGCCGTGAACATTGGCAGCAATTTGCACTACTATTGGCTCATTGTCGTAGGCAGTAGAGGTGTTGCGCTGCAAGTGCTTCTGGCGAATGTCTTCTAAGCGGCTGTGATTGGCAGGGCTGGTGATGGTCAAAGCTACCAGTGGGCGATGCTCGTAGGTCTGCCCGAATACCTCAAAAGTTGCCTTGTCGGAAAGCCGCGCTAATTCCTGAAAATAGGCAACTATGCGGTCGTAGCGCGTGTGGTGGCTGCCTATCGGGTAGCCCAAAAACTGCTCGGGCGTAGGAATGGCGGGATTCATCTGCCCGCTATTGGGGTAGAAATAATTGGCTTGTGCCCTTGCGCCCGCTGTAAACATCAACAGGCACAAAAACATGAGAAGAAATCGCTTCATGGAAGATTAGATTAGAAATGTCAAATACCTGATTGGCAATATCGGAAAATCCTGTCAATGTCCGAAACATTTGCCGTTGTTTGGGTCATTCGTCAATCCGCTTGACGGGCTTTGCCGGCACACCCGCTACAACTGTGTTGGCGGGTACATCTTTGGTAACAACTGCCCCTGCTGCTACTACTGAATTTTCGCCAATTGTAACCCCGGGCAAAATGGTTGCGCCCGCGCCTATCCATGCGCGACGTTTGATGACAATTGGTGCAGTGAGCAGCGTTCGCCGCTCATTGGGGTTCAGCGGGTGGTTTTCAGTGGTCAGATTGACACGCGGGGCTATCATTACTTCATCTTCTATCGTAATGCCGCCAATATCCAGAAATGAGCAGGCATGGTTGATAAACACGCCCTTGCCGATGCGAATCAGTCGCCCAAAATTGGTATAGAAAGGCGGAAAAATGACGGTTGAAGCATCTATTTCGCTGCCTGTAATTTCACTCAGACAGGCTCTGATGTCATTGCTATCGGAAAGATTATTAAGTTGGGCTATCAATCGGTGCGTCTGCGGTACTATCTGATTGATGAAGGCAAACTCAGGGCTATGGGGATGAATCGTTGCGCCGCCTCGCAACTTGTTGAGAATTTCGCTCGGGTTCATATCCATGTGTTTTGGTAGAGCTTCCGTTGTAAAATTATATCCTAAGCTGAAAACATCTGCCAGCATCTCTGTAATTTCGGCATCTGCCTTGTGTACTGTCATTTGCTAATGTATGTTCTATGCTTTGTTTCACGTGTTGATTGTACTGCCCGCGCTGTATGGGCTTGTCCGCAAACTGCGTTCACAGCCGCTGGGCAGCATTTTTTTGCCGGGGCTGTTGCTCAAAATAGCGGCAGGGTGGGCAGTGGTTGGTATTTTTCAGCGTTATTACAATGGCGGCGATGTGGTGCATACTTTTCAGCAAAGCCTGTTGCTGCGCGAAATCCTGATGGAGTCGCTGTGGCGATTTTGGCAGTTCCCCTACGACATGCCGCAAGGCGATTTTTACTACTTGAACGGCTTTCCTGACCTTTCGCCTTCTTTCATTTTCCTGTGCAAAGCAACAGCATTGATAAGTTTACTGACGGGCGAAAACATTTGGCTCATCAGTGCTTGGTTTTCGGCTTTTGCCTTTGCGGGCTTCTGGCTGCTGGGTAATGAGCTTTGCCGCCGCAATGATAACCTGAAAATACCCGTAGTCATTGCCTTTTTTCTTGTGCCTTCGGTTGTGTTTTGGTCGGCGGGGCTGCTGAAAGAAACGCTGCTCTGGGGGGCTATGGGGCTGCTCTTTTGGGCAGTGCTGCTGCTGGTTGCACACTACTGCCGTTGTTCGTGTCCTCACGAACAACCCTCCTGCAAGTGGTTTGTGAGGACACAAACCATGGTGATTGTATGCTTACTCATCACAACCGCCGCTTTTGCCGCATGGATACTCTTTGAGGTGAAATATTACATTTTCGCCGTTGCCATGCTTACCCTTGCGGTATATATGCTGCTCAAATGGCAAAAACACTTATGGCTGACCTTGGCTGTGGCTGTTGTGCTGCTGCCGCTTTTGTTGTGGGCAATGGGTCAGTTGCATCCGAACCTTTCGCTTGATGGGCTGGCAATAGCCGTACATCGCAACTATGAGCGCATGGTTGCCATTAGCGATGCAGACAACCTGATTTGGTTAGACCTGCAACCCGATTTTTTCAGCCTTGTCGGCCAAATTCCCTTTGCACTAAAAGCTACTCTGCTTGCCCCGATGCCTTGGGAAGGCGGAAATCTGCTGCGCAAGTGGGTGGGCATGGAAAATCTGCTGCTACTAGCACTTGCCTTGGGCATTCGCCTGCCAAACCACACCCAACACCTTGCAGAAATTATAGCTGCCATAGTATTTGCGGCAACACTGGCGGTGATACTCACGCTCAGCTCGCCCAATGTCGGTGCGCTGGCGCGTTACAAAGTCAGTTATTTACCAATACTTTGGCTCTTGGTTTGTTCAGGCAATCGTTTTTTGCGAACTTTGCATATGGCAAAACTCAAAGCATTTTTTTGAGGTTTTATTAATAAGCCGATGGAAAAACGCGGCAAGAACTTTTATGATGAACAAAAACTCGCAAGAATCTATTCGCTTAGACACCATAGAAGAAGCTATTGAAGCCATCCGGCGTGGCGAAGTGGTGATAGTGGTAGATGATGAAGACCGTGAAAATGAGGGCGATTTAGTATGCGCTGCTGAACTGATTACTCCCGAAACGGTTAATTTTATGCTTTCCTCGCGCGGTATGTTGTGCTGCGCGCTAACCGAAGAGCGCTGTGAACAGTTGGGTTTAGACCTCATGGTCGGCAAAAATACAGACATGCACCAAACGGCATTTACCGTTACAGTAGATTTAAAAGGACATGGCGTAACAACAGGCATTTCGGCAACCGACCGCGCCAAAACGATTAAAGCCCTTACCGATAGTAATTCTCGACCCGACGATTTTCGCCGTCCGGGACATATTTTCCCGCTCAAAGCCATTAATGGAGGGGTTTTGCGTCGTGCTGGTCATACCGAGGCGAGCGTAGATTTGGCAAGATTGGCAGGATTATACCCAGCGGGGGTTATTATTGAAGTGCTGAATGAATCTGGGGAGCCAGCTCGGCTGCCTGAACTGCGCCAATTTGCTGATGAAAAAGGACTGAAATTAGTAGCTATTAAAGATCTTATCTCATATCGCCTCAAAAGAGAGTCGCTCATTGTGATGGAAGAGCGCGTGCACATGCCTACCGACTACGGCAACTTTGAACTGGCAGCCTATCGGCAAACTAATACAGGGGCTATCCATATGGCACTCATTAAAGGTACATGGGAGAAAGACGAGCCCATATTAGTCCGCGTTCATTCCTCTTGTGTAACTGGCGACATTTTTGGCTCTTGCCGCTGCGATTGCGGCAAGCAACTGCACGGAGCTATGCAAATGGTAGAGAAAGCCGGAAAGGGGGTTGTATTGTACATGAACCAAGAAGGGCGTGGCATTGGGCTGATTAATAAATTAAAAGCATACAAACTGCAAGAGCAGGGTTTAGACACCGTAGAGGCAAATCTGAGGCTGGGCTTGCCAATGGACGCCCGAGACTACGGCGTGGGGGCACAAATTCTTCGCGACTTGGGAATCAGTAAAATCCGGCTTATCTCCAACAATCCTAAAAAGCGTGCGGGTTTGATAGGCTACGGGTTGGAAATTGTAGAAACAGTGCCTATTCAGTTCCCAGCAAACCCGCACAATGCGAAGTATTTGCGAACCAAACGCGACAAAATGGGACATAAAATCTTAATTGACGAGTAGTTTTTTTACTTGTATAAACTCTGGTCAATTTGCAAGGGGCGATTGATGCGCTCTTCTAATGAAATAAACGTTTCAGTTCGTTCAATGCCCCTTATTTTTTGAATTTTTTCGTACAAAACTTCACGCAAGTGGTTGGTATCGCGGCAAGTAAGTTTGGCAAAGATGCTGTAAGCCCCTGTTGTGTAGTTCAGGGTGAGAATCTCGGGAATTTTTGCCAACTCATTACAAACCGCTTCATACATGGAACTTCGTTGAAGATAAATTCCTAAAAAAGCAGTGATGTCATAACCTAACTTACTAAAATCAATAATGAGCGAGGCTCCTCGCACAATGCCCATTTTCTCGAGTTTTTTCATGCGCACATGAACTGTGCCACCAGAAACACACACCTTTTCTGCAATTTCAGTATATGGTGTTTTGGCATCTTTCATTAGTTCAGACAATATCTTGATGTCGATATTGTCAATTTCTAAATTTTTATCGTTCATAAGGCACCTAAAAAACGATTTTTATAATAAAACCCTTTTATTATTGCGAATTCACGAAATTTCAACAAATATCGTTGCGAAATTTGCAATATTGTTTTCGTTTATTGTAATTTTGCTACATCAAACAACTACCATGTAGGGTGATGAAACTGGCAGCCATGCCCTCCTGTCTCGGGGGTGGGGAGTTTCGGATAAAGCCTGAGAGTGTGAAACAATCACTTGCTTCACTTTCTTCTGTGCCTAACAACCCCGTGAAGGTTCGAATCCTTCCCCTACAGCTTTGAAAGTTCTTTGATTTTAGCCTTTTAGGGGCAAAATAATTCAAAAGTTTTTAATATAAGTCGTATTCATTAAAAACTTTATAATGTAGGGTGATGAAACTGGCAGCCATGCCCTCCTGTCTCGGGGGTGGGGAGTTTCGGATAAAGCCTACAGAGAAAATAAAATCATGAACAGTCGCTTCCTCTTATTTTCTTTGTAGTTGCCTAACGACCCCGTGAAGGTTCGAATCCTTCCCCTACAGCAAAGCATGTGTTTATTTTATGTGTTGTTTATTGGTTAAGGTTTAAAGAAGACGCGCTTTGCGCGTCTTTTTTACTTTAATAGTTAATAACATTAATTGTTTATTTGGTTATCTTTCTCTTGCTGTTGTGCATTTTTTCACAAGCCATCTACACTGCCAATGCGCGCATAGTACAACAACGCTCCACTCTTAAAGGTTTTCCAAACCTTTGAAAACCACTTCCATTGCGTAGTGTTTGTGCTACTACGAGTAATTATCTGCAAGGGAGATAAACAATATGCGGTTGCTCGCCTCTCACGAACAACCGCAACCACTAATTGGCACTTACCAGGCTGCAAAGAAGCCTAAAACAACCGATAACTCAGGCTCACCATGTATTGCCTAATGCGCTGGTCGGCGGGGAAACTAAAGTTACCCAGATTTAGTTCGTTGCTGATGTTGCTAAAACTACCTTCGTAGCGCACGTCAATGCCTAATTTGCCGATGTCTAATCCTACGCCTGCTTGCAGTCCTACGGTGGCGCTATTGAGTTTCTGATTAACAGTTGTGTTGTTGCCAGCCGTAGCGCTCAATACCGGACCGGCATTGATGCGTAATAATTTTGCAAAGCCAAATCCAACCAAAATAGGCAAGTCTATCCGATTAATGTTGTAGTTCTTAATTTGGGTTTGCACTTGTTGCGCGTTTTGGCTTTCAAAAATGGCTTGGCTGCCAATAGAAGTAAAATACAGTTCTGGGCGCAAAATAATACCTGCAACTTTGGCTTGTACAAAGCCACCCCCGTGAAAACTCACGCGTGCATCGCCGGGAACAAATGCTCCCCCCGCTTGGGGGTTAGTAACACGCGCAAAATTAATTTGTGACACCCCGCCACCTAACTTCAACCCTACCCCTATGTCTAACTGAGAGAATGCTACTGTAGGAGCAGTTAGCAGACCAAAAATGATGAGCAATTGTTTCATAATTTGTGAGTGGAATTTTGTTCAGACAGACAATCTTTTTGCAAAAAGGTTGCCCAATTTGTTTGGTGGAAAGTGTTTTTTTAATCAATATTTTTAAATAACTGAGGCGCTTGCCCATACACAGGAAGTTTGCCATCCCACTTCTCGATGTACATTTTTTGCAACAGCAGTGGAGAGAGGGTGCTGGTAATCAGCTTGTTAGCATTTGCCTCTGCTTCTGCTCGAATGCGAATAGCTTCTGCCTCGCCTTTGGCTTGTTCTATATTTTTTTGTGCTTCGGCAATGATGCGTTGCTTTTCATTTTCTGCCCGAATGGCGTCTTGTACAGCCTTAATTTTGGCGTTCACGGCTTCTTCCAGTGTAGGTGGCATCCTTATTTTTCCGATAATGCCTACTTGTTGCACTTCAAAGCCGGCTTTTTGCATTTCTTGGCGCAGAATATTTTCTACTTCTGCTTCAAAACTACCGCGTTTAGAGACCATATCCTCAGCTGTGTAGGTGGAAGCAACACTGTTATGTGCATTGCGCACCATTGTACGGATAAATTCGTTGGTAATTTGACGCAAATCTTTGCGATAGGTGCGAAAAATATCTGGCACGCGCTCTGGAATCACTTTGTAGTCTAAACCAACATCGAACGAAAGGCTCAAACCGTCGCGCGTAGTAACCGTGAATTCTTCATTGACAGGACTGTCTTCGGTAATATCAGCTGACCAAACTTTGTGCTGCACAAAGGTAGGAAACTCATAAATAGCTGTTGTGATGGGGTTGTACCAAACCATTCCAGTTACTTCTGTAATGTCTTGTACGCCCTTATCTTGTCCATATAGGTTTACTTTGATGCCTACGTATCCCGCATCAATCCGTGTGCAAGAAATGGTGGAGAATCCAACAGTAGCTATAAGAGCCACTACAGCCAAAAAAATGAGACCTCTTTTCATTTTTCAGAATTTAATGTATAAAATTTTTCATGCCCAATTTAACAGTTGATGGCGTATTTTTGGGGAAATCCTGTAAAATCTTTCATGTTATGTTCACCGGACTATTGCACACACACAAACTGGTTGTCATTTTGTTCATATTGATTTATCTGGGCAAAACAGCGCTGTTGTTAGCAAATAAAACTGAACTTTTAGAGCGTTTTAAGACGATAATGCGCATTCCTGAAATAGTCATTAGTGTACTGTTTCTGCTTACTGGCGCGGTTATGTTGTTTCAGTTGCCGGAAATTCATCCGTACGTGTGGATAAAAATAGTGGCTGTTTTTGCTTCCATTCCTTTGGCTGTAATCGGTTTTAAGCGAAGCAATAAAGCGTTGGCAAGTTTGTCTTTTGCCTTATTGCTTGCCTCGTACGGATTGGCAGAAATGAGCCGCAACGCTCCGGCTAAACCCTTGGCGGAAAATGTTATCACCGATGCTACTCAAGCTAACTACGACATACAATTGCACGGCAAGGCTATTTACCAAGCCAATTGTATAGCTTGCCACGGTGCCGACGGAGCATTAGGAGCAGCAGGAGCTAAGAATTTGGCTAACAGCCAGCTTTCTTTGCAAGAAACCATTTACATTATCACCAATGGCAAAAATGCCATGCCCAAGTACAAAAAAGCTCTTTCCGAGCAGGATATTCGGGCAGTAGCTGCTTATGTTGCTACATTCAAAAAGTAGCATATATTTTTTATTGATTTTGCTTGTTTAACTTTGTTAAGTAGCTTTTTCCGGCTACAAAGGTGCAGCGCTTGCTTCAATCGGCATCACATCTAATACAGCCATGCTGAAACACCTGATTATTAAAAATTACGTACTGATTCGGCAATTAGCCATCAGTCCTTCGGAGCATCTTAACATCATCACCGGTGAAACCGGAGCGGGCAAGTCCATTCTGTTGGGGGCAATTGGCTTGCTGCTGGGCGACCGCGCTGATTCTAAAACTCTTTCAGATGCAGGTGAAAAGTGTGTTGTAGAAGGACATTTTGATGTGGGGCAGTATCAACTGCAATCCCTTTTTGAAGAAGCCGACCTTGATTTTGACCGGCACTGTACCATTAGGCGCGAGATTAGTCCTACTGGTAAGTCGCGTGCTTTTATTAACGACACACCTGTCACATTAGAAATATTGCGCCGAATTGGCAGCCGTTTGATAGATATTCACAGTCAGCACGATACGCTGCTACTGGCAGCAGACGATTTTCAACGCCAATTGTTAGATACTTTTGCTCAACATCAGCCGCTTATACAAGCCTACACGCAAACCTACCAACAGTGGCGCAACGCCGAGCAACATTTGCAAAAACTACTTGCCCAAGCAGAAACCCTTCGCAAAGAGGCAGACTACCACCAGTATCTGTTGGCAGAACTACAGCAGCTGCCGCTCGAGGAAATGCAACAGGAAGATATGGAACAGGAACTCGAACGGTTAGAAAATATGGAAGCTATCAACAATCAACTGGCACTAATGATGCAACTGCTCGCCGAGGATGATAATGCTGCTGAAAATACGGTGCGGACTGCTTTGAGCGAAGCTAAAAAAATTGTTGGCTACTCATCGCACTATCAAACTATTGCTTCTCGGCTTGAAAGCCTGTTCATTGAATTACGCGACATAGTCTCTGAAATTAACAGCGAACTCAATGCTCTATTTTTTGACGAAGAGCGCGCTTATTACTTGAAAACGCATTTAGATAAGCTCTACACACTACAAAAAAAACATGGTGTCAGTACAGTAAACGAGCTAATTGCTATTCGCAACCAGCTTGCCGAGAAATTGAACTTGACACACCATTTAGACGAGGCTATTGCCGATGCACGCAGCGCGCTGCAGGCTGCCCAAAGTGCTATGCAAGCTGCTGCTGCTGCTTTGAGTGCAAGCCGTCGCGCTGCTGCTGAACCGATGGCTCAGCAAACTAACCACTTGCTTGGCGAGTTAGGTATGCCTAATGCGCGTTTAGAGATTCGGTTACATAGCATTGCTCCGGCTGCTCATGGCACCGATGCAGTAAACTTCTTGTTCAGTGCCAACAAGGGTATTCGCCCCGAGCCACTTAAAAATGTAGCATCTGGCGGGGAGTTCTCTCGTTTGATGCTTTGTCTCAAATACATACTGGCAGATAAAACCGCCCTACCTACCATTATTTTTGATGAAATTGATACTGGTATTTCAGGTGAAATTGCTATTAAAGTCAGCAAAATGTTGCGGCAGATGTCTAAAAAGCATCAGTTATTTGTTATTAGCCACCTACCGCAAACAGCGGCTAATGGCGAGCAGCATTACTATGTGTACAAAGACAACACGGCTGAGCGAGCTGTTAGCTGCATTCGCCAGTTGAGCTACGAGGAGCGCGTTAGTGAAATTGCCCAAATGATAGGTGGTGCCACTCCTTCTGAAACTGCCTACCAAAGTGCGCGAGAACTGCTTGCCATGTATCACTAACGACTGGCCAAAGTGGCTAATGGCAACTGCTGGAAGTATTGTTTTAATTTTTCTGCATCCTGTTGGTTGTTGGCTTCCATTTTTAACAGAAATCTGTTGGCAATAACGGCACTCAGTTCGGCTACTTGCCTGCCTTTGTGATATATAATAGAGCCCTTAATGTCCTCGCCTTGTTTAAAGCCAATCTGTTGCATATCGCCAGTTTCCATAGAAATTTCAGCAGCCATGCTAAACATAGCTAATATATTTTGAGCTGCCACATTGACGCCACCGTTATAGTCGCTTATTTCAAGGTAGAGGTAGTCTTTTCCACGAAGTAGGCGCTTGCGTGCAGAAGAAACGCTCATACCAGCGGTATTGCTCGACTCACCTTGCGGTTCGCCTTCTGCCTTGAATCCATCTAGTTCATTCGGTAAAAACTTGGCAAGCTCAGTGTAAGGCATTGCCAAAGTATCGCCGCGTTCAATTCGCTGCTTTGCTCTATCATCAGCTGCTTTTTGAGACTGCTCAGCTGCTTTTGCAAGGTCTGATGCTTTTTCAAGCAAGTTGGTAACCCCAACTTGTTCTGCTTCCTGTATCGATTGTTGGTTTTCGGTATTAGAATGGCTGCATGCTCCCTCCAAATAAATGAGTGCTAGCATCAGCAGAGAGCATTTCCATGTGCGTTTCATAAAATTTAATTGTTAGCGGTAAAACAAAAACATTGCATCAATTTACCTGCAAGTTAAGCAATTGAGTAGTTTAGAATGAGCTTTCATTGCCATTGCAAATTTGCTGAGTAAAGTTGCTTGTGAGGACACAAAAAACGGCGGCTGCACAAGGGCGGTCGGCTGATAGCCTCGACCTCAATAACTGGATGACTGAAAACTAACTCTTGATACTGTTTTTGTGTGTTCTTGCTTGCAAAAGATTTGTGAAAACTGTAACAATAGGCGGAGAGGAAAGAATACATGTATGTGCGCCACTGCTTTTGATTGTTAAAAGTTAGCAAAATAAACTTCTGCCGATCTGTAATGTAAATTTGATGGTCAACTTTTTACTGCTAAATTTAGGCATGACAAACCACATTTTCATTGCACTTGTAATTTGGTTAGGCATTACCAGCAGTATATACGGACAAATCAATGAACGTGGAATGCCATTTATCCGCAATTTCTTTCCCAAAGAATACAAAGCCGGCTTAGCCAACTGGGCAATCGTGCAAGATAACCGAGGCATTTTGTACTTTGGCAACGACTATGGCATTTTAGAATACGACGGCAGCTACTGGAAACTAATCAAAACCAACGGAGCAGTGCGGTCGTTGGCGAAAGACAAACAAGGGCGCATCTATGCTGGTGGCACAGGGCATTTTGGCTTTTTGCAAGTAGATTCATTAGGGCAAATGCGCTACAAGCAACTACAAGACCTGCTTCCACCAGACAAACGCAAGTTTGGTGAAGTATGGACAGTTAACTGCATTAGCGAAGGGGTATTTTTTCAAACCGATGAATTCATTTTTATTCTTAAACAAAACAAAGGGCAGCCCTACATACAAACAGTTCCTGCTAATTCATTTTTTACATTTGGCTATGCAGTCCGAGACCAGTTTTATGTGCAGCAAAGCGACCAAGGGCTCATGAAATGGGTAGGTAGCCGATTGGTGCCCGTGAAAGACACAGAGGCTTTCTCAGCGGCGCTCATTAGCCAAGTATTGCCTTGGGAAGAGCAGGAGTTGCTGATTTGCGTGCAGAACATGGGGCTCTACGTTACCCAACAAGGCAAAGTAGTGAAATGGAACACCGAAGCCGACGAGTTGCTGCGCGATTTTAGAAGCTACAATGCTTGTTGGCTCAAAGGCGATAAAACACGGCGAACCTTAGCTATTGGCATGCTGGGAGTAGGCGTACTTATTATTGACCAACAAGGGAAGTTGCTAACTATCTGTAACAAGCGAAACGGACTGGCAGATGATTTTGTATTGTCATTTGCCGAAGACGGACAAAACGGGTTGTGGATGGGGATGTACAACGGAATTGCACGCATGGAGTATCCTTCCGAGTTTCAGTTGTACACCGAACAGTTTCAGCAACATAAGGGGATGGTAAATGCCATTACCAAACACCAAGGACGCCTGTATATAGCTACACTCAGCGGGCTTTTTCGGCTTGCACCACGCGAACTCACACATGCTGCCGCCACAAAACGTTTCTACGATGCCCAATTTGAAGCTGTACCGGGTTATAAATTAGACTGCTGGGCGTTGCTTTCAGTAGAGAAAGATTTACTGGTTGGTACTTTCATGGGAGTTAAACTGCTTCGCGACGAAACAATAATCAATATTGGCAATGAAGACACTCCCCCTAATATTTTTTGTTTTGAACGCTCTCATGTTGATCCCGACCGTGTGTTTGTAGGTTCGGCATATAGCATCCGAAGCATTTACCGCAAAAATGGCAACTGGATAGATGAGGGCAAATTGGAAGGACTGCGCGACGACATCCGCCACATAAAGGAAGACAAAGATGGCAACTTATGGGCAGCTTCGCTCAACAATGGCATCTATCTGATAGATTTTGCTAAGGGCAGTAGCTATCAGTTTAACATGCAGCCCCGTATCCGCCATTTGACAACCGCAGATGGCTTGCCGTCGCTTATTGACAACCATTTGTTCCTTATTCAAGGACAGATTCGCGTGGCTACTGAACGCGGCATCTACAAATACGAAGGCACTAAGTTTGTCCCCGATGCAGCTTTCGATATACCCGTTAATCAGCAAGCACGTAAAGTATTGCTGCCAACCCCCGACTCCAAAGGCAATATCTGGCTCTTTTCTATTTACAACGGCAAAACAGAAATAGGTTTTTTCCAAAAAAACAACAATGGCTACACCTATCAACTGGGTTCGTTGGCGCGTTTAGATGATTTACACGCTGCACAAGCCATTTATACAGGCGACAGCACTGCCATTTGGCTTAGCGATATTAACAGTATCTATCGGTATGAACCTCGAGCCAACCTTTCCAACCAATTCTCCTTTCAAAGCTTAATTCGACAAGTCAGCATTGGGCAAGATTCCACTATTTTTTACGGCAACTTTGCTTCTAAAGAAGGACTGGCTATTGCTGAGCAACTGGCTGCTTTTAGTCCAGATTTGTCATATGAGTGGAATCGCATTCGTTTCGATTTTACGGCTACTGCCTACAATGCCCCTCATGCCACTCAATTCCGATACAAATTAGAAGGTTTAGAGACACAATGGAGTGAATGGAACAATAACCGATACAGAGAATATGTAAATCTTTCCGAGGGACATTACGTATTTCGCGTACAAGCCCGTGATGTTTTTGGCAATCTTAGCACCGAGTCTGCCTATCATTTTGCTATTAAAGCCCCTTGGTACCGAACTGTGGTAGCTTACGTGCTCTACATCTTGCTAGCCATTTTGGCTATTTGGCTCGTAGGCGAATGGCGCTTACAAGCGATGGCTCAGGAAAAAGCCAGACTGAGCCATTTGGTAAACCTGCGCACACAAGAGCTCAGCCGAGCCAATCAAGAACTAGAAGCCACCTTAGCACGCGTCAGATCTCAAAACGAGCTCATTCAACAAAAGTCTGCTGAACTTGCCCATGCCAACGAACAGCTATTTGACCTCAACAATGCGCTTAGCCGTACTTTGGCACAAGTGCAACAACAAAATAAAGAAATAGAACAGCAGCGCGACCAAATACACATACAAAAGGAAAATATTGAAAGCAGTATCCGTTATGCGCGCCGCATTCAAGATGCCATACTACCCGACCCAGAAGAATTGCTGCGCTTCTTCTCCGGTTATTTCATTTTGAATCGCCCCCGAGACATTGTTAGCGGCGACTTCTACTGGCTGGCAGAAAAACACGGCAAGATTATGGTGGCGGTAGTAGATTGTACCGGACACGGTGTACCCGGTGCCATGATGAGCATGTTGGCTGCCTCTTTCCTCAACGACATTTTTGCCGAGCAGCCCTACCCCGATACAGCATTGCTACTCGATGAAATGCATCGGCGAATCAGAGAAGCGCTCCAACAAGAGAAGGGCAGCAATCGAGACGGTATGGATATGGCAGTGATTGTTTATGACCCTTCAGCAAGTACCGTACAGTTCTCCGGAGCAAAAAACTCGCTCTATTTGGTGCATAATGGTGTGTTGACTGAATACAAAGCAGACCGCCAATCCATAGGCGGGTTCCAGAAAGAGCACAAGCGACTGTTTACCAGTCATTTGATTGATGTACAACCAGGTGATGTGCTATACTTGTTTACAGATGGGTATGCAGACCAAACTGGAGGTGAAAGCAGGAATAAGCTCATGCTGAAAAATTTTCGCGAGCTTTGCCAGCAAATTAGTGCCCTGCCAATTGCTCAGCAGGAAAATGCTTTCGCCGAGCACCTGAACTCGTGGATGGGCAAGGAAGAACAAGTAGATGATGTTTTGCTCATGGGCTTGTTGATATGAATTGCTACTTGATGCTGCTTTGCTGCGCATGCAGACATGTGCCCAAGCATAGAAAGCTATTGTTCGTATCTGCACGATTGCCTTTTTGGTAGGAAGAGAGGATGCCAGAGGGCAGCGTTTTTTCTTCCCTGTAAGAATACGCGCAACTGTGCTGCATCATACCCCTGTCAAACAGGCACAGTACTGTTCGGCTTGTTGCCGTACAAGCAAATTCGCCATGCAAACATAAAGCGATAAGCCCACTTTATAGACAACAGCCAACTGATTGAGCCGCATTTGCCAATCATAGTTGCTTGTTTATGATTTTATCCAATATTTTAACTGTGATGAGGTAAGTAGGTTTTACACCAATGGCACCCAAGCTGCCAGAGGCTAATGTGCTGCCTGTTACCAATGGGTTATCAGAGGCATAGTAGGCATAGCGCAATACTACATCTTGGCGAATATTTTTGCGAATTTTAGCAGCTGCTTGAATGGCTTTTTGGTAATGGGCACCTTCCATTTCCAAGCCAATGGCACGCCAAGAAGAATTTTTGAAATAGGAAAGTACATCTTTGTTTTGCAGCGATGTTCCCAATACGGTTATCATAGCCCCTTCAAATACACGCAAACCACAACCTTCAAAATCGGCAGCAGTGAATTCATTATCAAATGGGTAGTTGTCGGCAGTGCCCTCGAAAACATGTGCCGTTGGAATCATTAAGTCGCCTTTGTCCCCTTCCAAAATACCGGCTTTACCCATGATAGAAATGGAGGCTACATTGAGCAATATACTTCCCTTTGGACTTTGGTGCGGTTTGAGCAGCTCATCCATAGTTTCATAGGCTTGTTCGCCAAAAGCATAGTCCATTACTAAAATAACCGGCTTGTAGGTTTCTATGTATTCGCGATTGAGGCGAATGGCAGGATGCAATGGGATGCGCAGCAAATAGGTAGTATCAAAAATTTGCACAGGTATGTTGGCGCCTGAATTTTCGTAAAGAAACGAACCTCCGTTTTGTTCGGCAAAAAACTCGATTTCGTCGCGCAACTCCTGATTTTCAGGCTTGCTGATTTCCAATGCCATTGCCTCCAAATCCATTCCGTTGAAATGCTTTGGCAGTGCTGCATAGGCATACAAACTGTTCAGTACACTATGCGGATTGGCACTGATAATGTGCAACGGACGTTCAATTAGCTGATTGTCAGCCAAAAACTGTTTAATGTTTTTTGCCCACCGCTCTCCGTAAATATGATGCCCAATTCGTTCGCGCAGTGCTGGTGAGAAACTAATTTCGCGGTCTTTGCCATGCAAAAATTCTTCAATAGCAAGTTTGCCTATCCAGTACACGATGTGAAAAAGTCCGTTGTTGGCTTTTGGATTTTCTGCCAGTCTTTGCCAAGCGCGTTTGGTTTCATCAAAAGTACGCCCCAGTAAAGTACTCAGGTAAGTAAAAGCGACTTCTTTGTTTTGTTCTTCGGTGTGCCCAGTTACAATGGCTTCCAATTGCAACCATTCTCGGCTGTATTGTCCTTTTTCATTGATGGCTCGGCGGCGAATTTTTTCCGCTTCATTGTACAAAAAAGTCAAATGGGTGAGTGTATCGTAAATTTCACTGCGTCCGCGCGTAATTTCCATGAACATCTGCTCCTCGTCTATGCGGTAACAGTTACGCTTGCGTTTGGGCGGCACAATGGTTGGAAAGCCAGAGGCATAGTAGCCTTCTTCTGAAACAAACTTAATGAACCGACATTCTTCTATGCCCTTTGGCAGTCGGTCAATTACATACACCAAGCCATCAAGTTCTACTTTTTTATTGTCGTTAATGGAGCCGTAAATCTCTGGGCGCAGCGAAATAAGTGCTTCGTTGATTTCTCGACCCGATACGCCAAAAGGTTTATAAAAACCGCGATTGAACAAATGGCGCATTTCTATGTACAGTTTTTCTATAGCAGCGCGTGACTCTTGTGCTCTTGTCAGTTGTAGCATAGTAAGCAAGAATTTGGTGGAGCAGCCAATAAACGAGCTAAACAGGTAAACCAGAATGATGGCAAAGTTAGCCCGAATATTTCGGCTTGTGCGTTTGGAACTGACAAATTTGTCCGTATTTTTGTGGTGCAAGCCGGTATGACCAGCTCCTGCAAACCCCTCCAGGACCGGAAGGTAGCAAAGGTAAGCGGTTGTAGCGGTGCAATACTTGGCTTGCTTTTTTCCTCACCTAATTTTCTTTTCTTTCTCTGATGAAGTTTTTTATTGATACAGCCAACCTCGATGAAATTCGCGAGGCACATGACTTGGGTGTGCTCGATGGCGTCACTACCAACCCCTCTTTAATGGCTAAAGAAGGCATCAAAGGGCGCGACAACATTTTACGCCATTACAAAGCTATTTGTGAAATTGTAGATGGTGACGTTAGTGCCGAGGTAGTATCTACCGACTTTAAGGGTATTGTAGCAGAGGGAGAATTACTGGCAAGTATTGACGAGAAAATCGTAGTAAAGGTGCCTATGATTAAAGATGGTGTTAAAGCCATTCGATACTTTGCCAACAACAATATCAAAACTAACTGTACACTGGTTTTCTCTGCTGGGCAAGCACTACTGGCAGCTAAGGCAGGGGCTACGTATGTGTCGCCTTTCATTGGCAGAATAGACGATGTAGGCGGCGATGGCTTGGAACTGATTCAGCAAATTGTTAGCATTTACAACACATACGGTTTTGCTACCGAAGTGTTAGCTGCTTCTATTCGCCATGTACCACACCTGATTCGGTGTGCAGAAATTGGTGCCGATGTAGCTACTTGTCCGCTTAGTGTGATACTCGGGCTGCTGAAGCATCCCCTTACCGACATTGGCTTGGAAAAATTCCTTGCCGATGCTAAAAAGACTATGTAGCCATTTGGCGTTGTAAAGCCTGCCAAACCATCTGAGGCGTGATAGAGGCAATGCAGGCACAAACGTTAGCTGTACAGGCTCGGCAGTTGCGATTGATAACCAATGCCTCGGCGCGCTTGCCAACAGGTGCCCACCTTCCCGGATGAATCGGGCGCACTGGCGGATAAATGCCGACGGTAGGTTTGCTTAAAGCAGCAGCAATATGCAACGGTCCTGTGCTGCATGCTACCAAGCCCACCGATTTGTTAATCAGGGTAATTAACTGGGCAAGCGTAAGTTTACCTGTGAAATCATACCCATTGGCATGAGTTAGTAGGGCTGGGCAGGCTTGTTGTATAGCTGCACCCTCTGCTGCAGTTCCTGTTATAATGTAACTAAGTTTTTGTTTTTCAAGTATTTGAGCAAGCTGCAGGTAGTTTTCTGCTGCCCATTCGCGGGCGCTCCCTCGCGATTTGGGATGTAAAATGACAAAAGGTTGCTCTGGCAAACCCTCTATGAATATTTCAGGAGCACGAAAGCCATACAAATCTACTATTTCATGTAAAGGTATTAGCCAGTCTTTGCCTAACAGTGGTTTTAAAAGCTTGATGTTCAGCTGTGCTTCGTGCAGAGGAGAGTTTCGGCGCCCTAAGTGAACCAATCGGTTACAATAAAGCCAATGATACCAACGGTGGCTGGTCCCTATGCGCAAAGGAATGTGCAACTGGGCTGCTACCTTTGCCACTTGCCGGTTCGGAAACACATGTACTATGGCATCCAGCTGCATACCTTTCGCTTGGCTCTCCCATTCGTCTAATTCATAAAACGCATCTACATGTTGGCAAGCAGCTACTATATCGCGGGTATAGGCTTTGCCAATCCATATAATTTTTGCATTGGGTATTTCGCGCTTCACCAAGCCTGCCATTGGCAAACTCAGTATAACATCCCCAATATTATCGGTGCGGCTAATGGCAATTTTCATTTTGAAAACTTATCTTGCAAATAATCTGGCAGATACTTGCTGCAAAGGTAGCCTATGGAAACTTGGCAAATCGTATTGCTAATACTGTTGAGCTATATTTCCATCAACATTATTGCCTTTCGCATCCAAGAGCGCCTATTGTTTCGTCCTGAAAAATTGCCGCCGCATTTCAAATACAAATATAATTTTCCTTTTGAAGAACTATTCTTCGACGTAGAGCCGGGGGTTCGCATCAATGGATTAAAATTTTTTTCTCTTCAAGAAGGACTTCCCAAAGGTTTGATTATGTACTTTCATGGCAACAGCCGCAGTATTAAAGGTTGGGGCAAATACTCTACCGATTTTACCCAGCACGGCTACGATGTGGTGATGATTGACTATCGAGGCTTTGGCAAAAGCATTGGACGGCGCAGCGAAGAAGCCCTGAAAAAAGACGCGCAATTTGTTTACGACCAACTGAAAGCAGGCTATCCAGAAAGTCGCATTATTGTATATGGACGCTCCATTGGTTCGGGCTTTGCTACTAAGCTGGCTTCTGCTAACCACCCGCGCATGCTCATTTTAGATGCCCCTTATTACAGTATGAGCCGCGTTGCTAAGCGCTATTTGCCCTTTCTGCCTATTCCTTGGATTCTGCGCTATCCCATACGCACTTACACTTGGATAAAATATGTTAAGTGCCCTATCAAAATTTTGCACGGAACGCGCGATCGCCTCATTCCCATTCGGCAAAGTATCGACTTGCAAAAACTCATGCCTCACCAAATAGAACTTTTTGCCATCCAAGGCGGCGGACACAATAATTTACCACTTTTCAAACAATACCACGATGCGCTACAAAAAATCTTGACCGAGGCAGAACATCTATCTGACGACCGCTTCCATATCCGCCCCGATTTGTTCTAAGCACAATAAGCAACTGAGTAAAAGGACATCTTCATCTGGCATTTTCAGCCAAAATACTGGCTGCCATGCTACCGCATGCTGTTTTTTGAGGCAGGATTAACAGAGGTGATGTGGTGCAGTTATGCGTGTATCACGGGAAACAGAAAACTTCGTTCTCCAAATGCCAAACCCTGTATGCCAAATTCTCACATCTACATTTCGCACCAAATAGTTGCCCTTGAGAGCACGAACAGCAGCAGGAATAACGGCAGATGTGGAAAATTGAATTTTTCAACTATTTAACTGTACGGCGTGTTTTCACCACCTCACCAATGTGGAGCAGCTCAAATACAAATTGTTCAACTGTTTAAAAAATCTGCCAGCGGCTTTCGCTCGTAGATTTCTAGTTTGCCGCCTTCGGTGCAGTTATAAATTTCTCTGCCAAAAGCCTCAAATACTTCTCGTGCCATTTGGTAGGCTACCTCGCTTTGAAATAAATCGGGCAGTTGCCACTTGAGGCCACCCGCAAAATAGTTCGGGTCGAAGTGGTTGGGGTCATAACTGCCAGAAACAACTGTTTGGTTGGCAAAACCTTTTTGATGGCTAAAGTGGTGGTCGCAACCAACTAAGGCAACTCTTTGAAAGCCCATGTGAAAAGCCAACTGGATAGCCACAAATGTTACCGTATGCCCGTAATATAAGCTCATGCGCACGTCTCGAGCAAATACCTTGTAGTAAATCTGTTTGAGATAGGTAATATTGTTGCGCCGCGGTACGTATTTAAGTGCATGGCTGTCTAAAAACAAGGGAATATCAGTTTGGTTGAAGAAATCGGCATTTTGTTCAATAACTAAATGATTTACGGCCACAATGCAGGAAGGTCGGAAGGGGGTTTTGTCAAAAAGTAAATTGATTTTATTCAAGCCAAACGTATAAACACCGCTTGCTGCTAGTGCATTAAAATCTGTTTTGAGTAAGCTCGGACCGTTGCAAAGAATCACGGCACTTTTGCCTTTATAACGGTCTTTCAGAGCAACTAATCGCGCACGAGAGCGCCATGACTCGGGGTTTAAATCCCAGCTGAGGCGTTTAAGTACTAAATTGGCTGCTTTGAAGTAGGGGTTTACAACCGCCCGCTCGCGAAATATCGGGATGTCTTGTTGGTTCATACTATCCTCGCTTTGGGTTGAACATATCGTTTGGCTGAGCAAACCTTAGCTAAGCCTAGCCAGATTAAGGGCTTAAAAGTACAAATAATAATTTGCTAGCAACTGGCGCATAGTAGGTGAATAGCTGCCGTCGGGCAAATGAATATAGTGATGTGCCACTGTCATGTTTGCACAAGGTAGTTTTCCAAATTTCAGCAGAGCAATATGTGGTGCTTTTCCTTCGCGCGCTGCCCAGTGTTGCTGTTCGTGCAGCAGCAATCCATATTGGGTTGCCTCTAAAATGAATGTGTTGGCACTGCAAGCAGGTAGCAGTGTAAACAAATGCCCTTCGGGCAGCAAGTGCCGTGCTGCTATTGCTATCAGTTCTCTGTGTGAAAGTGCAACGGTATGCCGTGCCCTATTGCGTTGCTCCACTGGCGAGTGTAAGCTGTACTGAAAAAATGGCGGATTGCTAAAAATAGCATCATAACAACCAACTGCATGGTGCAAAAAGTCTTGTACCGACTGCGCGAATACGTCAATTTGTTTGGCAAAAGGCGATTGTGATACATTTATTGCGGCCTGCTCGGCAGCAGCTATATCTATTTCTACTGCATGAATACGCAACTGAGGAGCTTGTTGGGCTACCATTAATGCAAGCAGCCCAGTGCCAGTGCCCACGTCTAACGCTGTGCCAGTGATGGACTGTAGCTGTGAGGCTACCCACGCCCCGAAAATGCAGCCATCTGTACTGACTTTCATGGCGCAGCGGTCTTGTGCAATGCAAAACTGTTTGAACGAAAAAAAGGCATTTTTAGGCATTTCCCAAAATTAGCGCAAATGATAGTTGTAACATGAAGGCGGAGCGTTAAAATGAATTAAACAGGTGAGTCGAGGTATCATTAAGCGGTGTATCTAACCGAAGCGTTGCCTCTCCTGTTGGGGCGTATCTTTTGTGCTTGTATTTTGGCTACATGGCACACAAGGTTGAGCGTATTAGGTGCTTCATATAACACAATAGATAACTTGCTCAGAGCTTAGTAGTCCAAATCGGTTGTATATTGCTACTAAAATAGCATTGCTTATGAAAACCATTACTATTTTACGGGTAGCTGCCTTGTGGGTGTTATCCCTACTTTCACCTGCTATTACCCATGCACAATACGATTTGCTTATTTTGAATGGTCGCTTAGTAGATGGTACAGGTAATCCATGGTACCAAGCAGACCTTGCCATTAAAAATGGCAGAATTGCGGCTATCGGTCGGCTCCGAGAAGCACATGCTGCCAAAGTGATAGATGCGCAACGGCATATTGTTGCCCCGGGCTTTATTGATGTACACACACACATAGAAGGCAGCATTCAAGAACTACCTTTGGCGGAGAACTTTATTTACGACGGCGTTACTACCCTTATTACAGGCAATTGTGGTAGTTCTTTCACCGATTTAAAAAAGTTTTTTCGGGAATTAGACAGTATCGGCATTTCGCCAAACGTAGGCACATTAGCCGGACATAACGCTATCCGGCGTGCAGTAATGCGCCTTGCTCGCCGCGACCCTACTCCTGAAGAACAAGCAAAAATGGAAGCCATCATGGAGCGCATGATGTTAGAAGGCGCTTTGGGGCTTTCTTCTGGATTGATTTACATTCCGGGAGCATATTCTAAAACACAAGAAATTGCAGGATTGGCGAAAGTGGCAGCGCGCTATGGTGGCGTATATGCTACTCACATGCGCAACGAGGCTGATTCGGTGATGGCTGCTATTGGAGAAACATTGGAAATAGGACGGCAAAGCAGTATCCCTATACAAATTTCCCACTTTAAAGCCTCTGGACATAACAACTGGGGACGCAGCCGCGAGATGCTTGCGGCTGTTGAACGCGCAAGAGCCGAAGGGCTGGACGTTAATTTAGACCAATACCCTTACCCTGCCAGTAGTACCAATTTGGGGGTGTTGCTGCCTGCTTGGGCGCTTGCCGATGGAGACTCTGCTATCCGAGCAAGACTCACCAATCCTACCATACGTGCCCAAATTGAAGCAGAAATTGCCAAGAACATGGCTTGGAGAAGTCGCTCTGGACGTATGGACTATGCTTACGTAGCTCGCTATGTACCAGACAGTACCTATCAAGGATTGAACATCAGCCAAATTACTGCTAAACGACTTGGCAAAAGCAAAACCAAGCTAAAAGACGAAATTCAAACTGTTATAGAAATGATGCTCAACGGAGGTGCGCAAATGATTTATCACAGCATGAGCGAAGAAGATGTGGCTCGCATTATGGCAAGTCCACTGACTATGATAGCCTCCGATGCTGGCATTTACCGATTTGGCAAAGAGGTTCCTCACCCGCGCGGTTATGGTAGCAATGCGCGTGTATTGGGGCGCTATGTACGCGAACAAAAGTTGTTTCCTTTGGAAGAAGCCATTCGCAAAATGACCTCTATGCCTGCTCAGCGCTTTGGCATTACAGACCGTGGACTGCTTCGGCAAGGTTATCAGGCAGATATTGTCATTTTTGACCCTGCTACTGTTGCTGACCGCGCTACTTTTGAAAAGCCACATGCCTACTCGCAAGGATTTCGCTATGTTATTGTCAACGGCAAAGTAGTAGTGGAAGAAGGCAAGCATACGGGAGCACGCCCCGGTATGGTGATACGTGGAAAAGGCTACCGTCCTGATTATTAAGCGCTTGTATAAGTAGAATACTGCTTGGCTTCAATCGGTGTTTGTTTTACTACAACAAAACACAGGCTTCACTCAAACAGATGCGAGCATTCCATTTGCCACGCCGAGCTGAAGATGCTCTGTAACGCAAGTAGTGCAATGAATTATTGAAAAATTCATTCTGATATCGCCCGCGCCTGTTGCCCGCGCCTGTTGTTCCTACAACGGCACAGGTTTTTTTGTAGTATTGCTTACTGCAAACACAGCGGAGTAGCCAAAGCGAAAAATGAAGCCATGCTTTTTTGGCTTGCCCTATTGGTTGTTTTTTTAAATTGGTAAGTAGCCAACATCATGACACATTAGTGTTGCTGTATTTGGATAGCAAGGCTGTAGCCAAGCCAATTGGTAAGGAAAACTAAGACCTTACAGCGTCAGGGCAACTGTAAGGTCTTTGGCTGTACGGCTGACACCATTTTGGTGTGTGTTAGCCCTTAGCAAATAATATAGGCAACAGCTAATTGTCAGTTATTCTGATAAGTTGTAGGCTCAGGCTTTTTGATAAACATACTTCAAAAATTCGCTGCGCACAGCCTCTTGGCGAAACTTGCCACCATAAAAAGAAGTAACTGTAGTTGAATTAACATCTTGTACGCCGCGCGAGCATACGCACATATGAGTGGCATCTATTAAAACAGCTACATCTTCGGTTTGAAGAACCTGTTGTAGTTCTATGGCTATCTGATTAGTCAAGCGTTCTTGCACTTGGGGGCGGCGCGCAAAATATTGCACAATCCGATTGAGTTTCGATAAGCCAATTACTTTGCCGCTGGAGATGTAAGCTACATGAGCACGCCCAAAAATAGGTACAAAATGGTGCTCGCAATTAGAATAGAAAGTAATATCACGCTCCACCAGCATTTCTCCGTATTGGAACTTATTGTCAAATAATTTTACAGCAGGTTTGTTAACAGGGTTCAGACCGCTGAAAATTTCTTTGACGTACATCTTAGCTACCCGATGCGGTGTTCCTCTTAGGCTGTCGTCAGTTAAGTCAAGCCCGAGTATTTCCATGATTTGGCGAAAATGCTCTTCAATTTTTGCAATTTTAGTAGCATCGTCTATTGCAAAAGCATCTGCTCGCAGGGGAGTATCGCAAGAGGTAGCAATATGTTCGTCGCCAATTTGGTCTATGAGCGCTTCAATGCTGTGGTCGGGTTGATGTTCGCAATGGTGTGCATGCCCATTTTTATGCGTATGACCATTGCCATTAGGCTGGAAATTCAACAAAATTTCGTTCTGTTTCATAAAGTGTTACTTTGAGTTCGAGTGATGGATCAATGTGTTTCCTTAGAAGATGCCAAATAACCACAGCAATATTCTCTGCTGTTGGGTTAAGATTTTTGAAGTCATCTACGTCTAAATTTAAGTTCTTGTGGTCAAAACGATTTATCACATGTTCTTGAATGAGGTCTGATAGCACTTTCATGTCCATAACATAACCCGTTTGGGGGTCTGGTTCGCCTACTACCTTAACAATCAGGTCATAATTATGTCCATGGTAATGGGGATTATTACATTTGCCAAAAATTTTTTTATTTTCTTCATCACTCCATGCCGGATTGTGCAGGCGATGAGCAGCGTTGAAATGTTCTCTTCTAAAAACAGCAACTTTCATGTCTTAGTTTAAGCTCTTACCAAAAAACCTTTTCCAATTCGTTTTGTTTAACTTTTGTCTAAATAAAATTCAACACAGCTGTCTCTCATGCAATTTGATGTAGTCGTTATTGGCAGTGGTATGGGTGCGCTAAGCGCTGCGGCTCTTCTGTCAGCTGACGGACTAAAAGTAGCCATATTGGAACAAAACTGGCTGCCGGGAGGCTGTACAAGTGCCTACTGGCGCAAAGGTTTTGTTTTTGAAGCCGGTGCAACTACCTTAGTCGGTTTAGACGAAGGGATGCCGCTGCAAGCTGTTTTACAACGCACTGGTATTCGGATTGATGCAGTACCTCTACAAGTACCTATGCAGGTACATTTGGCAAACGGACAGTCGATTACGCGTCACCAAAACCTGAACGAATGGATTGCCGAAGCCGAGCGTGTTTTTGGCAAAGAAGGACAACGTCCGTTTTGGGAGTTTTGCTACAAGGTAAGCCAGTTTGTGTGGCGAACTTCGTTAAAACAAACCGCTTTTCCGCCTACCTCTGCAACCGACTTGTTGCAATGTGCCCTGCGCGTAACTCCCAAACAGCTGCACTATGCTGCCTATGCTTTCTTTTCTACCGAATGGCTGTTAAAAAAATTTAACCTTCACCGTAATTCGCTGTTTGTAGATTTTGTCAACGAGCAACTGCTTATTACAGCACAAAATTATGCACCGCAGGTAAATGTCTTATTTGGGGCAACAGCACTTTGTTATACTAATTACGGCAACTACTATGTAAATGGAGGGCTCATTAACCTTGTTCGCCCTTTTGTGGATTTTATTGAACAACGAGGAGGAAAAATTTTTCTTCGGCACAAAGCAGTTGCTATTGTGCCAAGCCGTGAAGGCTACGTGGTAAGAGCTTTGTTTAAAGGTAAACAGGAAACTGATTTTCGAGCAAGGTTTGTCATTTCAGGCATTCCTATTAACAATACCCTGCCATTATTTAGAGGCGATGTGTCGCCTCAGCTAAAAAAGCGACTGTTGCGGCTGCAAAAACAAGTGATGGGCGCTGCCTACTTGAACAGTGCCTTCCAAATAGGTATCGGGTTTCGTCCGCACAAACCTGTAACCTGCCTTCACCACCAAATACATTTGCGGGAGCCGCTGCCAGAGACGGGTTCGGCAAGTATTTTTCTAAGTTTTAACCATCCTAACGACCACTCGCGCAGCGATTTACCGGGGCTTGCCGTTGCCTCAGTTAGTACTCATGTTCCCCAATGCAGAACGCAATTGAACAAACAAATGGCTGAGCAGGCAGTTGTTCAACGGTTGGCAGAGTTAGACTTGCTACAACCTGAAAATATTGTGTATATGCATGCTTCTACTCCTGCTGCTTGGGAAAAGTGGACGCAGCGAGCTTTTGGCTTTGTAGGTGGCTATCCGCAATATATACACATCAAACCTTGGCAAATGCTCGATGCCCGTTTAGATGGTAAGCGCGCTTACATTTGCGGAGATACCACCTACCCCGGGCAAGGCATACCCGGAGTAGTGCTAAGTGGTATGATTGCCTATGAAAAGCTAAAAAGAGATTGGCTATAACATGCGCATCACCTGTGCAAACACTGCCTCACGAGCCAAGTGATTGATAAATCCATCGATGATTTGTGCTACAATAGCGTCGATGACCGATGATTTGAAGCCCAATTTTTGGGCAAACATTTTACAACGGATAATTTCGTCTTGGTCGATGTGCCCGTCTATCATCATCATGCCTACTAAGTCGTAGAGTTGGTCTAATCGTTCCCGGTTGCTCTCAGGCGGATAAAAGATAACGTCTTGCGGATTTTTAATTACATCGATGAATTCTTCACGAGGCATGTAAATCTTTTCAGCAACGTATGCTAAATAATCTATTTCTTCTCTTGTAATTTTGCCATCTGCTGCAGCTACGGAGAGCAAGTTCATAATATGGCTTTTGCGGCGCTTGGTTTCAGCGCTGGAAAATAAATTTTTGAAAAAACTCATGGCAAAATAAGAATAAAAGATGAACCTATATCAACAACTAATTAATTTAGTCTTTGAACTTGTAACATGCGTTGAGCAAACTCATCTGCGGCAGCTGTCAACACGCGAAGGGTGCGTTTAAAGAAATCTTCTAAGTCGGGGGTGCTGTCAATAAACTGCTCTGCCATAGCCCACACGTGGTTGTTTGCTTTCACCACTACCTTGGTAACCTTAATGCGTTCATTGACCTGATTGGCAACTTGCAAGGCTAACAATCTTTCACGTTCGCTTTCTATTTGCCAGAAATTAGGCATCACTACGCGCAAAAACTGCTCATCTTTTTCATCGGTTGTTACAATGAAAAACTTACCTTCGTACTTGAAAACTACGTCTCCATCGCTATCCAATTTAGGTACATAGCCTTCTTCGCGAAGGTAATCCATGCAAAGCTTGGCAATGAGGTTCATAATACTGTGCTAAGTTTTAAAAGATGTGTGTTTTACCTACTCGTTAGCTTTTGGGTATCCGCTGCCTGTTGTTTATAGACCTTCGGCGTGTTGTCTTACACTGCTTTATACCCAAGTAGTGCTAAAGGTTCCTTTTCTAACATCATTAATTTTGATGCTGCCGTTGCACGCTGCCGTTGCACGCCGCCGTTGCACGCTGCCGTTGTGCACGCCGCCGTCGTCTATCATCTTTGCAAATAGACGTTTTCTTTTATCGTCTTGCGAAAAACTGCTTGTTGCCTCTGTTTTTGCAAATCATCCATCGGCACGGCAGGGCATATTTTCTTGGAAGGTATAAAATGGCTTCCCTTCTTGCTTTTGCAATTGTAAATGTTTGGTTATCCATTGCCCATGCCACATTGCACCATATCGTATTGTAAATGCGGTGGGCTTGGATTTTAGTGGTTGTTTAGTTTTTTGTAAGAATCAATTTTGACAAATGTACATTTACAAAGGCAAGCTCGCCTTTGTTGGTGTACTCACCCAGCCACCCTATTACAAGTAATAACAGGTGCTACAATATAGCAAGGTTGTTTTTTGCTACTCAATACTGCCTCTTGTCTAAGCAGCAATGTAGTTTGTAAAACGTCAATATGCTTTTAGAAGCGGCTTACGTAGCCAAAGTGAATTTTAGACTGTTCTAAGGAAAAAGTTTGTTGTAGGCGTGCTGAATTACCCATTGCATAAGTAAGAGAAAAGATGCCACCTTTGGTACCTACATTAATTCCAAAACCAATTCCCAAAGGTTTGTCGTTAAAGGTTTGTGCGATAGTCTGTAGCTTCAGGTTGCCATAGTCGGCAAATGCGAAAAGAAAAGAGCTCTCTTCAAAATAAAGGCGGTACTCTGCTGTGCCAATGAGGTATTGCGAGGCAAAGAAGTCATTTTCGTTAAATCCTCGCAGTGATTGCAAGCCACCCAATCGGAAAAGCTCGTTCAGCAATAGTGATTGCCCCAGCATAATACCGCCTGTGGTTCGCAGCATTAGTGTTGTCTGCTTGCCAGTAGCAATAAAACGCGCTACTTGAAAAGTGCCAAAGCTTTGCGGAGTGCGTAAAGGGGCAGTCTTATTGCCAGCTCCAGCTTCCAAAGCCAATTGCCACCCCTTTTGCGGTTGGAACGCATTATTTAAGCGGCTGAATCGGTAGCTAATGCCATAGGATAAAAACCGCGTGTTGGCAATACCACGCTCAGCACTACGCCGTGAACTATCGGTAAGTACAGAAATTTGATTGCGCACAAAAAAGGCAACTTTACCAGCAGGGCGCTCTGCCCAAAGTAAAGGATAGGACACTTGCCCTTGCCACTGCAAATTGAAAAAAGTAGTATCCTCTTTTAAAAAATGGACTTGAAAACCTACTCCTATGCGCGTACGAAATAGCAAAGGGTGGTCATAATGGAGTCGTAGCAGTTGGGTAGCGGCTCGAACGCGCTGCCACTCTGCCACCAGCGACCTACCACCTTCAAAAAGGTTGCCCAATTGCAAGTTAACCATGCCTGTTAGCAAAATACTGCCTTGCCGCTCTTGATTGGGCAAAAATCCAACTATGCCATCAAAGCGATTGACTTGTACAGTTTCCACATGCAATACCAAATGAGCACGGTCGAAACGGAACAACACATCAATGGGGCGCACGAGGCGCAAAAAAGGCAACATTTTCAGCTGCTCCTCGGCTTGCCGAACAACTGCCTGACTGAACAACTGACCCGGATAGATACCCAACATTGCTTGCAACAATATGGGTTTAATTCCTCCTTTTCCAATGATAATGAGCGTATCGAAGCGAATTAATGTGCCGCTGTAATACTGGATATATCCTTCTATCACATGGTTGGAATTGACTCTCAGATTGGTTAATCCGATTTCAGCAAAAGGATAACCATGGTTTTCTGCATAGGTCAAGATTTTGTTTTGGATATTCTGCCACTCGGCAACAGTCGTATGCCCTTGCGCGTTCAGGTAGCGACTTGCCCCTGATAACTGCAACAACTTGCCCATGAGGCTATCGTAGTATAACTGCATTTTCTGCTCATGTGGCTGGGCTTGTAGCAATGGAGAAAAGAAAAGATAGATTATTAGCAATAGCTGTTTTGAAGACACATGTATATGAAGCAACATTAACAAGTGTTTGTCCAAATAGTAGTTCCGGCAAGGCACTGCTGTATGTAGAAGCTGTGGGTTTAACGCGGGCTAAAACCGAGCACCTCGTTAGATAAAAACCTAATTAGGCGACTCACGTAGCTAATTGGCAACCAATATTTTCCATATGTTTTTCCATTAAGCCTTTCCGTTTCTCAGACTTTGTTCAAAAGTTGCAGTAATTGACTATAAGGGTAGTAGGCAGCATGCTCTCTTCCTACTTCTTAACAAATATAAACTTTCCTGACCAAAAGTGCAGTTGGCAATGCGCTATCTTTGCGGTGCAACCGATAAAGTAAACATTGCAAGAAGTCGCTCATGGGTCTGACACTGCTATTTTTATGTCATTATTTCCTAAGGTTTTGTATAGGTTATGCGTGGTAGCACTGATTGGCTGTGCAATCAACGACAAACAAGAGGTTCCCAAAGGAACGCTTCCTATGTCAAAAATGGCAGCTATCCTTGCCGATATTCATTTAGCAGAGGCAGCTGTGGCTTTGCAAGGGCTAACCTTTCAGGACGCACTTTCGCGGTATGACCACTATGAGCGCGAAATTATGCGTCGCCATCAGACTGACACGGCAACCTATCGCCAATCTTATCAGTTTTATGCCAGCAACAGCCAATACCTTGCTGATTTAATGAAACAAGTAACCGATACCCTTTATGCAAGGAAGAAAATTATTGAACAAAAAGATTCCATTCTTACAGCACCAGCTACTAACACTACTTTCCCAACACAACAATGATTGATACTCACGCACATATTTACTCCAAACAGTTCGACGGCGACCGAGCCGCCATGCTCGCCCGCACTTTTGCTGCTGGCGTTGAAAAAATTTTGATGCCTAATGTAGATAGTGAATCTGTTGCGGGCATGATGGAACTTGCTGCACAATATCCTGCGCAATGCTTCCCCATGATGGGGCTACACCCGTGCTCGGTGGATGCCAATTTTGAAAAAGAACTGCAAATGGCTGAAGATTGGCTGTCGAAATACCCCTTTATAGCCATTGGCGAAATGGGCTTAGATTTATACTGGGACAAAACCTATTTTGAACAACAGAAAGAATCTTTCCGCATACAAGCTACTTGGGCGAAAACACATGGGCTACCGTTAGTAGTGCATTGTCGCGAGGCCATGCCCGAAACACTCGCTCTACTGGAAACCCTTGCCGACGAGCGATTATTTGGCGTGTTGCACTGCTTTACTGGAACGGCAGAAGAGGCAGCAAGGCTGTATGACATGAATTTCCGCGTAGGTATTGGCGGCGTGATTACTTATAAAAAAGGAGACTTGGCAGCAGTGGTAGCTCACATTCCGTTAGAGCAAATTGTACTAGAAACCGACAGCCCTTACCTAGCACCTGTGCCATATCGCGGCAAGCGCAACGAAACCTCCTACTTGCCATTGATTGCAGAAAAAGTGGCGTCTGCCAAACAAATGAGCCTTACCGAGATAGCATCAGCCACAACAAAAAACGCTATTCGTTTGTTCTTTGAACGCAAACCTACTATTGTTGGGCAAACTACTCAACAGGCAACCAGCTAAGGCATTTTTAAAGTATATTTGCGCAAAATTTCGGAAGATATGGCACGTGCGTTCCGTCAATTTGGTATCATTACAATTGTAGCTGTGTATTTATTGATACTGGTTGGCGGCATTGTGCGAAGTACGGGCTCAGGCATGGGTTGCCCTGACTGGCCAAAATGCTTTGGGCAGTGGATTCCCCCTACCCACATCAGGCAGCTCCCCCCTGACTACAAAACTATTTTCAAGGTACAAGGCAAAGAAATTGCCGACTTCGACCCTTTTAAAACGTGGGTAGAATACTTGAACCGACTACTGGGCGTACTAATAGGCTTATGCATATTTATTACCCTACTGCTTTCGGTAAGTTACTTCCATCGCGACCGTGCTGTGTTCTACCTCGCCCTGTTGGCATTTCTGATGACAGGTTTTCAAGGTTGGCTGGGTTCTGTGGTGGTAGCTACCAATTTAGCCCCCCTGATGATTACGCTGCACATGGTAGTAGCCTTACTCATTGTAGCTATTTTGATTTATGCTATTGCAAGAGCACATACTGGTTATGTACAGGTAGAGGTAGTACAAGATAAAAGCAAACTAAACCTTGTGCTGGGCATTTGTTTGCTAATGGGTTTGTCGCAAATTGTGCTGGGTACGCAAGTGCGCGAAGCAATTGACCATATCGCTGCTCAGATGAACTACTTAGCACGTGAAACATGGATTGAACAAATTGGCATAGCTTTTTATATCCATCGCAGCTATTCGCTTGTCATTTTGGCAGTTCACCTTTATTTGCTGTTTTTGTTACATAAAAATGTTGTTCAGGTAGGTACTTTGTCTTTTTGGACGTACATACTGACAGGACTGATTATAGGCGAAATTGCCACTGGGGCAGCAATGGCATACCTTGCTATTCCTGCTATTTTGCAGCCTGTTCACCTACTACTTGCCTCGCTCATGTTTGGCGTGCAGGTACTGCTGGCACTTTTGCTCAACGGGGAACGTGTTTTTAAGATGGCCAATTTCCATTCGTCTTTATCCACTAAAACGAATTATTGATGTCTACACAGCCTATTGCGGTGTCTACTCTTACTTTTAAAATCAAACAGTACTTGTTGCTGTTGAAGCTACGCCTATCGGCATTAGTAGTGTTTTCAGGTGCATTTGGCTATTTGCTTGCCGATGTGAACTACTTTCATTGGCTTTCTTTTACTGCTTTTTGTTTAGGTAGCTTTCTCATTACAGGGGCAGCCAATACTATCAACCAAATCATTGAACGCGACTCAGATAAATTAATGCGCCGTACGGCTAATCGTCCGCTACCGACAGGGGCGCTTAGCCCGCAAGAAGCAGGAGTTTATGCCACGTTACTGGCTATGGCAGGTACTTGTATGCTCATCATATTTGTCAATGTGTTTAGCGCGCTGCTTGGACTGCTCTCGTTGATTTTATACGCTTTTATTTACACACCGCTGAAACAAAAAACCTCTGCTTCGGTGTTTGTAGGTGCATTTCCCGGTGCATTACCTCCACTAATCGGCTGGGTAGCTGCCACCGGAAGCGTCGCTATTGAAGCAGTAGTAATTTTTGCCATTCAGTTTATTTGGCAGTTTCCCCATTTTTGGGCAATTGCATGGGTTGCCGACCATGACTACAAGCAGGCAGGCTTTAAATTATTGCCTTCAGGCGGAAACAAAGACTGCAACACTGCGTTTTCCATTATGATTTACACCTTGTTTCTGATTCCCTTAGGCATGCTACCCATGCAGTTTGGCATCTCTGGAACTATTTCGGCAATTGTTGCTACCATTTGCGGTATTCTGTTTTTGTGGCAAAGCATCTATTTGATGCGCAAACTCTCTGACCAAGCAGCTTTGCGTATTATGTTTGGTTCTTTTCTGTATTTGCCGATTGTGCAGATTGCATACCTATTAGATAAATTGTAAATAGAAAAGCATATGGCAACACGCACTAAAATAAAAGTTACTCCTAATCCAGAACAGCCTGCTCCTACACTGGCAATGCACCCTAAGAAGTTTGCCATGTGGCTGTTTATTGTAAGTGTTATTATGCTATTTGGCGGTTTGACAAGTGCATACATCGTGCGCCGAGCAGAAGGCAATTGGCTAGAATTTGAACTACCTAAAATTTTTTATTACAGCACCGCCATTATTGTTATTAGCAGCCTAACAATGCACTGGGCATATATAAGTGCCAAAAAAGACGAATTAGGTAAACTAAAAATTGCGCTCTGGCTCACTTTTCTGCTAGGTATTACTTTTTTGGTTACCCAGTGGATGGGTTGGGTAGAGTTGGTCAATATGGGAGTTTTTTTTGCAGGTAGCCAATCTAATCCAGCAGGTTCGTTCCTGTATGTACTTTCAGGATTGCACGGACTGCACTTAATAGGGGGATTGATATTTTTACTGCTTATCATCATAGCAGCTATTCGCCTGCAAATACACGGCAAAGCAATGGTGCGCATGGAAATGTGTGCTACTTACTGGCACTTTTTAGACTTGCTCTGGGTTTATTTATTTGTTTTTTTGCTGGTAAATGGAATTTGAAATAATTTTGAACGCAAATCATATTGCAAGTTGAAGACTTAGAACATAACTGAAACGATATGTCCTCTGTAACTGTACCTAAAAAACGTTCTATTTGGGATGGCGGTGTTTCGCCTATGAACGTAAGCTACGGCAAAATGATGATGTGGTTTTTCCTATTGTCTGATGCCTTTACTTTCTCTGGCTTACTGATTACTTACGGCATGTTGCGTTATGCACACCCAGCCTATGAGGGCGACCCCGACAATTTTACTTTTTCCACAGAATATTGGCCTATCCCAGAAAAAGTATATGCAGCAGTTCCTTTTCTGGAAGGGGTGCACTTGCCGCTTGTATTTGTAGGCATTATGACTTTTATCCTCATCCTCAGCAGTGTTACCATGGTACTTGCCGTAGAAGCAGGACACAGAATGGACCAAAAAGATGTTGAAAAGTGGATGCTGTGGACTATTTTAGGTGGTATTGCGTTTCTTAGCTGCCAGGCATGGGAATGGACTCACTTCATTCATGGCGAACCTCCCGGAACAAGAATGCCCGATGGCACCATATTCATGGGCGCTAACTTAGTACAAAATCAGTACGGACCTCCGGCGTTTGCAGACCTGTTCTTCTTTATCACTGGCTTTCATGGCTTCCACGTATTCAGTGGCGTAATGCTCAACATCATTATCTTCTACCAAGTAGCCACAGGCGTTATGCAGCGTCGAGGACACTATGAGATGGTAGAAAAAGTGGGGCTGTATTGGCACTTTGTAGATTTGGTGTGGGTGTTTGTGTTTACTTTCTTTTATCTGGTATAATCAACTTTACTTAAACGGGCATATACTATGGCACACAGCGAAAACTTGACGCCAGAAGAAGCACATAAAGCCAATGTAAGGCGCATCTGGACTGTTACAGGTATCTTGGCAGGTGTTACTGCGCTTGAATTCTTACTGGCTTTTACTATGCCGGCAGGTATAGCACGCAACATGATATTCGTTATCATGACCTTCATTAAAGCCTTTTACATTGTTGCTGAATTTATGCACCTCAGGCATGAGGTAAAAGTACTGATTTGGTCTATTGTATTGCCTTGTGCATTTGTGGTATGGTTAGTTATTGCACTGCTGGTAGAAGGCAGTTCTATATTTGCAAAGTAATTTTGTCTTAGCAGCAACTGTTGCAGTTTGACTGAATGAATACTAACCGATTCTTAAAAGCCGGCGCACTCTTGCTAATTTTGGGGCTGCCGGCTTTGTTTTTTCTCTTTCTGAGCACATTTGGCGAAAATCAATATGCTCTCCCTATTCTCAATCCTGAATCAGGAGAGTGCCCTAATGGCAAAGTGGATGGTATTCACCGCGTACCTTCTTTCTCATTCATCAATCAAGATGGGCAGCCATTCTCCGACAAAGATTTAGAAGGAAAAATCTATGTAACAGATTTTTTCTTTACTCGCTGCCCAGACATTTGTTTAACGATGTCTTCCGAACTGGCTCGCGTGCACGAAGCGATGAAAGACCATCCGGAAGTGGTTATCTTGTCTCATACCGTAGACCCCGATTTTGATAGTGCCCAAGTGCTGAAAGCATACGCCCAACGCTATGGCGCCGATACGAACCGGTGGATTTTTGTAACGGGCAACAAAGCTGCTATTTATGAGCAAGCTCGTTGCGGATATTACATTGCTGCCAAACCAGCTACATCTGATACCGCTTTGGACTTTATCCACAGCGACAAGTTAGTATTGGTAGATAAAGAAAAGCGAATCAGAGGCTACTACAGCGGAACTAAGCGGGAAGACGTTGACCGCCTCATTACCGAAATTCAAGTATTACTTGCTGAGTATAAAAAGTAACTGGACAACAAACAAAACTGTTGTGCATCTGTTTTATTAGATAGTTTTTGCTATTGTATACATGAATGTTCAAAAAGTTGCTCCCAATCAGGACAAACAATATCTGACTATCATTGGTATTGTATCTGTACTTATACCAGTAGTTGTTGCCTTTTTGCTTTTGATACCGCAAACAGGCAAGTTAGGTAATATAGATGTTTCTATCCTGCCGCATCTGAATGCAGTGCTGAATAGCGCCACTACCACCTGTTTGCTAATAGCATATTTTTTTATCAAAAACCAAAATGAAACGGTACATCGCCGGCTAATGATGACAGCTTTTATACTGTCTTCGCTTTTTTTGGTTTCGTACGTAATCTATCATTTTCAAGCGCCCTCTACTAAATTTGGCGACATCAATGGCGATGGTGTGCTGAGCGAAGTGGAGTTGGCTGAAGCAGGAATGATGCGAGGCATTTATTTGTTTATACTAGTGACGCATATATTGTTGGCGGTGGTAGTGGTGCCATTTGTATTAGTTGCATTTTATTTTGCACTTACTAAACAAATAGCCCGCCACAAAAAAATTGTCAAATATGCTTTCCCAATTTGGTTATATGTAGCCGTTACAGGCGTAGTGGTGTATTTGATGATTAGCCCTTATTACCTATGAAAAAGTTTATCGGTCTGATTTTACTTGCTTTACTGACCATATGTGCAGTGGATAATGTGGCAGAAGCCCAATGTGCCATGTGCCGTGCGACAGTAGAAAACAACATTAGCGCAGGCACAAACAGAATCGGCAGCGGGCTCAACACAGGTATTCTTTATCTGATGAGTATCCCCTACGTAGCATTTGTTGTGATTGCTTATTTTTGGTATAAACAAAGCAAAGCACAGCAAGCTAAGCGGATACAACTGGCTGCACAACTCCGAAATGCAGGAATACCTTATTCAGGTACTACTCCGCTTTGAACTTTTTCCGCTGCTGAGGCAGCAGCCTAAGCATAATTTTCAATTAAGCCAGTTTAAATGGGCGTTCTGCTTGCAGTGGTAACTGCCCGCCGCAATGCGCTTAACAGGTTTTCAAACGTGATGGGGCGTATCCTTGTGGGAAGGTGTGAGTTAGCTCAAGGGATACGATTAAGTATGCACCCATTGCTGTTGTTCATTTCTTTACAACAAACAAATATTGTGGATAAGCATACACGCGACAACATTATGATTTATTATCCTGTTTGTCTTGCCATCTTGCCTCAACACCATTCCCTTAGTTATGTTGCGTAGGAACGGTATGGAGGCATCTGGCTATTAATTCAACGAAATGTTCATAGATGGGTTTTTAAAAAAGCGTAACATAAAAACCCGTTTTTCCGATGGATATTTGCTGAGGGTGTTTTCTCTGTAAGTAGCTGATTGCCGGATGAACCTTGCACAACTGATGCTATTCGTAGAAAAACAGTCCTACTAACCAGTCTATCGAAACAACAAGCACCCACAGCAGCACTGCCAAACCAGCAAATACAATGGGATAAATAGCCGCTATAAAAGCCCTCTTATATTGTCCTTTGTTAAATCTTGCCCAAGTAGCAAACAGCGACCAGACGATTAAGATAGGGAAACCGAGTCCTACTATTACTACTAAGAGAGTTTCTATCCAATTACCTGTTGCAAAATACGTTTGAAGAGGTTTAATCAGTGCGGCGAGCGTTCCGGCAATGAAGAAAAAAGGTAGCAGAAGAGCCATTAGCAAGTTGATAACGATTAGTGCCGGCTTAATTTCAGGATTAAAGAAGGGGTGTTCATAGCGATTCATAGCGCTAAAAAAGCAAAAAAATGTAAACATCCCGCATGAACGGGTTGGTAACGGCGCTAAAATGTTGAAAAAATGCCGTTACCGAATGTATTGACTAATCATAGGCTCTTGCTAATCAGTTGTCTGTTAAGCAATGCCTCTTGCAGTTGGTTAAGTTTGCGCTGCATTTTTTTGTTAGGACGCACATGGTCGCCCTTTACTGCTTCTTCATACACTAACTCATTTTGCTCGTTGTAGATACGAATAATAGATACGTGTGGATTTTGTTGATTATTTTCCACTACCCACACACCTTTAGCAGCCTTGTTTTGTGGCTGGTCTGTTGCCATAACTGCGCTGCTGAGCAATACCATTGCTCCCACAGCCATCATCCACTTTGTGTTTTTCATCATAGCGAACAATAAATTTATTAATTAATTAATGCAAATTTAACAAAACCGTAACATTAAACAAATGCATTGCTGAAAAAGTTTCATGCATATTTTTTTATAAGGCGCCCTCTTTCATTTTTCTTATCAGATAGCACTTGGAGTTATTGCGTCGAAACATTATCTTTTCAGCATTATCAACCTCGCTATTTCATACCTGCTTGTTGGCTTTTTATTACTAAACTGCACGAAACTTCATGCAGCACTGTTTACGATTGATTTTCCGAGCATCTATTTACTGTATCGGTTTGTGGGCTTGTCAACATCAAAACACACAGCAAGGCACGCCCCCTGCTATTCGCACTTACACTGTTGAGCAATTTCTTAATACACGAAAAATATTTGGCAGCGCCTTTTCGCCCGATGAGTTGAAAGTAATGTATTCTAGCAACGAAACAGGTATTATCAATGCCTTTGAAATAGATATAGAAGGAATTGGACAACCCAAACAACTTACTTTTTCGAAGGAGAATGCTATTTATGCTATCTCATACTTTCCCAAAGATGAACGGATACTGTTTAAAAGCGACCGAGGAGGTAATGAGATTACCAACTTGTTTGTGAAAGAAAAAAATGGCATACTGCGCAACATCACACCAGACTCTACAGCCAAATCTGAATTTTTGGCTTGGGCAGCCGACCGCAAGAGTTTTTTTTATGTGTCTAACCGTCGCGACAAGCGGCTCTTCGACCTCTACGAAATGAATATTGCCGATTTCAGCGAAAAAATGGTTTATCAGAATGAGGGAGAAATGAACCCCATATGTGTGTCGGATGACAAACGATATGTAGCGTTGCAAAAGGTTATTTCTCGCCGCCGCAGCGAGATGTATGTGTACGATACCCAAACGCGAAAAACAATACCCGTTCATCCATTAGCAGGCGACGTTGTGCAAAATCCGCTCAACTTCAAGCCCGGTTCGCATGTGCTCAATTTTGTTACCGACAAGGACTCAGAGTTTCTCTATGTAAAAAGTTATGATTTGGACAATGGCACAACCCAAGAAGTTGCCCGCGCCGAGTGGGACGTTTATAAAATGTACTACTCTCGCACGGGTAAATACCGCGTAGAGTATATCAATCGGGATGCTCGTGTAGAAATTAAGGTTTATGAAACAGCTACCAATCGCTTAATAAACTTACCGCGCCTACCCGAAGGAGAAATTTCCTCGGTGAATATTTCTGACAGCGAGCAGTTAATGGCATTTTACGTAAATAGCTCTAAATCGCCGAATGAGTTGTATGTGTATAATTTTTCAACCACAAAATATGTAAAGCTGACACGTTCGCTGAGTCGGGACATAGACCCGGAAGATTTAGTAGCCGGTCAGGTAATTCGCTACAGTTCGTATGATAGTTTGCAAATACCAGCTATTCTGTACCAACCCCATGCTGCTAAGTTGCCCGGTGCACGGCTGCCGGCAGTGTTGTGGATTCACGGCGGTCCCGGCGGACAATCGCGCCTGAGCTATACGCCCTTGATTCAATACATGGTCAATCAAGGGTATGTAGTGCTGGCAGTCAATCATAGAGGAAGCTTGGGCTATGGCAAAACTTTTTTTGCTGCCGACGACCGCAAACATGGCGACGTTGATTTAAAAGATTGCATTGCTGCCAAAAACTATTTGCAAAATTTGGGATACGTAGATACTACCCGTGTTGCTATTGCAGGAGGTAGTTACGGCGGCTACATGGCACTGGCAGCCTTAACCTTTTCCCCACAAGCATTTGCCTTAGGAGTCGATATTTTTGGTGTTTCTAATTGGCTGCGCACGCTAAACAGCATCCCACCGTGGTGGGAAGCGGCACGCAAAGAATTATATGCCGAAATTGGAGACCCTCGAGCCGACTCTGTGATGCTGTACAATAAATCACCGCTGTTCCATGCGCATCGCATTTGCCGCCCACTTATTGTAGTACAGGGTGCTAACGACCCGCGCGTTCTAAGAATAGAATCAGACCAAATAGTAGAAGCCGTGCGAAAAAACAATATTCCGTTAGAATATGTACTGCTTCCTGACGAGGGGCATGGGTTCAGTAAGCGCGAAAATGAACAACTGGTTTATGAAAAGATTCTTCGCTTTATGGACAAGTATCTGAAAAATACGCCCCCTGCAATGTAGTTTTGCAGCAAAAAAGCAGATTGGAACACACAACAGCCCATCATGTATTGTTGAGTTTAGAAACTTCTGGAAGCAGTTGCTCAGTAGCCTTGCACCAAAATGGCAGGCTGATTGCCTATGCGGAGCTGCATCAGGAAAAGTCGCACTCGGGAAGGTTGACGTTGTTGATTGAAGAATTACTTCGACATAGCAACCTAAGCCCACAAAACCTGACCGCAGTAGCTGTTTCGGCAGGACCCGGCTCGTATACAGGGCTTCGGATTGGGGTATCTACTGCTAAAGGACTTTGTTTTGCTCTTGGTATTCCTTTGTTAGCAGTAGACACATTGCAAGCTATGAGCTATGGAGTAGCTGCTCAGGGAATTGTACCGCCAGAAGTACTGCTTTGTCCTTGTATAGAAGCGCGTCGAATGGAAATTTACCGTGCCATTTGGGATGCAGCACACCATTGTTTGCTACCTGCTGAGCCACACATACTAACCCCTCATTCTTTCGACGACTTTTCTACGCGCCCTTTATGGCTTTTTGGTAGCGGTGCAGAAAAAACATTTGCGACAATTCAGCATCCTAACAAGTATTGGCTGCCTCATGTGCAGCCTTCGGCTCGTTTTATAGGCGAGTTGGCACTAAGGGCGCCACAAGTGGTAGACATTGCCTACTTCGAGCCCCAATACATCAAGCCGTTTTACACTCCTGCTCAGCAAGCTCCCTAAATAGTGGTTATTATTTCTACACAACAATCAGCATCGTTTGCCTGTAGTTGCTCTATTTTCAAGTGCAACGGCATAGCGCTACCTTATGCAGGTATATCCAAACCTTCTTTTCCTTTAAATGCTTGGCGTCTTTGCAGTTCGCGCTGCACAAGCAACAGTTCGCGGCTACTCTGCCCAGCTACGGAGGTGTTTTCTTGTGCACGGCGGAATAAATAAGGAATAACGGCTTCTATGGGTCCGTAAGGTAAATATTTGGCTACATTGTAACCAAATTTTGCCAAGTTGAAAGAAATATTGTCGCTCATGCCATATAGTTGTGCAAAATACACACTGGGGTCGTTGGGAGGTATGTTGTGTTTTTCCATGAGAGCAGTAAGAAGATAACAGCTTGCCTCATTATGTGTGCCAGCGCACAGGGCAATGATTGGTTTGTTTTCAATACAAAATTGGAGCGCTTCGTCAAAGTCACGGTCGCAGGCTTCTTTGGTAGGTTGGATAGGGTCAGGGTAGCCCATCTTGGCAGCTCGAGCGCGTTCTTTTTCCATGTAAGCACCACGCACCAATTTTACCCCTAAGTAAAATCCTTGTTTTGCAGCCAACATGCGCGCTTGCCGCAGTTTCTCTATGCAGCCAGTTGTATACATCTGATAGGTGTTGTAAACAACAGCGCGGATGCGATTGTACTTTTCCATCATTTCATATGCCAAGCTGTCAATTGCATCTTGAATCCATGTTTCCTCGCCATCGATAAGAATGCGTACATCGTTTTCAGCTGCAATACGACAAATGTGGTCGATACGCGTACGAACGCGGTCGAAAGTTTTCAAATCAGAAGGTTGTAAAGGGGAGCTATCACCTTTCATGCTCGCCGAAACTTTTTCTAACAGGGCAAACGGCGCCAAGCCTGTTACCTTAAACACGCAAAAAGGTATTTCTCGGCGGTGTTGGGCAGCATAGTGGATAGTAGCAATAATTTCCTGACAAGTTTTTTCAAAACCTGCTTCTGTTTTCTCCCCTTCAACTGAATAGTCTAAAATAGCGCCTACACCTAATTTTGCCATTTGGCGGATGATAGGTTCGCAGTCTTGAATGCTCTCTCCGCCACAAAACTGTCTGAACAGCGTTGTTTTGAGCAATCCTTTGATAGGAAGTCCTGCTTTCAGCCCCCACTTTACCAACCCTGTGCCCATTTGCACCAACCAAGGCTGATTGATTGACTTAAACAGTAAATAGCTTTGGTATAGTTGTGCGTCAGTTTTCATGGCAAAAGCAACAGCAGTATCTTCAAAAGAAACCGCTGTACCGAATTTATTGGCAGCAATAAGATGTGGTTGCATAGTTGTTCTTTTGGATGTGCAATATTAGAAACCAAAATGCTGATTTTAAGTTTTTTGTCCTCACTCAATTCCTATTTTTGCCTGAGCTAAGGCAGTATGCTCAATGCCAGATTGTGCGGTACATGGTAGCAAACTTTGAGTGGCTTCAATAGGCGTGTGTATGCCTACATCGGCAAGTACCACTTAGCAATATGCTTTTGCTACAAACCCTCGCTTTAATTTTGTATTGCTGATTTTCAGGCTAATTTTTGCTTGCTAACACTATAAAAGGCGGTTACTCATTTACAAGCGCAACCATTCAGGGGTAACAATGCGACAAGGTTTGTTGCCTTGGGCAATGAATGGAAAGCTCTACGTTACAACAACTTAAACTCAATGCGGCGGTTCTTAGCACGGTTGGCGTCGCTGTTATTGGGAACTTGTGGCATGGTTTCGCCATAACCTTTGGCAATCAGCCTAGCAGGGTCTATGCCGTTCTGGGTGAGATAGTTGACTACTGCTTGTGCGCGTTTGCGAGAGAGCTCCATATTCGCTCCATCGGAGCCAATATCGTCGGTATGACCGCTGATTTCTACTTTGAGCTGTGGATTTTCTTGTAGTAGCTTGAGTAGTTTGCGCAATTCAGTTACAGACTTAGGTTGTAAGTCCCACTTAGCAGTTTCAAAGAAAATGTTGTTCAGTACAATACTTGCACCTTTACTAATAGGTTCAAGTTCGATGTGTATTTCTACATCTTTGGCTTCTTCTGCTATGTAGTTGAATGTGAGGCTTTTAAACAAGTAACCCTCTCGGCTAACGTAGAGGGCGTACTCTGCTCCTTTGTTTAGCACAATAAGGTATTTTCCGTTGACGGCATCAGAAGTTACTTGCTGCTGCACGCTGTCTTTTCCTAGCAAGATGAGCTCTATGCGTGCGGCGAGAGGTTTTTTGGTGATGGCGTCGCGCACCACTCCTTTAACGTAATTAGAGGTAATAGTAGGGCGGACTTCCTCGGGAAGGTCGAACATGTAAATGCGACTGGAAATCAGCTGATTGCCGATATTTTCTTCATGGGAGTAGTATCCTTGTTTGCTGTCTGCGGTAATAAATAATCCGACTTGGTTGCGATGGTCATTTATGGGGTAGCCTAAATTAGCGGGCTTGCTCCACCCTTTGTCTGTTTGTTCTGCTTTGAAAAGGTCGAATCCGCCATAGCCAAGGTGCCCGTCGGAGGCAAAAAATAAAGTTTTTCCGTTTACGTGGATAAAGGGAGCTACTTCGTCGCCACGGGTATTGATTGGTGTTCCCAAATTGACTGCCTCTGTCCATCTGCCACTTTCGTGGAGGTAGGTTACCCAAATGTCTTGTCCACCAATGCCACCTGGGCGGTCAGAGACAAAATACAGGGTGCGTCCGTCGGCAGAGAGCGAAGGTTGGGTATCCCAGTGCCGAGAATTTACTGCAGGTCCCATGTTTTGCGGCTCTGACCAACGCTCGCCTATGCGATGAGTAATGAACAAGTCGCAACTACCGTATATAATTTTGTCTTTGTTTTCACAAATAGTAAAAATCATGGTTTGTCCGTCGGCGGAGATAGTACAAGTGCCTTCGTTGAAAGGCGTTCTAAGTTCTTCTATTATTTTGGGTTGCGTCCACTGTTCTCCTTGAAAGTAGCTGATGTAGATATTTTCATCGTGTAAGGCACTGGTGCCTTCGCGAGCTGTATAAATCAGCTGCTGCCGGTCGGCAGAAAGAACGGGAAAATACTGCAAGGGCAGGTGGTTAATGGGAGCAGGTACAGGCAGGGGTTTGAACTCTACTGGCTTTTTCATGCCTTCAATGGCATATTTGCAAGAGGCTATTTTGCGGCGAGCGTCTTGTATTTGGTTGTTATTACCTACTCCTATAGCAAGGAATTTCTCCAATTTTACTTGGGCACTGGCATAGTTGCCTTTGGTAAAGTCAATCACTCCAATGTGATAGTAAACAGGTGCTAACTTTTTATCTTCTGGACTGATTTCCAAGCACTTGCGATAGTGTACTTCTGCTTCTTCGGTGCGGCGCATCGTATTGAGCGCATTGGCTAAGGCATAGTGTGCCTCTAAGAAGTTAGGGTCTATTTCAATGGCTTTGCGCAGTTTTTCGATACAGCGTTCGAAGTTGCGCTGTCGTAAATATTCTTTGGAGTCTTCATATAATTTTTCTGCCTTTTTGTTGTTGGTACTCAACTGCGCTTGTATGTACATAGGCAGCAAAAAGGCAATTACACATACAATAATTCGTGTTAGCATTGGTCTGAAATGATAAGTTTACAAACTATAACGACAAAATTTGTGCAAAGCGTGTGTAAAACTGAAAATACGCCATTTATACCAGCGTTCGCAATAGGCGGATTACGCTTGCAGGCAATCGGCTGCGTATAGCAATCTGCCTAATTTCAGGATGCGCACGGCAAAAATCGGTTGCATGGTTGAGTAAGAATGCGGCTAACGGTCGGGCTTGAGAGAGGGCAAGGGCTTCATATAAGAAAGTTAAACGAGCGAGCGCATTCTCTAATAGAGCCTGCCACAACACTTCGGTTGTTAGTGCTCGCCGAATAGGATAGGTCTTTTTCTCTTCCAAAATCGGAAGGCTGGCAGAGGTTGCTAAGTGCAACAATTCCTTGCTGGCGTTGGTACTATTGAGCAATCGAGCAAAAATGCGGGCATAATCATCAGCGAAGCAGGCTTGCATAGCCACTCCTTTGGCTTGCTGGTGTAGTCTATATCCCGAAAGGACTGCTTGGGTAGCTACGAAGCATCCGTTTTGCAAGAACATTCGCAAAAATAGGTCGTAGTCCATTCCATAGTGCAGCGAAAGGTCTAAGTGTCCTACGGCTTGCAAGGCATCTTTGCGAAAAAATGCTGAGGGTTGTGGGAATGGCAGCTTTCCCAAATAGAGTGCCTCAGCACAAGGAACAGGAGCCCCTTTTTCTTTGGAGGTGATTCCTTTTCCGAACAGTTGTGTTTTGCCGTGAATGACCCATGCGTGTGGGTGCTTTTCAAACAGGTCTGCTACTGTTTGTAGGGCGCCGGGCAGTAGCACATCGTCGCTGTTTAACCAACTGATAATGTCGCCTGTTGCCCATAGCAGCCCTTTGTTGATGGCATCGCTTTGTCCTTTGTCTTTTTCACTTATCCAATGGGTAATGTGGTGCTCGTAGTGGCGGATAATATCTACTGAGCCATCGGTGCTACCGCCATCAATCACAAAAAATTCTAAATTAGGATACCGTTGTGCAACAACAGACCGAATAGTCTGCTCCAAAAAAGTTGCTTGCTGAAACGAAGGGGTGATAACAGTAATACGAGGTAGCATTGGCAACATTAGATGCAACAAAGTTACAGACAGAGTTGGGTTTTAAATTCGCATAACAAAGACACATTTTTAATGCCCGGAGCCGTTTCAAAACGGCTGTTCACATCTATGGCATGTAGTTGGGGTAGCTGCAACTTAGCTATTGCTTCGGCATGCTCTATGCCAATGCCACCACTTAAAAAGAAAGGAGTTGAAAACGCGTATTGCTGCAATAGTTCCCAATTGAACACTACCCCGTTTCCGCCGTGATTACTTCCTTTGGTATCGAACAAGAAAAAATCGACTACTTGCTCGTATGCTGCCAATTGGGAGAAATCAAAGGTCTGACCTACGGCAAATGCTTTAATAATTGGCAATTGGGTTTGTTGGCGAATGTGGTAGCAAACCTCTGGCGACTCACTGCCGTGCAGTTGCAACAGCTGTAAATTGTACCGTGCAACTAATTCACCAATTGCTGCTGCTGAGGAGTTGACAAATACGCCTACTTTCTTTGTTTGCGCTGGAAAAGCAGGCAACTCTTGGGGAGCAAGTGTTCCGGCAAATCGCGGTGAACCGCTGTAAAATATCAATCCTACGTAATGGGGCTGTACTTTTTCAAGAATGCTCACCATATTAGCAGGATCTTTTAAGCCGCATATTTTCCATTGCATGGCTATGTGCATTTTTATTGCTCCGCATAGGCTGTTAACTTGCGGAATATACTCAAAGATACACTGCATTTGGCTATGAAAAACTTTGCTGTGCAAACTCGCTTCAAAAGAATGCTCGCCGATACGGTTACGCCCGTTAGTATTTATTTTCGGCTACGGGATAAATTTGTCAATACACTTTTACTGGAAAGCTCTGACTATCATGCTAATGAGAATGCTTTTACTTATATCTGTTGCCAGCCCGTAGCTACCTTCCAAGTAAGAGAAGGACACATGTACATCAGCATGCCCGACGGACATACAGAAGTGCAGCTGATAAGTGCCGAAAATCGGGTGGTGGACTATCTGAACCAATTTGCCAAGTCGTTCCAGCCTATCTCGCAATTGCCAGAGAAGTTTATTAGCAATGGTATTTTTGGCTATATGGCATACGACGCTGTGCAGTATTTTGAAGATATTCAGTTGCCTTTCAAAACAAAAACGCATTTTGAAGAGCGCATCCCAGAAATATACTACCAAGTGTTCCGCTATGTTATTGCTATTAACCATTTCAATGAGGAATTGTACATTTTCGAGCATCAATACGGCAACGAACAACTTAGTGGCGAGGGGATTGAACAAATTGAGGGCATTATTCGCAACAAAAATTTCGTGTCTTATAGGTTTGAGCCAGTAGGCGAAGAGCGCTCTAACTTTACCGATGAAGAGTTTTTGCAAATCATTGCGCAAGGCAAAGAGCACTGCCGAGCAGGCGATGTTTTTCAAATTGTTCTATCTCGGAGGTTTGCACAACCATTCAAAGGAGATGAATTCAACGTTTACCGTGCCTTGCGTGCTATCAATCCTTCTCCTTACTTGTTTTATTTTGATTACGGCGATTTTAAAATTTTTGGGTCTTCACCCGAAGCCCAGTTAGTTATTAAAGCAGGAAAAGCTGTTATTCACCCAATTGCAGGTACTTTTCCCCGCACGGGTAACGATTTGCAAGATGCTGCTGCTGCCCAACGGCTCATGGAAGATCCCAAGGAAAATGCTGAGCACATCATGCTGGTAGATTTGGCACGTAACGACCTAAGCAAGCATTGCGAGCAGGTTACTGTGGCAACTTTTAAAGAAGTACAATATTTTTCGCATGTGATTCACTTGGTTTCTACCGTAGAAGGTAAACTTACTAATCCCGAAAAAGCCATTCAAATTGTGGCAGACACTTTTCCTGCTGGAACGCTTTCAGGAGCACCCAAATACCGTGCCATGCAATTAATTCATCAATACGAAACCATTAGCAGAGGCTATTATGGTGGCTGTATTGGCTTCATGGGTTTCAATGGCGATTTTAATCAAGCCATTATGATTCGTTCTTTTTTGAGTGTCGGCAACACTTTGCACTATCAGGCAGGTGCGGGCGTAGTGTTCAAATCGGATAACCGCAGCGAACTGGAAGAAGTTAACAATAAACTGCGCGCACTGCGCACTGCCTTGCAAATGGCAACAAGTTTTGAGAACTAATCAGCATACAAGCAATCAAAACTATTCCCTACAAATTGCTTGTGCAAATTGAATCGGATGGAGTGTGAAGTAATACCACAATCCGACAGGTTTCAAAAACTTGTTGAGCTTTTTGGTAGCTAAACGCTATGCCACGATGTGGCGCTTTACAATAAGCAAACAGTTGTTTAACAAGTAGACCAACGAAAAAATATGTATTGGCTTTTCCCGGGCAAGATAACAACATAGACAAGCCTGAGATGCAAAGCTCATAAGCAGCGTTTATGCATTTGTTAGTGAATCGATGATAAACAGCGCAAAACATTAGCAAATCAAACAAGTGCGCTCAATTGCCTGATTGAGCAAGTTGATTTGTGCTATGATACGTTAAAAAGATAAGAGACTTTTTACCTGATTGTGAAGCTGGCGTAAGTAATTTTCATTTTGGATGCGGTTTTCAACCATGTTTTTCTCTATGAAAGGCATCTTTACGCGATGTGCCAAAACATGAATTCCCAAATAGTGCAAAATATCGGTAAAATGGCTTAGTGCAGGTGCACCTCCCTGCGGACCGGAAGAAATGCCTACTAAGGCTGCTTTTCTGTTTTTCCAAGGACTGGGATAAGGCATCCCGTCTAAGAAAGTTTTCAACACCCCCGGAAACGAACCATTGTATTCGGGAATAATAAAAACGAGTTTCTCTGCATCGGCAGCTTGTTGGTGAAAAGCTGTAAAAGCTGCATTTCGATTGCCATTTTCATAAAGTGCCGAAAAAGCAAAGTCATGTGGAAGTTGAGAAAGGTCTAATATTTGCGTGGGCGTGCCATGCGATTCTACCAATTGCTGATAAATTTGTGCAATTTGCAAGGTAAGAGAACCCTTGCGGTTTGTTCCAGAAATAATAGCAATCATGGGTTCAAGTTCTCAGCACGAAAATAACCTGTTTGAGCAGGAAAAGTTCGTGAGTTGTACAAAATGTACATACTCAGAAGACTGCATCGTGATTGTCCTAAATGGTTGCCATTGCAGTAAGGTTGTTTTTATTGATAGTTGCAATTGGGCAACAAAAAGTATAGATTGTTGTGTGCAATCCGGGTAATTTTTCCAGATTTTGCCAATGATAGCTCCTCATCGCCTTGCTCCGCCAGAGAACAGTTGCCTTGTAGTTGTAGGGGGCTGCGGGGGGATTGGTCGTGCGTTGGTACGGTTAGCCCTTGCCAATAGCTTGCGCGTAGCTGTAATAGACCTCCCCGATGTTATCCGCACATTTCCTCCACCAGCAGAGGTGCTTTCTTTTGCTGCGGACGCAACTTGCGAAGAGGCTGTTCGCCAAGCTTTTGTACAAATTGGCGATGCTTGGGGCGTTGTGGACGGGCTTGTCAATTTGGCGGGTTTTCTCACAACCTTTGAAACAGTAGAACACATGGACTATACCGACTGGCGATATGTTTATGAGGGCAGCCTACTGACCACCCTGTTTCCTTGCAAACATGCCCTTCCGCTGCTGCGAAAAAGCAAGCGCACAGCTGCCATTGTAAACATGACTACCGGTATAGCTTACATAGGGCGCCCGCGTTACGGACCTTATGCAGCTGCTAAGGCTGCTATTGTTTCGCTCACCAAAACGTTAGCGGCGGAAAATGCACCTAAAATCCGAGTCAATGCAGTAGCACCCGGCGCCGTAGATACGCCCTTCCTTTCTGGTGGAACGGCTCACGGAGGCATACAAGGTGAAAAGGCTCGCCGCATCAATGTAGAAGAATATCTCAAATCAGTGCCAATGGGCTACCTCGCCACTCCCGACGACGTAGCGGAGCCCATTTTATTCTTACTTAGTGATGCCGCTCGCTACATCACAGGGCAAGTGTTGCACATCAATGGCGGTGCTCTGATGGTTTAAAAAACACAAGCCATGCAAGATTATTTTGACAATCAGGCACTAAATCGGAAAAAAGCTGAGTAGGGGCAAATGCATTCCTAACACCCTTCTAAGAAGAAGCTTTTTACCATGCCACTCCAACAATGGGAAGGAGATAAGATTACAGAATTGAAAACAAGCTCTGCTGTCCTCCATCAACAAGGAACGTTCGTCAAAACACAATCAACAACGACGTAAGAAACTTCGATTGAGGATTTGGAATTTCAGCATGCTCAGCTCTTCCTCAATCCATTTTCCATACTAAACGGCAGCTACTATTTTCTCAAAACAAGATTACAGGATGGACAGGAGATGAATAGCTCGAAAACGACTTTTTTATGACCTTGCTAATGCCGATGTGTGTGCCTTCACATTCAATATAAGCGACTTTTTTGTGAGATGCGCATAACGGCAGCGTACAAATGGCAGCGTAACGATGGAATTATTGAAATGCCTAATTGTATTGTGTTAATGATTATGGTTGCGCATCGTTTGCCTTAGTACGGCTGATAAAAGTAAGTATTGTTTGACTGTGTAGCGCAGCATGTAGTTCTACCCTATCGCCCGTTTTAACCCAATGATAAACAATAGGCTCTACGCTAAAATCTTGCCCGTTAACAATCAGATAATACGAATTGAAGTCGTTGATAATAGGTTTAAAATGTGCCTCCTCTCGTTTGTCGCTAACTAATCCGCTGACAATTTTCTTCTTCCCACTTTGCAGGTCGCGGAATAAAAGGTAGCCGTTATAAATAGTACTTCCAACAATGCTAATCATAAAAGCAATTATCAATATTAAAATGAGGTATATCCACCTGCTGGTTCCCGATGGTTTGTACGCGAAAAAAACAATCGTTATTCCTATTGCAAATATTAGAACAGCAAAAAAGATACTGATAAACACATATAGTTGTTTTCGTAACAACATGCGTTCCTGTTTCTGTAAAGGAACTATTACTTCGCGAGAGTTGACAGACTGCATATTTTTAGGCTTCCGTTCAGGTTTTGTGCTATTTGCAAGCTAATTTGTGGCTACAAAAAATATCCAAAAAAATGAGAACTATTGCCATTTTGCTACTGAGTGCCTCACTGCTGGCTACGCCCGAATTATGGGCACAAAAAAATAAAGCAACTGCATCAGCTCGCTTAGACCCCTCTAAACCCGAAGATGCTGTTAAAATTATGCGCAAACTACAAAGCAGTTTGAAAGATGATGAAGACGTAGTGTATTGGTGGGAAGGTAGTGTTTACAGCCGCGTCCCCGGTGAAAAAGATCGCCTACTGTTTACCTATCAAGCTATGAACGTACGCCGCAGTGCCACTGTAACCGACCCTGAAAAAGGTTACGGCTACCGCATGGTTTCTCGCGAACTCCTATTTTACCAAGACCCCCAAACCAAAGAAATTTTGCGCACATGGAAAAATCCATGGACAGGCAAAGAAGTAGAAGTCATACACATTGCCAACGACCCAGTAAATTCTCGTCCTATATTTGCCAATCCCAATAGTGCGAACCCTTACAAGTTGCCCGGCACATTTAAAGACGATATGTTTTTGGCAACCTTCGAAGTGCCACTGTTTTACACCAATCCACTTGCTGGCGAATATCAGGAATATGTGGGGGGTACCTATCAGGCAATAGAGATTTTCAACTTCGCCTGCGATGTAAACGATCTGTTAGATGCCAATAAAAACACAGCCGAAAAAGCCATTGTTGCATGGAACCGCGTTTCTAAGTGGCTGCCTTGGATGGAAATGGGAGATCGCACAGGACAACTGATTTTCAGCGGATTAGGAAAAAAACTCAAAAGCTGGGACGATTTACCTGAGGTAATGAAAAATGAAATCAGAACCAACTATCCGGTATATGTAAGCGCTCCGCCTACCAACGATGACCGCCCTAACGAAACCAGTTGGACGGTTTTTAAAAAGTACATTGACGCTAAAAGACAGAAAAAATAAGCATGGAACCAACGCACAATCCGTGGCAGACCCTTTCTTCCAAAATTGTTTACGATAACCGATGGATTTCTGTCAGAGAAGACCAAGTCATCAACCCTGCCGGCAAGCCTGGTATTTACGGAGTAGTCAGTTTTAAAAATATTGCCATTGGCATTATTCCAATTGATGCCAATGGCTTTACGTGGCTGGTAGGACAGTACCGATATTCACTCAACGAATATTCGTGGGAAATCCCCATGGGAGGCGGACCGAAAGGGGAGGACATATTAACATCGGCACAGCGCGAGCTCAAAGAAGAAACAGGCTTTACTGCCCACAAATGGACTTGTTTGATGAAACTGCACACCTCTAATTCGGTAACTGATGAGGTAGGATATGTGTTTCTAGCACAAGACTTGCAAGCAGGCGAAACCGCATTTGAAGAAACCGAGCAACTAGCGCTGTGGCATCTGCCTTTCCGCGAGGCGGTAGCAATGGTAATGGACGGACGTATCACCGATGCCATTAGTGTAGCTGGACTACTCAAAGCAGCAATGATGCTCAATGTACATCTATGAACCAACAATTGGTACAAATAGCCCTTGTTGTGCGCGACTACGACGAGGCGATTGATTTCTACACTCGAAAGTTGGGCTTTGAGTTGATAGAAGATACGCCCATAAGCGAAACCAAACGCTGGGTGGTAGTTGCCCCACACGGCGAAGGAGGTTGTCGGTTGCTGCTTGCCAAGGCGGCTGATGAGCAGCAAATCGCACGCATAGGCAATCAGACCGGCGGACGTGTATTCTTGTTTATGCATACCGATAACTTTGACCGCGACTACGAACGACTTGTGGCTGAAAACATTACCATTGTTCGCCCGCCTTCGGAGGAAAGCTACGGCAAAGTTGCTGTCTTCGCCGACCTCTACGGCAACCTGTGGGATTTGATAGAGCCTCGCTGAGCAGGATGTAACCAAATCATCCGTTGTCGCCAGTCAATTGTAAGGCGATAGCGGCGCAAAAATGCCAGCCCCAGTAAAGCATAACTGCTTTGTGAACGCACTACCGGCAGGTTGTCAAACGTATGTTGCCTTTCTATCCGAAGCGAGTCCATCTGCAACCCCTCCCCCGATGCAATGCCGTGAACCAAGTCGGGAAAAGAGTGTGTTTGCAGCGTGCGGTCATACATAAACGACTTGTAGTTGTTGCTAAACTCTTGGTCTAACAAAATGCCGCCAGCGTATCCAGTGCTAACTTGCATCACTAACTGGTACGGAAAGCGATTGAACTGCACCTGCCACTTAGGGCTTCGGTATATACTGCGGTTAAAGGGAATGGCTATTGTTTGCGGCAAACCTATAAAGGGTTCAGGCCAAGGAGCTATAATGACATACTTCCTTTCAAAGTCGAAATGCCAGGTGCTATGCTGCATCAGGTTAGCGCCAATGATTCCCTGAATGTTTTTCTGTTGTAATACAGTCCATAAGCTATCGGTCAGCAGTCCGCTGCCTACTTCCTGAAAGGTGCTACCGCCGAGGCGTAGCAGAGGAATCATACCAAAGGCTGTGGCGAGTGTATCCCCTGCTGCATTGATAAGCGGAACAAGAACGGCATCGCCCGATACATTTGCCGACAGACAGGGCAGAGCAGTATCAATCAGCCATTGTTGCAGCTGTGTACCTACCGAAACAGTTACAACGGGAAACAAAGAGTCTGCGAGTTGGAGCGTATCAAAACCTGCAATAGTAGCCGTTCCTGCCTGCATGAGCTTGTGTAATCGTTCCTGCTGGGGCTGGCAACTGTGCAACAAAAAAAACGAGGCGGCTAAAAATGCCGCCTGCATATATTTTCTACCGATAGGAAGGTACAATTTTAGTCGGCAACTTTTGGTTCAGTTCATAAGGTGCGCTGCGTAGGGTAGGGTCTGTATTGGCTAAGTCTAACATACCATAACCAGCAGTAGTAGCTTCGCCCAATCCGCAAAAAAATACGAATTCCTGTACTTTGGGGTCGGCGTAGAGTGAGAAAGGCATTGTGTACCCTCTTACTTCCACTTTGCCTTGATGATTAGGAATAGAGTAAATTCGGGCAAATTTCTTAGATTCCTTTGCAATCTTAGATAGGTAGTAATGGTCTGGCACTATTTGAAATTTAAAAAAATTGGCTATTTCTTGCGGAGAGAACAAGCCCGAGCGCTCAATACGATTCATAGTTGATTCGTACAACAAGTCGGAAAATTGGTCGGTGTCGGGCATGATAAAATCCTTTGCAGTCATTTGACTGTCCGAATGAATAGTACACACCAACGGAGAGAGGCAAATGTATTTCATTTGCTCGCTAAACTCGGGGGCTTCTTCTCGTTCTACCATTTCAGGCGAAAGAATCAAACCTCCTACCTCAATAAACTGATTGCAAAATAAGCGTTGTAGGAAATAATCTGTAAATTGCTTGTCGATACAAGCAAAAACCAGCGTAACACGACTTGAAAAATATTGTAAGCCATTGCGGCTTACTTTGGTTTGTCCTTTAATACCTGAAAAATTATAAAACTCGCAAGGTAATATATTGTCTGCTTGGCTACCAGATGTTAAATCTTGAATCATAGCAGCAAGCAGATGTTGATGATGAAAAGGCAACATTCCTCCTTTGTTACGGAGTTTAAAAATAATTCTTGTCCTTAACACAATTCAACTTGGTTTAATCACTCTTGCATATTCGATTAACACGTACAAGAGCAAATTGTTTAGAAAAGCCCAAAATTAGCGCATTTTTATTACAAGGCACCACTTTAATTATTACGGAACGGGGTCGTATCCGCTACCTCCCCAAGGATGGCATTTGCTAATGCGCTTGCATCCTAACCAAAGTCCTTTTACAATACCGTGCTTATCTACTGCCTGTATCATGTATTCGGAACAAGTGGGTACAAAGCGGCAAGCAGCCGGATAGAGCGGGCTAATGGCAACTTGGTAAGTCCGAAGTAAAAAAATGAGTGCACGCCTCAACATGGAAGAGTAAGAAATTTTAATCGCTACAATTCATGCACAAATACAAACTGAAAACCCTATTTTTGCCACAAACTTAATCAAAGCCGTCCTAATGAGCGTTTTAGTCAACAAGTCTTCTCGTATCATCGTACAAGGGTTTACCGGTTCAGAAGGAACTTTTCATGCTACTCAAATGATAGAGTATGGCAAGGAACACAATGGCGCGCAAGTAGTAGGGGGTGTTCGTCCCGGCAAAGGAGGCACTACTCACTTAGGCTTACCTGTTTTTGATACTGTAAAGGAAGCCATTGCCTCCACAGGGGCTAACGTATCTATCATTTTTGTACCTCCTGCAGGTGCTGCTAATGCTATTTTGGAAGCTGCCGAAGCCGGTATTGAGTTAGTAGTCTGCATTACAGAGGGAATTCCCGTTAAAGACATGATGAAAGTTAAGCACATCTTGCGCGGCAGCTCTACCCGCCTGATAGGTCCTAATTGTCCCGGTGTAATTAGCGCAGGGCAAGCAAAGGTAGGCATTATGCCCGGCTTTGTTTTCAAGGAAGGGCGCGTAGGCATTGTTTCCAAGTCTGGCACACTCACCTACGAAGCTGCCGACCAAGTAGCCAAAGCAGGACTGGGCATCTCTACCGCTATCGGTATCGGTGGCGACCCGATTATTGGCACCACGACCAAAGAAGCCGTTGAGTTACTGATGAACGACCCCGACACAGATGCCATCGTGATGATTGGCGAAATCGGCGGACAATTGGAAGCCGAGGCAGCCCGCTGGATTGAAGCAGACGGCAACCGTAAACCTGTTATCGGCTTTATTGCCGGACAAACCGCTCCCAAAGGACGCCGCATGGGGCATGCAGGTGCCATTATTGGCGGAGCTGATGACACTGCTGCTGCCAAAATGAAAATTATGCGCCAACATGGCATTACAGTCGTCGAGTCGCCTGCTTTAATAGGGGAAACTGTCGCCAACGTTTTAGGAAAATAATTCGCTCCACTTTACCAGCCGTTTGTAAATTCAACAAACGGCTTTTTTATAGGCTTATGGAAAAATTGCGATTATTAAACGGGCAATTGTTAGACCTGACTATGCAGCGTCTCTGCCATCAATTGGTAGAAAATTACGCTGATTTTAACAATACCGCTCTGATAGGAATGCAACCACGGGGGCGCTATTTTGCCGACCGCATCAAAGCGCGCTTAGACCATATTATAGCAGGTAATGTACCCATAGGCTACTTAGATATCACTTTCTACCGCGACGACTTCCGACGGCGTACTAAACCCTTGCAAGCCAGCACTACCTACATGCCTTTTGATATAGAAGGGAAACGCATCGTACTCATTGACGATGTACTGTTTACAGGCAGAACCATCCGCGCGGCACTTAGCGCCCTTGGCGAATACGGCAGACCTGCCTCCGTAGAACTGATGGTGCTGATTGACCGCCTGTACAGCCGCGACTTGCCTATTCAGCCCAATTACACTGGGCGTGCCGTTAATAGTATTCTTTCGCAACGCGTAGTGGTGGAATGGACCGAACAGGGTGCAACCGAAGATGCTATCTGGTTGGTTACGCAGTAATGGGTTGTTAGCAGGAGACTCAGATAAAAGCACAACTATTTCACTCTGCATCTGCGCTGCTCATCGGTAAATCGTATTTATCCGCGTGTGCCGATGTTTCTCATACACCAACATTGATTGCAGAAAAACAATTTTCATATGGCTGCGCTTTCCGTTAATCACTTGCTGGGCATCAAAGAACTGACTACCGAAGACATAGAGCTTATTTTTGATACCGCCGATAAGTTCAAAGAGGTGCTGAATCGCCCGATTCGCAAAGTGCCTTCGCTGCGCGATATTACCATTGCCAATGTATTTTTTGAAAATTCCACCCGCACGCGCCTTTCATTTGAGTTGGCAGAGAAGCGCCTGTCGGCAGATGTCATCAACTTTTCGGCTTCGGGCAGTTCGGTAAAAAAAGGCGAAACGCTGCTGGATACGGTGAACAATATTCTGGCCATGAAAGTGGAAATGATTGTAATGCGCCATGCCAGTCCGGGTGCGCCGCACTTTCTTGCCCGCCACATCAAGGCGGCAATTGTCAATGCGGGCGATGGCACACACGAACACCCGACACAGGCACTGCTGGATGCTTACTCTATCCGCGAAAAACTTGGCTCGGTCAGCGGCAAGAAAGTTGCCATTATTGGCGACATTAGCCACTCGCGCGTAGCACTTTCCAATATTTTCTGCCTGCAAAAATTGGGGGCGGAAGTTATGGTTTGTGGTCCTGCCACGCTGATTCCCAAACACATGGCAAGTTTGGGCGTAACAGTAGTGCACAATACGCGGCAGGCGTTGGAATGGTGCGACGTAGCCAACGTATTGCGCATTCAGTTGGAGCGGCAACAGGGCAAAAACTTCCCCTCATTGCGCGAATACGCCCGCTACTACGGCATCAATGGCAATCTGTTGCGGCAAATCGGCAAACCAATAACCATTATGCACCCCGGTCCTATCAATCGGGGCATAGAACTGACCAGCGACGTAGCCGACTCTGCCCAGTCCATCATATTAGACCAAGTAGAAAACGGCGTAGCTATTCGCATGGCAGTGCTGTATTTGCTGGCAGAGAAAATCAAGGTGTACGGCACGGGCAAAGCGGCATAAGCGATTGTCGAATTTTGCGTAATTTTTGGGAATGCTAACCACCCTCCTTGCCAAAGTTATTAGTGGCGCTTATGTCGGCTATGCCACCAACGACTTAGCCATCCAAATGTTGTTTCGCAAACGCTTTGGGCTGGGAGGCATTGTGCTGCGCACTCGCGATGAGTTTATTGACAACATCAGCCGCTTGGTAGAGCGCGACATCATCAATCATCATACGTTGAGTCGCGAACTGGCAGAAAATCCCGGCGCTTTTCAAGATAGCCTTGCCAATGCTGTGCAGGATTTGGCAGAACGCAGCCTCTGGCTCTATCTGCCTGAAAATGAACCCATCGGCTTTTTGGCGGGATTTGATGCCTCTGTTCAACGCATAACCGACAGTGCAAGGCAGCTACTGCACGATGCCTCTGTCAAACAATCGTTTGAGCAAATGATTGGCAGTGCAGACATTGGGCTACTGCTTACCCCCAATGTGCTGACCGCTTTGGAAAAGTGCCTGATACAACTCTTGCAGCAGGTACAACAAACACACCCATTGCTTGCCGGAACGATTTCTTATTCTGATTTTCAACAACTTACATTTGCCGATATACTTTCGCCAACAGACTATCAAGCACTTGGCAGGCACTTGACACAGCCCTTGCGACAGCTGTACACTGTGGCGGGGCGCGCAAGCACGGAAACTTTTTTTGAAACTGCCGAATTGCTGTTGCTCAATCCCGAATGGCTGAACCTTGTGGCAGCGCGTTTGCGGACGCAAACCGTCGGCGCATGGCTCGGCGAAGAAAACGGCAAAGCCTTGGTCAATACACTGGCGGAAAGGCTGCTTGCTGTGGTAGAAGCACCCGAAGGCAGGCAGGTGTTGGAAGGTTCTGCCCGCTTTTTCTGGGAAGTACTCGGGCAGGAAAAAACGACCGTCTTCTCGCTGCTCAACGAAAATCTGGCGGAGCGATTTGATGCTTTTTTGCGCGGCTATCTGCCGCTGGTGCTGCAAAAACTGATTGAATGGCTGCAATCGCGCCGCCATCAGTTGGAAGCCATCATAGACAGTACGTTCCGCAGAAACATCAAGTGGAAGTTTCAGGACATTATCCTGCAACTGTTTGTAGGCAGCATCAGCCAATATGCCGATGTGGTGCGCCGCATTACCGATATTTTGGACAAGCACAGTCAAAACCCGGCGGAAACGGCAAAAATGCTCACCGAGCAAATCATTCGCTTTCTCAAAGAAAATACCATTGGGCAGATTGTCCAGCAATTGCGCCAAAACGAAAACCGCCTGCGGTTAGCCATCGGCAGCGATGCGGAAAATACCGACCCACTGGCAACTTTGCTGCAAAAAGCCATTGCAGGGCTGCTGCAATCCCCTGCGGATTCGGTACTGCGCTTTTCAACACTGGCAGAGCGCCCGCTCGGCAATTTCATTTCGCAGGAAGAAACTGTGCGCATCCTGCAACAGGCTTTGCGCTACATCTGGCAGGAACAAGCAAAAAAACGCTGGCTGTATGCCCCTGCGGCAAGTGTGCAATTAGAGCAAGCCGCTTACAAGAGATGGATGAGTGCCTATCATTGCTCTTGGGGAACATGGATTTCAGAACCTCGTTTTCATAAGTTTCTGCAAGCAACAGATGCTAAAATCCCTGCGCTGCTGCAAGGCATACTTGCGCCCAATGCGGCAGTATTGCAAAAAATGATACAGCAAGAATTGCCCGCACTCATCATGAGCGAGCAAGCGGAACGACTAATTACGGGCTATGTCAGCACGAGCCTGCAACGTTTGGGCACGCAACCTTGGCACATTGCACGTGAAGCCTTTCAGTCGTGGTCGCTGTCGTTGCCTGCCCGACTGCAACAACTGCTGCTGCAAAACTTGGAGTTCCTGCTTACAGGTCGCATAGAAGCAGTTGTTCGCAACAGCCTGCAAAAAATGCCCAATGAAAAACTGCTGGACTTGGTAGAGCGCTTCATGGGGCGCGAACTCAAACCCATTACACTGCTTGGCGCTTTGTTGGGTGGCATAGCAGGCAGTGCTTTGGCTTTTCTGCCTCCTATCAACGGCAACGATTTTATATCGTGGCAGGATACGGCGCTGGCTGCCACTGCTTATGGCATCACAGGTTACGGCACTAATTGGCTTGCCCTGCGCATGATTTTTCGACCTTACCGCCCGATAGAATGGAAAAAAGGTAGCGCATTGCCATTTACCCCAGGCGTAGTTGCCAAAAATCAGGCACGCTTTGCCGAAAACATGGGCAAGTTTGTAGCCGGAGGGCTGCTCAATTCGCAAAATATCGCCGCAACTTTTGCAGATAAAAAGGAGCTCATCCGCAGGCAGGCGCGGGAGTACGCCGCACAGCCCGACTTGCTGATTCCCGGACAGTGGTTGCAAAATAACCGTGCAGCCATTGCCGCCGCGCTCACCGATTGGGCGGCACAATTGTTACCGAAGCACCAAGTCGCTATCAAGGCACAAGTAGCGGAAAAAGCAGCCACTTTCCCATTGGAAAAACTGCCTTGGGAAAGCATCCGCAAGAAAATCGCTGAACAATTAACCAATGCCGAGGGCAGGAAAATTTGGGCTGAAAAATTAACACAAGTCGTTATCCAAAACCTGCAAAATACCCCTGCCTTGAAGGATTGGTTAGGCGAGGAGTGGAGCAAATATGCTGCCACAGGAACGGAACTCATGCTGCCTGTACTTACGGCGGCGGTACGCTCGCTCACCATTGCCGATTTGAAACGCTACCTGTTGCCACCATTGGAGCAAGTTTGGCAGCGATTCAATGAAGCACCGCTGGGGCAGTACGTCGGCACGATGCAGCAAGACCGACTGAAAGCACGACTCAATCGGGCATTAGAAAAGCAACTCAAAGGCGAATCGCTGCGCCAATTGCTGTACCAACTCATAGAAAATCGCCTTGCGCAGGAGTTTAACCCGCAGCGCAAAATCAGCGATTTGTTCAACGGGCAACTGATGGCAGTCATCACCCACAATTTGGACAACATATTGGACGGATTTATTGCCGTAGGGCTTAGTTGGTTGCAAGACAACAAAGAAATGCTCGCCGAAAAAGTTTATCAACAAGCATACGCACAAAGCAAAGCGGGAGCGTTTGTCTATAAAAGCACCATCAAAGACAGCGTCATAGAGCTGGCTGAGCAAGGCATTCCCGAATTTTTCAGGCGTGAATCCAAAGGTTTGAAAGACCTCATTGGCGAATGGACGGCACAACTGGGCGAAACCCCGCTTTCGGCAATTGGTGTCCGCGTAGATGAACTGTACCTGAAACAACTCACCGATACGCTACTTGCCAAACCCGAACTATACGATGCAGCAAGTCGTGCGCTGAGCCTGCTCGTAGATGAATTGGTGAAAATGCCTGTGGCGGCTTTTGCCAACGTATTGCAAATCAGCAATGCAGAGAGCCTCTGGCAGCGCACCGAACCCATTGTTAGCACAGCTTGGGAGGAACTGCGCGAACTTTTGCAGCGTTCCCTGCCCGAACTACTGCCCTTAGCCATGCAGGCAGCCTTTGAAATGGCGAAAGGACTCTACGGGACGCTTTCACCCGCAATGCTTGCAACAATGCTCAACAAAGAAGAACTTGCTACACGCATAGAAGCAACCTTGCAAAAATACTTTGCACGACCTGCTACGCACCAATGGCTGCAAAATGCCCTATACAACTTCCAAGAGCAACTTAAAGGCAATACGTTGGGCGATGTGTTGCCTACCGAAAAACTTGCCGCTCAAACCTTTGCCATGCTGCATCAGTTGTTTGCCAACAAAGAAAGCCGACAAGCAGTACACCAATTGGTAGAAAGTTTGTTAAGTACATTGTTACCAAAATTGCCGCATAGCCTTGTTCCTGAAACGCTGCAAAGCCTTGCCAACGCACTGATTGATGCTGTTCTTCACACGGCAGAGCAACATTTGCCTGCCATTGTCAATGCAGTGGACATTGGCAAAGTAGTTGTCCGCGAAATATCGGAAATGCATCCGAAAGAAATTGAAGACCTTTTTTACAGCTTTGCTGCCCGGTATTTCAGGCAACTGATTAACTACGGATTTGGGTTTGGCATTATGTTCGGCTTAGCGATTGATTCGATGTTAAGTTTGGGTATGAGCCGAGTGTTGTACCGATAAGTAACAGAGCACCTTAGCATGTCGGTGTGCTATTGCACACCGCTGTTGCACGTGGTAGAAAAATAGGAAACTGCATAGAATTAATTATATCAATAAACCCAGTCAAATTTCATCCCTGCCGAACTTTGTAGTATTGTTGCAAACCTAACCCAATGCAATTTGTACAAGTAAAAACTGTGTGCGGTCAATATTGGAGCGAAGGTACACATAGCAGCCGTCGGCAGGAGGGGATGAGTGCCCATTACCCGAGTGGTTAACCAATTCTAACTGCCAATAACGTCATGTCGTCGCGTATGGGCGCTCCTTTGCGATACGCTTCTAACTTATTTACAAACAATTCTTTTTGTTGCTGCATCGGAAGTTTACCATTTTGCAAAATCAGCTCTTTGAGTCGTTGGTAGCCAAATTTTTCGAGCGAAGGATTGGGTTGGTCGGTAATGCCGTCGGTAAACAAATACACAGCATCGCCTGCTTGTAAGGTTAAGTAGTGGTCTTGGTAACGGCGGTGGGGATCTTTTTTGAAGCCGCCGATAGGTTTCTTGTCGCCGCGTATTTCTTCCAAGCTCTCAGCTTGGCTGCGATAAATAAGTAAAGCACGTTTTGCTCCTGCAAAACAAACTTGATTACCTTCTATTAGGCAAATGCCTACGTCCATGCTATCGTTGTTAACTTTTTCCTCTTGGCGCAGTGTAATGCGCAAATTTTTGTCTAAGTTTTCTAAAATTTGGGAAGGGTTGCAAAAACCGTTTTGTTTTACTTGTTCATTGAGCAAATTGTAACCAATTAACGACATAAAAGCACCCGGAACGCCATGCCCTGTACAATCTACTACTGCTACAAGGGTTTTAGTGCCATTGGAGTAGCACCAGTAGAAATCACCCGAAACAATATCTTTGGGGCGATAGTAAACAAAATGGTCTTTAAAAGCAGCTTGAAAAGTACTTGCCAAGGGCAAAATAACATTTTGAATAGATTCTGCATAGCGTATGCTAGTAGTAATTTGGTGATTTTGCCGTTCTATCTCATTCTTTTGAGACTGTATTTCCAGATAAGCTTTCTCTAAGTTTCTACTCTTCTCTTCAATACTGTTGCGTTGTAAGATGATTTCTTCTTTTTGCTTTTTGAGTTTTTGGGCAACAACATAGGAGGCAATGGCTGCCCCTGCTAAGGCAACAAAAATGATAAAAGCAATAAGTGCCCGTGCGCGATAAAGTGCTTCTACTGCCTCTTTCTCTCGGATAGCGGCTTCTTTTTCTTCGGCAATTTTAGCTATTTTCTGTGCTGCTGCTGCATTGAGCGAGTCCTTAGATATTACTTCTTGCCGCATGCGCTCAATAACCAACTTAATTTTTTCTTGTGCGCTTTCGTAAGCAAGGTCGTTTTCTATCAACTGTTTTTCTAAGCGGTTCAAATACCGGCGCAGCTCATTTTTTTCTTCTTCGGAGAGTTGCTGGCTGCTAAGCCGTGTTGCTATGCGCTCTATTTCGCTTCTGATTTTATTACTACGTTCGTTAAGAAACTGTTTTTCCAGTTCCAACTCATTGATTACGCTATTAAAGTCTTGTGTTAGGCTTTCTATGGGAAGTGCAGAGGAGGCTTTTGCCGAAAGACTATCTGCTCGCGGCTTATAAGGAGCAACAGGACTTGGTGAGGCAATCTCTGACTGGGTGGTGCCAGCGGCTACCGATTTGAGATATACAAAAAAACGATGATTGGAGTTGGTATAATAAGTACTCGTTACTTCGTAGTTAGGAACGGAGATTTGTGTGTTGTCGAGTTCTTCTGAGGCAAAATAGGGCGGAGCAGCAAATACAATTTGTCCTTTGTTATCCGTTCTGAACTTTCTACCTTTAATACTAACTGCTATTTGAGCAGGAAGTGGTTGGTTTTTCTCATCAAAAAACTCTATGGAGCGAACACTGCCTTCTGGCAGGTTGTCTTTCAGTTTAATTACCAGAACATTGGTGTTAGGGTTATAGGCAAACTGGCTGCGCTCTACCTTTTGATTGCCTACATAAATTGTTGTTTGGGCACTAATGGAAAAAGTAGCAGGCATTCTAAGTTCGAAATTGCCGTTTGCATCTGTGTGGGCAGAGATGTTGTTGAAGCCCTCAAAAAAAACCTTGATACCTTTAATAGGCTCGTTGTCAGTATCTAACACTTGTCCTGAAAACACCTTGTAGTAATTGTCTTTTTGTGCGTATGTAGTAAAGGTATGGAAACAATGTAAAAACACGCAGTAAAATACGAAACCAATAAAAAACTTACGCCAAGATTTCATTATTTTGAGTTTATGAAGCAAATTAGCAAAAAATCCAGTAAAAAGGAAAGTATTTTTCTTAACTTAGAAAATGGATGGTCACAATGTATTCTTAAAATTGTATAAATCCAAGAACTACAAGTCTATGCGTCAACTACTAATTGTCTTTTTATTATATTATTGTTCTGGGGTGCTACTGGCACAGCATCAAAGCGGGCTAGATTTTTATGTAAAAGCATCACAAGCAAAAAAAGCTGGACAATACGAACAAGCAATACAGCATTATGAAATGGCACTACAGCGCGAACCTACAAACCACTTCTATCTGTATGAGAAGGGACTTTGTGAGTTTATCCTGAGGCGCTACCCCAATGCCACAGCTACCTTAAATTCGGTAATTAAATTGCGAAATGACTACGTACCTGCTTACGTACTGCTTGCCAAAATAGCCGTTGCTAATAATGACTCGAAAAAGGTGATAGAAAACCTCAACATGGCAGTGCGCTACGAGAAAGATAACAATAAAAAAATCAATTATCGTTTATACGCCATGAGCCGCTTGTTTAGAGAGGGTAATATCCAGCAAGCTTATGAGCAAATCCAGCAAGCCTATCAAATTTCTCAGGAAGACACCGCGGTAGTCTATTTTTATGCTAAAATTAATAATTTGTTAGGCAAATACGCGGAATCTGAAATGGCTATACAAAAAATCTTACCCAAAATAGCAAAACAACCACTTGCATCCAGAGAAAAATACTACTACGAACTGGGCTATGCCCAATTTCATCTAGAACAATACGAAAAAGCAAATAACAGTTGGAAACAAATTGAGTCTAATTCGTTCAAGTCGCGCATAGAAAAGTTTTCAGCCAAAAACTTTGCTGCTGTTGCGCTTACGTATTTCCGGATGTACGAAGACAGTCTGTCTAACTACTATGCAGAAAAAGCATTAGCCATAGAAAAAGGTTTTCCTGCCGCCCATGTGATACTAGTGCAACTTGCTAAACGAAAGGTAGATCACAGTGTTACACTGCCTCAACTGCAAAATGCAGCTCAACATGAGCCCAACCCTATTAAAAGAAGGGAAATGTTGATGAACATAGGCGAACAGCAGTTTCAATTAGGAAGATTTGAAGAAGCCAACCAAACTTTTGGTCAAATTCTCGATGCTGACCCTACTAACCAGAAAGCAATACTGATGCGTTTGCTGATTCCTTATCATCGCAAAGACTATAAAACAACTATTACCGCCACAGAAAACGTCATCAGAAAAACAGCAGACGAAAACGCACAGGCTTCTTTCCTCTTTTTGCAAGGACTGGCTTATAAAAAAAGTGGACAAAAAGAAAACGCCATTAAAAATTTTCGCAGGCTGATGAGTACTTCTTTGGTAAATGCTGCTACTATAGAAATTGAGCAACTGACACAGTTCTATCCTGATGAAGATTTCAACCTGAAACTAATTGACCCCCCCGAAAATGCAAAATGATTAGCTATCTTTGCTACTCAACAGCGTTTATTTTGCCACTTAAAATTCCTATGGACAAACACTTCCTGCAAATAGCTACTGAGTTAGCTATTGCGCCCAGGCAGGTACAAGCTACTGTTGAGTTGTTAGATGGTGGAGCTACAGTCCCCTTTATTGCCCGTTACCGAAAAGAACTGACAGGCAGCCTCGACGAAGTAGCCATTGCTACCATTCGCGACCGCATTGCACAACTACGCGAATTGGAAAAACGCCGTGAAGCTATCTTGGAGTCTATGCGCGAAATGGGCAAACTCACACCAGAGCTGGAAGCGGCATTTATGGCAGCTGAAACCATAACACGCTTAGAAGACTTGTACCTACCCTATCGTCCAAAAAGACGAACCAAAGCCACTGAAGCCAAAGAAAAAGGATTGGAGCCACTTGCCGACATCCTCATGGCGCAAGATGAACAAACAGACCTGCTACAAGCTGTTTTAAGTTTTATTAATGAAGAAAAAGGTGTTAAAACTATAGAAGAAGCGCTCACCGGAGCACGTCATATTATTGCCGAGCGCATCAGCGAAGACGCACAAGCGCGTGCCAATATGCGCGAGTTATTTTTGCAAAAAGGCAAGTTCAAAGCCAAAGTTATTGCCGGTAAAGAAGCAGAAGCCCAAAAATACAAAGATTATTTTGACTGGGAAGAAGACATTGCCCATGCCCCTTCTCATCGTATATTGGCAATGCGGCGCGCCGAAAAAGAGAATTTTATTTCGCTTTCCTCGTTTCCCAATGAAGAAGAAGCACTTGCTTTACTTATTAATCAATTTGTTAAAGGCGACAGTCCCGCTTCTGAGCAAGTGAAAATAGCTGTTGTGGATGCCTATCATCGTCTGTTAGGTCCGTCTATGGAAACAGAAGTACGGGCAATTACTAAAAAGCGCGCCGATGAAGAGGCTATCAAAGTGTTTGCAGATAACTTACGACAGTTACTTCTTGCTTCTCCTCTTGGCGAGAAGCGAGTACTGGCAATAGACCCCGGTTTTCGCACAGGCTGTAAGGTAGTCTGTCTGGATGCACAAGGTAAGCTACTACACAACGATACTATCTACCCGCACGAGCCACAAAAGCAAACTGCCGAGGCAGGTATGACCATCCGCCAGTTGTGCGAGCAATATCAAATACAAGCTATTGCCATAGGCAACGGCACTGCTGGAAGAGAAACAGAACAATTTATCAGAGCGCTCCACTTGCCCAAAAACATTCAGGTAGTAATGGTTAATGAAAGCGGTGCTTCTGTTTACTCCGCATCGGAAGTTGCCCGCAGAGAGTTCCCTCATCATGATGTAACAGTGCGGGGCGCAGTTTCAATTGGGCGCCGCTTAATGGACCCTTTGGCAGAACTAGTGAAAATAGACCCAAAGTCTATTGGCGTAGGGCAATATCAACACGATGTAGACCAAGCTGCTTTGAAGCGCTCCTTAGACGACGTAGTGATTAGCTGCGTGAATGCCGTAGGGGTAGAAGTAAATACAGCCAGTAAGGAACTGCTTACCTATGTTTCAGGTTTAGGACCTTCGCTAGCGCAAAATATTGTGGACTACCGCAACCTTTACGGTCCTTTTAAAAATCGCAACGAACTTAAAAAAGTACCTCGTTTAGGCGACAAGGTATTTGAACAAGCGGCTGGTTTTTTGCGCATCCGCAATGGAGACAATCCGTTAGATGCCAGTGCTGTACATCCCGAAAGCTACCACATTGTAGAACAGATGGCAGCAGACCTTGGCTGCACCGTACAAGACCTGCTCCGCAGCGAAGAATTGCGTAAAAAAATCAACCTCAAAAAATATGTAACAAATACCATTGGGCTGCCTACTTTGCAAGATATTCTTAACGAACTGGCAAAACCCGGCAGAGACCCTCGTGAGCAATTTGAAGCCTTTGCTTTCGATGAGCGCGTACACAGCATCACCGATCTAAAAGTAGGCATGCAATTGCCCGGAATTGTTACCAATATTACTAACTTTGGCGTGTTTGTGGATATAGGTGTGCATCAAGACGGACTGGTGCATCTTAGCCAAATAGCAGACCGTTTTATTGAGCACCCCAGTGAAGTAGTAAAAGTACATCAGCGTGTAATGGTTACTGTAACCGACGTAGATGTAGAACGCAAACGCATCTCCCTCAGTATGAAAGGCAATGCACCTGTAGGAGAACAAAAGCAAAAGAAAAATAATGTTGCTGAATCCCTACCTAAAAATCGAAAACGCCGAGAACCAGAGGAAGACATGGCAACCCTGTTGGCAAAGTTGAAGTCTAAGTTCAGATAAATATCAACAACTACATGAAACGCAACATAGCATTTTACAGTGTAGTGGTTGTCATTCTAACTGCCTTTCTTTGGTGGTTGTTCCATCAAGGTCGGTCATTAGAAAACACTAAAAATATTGTCAAACCAGCAGTTGATACTCACAGCGTTGAAGTTTCCCTGTCTGACGAACTGTTGCAGCTTTTTGCTGAAAACCTGCACCATCCGGTAGCCTTGCTGCTGGTGCAGGTTATTATTATTGTATTTTTTGCCCGGATGATGGGCGTTGTGGCTACGCGTGTTGGGCAACCTTCGGTAGTAGGCGAAATAATTGCTGGCATTGTGTTGGGTCCGTCGGTAGTGGGGGGGATTTTTCCCGAATTGTCGGCACTACTTTTTCCTCCTGAATCCTTAAAAAGCCTACAAGCCCTCAGTCAGTTTGGCTTAGTGCTTTTCATGTTTATTATTGGAATGGAGTTAGACATTTCCATTCTCAAACGTCAGGCACAGTCGGCTATAGTTGTCAGCCATGCTAGTATTCTTTTTCCATATGTGTTAGGAGTGGGGCTATCCTACTTTTTATATGTAGAATTTGCTCCTAACCAAATCAGTTTTACTGCTTTTGGCTTGTTCATGGGCATTGCCATGAGCATTACCGCCTTCCCAGTATTGGCGCGCATTGTGCAAGAACGCGGTTTGAGCAAAACCCCTTTGGGCAGTATGGTTATCACTTGTGCTGCAGCCGATGATGTTACGGCATGGTGCATTTTGGCAGCTGTAATTGCTATTGTGAAAGCAGGAACAGCAGTAAGCGCCCTACTGACTATTTTGGCTTCTACTGTTTATGTAGCAGTAATGTTATATGTGGTACGCCCTTTTTTAGTCAAGTTTGCAGAAGTATATGCCTCCAAAGAAAATATCAACCGTACAGTAATTGCCTTTATTTTCCTGCTGTTGCTGCTTTCGGCTTTTATTACCGAACTTATTGGCATCCATGCCCTTTTCGGAGCATTTTTAGCAGGTGCTATTATCCCACACAATTTGCATTTCAAGGAAATTCTTGCCGAAAAAATAGAAGATGTTAGCTTGGTATTGCTGCTGCCTATTTTTTTTGTATTCACAGGCTTGCGAACCGAAATAGGATTACTTTCTGGGGGTAACCTGTGGATAGTTTGTTTGGTGGTCATTCTAACAGCTATCGCCGGAAAATTTTTGGGCAGCGCCATCCCTGCTCGCATTGTAGGACAAACCTGGCACGACAGTTTCGTGATAGGGGCACTTATGAATACGCGTGGACTAATGGAACTAGTAGTGCTCAACATTGGCTACGAATTAGGTATTTTATCGCCTGAAATTTTTGCCATGATGGTGCTGATGGCAGTAGTTACTACTATGATGACCGGACCTGCCCTGAACCTAATAGAAAAAATATCAGAGTGGCTGCATCCCGCTCGCACTCGTGCCGTAGCACCAGACAATCATCACTACCACATCCTTATTTCATTTGGCGTTCCTGCCATGGGGCGTAAACTTTTGCAGTTGGCAGCTCAAATGAGCTCTCCCCCTTACAATAATTTTAAAATCACTGCGTTGCATATTACACCCAACTCGCAGGTAAGTCCTATCGACGCACAGATATTCGAGCAAGAAGGATTTGCTCCTGTGAAAGAGTTGGCAAGCCAGCTCCAAATCGCAGTGGAATGCATTTATAAAACAAGCGACGATTTAGTGCAAGAAGTAGAGCAAACAGTAGAAGAGGGGCAATTTGACTTTTTGTTAATTGGAAGCGCACGTTCTTTATTTTCTACTGACAGAATGGGGGGCGTGGTACAGCGCTTCTTGTTTGAAATAGACACAGAAATTGGCATTTTGATAGATAAAGGATTGAATAAAATTAGGAAATTGTTACTGCTATTGGATGCCCCCGGCGACATGGCGCTGTTGCCCTATGTCAAGCGTTTTGCAGAAGGAGGCGCCCAACACTTAACAGTAATTCAAACCAACAGCTACCTGTCCGATGAAAAAAATTTGATATCCAAAAACTTTTCTGAAAACTTTTCTGTTGATGTGTTGGATGTTTCATCTGCAATGGTAGATTGGTCTTTGAAAAGCTATGATTTGTTACTTGTCAGCAGGAAAACATATGAAAAAGTTACGGAACTGTCTCCGGAGTGGGAGAGCAAATGCCCAAGCACACTGGTTATCAGGTCTGTAAACTAACATTTATGTCCTCATTATTTGTACAACACAATTTTCTTACTAACTTTGCACCTTGATTTTTGCCCTCAAGCAACAGCAAGCAAACTGTCAATCACGCAATTATCTGAACTTGTCTCTTTTTTCTGTAAAAGAAACAGAAAAGTAGAGCAACTTATTTGGCAATAAGAAACTAATTGTTATGAAGTTATTGTTACCACTATAAAATTTGCAAGCCAATGCGTCAGTTAAAAATCACTAACACTATCACCGACCGTCGTGAAAGCGCTACTCTGGAAAAGTATTTCACGGAAATTAGCCGCATCGAAATGCTAACCGTAGACGAGGAAGTAGAGCTGGCACGCCGCATTAAGCAGGGCGACAAAGCCGCGTTAGACAAGCTGACAAAAGCTAACCTCCGATTCGTAGTATCGGTGGCTAAGCAGTATCAGAATGGGCACATGCCTTTGAATGACCTGATTAACGAAGGTAATTTAGGATTGATTAAGGCTGCCCAAAAGTTTGATGAAACTCGCGGCTTCAAATTCATTTCGTATGCTGTTTGGTGGATCCGTCAGTCCATCATGCAAGCTATTGCTGAAAACGGTCGCATTGTTCGCCTACCCGCCAACAAAACCAATGCTTTAAATAAGCTCAAAACAGCCACTGGCGAGTGGGAGCAACAGTACGAGCGCGAGCCAACGCCAGAAGAACTGGCAGAAATACTCGAAATGGATTTGAAGGAAATCAAGAGCATCATGACTACTTCTGTGCGTCAGATTTCCGTAGATGCTCCGTTCGACAACGAGGATGGTGGTACCCTGCTTGATGTAATGTCTGATGACAGTATTGATAGTACTGACAAAAAAGTAGAATACAACGAGTCGTTGAGTATCGAAACAGAGCGTGCCCTGTCTATTTTGAGCGAGCGCGAACGCAAAATTCTCAAGCTGTTCTTTGGCATCGGCATCGAGTCGCCTATGACCTTAGACCAAATTGGCGAGATTATGGGTACTACTCGCGAGCGAGTGCGGCAAATCAAAGAAAAAGCATTGAAAAAGATGCGTGCTTCTTCCAAAGCCAGCCAATTGGCAGAATACTTAGGTTAGTACTACATTTGCCACATCATGCTGTTTGTCTTTCCACAACAGCGTTCAAACAGGTGAAGGGTTAGCATGTGTCAACAATGTTAACCCTTTTCTCATTTTGATGCACATTACGCAACATAGCTAAGCTTTTTCAAGTAGCTCGCCTAAAATATACATCTGCAACCAATGTTTATTTTTTGAGAACGAAAATCATGCGGTCGCTTTCTGGTGTGTAAGGCTTCAAATGGTAGTCACCTAAAATATGCAATATTTGCAAGCCTGCTAAGCGAAAATAGCGTTCAAAGTCTGCTTGTGTGATAATCATCAACCGTTCCTGAAAATGATAAGGCTTGCCATTATCCAAAAATCGTATATCTTTGATAATCAGCCTGTTTTCTATTCGTTTGCAAATTTCAAAACAAATACCGTCAATGGTTTTTTGTTCCTGAGTAGGGAGCTGGCTAATTACCTTAGGCGTATTCATAAAATCTATGACCATGCGCCCTCCTGTTTTCAAATTACTTGCGGCAGCTTGTAAGGTTCCGATGTTTTCAATGTCGGTTTCAAAGTAGCCAAAGCTGGTAAATAAATTGAGTAAAACGGTAAAATATTCTTTTCTGAAAACACTCCTTTTGTCGTGTCGAAAAAATTGAAGTCGGCTATTGGCGAATTTTTGTGCATAGCGGATATTCCTCTCTGACAAATCAACACCAATAACATCAAAACCCTTCTGATTCAGGTAGATAGCATGCCTGCCTTTTCCGCAGGCGAGGTCTAAAATTTTATCTTCTGGTGTAATGGGTAAAAAAGTAGCAAGGTTGTCTATAAACAAATGCGCCTCGCTGTCGTCGCGATGCTTGTAAAGAATATGATAATAAGGCGAGTTGAACCACTCGTCGAACCATTCAACTGTTCTGGCAGGATTCATATTCAAATGCAGATTAGAAGACAAAGTTATGATTCGTTCAGCGGAACAGGTTGCCTTTCTTAATAGGTAGATTAAATTTGCTGCCACTCAAACAAGCCATTTCCGTATATGCGGGTTTCTGCTATTGTAGCGGTTGCTGATAATGGTGTAATAGGTAACCAAGGTAAACTGCCTTGGCATCTACCTGCCGACCTGCAATACTTCAAGCGCCTGACGATGGGGCATCATATTGTGATGGGGCGCAAAACTTTTGAGTCTATCGGCAAGCCGCTACCTGGTCGCAAGTCCATGGTGGTCTCGCGCCAAACCTCTTTGCAACTACCCAGTGCGCAGGTGTTTACTTGCTTAGAAGAGGCTATCCGAACAGCTCAACGCAGCAACGAAACCGAACTATTTGTGATTGGAGGGGCAGAGCTTTTTGCCACTGCCATGCCTTATTTGCATCGTATCTATCTGACGCAAGTACACACACAAGCACAAGGCGATGTGTATCTGCCCGCATTGGGAGAAGATTGGATAGAAATTCAGCGCGAAGCACATCAGCCCGACGAAAAAAACAGATATCCTTTTACTTTTGTTACTTTGGTACGTAATTTCGGGTAATTATGGAAAACGAAACAATCCAAATACCAGTAATGGCAGAATTGGCGGCAGAAGGCAAATCGCCAGAGATACTGTTTTGGGTAGGCTGCGCTGGTTCCTTCGATGACCGCTACAAGCGCGTTACCAAAGCAATGGTTAAAATTCTCAACAAAGTTCGCATTAGCTTTGCTGTATTAGGTACAGAAGAAGCTTGTACTGGCGACCCTGCTAAGCGTGCTGGCAACGAATTCCTCTTTCAGATGCAAGCACTAAGCAATATCCAAGTGCTTAATGGGTACGGTATCAAAAAAATCGTAACGGCTTGTCCCCACTGTTTCAATACGCTGAAAAACGAGTACCCTTCGCTGGGAGGCAACTATGAAGTATTGCATCACTCCGAGTTGTTGCAGCAGCTCATTAACCAGGGTAAAATACGTCTTAAAGAGGGCGGTACATTCCAAGGCAAAAAAATTACTTATCACGACTCTTGTTATTTGGGACGCGCTAATGATATCTACGAAGCACCTCGCCAAGTACTGGAAGCCTTAGATGCTGAACTGGTAGAAATGAAGCGCTGCCGCAACAAAGGTTTGTGCTGTGGTGCAGGCGGTGCGCAAATGTTTAAAGAAGCTGAAAAAGGCAAGAAGGAAATCAATATAGAACGCATAGAAGAAGCCCTCCAAACCGGAGCTGAAATTATTGCGTCCGCTTGTCCTTTCTGTATGACTATGATGAGCGACGGAGTGAAAAATAAAAATCGCGAAGGCGAAGTAAAAGTATTAGACCTTGCCGAACTGATAGACGCAGTAGTTTAAGGGGGTACTCAACGGCAGCAAGCTGGCTGCGTATGGGCGTTTTTAGCTGTGCGCACAAGCTCGTGACGTACTAAAAAAAGATAAATTTCTTGACCGCTAATTAGCGAGGTGTCATACTTTACATGTAACTGGCGAGTTTGTGGCTGAAAGCTCAACCAATAAACTCCTTTTTCTTTGCTCAGACTATCTTTGAGCATGCGCATGCATGGCTCACAGTCGGTTGTTAGCTTAATGTTGCGCTCCTCCAGTTTGATACAAGCGCTCAACAACATAACAGCTGTTGCAGCAAGTAATAACCTGACGGGTGGTTTGGTACGATAAAAAAGACGTCTCATGCCTATTGGCAAAAAGTATTGCCCACTAATTATTTTTTGTTTGAGCAAATATCACATTTTTGCACTAAGTTTTGTTCAAAGCTATAAATTTGCTTTTGTATAGCACACATCATTATGAAGTTTGGTGTAGTCGTATTCCCGGGCTCTAATTGCGACGATGACATGATTTTTGCCCTACGCGACGTTTTAGGGCAGCCCGCTGTAAAGCTATGGCATAAGTCGCACGATTTACAAGATTGTGAGTTGATAGTGCTACCCGGGGGCTTTTCCTATGGCGACTACTTGCGCTCTGGTGCTATTGCTCGTTTCTCTCCTATAATGCAAGAAGTAATTGCCCATGCACAAAAAGGAGGCTATGTTATGGGAATTTGCAACGGCTTCCAAATTCTAACCGAAGCAGGCTTGCTGCCCGGTGCCTTGTTGCGCAACACCAACCGCAAGTACATCTGCAAGAATGTGTACCTTAAACCAATAACACGCAATACATTACTCACACAAGGGCTACGTACTGACAAAACGTATCAGATACCTATTGCACATGGCGAAGGTCGTTACTATGCTCCCCCTGCATTGCTGGAGGAAATCCGTGCTCACGACCAAATTTTGTTTAAGTACTGTAACCAAGCCGGTGCTATTACAGAAGAAGCCAACCCTAATGGTTCGGTTGACAATATTGCTGGTATTTGTAATAAAAAACGCAATGTTTTCGGTATGATGCCTCACCCTGAGAGGGCTTGCCACCCTATGCTGGGTAATACTGACGGTTATCAACTGCTTGCATCTCTTATTGAAAAAGTACTCGTATGAAATTAAATCAGCCCGATGAGTTGCAGCAACTCATTCGCGGCGGCGAATCGGTAACATTGGAATTTAAACAAACCATTTCGCACCCTGAAAAAATTGCTAAAACACTAGTAGCATTTGCCAATACAAGGGGCGGAAAGCTCATTATTGGGATTAATGATCGCAAAGAAATTGTTGGTATCGATCCAGAAGAAGAGAAATATGCTTTGCTGATAGCAGCATCTAAGTACTGTTATCCTGCTGTACAATTGCACTGCATAGAGGCAGAGTTAGACGATAAAATAGTGCTGATTGCCGAGATTGCCCCCAGTAGCATCGCACATTTTTATCTGAAAGACAGCACTGCGCTACCGCGCTTTTATATACGGGAAGACAACCAAAATAAACTTTTAATACGCTAATAAGCACGGTTGCCAGCAATGTTACATCGCCCTGCAATATCGTTAGTTTGTAGAGCCTCTCAGAGGCAGTGCCTTGCTTATCCGTGCAAAAAATTGCGTCTCAGCCAAAAGTGGGGCAATCACTTATGGAATTTTTAGGAAAATATATAATTATAGTTGTAAAAACATGAAGGCACATTGCACCTTAGCGCAAAACTCTAACAAAAGACTAATAGGCATCTTACTAGGTGTAGCAACGCTGCTGCTCCTACCATTTGTAGCAATGCAGTTCAGCCATGAAGTAAAATGGACGTTATCCGATTTTATGGTAGCTGGTATACTTTTGCTCAGTGCTGGACTAACACTTGAACTTATTCTGAGAAAGGTAAAAACCAGGACCGCAAGGGTAATAGCTTGCATTGTTCTTTTTTTGTCATTAGTACTAATTTGGGCTGAGCTTGCTGTTGGCATATTTGGAACGCCATTCGGCGGATATTAGCACTGGACATGTATGTTGCTACTAACTCATGAAATTGGTTGATAAACAGGTTCTTACAGGTAACATTGGCGATACATCAAGAAGATGCGCATAAATAAAAATAGCATGCTTCCCTTTTGCATAGCAAATGAATAAGACCTATCTACAGAGAACTGGTTTAAAACTTCGCTAAATACAGACTTTGGATTTATACGTATTTTTGAGCGGCAGGTTACTTAAAATTTTGGGTTAAAATTTGGACAAAGTCTTTTTTATTGATTTATTTGCCTCAATGAGCGGGTGCGCGCTGCCCGAACTAAAAAGGAGAGATGGCCGAGTGGTTTAAGGCGCTCGCCTGGAGAGCGGGTATACCCCAAAAGGGTATCGGGGGTTCGAATCCCCCTCTCTCCGCAATCCAAACCAAACATAGTAGGTAAGGATTAGGCAACATCAACTTATTATTTGTTAACATTAAAATTCTAAGACCGAAAAATTGCTTGCTTTTATGAAAAACCTGTTCAAACACTTAATCATTACGCTTGCCGTAGTATTTGCATGCAACTTAGGTGCAATGGCACAACAACCCGATTCAGCAGCAGCTCCGGCTGACTCTGCTACTACTGCTACAGTAGAACAAGCCCCCGCTGCGGTGGAAGAAGCCGCTCCGGCAGAAGAGCAAACTTTTCACCAAGTGCTCAAACAAAAATTTATTGAGGGAGACCCCGCTTGGATGACACCGGTGTTAATCTGTCTGATTATCGGTTTGGCAATTAGTATCGAGCGTGTGATAACTCTGAACTTGGCTTCTACCAATACCGACAAGTTGCTCAAAGACATAGAAAAAGCTTTACAAGAAGGGGGAGTAGAAGCAGCGCGTAAAGTTACGGCTGCTACTAAGGGACCGGTTGCCTCCATCTTTACACAAGGATTGCTGCGCGCTAGCGAAGGTGTTGAAATGGTTGAAAAATCGGTAGTAGCTTATGGCTCCGTAGAAATGAGCCGCTTAGAAAGAGGGTTGGTTTGGATTTCACTTTTCATTGCTCTTGCCCCAATGCTAGGTTTCTTAGGTACAGTAGTAGGTATGATTGGCGCTTTTGATGCTATCGAAGCAGCCGGCGATATTTCTCCTTCCCTAGTAGCAGGTGGTATCAAAGTAGCTCTTCTGACTACCGTAGCCGGTCTGATTGTTGCTATCATCCTCCAAGTATTGTACAACTACTGTGTATCGAAAATTGATGCCATCGTAAGCCAAATGGAAGATGCCTCTATCGCTTTGGTAGACCTGATGGTGAAATATCAAAAGTAATACACAAGCAAAACCCATTAAAATCATTTTTCTTAACCAAATCAGATACGCCACTATGGAAGATTACGGATGGGTAGGTGGAGCACTGTATGTGATGTATGTATTGCTCTTTGTTGCTATTGCAGCAGCTGTCATTTTACCAATCATTAAGTCGCTCAATGAGCCTAGAACATTGATTCGCTCCGGCATTGGAGTTGGGATTCTTTTGGCGCTGTTTTTTGTTTGTTATTTGATAGCCGACGGCACCGTATTGAAGAATAAGGCATACGAAGGCATTACAGAAGGTACCTCTAAGTTAATAGGGGCGAGCTTGCTAATGCTGTATATTATGCTGTTTGGTGCTGCAATTTCGGTGATTTATGCAGAAGTGAGTAAGTTTTTCAAATAGGGATGTGTTATGAGAAAAAAATCAAGGTCAGCGCCGGAAATCAATGCAAGTTCGATGGCAGATATTGCCTTCTTGCTATTGATTTTCTTCTTGGTGACAACAACAATTGCCTCCGACAAAGGGCTCTCCATTTTGCTGCCACCTAAAAATGATCAACAGTTAGACGTGAAAATGAAAGAACGCAACATTTTCAAAGTGTTCATCAACTCTAATAATCAATTGTTGGTAGAAGAGCAGCTCATGTCTATCAACCAAGTAAAAGATGCAGCTAAAAAATTCATTAGTAACAACGGACGAGACCCTAAGTCATCGGAAAGCCCGCAGGCAGCTGTGATTTCACTCAAAACAGACCGTGGCACTAAGTACGAAGTGTACGTTGCTGTTATGGACGAACTCAAGAAAGCCTATAACGAATTGCGTGCAGCTTACATGGGTATCACGCTGGCAGAGTATCTGCAAATAGAGAACGACCCAAAAAAGCAAACAGCTAAGTTTGAAGAAGCTAAGAAAGCAATTCCTTATCAGCTTTCCGAAGCAGAACCTACCAACGTAGGCGGCAACTGATTTTGAAGGCTTGTTTTTTTACTTCAAAACTTATGTATTATGGCTAAATTTACTAAGAAAAAGAAGGGTACGCCAGCAATCTCTACTTCCTCTCTGCCCGATATCATCTTTATGTTGTTGTTTTTCTTTATGGTAACAACCGTATTGAGAGAAACAGAGTTGAAAGTACAAAACAGGCTGCCCAAAGCTACTCAGTTGCAAAAGTTAGAGAAAAAATCGTTGGTGAGCTACATCTACATCGGCAAACCCAAAGACACAGAAAAATACGGCACAGAACCACGCATTCAAGTCAATGATGCACTGGTTACTCCAAAGGAAATCCCCAACTTCGTGTATGCTGAAAAAGATAAGCTCGACGAAGTGGAGCGCGACAAAATAACTATGTCTTTGAAGGTAGATGTAGATGCAAAGATGGGAATTGTTTCCGATGTGAAGCAACAGCTCCGCGAAGCAGATGCCCGCAAGGTAAACTACTCTTGCGTGCAATCAATAGACAAACAATAATGGCAAGAAGCTTTCAAAGAAAACGAACCCTTAGGAACTCCCTGAGGGTTTTTTTCATTTGTGTTTCGCTACATGATAATTTTACTAGCTGCTCTTTTATACACTTTTCTGACGATATGTTTGTGGTACGGATGGTTAGCTACACCTTCCTGCGAAACCCCTCAATCAAAAACAAGTGGCGTAAGCATTGTTGTTGCTATGCGCAATGAACAAAACAATATAGGCAAGCTGATAAAATGTTTGATGGTGCAACAGTGGGCAGGTCCTATGCAGGTAATCATTGTAGATGACCACTCTACCGACCATTCTGTAGCTGTTGCACAATCTTTTATACCCCTTTGCCATTTTCAGTTATTAGTAATTGCTAACATAGGAAGTGGTAAGAAAGCAGCTATTAGTACGGGGGTGCAGCAAGCTACTTTTCCCATTATTCTTACCACCGATGCCGACTGCCAAATGGGTAAGTATTGGGTGCAAACCATGTATGCAGCTCTCCAGCAGCCGGGCACTCGGCTGGTTACTGGACCGGTCTGTATAGCACCTGCTCGAACATGGATCGAGCGATTCCAAGCCGTTGAAATGGCAGCTCTTATAGGCAGTACAGCAGCATTTATTCGCTTTCATATGCCAAATATGGGCAATGGTGCCAACATGGGCTACTGGCGTGAAGTTTTTGAGCAGGTTGGAGGATATCGTTCTTCATGGCAGATAGCTTCTGGCGATGATGAGTTTTTGATTCAACAAGTTCACGATTGTTTAGGAGGAGGCGTGCGGTTTGTAAAGTCGGCAGCAGCCCTTGTTACCACTGCCCCTCAAACCAACTGGCGCGCGTTACTCATGCAGCGCAGGCGCTGGGCTGCCAAGTGGCGGTCGGGCAGACCAATGCGCGTATGGGGGGTAGCGCTGTTGGTAGGTTTGTACCATTTGTTTTGGGTAATGTTGCCATGTGTAGCCATACTATCGCCTAGTTTGTTGACAGATATAATCTGTGCATTCAGCCTGAAATTAGCCAGTGAATATGTATTTTTGAACGCTGTTATGCAATTGCTTCGTCAAAGAAAGTTGATAGGTTACCTCTTGCCATTACAGGTAATATATAGTTGGTATGTAGTGTGCGTGGGGGTAGGGGCAATGCGAGGCGGCTTTGTATGGAAAGAAAGAGTATTGGTTCGCTAAATACCTGACGTCTTTGAGAGAAGAACTGCAAAATACGCCTTCCTACTACGTTCGGCAAAAATTAAAAGGCAATTCGTTAGCCATGATAAGCCTTTTTATTATCCTGTTAGCGGCTTTATTAGGGCTTTTCGCTTACTTTATTATGCCGGACAACAGCCCTAATGCCAACGAAAGCATGTCGGAAATACGCAAGCAATATCCTTTTTTCAAAGCTACAATTGTCAAAATTGTGCTCAATAAAGAAATACCACAAGTGAGTTTTTGGCAACGATTGATAGGGGGGGTAGAACCGCAATATAAGTCATATGCCGTTAGCGATTTTAGGTTAGACAATGACTCTGTTTTTATTCGCCTGTACGTAGCAAGTATTGAAAGTATTAAAAGCCGCTCAGCAAGTACAGGCATAGCAGCAGATACACTCAGCAGCGAGTCTGCTTTTTACAAGCCTGTTTACGACCATGCTTTTTCGTTGGTAGATGCTACTCGTGCCATCTACCCTATTCCTTCTGACAAATTAGGTGATATTTACCCCGGAAATTTTTACATTAAAGGCGATACAGTTGTTTATTTAGACATTGACGAGCAAATTCGAAAAGAAAGCATCAGTCGCCTGCGGAGCGAGTTCCTGCAAAACAACGTAGAACAGCGCATTTTTTACTTGGGTACTGACCGGCAGGGACGCGACATGTTGAGCAAAGTAATACTTGGAACGCGCATTTCCTTGCTGATTGGCTTTGCTTCTGTACTAATTTCACTGTTTTTGGGTGTATTGTTAGGAGCCATTGCTGGCTACTTCGGCGGCATTGCTGACCACCTAATTATGTGGCTCATGACGGTAGTATGGTCTATCCCAAGCATTATGTTAGTAATTGCCATCCGGATGGCACTAGGCAGTAAAGGACTGTGGGTAGTATTTGTTGCCGTAGGGCTCACTACTTGGGTAGAGATTGCACGCATTGTGCGCGGCGAAATCCTTGCCATCAAGGAAAAGTTATTCATTGAGGCGGCGCGCGCTTTTGGATATTCGCATTGGCGCATCATTTATCGACATATTTTACCCAACATCTTCGGTTCTATTGTGGTATTAGCCTCTTCAAACTTTGCCACTGCTATTATTTTAGAGGCAGGTATGAGTTTTTTGGGCATTGGTGTGCAAATACCAACTCCTTCTTGGGGAAACATGATATATGAAGCTTATGCAACTATTAATTCATTGCATTGCGAGCATTTGATTGTGATACCTTGTATAGGTATGGGCGGCTTGGTGTTGGCGTTTAATTTTTTGGGTAGTGGGCTGCGCGATGCCTACGACCCTAAAATGTTGGTCTCAAAAAACAAATGAATATGGAGCAAGCATCGGCTGAGTTCAAGCTACAAATGAAAGAAATGCAACTCAATGCACTTTTTGAAACCATTCAAGCCATTAATGAGAATGCATCCGAAGAGCAGTTATTTCGCATTTATAAGCTCACTTTGCAAGCCAGCCATTACATCAAAAAACTTGCCTTGTATGTGCACGAAGAGGGCAGATGGGAGTGCAAAGCCCAATATGGCGTTCTGACAGATTTCTCTCAAGAGCCTTTACCCAGTAGCGTGCTAGCGCTTAGAAATGCCGGCGAACTACACCTAACCGAAGGCTACTTTTCAGTGTTTAACTATGCCTTGCCTGTGCGCCATAAAGATACCATGCTGGCATATGTACTCATAGATACAGCCCAAGATATCAAAGACCTTAACTTTTTAGCTACCCTGAGCAACATTATCCTCGTAGCTATTGAAAACAAAAAATTGGCACGAAAGCAAGCGCAACAGGAGGCATTTCAACGGCAAATGAACATTGCCAAAGAAGTGCAAAGCCTGTTATTCCCCAAAAAACTACCCTACAACGAGCGCCTGCAAATAGTAGCCAGTTACCAACCACACCACAGCGTTGGCGGCGACTACTACGACTATATTGAAATAGCCAAGGATAAGTTCATGGTTTGTATTGCCGATGTTTCAGGTAAGGGAGTTCCAGCTGCCATCCTGATGTCTAATTTTCAAGCAGCTTTGCGCATTTTGGTACGCGAGGGAAAATCCCTTCCTTACATTATACAAACACTTAATGAACTAATTTTAGAAAATTCGCGTGGTGAAAATTACATTACTGCTTTTTTCATGGAATACGATTTTTCTACCCGCACGCTTACTTATGTCAATGCTGGGCACAACCCACCGTTCCTATTTCTCAACGATGGCAGCATCCAACATTTGCAAGAAGGAACCACTATTTTAGGTGGTTTCAAAAAACTGCCTTTTTTAGATATTATCTCTATTGCCGAGCTCTCTAATTTTTTGCTGTTTTGCTTTACTGACGGTTTTATAGAAACATATAACGACAAGGGCGAAATTTTTGGCGTAGAACAATTGGCTGCTTTCGTGAAAGCACACCAACACTTAGACCGCAAGCAGTTACACAGCGAACTGCTAAAATATTTGAACCAATTCAGGGGCGAACAAGCCTATGTAGATGATATCACCTTGCTTTCTTGTTCAGTGGCAGCCAATAAATAAATAATGCCTGATAGTAATATCACTAACAGGCATTTGATTGCGGTGATCCCGCTGGGACTCGAACCCAGGACCCATACATTAAAAGTGTATTGCTCTACCAACTGAGCTACGGAATCAGAGTGCGCAAGAGAAGACTCGAACTTCCACGGGCTAACGCCCACCACCCCCTCAAGATGGCGTGTCTACCAGTTCCACCACTTGCGCAAGCTAAGAACCTTTTAGTGATCCCGCTGGGACTCGAACCCAGGACCCATACATTAAAAGTGTATTGCTCTACCAACTGAGCTACGGAATCCTTACCTTTGCTTAACAAAAATTCAACACCAATTGTTTGGGCGGGGCAGTGAAGCCTTTGTTTTTGCGCCCACAAAAGTATGATACGAAACGCAAATGCAAAAGATTCTGTACAACATATTTCTATTTTTTTTTGTCGTTGCTGCTGCGCAACAAAATGCAGTAGGGCAAAGTACTGCGCAAAAGCTACTAGCTGATGCCGACTCGCTCTACGAACAAGGCAAATACAGAGAAGCACTTGTTCGATACCAACAGCTTGTACAGCAACATCGTAGCTACTCGTTGCAAATGCTTGCCAAAGCTGCTTTTATTGCAGAAAGCATCAATCAGTACGACGAGGCGTTATATTACCTCCTGTTGCTATATACTAAACAACAAGACCCTGTCCTTTATAATAAAATTGCTGACTTAGCCATGCGCTACGACTTATCGGGTTATACTATTCCCGATGAGGAGTTTTTCATATACAGCCTGCAACAATACGCCTACCTCTGGGGTAGTGCATTATTAATAATAGTAGCCTTTATTACTGGGTATATGTTGCGCCGGTTTATCCGCAGAAAGTCGTTAGCTATTGTGGCTATCACATGGGCAGTGATTGCTTTTGTGCTAGTCTATCTGCTGCCATATTTTTTACACGCTCAAAAAGTAATTATTCGTGCTGAAAAAGCGTTTATTATGAGTGCACCCGCAGCAGGTGCTGAACTAATCACAATTGCTAAAAAAGGTACCTGCTTTCGTATGACAGGACAGAAAGATATTTGGTGTCGAATTACTTGGAACGACCAATCGGCATATGTGCGGTGCAACAACTTATGGATAATTGAATAATGGCATGGCAGCTTTTAGTGATATTGTTGTCGAAAAAGAAATTACAGAACAGCGTTTGCTGCCTCTGACAATTGTGCTGACGCTTGGGGGAATGTATTTGTTGCCTTATCAACCAGCAGAAGCACACATCAGCCTAACAGTTCTAGCCACAATAACCGGAGCCACCATTTTGTTTTTTGTATCCACCTTTTTGCCATTCTGCCAAAATGAACTGTATAGAAGAAATCTTTTGACTACTTACCAAATATTGGTGATATTTCTATGGGCTACAGAATTGTTCCGGCATCATCTCTATTTTACGCATCTGCTAATCTATCTCTACACTACGGCTTTGTGCGGGTTCTTGATGCGCTATTCCCGTATGAGGCTGTTGTTCTTTCTAATTATCACTACGCTGCTCATTGTTTGGTATCCTCTATTAACAGATGAATGGCAACAGGTAGACAAGCAAAAATGGCAGGCATCTGTTCTGGTAACATTCTTGTGGAATGTGTTTTTACTGGTGGCATATATTAAAATATATGAGCAGCAAGCAGAGCAAACCCACCAATACTTGGAAGCTATTGAATATATAACCCGACAACAGTACGAAACCACACAAAAGTTGTACTTAGAGCGTCTTCATCTAAAAAACATTATAGACAATATAGATGTTTTCGTAGCTCTGACAGACCGGCAAGGTGTTGTTTTAGAAATTAACCAACCGTTTTTAGATTATATTGGTGCGCATGGTGTATCCACTGCCTTAGTAGGCAAGCCCATTGCAACAGTTGCTATTAATGAAGAGCGAAAGCGTATTGTAGAAGCCAATATTCAGGCTGCTTTAAAAGGAAAAGTTGTACAGGGAGAACTGTATAACAAAGACTTAGACAAGTATCTTGTACTGCGCTACTGCCCTATTAAAGACCAACTGACCGGTGAGGTGTATGGGGTGGGCATTTACTATCGCGATGTTACTGAAAGTTATAAAACCCATCAAGAACTTCAACTTACTACTCGGCAGCTGCGCGCTATACTCGATAGCATAGACCAATGTGTTTACCTGACCGATATGCAAGGTAGGCTACTTAGTGCCAACAAGCGCGCCCAAATAGGTGAAATGAATTTAAAACCGGCTCCGCCGCCGGGAGAACTGTTAGTAAATAATATTGAAGAGCCGGAGAACCGCGAAAGTTTTCTCCAGCACCATAAAGAAGCTGTGCACGGCAAATTAGTAGCAGTTGAGTACTACCTTGACTCTTTATCGAAGTGGATGCAGGTAAAATACATACCTGCCTGCGATGAAGCGCACAATATTTTTGGAGTGATTGTAACAGCTGCCGACATTACCGAGCAAAAGCAAAAAGAGCAAATTTTAGCAGAAGCATTAGCACAAAGCAAGGCTGTACAGGCGCAGTTGGCTGAGCGAGAAGCTATGTACAAGCAACTGCTCAACGCTAGTGCAGACCAAATAGCTCTTAAAAGAACCGACTCCCAATATATTTGGGCAAACCTGCGCTTCAAAGAGTTTTATGGCGAGCTGCCCATCGCCGACAATGAAATAGTCGCCAGAGAAAAAGCAGAAGACCAAGAGGTATTGCTCAAAAAAGATGTGTTAGTTTATCAGTACTGGGTGCGCAACAAACAAGGCGAAAATCACCTATTACAGACCATTAAGGCGCCTATTTGGAATCAGGAGGGCAAAATTGATAAAATAGCTGTTTTCACTACCGACATCACCGAACAAAACGAGCGCCTCCAAGCTATGGAAGAGCTACTCCGTGCTTACCAAGAGCTGAGCGAGCAAGAGCAGGCAAAGGCACGAGCCCTTGCTGAAAGCCAAGCTACACTACAGCTACTGTCAGAAAATACCAGCGAACTGATAGTGCTGGCTCAACCCAATGGCATATTGAAATATGTTAGCCCTTCTGTCGAAAAACTAACTGGATTTCGCCCAGAAGAGATGACAGGCTGTTTATGGGCAGATTTTTTCCATCCTGACGATTTGCTTAAGTTGCATAAGGTTGCTGAGCAGCTTCAGTCTGGGTATGCAGAATGTATGCTTACTCATCGTTTGCGCACCAAAAATGGGCGCTACCTGTGGTTGGAAACCATTTGGAAGTATATTTTCAATGAGCACAACAAAATCATTGGTATTCAAACCTCCTCGCGCGACATTACCGAGCGCATAGCTGTTGAACAAGCAAAGCAAGCGCTCATGTTGCGCTATCAAACCTTGTTCAAGGCTAACTATGACGCCGTTCTCATCCTGAAAGTAAATCCATCGGATGCCACAGACTTGAAAGTAGTCGAAACAAATCCTGCTGCTCAAGAGCTACTGGGATATTCACCTACTGAACTATATCAACTCAACATATTTGAATTAGAACAAAAAATTTCTTTTCAAGAACTGCGTCGTCGTTTAAGAATTCTTGCTCAAGAGAAAGAAATTTTACTCGAAACACAAATACGCAAAAAAAATGGCAATTGGATATGGGTAGAAATCGCCGCCATTTCTTTTCACATTCAGCATGAAGACTTCTTGCAGCTAACCATACGCGATATTTCCTTGCGCAAGCAAGCAGAGGAAGCTATGAAAGCCAAGGCTATTGCCGAAAAGTCGTTAGAGTTTAAAAACAATTTCTTGGCAAAAATGAGCCATGAAATTCGCACCCCCATGAACGGGTTGCAAGGAATGACCTATCTGCTGCTAAATACCCCCCTAAACGAACGGCAACGAAAAATTGTAGAAAGCATACAAAACAGTACCAAAGGGCTGCTTACCATTCTCAACGATATTTTAGACCTATCTAAATTAGAAGCTGGCAAGCTAAAACTTAGCCTTGCCCCAATGGATATAAGAAAATGTGTAGAAGAAGTAGAAGACCTTTTTAGTGCAGTTGCCTTGGAAAAAAATTTAGAGCTGAGCCATTATATAGCCGCCGATGTGCCCTCTATCGTGGTATCAGACTACTACCGATTGAGACAAGTCATTAACAATTTGGTAAGTAATGCCATCAAATTTACCCCGAAAGGAAGCGTTACAATTCACGTTGAATTAACAGCACAACATGCAGAGTACGACATGCTCAAAGTAATCGTACGCGATACGGGCATTGGCATAGAAGAAGCCTCCTTTAGCCAATTGTTTGAAAAATTCTACCAAGCCAATCAGCAAACCACAGGAGGCACTGGTTTAGGTTTAGCTATTTGCAAAGAATTGGTGCAACTGTTAGAAGGCGAAATAGGTGTAAATAGCCAATTAAACAAAGGCAGCGAGTTTTGGTTTACTTTCAAGGCTTGGCGCGCTAAACAGCAAGCTATCCAAACTACCCCCCAAGAACACTACCAATACCAATATCGATTTATTCAACCAGCCCAAATCCTGTTAGCTGAAGATGTAAGCGTGAATCAGGAGGTAGTAAAATGGATGATAGAGGAAATAGGAGGGCAGGTAACCGTAGTCGCCAATGGACAGGAAGCATGTGAGCAAGCAAAAACAGGCGCTTTCGATTTAATCATTATGGATATCAACATGCCTGTAATGGACGGTATTACGGCAGTGCAAAACATTCGAGCAGCTCTCAGTGTCGTACCTCCTATTGTTGGCATGAGTGCCAATGCCATGGCAGGCGATCCAGAACGCTTTATGGCACAAGGTATGGACGATTATTTAGCCAAACCCATTACTCCCGAAGACTTATACAAAACCTTGTACCGGTTTCTGCCCAACTGCATGGAGCGCACCTTGATAGCCGTTGCACAGCAAGAAGTTGCTTCGGAACTTGCAAATAGTAACGATACGCCTATTATAAATGCAACAGTGATAGCAAACATTAAAAAATTGGCAGGCAACAACGTCGGCATGCTACAAGGGCTGCTGGAAAGCTTTATTACCGATATTGCACAGCTCCGGCAAAAAATCAGCCAAACACATGCCCAAGCCCAGTATGGAGAAATGACACGTGCCTTGCATACCTTAAAAGGTCTTTGTGGTACCATAGGTGCTGCCAAACTGTTCGAATATACCAGTTCTTTGTACAGACAAGCCTCCGAGCAGCCGCATTTGCTTACGAACGAACAATTAGTGCAACTTTTTCAATTGATGGACGTTACTGCACAAGTAGTGCGCCAAGAATATTTTTCTCATACATTGGCACAGTAAAATGTTTAGTCTATGCAACCTTCTGATAACCAGTTATTCAAACTTTTTGTCATAGAAGACAACCGCACAGAAAGCATGCTGCTCCAGCTGGCACTGTCGGAAATCAAGCACTTACATATCCAAACCTTCTCTACTGCTGGGCAGCTGCTCGAACACTTATCTGAACAGCCCGATATTGTCTTGGTAGATTTGATTTTACCCGATATGAGCGGTGTTGAACTTATCAAAAAAATTCGGGCATTCAATCCACACATTCGCGTTGTAGTAGTTTCTGCTCAACGCGACATGGATGTGTTAGCGGAAGTACAAGCCTTAGGAGTTTTCAATTATTTGGTGAAAAGCGAAATGTGTCTGACTTATTTGCACCAAGTAATTTCCGAACTCATTATCTTATTACAACACTATCGTACTCAGAAGGTTTGACATGGGGCTACATCATATCGAACTAATTGTAATAGGAGGTTCTGCTGGTAGTATTCGGGCAGTGCGTACCATTTTCCAACATTTGGAGGCTATGCCTGTTCCTATTCTCATGGTATTACACCGTCCGGCACAAGACCCGCAGTCTAACCTGCAATCAGTATTGCAAAGCGCTTGTAGAATGCCTATTGTAGAACCCAAAGCAGGAACGCGCCCCTTGCCGCAGCATATATATTTGGCGCCGCCCAACCGGCACTTGGTAGTAGAGCCTAACAAAACATTAGCGCTCTCCGACAGCCCCTTGGTGCACTATTCGCGTCCTTCAATAGACGTGTTGTTTTTTTCTGCCGCCGATGTATATCGCCAAAATACACTGGGCATTTTACTGACAGGTGCCAACCAAGACGGTGCCATGGGCATGAAATTACTGAAAGACGCCGGAGGCATCACCGCCGTACAAGACCCCGCCGACTGCATGATTGACACCATGCCACGTGCTGCTATGCAACTTGCTACCATAGACCAAGTACTAACTGCCCGGCAAATTGCTGAATGGTTAAATGAAAATTTTGTAGGCATCCCTGAATAGCGTTGCAACTTGGGTAATCAATCGGATAATTTGGGGGCACATGCAGCCAAATAATTTTTGTAGTTAGAACCGAGACTGAGTGTGACAAGTATACTTGTTCAGGTGCTCATGGCTAAGCAGCTGATAATGCCGTTTACGAATGTAAGTTTGATTTTTTACTTGTACATGCAGATAATTTTTGTAGATTGGTTGCCGATTGCATAAGTCAATCGGCTTTCTTTAACACATTTCAACCCTAACTTTTATGCGCAAACTACTACTCATCATTGTTTGTGCGGTGGGCTTTTTGCTGCAAGCCCATGCACAAGAACTGAAAGGAAAAGTAATAGGAGCAAACAACGAACCTTTGCCGGGCGTTTACGTCAGCGTATTAGATGCCAACAAAAACACTGTTACCAATTCGGAAGGGGTTTACAGCCTATCGCTCAAACCGGGCAACTATCGGGTGCGATTCAGTTTTGTAGGCTATGCTGTGCAAATTCGCGAAGTAGTTGTCGGGCAAGACGGTGCAACATTGGACATTACGATGGAAGAAGACGTAACACAACTTGCCGAACTGGAAATTGTAGGCACGCGCAGCCTGAACCGCACCGTTACGGAAACACCCGCACCCGTAGATGTAATTGATATCAGTGCTATCACTGCTAAAACGGGACAGTTAGACATCAACCAACTGCTGCAATTTGTAGCCCCTTCGTTTAACTCTAACCGCCAGACCGGCTCAGATGGCACCGACCACGTTGACCCTGCCTCGCTGCGCGGATTAGGACCTGACCAAACACTGGTACTTATCAACGGAAAGCGTCGTCATCAGTCCTCATTGGTGAACATTTACGGCACTCGCGGACGCGGCAACACGGGTACAGACCTCAATACCATCCCTGCCGCTGCCATAGAGCGCATCGAGATTCTGCGCGACGGTGCTGCCGCACAATACGGTTCGGATGCCATTGCGGGTGTTATTAATATCGTGCTTAAACAATCTACCAACGAACTGACCGTTAATGCCAATGCAGGGATGCACCAAGCGCAATACCGCTTTGACAATAAAAACTTTGACGGGCTTAACTACAACATCAACGCCAACTATGGCTTTACCGTTGGGCAGAAAGGGTTTGTGAACTTGACAGGCGATTTTAACTTCCGCGACCATACCAACCGTGCCAACACGAACCCCGACGACTTGGCACGCCGTGAATACGGCGACCCACGCATACGCAATGCTTCGCTATATCTGAACGCACGCTTACCGCTTAGCCCTAAAAGTTATGTGTATGCTTTTGGCGGCTCTAACCTGCGCAAAGGCGAAGCCTACGCATGGACACGCTTTGCCGACAGCGAACGCAACATCCCTTCTATTTACCCCAATGGCTTTGACCCTATCATTGGTTCTGATATCACCGACCACGGCTATACGCTCGGATTGCGCACCCTTGCCAAAGCATGGGACATTGACCTGTTTGCCACTTATGGACACAATCGGTTTATGTATTCGGTTAGCAATACGCTGAATCGCTCTATGGGAACAGCCACTCCGCGCAACTTTGATGCAGGCGGTTTCGGACTGGGACAATTCAACAGCGGGGTTAAGTTCAATCGCTTTTTTAAGAACACGTTCAAAGGGTTGAACATCGCTTTTGGAACGGAATTTCGCGCCGAACACTACAATATTGTAGCAGGTCAGCGCGAGTCGTGGGATAACTATGACCCACGCTTTCCCGGCGGCTCACAAGGATTTCCCGGCTTCCGACCTGCGGATGAGATACGCGCTAACCGCAGCAACATAGGCGTATTTGCCGATGCAGAAGCAGACATCACCCGTTCGTTTATGATTGGCGCAGCGCTGCGCTTTGAAAATTATAGCGACTTCGGTAGCACTTTGAACGGAAAAATTGCTTCGCGGCTGGCTCTGGGCGAAAAGTTTGCCATTCGCGGAACGCTCAGCACAGGTTTCCGCGCTCCCTCGCTGCCACAGATTTACTTTAACTCCACGGTTACCAACTTTGTCAATGCCCAGCCTGTTGAAGTGCTGATTGCCCGCAACAACAGCCCTGTAACACGAGCATTAGGCATTCCTTCACTCAAACAAGAAACTTCTCTCAATGGTAGCTTAGGACTAACACTTACCCCTGTGAGCAATCTGACCGTGACAGTAGACGGCTACTATGTGAAAATTGACAACCGCGTGGTGCTAACTGGTCAGTTCAGCGACGACGACCCCGATATCGGTCAAGAGTTGCGACGCCTGCGCGTTGGCAAAGCCCAGTTTTTCACCAATGCCATCAGCACTACCACGCAAGGGTTAGACGTAGTGGCAACGCACCAAGCCAATATTGGCAAGGGTAAATTGCTCTCCACGCTCGCTATGAATTTTAACCGGCTGACCATTGACCAAGTGAAAACAAGCCCGCGGTTGGCAGGTAAAGAAGACATCTACTTTGACCTGCGCGAGCGCTATTTTGCAAAAGCCGCTGCTCCAAACTCTAAAATCAACCTCACCTTTGACTACACCATAGAAAAATTCAGTGCGCTGCTGCGCTTTGTTCGCTTCGGCGAGGTGGTACTTGCCAACTGGAACTACGATGAGAACGACCTTGACGTTTATTCACCCAAAGTAACTACCGATTTGGGCTTGCGTTATACGTTCAACAAAGTAGTGGCTCTTGCTATTGGGGCAAACAATATTTTCAATGTCTATCCTGACCGCTCTCTGCCCAGCTTGACCGAATCGGGCGGCGCATGGGACCCTGTACAAATGGGGAACAATGGTGCGTTCTACTATGCCCGTCTGAATGTGCGTTTGGCGAAATAATTGTCCTTTTTACAAGCAACCTCATCCCGACCGCTTTTAAAGCAGTCGGGATTTTCTCATTTTTGCCTAATGGAACAAAACTATCGCCTGCAAATTGGGCTTATCTGCATCCTGTCGGTTGTTTTATATGCCAATACATGGCAGCATGGCTATGTTTTAGATGATATTGCCACTATTTCGCAAAATCGGTTGGTACAGATGGGCTGGTCAGGAATCCCCGAAATGTTTCGCCATACGCTTTGGTTTGGCTACGACGGCTATGAAAGCGTAAACAGCTATCGCCCGCTGGCACATGCCACTTTTGCCGCCGAATATGCGCTTTTGGGCAGTTTGCGCCCCGACGTGAGCCATGTAGTCAATACCTTGCTTTATGCAGGCGTTTGTTTACTGCTGTGGCAGTTTTTACGACGATTGTTTCCACAATACTCGCAACTTGTATTTTTTGCAAGTTTGCTTTTTGTGGTACATCCGGTGCATACAGAAAGCATTGCCAATCTGAAAAATCGCGATGAGTTGATGGCGCTGCTTTTCGGGCTTGCCTCTTTGCTTGCGCTTGTGCGCAGCGTTACTCAAAACAACCGTGCTTGGCTAATATTTTCGGCATTTTTATACGCCTTAGGGCTTCTTTGCAAAGAAAGTTTGGCAGCTTGGATACTGGTTTTTCCGCTTGTACTATTCTATCATCCGTCTGCACCGCTGGGTGCCCAGAAAATACTTCGTTGGACAAGCCTTTTCTTGCTTACCTTTGCCTTGGTTTGGCTGGGGCGCAGCTTAGTTACGGCGCAGGTTGTGCCGCAGCCCAAACCTGACCATTGGAACAATCCTATTTTATTGGCAGACTCGTGGATAACGGCACTCGGCACTAAACTGTATGTACTGGGCAAATATTTGCAACTGTCTGTTGTGCCGCATACCCTTACCAGTAGCTATTTCTACAACGACCTGCCCTTGCTGCCCGTTTGGCACTGGAAAAGTTTGCTATCTGCATTTGCCTATGGCATACTGGGTTATGCAGTGGTTCGTTATGTGCCGGCTCGTCATCCTTTGGGTTTTGCTGTTGCTTTCTACGGCATTACGCTGGCAATGTTCAGCAATTTTTTGATGTTTTATTTCTACACGGCAGCGCTGAGCGAGCGTTTTCTGCTTATTCCCTCCATTGGGATTTGTATGGCGGGTGGCTATGGGCTGCAAAAACTCTCGGCATACAGTCGTCCTTTGGCAATGGGAGTGTTTGTGTTTATGTTGGTAGCCGCATCGCTCAAAACTATTGTGCGCAACAGGGCTTGGGCAGACAACTTCACCATAGCCCAAACCGACCTGGCAACATCGCCGCAAAGCTACCTGCTCAATGCAACAATGGGCTTGGAATTATACAAAAAAGCAGAAGCGCAAAACAATGTTTACCTGCTGCAACAAGCCTTGCCTTACTTTGAAAAAGCTGTGCAGTTAGATGCCGAAGACCCTAACATTTGGGAATACTACGGGCGCTCGCTTGCTCTTTTGGGTAACTATTCGCAGGCAGCCTATTGTTTTGAGCAAGCCTTGCGCATCAATCCAAGAGCACTACATTTGAAGCCTCTGTTGGAACGCGTCTCCCAAATGCAGCGGTAAAACAGGCTACCTATCGTTTGTTTGCGGTGCTACGGCATTTTCTTTGCGCTTAGTAGGGTGGCGACTAATCAAACGGATGAGCCAAATAGCCAAAAATACAACTCCTGCCCAACCTAAAATGAGCATAACGGTTGCCAGTCCTTCATAGCCAGAACAAGCAATGTGGCAGGCAAGTAAAGTGATTAGCAAAACCAACCAAAGTGAAGCTAACACCGAGAGAGCAATGAGCAGCACTTTCAGTCCAAGCGCAATAGGTTTAATTTCTTCTTTGAAAGTGCGCAAAGTAGCTCGCATTACTTTGCGCCATTGTTTGACTTGTGCTACAACAAAAGGCTGAGAGGTAACATGTTCGTATGCGCGGTTAGCTACTTGTATAAAGCTGACGCGATGGCTTGCTGCCAGATATTCTTGCTTTTCTTCCCAAAAACACCTTGCATTGAAATAGCCACTCAGGGCGAATACATGCGAAGCTACAAGCAACGCGTCAGCCGTTTTCCGCCAAGCAAATGTGTAAAACTTCGCCATGTAGTACTTCGTAGGGTAGCACCAGTAAACAATTGTGAATAGCATGGCAAGCCCTATGGTTAGCGTAGGTGGAACTGCTACATCTGTTGCATACAATAAAAAGCCCAACCAAAGGGCATTCATCATCAAAAAAATGTGGCTAAACCCAATTAAAAAGCGGGCAATTGCAGGATGTGCAGCAGCCCAAAATGATATTTGTTTCATAATTATTACAGCTTGTAATCATTATTCACAGGCGAGTGAGCCCTCTCCTGAGTTTTTGTCAAAATTCACTTGTTAATGACTTGCTTATGAGAAGGGTTTAATTTGGCAGGGGTTCGACTCATTGGAATTTACAAAAAAAACTTCACGACTTAAAGTTTTCGGAAGAAAATGTGAAAGCAGTGGTATGTTTCACTACCGACATCACAAAACTGCTTTTCACATGGCTAATGTGAGCAATTTTGGTTAGCTTGTTGGTAAGAAATTGCTCGTAGGCGGCAATGTCGCGCACCATGACTTTGAGCAAGTAATCCTCCTCGCCTGCTATGTGGTAACATTCCATTACTTCTGGCAGGCGCATTACCTCCTCGCGCAAACTTTGCAAAACCTCGCTTTTGTGTTGTGTAAGGCGAATGGTGAGAAATACAATCAAGCCCTTGCCTACTTTTTGGGGCTCTAATAGCGCCACATAGCCGCGAATAAAACCGCGTCGTTCCAATTTTTTCACTCGTTCAAATACAGGCGTGATAGTTAAGTCTAAGGCAGCGGCAAGTTGTTTGTGCGTCAAGCGGGCATCAGCTTGCAGCATTTGTAAAATTTTTAGGTCTGTGGCATCCAAATCTTCCATTGGGCAGTAATTTTTTCTGTTTAGTGCCAATATGCAGCATTTTTTGCTGCCTCAGAAAAAATAAAGGGAATTTTTGCTTGCTTTGTTTAGCGTTGGCAAAGAATCCTTCACCAGTAAACAACACATGACTATGCAAAGCCAAGACCCTGCTATGCGCCTGCAAGACCTCCAATATTTCGGCGAATTTGGGGGGGTGAATCCTTCCATTGAAGACTCGGCAACCTATACTTTCCTCAATGCCAGCAAAATGGAAGAAATGTTTGAGCAAGAATTGGCAGGTTGTTACCTGTATTCACGCCACTGGAATCCGATGAATCGCTACCTCTCCGATGCATTGGCAGCCATGGAAGGCACAGAGGCAGCACAAGTTACAGCCTCGGGCATGGCTGCTATTAGCACAGCACTCATGCAACTTTGCAGCCATGGCGATGAAATCATTTGCGGGCGCATGGTCTATGGCGGTACCTATGCGCTGTTGAAAAATTTCCTGCCGCGTTTTGGCATTATTACGCGCTTTGTAGACATTACCAATCCCGATAAAATTCGGCAAGCCATCAACCCGCGCACCAAAGTGATTTATTGCGAAACGGTCAGCAATCCGCTTTTGGAAGTTGCCGATATTCCTACGTTGGCTCAAATAGCACATGCAAACGGCTTACAGTTGGTAGTAGACAACACCTTTGCCCCTATGCTGGTTTCTCCGGCTCGGTTAGGTGCAGACATTGTGATTCACAGCCTTACTAAATATATCAACGGCACAAGTGATACGGTAGCAGGTGCTATTTGCGGAAGTAAAGCCTTTATTGGCAGTTTAACCGATGTCAACTTTGGGGCAAGCATGTTGCTTGGTCCGGTGATGGATAGCTTGCGTTCGGCAAGTGTATTAAAAAATTTGCGCAGCTTGCACGTTCGCATGAAGCAACACAGTGCCAACGCATCCTATCTTGCGCAATCTTTCGCCAATATGGGTATCCGCACAATTTATCTGGGACTTCACACCCATCCACAGCACCAACTGTTTACCCGCCTGCTGAACCCGGGCTATGGCTACGGCGGCATGGTGGTAATTGACATGGGCACAAAACAAGCCGCTTACGAGCTGATGGAAGCCATGCAAGAGGAAAAAGTGGGCTATTTGGCAGTGAGTTTGGGCTTTTTCCGCACCTTGTTCAGTTCGCCGGGCAGCAGTACCTCTTCGGAAATACCCGAAGCAGAACGCCTCCAAATGGGACTTACCGATGGGCTGGTGCGTATTTCGGTTGGATTGGACAATGATATAGAAGATATTTTTCAACGCATTACTCGTTGCTTAGAGGCAGTTGTCATTTAACCCACGCACCATTGAGCATTTGAAAAATTTAGTGTACACGCTGCCGTTGCACGCTGCCGTTGCACGCTGCCGTTGCACGTCGCCGTTGCACACCACTGTTGTTCGTGTCTCTACACACAACTCATAACTCTGTTTGTAGCGCATGTTCTCACGTGCTACAAACAGAGTTGTTACAAGTACAGGTACGCGCAATGTGTACTTATCGCCAACCGCCGCCCAGAGCGCGGTAGAGCCCTACCTTGCTTTCCAATAACTTTGCCTTTACTTCCACAAGTTCTAATTTTTCGTTAAGCGCTTCGCGCTGAGTCAGTAATACTTCCATGTAATCTGCTCGTGCAGAGCGGTACAGACTGTTAGCAATGTCCACAGATTGAATGAGAATATCTACTTCGCGTTTTTTAGTTTGATAGCTCTTGCTGTAGTTATTGGCTTTTGCCAACTGGTTGAGTACCTCCACATAGCCATTGAGCACCGTTTGTCCATAGCGATACAATGCCTGAATCTGCTGGGCATTGGCATTAAAATAAGCTGCCTTAATAGCATTCCGATTAATCAGTGGCGCTACTGCATCGCCTGCCAGCGAGTATATTACCGACTCTGGACCGAGCAAATAAGCAGGTTGGAATGCTTGAAAACCTATACCGGCGGTAATGCGGAAAGCAGGGTAAAAGTTGGCTTTGGCTACTTGTACATTCAAACGCGCCGCTTGCAACTCCAGTTCTGCCTGCCGAATGTCGGGGCGATTGACAAGTAGTTGCGAAGGAATGCCGGCTTGGATACTGCCTAGTGAAATATCAAAAAACTGTTGAGAATGGCGAGCAATAGGCTGCGGAGGGCGTCCCAATAAAAAATTGATGCGGTTTTCTGCTTCTGTGATACGTTGCATAACGGCATATTGCAGGTTTTGGGTGTTGAGCAACTGTGCTTCAAACCGATTAACAGCCAACTGACTGGCTTTGGCACTTTCTTTCTCCTTTTTGACAATTTGGTAAGCGTTATTTTGGATTTCGATGTTTTGCTGAATAATTTCTAACAAATTGTCTAACGCCAGTAGCTCGTAGTAGGAGTAGGCAATTTCGGCTACCAAATTGGTGACCAAAAAGTTTTTTCCTTCTGTGGTAGCTAAGTATTTTAATGCTGCTACTTTTTTGGCATTGCGTAGTTTTCGCCATACGTCCAACTCCCAAGAAGCAGCAGCGTTTGCTATAAAGTCGGAGAGAGGGGTGGGAAAATGTTTTTCGGGCATAATTTCCAGCCCCTCTTCCACTGCACCCATGCGGGTATATTTACCAACTTTATCTACGGCAGCACCAGCACGCAGCCCCACAAACGGCAGGTATTCTCCCTTGCGCGCTGTGATTTCATTGCGGCTGATTTCAATTTCCTGCATGACAATATTCAACTCTTGGTTGTTTTGCAGTGCCTCTTCAATTAGCGCTGCTAAGTTGCCATCGTTGAAGTACTCTTTCCACTGCAGTTGGGCAAGGGTAAGGGTGTCAGCCACAGATGTAGGTTGAAACTGAGTAGGCAATGCTACTTGGGCATTGCGCTGAGTAGGTAATGTAGGCACACACGACTGCCCCAGTAAAACTACTCCTACAGCAATGAGGCTATGCTTTATCTTGCATTTCATCTTTTTTTAGCAATTTTTTTATCAGACTTGCCAGTTTTTTGTTACTTATGTTGTTTTCTCCATTAGGATAGTGTTCTGCGATGTCTTCGGTAAGCGGATTTAGTTCTTCATCGCGGATGAGTTTTTTTCCTTCTGCCAATTTGCCGAATATGTAGTACAACCCCGGTACAATGATGACTCCGAATACGGTCCCCAATAACATGCCGCCCAATGCCGAAGCCCCAATGGTGTGGTTGCCCACTGCACCTGCCCCAGTTGCGCGTACTAACGGAATGAGTCCGGCAATAAAAGCGAAGGAGGTCATTAAAATCGGACGGAAGCGCATTTTAGCCCCTTCTATGGCAGCTTCCATGATGCTCAAACCTTGATGGTGTCGCTGAACAGCAAACTCTACAATCAGCACAGCATTTTTGCCCAATAGACCAATGAGCATAATCAAGCCGATTTGTGCATAAATATCGTTTGCCAACCCCATCCATTTGAGCAGCAAAAACGAACCAAAGATCCCCGGAGGCAGGGAAAAAAGTACCGCCAGTGGGATAATGAAACTCTCATATTGGGCAGCAAGTACTAAGTAAACAAAAATGAGCACTACTGCCAGAATATACACTGCTTCGTTGCCACGCCGTGCTTCGTCGTAGGAAAGCCCTTCCCAAGCAATATCGTAACCTTGTGGCAAAGTTTGTTCGGCTACTTCTTGAATGGCGCGAATAGCATCGCCCGAGGTATAGCCGGGTGCAGGCACTCCGCGAATGGCAGAGGACATGTACAAGTTAAAGCGCGTAATTTCGTTAGGTCCTTGGGTTTTTTTGAGTTTCATGAACGAGGAATAAGGCACCATTTCGCCACTCTCGTTTTTAATGAATAGGTTGAGTAGGTCAGAAGGCATTCGCCGGTACTCGGGTGCAGCTTGGGTGTACACCTTGAAAAAGTTGTTGAAGCGCGTGAAGCCTTGTTCGTAGGTGCTGCCTATTAAGATGTCTAAGTTTTCCATAGCTTTGCCAATAGAAACCCCCTTCTGCATAGCAGCCTGATTATCAATTATCAATTCGTATTGTGGATAGTTGGCAGCATAAAAAGTGAACAGCCCGGTCAACTCTTTGCGCTTTTTAAGGGCTTCCATAAACTGCGTGTTGATTTTGTCGAACTCCTGATAGTCAACGGTGGGATTCTTGTCTATCATGCGAAGTGAGAATCCATCGGAGGAGCCATAGCCGGGCACAGCAGGAGGCTCGAAGAACTCTATTACCGCACCTAAATTTTTGGTTTTTTCTTCTAATTGTTCTATTATGTCTTTAACAGTTTGCTTGCGTTTGTCCCAATCCTTCAAATTGATTAAGCAAGTGCCCGCATTAGAACCGCGCCCTTCGGTCAAGATTTCATAACCAGCCAAAGAAGTTACTGACTGAATCCCTTCTATTTCCTCCGCTATTTTTTGCAATTGCCTTGAAACCTCGTTGGTGCGTTCCAGCGTAGAGCCGGGAGGGGTTTGGATGATGGCGTAAATCATGCCTTGGTCTTCGTTGGGAATAAATCCAGCAGGTAATATTTTATTAACTGCATAAATGCCCCAACCAAACGCTAATAGAATACCCAGTGTAACTAATCTGCGGTGAACAATATGCCGGAGCAGCCCTGTATATTTAGCCGTTACTTGCTCAAATGTGCGATTAAAACCATTTAAAAACCAACTGACAGGATTGTGTCGCCGCGGTTTGTTGTGATGGTTTTTGAGTATCATGGCAGAAAGGACAGGAGTAAGTGTGAGCGCTACTATGCCCGAAAGCACAATGGAACTTGCCATAGTAATAGAAAACTGGCGATAAAACACTCCCACCGGACCGGGCATAAATGCAATGGGTACGAACACCGATACCATCACAAGCGTAATGGCTATTACTGCTCCGCTAATTTCACCTAACACTTTTTTGACTGCCTGATAGGGCGACAGGTGCTCAGACTCCATTTTTTCGTGTACGGCTTCTACTACCACAATAGCATCGTCTACCACAATACCAATAGCAAGCACTAAGGCAAAAAGTGTTATCAGGTTGATAGTCAAGCCTAAAAATTGCATGAAGACAAACGCACCCACAAGCGAAACAGGCACGGCAATAATGGGAATGAGCGTAGAACGCCAATCGCCTAAAAATACAAATACCACCAGTGCCACCAGAATGAAGGCTTCTAATAAAGTGTGTAATACTTGCTCAATAGAAGCGTCTACAAACTTGGAAACATCGTAGCTAATTTCATAGTTCATGCCGGGCGGAAAGTCTCGTTTGAGTTCTGCCAGTTTTTCCTTTACCTGCGCAATCACTTCTTGAGCATTACTGCCTACGTTTTGTTTCAACACAATGGAAGCAGAAGGGTAACCATCTTTGTTGGAATAGATGTTGACAAATTCACTGCCCAGTTCGGCATCGGCTATGTCTTTCAATTTCAGAATTTCGCCGTCTGGGTTAGCGCGGACAATAATGTCTTCGTATTCTTCGGGTTTATTAAACCTGCCTTTATATACCAGCACATATTCAAGCGACTGCGGTGTTTTGCCAGAACTTTGCCCCAGCCTACCTGGGCGACCAATCACACTCTGTTCTTCAAGAGCTTTCATCACCTCTTCGGTTGAAATATTGTAAGCCCTCATGCGGTCGGGTTTGAGCCAAATGCGCATGGCAAATTGCCTACTACCCAAAATCTGTGCCCGCCCCATGCCCTTGATGCGTTGTAGCTCCGGCAAAATATTGACATAAGCATAGTTGAATAGAAATTTTTCATCTGCATTTTTGTCGGTGCTATACAGATTCACGTACATGAGCATACTGGGCTGGATAGGGGTGATGATAACTCCTTCGCGCTGCACCAATGGCGGCAAGTTATTCATCACTTGGTCAACCCTTGTTTTCACATTGACAACGGCTGCATTAGGGTCGGTGCCGGGTTCAAATACAACTTGAATAGTTGCCTCCCCTGCACTGGTAGCGTCGGAAATGATGTATTGCATTCCTTGTACGCCGTTAATGGCACGCTCTAAGGGGATGAGGGTAGATTGAACCAATACGTCGGCACTGGCACCCGGGTAGTCAATAAAAACTGATACACGAGGGGGGGCTATTTCCGGAAATTGCGAAACAGGCAAACGATTCATTGCCAAAAGACCCAAGAAAACAATGGCAATGGATATAGAAATGGCTAAAACAGGTCGGTGAATAAATTTTGAAAACATGGTAGGTATTAGTAGAAAAGATTATTCAGCATGTAAGCGGTTTAACTCAGCAAGGATGCGAGACATGGGCACAAGGGTATATTTAACTACGTCGCCATTTTTTACTTTCCGCAATCCTTCTATTAAGATTTTTTCGTTGTCTTGCAGTCCATTAGCTACTACAAACAAATGAGGCATTTCCCCTGAAACTGTAATCTCGCGCATGGTTACCATATTATTTGCTCCAATCACGAACACATACTTTTTGCCCAGAATCTCAAAGGTGGCTTTTTGCGGAATGAGCAGCACGTTTTTAAGGGCTACTGGCATCAAGATGTTGCCCGTTTCGCCATGCCGGAGCAGTCCTTGCGGGTTAGCGAAAGTGGCGCGAAAAGCAATATTGCCTGTTTCGTTGTTGAAATCTGCCTCAATGGTTTCGATAGTACCTAACTGGTCAAACAGCTGACGGTTAGCCATCTGCAACTGCACTTTGGGCAGATTATTCTTTTGGTTGGCGCCAAAAAAGTCTAAGTATTCAGCTTCCGGTACGTTGAAATATACCCACACTTTGCTGTTGTCGGAAAGTGTAGTGAGCAGTTCGCCTTCTTCTACTAAGCTGCCTAAGCGCACGTTGAAACGCCCCATGATACCGTCGAAAGGTGCGCGGATTTCAGTAAAATTCAAGTGGGTTTTGGCTAATGCCAATTCAGCCTTAGCTTTTTCTAACTTAGCTTTGGCTAATGCTAACTCGCTTTGCGAAACAATATTCTGCTCAGCCAACTGCTTGGTGTTCAAATATTCTACCTCTACAAACTTAGCTTCAGCCTCAGCTTTTTGCACCTCTGCCTGATAGACCAACGGCATAATGCGAAACATGAGCTGCCCTTTTTTCACTCGTTTGCCTTCATCTACATAAATGTCTTGCAGATAGCCCCGTTCCAATGCTCGCAGTTCAATATGCTGATGAGAGCGAATTTGGCAAACATACTCTTTGAGTGTGGTAGTGTCTTTTCTAACGGGCTGTGTAGCCTGATAGGTACCTAAATCGTGGTGATGCTCTTGATGTTCACAAGCCGTGTAAAACAACAAGCTGCTCAACCCAAACAGTAGAACACGAAAATGATAGTTTTTCATGAATAGAAACTTTAAAAATGATGTAATGTAAACGGTAGGTTGAAAATTGTTTGAATATGGATAAGTGCATTATTTCCCGAGCAAGGTAAGTGCTTGCGGCACCGTTGTGTACAGCACCACACTCGTACAAAAGATAGCATCAATACGAGGTATTTCCTGTAAGAGGGGAATTAGCTACTCTTCGTAAAAAATAAGTGATTGAAACGCGATGTAACGAGGAGTTTTAATGAAAATAAAATCGTTAGTACAACTGGCAATAGCTGCAAAAAAACAATTGTACCACAAAAAGTTGTTGGTATTAATAACAGGTATGCAAATATCGGGGGGTAGCCCAAGTGGTAATTTTTTCTTTGCACACTTGTTTTTCTTCAACCATAAGGAATCCGCTACGCTGCTGTTGTCCGATTCATTCTCAATGCTCGAGTCATCGCTTGTTTGCTCAATTTTATCTTTGTAGAAAAGGTCAGCAAAAAACAGCGGATGCGTTTGGGCGATAAAGCTGAGTAAAAACAACCAAAGACTTGCTTGCTTGGCAAGTGCAAGAAGAATTTTCCGATAACAATAATTGGGTTCCTTCAAGGCAAAAAATAAGTGCATGCTTTATCGCGCTGCTAATTTAAGTTTTCGCTATACTATAAACAAAAAAACAGCATCAAATATTGTGAATGAATTGTTAATGTTGTTCAACAATGTGTCTGCACCGCTTTTACAGCCGTTGCCTGCTTCATTTTCAGGCACTTGTCAAGTTAGTGTTTTGCGTTTGGATTTGCTTCATCCGCATATACATGGCAATAAGTGGTTTAAGCTAAAATATAACTTACAACAAGCACAAGTAGAGGGCAAAACTACATTGCTCACTTTTGGCGGAGCGTACTCTAATCACCTGCGGGCAACAGCTGCTGCTGGGCACTACTTTGGCTTTCACACCATAGGCTATGTGCGCGGCGAACCCACAGCATCGCTTAACCCTGTTTTGCAGTTTGCATGCCAAATGGGCATGGAACTGCGCTACCTCAGCCGAAACGACTATCGCAGCATTCACCAGCAGCAAGATATGCTTGCTTGGTTGCAAGTACGTTTCCCTAACGAGTGTTTTGATGATTGCTATATTTTGCCAGAGGGAGGCTCTAATGCCTTAGCAATAAAGGGCTGTGCTGAAATTTGGCAATATGTGTCGGAGAATTTTGATTATGCGCTTTGTGCTTGCGGAACAGGTTGCACACTGGCGGGGTTGGTACTTGGCAATCCTGATGTAAAAGTGTTAGGCGTGAGCGTGCTAAAAGGCAATTTTTTAACAGCAACTGTTCAACAGCTGCTAACCGAAGTGCCTCCGCCTCGGGTTGGTCACTGGGAGGTGATAGAAGATTATCACTTTGGTGGCTACGCCCGTACAACTCCTGCTTTGAATAATTTTATTAGAGACTTTATGAGTCGGTACCACATCCCGCTTGAGCCTGTCTACACAGGTAAACTGTTTTACGCATTGACCGACTTGTTGTGCAAAAAATATTTTGCAGACGGCAGTAGGTTGCTAATTTTGCATACGGGAGGTATTTATTAAACCCCTTAAACAAATTTATGTGCGGCATTTTGGGCACCATGCCCGCTATATCAACCGAATCTTTCACAGAAGTACTTCAATTATTAGCACATCGCGGACCGGATAGTTTTGGTGTTTGGCAAGCCCCTGAACAACTCCTCACAATTGGGCATCGTAGGTTGGCTATTTTAGATTTAAGCGCCAAAGGGCATCAACCGATGGAAACTGAGCGCTATGTGATTACTTTCAACGGCGAAATCTATAACTTTCTGGAAATCAGAAAGGAGTTGCTTGCTAAAGGTTACCGCTTTTTGTCCGATACCGATACCGAAGTAATTATTGCAGCATTCCACCAATGGGGCGAGCATTGCTTACTAAGGTTTAATGGTATGTGGGCATTTGCTATTTGGGATAAGGTAGAGTCACGCCTTTTTCTGAGCCGAGACCGATTTGGCGTAAAACCACTATACTACACGTTTGCCAATAATAGATTTGCCTTTGCCTCAGAAATGAAAGCACTCATTCCTTTTCTGCCCGAATTGCGCGTTGCCGATAATTTTGACTATCTCAAATCGCATCTATTCGATTACGAAGCTACTGAGCACTGCCTTATTGCTGGCATTAAACGCTTCCCCGCAGGTCATTATGCCTACCTTAAACTCACTGAACGCACTTTGCACCCCATTCGCTATTGGGATACGATGCAACACTTGGTACAAGTGCCCAAGCGCTACGAAGAGCAAGTAGAACAGTTCAAAGATATCTTTACTGATGCCTGCCGCATCCGCATGCGAGCAGATGTGCCCATTGGAACAGCCCTCAGTGGAGGGTTAGACTCCAGCGCTATTGCCGGCACTATTGCTTGGATTGCCCGAAATGAAAAAAATTTTATTGCGCAAAGGCTTTCCTCCGACTGGCAACACGTGTTTGTAGCTACTTTTCCTGGCACGTTTTTAGATGAGCGGTATTATGCGCAAAAAGTAGCTGAACACCTTGCTATACCCGCTACTTACATACAAGTTAGTGCAGGGCGAAGTCTTGAAGAAATGAATGAGTATCTGTATTTGTTTGAAGAACTCTACCTGACAAGCCCCCTGCCTATGATGGAAACTTATAAAGCCATTCGCCAACATGGTATCACGGTAAGCATAGATGGACATGGGGCTGATGAACTAATGAGTGGCTATGGGCACATTATACTGGCACTAATGGACTGCGCATTGAATCTTAAAAACTTTTGCAACATCATAGATGCTATCAATGGCTTTAATGATATAGAATCGGAGCAGATAGATAAACAGCCGCAAACGTGGTGGAGTGCTCTGCGGTTTATCTTGTCGCAAATAAGACATTCTCCTAGCAGTAGTTTGAAACAACTTTTTGCCAAAGAAAAACCGCATGAAGGCAAACTTGGCAGATTTAACAGCGAATTGTACAAAATATTTCACCAAACCATATTGCCTACGCTGCTGCGTAACTACGACCGGTATTCTATGGCTAATGGCATAGAAATCAGAATGCCTTTTATGGACTATAGGGTGGTAGCTTACAGCTTTTCGTTACCTTGGCATAGCAAAGTGCGAAATGGTTACACCAAAGCCATTATCCGCGATGCCATGCAAGGACGAATACCAGAGGAAGTACGCATGCGCAAAAGTAAAATTGGCTTTAATACGCCAGTAGTAGATTGGATGCGTGGCGCCTGGCGGGAGTCGTTGTTAGACACAGTCCATAGCACCGACTTTAACCATTCTAATTTGATTAGTCCTGCTCAGGTGCGAGAAAAGATTCTAAATATCGTGCAAAATCCTAAGGCAAAATTTACAGATGGCGAACAGGCATGGACAGCCCTCATGCCCTATCTTTGGGAAAAAGCGGTTATCAAAAGAAGGTATCCTTCTGTAGAACGTCAGATTGCATAGCATGGATTTATCATTCATTATACCCTATCGCAACCGTGAAATAGAGCGTGTAACAAGGTGTTTACATTCTCTTCAAAACCAAAAATTGGATGGTAACTTTGAAATTATTCTGACCGATTACGGCAGCAACGATGCTGAGCAACAAGCTATTGCATCGCTTTGCCAAAGTAAAGGCATCATCTACATTTACTACAACGCACGCAGGCAATTTTGGTCGAGGGCACATGCCATCAACATTGGTATAAGAGCTGCAAAAGGACATTATTTGGCTATAGTGGACGTAGACTTGATTTATCCGCCTCATTTTGCACAAGCCGCATTAGAAAAAATAGATGACCATTCTTTTCTACAGTATCAGTGCTATTATCTACCGCCCGAGCAGACAAACTTTGAACAGTTGCGCTTTGATAAATCTTACAGCTATCCTGTTAATTCCATTAGCGAAAGCGGTGGGCTTGTTGTTGTACCCCGAAAAGCCATGTACGAAATCGGCGGCTTTGACGAGTACTTCAAGGTGTGGGGCGTAGAAGATATGGATTTGAAAAAACGCTTGCGCAAAATTGGTTTAGTCCGCAAAGTACTTTCCATACAAGAAGCGCCAACCTTTCACCAATGGCATCCACCTGCCTCTACCGAAGAACTGATGCCTGTGCTTTGGCTCAAAGCAATGGAAAAATACGAAAAGCGCAAAACCGAAATCAAGACACCCTATTTGAACCAAGCATTGCAAGAACCACGACGCCCAGCGTTGACAATTTTCGAGAATATAGATACAGCGCTTGCTGATGGCACAACAACATTCACCTTTGAATACCCCACTTTGCAGTCATATGTTGCTTTTGCAAAGAGGTTCCATAGTTTGCCTTCGGAGGCAGCACTAATAGTTCGACAAACCTTTGACCCCATTCGTGCCACAGAGAACGCGCGGTTGGCGGGATTGTTCCAAAAAATCAATCGCTTATTGGAAAAGCTATCGGTTTCCTATCGGGTAACGGAGTATTTTACCTTTGAAACCGAATGGGTAACCTTTGCTAATGTGCGCGACTTTTTATTTTACTTTATTGCCGACAATCAGGAAAGCATAGCAGATTATGCCTTTCACTCTGAGTTTGAGCGAAGTATTCAATGCGTAGTTATCAAGAAATGAACTATGCCCCAATAGCTTTGTTTTGCTACAAGCGTCCTTGGCATTTGCAAAGAACGCTAGAAACGCTGCAACAAAACGAAGGTGCAGCGGAAAGTATGCTCTATATTTTTGCAGATGGTGCCAAACCCGATGCTTCGGAAACTGATCAAACCAATATTGCTGCTGTTCGTCGCCTCATTCGCCAAAATTGGCGATTTAAGGAAATTATTGTTGAAGAAAAGGCTGAAAATCAAGGGCTTGCTAATTCTATTGTTGCAGGCGTAACACAAGTGGTCAATTGCCATGGGCAAGTTATCGTGCTAGAAGATGACATAGTAACTTCGCCGTATTTTTTGCGCTACATGAACAATGCACTGCAATGCTATGCACACACGCTCGAAGTAGCTGCTGTTACTGCCTACATTTACGACATCCCGAATCTGCCCGAAACTTTTTTCCTGAACGACCCGGGATGCTGGGGTTGGGCTACTTGGCAGCGTGCATGGCAACTGTTCAACCCTGATGGTAAATATTTGATGCAAGAACTCAAGCGTCGGCAACTAATAAGTCGTTTTAACTATGACAATACATACCCGTACTACAACATGCTTGCCGACCAAGTAAATGGCAAAAATGACTCTTGGGCAATTCGTTGGTATGCCTCGCTGTTTCTGGCAGAAAAACTAACCCTCTATCCGGGTAAAACTTTAGTTGAAAATATTGGCAACGATGAAAGCGGCACACATGCTGGCAGTGAAGATTTTTATCGAGTACAATTAGCTGCTCATCCAATAGAAGTGCAGCCTCAGCCGCCTGTCCCGAACCAAGCAGCCCGAGCGGCAATTGTACAATACCTAGCCGCCCAAAACTACATGCCGCCGCTCTGGAAAAAATACATTGGGCGCATTAAAAAAATGCTATCTTTGAATGCTAACACAGGCAAATGATACAGCGCATCATCCATAAAATCCGCGATACTTTCTTCTTTGAGCAGACCTATCCGATTTATTGGAAAGGCAATTTTCCCGACTGGGAAACTGCTATGCAGCAGGCAAAGGGCTATGATGACGCTGCTATTTTAGAGCGCATTAAAAAGGCAGCAATGGCAGTGAAAGAAGGTAAGGCATTGTTTGAACGGGACGGCAAGTTGTTTTACAAGCCATTTTATGACTATCCGCTGCTTAGCTTCTTATTAAAAGCCGCGTTAGAAAACAATGGGAAACTGCGCGTATTAGACTTTGGCGGGTCGCTCGGCAGCACTTGGTTTCAGCATCGGGCATTGCTGCAAGGGCTTGATATTCAGTGGTATGTGGTAGAACAGCCGCACTATGTCGCACTGGGGCAAGAACTGTTTCAGGGTGATAAAGTGCTGCAATTTTATTATCAGGCAGCCGATATTCCCGAGAAAGCAGGGCTTTTTGTACTTGCTTCGGGAGTTTTTAATTATATTGAGAATTACCAAAACTTTATTCAACAATTATTGTCGGTTGAACCTTACTACTGCTTTGTTCATCGCATCCCATTATACGACGGGAGTAAAAATTTAATTACTTGTCAGTTTATACAACAGGATAAAAATTTTAGAACAAGTTTTCCAAGCTGGATATTCAGCCAGCAGCATTTTCTGGCACAGTTTACACCTGATTATCAATTGCTTGCAGAAGGAAAATCATTAGATAACATTGCAGCCCGCGTTGCAGGACTGCCGCGCTGGTTTCATAACTTTTGTTGGTTGTGTTTCATGAAAAACACCCCTCAGCGTACCTTGCGGTAAAATCTCAGCGCCATTTGCGGTAAAAAATTCAAACATGAAAAGCCTCATCAAAAAAATAGTACATAAACTGCAAACTGACCTGCTTTCACGTTTAGACAACGTGGAACGAGCCACACTTGCCAATCGCTTTTTGCTGGGTAGCATGGCAGCACGTCAATTGCGCGAGCAGGTACGAGGCAATAGCATAGCAACACTGCAAGATGCTGAATTTCAGGTGTTTTCGCAGTTTGGTGACGATGGCATCATCCAATTTTTGATTGAAAAACTCAAACCGCTGCCTGAAATTTTCATAGAGTTTGGCGTAGAAAGCTACAAAGAAGCCAATACCCGCTTTTTGTTGATGCACAACAATTGGCGCGGGCTGATTATAGACGGCGACAGCGACCTGATGGCAGCAGTACGCCGCAGCGACCTCTGCTGGCGCTACGATTTAACCGCCGTAGGTGCATTTATTACCCGCGAAAACATCAATAATATTTTTGTAAAAAACGGCTTCACAGGCGAAATTGGCTTGCTCAGCATAGACATAGACGGCAACGACTATTGGGTTTGGCAAGCAATTGAGGCGGTAAACCCCGTGATAGTCATTGCCGAATACAACAGTGTTTTTGGTGCGGAAAGGGCTATATCTGTACCCTATCAACCTGATTTTCAGCGTCATCGGGCGCATTTTACAGGCTTGTACTGGGGGGCTTCGCTGGCTGCCTTTTGCTACTTAGCCGAGCAAAAAGGCTACGATTTTGTCGGTTGCAACAGTGCAGGAAATAATGCTTATTTTATCCGCAAAGACCGCAATGTATTGCCGCCGCTCACCGCTCGGCAAGGTTTTGTAGAGTCGCGTTTCCGCGAGTCGCGCGATGTGGCAGGAAATCTGACCTTTTTGATTGGCGAGGCACGTCTGGAAGCTATCAAGGGGTGTGAGGTGGTAGAGGTTATAAGTGGGCAAATATTCAAATTATGAATGTAAATTTCTTGAATGTGAAAAAAGTAGAATATGTACTATGGGTACTTATTCTAATTATGTTATTATTTAAGTTTTTCTATATCGGTATAGGCGCTTATGCGATTACAGACGAGTGGAGATATGACTTAGTATTTGGTTTAATAGAAGCAATTAAACAAGGAGACTATGACAAATTCTGTAAAGCGTTAATAGACACCAATGGTCGCCCTGCTGAACTATTAGTTCGTTTCCCATTTGCTATCATTCAAGTAATATGGTACAAATTAACGGGCTTACCTGTAAATCGTTCTAACTTTATACCGCAGTTTCAAAATTATTTAGTTGTTTTGTTAAACACCTTTTTATTTTATAAAATATGTCTTTATTACTCCAAAGAACAATCATGCCAGCGCCTAATATCTTTGGTATGCACAATTGTTTATTGTGGGTTATTGAATCATGGTTTTTATATTAGGCACTTGCTACCTTACGATAATTCATTGTGCTTTTTTTTAGCTGCTATATATTTCACACTCCCTATTAGGAGTTTTATTAACTATTGGTTTGTAGGATTCCTATTGGGGTTGGGGTTCACTATTTATCCGGGTTATTTTTTGTTTGTAGGGATAATATCTACTGCTATTTTCGTTAAATCAATCTTTGACAGCAATTTACAAAACTTTTTTAAATTAGCCGTTGGTATTTTTTCTGTGCTGGCTTTTTGGGAAATCGTTACAAGAATAGGAGGATATTCGTATATTAGCTCTTTGAAAAATTTATCGGGTACCATTACACAAGGAAGTTTTGATGAAGGTCTTGTTTATCCTTTTCTATATCTTTGGCAAGTAGAATACTTTACAGGTTGGGTATTAATTTTAATGATGTTTATACCTATTTTTTTAAACTTAAAAAAAAATCATTCGTCAAGCTATATTCTTATAATCAGCACTATTGCATTTTTATTTTTAATCATGTATGCATTACAATGTTATTTCCTGAGAAAAATGGTTTTTTATGGCAGAATACTTCACATGTTTATGCCGCTTTTCGCTATATCATTTTGTATTACAATAAATTATATAATTGAGAAGGTACGTATCATCTTTTTTCTAAGAATTATATTAGTTTTTGTGTTAATCGTTTTTGTTGATTTTCTTATTAAAAATAATGCTTTTATTAATATTGCTTATCCCAGAGATGTGTTACTAACCTATGGAATAGACAAATGGGTAGATACTTCTATTGAAAAGGAAAATTATAATAATAACTTGGCATTTGAAATAGAAAATGTAGCCTACCGTCCAAAGAGTACGCTAACAGCTTCTCAACAAAAGTTTTTTTTTGTAAATTTTGCATATTTTCATCCTATTGTTATAGATTCTTATCGCTCTCTACAATATAAAGAATTAATCTTTGAAAAGCCTCATTTTCAATCTTATTACGTATACTCCTACGAGGGATTAAGTTTTAAAGAAAGAGAATACTTACAGAGTATTAATCCAAAACTTAGAATATTTTTATTAGTAAAATGAGCGCCTATTTGGAGTTATTAATTGTATTAATTCTCATACTACCGTTGGCGTGGCTTATTAGTAAGCAAAATACCTTAGTAGCATTCTTTGGGACTACACTAATAAGTCTTGCATTGAGATGGTGGTTAATATGGTTTACTCCTGAACTTAATACAAATATAGACTTATTAATGTACATGGATGGAGGGCAGCTGACTGCAATGGGAATTAATCCTTATGACTACGAAGATTCAAAAGAAATAAGAAACCAGCTTAGAAAAGATGACTATGCTTATCAAGATTACACTGCACAAAGTCAGGAAATATGGGATTATTGTGCAGCCAGTCATTTGCCTTTAACACAACTCAATTTAGCACTGATATATAAACTGTTTTACTCACCCGAAGGGTTTAGATATTACTTTGCTTTTTTTGATGCTATTTTATGTGGAATAATATACTTGTTCATCATTAAAAATTGGAAATTAAAGGATAATATAAAGTTCTTTGCTAATATAGTAGTAGGTATTTGCTCGCCTTTTCTTATTAGTTGGAGTATTGTAAATCCGGGAGATAAAGGTACCGAAACACTTCTAATGCTGCTATTCTTATTGTTGATATATGATAATTCAAAAACTAATTTCTTGTATTGGAGTGCCTTAGTTATAGGGGTAGCTATTGCCTATAAGGCTGTTGCTGCTTTTTTGATACCCATAGCAATTATAAGATTATGGCAAAAGAAGTCTGATATGCATTCATTCATTAAAATGTCATTTATATTCGGAATAATTACTTTTTCAATAGTGTTCATTTCTTTTTTACCTTTTATTCCCGAAGTATTATATCCAATGATACAACGTTTTGAACATGGTTCATCTGCTTCTATGCCGTTACATTCATCTGTTTGGCGAGTATTTCACCTACTCTTGCCCGAGCATTGGCGAATAATGCAAATTATCTCAGTTTTAGGATTATTTCTATTATCTGCTAAGGATGCATTTAGAGATAGTTTTAAAAAAGTTGACTTGTTTTGTGGTAATTTATTATGGATTTTTATTGTTTTAGTATTAATTACAAGTGGTGTTGACAGAATGAATATGGCATTTATTGTCTGTATTCTTATCCTTTGTAAATATTGTTCAAGCCAGCAAGCTGTTGCTTTGCTTATTTGTTATACTATAACAGGCTTGATAATTCTATTTTATCCATTAGTTAAGCATATTTTAATGTTGAAAGGGCTATTTGGCGATATCAATTTTATAGAATCTATCATGTGCCTTATTCTAACTGTAACTTATTTCGGTATTGCATTTTCTTTGAAACAAAACCATGTCCCGCAACCAAGTAGAAATCATTGAATACAACGGCACCAAGTATGCCGAAATCATTTGGGCGGATATTCGCGTAGAGAAAACGACCTTCTTTTCGCCGCCCGAATCGTCGTTTCAGTTCGGTTTGCTGGCACACGAGGCTGGCTTTATTGAGCCACCACACTACCACAAGCCCTTCAAACGCGAAATCCACGACTTGCAACAGATGTTTGTGGTGCAGCGCGGTGTAGTGGTTGTGGAACTGTACAGCGACGAGGGTGAACTGCTGCGCGAAGTAACCCTGCGGCAAGGCGATGGCATCGTACTAATTCATGGTGTTCATGCCATCCGGGTGATAGAAGATATGCAGTGCATCAGCGTGAAGCAAGGACCTTTCCTCGGCGATGAAAACGACAAAGTATTTGTGAATTTTCAAAAGAAAAACACATGATTCCGGTTTTTGAACCCGAAATAGCCGACGAAGAAAAAGCTGCCGTAGCCGATGCGCTGCAACGCGGTGAAATATCCGGCTCGTTTGGGCGATATATCCCCGATTTTGAGCGGGCTTTTGCCGACTACTGCGGCATGAAGCACGGCGTGGCAGTCAGCAGCGGCACTACCGCGCTGCAATTAGCTGTTCGTGCGGCGGGTATTGGCAAAGGCGATGAGGTGCTGTTGAGCGCAAGTACCAATATTGCTACCGCACTGGCGGTTATTTACAACGGCGCTATTCCCGTTCCTGTTGACAGTGAGGCTGTTACGTGGAATCTGGACCTGGATTTACTGGAATCTAAAATCACGCCGCGCACCAAAGCCATTATTCCCGTACATCTTTACGGGCATCCGGTGGATATGGACAGGCTCATGGAAATTGCCAATCGGCATAATTTGGTTGTGATTGAAGATGCAGCAGAGGCACACGGAGCAGAGGTACGTGGCAGGCGAGCAGGTTCATTTGGACATATGAACTGTTTCAGTTTTTATGCCAATAAAATTATCACCACAGGAGAAGGCGGTATGGTGCTGACCAATGATGACCACTTGGCTGACCAATTACGCCTTCTACGAAACCTTGCCTTTACCAAACCCCGATTCCGGCATGAGATAGCCGGCTATAACTTCCGCATGACAGGGATGCAGGCGGCGATGGGATTGGCGCAAACCCGCAAGTTAGACCGCATCATTGGTCAAAAAATTCAAATGGCAGCTTGGTACAATCAGTATTTGACCGATATTCCCGGGCTGACTTTGCCGCATTGCGAACCCTGGGCAAAACATGTTTACTGGATGTACGGCATCCTAATTGATGAAAAAGAATTTGGCATGAATCGCGACGTTTTTGCCGAAAAATTATACCAAAACGGCGTAGAAACGCGCACCTTTTTCTGCCCGATGAATTTACAGCCTTGCTTGCAGTTGGTAGAAGGTTTCCGACAAGAGCCTTGCCCTGTTGCTGAAAAGCTCTGGGAAACAGGACTTTACTTGCCTTCCAGTCATTCTTTGAGCGAGGAAACCATTGCACATATTGCCCAAATCATCCGAACAATTCGCCCATGAGTGCTTATCAGTCTGTTTTTGCCGAACTGTACGACCTTTTCTACGAACAGAAGCCCTATCAGCAAGAAGTTGATTTTTTGCATGAAAAATTAGCAGCTTATGGCGCTAAAAATGTACTGGAACTTGCCTGTGGAACGGGTAACCATGCCTTGCGACTGGCTGCGCTGGGCTATCGGATAACGGCTACTGACCTTTCTGCCGACATGATTTTGCAAGCGCGTGCCAAACAGCAGGAATGGGAACGGGGCGGCAGGTTGCCTGTGGGAATGTTGTCATTTATGCAGGCGGATATGTCTGAATTGCCGCCACAAGTGGGAAGTAACTTTGATGCGGCGCTCTGTTTGTTTGATTCGCTGGGCTATGTGCTGACCAACGCTGCCATCCGCAAAACACTGCACGGCATTTACGACAAACTTAAATCGGGTGGTATTTTTATCATAGAGTATTGGCATGGTGCAACTATGGCGCGACACTACGAAGAAGCCCGCATTCGTCGCTGGCAAGTGCCTGACGGAGAGGTGGTGCGCTTTTCGGAAACACAGTTGGACTACCGCACGCAAATAGCCGAGATCCGCTTTACGGTGCATCAAATTTTCAACAATGGCAAGGCGCACAGCTACACCGAAACGCACCGCAACCGCTTTTTTTTGGTGCAGGAAATGTGCGCATTTTTAGAAGAAGCAGGTTTTCAGGTGCGCGAGTCGCTGCGCGGATACAGCCACAGCACTGCCATTGATGCCGATACTTGGCATGTACTGACCATTGCACAAAAACCATGAGAGTAGGGCTATATTCAGGCAGTTTGCGGGCAGAAGAAGGCGGAGGGTTTACTATTGAGCGCGAAATGTTAGAAGCCATCCGCTTGCTGGCTGCCGAAGGCGAACATCAATTCATCCTTTACGCGCACAAGCATCAGTTGAAAATTGGTGAAAGCGCTCATTTCAGCCTTTGCAATATTGATACGCCCCTGTTGCAGCGGGCATTGTTCAAGGCTGGTTTGCGCAAACGGCATCCTTTGCAAGATGTTGTGCTGGCAAGCCGTCCTGACGTTATTTTTTACCTTTCGCCTTGGGAAAATTTTCAGGTAGATGTGCCCTACATCAACATTGTTTGGGACTTGCAGCACCGCCGACAGCCCTTTTTCCCCGAAGTAAGTGCCAATGGCGAGTGGGAGAAGCGCGAAGGCTACTATCGCAAATATTTGCCCAAAGCAGCCTTTGTCATCATCGGCAATCAGGCGGGGGCAGACGAGATTTCGTTGTTTTATGGTGTGCATCCTGAGCGCATTTTTCAGATTCCGCACCTGACCCCGCAGTTTGCGCTGCAATATGCCAACCAACCGCAACCACGTCCGCAATGGCTGCCTGCGGGTGAATACCTCTTTTATCCTGCACAATTCTGGCCGCATAAAAACCACATCACGCTGTTACAGGCATTAGCGCAGCTCCATGCGCAGGGCAAAAAACTACACCTGATACTGACAGGTTCGGACAAAGGTAACAAGGCATACGTTCGGCAAACCGCTGCCAACTTGGGACTTGCCGAATTTGTACATTTCCCGGGTTTTGTAGCTGAAAATGAGTTAGTTGCGCTCTATCAACATGCCGTCGCATTAATTTACCCAACCCATTTCGGACCGGAAAACCTGCCGCCGTTAGAGGCTTTTGCGCTGGGTTGCCCCGTGCTGGCATCTGCCGTTGCAGGGGCACATGAACAAATGCAAGATGCTGCTCTGCTATTTGCACCTACATCGGCGGAGCAGATGGCAGCAGCCGTTTTGCAACTGTACGGCAACGAGTCGCTGCGCCGCCAAATGATTGCCAAAGGCAAACATATTGCAGTGGCACGTTCCCAAGCTAATTTTATCAACCGATTCAGAGAATTGTTGCAGCACTTTGCACTATTGCGGCAGTGTTGGTAAACGCAAAGAAAAATTTTAAGCAATTCTTTAACACACAGATTTATTAGCTTAATCAGCCAATGCTTGTAATTTAAAACTCAGCATAGCTGAAAAAGCATGCCCTTTTTATTATTTCTTGCACTTAAAACACCACACCCTTGCAAGAGTTCCCACATGCGACAAGCTGGGAGGTTCAAAAAGACATAAACAACGGCAACGTGCAACGGCAGCGTGCAACGGCATCGTGCAACGGCAGCGTGCAACGGCAACATCAAACTCAATCTTGCCACTTTTTAATGGCATCAGTGGCATTATATACTGTTTGCAGAGTTAATCATGCATAAATTTAGTTTTCAAAGCCGCCCAATAACACGCGAACTATGAGCAACCGCAAGCAAAGCAGCTACAATTATTTATTGTAAAACTGCTAATCGCATATACACAACTGCTTAACTTTGTTATTAGTTGATTGTTTAGTTATGAAAATTATGCTATTGGGGTATGGCAAAATGGGTAAAGCCATTGAAAATATTGCCCTTGCAGAAGGTCATACCATTACACACCGCATTACCGCTGAAAGTCGCCATGAGTTAACCAGCTATCAATTAGGCGATGCTGATGTTGCTATCGAGTTCACCAATCCTGAGTCGGCAGTGAGCAATTTAGAATTTTGCTTGCAAAACCACTTGCCCGTAGTTTGTGGCACTACTGGCTGGCTGCAGCACTGGGAATACATTACCCGAAGATTTCAAGAAGAAAAAGGAGCTTTGTTTTACGCTTCCAATTATAGCATTGGCGTTCATATTTTCTTCGAAATCAACCGATTGTTGGCGCGGTGGACTTCAATGCAGTCAAGCTATGTACCGGCTATTACAGAAATACATCACACAGAGAAAAAAGATGCCCCCAGTGGTACAGCGCTTACCTTAGCCGAAGGTGTTTTGTCTGCCTATTCGCATCTGAGAGGTTGGCAACTGGCACCCCCTACAAGCCAGGCGTATTTGCCTATTACGGCTGTTCGTCAGGCAGCGGTGCCGGGTACGCACGTGGTTAGCTATTCTTCTGCTATTGATACTATTGAAATTAAGCACACTGCACATAGCAGAGAAGGATTTGCGCGCGGCGCTTTACAGGCGGCTATTTGGCTACAGGGCAAACAAGGTATATTTGGCATGCAAGATATGCTTCGCTTTTAATGTAAACCGTACAATTACGAAAGTCATGTGTTTGTTTGTCGAAGTTTTATGGATTGGGCTCACAATTTTACCCAAACTTTACCCCATTACACACCAAGTTAGCTCTGGTAATTGCGAGCAGTCTTATTTTTTGATTTTAAAAGAGCAAAACCAAAATGTTTTGTGGATAGCCGAAACCCTTGACGGCGAGTGCAGTCATGCTAATTTGATACAGGTAGATTTGGAACACGACAAACCCATTGCAAGGCAAACTGCGTTGCGAGATTTCAACAGTTGGGTGCAGTTAAAACAACAATTGCAAAATGCAATTGAGTATGAGGAACCAATTGAAATATTGCCAGAGAACGGCGTTCTTTTGCTTAGGAAGCGAAATGCAAGGCTTGTTACCCCAGACCGCAATCAAAGTTTGGAAAAAGACTACTTGCGCGACTTTAGTGCTGAGTGTGCACGCAAGTGGAACGATGCCACCCGCGAAGCAGGTATTGATTTGCCCACTGTAAACGGTAAACTGCAACTCAAACTTTTATATTACTCCCCTGATGGCTTGTATTTTAACTACAGCATCGACAAAGCCTATTACTTTGCTAACAGCAACCTCATTTGCATCTTTACTAAAAATAATTTTTTTAAGTGCAATAGTCAGGTTACTTCTATGCACGGATTTATGATACTTGAAATTAAATAATTGGCAATTTCATAGATTCAGCTTAGTGGCTGTTTAGGTATTGATAGGGTTGATTTTGCCAAATGCGCATTTATAAAGGCAAACTCATTGTTGTTTGTGTCCTCACAGGCAACCCTGTTGCCAGTAAGGACAAGTGCTACTGTTAGCAAGGTTGTTTTTCAGCCTCTCAATACTGCCATCCTGTTGAAACAATGATTGAGGCTTTATCCATCATGTTTGCCGATGAGATTGCAGGATATTATTCGGTAACCCCCAAAAATCTCTTTACTGCGCTACTTTCATGTTGAGACAAATAAGCCAACACCAATTCACCTGAGCTACATGAACATACGCGTGTGCTCAGGTAGCAGCCAACAAACACTAGGGCATTATCCTAAACGAGCAGAAAGTCTTACCCAGCAGTCAGGTGGAACTCCGGAACAGGCTGTTAAGTAATCAGCATAGCTGCAAGGTATGGCACGAGGCTTACCCGAGTTGAGCAGGGCAGACTCATCGGCGGGCAGTTCCATCCACCATTTTTCGTTGTGTACGTGCTTATAGAAAACCAACTGATAAGATGTGCCAATAGGCACTACGTACTTTACAAAGCGGCTGTCTGAAAAATTGAGGCTCTTATTACTCTTGTCATATCCTTCTATGAAATACCAAACCATTGTTGCCAGTAGCGCCGCCATTAGTCCGTGCGGGTCTTTTTCAGGGTGATAGCCATACAAGCCCAGCGACGACAAATGCTCACTGTTGCCCGCATACCAAGCAATCTGACAGGCTTCTTCCGGATGTAGCCCAAAAGGGAAAGGCTGATGCGGGGGGGTAAAAAAAGGACGAAGCGCTGCTACATCGAAGCTGATCATATGTGCGGAGCGAATTAGGGGCTCAGCAGCTTTCATATCGTCGCGCATTTTGCCAAGACTCATTAGGTCGAAGCCCAATTGCTGCCAAAGTTCCAAATGAGCCGAGTCAGTCAAATGTTGTTGGTAGGCTAATAGTCCAGCGCCAAGTAAAAAATTAGGCTGCCAAGTAATCATTTCATCCAGATGTTGCAGCGCGTCACCCTGAATTTTCAAATCCAGTGTTTGGTCTACTTGCAGCACATATATCAACTGTCCGGTTTGTTGGTAAGCCCTGAACTGTCCGATGTCTAATTCATGCCGGTCGGCTACAATGCAAGGAGTAACCTGTTTTTGTAAAAGAAAGGCACACACATCTTGTAAGCGCAAACATGTTTCAACGGCATCAACACCTGCTCTGAGGCAGCCCAAATCGGCGATGCGATATGTTTTGTTACTCTGTCGCAAATTGTAAAAAGCGCGTCGGAAAGCATCTTCTGCCGATGCCTGCCAGCCAACAGTGAGCAAAGCAATGTCTATTGATTGCCACTCGGGCAAAGCCTGCAAGTCGTTGAAAATAACCGACGACATGCTGGAAAAACTATTGCCCGCATGTGTAAAACGGTAACCGTGAACACTTTCTAAGAGCAGAGGCAAGGTCATAAAGCAGCCTAATAGCCAAAATGAGACAGTAAAATTGCAAAATAAATGTGTAAAGTGTTGTGAGGTAAGGAGTTTTGCATAACTTTGCAGCCTGATTTTCAATTGCGGTGTAAAGTAGTAAACCGTTGCCCTATTAGGGGGCTAAATACTAAAATTTTATGGCAGTAAAAAAACTGAGACCTGTTACACCGGGTACTCGTTTTCGTATCGCGCCCACTTTCAGTGAGATTACCAAATCAACGCCCGAAAAGTCGTTGACTGAACCTCTGAAAAAAACCGGCGGACGAAACAACACCGGTAAGATGACCATGCGCTACATTGGCGGCGGTCATAAGCGTAAGTATCGCATCATCGATTTTAAGCGAGACAAACACGACATTCCTGCAGTCGTGGAGGCTATCGAGTACGATCCTAACCGTACTGCACGCATCGCACTTCTGAAATATGAAGACGGTGAGAAACGCTACATCATCGCTCCGGAAGGCATCAAAGTAGGACAAACCGTTATGTCTGGGGCAAATGTTGCGCCCGAACTGGGCAATGCACTTCCTCTATCAGCCATTCCGGTAGGTACCATTGTACACAACATTGAGTTAAGACCTGGTGCTGGTGGCAACATTGCTCGCAGTGCAGGCTCCTATGCCCAATTGTTAGGTCGAGATGGCAAGTATGCTTCTTTGCGAATGCCTTCAGGCGAAACACGCCTCGTTTTAGCTAGCTGCTATGCCACTGTAGGCACAGTTTCCAACAGCGACCATATGAATGAAAGCATTGGCAAAGCTGGTCGTAACCGTTGGAAAGGTATCCGTCCTCGTACACGCGGCGTAGCGATGAACCCTGTAGACCACCCCATGGGCGGTGGCGAGGGTCGCGCTTCTGGTGGACATCCTCGTTCACGCAAGGGCTTGTATGCCAAAGGTAAAAAGACACGTTCGCCTAAGAAGTATTCAAATCGTTTCATTATTAGCAGAAGGAAAAAATAATTATGGGACGTTCGCTTAAAAAAGGACCGTACATAGACCACAACTTGGCAAAAAAAGTAGAAGCAATGAATGCTTCTAATAAAAAAGCCGTTATTAAAACCTGGTCTCGCCGCTCAATGATTTCTCCCGATTTTATCGGACACACTTTTGCCGTACACAATGGCAACAAGTTTATTCCTGTTTATGTAACAGAGAACATGGTAGGGCATAAACTCGGCGAGTTTGCTCCTACCCGCACCTTCAAAGGACATACCGCCAAAAAAGACAAAGGCAAAAAGTAAGATGGAAGCAATTGCAAAGTTGAATAATTGCCCTACCTCGCCTCGCAAAATGCGCATGGTTGCCGATATGATAAGAGGTCAGAAGGTAAGTCGGGCATTAAGCATACTCAAATACGAGCCACGCTCAGGTGCCGCCAAATTAGAGAAACTCTTGTTGTCGGCTATTGCTAACTGGGAACAAAAAAATCCCGACAAAAAAATTGAAAATGCTAACCTGTACGTGAAGACCATTTTTGTAAACGAAGGCAAAATGCTCAAACGCCTTCGTCCGGCACCACAAGGTCGCGCACACCGCATCCGCAAGCGCTCTAACCACGTTACCATTGTGGTAGATGAAATGATAGGGGTAGATGTTGCAGCGCCTGTTCAAGAACAAACTCAAACCAACGCTTAAAAGGGGGATTCAAATCGATGGGACAAAAAGTTAATCCTATAGGTCTTAGATTAGGTATCATTAAAGGATGGGACTCTAATTGGTATGGTGGCAAAGACTTTTCTGAAAAGCTAGTAGAAGACGAGCAAATCAGAAAATATTTGAATGCCCGTATCCCCAAAGGCGGCATCTCGCGTATTATTATAGAGCGCACACTCAAGCGTCTGACCATTACGATTAATACCGCTCGTCCGGGAGTAGTGATTGGCAAGCAGGGAGCAGAGGTTGATAAAATCAAAGAGGAGTTGAAAAAAATTACCAAAAAAGATGTGCAAATCAACATCTTTGAAATTAAGCGCCCTGAAATTGATGCACGCTTGGTGGGTCAAACTATTGCGCAGCAGTTAGAAGCCCGCATCTCTTTCCGCCGTGCTATGAAAAAAGCCATTAGCGACGCCATGCGTGTAGGAGCCCAAGGTATCAAAATACGCCTCTCAGGTCGCTTAGGTGGTGCTGAAATGGCACGCAGCGAAGAGTATAAAGAAGGACGTGTGCCTTTGCACACCCTTCGTGCCGACATTGACTACGCTGTCACTGAGGCTCAAACCGTGTACGGTAAAATTGGTATTAAGGTATGGATATTTAAGGGTGAAATATACGGTCGTCCTGATTTATCGCCTGTTACGGGAACACTGCCTCGTAGCGACTCAGGAGGAGCATCCGGTGGAGAGGAGCGCCCCGCAGAACGCCGCCGCAGTGGTGGCAACGAACGCGGACGCAGTGGACGCGGCGGACGTAACAATCGCGGCGGTAAGCGCAAGTAATCTTTTCGAAAAAGGCTACCTTTTCAGAGGTAGCCTTTTTTGCATTAAGTATAGGGGCTTGGTAAAAAGTAATAAGGGTAAAGCCGAACCTTATGCTACTGTCTTACACTTGCTGCTGTGTTATCTTTAAGAAGGCAAACCTCACCCAAGAGTAACAAAACAGCCATCCCTCAATAATAGGATGGCTGTTTTATGTATTGAAACGCAATTTACGGTGTGGGTGGTGTGGAAGAGCCGCTCTCTGCAGGTGGGGTAGTAGGAGGCAGTAGTCCCATTTTAGCTTTTAATTCCAACAAGGCATCAGTTTGAGTGCTTGTTCCTAGTACTTTATCTACCTCTTCATCAATTGTTTTGCCTTCCAAAGCAATAGCACCATAGGACTGTGCAAGGGCTTCGTCTCGGGCAACTTTTTCTTTCATGCGTTCCAGCATGGCAATGGTGCTGCTCGAGTCGATTTGTGCCAACTGCTTGTTGATGTTTTTAGTAGCCTCACTTACCTTAGCACGTGCCTTCAATGTTCGCAGTTCGTTTTCGTAGGTACTGATCTTGCTCTTTAGTTTGTTAATGTTTTGCTCCACAGTAGCTACGCTTCGCTCGTGCATTGCCAATTCTTTAGCAGTTCGTTGTGCTTCCTGTTCAGCCGTTTCTTTCATGCGGAGCATTTCGCTGGCTAAACGGTCTGCTTCGGCAGGAGCAAGCTGCCCTGTTTGAGCGCGCTGTAGCAGCATAATGGCTTTTTGTTCGTAGGTTTTGGCGTCGTTAATAAACTTAGCATTATCATTTTTGGCACGAATGGCAAGTGCTTTAATCTCTGCCAACCCTTGTAGGCTTTTGTTCAAATCTTCTTTTAAATCGCGGATACCCTGCTCTGTCATTTTGATGGGGTCTTCCAGTTTATCCAGAACGCTGTGCGCTTCTGCTTTGCCAATGCTGAAAAGTCTTTTGAAAATTCCCATATGTGAAAACTGGTTGTTTGTGATAAATGAATGGAAGTGTTATTTGGCAAATTCAAGCATCTCATCGGCATACTCTGCCATGAGTAGTTTGAGAGAGTTAATACTGGCTTCTATTTCGTTCAAGTCAAGATTTTCTAACTGCAACGTATCGCGGAAAAGCAAGCGTTTGCCTGTATCGTCTAATACAAACGCACCGTGAACAATCTCCCGGTTTTTCTGCAATAGAGATTTGAGCACCTTTGCATCGCTACTGTCAATATCAAACAGGTATTGTTCTAAAACCAAAATAGGTTCGTTACAGTCCACAACGAGGTTTTGGATGCCATCTTCTGGCGCATTGATAACGTAAATTTGGTCTATTACATCCTCACGGGCAATGTCGTAACCCAATTCCTGCAGGTAATGTTTTACTTTCTCAAAGTGAGTCATATTGTTTGGCTTTTAAGGTTTCGGATGATGGTTGACTGAACGAAAGTTAGAAAATTCTTTCCGATTTACGCAGGTTTTACAAAAAATGTTTTGATAACCCTAATGAAAAACCGTGCGTTTTACAATAGCACAATCTGATGGGAACATGATGCAGCGCTTATTACAGTTGATAGCAGTTGGCATGCACACTTTTTTTTCTAATTGTATTCAAGCCCAACAGTCCGATTCAACCATTGCACAACCTCTTGCTTGGGGTATTAGAGCTCATTATGGGGTTATTTTACCACATTCTGAGGAGATTAGGAGTATTTCTTTTTCTCGTCCACGCGGGGTAGAAATGGAGGTTAGTCGGCAATTGTTGCGTCGGCAATATTGGCAATATTGTTCTTGTTATCCGCGAATTGGCATCTCGGCGGGCTATTTCAGTTTCGACAACCCCTCAATTTTGGGCAGTGCTTGGTCAGCAACAGCATTTGTAGAACCTTTCATGGCTGCTCCTGCTCGGCTAAGTGTTTCTTATCGATTAGGGGCTGGTTTTAGCTATCTCAATCGCGTTTTTCATCCGGTCCACAATCCGCTCAACTTGTTTTACAGCACCCCTATCAGTTTTAACCTGCTCATGAACCTGAGTATCAACTACCGCTTAACTTCGCACATTACCTTGCGGGCGCATGGCAATTTCAACCACATTTCTAACGGAGGGCTTAAACAGCCTAATAAGGGAATCAATTTCCCTACTCTGGGCTTGGCTGTTGATTATGTACCGCAAAAATTCACATTTCCTGTATTTCAAAAAAGCGATTGGCGAGAAGAATATCCAATCAGATGGCAATACCGGGCAGCTTTTTATACGACTGCTAAAACTGCTGAGCGCAACGATGCGGAGCGATATTGGATTTTAGGAGCTACTACTGATCTTTCGCGTCGAGTGGGTAGAATTAGTGCACTCGGCTTAGGCATGGAAGTAACGGTAGACTATTCATTGCGCGAGTGGTTGCGTCGTTATGAACCTGAGCGGAGCCATGAGTTTACCAGAGCTGGCATTTTACTGGGGCATGAGTTGCTTGTAGGACGCTTTGGCTTTGCACAACAATTAGGTATTTACATTTATGCTCCCTACAAAGCCATGCATCCGGTTTACCAGCGCTATGAACTTACCTACAAGGCGCCAAATGGCATTTTTGGAGGGCTCAACCTGAAAGCGCATACGCGAACAGCAGATTTTATGGACATAAGGGTGGGCTACCTCTTCCCGCCAAAATTGTACAAACGATAGTCTCTTCCCCAATTAGAGACCAATAAGGTTGAGTTGAGAAAATGCAATATTGGCTATGCTACTGGGTAAGTTCCGCAAAACGTGGGAAGTCTGTTGGGTCTATTAGTGCTACCAACCCCGTGTGGTGTGCTCTATGTGCTGCTATTGACTGAGCTGTTCCGTAGGAAAGCTACTGCGCATAGGAATTGAATTGTTCACATGCTTTAACTCGGCGCAAGAAAACAACCGAGTGCTTTTTTGCACACTCGGTTGTTGTGTGGGTTGGCGGTATGCAGCTGACTTAGCTTGCTGGGTCGGGGGGCGTACTTGGGTTGTTGTCGCGCTCCGTAAATGGGTAGGGATAAAAATTGCGGTTTCGCTCAGCATTAGGAGTAGAAGGACCGGGACGTCCAAAACGACGGCTGTCTTCCAAGCGCATGCCAGTTAAATACAATTCGATACAGCGGTTTCTGTAAATTTCCGTTAAGATAGCATCTTGCGTCATCGGACCGGCATAGGGAGGCAATCCAGCCCCTACGCCGTAAATATCTTGGGCGGGGGTTTTGGTTAATACGCGATTTAACTCTGCAACAGCTTCAGCAAGTCTGTTTTGTCGAGCTTGTGCTTCGGCGCGAATCAATATCATTTCGCCGGGCAGATATAGTGGGATAGCTGTGTCATCGGATAGAAAGAATCCTCGCCCGCGTGGTGGCACTGCCGAGGTGATATAGAACGGTACGCGCTGGTCGTTGGCAGCAGGAGCAAGAGCGGGCGGCAAACCTAAATTGGTTTGTGCTTCGTGTACGTTGTTGGTTACAAAGGAAGTGCGAAAAATGGGATTCTGTGAAACATTATCAAACACAAAGCGGGAGCGGGAGGTAAGCGATACACGCCCTGCTGCTTCAAATGCTTGTTGGTGGCGTCCTAACATGAGGTTATAGCGGGCAGAAAGTGCGTTTAAAGCATTGGGCAAGTCTATATCGTTGCCTACCACGTTGGTAAAAGTTGCCGGAACGGGGTTGGCGGCTAACAAGGTAACAGCCTCATCGCACAGGCGCACAGCTGTTTCCAAAACGGCTGTACGACTGCTAAAAGTAGCATTTTTACCTGTTGTAATAGGAGCCTGTTCCCAGAACGTTGCCAGCCAGCCCAGTGCCAATGCCTTGTAAAGGTGAGCGTGTGCTTGCACGGCAGCAGCAGTAGCACGGTCGGGAATGTTGCGCACATTGGCAATAATGCGGTCACAGTCGGCGTTGAGGATATTGAGGTTTTGCCACATGTTGATAATCACCGGATTGAGACCGTTTACATTATCTCTGCCATTTGCCAAAGCTGCAATATCGGCGTTACCAGCATTCACTACCCGCAACTCGTTGGTAGCCAAGCCAGAGGTAGTAATAACCGTGTACAACGGGCTTGCCCCACCTACAATGTAGCGCCGACGCAAGCCGTTGGAAAAAGCCAATAACCCTGAAGTATTGCTCAACACAGCATCTTCGGTTGCCGCATTAGGATTTACATAATCCAATGTGCAAGAAGGAGTTATTAGCACAATGACCAATAATCCACAAAATAGGACTTTTTTGATATGGATGAGTTTCATACGATTACACATTTAAAGTTGTTGTAGGGTTGCTCAGAACTGTGCAGAAAGGTTCAACTGGAAAGTACGTGGAATAGGAACAGTACCGAAGTCGTCGCCGCGGATGCGGTTGCTTTGTCCGCCAGAGTTCACCTCAGGGTCAAAGCCTGGGTAGTTGTCCCACGAAATCAGGTTGCGACCTGAAACCCCTATGGTAAGGTTGCTTACGCCAAGTAGTTTGGGAGCCAGCGTATAAGAAAGAGCTATTTCACGCAACTTCACAAAAGAGCCGTCTTTAATCATTTCTTCGCGGATGCGCTCGCCGCCAAATCCACCTACTAAGCTTACCCAGCCGCGAGGTAATTCGCCGCGCAATTCCTGCACCGCCAACGGACCAATACCTACGTTGTTGGCTGTTGTCCAGTTGAGGTTATTCACTTGAAAACCTTGTACAGCATCGAATAGTATGCGGAAGTTGAAATTCTTCCAACTGATGTCGTTAGACAAGGAAGCAATGTAGCGCGGGTTGGGGTCGCCAAGTACGCGGTTTACCAAAGCACCTGTGGGTTGTCCTTCCGAATTGCGCCCTACGCGCTCGGGCTGCGGCAATCCTGCTTGCAAGGTTACCCCGCCAATAGTTTGCGGACGGTTGGTCAGCAACAGCGAACCATCTGGATTGCGGGCATAAGCTGTGCCATAGAACACGCCCAGTGGGAAGCCATTCACCGCGCTGCTCATTCTATTAGCGTCGGCAGAGAAGCGAATCACTTCTTGCGGAATGTTGACTTTGTTGCGGTTGCGGCTGTAAATAAGGGTAGCATTCCAGTTCCAATCTTTGTTTTTCAAAATATTTGCGCGCAATGCCAGTTCGATTCCTTTGTTGGTCATACTACCCACGTTGGCATTGATGGAGGCACCGCCTTCTGATGGAGCAATAGTGCGCTCCAATAACAAATCGCGAACTTCTTTGTTGTACCAAGTCAGTTCCACCCCAAAGCGATTGTTGAGAAAATAGATGTCTGTTCCTATTTCAATTTCTGCTTGGCGTTCAGGCTTCACGTCTGGGTTGCCCAGTACCACGCTGCGAATTAACGATTGGCGCCCTACTAACTGCACCGGAATAGTGTTGCTGAAACGGTCGTAGGGTCCTATGCCAGTAAGGTTGCCCGATTCGCCGTAGGCAGTGCGCAATTTGAAGGTACTAACTTTTTCGGCAAAAGAGGCGTTTTTCCAAAAGTCCATTTCCGATACAATCAGGTTGGCAGAGGCTTTGGGAAAGAACTGCCAACGACTGTTAGGACCAAACACCGATGAGGCATCCATTCTGCCTGCTGCTGTTAAAAACAGAAAATCGCCGTAGTTAAAAGTTTGTTGCAAAAAGTAACCTTGAATACTGCGCTCAGTTCGCACCTCAGTAGCAGGGGTGAACAAATTAGTAGCACCGCTGATGGTTTCTACAAAAGGCACCATGTCGCGTCCTTGTGCTTGGGCAAAATTGCTGCGATCGTATTGCCAAGTAGCCCCCAGTTGGGTGGTAGATTTGAGCTTTTCACTCAGGTCTGCCTGATAGCTCATGTTGAGGTCGTTGTTGATTTGCAATACCTGTGCAGTTGCAGTAGCGGCGTAGCCATCGGGAAACAAAGCAGCGCTGACCCCTGCATAGGGAATGCGCGGGAAGAAGTTTTGCCCCAATTGTGTATAGGTATCAAAACCAAAGATGTAGTCTATGCCCAATCCTTTTAGCGGAGCAAGGTTTAGCTGAAAGTCGCCAATAGTGCGATTGGTTTGGTTAGTCTGTTTCAAGTCTTCAATCACACTAAGTGGATTGATGCGCACAGGCTCTACGGGCAGCAAGTTGCCATTGGCGTCGCGCTCTCTTAGGTTATAAACGTTATCTGTAATAAATACCGAGTTAATTGGGCTATTGAATGTATTAGCGTCGGGTTTTTCGTTGGCAAAGCTACGCGTATAGCTCAAACCTGCTGAAAACTTTGCCCAGTCGGTCATTTTTTGGTCAATTCGCAACCGACCCGTGATGCGTTCAAAGTCAGTATTGCGAACAATACCTTGGTTTTTGAAGTAAGAAGTAGAGAAGAAATACTTGGTATCGTCTTTACCACCTGCTACGGAGACATAGTTATCTGTTCCTAATGCCGTTTGGAAAATATCGTCCCAGTAGTTGTAGCGGGTTACAGGTGTTTTTTCCGTGAACAAGCGGTTAAACAGCAAAATAGTTGTGAGACGCTGGTCGTTACCAAAGCCGGTGCGTGTTACTGGTGGACCGAATCGCTCGGGATGCATGTTGAGTGGAAACTCTTTGCGCAACTGGCTAATCATGAAAGAGGTAGAAAAAGTTAGTTTGGGTTTTCCCGCACTACCGCGCTTAGTAAAAATTTGAATTACTCCGTTGTTAGCACGCGAGCCATAGATGGCGGCTGCTGCTGCTCCGTTGAGCACTTCAATGCGTTCAATATCGTTTGGGTTGATATCTAACAGGCGGTTTTGTCCGGGTTGAAAGTCGTTGTTGCCACTAATACTTACAGCCAGATTGGTAACGTTGTTGGTATTGTTGTTCACAATGACACCGTCTATGATATAAAGCGGCTCAGAAGAAGAATTGATAGAACTGGCACCACGCAAGCGAATAGAAACGCCTCCGGCAGGGTCTCCGGAGTTCTGCATAATTTGTGCACCAGCAATTTTACCCTGTAAGGCTGCTGATAAACTGGGCGTACCTACGTTTTGCATTTGCCGAGCAGAAACCGTGTGAATAGAATTGCCCAATTGCTTTTTACTGGTAGCAATCGATGTACCGGTTACTACCACCTCTTCCAAACCAATGAAATCCTCTTGCAAGCTAACGTCTACGCTAACAGCAGTTTGACTGCCCAACGTGATTTTTTGCTCCCGACGTCCGTACCCCACAAAGCTGACTACAAGGATGTAATCGCCCGGGGCGGTGCTAACGGTCATGGTAAACTTTCCCTCTACGTCGGTAATAGTACCCGTAGAAGTGCCTTTCAGCTGAACGTTTGCGCCAATCAAAGGCTGGTTGGTACTTGTTTCAGTGATGCGCCCGCTGATGGTGTACATCTGCACCTGTTGTGCAAGCGCGTAAGCAGTAACACTCCAAAACAATCCTAAGAAAATCAGTCGTTTTGCGAGTGCCGAGCTTTGAGGTAGTTTTGCGCCATTCATAATTCAAATAGTTAATGAAATAAACTATTTCTAAACTACGCGAAATTTTTACTTTGCGAAAAAATTACAGGGGAAAATTTTCTGCCCCAACAGCGTTTGTTGGCAAAAAACGATTCTTTTGTGATGCGCTACAGATGTGGCATGTTTCATGCCTCTGTTTTTTTGTCATGCTTAATTGTTTTAGGGGCTTGTTCAGAATTATTCCAATGGCTAAGCGGTTATCGTTTTTTTGGTTATTGTTGTTTTTACTAAGTGCAAAAAGCATTGATGTGCCTGCTCCATCAACGAAAGGGGAGGTAAGGCAGCTCGACCCTGCTTATCTGGAAAAACTCAGGCAACAGCACGAATGGGCAGACAGCGTTTTGCGAACCATGACCGACGAGCAGAAAATTGGGCAATTGTTTATGGTAGCAGCCTACTCCAACCGCGACGAGTCACATTACAGAGAAATTGACCGACTTGTAAGCCAATATCATATTGGCGGACTGATTTTTTTTCAAGGAGGTCCAGTAAGGCAAGCGCTGCTAACCAACCGGTACCAACGACTTGCCAAAATTCCCCTGCTCATTTCCATAGATGGCGAATGGGGACTGGGCATGCGCTTAGACAGCACAATCAGCTTCCCCAAAGCCATGACACTTGGAGCTATTGGCGACAACAAACTAATCTATGACATGGGAGCGGAAATAGCCCGTCAGTTGAAAAGAATGGGTATCCACATCAACTTTGCACCCGTAGCCGATGTAAATGTAAATCCCGCCAATCCAGTTATCGGAATTCGCTCCTTTGGCGAAAACAAAGAAAAAGTAGCTGAAAAGGCACTTAGCTACATGCGTGGTATGCAGCAAAATGGCATTATTGCCAACGCCAAGCATTTCCCCGGACACGGAGATACCGATACCGACTCTCATTATGCCTTGCCTATTATTAAACACGACCGCCGACGAATAGAAGAAGTTGAACTATATCCCTTCCGCAAGCTGATTCAGGACAGCGTGATGAGCATCATGGTAGCGCACATTAACTTGCCAGCCTACGATGCCGACCCTAAAAAGCCTACTACACTCTCACAAGCCGTTGTAACTGACTTGCTCAGGTATCAACTCGGCTTTCAGGGGTTGATTTTTACCGATGCGCTGAATATGAAAGGAGTTTCGGCAAACTATTCGCCCGGAGAAACAGATTTGTTAGCGTTAAAAGCCGGTAACGACTGCCTCCTTTTCCCTCTTGATGTTCCCAAGGGGGTTGCCAAAATAAAAGAGGCAATTGCTGCCGGCGAGATTAGCATGGCAGAAATAGAGCGTCGTGTTAAAAAAATACTCATGGCAAAATATTTCGCTGGCTTGCACCAATACAAACCTATTCCCATCCCAAACCTGATAGAAGACTTAAACACGCCTCAGGCAAAAGCGCTGCGCATGAAACTGTATGAGCAAGCCGTTACCGTAGTACGCAATGCCGACAGCCTGATACCATTCAAAAACTTAGAAGAACTTTCTTTTGCCTCAGTAGTAATTGGTGCCAAGCAAAACAATGACTTCCAACGCATTTTGGGTAAGTACGCTCCGTTTGAACATTACCAAATTGCCGATAAAACTGCTGGCGACGCTACTTACGATGCTTTACTTCCTAAGTTGAAGAATAAAAAAGTAGTAATTGTTGGTTTACTTGGCGTAAGCACTACCAATCGCATAGAAAATGATTTTGGCATTTCGCAGGCAAGCCGCAACTTCATTAAAAAGTTATCTGAGTATACGAAAGTGATACCGGTCGTATTCGGCAATCCGTACAGTCTGAAATTTTTCGATGATGCCTCTTATTTAGTATGTGCATACGAAAACAACAGCGATGTACAAATTGTAGTGCCCCAAGTACTCTTTGGGGCGGTTACTACCAATGCCAGACTGCCGGTAAGCGTTTCTCCCAATATTCAAGCAGGGGCAGGGTGCTCGATATTTTCGCTCAACCGCCTGAAATACACCTTTCTGCCAGAACAAGAGCACATGAGCAGCTATATACTGGATAAGATAGATAGCATTGTCAATCAGGCTATTGCTAGCCATGCTATGCCCGGCTGTCAAATACTAGTAGCCCGCAACGGCAATGTGGTATTCAACCGCAACTATGGGCACTTAACCTATGAGCCCTCAGCTGCTTTGGTTGATGATGAGACTGTTTATGACTTAGCCTCGTTGACCAAAGTAACAGCCACTATGCAAGCCGTGATGTATTTGCACGACCGCGGGCTATTAGATATCAACAAAAAAGTAGCTGATTACTTGCCAGAGCTTCAAGGAACTAATAAAGCCGACCTAATTTTGCGCGACATCTTATTGCATCAGGCAGGGCTTATTCAGCGCGTTCCGCATTGGTGGCATACAATGGAAAAAGGAAAGTACAAGCCAGAGTACTATTCCAGCCAAATGACAGAGCAACACACTATCCCCGTAGACGAGAACCTGTATGCCTCTGCTAAAATTCATGCAGAGGTTTGGAAGTGGCTCAGAGAAAGCCCTCTGCGCAGCAACAAAGCCTCCAACGGCTTGTACGGCTATTTTTATTCCGATGTACCATTTTACCTGCTTAAACAAATTGTAGAACAGCAAACCGGGCAGTGTTTAGACCAGTTTGTAGAACAATATTTTTATCGACCATTAGGATTGTCTACTATGGGCTACTTGCCACTCAATCGAATAGAAAAATCGCGCATTGCGCCCACAGAGGAAGACAAGTACTTTCGTAAAAAACGCATTCAAGGTGTAGTACACGACCCCGACGCTGCCTTGCAAGGAGGAGTAGCTGGACATGCAGGGGTTTTCAGCAATGCCAACGATGTGGCTATTTTAATGCAAATGAATTTACAAAATGGCTACTATGGAGGCAAAAAGTTTTTTAATCAAGCCCAAACAGTGCCTTTCTTTACCGAGAAGCGAACGGTGCCCCACAATCGCAGGGGCTTAGGTTGGGATAAGCCCATTAGAGGAAGCGGAGGACCCACCTCAGCTTATTGTTCGCCTGCTACCTACGGACATAATGGATTTACTGGCGTAGGTGTATGGGTAGACCCACAATATAACTTAGTATACGTATTTTTATCTAACCGCACCTATCCCAATGCAAGAAACTGGCGCCTTATTGAGCAGAACATTCGCGTGAAAGTACAAGACCAAATTTATCTTTCAATGGGTGTAACGCGCCACTACTTAGAGAGAGAGTCCCACTAAAACTGATTGGGTGGATAGCTACTGGGTTACATTTAGGGTCAATACCGCGAATTGTTCAGACTTCGCTTGATAAGTCAATCTTTGCTGTGTAGCTTCTCACACAAAACAAAGGAGATTGAAAGCAAAAAATGCGCTTGTATTTTGCCATTTGCAAAAAAATACTTGCCGCTATATTGGCAGGTTGTTCGTACATACACAAACAACAGCAACGTGCAATGGCGGCGTGCAATGCTATCTTGGAAATGGTGCTTTTCAAGTGCTTCATTGCACAGCTTATCTGCTATTGGCTAAGCCAAGCTTTTAATAGTATCTACGAAACAGCGCACATGGTCTGGTTCTATGTCTGGGTACAATCCATGTCCTAAGTTGGCTATGTAGTGTTGCTTGCCAAATGCTGCTACCATTTTTTGCGTTTCTTTACGAATGGTATCAAAATCAGCATAAAGTGTGCAAGGGTCTAAATTACCTTGTAAGGTTTTCTGATTGCCAATTTGTTGGCGTGCGGTGGTTGGCTCTATATTCCAGTCCAAACCAATTACATGGCACTTGAGCTGAGCAAACTCGGTTAGGGCAAAAAATGCTCCTTTGGCAAATATAGTTACAGGAACCTCGTTAATGGCGTTGCAAATTTGTGCAATGTAAGGTAGCGCAAAAGTACGATATTGTGCAGGGGAGAGAATACCAGCCCAAGAGTCGAAAAGTTGTACTAAGTCTGCCCCTGCTGCAATTTGCATTTTCAAATAGCCAATAGTGCTGTCGGTAATCATTTGCAGCAGCTTATGTGAAAGTTCAGGCGAGCGATACAGGATTTTTTTGGCAGTTGAAAACGTTTTAGAGCCACTGCCCTCGGTCATGTAGGCAAAAATAGTAAACGGAGCACCTGCAAAACCGATTAGCGGAACACGTCCGCTAAGCGCCCGCTTTGTAATCCGGATAGCTTCTGCCACATAGCCTAAGTCCGACGGAGCATCGGCAACACGGATTTTTTGCAAGTCTTGTTCTGAGCGAATGGTTTGCGGAAAGATAGGTCCTCGCTTTTCCAGCATTTCATAGGGCAGCCCCATTGCCTCAGGGATAACTAAAATATCGGAGAAAATAATAGCTGCATCTACTCCCAACAAATCTACGGGCTGAATAGTTACCTCTGCTGCCAATTCGGGTGTAGTCACTAATTCAATAAAATTTTTCAATCGCTCCCGCACAGCGCGGTATTCAGGTAATACCCTTCCAGCCTGACGCATGAGCCATACAGGCGGACGCTCTACATACTGACCGCGTGCAGCGCGAAGCAACAAATCGTTTTGCAACATCATTATACGTACAAATGCCAAATAAATAGTTGCAAATATACACGCTGCTTGCTACCAAAATGCTACTGATGTTGTTTGTACAATAACAGCTTGGTAGTTGTTGGATAGCAGCAACAAGTAAGAATTAGCTCGAAAACGAAGCCGTTGTGCGTGAGACACCAATAATGAAATGTGTACAGCAGTAGGCAAATAGAGGTTTTTAAATATTGAGCCACGTAGCTTGCAAAAAAGTACCCAACAGATTTCCAAAACCAGCCAGCTTCTTGTGCCACTCCTGATTAACTTGGCTATTCAGCTTTAAGTTGATTTGAAAAAAACTGCACAGCTACATTTCTATCCAGTAGCAACAAACGATTCGTTACTTTTGCTTCTGTGAAAGTGTGTTAGTGTAAGTTAGGCAAAGTTTTTACAGGCGTGTTACTATGAATATGGAAGAAATTTTTGGCTATTGCTGCTTTATTGGATGTGGCATTTTCTACGGCACTAAGTCAGACGACGTCTGTTTTGGCAAAGCGCTGTTAATAGGTTTAGCTGCTAATCTGATGGCACTCACTATTTTTGGCTGCATCTTAACGCCTATTTGGCTCATACTGTTGCCTTTTGGTATCCAAGTAGGCGTGCCAAACTTTGGAATGGCACTGTTGCGGTTTTGCGCCGTCGAGATAGTGGTTTTTACAGCATGCTACTGGCTTACGCGAATCTTGCGCCCTGTACTACGAAAAGCAGCTTGAAACCTACTACTGCTCATTGCTATTTGCTAACGCAAAATTAAGCACTATGAAAAGTGTGATTATGTTTTTGTTTTGCCAATGAACAAAGTGTTAGTGATACGATTTTCAGCCATTGGCGATATTGTCTGGACAAGCCCAGTGGTGCGTTGCCTCAAGCAACAACTTACTGGTTGCCAGTTGCACGTATGCACCAAAAGCCAATACGCCGAAATGTGGGAGGCAAATCCTTACGTAGATAAAATACACTTGTTGCGCGGAAGCCTAAGTAAGTTAATCAGCGAACTCCAAGAAGAAAACTTTGACTACGTTGTTGATTTGCATAAAAACTTCCGCAGCATACGGATTTGCTGGGCATTGGGCAAAAAAAGTTTTACATACAACAAACTTACTTGGCAGCGTTTTTTGCTAACGCAATTTCAGATAGACTGCATGCCCCGCAAAGCTAATGGCGAACCGCTACACGTTGTAGAGCGCTACATGCAAACCGTCGCCCCGCTTGGCATTCGCTATGACGGAAAAGGACTGGATTACTTCATACCACCTACTCACTGGGTGGACTTGCAGCAAGAGCTACCCCAGTTACACCATCAACCTTTTTGTGCTTATGTAATAGGTGGCAGTGAGCCGACCAAAAAACTTCCTTTTCATAAAATGATTGAACTTTGCCAAAAGCTCCCCTACACTACTATTGCATTAATTGGCGGAAAGGAAGACATGGACACAGGCAATAGGGTAGCAGCCTATTTTTACCAAAACAACAACAAACACATTGTCGACCTATGCGGTAAAATGAGCATTAGTCGTTCTGCTTCTGTGATAGCTCAGGCAGCTATGGTAATTGGACACGATACGGGGCTTACGCACATTGCCGCTGCATTTCACCAAACGGTTTATTCCATTTGGGGAACAACCTCGCCTGTGGGATTCAAACCTTTTTGCCCACATTCGGTTGTGATGGAAAATAAGGCGCTCAGGTGCCGTCCTTGTTCTAAATCAGGAATTAAATCTTGTCCACGCAAACACTTTAAATGCATGAACGAACTGCCTATTCCCACAGAATTTCCCATAGTTCCTCACCAATGACTACTGTTGTTCGTACTGCATCTTTGTGCTTTTTAACCAGTAAGCCTGTTTTGTGAATGGGTGGAACTTCTTGGGCTACTACCTGAGTTGGGTTGCTTTTGTGAAAAACTGCAACAATCTGATTTTCTCTGGCGGGTCGTTCAATTAAATATTGCTCTTTGGCACTGACCTGATAGTAGTCTTTTGTAATAGTATTGCCTTGTAGAATGCTCAATGCGCGCTCGGCATTAGGAATGCCGTATCCAATAAAATTATTGCCCAAAGGGTACAAATTGGCACTTTTTTCTATGGTAGCTATAATTTCTTTTGCTGATTTAGTAGGAGCAAACTGCATCAAGCAAGCAGCCAGTCCAGTAATGATAGGAGCGGAGAAAGAAGTCCCTGAGGAAAGTTGCGGTAGGCATGATACGTTGGGTTTCAGATAGGGCAAAAACTCCGGACCGATGCTGCTGTAAAAAGTTTTAATGCCCGCTGGAGTAGTAGCTCCTACAGAAAGTACTCCTTCCACATCTGCTGGTGCAGACACCACACGCCAGTTATAGGTACTACCCTCGTTACCAGCCGAGACCACAAGCAATAAACCTTTTTCTTCGGTGGCAATACGAGCGGCACGACTGACAGCAGTTGTTTTGCCATCCATTTGCTCGGGGCGATAGTTTTCTTCAGGATTGTCAAAACCTTGTGCATAGCCCAATGAAGTGTTGATGATGCGCACCCCCAAACTGTCCATCCACTCCACAGAAGCTATCCAGTAGTCTTCTTCGGCGCGAAATTCGCGTTCGCCGTGGTCGGTGCGGGCAAGATAAAACTTTGCGCCTGTTGCCAAGCCATATTGCTTTTTACCAGGGACAAGCCCCGCAATCATTTGCAAAACGGTAGTGCCGTGGTCGTCGGAGGCTGTTTCTGGTTCATTAAAAAAGTCGGTACTGCGTTTAGGGGAGACCATGTCGCGCACGCCCAGTATGCGGTTTTCTTCAAACAAGTGCCTCAGAAATTCATCGGAGGCAGCCCCATAAAACCCCGCATCAATTACCCCAATGAGAATGTCTTTAGCTGTTAACTGGCGCTCTATGAGGGCAGTAGCATTCATTTGCTTAATAGCCAAGCCAAATTCCTTTTGCTTTTCCTCAGGGTGCTGAGGCAAATGGCGCAATAAGCGTAGAGGCGGTGCCAAAGGAACAATGTTGGCTACAAAAGGCAGGGCTTCCATGCGCGCCAGCGAAGCAGCGTCGGCATAGCAACTAACAGCATTGAGCCATTTAGATACTACCACTACCGATGCCCCCACATTGGTCAGCGCAGCGATGTACTCAGGAGCAACAGCCACATCTGTCCATTGCCATGTACTGATTTGCAGCAACTTGCGCTTTTGGATGGCAGCGGGGCTTAGGGCTTGTTCGGGTACGTGAGTGGTTGCTAAGGGCTTGTCTGTAAAATAAACCCAATATTTAGTTTGTGCACAAGCAGCAGGTAAGAGCCCAGCCAGTAGATACAACAAGAGAAGTAGCTTTCCAAACCACATCATTAGCAATCGTTTTTTCTAATTTGAATTATTCAAAAAACGTGCTGCAAATAATCAGGCAACATAACCTAACCTTTCCAGTTTGCTTTTTTGGTTGCGCCAGTCGGGCATCACTTTAACGTGTTGTTCCAAAAATATTTTCTTCCGGAAAAACTTTTCCATATCGGCACGGGCTTGCATGCCTACTTTTTTGAGCATGTTGCCTCCTTTGCCTATTAAAATGCCTTTTTGCGACTCGCGTTCCACGTAGATTTCTGCACTAATGCGAATGATGTCGTCCGACTCTTTAAAAGAAATGATGCCTACATCGCAACAGTAGGGGATTTCTTGTGCATAGTTTAAAAATATTTTTTCTCGGATAATTTCTGCGGCAAAAAAGCGCTCCGATTTATCGGTCAGTTCTTCCTTGTCGAAGTAAGGGGGGTGTTCGGGTAACCGCTCGAGGATGGCAGCAAATAATCGCTCCAAGTTGAATTTTTCTAATGCAGAAACGGGCACAATTTCGGCTTGCGGCAGTTTTTCTTTCCAGTAAGCTATTTTGGCAACAACAGCTGTTTGCTGATGCAAATCAATTTTATTGATAACAAGGATAAGGGGAATGTTAGACTGTATCAGATTGGGCAACAGGGGGTAGTCATCTGCCACGTCTCCCATTTCTGTTACAAGCAAAATGATATCTGCATCTTCCAATGCCGTATGCACGTATTGCATCATGACTTTGTGCAACTCGTAAGCAGGGGTAAGGATACCCGGCGTATCGGAATATACAATCTGAAAATCGTCTCCGCTCAAAATGCCCATGATGCGCTGGCGTGTGGTTTGGGCTTTTGCCGACACAATAGATAGCGGCTCCCCAACCAAAGCATTCATGAGTGTAGATTTGCCTACGTTAGGTCTGCCAATAATATTTACAAAACCGGCTTTGTGATTCATGCTACAAAGGTACGTTTTTTTACCCGAATCGCTGGATTTAAAATTTTTGTCTAAGGTATTTGGATGTTATTTTCGCGTGCTATAATTTTGCAGCACAAAATCGCGAGGTGGAGCAGTTGGTAGCTCGTCGGGCTCATAACCCGAAGGTCGTAGGTTCGAGTCCTGCCCTCGCTACAAAAATGTTGTTGAAATCCCTCCTGAAAAATCAGGAGGGATTTTTTTATTAGACAGCCTATTCATTAGGCTGAATGCAAACCAAAATAGTTAAGGCAGGTGCTGTTATGCCTGTCGCTTCACTGGCGCTGCTATAGTACAGATAGGGTTGCACAGCGTTACTCGCTGTTGAACCATGGATATAGCTGCAACTATTTCTTTGACAAGTAAAAAATTTTGGAGATATTCCTCGCTCTTTTGTATTTTTACTCATGGTTAGCCACTTATGGAGCTAATCTGCACACGCGCTTTTAGCAAACTAACTTCAACAACCAACAATGGATTCTGCCATAAATGGACATATTACTCACAGGCAGCAGCTGCAAGAACATTGTAATATCTTTGATACTACCAACCAATCAGCCCTTGATAGGCTAACTCAAATGGCTGCTCTGATATGCCAAACCCCTATTGCTCTCATCAGCTTTCTCAGCCAAGAGCGCCAGTGGCTTAAATCTAAGGTTGGCATCAACATAGATAGCACCCCCATTGAACATGCATTTTGCACGTATGCCATTCGGCAACCGGATATTTTTGAAGTAGAAAATGCCACAAAAGACGTGCGCTTTGCCAACAATCCGTTTGTTGTGGGCGAACCTCAAATTCGGTTTTATGCAGGTCAACCTTTAATAGATGCGAATGGCACTGCATTAGGAACTTTATGTGTAATAGATAAGCAGCTGCGCCAACTCAATGATTATCAGCGGCAAATGCTGCGCCTGCTTGCCCAACAGGCAGTAGAGGTACTTTCTTTACAGGCGCAAAAACAGCTGAGTGAAGCATTTTTTGAACTGGCACCTCAAATGCTTTGCATTGTAAGAGCAGATGGTTTGTTAGTGCGTGTAAATTCGGAGTGGGAAAACGTATTGCAGTATGCTGCTGAAAAATTAATTGGAAACAGTATCTTCTCTTTCATCCACCCAGCTGATATAGCTTCCACTCAGGGAGCTCTTGATGCACTCAACAATGGCGAGGCTATTAGAGGATTTGTCAATCGCTATCGCTGTGCCGATGGCAGTTATCGAAGCATCCAGTGGAATGCCCGCAAAACCGATGGACTTATTTTTGCCTCTGGGAAAGATATTACCGCAGAGCTGAACGCCACCGAGCGCATGCGACAAAGCGAAGAGCGCTACCGCATGGTTACTGAACTTGTCTCAGATTATGTGTACAACCTCAAAATAGAAGGCGAGCACATCGAAATAGAGTGGGCATCTGATAACATAGAGCGCATTTTGGGCTATTCGTTAAAAGAGTTACAACAACCCGGTATGTGGCAGTCTATTGTGCATCCTGACGACCAATGTAAGCTCACTTTGCATGCCCAACGGCTGCATCAACAGGCTGAAAGCTGCAAAGAATATCGCGTGAAAACCAAAGCAGGAAAATGGATTTGGGTACGCGACCACAACCGTGTGATAAGCATAGCAAGCGACACTGTGGGCTACGTTATTGGAGCTACCAAAGACATCACCAAAGAGAAAGAAGCAGAAATAGCGCTGCTCCATGCTAAAGATTTGTTAGAACAAACTGGGAAAGCAGCCCGCATTGGTACATGGGAACTCGATGTTATCAACCTCCACCTTACGTGGAGCTCTGTTACTTGCATGATACATGAAGTGGCAGCAGATTTTCAGCCCACCTTAGAGAGTGCCATTGCCTTCTACAAAGAAGGCGAGAGCCGTCAGCAAATAAGCGACGCCGTCCAAAAAGCAATTGAGCAAGGAATCCCCTTTGATTTAACCCTTGAGTTGCAAACTGCCAACCAGCACCTTATTTGGGTAAGGGCTATTGGCATTCCTGAGTGGCAGAATGGCAGGTGTGTGCGTCTTTATGGTGCATTTCAAGACATAGACAAGCAAAAGCGCATTCAATTAGCTTTGCAGCAACAACAAAAAGTGCTCTCAGAGCGCAACCGGCAGTTAGAACAACTCATTCAGCTCTCGGAACGTCAAAATGAGCAATTGAAAGAATACACTTACATTACTTCCCACAATTTGCGCGCTGCTGTAGCTAATATGCTATCGCTAACTGACTTGCTGCTAAGCACACCGCACGATGAGCAATTATTAGGAATGCTGCATCAGGCTGCCCGTCGGTTAGATAATGTTATTGCCAAGATGAACCAGTTGTTAGACGTAAGTTTAGCGATGCACCAGCAAAAACAACCGGTTAATGTACTGGCAACTGTACAGGAAAATTTGGCATTTTTGCACAGCCAGTATACAGAACACGTGCAAGTCAGTCTCCAAATGCCCACCACTTTGACTATACTGGTTATACCCGCCTATTTAGATAGTATTCTATACAATTTACTGAGCAATGCCATCAAGTACAGTCGCCCAGATACACCCTGCCAGATAACAATTAAAGCCTATGAAAAGAGCGAATGGGTAGTGATAGAAGTAATAGATAACGGCATTGGCATAGACCTGCAACAACATCGGGATAAACTTTTCCGAATAGGTAACCGCCTCAGTAGCCAACAAGAGGGTAAAGGATTAGGACTTTACCTCACTATGCAACAAGTAGAAGCAATGGGAGGCAGCATAGAAGTAGAAAGCCAAGTAGGCAAGGGTTCGGTTTTTCGCATATATTTACCGAAAACCTGATAGTATGCATCGCGCTACCCTATTGCATTTGCGAGTGCCCTTTTCCTTTTTCTTGTTGCCTGTTTTCTTATTTGCTTGTGCAGTATGCCGTGCCAGTCCTGTTTCAGAATCAGTAATAGTAGCTTTTATTGCATGGCATTTGTTCATTTATCCTGCCAGCAATGGCTATAATTCGTATTTCGATAAAGACCAAGGCGCTATTGGCGGATTAGAGAAGCCGCCTCCTGTTAGTCGGGAGTTGTACAACGCCTCGCTGCTGCTCGATGTGGCAGGCATTGCTGTAGGAACATATGCGGGTTGGCAGTTTGCATTGGCGCTATTTATCTACGGTTTGATTTCCAAAGCATACAGCCATCCACTGGTGCGCCTCAAAAAATATCCCTTGCTCAGTTTACTGACTGTCGGCATTTTTCAAGGATTTTTTGTTTTCATGAGTTCTATACAAGCTTTAACTGGGAAATTGTGGAGCGAGCTTGTTGCAGAAGCGTATTGGTGTATTCCCGCTGCTCTTTCGTCGCTGATGCTCATTGGCTCCTATCCTATGACGCAAATTTATCAACACGAAGAAGATGCGCGCCGCGGCGACCAAACGTTTAGCTTGCTACTGGGCATCAGAGGAACATTTTTGTACACACTATTTGTGTTTAGCATTGCCACAGTCGGTTTGGTTGTCTATTTCTGGTACTATTTTGCACATACATGGGCTTGGGCTTTCTTGCTTGCTCTTTCACCAGTGCTGCTTTTCTTTTTATGGTGGATGAAGCAGGCATTTGCAAACCCTCATCTTGCTAACTTTCGCAATACGATGCGACTCAACTTGCTTTCGGCAACATGCCTGAATACCTTCTACTTGTTGCTTTGGTTCACTATGCTATAACAATCCGAATCAGAGCCAAAAAGCATAATTTCATGCCCGCAAAAACAACTCATTATGAAACAAGTTCTTGCCGAAATTATTACCATTGGCGATGAAATTCTCTACGGGCAAATAACCGACACCAATTCGCAATGGATGAGTGCCGAATTAGACAAAATCGGCATCCGCACGGTGCGTAAAACTGCTATTGGCGACTCACGGGAAGCCATTGTACATGCCTTGCAAGCTGCCGAAGCCATTGCAGACATTGTGCTGATAACAGGCGGGCTGGGACCTACCAAAGACGATATCACCAAGCACACCCTGGCAGACTATTTCGGTGCTGAGTTGATTTTTGACCAGTCGGTATTAGACAACATCACACGGCTGTTCAGTGCACGCGGACGTGAGGTTACGCCCACCAACCAACAACAAGCCTATGTGCCTGCCAATTGCACCGTATTGCAAAACCCTATCGGGACAGCTCCGGGTATGTGGTTTGAACGCAACGGAAAAGTATTTGTGTCTATGCCCGGCGTACCGTATGAAATGAAAAGAATGATGCTTGAAACGGTATTACCCTTGTTGCAAAGCAAGTTTGAAACCCCGTACATCATTCACCGGATGATAAAAACCATCAATATCCCCGAATCTACGCTTTCCGACCTGATAGAGTCGTGGGAGCTTGCACTGCCGCCGCATCTGAAATTAGCCTATCTGCCGCGCATGGGGCAAGTGCGCCTGCGCCTTACAGGGATAGGTACAGACAAAGACGCGCTGCTGGCAGACATCAACCGCGAAACCGAAAAAGTAGTAGCCATTATTGGCAAGTATTTTTACGGCTACGATGACGATGAAATAGAAACTACCGTTGCTGCTTTGCTACTCGAACAAGGCAAAACCATTGCCACTGCCGAAAGTTGCACAGGTGGCTACATTGCCCATCAGTTTACCAAACACGCCGGCGCGAGTCGTTACTTTGTCGGCGGTATTGTGGCTTACAGCAACGAAGTAAAAGTATCGCAGTTGGGTGTGTTGCCCGAAACGCTGGCGGCGCATGGGGCAGTGAGCGAAGAAACCGTCCGACAAATGGCTGAAAATGTGCGGATTCGCTACGGAGCAAGCATCGGCATTGCCACTACCGGCATTGCAGGACCCGACGGCGGCACTCCTGAAAAACCCGTTGGAACGGTTTGGATTGGCTATGCCGACGGCACACAGACAATTGCCAAAAAATTAGCCCTTGCCCAAGAGCGCAGCCTCAACATCAGCCTCACAGCCAACGCTATTCTCGATTTGGTAAGAAAACAACTGTCTTCATAACTTAAACGCATAGGCAACTAAGGCATTTAAAAAATTCCTTCGTTTGTTCTCCATTGAAATTGTTCGCGTCTTACAAACAACTGTTTGGCGTGGAATACGAAATGTAGATTTTGGGAAGCGGAAAATTCCGAAATCCCACATTCAAACTCCCTATGCCGTTTTTCACGTCCTTGCAAGCAACCGCTTGGTGCGCACGTAGCCACACGCACGGAGGCGATATAAGCCTTTTGACCTGCGTACCAAGCATTTGTTTGTTGTTCATAATCATACAAAAGTGGCAAAAGTTTTAACTTTGTAAAAAAACAAGATGATAAAAGCAAGACCATTTGTAAAATGGGCAGGTGGCAAAAGTCAACTTTTAGAACAGTTTGAAAATTACTATCCCAACGAGCTTAGAAAAGGTATCATTAAGAACTATGTTGAACCTTTTTTAGGTGGCGGTGCTTTATTTTTTGCAATTGCCCAACGCTACAAAATTCAAAATGCATATCTATCAGATATCAACAAAGACTTGATTTTAACTTATCAAGTTATTCAGCAACGTCCTAACGATTTGCTTGATTTCTTAGAACAATACCAAAAAGATTACAACCAAACAGAAGAAGCAAAACGAAATGAGCTTTTTTTGGCAATTCGCAAGCACTTTAATTTACAACGATTCGAGATAAACTATAAAAAGTTGTCTGACAACTGGATTCCCCGGGCAGCACAATTTATTTTTTTGAATAAAACATGCTTTAATGGTCTTTTTCGGCTAAATTCAAAAGGAGAGTTTAATGTTCCTTATGGAAGGTACAAAAATGTCATGATTTTTGACGAATATAACATTTTAGCAGTTTCAAAAGTATTGCAAAACGCCGAAATCCGACAGGCAGATTATTCAAGTTGTTTTGACAAAGTAAATGAAAATACCTTCGTTTATTTCGACCCGCCTTATAGACCCATCAGCCGAACAGCCAATTTTACTACTTATACAGGAACAGAATTTACCGACAAAGAACAATTACAGTTAGCCCAATTCTTTCGAAAGTTAGACAAAGAAAAAGCAGCCAAATTGATGCTTTCTAATTCGGATCCTAAAAACCAGAAATCAGAAGATGATTTTTTTGAAAGAGCTTTTGTAGGATACAACATTTTTAGAGTTTCAGCCAGTAGGGCTATCAATTGCCATGGCAACAAACGCGGCAAAATTCATGAACTAATAATTACGAACTATCCGTATGAACCACAAACCTTGGCAATCAATTTTTGATACATACAACATTTACGAACATGATTTCTCAAAAAGTCCATTTATTCTGACAGCTAAACAAATCAAAAAAGCAACTGCAAATTTCACAAGAACTACGGAAAGAGAAGTTCGCGTTTTGTGTAAACAAGACACGAGAGAAAGCAGACCACAAGTTTTTGTAAATTATGATTTGTTTATTTTACCTATTGAAAATGGCGTCTACGCCATTTTACAGGGTGAAGGTTACATGGACGTTCCTGAAATTACAACACAAGCAGTTGCTTACCAAGCTAAACTTGATTTTGAGCTAGAAACTTCATTAGTGGGAGATTCCGAAATGCAGCACTTAGATTTTGCTTATGCTACCAGTTTGATACGTAGCTTGTTGGAAGATGAAAGTTTGGTTTTGACCATTCGGGGTAGAAAATACACGCCAACATTTGAGTTTTATGCAGGAAAACACAAACAGCTTATCACGGTTGAAAGCGTACAAACAGAAGTAGATGCAGGCTATGAAGGCAGAAATCAAATTGTACTAATAGAAGCTAAAAATGCTAAAACAAGAAATGTCATAATTAGACAGTTGTACTATCCCTTCCGCCAGTGGCAAGTTCATACTAAGAAAAGAGTAAAACTACTTTTCTTTGAAAAGCGACAAAATGCATATTTATTTTGGGAATTTGGTTTTACAGATGAAAAAGACTACAACAGCATAGAACTCTTGAAAAGCGCAAATTTTGAAATACAAAGGTAACCAAAAGCATCTATTACACTTGCCTTTGTGGGGATGGAGCGTGCCGATGCAGTGGCTGTGTACGATGTAACAAATCCTGCCGCACCGCAGTTTGTCAAGTTGCTTACCACAGGCGATGCCCCCGAAGGAGTGTTGTACATTAAACCGCAAGATAGCCCCAATGGGCGCAGCCTGTTGATAGTAACCTGCGAAGGCGACGGCTTAGTGAACATCTATCAGCCCGATGCACAATAACAAATAAGTTGCATATGAGAAACAGGCTGTCTTAAATGGGCAGCCTGTTTGTTTTTATCTCAGTTTCGTAACTTATCGCGATAGATTCACCCGACGGGCATGAAAAAACTGTTGTTATATTGTTGGATCTGCTGCCTGCCCTGCTTGGTATGGGCACAAAGCGCCGACATTCACCCGCGCATCCTAAACCGTGAATGGGAAGCCGCATGGATTGCCTGCCCCGGTGTGCCGCTGAAATCGTTTGGGGTGTATCATTTTCGCAAATCATTTAGGTTAGAAGCCCAACCGAGCAAATTCGTCATACATGTTTCGGCTGATAATCGGTACAGGTTGTTTGTAAACGGTGTGCCGGTGGCACATGGTCCTGCTCGCGGCGACCTTGCCTATTGGTATTTTGAAACGATTGATATTGCTCCTTATTTGCAAGCGGGCAACAATACATTGGCTGCCGTTGTCTGGAACTTTGCCGAGCACATGGCTTGGGCGCAAATCAGCCATCAAACAGGCTTTATTTTGCAGGGCAATACCGAATCGGAAGCTGTTGTCAATACCAATTCCACTTGGAAAACCTTGCCGAACTATGCCATCAGCCCCATTCCCGTGCGTATGGAGGAAATGCGAACATTTATTGTGGTTGGACCGGGCGAAGCCGTTGACGGCAACCGCTATCCATGGGGCTGGGAAGAAAAAACTTATGACGACAGCCAATGGCAGCAAGCCATCTCCTTGTACAAAGGAATGCCGCGAGGCAGGGGAACAGGGGCTGTGTACTACCTTGTGCCGCGGACCATTCCCATTTGGCAAGAAACAGCCGAAAGGTTTCGGCAGGTGCGGCGGTTGGCAGGCATTGCCCAAGTGCCTGAGAATTGGCTGAAAGGCAAGCAGCCGCTGCCAATTCCTGCTCATACGCGTGCCACCGTCTTGTTAGACAACCAACAACTGACCACTGCCTACCCCGAGATAATGACACAAGGCGGCAAAGGAGCGGTGATAGAACTGACCTATGCAGAGGCATTAGTAGATGAAAAACTGCAAAAACATCACCGCGACCGAACGGAAGGCTTGCAAATATTCGGCTATAAAGACCGTTTTTTGCCCGATGGCGGCGCTAATCGGCTTTTCCGTCCGCTTTGGTTTCGCACCTTTCGCTACGTACAGGTAGACATCCAAACTGCCGCAGAGCCACTTGTCATTTCCGATATCAGCCATCAGTTTACAGCTTATCCGATGGAGGAAAACGCACGGTTCAGCAGCGACGATGCCGAGTTGGAAAAAATATGGAAAACAGGTTGGCGCACAGCACGGCTTTGTGCCAATGAAACCTTTTTTGACTGCCCCTACTACGAACAACTCCAATACGTGGGCGATACGCGCATTCAGGCTTTGATAGCCCTGTATGTCAGTGGCGACGACCGCTTGGTGCGCAAAGCCATTCAAGACATCAACCGCTCTCGTGTTCCCGAAGGACTGACACAGGCGCGCTACCCAAGTGCCGTGCAACAGTTCATTCCGCCTTTTTCGCTGTATTGGGTTTCTATGGTGCACGACTACTGGATGCACCGCCAAGACGATGATTTTGTCCGGCAAATGTTGCCCGGCATTCAGCAAGTTTTGCAGTGGTTTGCCGATAACATAGACCGCAGCAAAGATATGCTTGGTGGAATGCCTTGGTGGAACTTCACCGACTGGACGGAGCAATGGCAATATCTGAACGAAACCAGCATCGGAGGCGTTCCAGATGGGGCTGAAAAAGGGTATTCGTCCATTTTGACTTTCCATTATGCCTATACGCTGCGGCAGGCTGCTGAATTGTTTGACTATTATGAGCAAAAAGAACAGGCAGCGCTCTATTTGCAACAGGCAGAAAAATTGGCGCGTGCGGCTTACAATGCCTGTTACGATGTAAAAAGAGGGCTGGTAGCCGACACACCCCAAAAAACCAGCTTCAGCCAACACGCCCAAATTATGGCAGTACTCAGTGGCGGCGCCCCTCTTTTGCAGCAGGCAAGCCTCATAGAGCGCGCCTTGGCAGACCCCACCGTTACCCAAGCAAGTCTGTACTACCGATTTTACCTGACCCGCGCCATGGTCAGAGCCGGCTTAGCCGATTTCTACTATGCTTCCTTGCAGCCTTGGCGCGATATGTTGGCATTGGGACTTACTACCTTCGCCGAAAAGAGCGAACCTACGCGTTCAGATTGCCACGCATGGTCAGCAAGCCCGAACTACGATTTTTTGGCAACTATTTGCGGCATTATGCCCGATGCCCCCGGGTTTGCCAAAGTGCGCATTGCTCCTGCTTTGGGAATGCTCAAAAGCGTAGCAGCTGCCATGCCACACCCCGAAGGCATGATTCGCGTATCGTTTGAACGGTTGCCGCGCAATGCCATCAAAGCTGTAATTGAACTACCTGCCAATACCGAAGGCGCATTGGTCTGGAATGGAAAAAGCTATCCGCTCACCAGCGGAAACAACATCATAGTAGCAAGATAAAGCTACAAATAGCCCTGCACAGTCGCCGGGGGGCGTATCTCACCAAATCACTTAGCACTACATTATGCGCGTGGACATGCGCAACAACATAGTGCATGCTATAAAATGCCGCTGCCTTTCTTTGCATCTGCAATAGAAAAGCCTCTGCACCTCTGCAATGCAGCGTGCCAGAGGCATCATGCATATAAAATGCGCTTAGATTAGTATGCGTACAGGGTCTTCCATTAGTTGCACCAGAGTTTGCAAAAAAGCAGCACCTGTTGCGCCATCTACTACGCGATGGTCGCAAGCAAGAGTTACCTTCATCACATGACCGATTCGGATTTGTCCATCGGCAACTACTGGCACCTGTCGAATAGCCCCTACTGACAAAATACAAGAGTCGGGCTGATTGATAATAGAAGTAAATTCTTCAATGCCAAACATGCCCAAATTGGATATAGAGAAGGTATTGCCCGCCCAGTCTGCTGGTTGCAGTTTTTTGTTTTTTGCCTTGCTGCTCAGCTCTTTCACCTCAGCAGATATTTCTGAGAGTGATTTGGTATCGGCAAAACGCACAACAGGTACTAACAGCCCATCTTCTACTGCTACGGCTACTCCTATGTGAATGTGGTGATTGATGCGGATTTTATCTCCCTGCCATGAAGCGTTTACCATAGGGTGCTTGCGCAAAGCCATAGCACAGGCCTTCACAATCATATCGTTAAACGAGATTTTGACAGGCGCTACCTCGTTAATGCTTTGGCGGGCTGCTATTGCTTTGTCCATATTAATGGCTACTGTTAAATAAAAATGTGGAGCGGTAGATGCGCTTTCGCTTAGGCGTCGGGCAATGGTTTTGCGCATTTGGCTGACCGGTATTTCGGTGAAGCGTTCTTCGTAGGCTGCCGAACGTTGCGGTGCGGTTGCAGGTTGGCTGCTCACTGGTGGGGCAGGTGCAGCGGCAGGCACAAATGACTCTACGTCGCGCTTAATGATGCGTCCGTTTTCGCCTGAGCCTTTGATTTGTGCAATGTCTACCCCCCGTTCTTTGGCGAGGCGTTTTGCCAGTGGCGAGGCTTTAATCCGTCCGCTCTCGGTAGTTGACGGGGCAGTGGTAGCCACGGCAGGAGCGGCAACCGATACCGGTTCAGATGCAGGAGCTGCCTCGCGAGCAGGCGCCGATGTTTGCACAACAGGAGCGCTCTGTTGATTTAAAAGGGATTGGTAGTCAGCACCTTCTTCGCCGATAATGGCAATAATGCCATTTACTGGAACCGATTTACCTGCCTCTACGCCAATGTAGAGCAAGGTGCCATCTTCATAGCTTTCCAGCTCCATAGTGGCTTTGTCGGTTTCTACCTCTGCCAGTATATCTCCCGATTTAACTTTGTCGCCTACCTTTTTCAGCCATGAGGCAATAACCCCTTCGGTCATGGTATCGCTCATTTTGGGCATGCGGATAACAGTAGCATTTGCTTTTGAAGCCGGCTTGTGTTGTACAGGTACGGCATCAGCAACCACAGGAGCAGCAGCCGAGTTGCCACCAAGTTGAGCTAAAATAGCATTGATATCTTCTCCGGCTTGGCCAATAATAGCAATTACGCCATCTACAGGTACAGCCTGTTTTTCCTGTACACCAATGTAGAGCAGTACGCCGTCGTGATAGCTTTCCAGCTCCATGGTGGCTTTGTCGGTTTCTACCTCTGCCAGTATATCTCCCGATTTAACTTTGTCTCCTACTTTTTTCAGCCATGAGGCAATGACCCCTTCGGTCATGGTATCGCTCATTTTTGGCATGCGAATAATTTCAGCCATACCTTTATGTTGTGCTTTGTTTTGTTGTTTCTATAAAATGCGTGTTGGTTGCAAGAGTTCAAAAATACGGCATTGTAGCCAAACAGGAAACGGAGAAGGGAAAAATTGCAGATTTTATGGGAAGGCGAGCAGGTGTGCCCCAAGCCTACCCCCGTCTATAAGGCAGTGTTTGCTTACAATCCTTTGCGATAGTCCAGTGGAGGCTTGATATTGCCAATCATAGCTTTGTATTCAAAATTGGCGCCGCGTCGTTTTTGCATCTCGGTTTTAGCTTTTTCTATCAGGCTGGGATTGCTGAGTAAATCTAAGCCGGTAGCGGCTATGGTTTTGGCGGCGTTGAGCATGCCTTTCATGCCGATGCTCATGCCATCGGTAGCGGTTGCTTGCCAAGTGTGGGCTGCTGTGCCCGGTACCCAAGTGGCGGTGGAAAGTCCCGTGGTAGGTACTAACCAGCTGATATCGCCTACATCGGTAGAGGCAGGGAAAAACGATTGTTTGAAGGGTTGAATCTCTTCGGCTTGTTTAAGAGGGGGGAGGTTTTTGCCCATTGTGGTGCGCAGTTGTTCTGCAAAAGAAAGCTCGGCTGCATCGTACTTCACGCCGCCTACTTTGCTCAAATTGCTGTGCATAATAGCTGCCAGTGTTTCGTTGGGAAGCAAACCCATATGAGCAGCATTGATTTCATATTTGACTGTTGTACCTGTTCCAATGGCTGCTCCTTCTGCGGCTTTTATTACGCGCTCCCAAAGTTCCATTGTAGCGTTGTGGTCGGGTAGGCGCACAACGTACTCTGCCTCGGCATAGTCGGGCACTACATTAGCAGCCACACCGCCATTTTTAATAACGTAGTGAATGCGTGCTTCTTGTGGCATGTGCTCTCTCATGAGGTTGACCATGTAGTTCATGGCTTCCAGTCCGTCTAAGGCAGAACGTCCGCGCTCAGGGCTTCCTGCGGCATGTGCGCTTTGCCCATAAAAGCGAAACGTGCCACTTACCATTGCCAAACAACTTTCCGCATTGGCAGCGTTGACCGCTGCCGGATGCCAATGCAATACTACGTCCACCCCTGTGAAATATCCTTCGCGCGCCATAAACACTTTGCCAGCGCCTCCTTCTTCGGCTGGTGTACCAAATAGTTTGAGGGTACCTCTTAGTCCAGTTTGCTGCAGATGCTCTTTTAAAGCAATGGCGGCTGCAACCGATGCTGTTCCAAATAAATTGTGTCCACAACCGTGTCCACTTCCTCCTGCTACTAATGGCTTGCGATAAGGAACAGTATCCTGAGAAAGCCCCGGCAAGGCGTCGAATTCTGCCAAAATGCCAATGACAGGACTGCCTGAGCCGTAAGTAGCTACAAATGCAGTGGGCAAGCCCGCCACGCCGCTTTCTATCTTAAAGCCTGCTTCACTTAATTTTTTTTGCAATAAGGAGCTACTCTTTTGCTCCTGATAGCCTAATTCTGCAAATGCCCAGATGTCGCGGGCAACTTGTGCGTAGGCAGGAAATTGCTTGTCTAACTGTTGCCAAATGGCTAGCTTTTCTTGGTCTTTGGCATTCATTGCTTTGCGGTCTTGTGCAACTAAGTAACCGCAACACAAGCAAAACAAACAGGTAACAGCTAATTGTTTCATCATGAATTTGGGGGGTTGGATATGCCTCCAAAGTTAGCGAATTTCACTTGGGGTGCAAGCAACAGTGGGTACACTGCTGCGTTTGTGCCCTTTATTGCCGCACAACAGCACGGTGAACGGAGGGCGGAATGTGGAATGTGGATTTTGGAGGGCGGAGGAATTCTTCCCCGCCGTCGTTCGTGTCCTTG
>JANWVT010000019.1 GCA_025056255.1 Bernardetiaceae bacterium | reverse complement strand
GAAAAGAAAATCACCGTTGGCAAAATTTGAAAGGCAAAAATAACTCCCATTGACTTTTCGCCGTCGGTAGTTGCCAAATCGGCAAACAGGAATTTAGCGCCTGCTTGTGAAAAACTCAAAAAAGTTACAAAGCCGCGACTTAGTGCATTGAAAGCATTTGCCACAAAGCCAACTTTCATCACCAACAGCCCGAAAATAATTTGCAGGGCTACGCCCGTAGCTACCAGCCGCCAGTCTATTGCCCGCCTGTTGGCAGAAAACAAAAAACCGATGCTCAATAATACGGCAATGCCCGCAAAGCCGCGCAAATAGTGCTCCATGATAAAAATTTTTACAGATAAAAATTACAACGGAATGTTGCCATGCTTTTTGCGTGGCAAGGTAGCTACTTTGTTTTGCAGCATTTCAAAAGCGGTAATCAGCTTTTGGCGGGTTTGATGCGGCTCAATCACCTCGTCAATAAAGCCGCGATGTGCTGCCCGCCACGGGTTGGCAAATTTATGGTTGTATTCTGCTTCTTTTTCTTTCAATGCTGCCTCGGGGTCGGCTGCTTCGCTGATTTCTTTGCGGAAAATGATTTCAGCAGCACCCTTAGCACCCATCACGGCAATTTCTGCCGTTGGCCAAGCATAGTTCATGTCTGCCCCGATGTGCTTGGAGTTCATCACATCGTACGCACCGCCGTATGCTTTGCGTGTAATCACGGTTACGCGCGGCACAGTGGCTTCGCAGAAGGCATAGAGCAATTTGGCTCCGTGTGTGATGATGCCGTGCCACTCTTGGTCGGTGCCCGGCAAAAAGCCCGGCACATCTTCTAGCACCAACAGCGGAATATTGAACGAGTCGCAAAAGCGTACAAAACGCGCCGCTTTGATGCTTGCGTTGATGTCCAGCACACCTGCCAACACAGCGGGCTGGTTGGCAACAATGCCAATGCTTCGTCCGGCTAAACGTGCAAAACCTACTACAATATTTTCAGCAAAGTTTTTATGTACTTCCAAAAAGCCGTTTTCTCCTTCGTCAATGATGCCGAAAATCACATCGCGGATGTCATAAGGCTGGTTGGGGTTGTCGGGAATAATATCGTCTAATTCGGGGCGCATCTCATCCGACGGCGTGTAAGGCAACCTCGGCGGCTCTTCCTCGCAATTTTGCGGAATGAAGCTCAGCAGTTTTTTCAAATGGTTGATGCACTCTACTTCATTGGCGCAAGCAAAATGCGCTACGCCGCTTTTGGTGCTGTGTGTGCTTGCCCCGCCGAGTTCTTCGGAGGTTACTTCTTCATGTGTAACTGTTTTCACTACGTTCGGACCTGTTACAAACATGTAGGAAGTATTTTCTACCATCAAGATAAAGTCGGTAATGGCAGGGGAGTAAACCGCACCGCCGGCACAAGGTCCCATAATGGCAGAAAGTTGCGGGATGACACCCGATGCGAGCGTGTTGCGGTAGAAAATATCGGCGTAACCACCCAGCGACATCACTCCCTCTTGAATGCGCGCACCGCCCGAGTCGTTCAAACCGATAACCGGCGCGCCGTTTTTCATGGCTAAGTCCATGATTTTGCAGATTTTTTCGGCGTGTGTCTCGGAAAGTGAACCACCAAAAACCGTAAAATCTTGCGAGAATACGTACACCAATCGCCCGTTGACTTTGCCGTAGCCGGTAACTACGCCATCGCCTAAGTAATATTCTTTGTCTAATCCGAAATCTTTGCAGCGATGCATCACAAACTTGCCGATTTCCTCAAAAGTGCCGGGGTCGAGCAATAGGTCTATGCGCTCGCGAGCAGTGAGCTTACCTTTTTTGTGTTGTGCATCTATGCGGCTCTGACCACCTCCTAACAAGGCTTCTTGGTTTTTTCGCAGCAGTTCCGCTGATTTTTCGGCTTTTGTCATAAATCTATCCTGTTTGATTAGTATTGTAGGCTTTGGCTGTTTTTGATAGGATGTGCAAATTGCTGATTTATCTACACACTCGGGCTGCCAAAGTTATATTTTTTTAGGTTTATTGGTATGTATTCTGAGCAGTAGCATAGAAAGCCACTGATAGAACAGACGCTAATAGCTGATAGATGACAGCAAAGTTTGTAGTTTTTAAATATAACTTGGCATTTTTTTTAGCCCTTTCAATACTTTTTTTGGGCAACTGACGTTAAAAGATTGATTTAAAACGTAGCTTTAATGCCAAAACAGATTTTCGCAATCTAAACATTCAACCTGCTACTACTAATTGCCTTAATTGCTTCCAATTATTTTTTGGCACACAAGGCATATAATTCTTTATTTAAAAGTTCAGCCAGAGGGCTGTACTCCCACAGAAAAGTTCCATGATAAGATTAGCCAATATTATCCCATCCGTAAAGCAGGTAACGGTAAACAATTATCTTTCTATTGCTTTGCTTATAAGCATTTTTACAATGGGAATGTTGATTGATGTATATGGACAAAGTTGCGCCTGCACCTTTACAGCCACAGGAGGTACGCTTGCAAGCCCCCTAAACTGGAATAATGCAGCTACATGGACGCGAACACCTGCCGGATGCGGTACTAATACACTTCCCGGACCTAATGATTGCGTAGTAATTGGCAATAATGCCCATGTGATTTTAAATTCAGGAACTGTTAATGTTCTGGGACTAACCAATAACAACCGGCTAACCGTTTCAGGCGCCAATACACGGCTCAATGTAGGTCCTGTTGGTGCGCCCGACAATAAAGTTTATCTGATTAGTGGTAACAACAGCACACTAACTGTAATCAATGCCGCCATTGTAGATGTTTGGGGAGGATGGGCAAGTGCTAACAACGGTAATACGAGCGCCGTTGGTGGTTCGGCAGGATTCTTTAATGTAAGAAACTGCGGTACTGTTGGTGGAAATCCTAATCTTTTTGCTAATCGAGGGACTTGTGATAATCTTAATAACCCTCTTTCAAATACCGGAACATTGATTTATTGTTTAACCTGTGCAGCCTGTGCCGGAGGTTCTACTCAACGGCAAAGTCCAGCCCCTCCGGGTGGGCAACCCGGTTGTGCTGCCATCGTAACCCCCCTCCCCATCACCTTAGTCAGTTTTGAGGCCTTTGTAGAACAGCAAGAGGGTAGTTGGGAACCGTATGTAGCCTTGCGCTGGACAACTGCCCGCGACATAGACAATGACTTCTTCACCATTGAGCGCTCCACAGACGGGGAGAATTTCACTGAAATACAGCGTATCCCCGGCGCTGGTAACAGCGATGCTGTTATTTCCTATGGCACTACCGACAATGCGCCTCTGCACGGTATCAGCTATTACCGACTCAAACAAACTGACTTTGACGGCACTTTTACCTACAGCAAAATAGTTTCCGTACAGGTGAACCTGACACTGGCAAGTCGTTTATCGGTCTATCCAAACCCTAACAGCGGCAGCCGTTTTTTCCTGAATATGAAAAGCGAAGAAGTAAAATCGCTTGCCATTTACGACCTTTCAGGGCGTTTGCAGGCGTTCTGTACCAGCTTTGAACTTACCTCCCAGGGCTTACACCCTGTTTCCGACACCCAACTCAGCAGGGGCAGCTATTTTGTCAAAGTGTTTTTTACAAATGGACAAACGGCTGTCAGGAAATTGATGGTGCAATAATTCTATCCAACAATGCAGCAAACTGCCCTGTCAGCCGGCGGTTGGTATATTGGTTTACTTGGTCGTTGGTAGTGGAAGGCAAATTACCGTGCTGCTTGTAAGTAATGAAAAAGTAGCGCAGCGCCGCTTTGATGCTTTCTTTGTCCGCATGTGCTACGCAACGCCCCGCCTCACATTGCTGCAAAATATGGTCGGTGTCGCTGCCGACGTCGCCAATGCACAGAACAGGACGCTTGGCTGCCAAGTACTCAAACAACTTGCCCGGGATACGTCCCTTGGCATTATCGGCTTTGTTCAAAATCAAGAGCAGCGCCTGTGAGTTCACCAAGCGCTTCAACGACTCGGCACGATTGACGGCAGGTAAAATCTCAGTCATATCTTGCACTTGGTAGCGGGCAATCGCCTGCTGTACAGATGTATCTACTTGTCCGAAGAGTCGCAGTACGAATACTTGCCGGAACGCCGGCTCTTCTTGCGCCAGTTCTGCCATAGCAGCAAAAAGCTGCTCGGGGTTGCGGTCTTCTCCAATCAGTCCGGCATGGGTGAGCGTGAGTTTCCAGTCGGGCGCATAGTGCAGTTCTTTGAAATCGTCTTCATCATAACCCCAAGGAATCACATGCACATTGCGTGCGCCGATACTTTCCAAATCGCGCTTCCAAGTAGGGCTAACAATGGTCGTAACGTTGGCAGTGCGAAAGGCTTCCTGTTCCATGCGCCTATGTTTGGCATCAGCCCAAGGGGTCAGAATGAGGCGTTGGTAGTAGTCTACCTGTGTCCAAGGGTCTTGAAAGTCGGCAAGCCAAGGCAGCCCTGTTGCTTGCCGGATTTTGCAGGCTATTACGGTGTTCGTATGCGGCGGTCCGTCGGAGAGAATAGCATCTACTTGGTTGTTTTTCAACCAATTGAGCAGAAATTTTACAGAAGGCTTAATCCACAGCGCACGTGCATCGGGAATAAAGAAGTTGCTGCGGATAAATACAGAGAGTTTGTACTTCCAATCGCTGCGCCCCGAAGCTACCAAATCGTTATTGACGTTGGCATCGGCAGGTTTGCCCAAAAACTTTTTATAGTAGGCATAGGGCTCAAAAATTGGGTGTTTGAGCACGGTCATGCCCGGGGGAATGTCCTTAAAGTTGCTGTTGTCCAACCAAGGATAATGCGCGTTTTCAGCCGTGTAAACGATGGGCTCCCAGCCGTATTGGCGCAGGTATTTGGCAATTTTCAGGCAACGCAATACACCTATGCCGCCGCTGGGCGGCCAGTAGTAGGAAATAATCAGCACCTTTTTCATCCATTGGCAAAAATACGCCGCAATTCGTCTTTTACACGCTCCATTCCTTGGCTTGCTTTTCCTTCAAACGCTGTGAAACCTAATTGCGGACTTACATAAGGAATTTTAGTATCTACAATAAATTTGGGGATGCCTCGGCGCGCTTCGTGAATCAGCCCTGCGGCAGGATAAACTTGCAAGGAAGTTCCCACTACAATAAAAGCGTCTGCCATTGCTACAATTTCCGCCGCCGTTTCAATCAGCGGCACAGCCTCGCCAAACCAAACGATGTGGGGGCGCAACTGCGAACCCAGCGGGCATTTATCACCCCATTTGATGTCTTCTTTGATGTCAAAAACAAGCGATTCATCCTTTGAACTGCGCATTTTAAACAGGCTGCCGTGCAGGTGGATAACGTTTTTGCTGCCTGCTCGCTCGTGCAAATCGTCCACGTTTTGCGTAACGACGGTAACCTCAAAATCTTCTTGCAACTCTGCCAACACATAATGGGCACGGTTAGGCTGTGCTTTTTGAGCAGCTTTACGGCGCATGTTGTAAAAATCGAGCACCAATTGCGGGTTTTTGCGCCAGCCTTCGGGCGAAGCCACGTCTTCAATGCGATGGTTCTCCCAAAGACCATTGAAATCGCGGAAGGTCGGAATACCGCTTTCTGCGCTGATGCCCGCACCGGACAAAACAACTAAACGAGGAAGCATAGGCTAATTGACACTCTAAATTTTGCTATCAACAATCACCCAACAAAGTCTTGGGGCTTAATAATTCAAAAATAACACTTTGAACTATGAAAAGCAGTGGTGAACTGTGCTCTTTAATTTATTACTTGGCTGCAAACCCAATAAATCTAAGTTCGGGAAGCTGGCTAAAAGTGCCGTGCGTATTACTGTGGAGCATTGCATCGCAAACTATGCACTTACTACATCGCCTATTTGGATAACCTTACCAGCTTGGTGAGCAGGAATCTGAGTATTGATACTTAAAAAATAATAGTGCGGAAACTGACTAACAGGTGCAAAAGAAGGCAGATGTTCTCGACGCAAACGCTCGAAAACGGCTTGAAAATGAGCCAGAGCAATGCCCGTGTCTGGATTGCGGGAAGGCACTGGGCATCGGGCACAGGCTTTTAGTCCGTATATTTCCACTTCGCCTAAATAAAAAGAACGCGGAGTGTCAGGCGCTTGAAGCAGGCTATCTTCCCAAAAAGGAGGACATCCTCCGATTTCTATGTTGGCTCTGAAACGGCGACGTGTTTGTTCTACACTAAGTCCGAACCAGTTAGCTACAGTTTGTAAGGTAGCTGTGCTAATAACCGTGGGTCCACTGCGCTGCCGGTCGTCGGGGAAACCACTGTTGTTATTTTGCCGCATTTCAATAGCTATTCCCAAAAAGCCCCCTATCCATTGGGCTATTGCAGCCTGATCGTAGAACAAGTCGAATGTTTTGCTTTGTTTGCCAAAAGTAAAAGTAACCAAGCCATAGTTGAGGTTGAAGTCTGCTCGTATTTGCTGAATAGTTGGATATTTTTTAGCATTAACGGTTTTTCCTTCGGCAGTAAAAAAAGCAAATTGCCTATCCCAAGCTAAACTACCTCCTTTGGTTACAACTGCTTGGCGCACCGAAAGTCCATCCATGGATTTGATGGGATAAACAACAATATTTTCTACAAACGGCATTAGGCTGTTAGGTTAATAATGCAGCAATTTGGTTCAAATATGTATAAAAGCCAACATCTTGGGAAGTATACCTGCCGTAGCGTGTGACAACCTTTTAAACTGCCCAACTACTTAATTTTAAAGATGCTTTGTAAAATTGGGCGCAACCCGCTGAAGAAAAATTCAACAGCAATTACCATCATAATGAGCCCCATTAAACGCATCAATATTTTGTTGCCCGTATCCCCTAAGGCTTTGCTGATGCCCGAAGAGCCCCACAAAATCACAAACACAATCAGATTCACAAGTGCCATCATGGCAATGAGTACCGCCTTTTTTTCTATGGATTGCGCGCTTTCCATTAACACAATTGAATTGGTGATAGCCCCCGGTCCGCATATCATTGGAATTGCCAAAGGCGTAATAGAAATATCGGTTACGTACTGCCGTACGTCTTCTTCGCTTACTTTCATGCGCGAAAGCCTCGCTTGCAGCATTTCATAGCCCATAGAGAAAAAAATAATGCCCCCTACTACTCGGAAACTATCTACCGAAATATTGAAAAACTGAAATAAGAGCTTGCCTGTAAAGGCAAAAGTAAGCATGGTAACAAACGAGGTAATAGCTGCTTTGCGCGCCGTTTTGGTTTTAGCAGCGCTATCTAACTCGGCAGTCATGGTCATAAAAACCGGCATAACCCCAATAGGGTTGAGAATGGTGAAAAATGAGGTAAAACACAGCAAAGCAAAAGTTGTCAACTCAGACATAGGCAAGTACAGATTTAAAGCTTCGAAATTAGACAAAAGCCTCCACTCTGCACAGGTTTTCCAATAATCAGCTTAAATTTGACAAACATCTACCTACCAAACACATGATAAGAGGATTTGCTCATGCCTATGGCGATAATATAGACACCGACCGCATTATCCCCGGCAAATACACTAAGACATTGGAGCTCAGCCAGTTGGCACTTCACGTATTGGAAGACTTAGACCCTGCCTTTCGCACTCGCATGAAGCCCGGAGACGTAATAGTAGGCGGCAACAACTTCGGATGTGGTTCTTCGCGCGAGCAAGCTCCGCTTGCTATTAAAGCAGCCGGCGTTTCTGCTGTTATTGCCCGCTTTTTTGCCCGTATTTTTTACCGCAATGCCATTAATATTGGGCTGCCTTTATTGGAAATACCTCACCACGATATCCAAACAGGAGATGAACTAGAAATAGATTTGTCCAGCGGCACTGTGCACAATAAAACCACAGGCAAATACTACCAGGCTACTCCTTTACCGCGTGTAATGATGGATATTCTGGCAGAAGGCGGACTGGTAAATTATCTGAAAAAATATGGCGACTACCGGCTGTGAATATTATACGATTGCAACAGGGCAGCAGCAGCGCCAGTGGCACTATCATTACACTTACTATTATCAATGGCTCCGACAGCATGAAAACATTCTTAGCCACTACTGCACCGATGGCGGACAGCAACTTTCTTTAACTGCTAAGCGCCTACTGGTAGCTTCTAAACATATCAAGCGGGATTTACCGCTTCAAAAAATCAAACGCGTGAGCCTACAATTCCGACGGCTTACTTTTCCGCTCATTGTAGGTGCAGTAGTAGGCTGTTTTGCTGCATTGGCTACCTACAAAGGCATTATCAGTTATTGGATAGGCATTTCCTTAACCATCAGCGGCTTTATTTTGGCTTATTATGGCTGGCTAGGAAGTTGGCAAATTAACGTAGAGCTTACTGGCGAACATACTTTGCACTACTTTACCGACCGCCGCACCCCCCAACTTGATGAATTTATTAACAAGGCTAATCAACAGTTGGCTTGGTTCCAAGTCAGGTAAGTCAAATTAGCTTTGTATTGTAGCTAAGGTAAGCTTATTTTCAATCAAGGTTAGCACGTATTGTAAATCTTCTTTACTTTTTCGCCAATCTAATTGATTGACGTCTATGGTTAACAAGTCAGAAAAATTGTAATGCTTAAAATAAGCATTGTAGTGGAGGTTCAGTGCTTCCCAATATTGACGGGGAACTATTTGCTCATAGGCTCTACCTCGCTCTCGAATGCGCGCTATGGCATTATCGGTTGTGATGTCTAAATAAATCATCAGCCTTGGGCGACTGACATGTTCCAACATGTTATAAAGCAACTCTTCGTAGAGTGCAAACTCTTCTGAGGACATATTGCCCCCCTGCATCAACAGCTTGGCAAAAATAACGTCGCCATAGATGCTTCTGTCCATTACGCACCCGCTCAGTTGAGAAGCCTGTTTCAACATGCGGAAGCGCTTGTTGAGAAAATACACTTGTAGCGGAAAACTGTACCGCCTTTGGTCGTAGTAAAACTTATCTAGCAGAGGATTTTCATCTACGGGTTCCCGAAAAAATTCCATTGCAAATTCCCGGGCGATGATTTCACCGAGTGTGGTTTTACCAGCTCCTACTACACCGTCAATACAGATAATACCGCTCATTAATGACTTGTTTAACAGAGTTGTGCGAAAAAAATATTCGTAGTAATGCTCCATCCGGTCGGCATTGGAAACGCAAAGGTATGCAAATTGGCAGGACTGAAAAACGAATGCAAAAAGATTGTAGGTTTACGCAAATTGATTAACTTGGTTAACTAGTTGCTACAACAGAACGTTTAATCCGTACAGATAATGACAACAGACCCTCACACGCCACGGCGACAGTTCATTCGACAAATAGGCATGCTTGGACTAATATCAGTTAGCGATGTGCACCACTGGCTCACTACTGAGCCATACAATTTGATTGTAGTAGGAGCCGGCACGGCTGGAATGCCCTGCGCCATTACTGCTGCCGAACAAGGCGCAAAAGTGTTGGTAATAGAAAAATCAAACACCATCGGCGGAACGCTGCATCTTTCGGCGGGTCATATGAGCGCCGGCGGAACGCGCCGGCAAAAAGCCATGGGAATAGACGATTCGCCAGAAAAACACTACCACGATGTGATGCGCATTTGCAACAACACTGCCGACCCCGATTTGGTACGACTTGCCACCCAAGAAGCCCCGCATACTATCGACTGGTTGGAGTCGCTGGGGTTTCCCTTTGACCCCACTACGCCTAAGTTAGTCTTTGGGCATGTTCCCTACCAAATACCACGTACTTACTGGGGCACCGAGGCTGCCCGCTCTATTTTTCAAACTCTGCTGCCATTGTGGGAAAAATACGTGCAATCGGGAAACATAATACTCCGTTTATCGCATCAACTCACTGACCTGTTAGTAAAAAAAGGCAAAGTAGTAGGTGTTAGGGCGCGCCACCAAGGCAAAACAATTTCGTTTTTTGCTGACAATACAGTGCTTTGCACAGGTGGATATGCTTCCAATCCCGAATTTTTTGCTAAGGTACACCCAACAAGACCTCGCTTGCTTAGCACTGCCGCCCCCACTTCTACCGGAGATGGCATTATAGCAGCGCAAAAAATAGGTGCCCAATTCCGCTGGGCAGAAAAGCACATTTCAAGCCTAGGCGGTGTAGAACTCGAGCCGGGTTCGGGCAGAACCGACTACTGGAAAGCATGGGCAATGGTATTTACTGCCAAATATCGCCCGCCCCGCGAAATTTATGTGAATGCCCAAGGCAAACGCTTTATGAATGAAGATGAATTAGACCCTGATATACGCGAGCGCATTATTGCTCAACAACCCAGCGAAAAATTCTGGCTCATTTTCGACGACCCTTCCATAGATGATGGCGAATCCATCATTCGCGGTTGGAAGCCCGAACAAATACGCCAAGCAGCCCAAGAAGGCAAGTTTATCCAACAAGCCAACACTATTGGCGAACTAGCGGCAAAAACAGGCATCCCAGCAGATGAGTTGCAAAAAAGCGTTGCTGCCTACAACCAAGCCGTCGCCACAAAAAATGACCCTGAGTTCGGCAGAACTACTCTTACACACCCTATTAAACAGCCACCTTTTTATGCCTTGCTAAGCTATACTTCCTCGCTCATTACTTTCGGGGGCTTACATGTAAATGCCGAGTTGCAGGTGGTAGATGCTCGAAACAAACCTATTGAAGGATTATACGCTGCCGGAGAAGTGATAGGGGCAGCAGCTACCAGTGGAAACGCCTTTTGCGGAGGTATGCTGCTTACGCCCGCCCTGAGCTTTGGACGCATACTTGGTAGAAAACTTGGCAAAAAGCAACTTAAAAATTCATGATAAAAACAATGAGAACTACCCTGTTGGCTATCCTTATCTCTGTAGTCTTGTTCTGCACCGCATTGGCACAAACGCTACCCGACACAGGCATCAGCGGTGTGTACGAAGTAATGGTAGGCACAGACCGCCCTGCTTACCACATTCGCTATTTTGCCGAGTTCGGTTTTCGAGTAACTGATAGCGCCAGCTTCACTGCCGCACAAGCCAAAGCGCTCTATGGGGTCGATTCTCCTCTAAAAAGTTATCGGTTACAAAATGGCGAAGTGGACAGCCACGGACTTTTGCGCCTATTGGCTTGGGAAAAACCATTAGGACCGGGAGTAGGCTACGGCGTCCCAGAAACTATTGGGCAGCGCATGGCAGTAATGATGACCAAAGACATCATCCGATTGGTTGATATTTACCAAATAGAACGCGCCAACGGTGAAAAGTGGTTGCCCATTGAACCTATTTTTGATGATTTGTATAATCTGAGCAGCGGCAAAGCTGGCTTTTTCAACCGTCCAGTAGGCGTTCGCGAAACTGCCGTTTACGGAGAATGGTTTGTACATGTATTTTTCCAGCGCTATGGCTATCACATCCCCGGCTATGGTACAATCAATCCAGAAGCACCTTTGCAAACTAGTGAGTTCACCCATCACGATTTTATCATTAAAGGAGACATGGCAACTGTTACGCGCTACTACAGCGAAGCATTGGGCTTGCAACCCGAAGAGCCTGAGCCCGTCATAGATGGCGATTGGCAAAAAGGTCCCCGACGAGTTTTTGACATGCCTCTCGGCTACAGCCACTATTACAGAGGATTTGTTTCGCCCAACAACATATGTGGCAAACTTAAATTTTTCGTGCCGCGTGCTCCCAAACCCGACCGCAGCGAACACCAACGCATTGGCGAACTGGGCATTACGCTCCACTCCCTCTGGACGCCCAAACTCAATATGGTGTACGATTTGATTAAAAAACAGAACATCAAACCCTCTGCTATTCAAAAAAATGAATTCGGCGAAAACTGTTTCGTTTTTACTGGACCTGATGGTGTTTCTTGGCAAATAATTGAAAAAACAAATACTAAATTTAAGCCCGAAACAAAGCGCGAGTTCAAACTTACCAGACAGTAAACAATATGTTTTCTCTTATCAAGCGACTCTCCGAAGTAGGTGTTAAGAATTTGGAAGGCGAAGAGCAAGATTTGATTACCCGCATTAAAATCACCAATCTGAGCATTCTAATGGTCTTGGCTGCTTTTCTTACTGTCGGCTTGATAAGTGCCTATTTAGAACCCGGCATCTCGGTCAATATTATCATCCAAATTATCGGGTTGATTGTTGCTTATGTGCTCATTTTCATTGGCAGCCATTTCTTAGGACGGATTTTGTTTTGTACAGTTTTTTCTATTGGCATGTTGCTGCTGCACATTCAATTAGTAAAAGCCGATGAAGAACTTTTGCCCATTACAGTTGTTTTTCAAATGACTTTTTGGATTTTTCCGCTTCACATTTTTCATCCCAAACGGGAATGGCTCTCTTTGATTGTGATGTCGGCTATTAGCATTTTTGCAGTAGCCATTTTGCCATATGCCACTGGACTGATTGAAGATGAATCTATTACCCACGCAGCTGTATTTCGCTCCCCTGTTTACTTTTTCATAGGCTCATTAACAGCAGGGTTTATCATAGCCACCTTCTTGTCTTACTACTCTTCTTCCTATCAGGAAGCGAAGGATAAGCTAAACCAGATGCAAGAAAATTTGTTGGCAGAAAAAGCATCACTAGAAAAAGCCAACAACGAGCTGCGCGCTTCTTTGGCAGAGTTAGAAGCGCTGCAGGCTAATGAAGAAATTCGCAAAAAAAACATTCTCCAGCAAGCTGAGCTTTCAGAAATACTGCGTGCACACAGCCAAGACCTAGAAAAGGCAGCCGACCGAGCTATCTCACTTATTACTCGATACATAGAAGCCGATGCAGGAGCACTGTTTTTACACGATGAACACAACCACCAAGATTGCTTAGAAATGGCTGCTTGCTATGCCAACGGAAAACGCAAATACATTTCCAAAAAATTCAAGATTTCCGAAGGGCTTGTAGGGCAAACCTTTATGGAAAAAGCCTATATTGTTGCGCAAAACATGCCCGAGGAGCATTTGCAAATTGCCTCTGGACTGGGTGAGCATGCTCCTACCAACCTGCTGCTGGTGCCCATGATGCAAAATGATGTAGTAATAGGCGTTATGGAATTTGCTTCTTTTCGTCCGTTTAGTCCGCTTACTATTGAAACAGCCGAAAAACTGGCAAACCTAACCGCCTCTTTCATGATTACTACGCGTATCAACCAACGCACGCAAGAATTGCTTATTCAAAGCCAACAACAAACCGAAGATTTGCGCGCCAGAGAAGAAGAAATGCGGCAAAACATGGAAGAACTGGCTGCTACGCAAGAAGAAATGGCGCGCATCAACGACGAGCTGTCTAACAAGAGCATTGCAGTAAATATATTGCTCGGCATGGTAGAGATAGGTACAGACAAACGAATATTGAGTGTCAACGACAACTTTGTAGAAATGATGGGCTACTCCAAAGAAGAGCTGCTCACCATGACTCACTCCGATTTAGTACCGTTCGACGTTTACGACAAGCAAGAATATGAACTTTGGTGGGATAACCTGTTAGAAGGCAAAATCATGACTGGCAGGGTTATTAGAATAGATAAAAATGGCAAGAAGATTACACTTAACAGTTGCTATCGCCCTGTATTCTCTTCTGTAAATGGAGAGATTATCAAAATAGTCAAGTACTGCTATCCTGTTGTGGTTCAGTTGTAATTTATCGGATGAAGCCGGCTTGTTTCAAATATTGGTATGTTAGGGGTTGTTTCTCTGGATGCAGTACCACTTGTCGCAAAATGCGACAAGTAAATATTTCGTGGTCACCAGAGTCGGCAGTGTCGTGTACTTGACAGGCTATATAGCCAATAGCCTCTGTTAGGTACGGGCATCCGCGCTCATCAATGGCATGAGGAAGATTTTTAAATTTGTCGATTTGCCTGCCGCTTTTTCTGCCCAACTTATTGACTAATTTTTGTTGTTCCCAGCTCAGCAGATTCACGTTTAAAATACCACTTTGCCGCACTAGTTCAATGGTGTAGTCTATTTTGTAGAGTGCGACACTCAAAAAAGTGCCCTTCATGCCACTCTGCATAATCCAAGTAGCAATGTTAGCGTTTTTCTTTCCCTCAGCAGCAGTAGTAACCGAGTGGACTTCGTAGTTTTTAAACTTCAATACCGAACGTTTCATCTATCAAGTAAATCAGAAAGCTCTTCCAAGCTATCAATACATGCCAAGCTTTATTTGCCACATGTTGGCGTCTTTGCATGGTTTGATGCAAACAGAATCAACCCAAAACAGGTAAACAACTTGCAAGTCCGCTAGGTTTGCCTACGGCATTCTTTGTTATACGCCAACTATATACACAAAAAATGCATGCTGCTTACTCAATTGAGGCTAACTGGCTCTCCTTTTTCAATTTTTTGAGCCAATTCAAACAGGGTCAGTGCTTTTTGCAGTGTTTTGTCTTGTGGATTCATTACATTGTAGAAGCCTTCTTCACCATACAGACCTCTTGCAATAAGAGCTTTTATAATGGTTGCTAAATAGTCTTTAGACTTGCTCCATTGCAGAGCATCGTATTTAATCTTTTCTTTGGTGGCTGCCTCTACAATGCTTTGGAGCATAGTTTCGGTTACAGAAAATTGTTGCAGAAATGTAGCAAGTGTTTTGGTTTTCCAACTTGCCTTGTGAGCAGCCACATAGCCTGCTACCAACTCCCGATGCAAATTAGCTGCTAAGATGCTGTTCAAGTAAGGTGTTTGGTAAGAGGTATCAGCTGGTACAAATACGTCGGGCATAATACCGCCGCCTCCATATACAGTACGTCCCAGAGTGGTTTTATATCGGAGTTTTTCATTGAAGCGATTGCTGTCGGCTACAAACAGCTCACCTTTTGCCAAGCGCCGCGCGTAGTCGTTGGCGTATTGGTCTATTTTGCCTTCTTCATAGGGCTTTTGAATAGAGCGTCCGCTAGGGGTATAGTAGCGCGAAACAGTGAGGCGAAGTTCTGAACCGTCGGATAAAGCAAGGGGACGCTGAACAAGCCCTTTTCCAAAGGAGCGCCTACCGACAATTAGAGCGCGGTCGTTGTCTTGCAAAGCTCCGGCAACAATTTCAGAAGCGGAGGCACTCTCTTCGTTAATCAGTAAAATGAGAGCTCCTTTTTCAAACAATCCGTTTCGGTAAGCATGAAACTGCTCATCTTGGCTGTTGTCGCGCCCGTCGGTGTACACCAGCAACTTGTTGCCACTGATGAATTCATCGGCAATTTTCACAGCTCTGTCCATATAGCCCCCACTATTACCCCGCAAATCGAATATGAGTTGTTTCATACCTTGTGCAAGCAACTTTTCGAGTCCTTGTTTAAACTCGTCGTAAGCCGTTTCACCGAAACGAGAGAGTCGCATATAACCTGTTTTCTCATCTATCATGTAAGCCGTTTCAAGACTGTATTGGGGAATTTTGTCACGCACCAGTGTATAGCTGAGCGTATCTGCAACACCTTTGCGAACAATGGCTAAGCTCACTTTGGTGCCCTTTTTGCCCAATAATTTGTCATATACTATGCGGTTGGTTAATCCAATACCAGCGATGCGTTCCCCATTTACATACACAATTTTATCACCAGCTCTAATACCCGCAGCCTCAGCCGGACCGCCTGCTATGGGCAACTCTACCTGCAAAGTATCCCGTAGAATAGTAAACTGAATGCCAATCCCCTCAAAATGACTTTTGAGCTGAGAGCCCATCACCTTCATGTCTTTGGCAGGAATATAAACCGTATGAGGGTCTAATTTTTCCAACATGCGCTTAATGGCATAGTCAGTCAGTTCGGAGGCATTAGCCGAGTCGACATAATATTTGTCCACGTAGTTTAAAATTTCGCGAAACTTATTAACGTTATTCAGCACGTCGCCGACTGATTTTCCAGATTGACTGCCGAACATTTTTGCACCTATGAACATGCCCGCACAAACGGCAAGTGCTATAAAAAACGGAAACCGCACCATGAAAGGTGTATAACGATTGTCATTCATAGCTGACATCAAACCTGCTTTTTCTGCAATATAATTATTAAATATACAAAATTACAGCTGTTGTGCTGCTATTGCAAAAGTAAAATTTAAAGCAGTTGCTTGTTCCTGCTCGTTGTAGGCTAACTTTGCAATTTCAAGCACCTCACCTGTTGAAAGGTATGTCTGCAAAAAAAAATCTGCCTGCTGCTAGTGCCGGAGCAGAACAAATTGAAATATACGGCGCACGCGAACACAATTTGAAAAACATAGACCTGACTATTCCTCGCAATAAATTGGTTGTGATTACTGGCATTAGTGGAAGCGGCAAGTCTTCTCTGGCTTTCGATACTATCTATGCCGAAGGACAAAGGCGCTATATGGAAAGTTTTTCGGCATATGCGCGCAGTTTTATCGGCAATATGGAGCGCCCCGATGTAGATAAAATTAACGGGCTTAGTCCAGTGATTGCTATTGAGCAAAAAACTACCTCGCGCAATCCGCGCAGTACTGTTGGCACCACTACCGAAATATACGACTTCATGCGCCTGCTATTTGCCCGCGTAGCAGAGGCTTACTCGTATGTAACGGGAAGAAAGATGGTTCGGCAAACAGAAGACCAAATCATTGAAATCCTGCTAAATGAGTTTAACAATCAGAAAATCAGCATTTTAGCACCTGTGGTTAAGGGTCGGAAAGGATACTACCGCGAGCTATTCGTGCAAATTAGCAAAATGGGCTACAACAAAGTGCGCGTAGATGGCAATATTGTGGATATCGTACCCAAAATGCAACTCGACCGCTACAAAATTCACGACATTGAAATTGTAATTGACCGCGTGGTAGTGCGTGAAACCGACCGCTATCGGATTGTACAGTCGCTCAAAACCGCTCTTCGAGAAGGCAAGGGCATTGTAATGGTATTAGACCCAAACGGGGAGAAGCGCTATTATTCCAAATATTTGATGGACCCTGAGTCAGGCATTGCCTACGACGAACCTGCCCCTAATATGTTCTCATTTAACTCCCCATATGGGGCTTGTAAAACGTGCAATGGATTGGGAGTAGTTGAAAAATTTACGCGCCGCTCTATTGTACCCGACGAGTCGCTGAGCATTAGCCAAGGAGCAATTGCTCCACTGGGCGAATACCGAGACATTTGGATTTTCAGACAGTTGGAAAGCATCCTCAAAAAATACAAACAAAGTATCAGCACTCCTTTCTACAAACTGCCCGAAGAGGTAATCCACATTATCTTACACGGTACCAAAGAAGAAATTCCTGTAAAGTCGGTAAAATATCCCGGGCAAGATTGGTACACCAAGTTCGATGGCATCATCAGTTTTTTACAAAATCAATTGGAGTACGGCGGAGAAAATTCTTCGGAGTGGGTGAAAGAATTCATGGAATCGCAAACCTGTCCCACTTGCCAAGGTGCACGCTTGAAAATTCAGTCGCTGCATTTTCGCATCGCCGACAAAAATATTGCCCAACTGGCTGAAATGGACATTCGCCAATTGGCGCAATGGTTTGCCGAACTACCTCCTAAACTATCTGAACGCCAACACATTATTGCTCGTGAGATACTCAAAGAAATCAGCAAACGCATCGGTTTTTTACAAGATGTAGGGTTAGAATATTTAACTCTCAACCGTCCTATGCGCACGCTCTCGGGTGGAGAAAGCCAACGCATCCGTTTGGCTACGCAAATAGGCACGCAACTGGTAGGCGTATTGTACATTCTGGACGAGCCTAGCATTGGGCTGCACCAACGCGACAACCAAAAACTCATCAAAGCATTAAAAGACCTACGCGACTTGGGCAACACCGTTTTGGTGGTAGAACACGACAAGGAAATGATGCTCGAGTCAGACTATATCATAGACATTGGTCCCGGTCCGGGCATACACGGAGGGCGCGTAGTAGCTGCTGGTAGCCCACAAGAGTTTTTATTGCAAAAAAGCATTACCGCCGATTTTTTAAGCAACAGATTGCAAATTCCTTTACCAAAGCAACGCAGAAAAGGCAATGGGAAAAAGATTGTCCTAAAAGGTGCAAAAGGACACAACCTTAAAAACGTTACGCTTACCTTGCCACTGGGAAAAATGATATGCGTAACGGGTGTATCGGGTAGTGGCAAGTCTTCGCTTATTCATGGAACGCTTTATCCTATTCTGTTCCGCCACTTCTTCCGCTCTGGAAAAGAACCCCTTCCGTATGAACACATCGAAGGATTAGAAAACATAGACAAAGTAATTGAAATAGACCAAGCTCCTATTGGGCGAACGCCGCGCTCTAATCCTGCTACCTACACAGGCATGTTCACCGATATTCGCAACTTGTTTGCCCAGCTACCCGAAGCCAAAATTAGAGGCTACAAAGCAGGGCGTTTTTCCTTTAATGTCAAAGGAGGACGTTGCGAAACTTGCGAAGGAGCAGGGAAAAAAACCATAGTGATGGAGTTTTTACCCGATGTGCTGATAAATTGTGAAACTTGTAAAGGCAAACGCTACAATCGCGAAACGTTAGAAGTCCGCTTCAAAGGCAAATCTATTGCCGATGTGTTAGATATGACCGTAGAGCAAGCCATAACATTTTTTGAGTCACAACCTGTCATTTTGCGAAAAGTAAAAGCATTGCACGACGTAGGTTTGGGATACATCACCTTGGGGCAACATGCTACTACACTTTCCGGAGGGGAGGCGCAACGCGTTAAACTTGCCACCGAACTGGCTAAAAAAGATACCGGCAATACACTCTACATTCTCGATGAACCCACTACAGGGCTACACTTCCAAGATATTCAACATTTGTTAGATGTGCTTAACAAATTGGTAGACAAGGGCAACACCGTGTTAATTATTGAACACAACATGGACATCATCAAAGTTGCCGACCACCTGATAGACTTGGGTTTGGAAGGAGGCGAAAAAGGAGGCAATATTATTTTTGAAGGAACGCCCGAAGAAATTATTCACCACCCTGAGAGCTATACGGGCTATTTTCTAAGAACAGAACTCCAAGACTAAGTTTTTATACACATCAGTACGCTCCTGCAAACCAACCAAATAGATTTTAAATGGTGATACACTAACCTGAATAATGCTCAGCAGGCAAAAAAATAGCCATATACAAACTTATTTACCGGGGCTGTCAACACTTAAACTAATATGCATTGTTTAGTCAACCTTTTTGTCATCTTGCCAATGCTTGCTATAATGCTCATGGGTTGCAAGCAGCAAACTAATCAGGCAAACGACAAGCCTCTACAAGACACGACTTATACAGTTAAATATGCTAACTTTTTTAGCATAAAACAAGAAAAAAACTATATACTACTGACTGTAAAATTTTCGGCGAACAATCTACTGCAATACGGTTTGTATGCTAAAAACACCGCCCCACCTGCACTGCCTCAGGGGTGCCAGCCTATTGCTGTTCCAATTGAAAAGGCAGCACTTTACAGCACTACCTATGCTAATGTATTTGAAGCCATTGGCTGTGGCTCTGTTATCAAAGGATTTGCGGGTACAAATTATTTGTTCAGCCCTGCTCTGCGGCAAGCAGTTGCTAAAGGACACATTGTTGAAATAGGTACAACTAATCAGCCCAATGTAGAATGGCTCAGTCAACTTCGTCCAGATATAGTGATGATGTATGTAGGAGCTAACGATGCCGATAAGCTATCTTTATTGCAACGCCTCAGATTAAAAGTAGTTGTTAACTCCGATTTCATGGAGAGCCATCCGCTAGGCAGAGCCGAATGGATAAAAGTAGCAGGTTTGCTTTGTAATAAAAAGCGAGAAGCTGATAGTATTTTTAACCACGTAGAAAAAAACTATCAGAATCTTGCAAAAAAAGCAAGGTTAATACCCTCTAAGCCAACCGTTTTTGCTAATATACCATACAGCGGCACTTGGTATATGCCCGGTGGCAATAGTTTTATGGCTACTTTACTGGCTGACGCCGGGGCAAACTACCTATGGCAAGACCAACCTATAACAGGTAGTCTCCCCCTGAGTTTAGAAGCTGCTTTTGCCAAAATCCAGCAAGCCGACTATTGGATAAATCCCGGTAGCATGGAGTCATTGGAAATGATTCGCCAAACTGACCCGCGATTTGCATTGCTTAAAGCTGTTCAAACCGGCAAGGTATTTAACAACAACAAAAGGCAACTAAAAGGTGGTGGCAACGACTATTGGGAGTCGGGCAGTACACGCCCCGACTTAGTATTAGCCGATTTAATCGCCATTTTTCACCCTGAGCTATTGCCTCATCATCAGTTGGTTTACTTTCAACCTTTGCGTTGAATATGAAAATGCTTCGTCGTAGCCTTGTAATTTTTGCCGTATTGTACGCGTTGCTATGTGCGGCTGCATATTTTGGTCAAACTTATGTTATCTTTCATCCTGTGCCGCTTCCCTCCAATCATGTTTTTCGATTTGAAGCCCACTTTGACGAATACACGCTTTTTACCCCCGACGGCGAGCAACTTAACTTACTGCATTTCAAACACTCGCAGCAACCTTCAAAAGGAGTAGTGCTTTACTATCACGGCAACGCCGATAATTTAGAACGATGGGGCAAATACAGCAAAACATTTCTCTCACTTGGCTACGACTTCATTGTTTGGGACTATCGGGGCTACGGCAAAAGCACAGGATTTCCCACAACTGAGAATATGCACAACGACGCTGAGTTAGTATATCAATTTGTTCGAAAAAGATACAAGCCCACTCAAATCATCATTTACGGACGCTCTTTGGGTACTGGCTTGGCAGCATATGTAGCTTCGCGTTATGCAGCCAAACGACTGATTTTGGAAACACCTTACCATAGCTTTGCAGAGGTGGCACACAGCTACGTGCCGTTTCTTCCTTACTCTGGACTGTTGCGCTACGAGTTCCCGACCTATCGGTATTTAGCTACTGTACAATGTCCTGTTACCATTTTTCATGGAACTGCTGACGAACTGCTACCTTTTTCTTCCACTGAAAAGCTAAAAACAGTACTCAAGCCAACTGACGATTTTATTGTAGTACAAGGCGGCAAGCACCACGACTTAGCTGAATACGAGCAATATCGCAGCCATTTGCGAGCAATCTTGCGATAAAATGTTTGTTATCTGGCAAAAGGCAGCTAACTTAATTGGCATCAATAGGCTGAAATTTAAACTTCGTTGCAAAAATGAAAACAATTAAAGGACCTGCTATTTTTTTAGCACAGTTCATGGCTGACCAAGCTCCTTTTAACAATTTTCAAACGATTTGCCAGTGGGCTGCCTCACTTGGCTACATTGGCGTACAAGTTCCTACATGGGATAGCCGCTGTATCAACCTCCAACAAGCTGCTGAAAGCAAAGACTATGCACAAGAAATACAGGGCATTGCACGCGAAGCAGGTGTGGAGATTACAGAACTTTCTACCCACCTGCAAGGGCAATTGGTGGCTGTTCACCCTGCTTACGACGCTATGTTTGATGCTTTTGCACCTGCTGCATTGCGCAACCACCCGCAAGCACGCACCGAATGGGCGGTGCAACAACTTAAATATGCCGCCAAAGCCAGTCAGCACATGGGGCTGAAAACACATGTTACTTTCTCTGGCGCATTGGTTTGGCCTTTTATGTATCCTTGGCCGCAGCGCCCTGCTGGGCTTGTAGAAACAGGCTTTGCCGAACTGGCTAAGCGCTGGAAGCCTATTTTGGACTATTTTGATGAATGCGGGGTAGACGCTTGCTACGAACTCCATCCCGGCGAAGACCTGCACGACGGCATTACTTTCGAAATGTTTTTAGAACATCTAAACAACCACCCCCGCGCCAACATCAACTACGACCCCAGTCATTTTGTCTTACAACAGCTCGACTACCTGCAATTTATAGATTTTTATCACGAACGCATCAAAGCATTTCACGTGAAAGATGCAGAATTTAACCCCACAGGCAAGCAAGGCGTATATGGCGGCTACCAAGGATGGGTACAACGAGCAGGACGTTTTCGCTCCTTAGGTGACGGGCAAGTTAATTTTAGTGCTATCTTTAGCAAACTGGCAGCTTACAACTACGACTCGTGGGCTGTGTTAGAATGGGAGTGCGCCCTCAAACACCCCGAACAAGGAGCAGCCGAAGGAGCCCCATTTATTAAAAAACACATCATTCGCGTTACAGAGCGCTCTTTCGACGATTTTGCTGGAACAGGGGCAGACCAAGAATTCAACAAAAAAGTGTTAGGATTGTGATGCAAACCAAACCAGTACCAATAGCTACGTCCTGATTGGTTGGTGTAAAACCCGCACATCACGCCCAACAGGTCCCTTTGTTGGGTGTGATATTTTCAAAAGAGTTGAGAACTGGCAAGTGCACTTTTGATGCAAAATTATACAACTGCACATTTGAAAAATGCAATTTTATCATCGCGTTGTGTGCCGCTGTGGCACCTTGCTGTGGTTTGTGCCCTTACGAACCACTTCACACAAAAGCCCCCAGCATGGCAACAGGTAGGCTTCTTTGGAAAAATGTTGAATAAAAGCACGCGTTCTCGTATTTAAAACCTTGACACTCTAATACCTGTCAGGTTTGCGTATAACCCATAATGATTATTGAGCCGATTCTAAATAATTCGCGTTTGGGGGGAGTAGCAATACCAACTGCTACACAAATGCAATATTTTCGCGTGTACTACCCCAACCAACTTGTAATATGTCTGTTATCGATATTTCCGTTACACTTCATCCTAAGTTAGTGGCATGGCCTAATGGCATTGGCTTTTCTACCTCCCATGCATCTCGCATTGCAGCAGGCGATGATGCCAATGTAACCATCATTTACACCAATGCACACATGGGTACGCATGTAGATGCCCCTCTGCATTTTATAGACGGCACGCGCCATGTGGCTGAGTTAGAACTCTCACGTATGGTAGGAGCTTGTTCAGTCTTAGACTTTCGCGGACACCGCATCATTACTGCACAAATGTTGCAACAAGCAAAAGAAACACGCCCCTTGCATCCGCGTCTGTTGTTTAAAACGGACAACTCGGCTTTGTGGCATACCCAAAACGATGTGTTCTATTCTGACTATTGTGCCCTAACTGCCGATGCTGCTCAGTGGGCAGTAGCTAATGATATCCAACTACTGGGGATTGACTATCTTTCTATCCAGCGCTATGAAGACAGTTTTGAGACCCACCGCATCATACTCCGAAAAGAAATCGTGATTTTGGAGGGTTTGGACTTGTCGCAAGTACAAGCCGGCGACTACATGCTCTGCTGCCTTCCGCTGAAAATACAAGGTGCTGACGGCGCCCCCGCTCGTGCAATTCTGATGCCTTTGTAAAAGTAGTTTTTTGCAGGTTTTTCTTAGATTGAAGGAGCTACACCCAACGATTCATATGAAAAAAAACCTGCTTCTTTTATCAGTTTGCTGCCTGTGTACCTGTTTGTATGCGCAGCGATTTGTTGTAACTTATGATAAAGAACAACTCAGTAGCCCAGCAGCAGAGGGCAAACCCTATTTCGACGGTCGGCTATTGCTCATGCTTTCTACTAAACCTACCCCTGAGCCACGCTTTACGATTACTGACGGACACCAAACCCAACTGATTTTTGGAGTGGATGTAGAAAACTGGAAGACTGGGCAACCCATTGTTTTCGATAGCAAGGTTTTTGGCTACCCTATTGAAAGCCTTGCCAAAGTGCCCAAGGGCGAATACTATGTGCAGGCATTGCTCCATGTTTATGCCACTTGCCAACTGGCAACAGGACACGTGATAAAAGTGCCAATGGATAGAGGAGCAGGACAGCAATGGAACCAAGAACCGGGCAATCTTTACAGTACGCCTCAAAAAATTAACTTTGACCCCAAATCTGCCAATTTTTCCATCCGTTTAGATAAAATTATTCCCCCTATTGAGCCGCCTAAGGACACAGAATTTGTTAAGCACATCAAAATCCGCAGCGAAAGGCTTTCGAAGTTTTGGGGAAGAGACATGTACCTGGGGGCACATGTGCTGCTGCCTGATGGCTTCGAACAGCATCCTGAAGCCCGCTATCCACTTTGTATTTTTCACGGACATTTTCCAGCTGACTTTGGCGGATTTCGCACCACGCCACCAGACCCCAACCTTCAACCGGACTACAACGAGCGTTTTAAAATTACGGGCTACAATAAAATCGTACAGCAAGAAGCCTATAATTTTTACAAAAAATGGACTAGCCCCAACTTTCCGCGTTTTCTGATTGTAGAAATTCAGCATGCTAATCCCTACTACGACGATAGCTATGCTGTCAATTCGGCGAATATCGGTCCGTATGGCGATGCAATTATGTACGAACTAATTCCCGAAATTGAAAAACGCTTCCGCGGCATTGGGCAAGGCTGGGCACGGTTTACGTATGGAGGCAGCACAGGAGGCTGGGAAGCATTAGCCGCACAAATTTTCTATCCCGATGAATTTAACGGTTGCTTTGCAGCTTGCCCCGACCCCATTGACTTTCGCGCCTATACACTTATCAATCTGTACGAAGATAAAAATGCTTACTACTACGACTCTCCGTTTAAGAAACTGGCACGCCCCGGACATCGCGACTACTTAGGGCAAATCAGCACAACTATTGAACAAATGAACCATCGTGAACTCGTATTAGGAACTAAAAGCCGCTCGGGACAGCAGTGGGACATATGGGAAGCTGTTTACTCGCCACAAGGACCAGACGGCTACCCGCAACGCATCTTTGACAAAAAAACAGGCGAAATCAATCGCCAAGTGGCTGAATATTGGCGCGAAAACTACGATTTGCGATATATTTTACAACGCGACTGGGAAAAACTCGGTCCTAAATTGGAAGGTAAAATCCACATCTACTGCGGCGACATGGACAATTACTACCTCAACAATGCTGTTTACCTGATGGAAGAATTTTTAGAAAAAACCAAGAACCCCTACTACAACGGCGAGGTAAAATATGGCGACCGATTCGAGCATTGTTGGAACGGCGACCCTACGCTACCCAACTACATCACTCGCTTGCGCTACAACACCATGTATGTGCAAAAAATAATGGACAGAATCATGAAAACAGCCCCGCCCGGTGCAGATTTGACCAGTTGGCGATACTAAAATAATTCCATCTCTTACAACAGAGCAAAGCAAGCATGCTATAAAAACCCGACAAGTGTGGGAACCTGTCGGGTTTTTTCTGCCTGTTCAGCAACAAAGCAAGATGCTTAAAGTGGGCTGAATAAGATTTATCCCGTATTCAAATGCCCCTTAACGCAACAAATGAGCGGTACCGTCGGCAATTTTTCGTTTAACAAACTCCACTAATCCACCTGCTTCTGCCACTTCCAATACGAAGGGGGCGAGCGGTGCAGTTTCTCGCACTTCACCTGTGCGCAAATTTTTCACAGTATTAGTTTCCATATTGAACTCTAATTCGTCGCCTGTTTGGCAAACAGAAACGAGGTCTTTCACTGTGATGAAGGGCAGCCCGTAGTTGGTAGCATTCCGAAACTGCAGGCGCGAGAAAGAGTCGGCAAATACGGCTTTAATACCTGCTCCCATTAGTCCTGTTACCACGTGCTCGATGCTTTTGCCACCACCGGCAAAGTTATGACCTGCTACGATGAACGTGTAACCCGCATTTTTGAAGGCATTTTCAGCCTCAAACTCAGGAGCAACTCCGCTCATGATATAACGGCTGTTGAGTTGCTTATCTACGGGGTCTGTCCAATACTTTTGGACTACCATGTCATAAGCCATTACGTAGCCAGAAGCGACCCAGCATTTTCCACGAATAATTTTTTCCGTCATTGTTTTTTCATTTAACTATTTGAAAACTTCGTTTTCCTATCAGCAAATTGCCACCCCACAGTTCCATGTTGTAGTTACCCGGCACAGCTTCGTTGGCATCTAACAGTCTGCGGTAAGCCCACCAATCGGTGCCACCTCGGTTGCTAAGGGGCTGGTCTATGCTGCGAATCAGATTGCCTTTGTCATCCTTTAATTTCCAAGTAAGCACTATTCTCTGTTGATTGATTTTAGACCAAAATACGTAACCATACACTTCCGATTGGCTTTTGAAGATAGACACCCGATTGACAGGTTTGTCATTTTCCATTGCTGTTGTAAGTGCTATATCGGCGTTGCCCACGCTGATGTCAAATGTGCGTTGGTGAGCTACTTCGCCATCTATAAGTACTTTAACAGTCCATTTACCGGTTTTGATAGAGCGATAATCTATCGTCATGGGGCAGTAGGCATAATGAGGCGAGCCTTTGGGTGTTAGATTTATATAATCGGTATGAGCCAAATTGCCGTCGGGGTCGTAGAATTCCCAAACCACGCGGAAGCGTTGCTCTGCGGTGATGTTGAGAAAGGTAAGGTGACAGATTGCCACAGTATCGGTAAGTGCCTGAAATTCGGTGAGATTTTGCAAAGGTTTGTAGTTGCTGTCAACTTGTTTAGTCATTGCAACCTGCATTTGGACTTTAGCCTTTGCAAATACAAACCGATGTGTAGCAACTGGCTTTTCAAAAATTTTCAACACTATTTTCCACTCGCCCAAAGGCATTTGAGGCGATAAACGGAACAGTTGATAAGCCACCGTACCTTGTCGATTTTCGGCATAAACCACCTCATCAACAGGCAAAACAGGCTCGCCATTTGGCGGAAACAGCTCCCACTCTACCCGGCTGCCATAGTCGCCTTTAATGAAGGCATGTGCAAAAAATGCTGGTTTAGCAGTGGTAATGGTATCGGTAGTGTGCCAAGGCATGTAGTTGTCGTTATCTACGGACGTGGCAATAGAAATTTTCGCTGTACCCTCGAAAGTACGCGGACGCAGTAGCCATCCTATTGCTGCCAGTACAATTAGCGCAATGACTACTCCCGCTATTACTTGCTTTTGTCTGAGTGCTTTTCGAGCTATTGCTGCCTCATTAGCTGCCTGCTCTGCTTGTAATTCCTCATAGGCTTGTTCCAGCTTTTCGGGCGGAATACCCATTTCAGTAGCTGCTTTTTTCAGCATTTCTAAGTCATACTCGCCTTTATCGGCGTGCATTTGCTCTTGGTGAGTAAGGAAATAAGCTCTTTCAATGAGCTTATTGAAATCCTTGTCTGAAATTTTTCGCACTGGCTTTGCCATAACTTTGAGCGTTCTCTTATCTTCAATGGAAGATAAGAAAAAAGAAGCATGTATTTTGCATAAGTTGCTCAGTTACAACAAACGAGGGTCAGTAATCACGCCCGTAAGTGCTGAGGCAGCTACTACTGCCGGCGAGGTAAGATAGATTTGAGCATTTTTGCTACCCATACGACCTTTCATGTTACGGTTACCAGCGCTTAGGATAATGTCGCCGTCGCCTGCTACGCCTGTATGAATGCCTGCACAAGAAGCACAACTCGGCGTATCTACGGCTACGCCGGCTTCTACAAGGTCGGTAATGTAGCCTGCTCGCAGTGCATCTAAATATACTTGCTGACTTGCCGGAACCAGAATGAAATTTACATCGGGGTGCACTTGCTTTCCTTTGAGAATTTGCGACAGTATGGCGATATCTTCCAGCCTACCGTTGGTGCAAGTGCCTACAAAAGCTTTGTTGAACTTTCTACCTACAACTTTTTCAATGGGTACTACATCGTCTAACTTATCGGGCAAAGCTACCGTAGGACCAATATTAGTAACATCTATTTCATACACGGCATCGTAGTGAGCATCGGGGTCGCTGGCAATCATTTCCCACTCGCCTTTTTGTACTGGGCGCAGGTAGTCTATGGTTTTTTGGTCGGGTGCTACAATGCCATTTTTAGCGCCCAAGTCCACCGTCATATTGCAGAGGGTCATGCGTCCGGCAATGTCTAAGGCTTCAATGGCAGGACCGGCATACTCCAAGGCTTTGTAAATTAGGTGCCCGTTCCAGTGCATCATGCCCATAATGTGCAGGCTGAGGTCTTTTGCCATTACGTAGGGTTGCCACTTGCCCGTAACATAGAATTTAACCGACTCAGGTACTCGGAACCAACACTTACCGATAGCCATTGCCACAGCTGCATCGGTTACCGACACAGCATTGCCTACAGCGCCCACGGCACCGTAGGTATTGGCGTGGCTGTCGGTTCCAATGCTAATTTTTCCGGGCAGTACATGCCCGTTTTCTACCATTACTTGGTGAGCAATGCCTTGCCTGCCTAAATCATAAAAATATTTGATGTGGTGCTCTTTGACTATTTGCCGCCATTGGTTCAGCATGGTAGCAAAAGCAGGGGTAGGCGGTGGTACCAGATGGTCTGACACACAAATGACTCGTTCGCGGTCAAACACTTCGGTTTTGCCCAGTTCGTGCAGGGTCTTAAAGGTAGATTTGCCTAGGTAGTCCATAGTCATAACGGAAAACACGTCCGTCCAGACCAGCTCGCCGGGCTTAACCTTATCGCGACCACTGTTGTATGCCATGATTTTTTCGGTGATAGTCATTCCTGCCATAATGTGCAGCGGGGTTTAAGTTTTCAGTTTTTCATATTTATTTCAATGCCAAAAGTAACTTTGGCAAACACATGCACAACCTATCGGTTTGCCGTCATCATGCACTCACGACCGCCTCGCGTATTTCACTGGGGATATTGTACTGACTGATGGCGTCATAGTCGGTTTGCTCTTGGGTGCTAACCTGCCGTTCTTCAATCATGGTTAAGCCGTCAAAACGACCGTTATGGCTCCATTGCCACACTCGCATCCGATGCCCGGGTTCAATCATGTTGATAATTTCATATAGTTTACTGCCCGGGTCAGCTTTGTATGTCCATTCCAAGATGATAGAATCGCCACTTTCCCAAGAGGTACCATAGATGCGGTCGTTGTTGAAGGTCATTATCCCTTTATCGTTAAAATAGCTTTGTCCAAAATTATGGCGCTCGTAGCGTCCATTGTCCCAGAAATACTCATTGAGCTGTTCCCAGCAGTTGCCGTTTAAACGCAAAGTAAGACGACTTCTGTGGCGGTCTAAAACGGTGCCATCGGGGGCAATACGTGTATAGGTGCCTTCCCATACGCCTGTGTGCAGAGGAAATAGTCTCAGGTTCATATCTTGTATTGGTTAAAATTCAGTATGCACTTCAAATGTAGCAAAAATAGTTAATTAGATTAACTATTTGAGTACAAAAAAGTTTGAGCTGCTCAGTTAGCAAGCCTATTATTGGGTGCGTCCAATCAAGTTATCGCAAAAAATAGCTGTGGCAATTCCAGCATTGAGCGACTCCGCCTTGCCAATACGCGGAATGGTAAGTGCGTGGGTAACAAAAGGTAGCAAATCGTTGGCAATTCCATGCGACTCGTTGCCAATCAGAATAATGCCGGGCATAGTAGGCTGAAATTGGTGAATGTTGCTACCGTTGAGCAAGGCGCCATATACTGGCAGGTTACAAGCACTAAAAAATAGCCGTAAATCGGTATAGAATGGCTTAACGCGCAAGAAGGAACCCATTGAGGCAGCTATTACCTTAGGATTGTACCACTCAGCAGTAGTAGGCGAACAGACGATATGGCGGATACCGTACCAATCGGCAATGCGGATAATGGTGCCTAAATTGCCCGGGTCGCGTATATCGGAAAGGGCAAGTAGCCACTCGCCGTTAGGGGTGAAAGGTTTTTGCGGCGGCATTTGTACAATGGCAATGGCGGCATTGTTGCTTTCAATGGTTCCGGCTTGCTCCAGTTCTTCTGCGGTGGCTGTTTCTAATAAAAAATGAGTTTTTCCAGTGGGCAATTGAGTGGCAATAAACGCTTCGGTAGCCAACAGGGCTACTACCCGAAAACCATTTGCAGCACCATGAGCCAGCAGTTCGCCTACACTTTTGGCACCCTCCACTAAAAAAAGTTGTTCGGCTTGCCTGTGCTTTTTTTGATGCAGCAACCGACATAGTTTGAACCACTTTCTGGAAATTGCCATTTTGCTTACAGTATGACTTGCTGAAACACGGCTGAAAAGCAATTCAGAAGATACTCAGTTGCCTGTGAATACCATTGAGGTGTTCGTGGTTGAGCAACCATTCTTTTCGCCAAAGTCCGCCGGCATATCCTATTAAGCTACCGTCTGTTCCAATAACGCGATGACAGGGCACTACTATCCAAACAGGGTTGCGTCCGTTGGCAGCCGCTACGGCACGTACTGCATCGGGCTGTTGAATGCGCCGCGCCAACTCTGCATAGCTAATGGTTTGCCCAAATGGAATTTGACAAAGTTCTTGCCATACGCGCTGTTGAAAAGGTGTTCCTTGCAAGTGGAGCGGCAGGTCAAAATTTTTGCGCGTGCCTTCAAAATATTCGGTGAGTTGCTTAACGGCTTCATGTAGCAAGCCATGCGAGGAGGGGGGTAAGCAATAGGCAATATGTTCGCGGCTTTGCAGCGGGGCAATAGTGAGTTGGCAGATGCCTGTTGGAGTGGCACTAATGAGTATATCGCCAATAGGCGAGCGATAGCAGGTGGTTATATGCTCCATTTTTTCCTTCTACCTTGCGTATAGTTCTAAATAATGGCGCATCTCTGCGGCAATGTGTTGGGCTTGCCTGCCTGCTGCTGTGTCAAAGTCATTCCCTTCGGAAGCATAGAGGATGGTGCGCGAGGCATTGACAATCAGTCCACCGTCGCTGTTAAGTCCAGCTCGAGAAACAGCGTGAAGGTCGCCACCTTGTGCACCGTATCCGGGTACCAGCAGGAAGTGCTGAGGAGCCAAATTGCGAATGCTTGCCAAGTGGTGCGCCTGAGTAGCCCCTACTACAAACATAAGTTGTTCTGGACTTGCCCAAGTCATAGCACGCTCCATTACAACGCGATACAGCGGCAGCCCCTCGGGCATGATGGGTAGCTGCTGAAAATCGGCACTGCCTTGATTAGAGGTAAGCGCTAACAAAACAACCCACTTGTTTGTATAATGCAAAAATGGCTGTACCGAGTCGCTACCCATGTAGGGTGCAACTGTTACAGCATCAAACTGATATTGCTCAAAAAAAGTGCGTGCATACAAAGCAGACGTGTTGCCAATGTCGCCGCGTTTGGCATCGGCAATGGTAAAGATGTGCTTAGGAATGTACTCCATCGTGCGAGCAAGACTTTCCCAGCCTGCCGCTCCTAAGCTCTCGTAAAAAGCTAAATTGGGCTTGTAGGCAATACAAAACTCGGCAGTAGCATCAATAATGCGGCGATTAAAAGCAAAAATAGGGTCTTTTTCATAGCGCACCGAAGCAGGTAATTTACGCACATCGGTGTCTAACCCTACGCACAAATAGCTTCCTTTTTGAAAAATTTGTTGTTTGAGCGCCTCTCGGTTCATATCACCGGTTAAGAAAAGAAAATAGCAACCATTTTTTTATTGTTCAGCTATGGCGGCATCCTCGTTGTAAAGCACTTGCAGTACTGTTTTGCCTACTGCATAAAGGGTTTCTTTGCTGATGATGTCCATTTTGTCGCGGTGTGTGTGCCAAAAACTACCAAAAGAGCCTTTTTCGTACTGAATAATATCAATCATAGGGATGCCTGCCAGTTGATTTACATACAAGTGGTCGTCAATTAAGGAGTTGGTAGCTTCATAGACAAAGTATTTTCCAAAACCCAATTGGTGTGCGGTATCCCACACTTTTTTTACAACCGAGGGCGCATATTCCATAGAGTGCCCTTCCAATAAAAAACGCGCATCTTTGGCACCTACCATATCTAACAAAATGCCGTAGTACGCCGTGTAACCTTCTCGATGCTTGTTTTTTGCCCAGTGTTGCGAACCCAAACACCAACTGTCTTTTTTAAATGCTACTTGTTCTTCGTCTTGCGGCTGCCCATAGTCCTCGCTGTCAAACAAGATAATATCAATACCTATATGGCTGATTTTCAAGCTATCTTGTTGCTTTCCGATAACACGGGCAATTTCCAGCAATACCCCCACACCGCTACCACCATCATTAGCGCCATCAATGGCTTCACGGCGCCGGCTTTTGTCCTCGTCCATGTCAGCATAAGGGCGCGTGTCCCAGTGGGCTGCTAATAGGATTCTCCGTTTGGCTTGTGGGTTATAACTGGCAATGATATTGCGCGATTTTAAAATAGTGCCATTGTAAGCAATAGCTTCAAAATCTTGCGCTTGCACCTCCCAGCCAAAGCGGCGAAAAGCTGATAAAAACATTTCAGCAGCTTTGCGGTGTGGTTCAGTGTTGGGCACACGAGGTCCCAGTGCTACTTGCTGCTCTACGAAGGTATAAGCAGAATCGGCGTTGAACTCAGGAGTAGGATGCAATATAAGCTTGGTAGTATTTTGGGGCATTTCTTTGGGTTGTTCTTGGCAAGCAGCTATGATACACAACCATACACCAAGGGCGGGTAGCTTGAACCAACCAGTAGCAAAACGCAAGATATCATTCATACATCAACTTTAAGTATGCCGAACTTAGCCGACACATGAAGGTTTTATACGGCAGATTAGATAAATTGTCGGTGCAAACTTAACACACTTTGCATGAATAAAGAAAACCGCCGCCGCTTTCTGATGCGCCTACTGCTTGGTTCAAGCATGAACTTTCTCCCACTCAGTTTCCGCCGCAAATCGGCAGCTTTGCGCTGCGACGTGCTCGTAGTGGGTGCTGGTTCGGCAGGCATACCTTGTGCCATGGCAGCGGCAGCACGCGGATTGAAAGTATTTGTAATTGAGAAAGACAGCAAAATCGGCGGAACACTCAACATCACTGCCGGACAAATGAGCGCTGCCGGTACGCGCTTGCAACGCAGCAAAGGCATTGAGGACAGTCCTGAACGACATTTTGAAGAAGTAATGCACCTCAGCAATGGTACTGCCGACCCAAATATAGTGCGATTAGCCGTTGCGCAAGCTCCTCGGCTAATTGAGTGGTTGGAAACCATAGGCTACCCTATGGCAGACGAAGCACCAGCAATTGTTTACAACCATCCTCCGTACAGCTGTGCACGTACCTACTGGGGAAAAACCGACTACAACCCAGTTCGCCCGGGAGAAGATGCAGGTAAATCTTTGCTGAAAACCTTCTTGCCACTCTGGGAAAACTATCTACAATCGGGTTCTATCCGCTTGTTTACCAACACAAAGTTAGAACGCCTGATAACAAAGTCGGGCAAAGTGCGCGGCGCCATTGCACGACAAAAAGACAACAGCTTGCTTTCATTTGTAGCGCGCCACACCGTACTGGCTACCGGCGGATATGCTGCCAATGCCGACTTTTTTCGCCGAGTTACGCCACAAGCACCTAGGCTTATCAGTAGCGCCCGAAGCACCTCACAAGGGGAAGGCATTATAGCTGCTATGCAAATAGGAGCTGCCTTTCGAAATGCAGAAAAACACAATATCACAGTAGGAGGAATTGAACTGCAACCACAATCAGGCAGAGCAGACTTTTGGTCTGCATGGGCGCGCATTTCTACCCCTTCAGCCAGAACTCCCCGAGAGGTATATGTAAATAACTACGGACTGCGCTTCATGGCAGAAGACGAACCAGACATCAACAAACGCGAAAAAGCCATTGCCTCACAGCCCGAGCAAAAGTGCTGGCTCATTTTCGACGAAACCGCACTTTCGGCAGGCGCCCCCATAGTGCTGCCTTGGACCACAGCGCGCATCCGCGACGAAGCCCAAAAAGGAGGGTGCCTTTGGCAAGCCAACTCTATTGAAGAACTGGCACAAAAAACAGGGTTGCCCACCAACCATCTGACTGCTACCATCCAACAGTACAACCAAGCTGTACAAAAGGGTATAGATGAACAATTTGGCAGCAAAAGCCTGCAGTTCCCTGTTAAGCAGCCTCCTTTTTATGCCTTGCTCACCTATGGCTTCTCACTGGTTTCTTTTGGTGGACTGCACACCGATGCACAACTGCGCGTACTCGATACCTCAGCACGCATAATTGAAGGGCTCTATGCTGTTGGCGAAATCTTGGGAGCGGCAGCAACCACAGGAAATGTTTTTTGCAGCGGCATGCTACTCACTCCTGCTGTTGCCCTTGGGCGATGGCTGGGTGAGCACTTAGGAAACTTAGGAAGTTGAAGAAAATGTGCAATTAAATCGAATTATTTACAACAAACTGAAAAACAGCCAGTTGTGAGCAGAAAGCTGCAAAAGCACACTTTCAAATTATGTTTTTCTGATACACCTATGCATCCAGAGATGAAGGGCATGTAATACACGCACCTGTTACAAACAACTTCTGAGGCTTTTGTCTTAAACTACTAAACAGCCTTCTGAGGACTATTAGAGGTACAAATAACTGTGTGGCTGCGCCAGGAATCGAACCTGGATTTTGAGTTCCGGAGACTCACGTACTATCCATTGTACTACGCTGCCAATACCGGCTGCAAAAATATGAAAACCCACTCAAACAAGTGTATATCTTTGAGCGTTTATTAATCCGAAAGTTTTTAGAACACAAACCTAATCTTGCTTATGGCATTAGCCCCCGGTACACCCGCTCCCGATTTTGAGGGTAAAAACCATGCAGGCGAAACCATTCGCCTTTCCGATTTTCGCGGGAAAAAAGTAGTGCTTTATTTCTATCCCAAAGATGATACGCCCGGCTGCACAGCAGAAGCATGTAACCTGCGCGACAATTATGAGCGTTTAGTAGAAGCAGGCTATCAGGTTATTGGCGTAAGCACCGACAGTGAAAAGTCGCATGCTAAATTCAGAGAAAAATACAACCTCCCCTTTCCACTCATTGCCGATACAGACAAAACCATTCATCAACTCTACCAAACATGGGTAGAAAAGAGTATGTATGGAAAAACTTACATGGGGACAGCTCGCATCACCTACCTCATAGACGAACAAGGTATCATTACAGAAACCATTGAAAAAGTAAAAACCAAAGACCACGCTTCGCAAATTCTCAAATCATAGTTTTTATACACAAGACTGCTTGAGCGTACTTTCCACAATGCCAAGCAGTTTTTCTTTTGTTAATGGCTTTTGACAGAAAGCATCGAAACGAACCTCGCGGTAAATTTTTTTATACTCGTCTTCACTGAAAGCTGTAAGGGCGACCGCTTTAAATTGCTGCCATGGAAAGTTAGCACGCAAGTCAGGAAGCAACTCAGCACCATTTGCTTGTATGCTGTCCAAGTTGATATCCATCAGTATCAAATCAATGGGAACTTGGTGCAAAATATCTGATAGTGTTTCGCTGGTATTTGCCAAATATACGTTGTAAACCTCAGTAAGATATTTCTGAAAGATGAAAGCATTAATCATATCATCTTCCACAATCAGAATGTTAATTCTTCTGGCTTCCGCCAATTGAGCATTCGAGCAAGACATATAATTAAAGACTAGTTGGTTAGGTTAGTTAATGTGAATATATAACTTTTGCGTTTAATTGTAAACGTTTTGGTAGTAAAATTATGATGCAGCTACATCAAATACCCAATGTTTTTTAAGTTTGCGCAAATGTGTGGATATGTCTGTAGTTGTTTCAAACTTGACTAAACAATACGGCAGCCAATTGGCTGTTGATGCTATTTCTTTTCAAGTAGGCAAGGGCGAAATTGTGGGGTTTCTTGGACCTAACGGAGCAGGCAAATCTACTACCATGAAAATGATTACCGGATACTTGCCAGCAAGTGCCGGTATTATAGAAGTTTGCGGTATTGAAGTGGCACGTCATACTGCTGAGGTAAAAAAGAATATCGGCTATTTGCCTGAGCACAATCCATTATATCCAGACATGTATGTACTTGAACACTTGGAGTTTGCTGGTAAGTTATATGGTTTAAAAGGAGCTCATCTGCAGAAGCGCATTCAAGAAATGATTGAAAAATGCGGCTTAGAACGCGAACAACACAAAAAAGTAGGAATGCTTTCCAAAGGATATCGGCAGCGCTTAGGATTAGCTCAGGCACTTATCCACAATCCGCCTGTACTTATTTTAGACGAACCTACCACTGGTTTAGACCCCAACCAAATTAAAGAGATTCGCCAGTTGATTTTAGACACTGCCCAAGATAAAACCGTAATTTTATCTACCCACATCATGCAAGAAGTACAAGCTGTTTGTCAGCGAGCCATTATTATCCATTTGGGGAAAATTGTTGCAGATGCTTCTATTAAAGAACTAACTGCTCATGCAAGTTTGGAAGAAGTATTCCAACAACTTACCCAGCCGGTCGGTAGTTGAGCCCCGTCTAAATCTTAACGCTCCATTGCCCACACAGTATGCAAGCACATACAAGTGTAATTTGAGCCGTTTTATTTCACATTGCTAACCATGATGGTTTACAAATTGATACCTGTTTTATACACAGCCGAGATACAGCAAACAATTGATTTTTACGTACAAAAGTTAGGATTTGCCTGTACTGCCTATCAACCTGCTTGGGGGTGGGCAAGCATGCAACTAGACCAAGCCGAGCTGATGATAAGCCTGCCCAACCAACATTTTCCTTTTGCAAAACCAATTTTCACAGGTTCGTTTTACTTCCTTACCGACAAGGTAGCCCTACTATGGAATCGAGCAATAGCCCAACAACTACAAATTTGCTACCCACTCGAAGAATTCGAATATGGCATGAAGGAGTTCGCTATATACGACAATAATGGTTACATACTCCAGTTTGGACAGCCTCTAACGCTTTCTCAATCGGCAAGCATTTGAGCAGTTGTGTTAGCATTTTCCAAAACTTAATAGATTACTACTGCCCCATACTGCCTTTTTTTGTCTGAAAGGTTGCTACTGTGCACTAGTGCAGCCTACTTTGTAAGTTTTACAGACTCACGCGGCGGTTTGGTATTTTTTGCCTGTGTTAACCTCAATCGTCGAATTGAAACCCAACAGCATTTTTCTGACAGGTAGCATCTACAAAGAGTAGCTATCAGGCACACGCAGTGTTTTCGAAAAAGGCGTTAACTTTGCGTTTCGAATTTCTCAACCATGAAACACCTGAGCGAACAACAACTTCAACGCCGTCAGAAAAGAGAACAGCTCATGCAATTGGGCATCGACCCTTACCCAGCCGATTCATTTGAGGTTAATGCCTATGCTAAGGATATCAAAGAAAACTACGAACGCTTCAAAACTGACTATAAAGATATTTCCATGGCTGGCAGGCTGATGAGCTTCCGCATCATGGGAAATGCTTCTTTTGCCGAATTACAAGATACCACAGGACGTATCCAAATCTACGTACGCCGCGACGACATTTGCCCCGGAGAAGATAAAACCCTGTACAATACTGTTTTTAAAAAACTGTTAGACATTGGCGATTTTGTAGGCATCAAAGGCTACGTTTTTACTACCCAAACCGGCGAAATCAGTGTACATGTTACATCGTTGAAGTTGCTAGCCAAGGCACTAAAACCTTTGCCTGTAGTAAAAAAAGATGAAGAAGGTAAAGTGTACGATGCCGTTACTGATCAAGAGTTCCGCTATCGCCAGCGCTACGCAGACTTGGTTATCAACCCGCACGTGCGCGAAGTATTTCGCAAGCGCAGCCGCCTGATCAGCTCTATGCGCCAGTTTCTGGACAATAAAGGCTATTTAGAAGTTGAAACCCCTATTCTACAACCTATTTACGGCGGCGCTTCGGCACGCCCTTTCAAAACCTATCATAACACGTTGGAAATACCGCTTTACTTGCGAATTGCCAACGAATTATACCTCAAACGCCTCATTGTTGGCGGCTACGACGGCGTGTATGAATTTGCCAAAGACTTTCGCAACGAAGGCATGAGCCGTTTCCACAATCCAGAGTTCACTATGATGGAACTCTACGTAGCTTACAAAGACTACGAGTGGATGATGGAACTAGTAGAGGAAATGATTGAGCAAATAGCGCTCGATTTACACGGCACTACCGAAATACAAGTAGGAAAACACCTGATTAACTTCAAACGACCGTGGAAACGCTTTACCATGTTTGAAGCTATTCAACATTTTACCGGCATTGATATTTCGAGCATGGATGAGGCACAACTGCGCCAAGCCGCCCGCCAACTACACGTGCACACAGATGATACCATGGGCAAAGGAAAACTAATTGACGAAATATTTAGCGCCTGTTGCGAACCTCATCTGATTCAGCCTACTTTTATTACCGACTATCCCATAGAAATGTCACCTTTGGCAAAAAAACACCGCAGCAAACCCGGCTTAGTGGAACGCTTCGAGGTGATTTGCAACGCCAAAGAAATTTGCAATGCCTTCTCAGAACTCAACGACCCCATCGACCAACGCCAGCGATTTGAAGAACAACTTGAACTAGGCAAACGAGGCGACACTGAGGCAATGGTTTTGGATGAAGACTTTCTAAGAGCACTGGAATACGGCATGCCTCCCACAGCAGGATTAGGAATTGGCATAGATAGGCTTACAATGATAATGACCAACCAGCCGTCTATCCAAGATGTACTGTTCTTTCCGCAGATGCGACCCGAAAAAGGCAGCTAACTGTATGTAATGGGGTAGGTAGCAACTTTTTTCATTGGACACTGCTATGCTATTCGGGTTGCTTTTATGTTTAGATTTACTACAATCAAGCAATTGATATGCATAACCTAGTCCACCGCTGAGTAAGGATAGGTTGCATTTTGTAAAGATTTTTTGTTTTTCTAACATAGGCAAATGGCTTTGCAAATGATTGCTCATCATACACAAACAAATCTGTTCTAAGTAAGAACAGGCACTACAAGGTAGTAAGACTGCTTTTCAGCCCCCTGTAAAGGCTAAACATGCTCTTAATCGCCAGTAATTTTGCAAATCTTTTTAGGGAGCCTAATTGGCGTGATATTCAAGTATGTAAAGCAACAAGAATAATAGAATAGCACCTTAACGCTCTCTTTTTACATTTTTTTGATTAGCCTGCTTGGCATAAAAATCTTCTATTAGGCGACTCAGTTGCAGCAAATCGTGCTCACTTATCTCTGGTTTCAAGGTTGATTCAATTTGTGCTATTTGCTGGAATAAGCGCTGCACCAACTCTTTATCCACACCTGTTTTCTGAGCAATTTGGTTTAACCGCACTTTATCATGGCTAACAAACTCAGCAGGTAATGTTATTGAAATACCATATTTGGTACGTAGCTGTTCTATAAAAAAGCGAATTTTGTAGTCAGCTATTGCCTTGTGATGAGGGTTGAGAAAGTACAATCTTCCCACAATTTTGACAAACTCTAACGAAGTATTCTCTGGGGGTTGAACAATAGGTATGGCGCGCTGCCGGCGTTTTATACCAAAAAGAGCAAAAATCAGTGTAGTAAATAGCAATAGCCGCCATGCCCATGCCAACTGTGGCTGCGCTAATAAAAAACGCACTGGCGAATAGCTTTTGCCACGGTATTTGTTTTTGTAGTACTCGTCCCAAACAATTTTGTGCGGAGGCAAATAGGAAAAAGTTGCCGCAATATACTCCCGATGATTTCGGTAGAGCATATAATAGTTAGTAAACATAATTGGTACGCTGTGCAACCAAAAATTACCTTTGCCATAAGGCACCCGAATATAAACAGGAACGCGGTAGGTGTTTAGGCTAAGCACAGTAGCAGACTGCCTACTTTCCAAGTGATACGATGCAGTGCCTCGTTTCAGAAAGTATAGCGAAGGTAACTCTAAATTTGGATTGACCATAAAAACCCCCACCGAATCGGTCAATTCTTCCGAAAGTGGTTTGTTTATCGCGTAAACGTTGTCGTTAATATCGAGCAGTAAGCTATCTCTCAAATAGGAAGAAATGTATTGAGCAGCAATAAATACATTGCTGCCCGCACGCACTAATTGCAGCAATGCAAGTGCGTCTAACGAATCTATCGACAAATTTTCTTGAATGAGAATGTAGTTTGCAATAGCTGTATCTTTAAGCAGTAGGCGTTCGTAAAAGGTTTGGTTGTTTTCTTCTATGGGTTGATTGAGCAATTTGGGCAATTCGCGGTACAAAATGTAATTGCCGTAGGGAATTACATCGTCGTTTTTATAGGTAGCATTCCAGTCGATAGGTTTTGGGGACAGATACTCTATCAAAAGCAGTAGTAAAAAACTACCCACTACAATGGCAATATATTTTGCGTTTCCCCTCATGTTTGGGCTGTTTGTAAACTTACTGCTAAATTGTATAATGCTTGTTTGCGTTGTTTAAATGTATGGTATAAAGCAGCGTTTATCTTAAACTGACCGTACCACACATATGCAAAATCGCGAGTTAGATTGGTAAAGTAAACACTCAGCGGTGTTGCTGATAGTTCGGCAACATACTGCATGTTGGTTTTTTGCGGCTGCCATTTAATCAATCCACAGTCTGCTAATTGTTTAAGCAGATGCAGGTAATGCAAGCGAACAGCACAACGAAAATCTTCTCTTGCTTCGGCATTGGCAATTTGTTGCTCAAACTCAATATTGTGTATATTTTCATTGCCTATCAAAGGTTCATCGGATATCGCACGTGCTTTTTGGATAAACAACCATGATTGCCGCTTTATCAGTTGGGCTACTACAAAAATCATTATTACCGTTGCCAACCCATAAAACACGTTTTCTAACCAGCTTTCCTGCGTATTTACACCAAGAAGGTCTTCTAATAGGCTTATGAACCAGTGTTTAAACCGGTTAAGAATAAGCTTGAAAAAATTTGTCTTAGGGCTGTCGTATAAGAAAGCGTCGTCCGACAAATATTTACTAATAGCCGCACTGTCGAACGTTAAACGTTTTATTTTGCTTTGGTCAATATTTTGAGACTGCACATCGTGCAATTGATTCCATGCATCATTGCTTTGCCCCCAACCAATGGTTTGTAGTAGCACTAATAGTACTACTACCACTATGCAAAAAACGCCGGGTATGTTTGTGCCATTAGTAGGTTTCTTCTTCATCTACGGCTTGGCTTACTTGCTGACCCAAAGAAGAAATGCGCTTCATTAAGCCAATGCTTTCTTTGATTTCAAGCAAATGGTGATAATGAACCGCATAAATCACTAACGGAATTATTTGCACTATAAAAGTTCCTATTAAATACACTAATCCTGTAAGAATGCCCCAGATACTCCAATCCATAGTATCAAGCATTACAAAGGGCAGGATTCCTACCACCACGACAAAAGGCACTTGAAAAGCGAACATAAAAAGCCAGCTAATAATGTTGGCAATGATAATCATCCCCAAAGTTTCCCACCAATAATTTTTGACTAAATAAAAAGCCCGAGAAATAGCTGTTATTACATTTGTTTCCTCTATTACAACAATGTAAGGCACCAATACTAACGGAACAGCAACATAAATACCCGGCAGAATCAGAAGAAGACTCGCCATAATAATAAGCAGGTAGCTGAGAAGCAGTGTTAATAAAAGCGAAAACCAGTGTTTTTTCAGCTCGTTCAATACCTGCCCCACGCTAAAAACTGCTTCTGGACGCTCTTGGTAAAGTTTAATGTAAGAGTAGACAGCAGCACCAGGTAAAAAAACAATGATAATATAAAAAGCAAAAAATGCGAATCCTAACAAAACATTGCTAACCAGACTGTCTGTTTCGAGTTGTAAATAGCGAGAAAAAAATAAAACTAATGCACCGCCAAGTGCTAACAATGGTACTGTAACTACCAAAATACTGCCGAGTAGTGGCGCAAAATTGCGTTTGATAAAGTCAAAAGCTACATTCAAACGCGAGCCAAAGTCGCGTTCGGCTTGAAACTCTATTTTGTTGTTAAGCAACATATGAGTTTACAGATTACTTTCCTGATATTCCTGTTCGCTATTGTAGGTAATTTTTTTTGCCAGTTGAGCGGGGTAAACAATAAAATACCATACAAAGAAGGTCAAAGAGCTGCCAATGATAGCAATTTTTAATATAGCTGGCATTTCCGTTAGTCGAGTAACAAAACTTTCCAAAAAAGCTGCTACTACAAAAATAGGTGCCACCCCCGCAACCATTTTTAGTCCTTTCTTTGCCCCTATCTTAAATGCTTCCATACGCGTGTAAGTACCGGGGAACAAATAGCTGCTTCCCATTACTATACCAGCCGTTCCAGCAACAATAATTGCTGCTATCTCCAAAGTAGCATGTATCCAAATGGTTAGAAAAGAGGTTAAAAACAGCCCCCGCTCGTAAAAAAAGTATTGGAATACACCCACCATTACACCATTTATCAGTAAAATATACAAAGTAAACAAAGGCGTTAGTATTCCTCCTGCAAAGGCATAAAACGATACGCGGATGTTGTTAAAGGTGATACCCATAAACATATCTGCCTGCCTGCTACTTTTATAAACCGCCATTGGGTCATTTTTTTGGATGTTATCTAATGTCATGTTTACGTAAGAATCCCCCAAAATCAAACGAGCGAAATCATCAAAGTGCACAGAAGAAATAACGCCAATGCCAACAGAGAGTACAAAAAATGCTAATGAAAAAAAGAACAAGTTGCGCACGCTATAAAACAACAAAGGCAATTCTACTTTCCAAAATTGCCATATGCGGGCTATTTCTTCGCGTTTGTTGCGGTACAGCAAGCGATGGGCTCGCCCTACCATTTGATTCAGGTAATTGGTAATGTGGCTGTTAGGGTAGAATGTGCGAGCATATGCCAAATCGTCTGTTAGCTGAATGAACATTTCAGCAAGCGCATCAGGGTTGGCAGTAGTTTTTTGCCGACTAAATTGCGTATTGAGTTCTTCCTCAAACTTTTGCCAGCGCGCTGTATTTTTTTGAACAAAGACAGCTTCGCGCAACATACAAGTCGCTATTTTTCCATAATATTAGCAAATAGTTCGGCTATTTGCTGCCAGTTTTCAGCAAAAAAATCAGGCTTTATTTCACTAGTAATTGTTTCGTTTCCAAATAATATAGTGCGCATGCCGGCTCTTTTGCCAAATAAGATGTCGCTTTCTGTATCGCCTATCATGAGCGAATCGGCAAGCGATATTTCAGGGAAATCTGCAGCAGCGCGCAAAGCCATGCCTATGGCTGGCTTTCGGTCGGGATGATGCTGAGTTGCTAATGCCGAACAGTGATAAACGCGGTCTATCATTGGTAGCTTTTTCAGCATTTCAGTGTGGATAATAGCCAAATCAGCCTCTGTCATCAGTCCTTTCCCAACACCTTGTTGGTTGGTAACTACTATGATGCGAGCAAAAAGTGGTTTTAGCTTGGCAAGTACTTCGGCAACATGAGGTAATAAAATAAACTCGTTGATATTTTTTACATATCCTCCTACAATTCGCTGATTAATTACGCCATCGCGGTCAAGAAAAAGAGCACTTTTGGGAGTATGACACATAGCATGTAGCAATACGTTTAGAATGCTGCTTTATGGAGCGTGTTGAGAAAGTATTGAACAGCTTGAACAGTCTGCTCTGGGCTTTCTTCCATAGGTACATGCCCCAATTCATGAAATATGACCAACGTATCGTTGGGTAAGTCGCGCTGAAATTTGTAAGCACATTCTACAGGGATAAGCCTATCGCGCCCGCCCCACATGACAAGTGTAGGCACATTGAGCTGCTTAATAAGCAAAGTATCGGTAGGTTGGGTGCCTTTTTTCATGCGGTCTATAAAAGCACGCCTGTTGCTTGGATGCAAGCTGAGTTCGTAATAGCGGTCAACTAATTGTTGAGAAATGTGCGCTGGATTGCCATATACGTTTGCAATACTTTTTTCAATGACAAATCGGGGCAACACATAGCGAAACAGATTTTTTACTATTGGTATAGTTGCTAATTGGAAGGCTAAGGGAGGCTGTCGGGGAGTGGCTTGGTTAGCAGGATAGCCGCCTGCATCCACTAATATAAGCGCTGCTATTTGCTCGGGATGCTGGAGGGCATAGTTCCATGCAATGCTGCCACCTAAGGAATTTCCCCCTAAAACACATCGGCGGATGTGTAAGCGATTTAAAAACTCGTTCAAAAACGCAACGTAGGCATTTATTGAATAGTTGCCTGTTGGGCTGGCTCCTGTTAGTCCATAGGCGGGCAAGTCTAACCTAACAACGCGACGCTCTGGGGCAAGGGCAGCAGCCCAGCCGTCCCAAGTATGCAAACTGGCGCCCGTTCCATGCAACAAAACAATCGGCAGTGAGTCGTTAGGATTACCTTCTGACCGGTAGTGCACCTCCATGCCTTGCATAGTCATAAAAGCAGAAGGCGGAGCAGCATACTTTCCCCGAAGGTAGTCTTTGGATAGGTCATTCTTCCAAAATATAGCCACTAATACAAGCACTATGACTAAACATCCTACTGCCAAACGCCATAGCCACAGGAGCACTATTTTCATAATTAGAACAGGAAAGATTGTTGATGAAAAAACTCAGCAAGGTACATTCCTACCTCTGAGGGCATTTCAAGTTGCACAAAATGACCTGCATCTAACCTAATAATTTCCAGAGATTGAAAGCAAGACGCTGCACCTTCTAAATATTGAGCCATGATGACATTGTCGCGGGTGCCATGCAAATAAAGACAATCTACTGGAATAATAGTTTGGCGATCCATGAGTTGCTGCCATCGTGGCAGGTCATATGTTGGCATAGCGCGATAATAATTGGCACTGGTTGCTGCAGTGCCGGGTATTTTGAAAGTGCGCAAGTATTCTTGTAGTGTCTGCTCTGGGAAAGGCTGACGATGTGACAGACGTAGGAAATGGCGCAGCCATACCTCTTCGTTACCGGTAATCATAGCCTCGGGTAGTTGTGGTTGCTGCATAAAAGCTTGGTACCAATGTGTAGCAATGCCTTTTTGTTTGATTGCTTCTCTGGCAGCAGCATTTCCCGTTGCATTGTTGATAATGTGAATATTTATGAGGCATAGTGCTTCTACGCGTTCGGCAGCGGCAAGAACTATTTCTTGTGCTATGACTCCTCCCCAATCGTGCCCTACTAGGAAAAAACTACTGATTTCTAATTGGTCAACTATGGCAATAATATCTTGCGCTAGGTGTTGTTTGGCATATGCGCATAGGTCAAAAGTACGCTCCGAGTCTCCTAATCCGCGTAAGTCGGGACGTATGACGCGATAGTCACTTAAAAATGGCAATGTTGCCTCCCATGTATAAGAGGTTTCAGGCCATCCGTGTAGCAGCACTAAGGCTGGTTTGTCTGTTTCGGCTGTATCGCGCACAAAAAAGCTACCTCGAGCAGTGTGTATTATTTGGTTGTTCATTGGTTATGGTTCATTTTCATACGTGAAAAGTACAAAAAAAGCATCGATGAAGCAAGTTCATCGATGCGCATTATTGGTAGAAGGCTACTAAGACTATCCGAGTTTGAATGAAATGGGCAATACAATCCGTTGCTTCACAGGGCGTCCACGTTGTTTACCGGGTTTCCACTTGGGAGCATTTTCCAGTACGCGTACTGCTTCCTCGTCGCAGCCCGCTCCTATACCTTTCACTACTTTGATGTCGGTAATGCTGCCGTCTTTATCTATCACAAATTGTACGAACACCTTTCCTTCCACTCCCATGCGGCGCGCCTGAGCAGGATATTTCAGGTTTTTTGCAACATATTTCAAGAAAGCATCCATGCCACCAATTGGCTCAGCGCTCTCCTCTACAATGGTGAAAATTTCTTCTACTTCTTCTTCCTTCACAGGAGCAGCCTCTACTACTTTTACTACTTCTTGCTTCTGAACCACGGTATTTTGGTTCACCTCCACGTTTAAGTCTACTTCCAAGTCTTGCTTGATATCCTCCTCATCGGGCACTTCCACGATTTCAGGGGCTACAATTTTAGGAGGTGGAGGGGGTTTTTGCTCGGTAGGCGGAATTTCGATTACTTCCTCTGCTACGTCTTGCAAAGTACCCAAGCTGGCAACTTTTGCTTCTTCGTAGGTTTTCCACTCAAAAGCTGTCAGGATAATACCAAGACTTATTGCCATCCCAATGGTAAAAATAGGACCTGCATAAGACTTGTGGATATCCACATCCTCATACTTTTTAGTAATGCCATCATGAACAATGTCAGCAGCAGCAATAAGTTTTTTGCGGTTGTTTTCCATGATGGTATTAAACAAATATATCAGCCCGATAATTAGTAAGACGACTGATGCGCCAATTAAAAATACAACAAGCATGCTTTTAATAAATTAGTGAGTAAACAATAGCCTTCATTGCCAAAACTAAAGATGTGGAAAGGAAGTTCCAAATTTTTAATAAACTATTTTGCAACTAATAGCATGTTTTTTTGTTCAATTTTCCTACCAGTGAGGTCTTCTGCTTGAATCACAAGCACATAGGTACCAGCTGGTACGGGTATACCTTTGTAGGTGCCGTCCCATCGCTCGTCGGGATTTTCTGAATAGTACACCAACTCTCCCCAACGATTAAAAATTTGAAGGGAGAACTTGTTAATAAACTGGGTTTTTACGCCAAAAGTATCATTTAAACCATCGTTATTAGGGCTGAAAGCAGTAGGATATTGCACAACAGCCTCAATGCGCAAGCGAATGGTGTTACTATAGAGCGCCACCGGTCCGCTAAGAGTCTGTATAATGCTTGTAACGCGAAACCGCAGCAACTGTTCGTGAAAGCGTTGAGTAGGTAGAAAGAAACTATTTCGTTCAGTAGGGCGAAAAGTTTGCAACACTCTATCGTTGTTGTCTAATTGTTCAATTACATACCCGATTAAGTTATAACCGCGCAATTCTTGCCAATTAAGCAACACGCTGTCGCCACGAATAGCACCTCTTAACACGGTTGTACAGAAGGGTTCTGTCCAAGGCGCTTGGTTGCCACAGTTGTCAATGTAGGAGAGTTGATAGCAATACGAGTCGCCAGCAGTAAAAACGCTGGCATCGGTATAAGGGGGCTGCGTTCGACTCAGCGTGATTTGTTGCGCAGCTTGCCCGGGCACAATTTTGCGAAGTAGCACTTGCGCAATACGTGTTCGTTCGGGCTGCCGCCATGTGATAAGCACCTGTTCGTTTGAAACGGTTGCCAGCGGTTCGGCGAGGCGTTGCGGGTTAGAGTCGCGGCTGGTCGTCATGCACACTTCTTGTGTAACCGATAGGGCTGTTCCGTTGTAATAGCGCGCTTCCAGTCGGTAGCAATACTGTTCGCCACAAGTAATTTCGCGGTCATCAAACTGTAATACATTTGGGGTTGTCCATTCCCCTATTTTACTTCCGTTCCTAAACAAGGCAAATGAGGTGAAGCCTATGTGTGTAGGCGCACTCCAGTTGATGCGGTTCAGCTCGCGCATAGGAGTAACCCGAATATTGTGCGTACCTAAAAAATTGAAATAAGTTACTGGCTGAGCCGGATGGCAAGGGTTAATAGCCTCTATGGAGTAAATGTATTGGTCGAAAGCCGACACCACATCGGGGGCAGTAAAGCTAGAACTTCCGGGAGGCAAATCAAATAATTTGACCGTGTTGTTGCTTGGGCTAGTCTGCCTTAGCCGATAGCTGAATCCTACGGGCAGGTTATAGCTGATGCGTGCACGCCCGTCGGATTGTACATGTACGGCACGCAGCGAAGGGGGCGGCAACTGGTTGACTACTTGAACGCGCTGAACCGCACTGCCACAAGTAATATTTTGCCCAGTAATACCTTTTACAGTAATCTCAAATGTACCTTCTGCATTGTAGGAGTGTTGTTTTATACTGTTGCTTTCAGCCTCCGCACTGGTGCCATCTCCCCATTCAATTATGTATGCAGGAAAGTGTGTATCCGTAATTTCTACAGCTACAGTGCGGTTATTGCAATTGCTCAAACGAAACGTAGGACTTTGCGGTGCAATAACGGTTAATTCTAAGGGTTGGGAAATATTGCCACCAGCGCCTAAGGTATTCAAGCCTTGCCGAATAGCATACTTGCCGGGGCGTGTAAAAGTAAAGCTTTTGTCTAATCGGAGTTGCCCGTCGCCATAGTCGTACACAATCAGGTTAGGAGGTGCGCCCGAGCAGTCGATTGGAGTAATAGTAGCGGGTGCACAAACAATAGTAGCGGGCAGTCTAAAACAAGGTTGAAGGTTATTTTGTGCATTGGCAGTCCCACAAGTTAAAACAACCGCACACCAAGTGAAGAATTTGCCCAATAATTTTTGTGTCATTATTCGAGAGCTATTGGTTGACTATACCATACGCAAAAATAGTGCGCAGGCTAATGTAGCGAGTTCAAACAAAATGATTTCATGTCGGATTAATGTATTGTAACATAATTTTGTGGAGTACTTAATTTCCTGTTTTTCATCTTCATGAAACTCAATCTGCAACATCGCGAACTTTTCCAAAACCGCCATATCGGTCCGGACGCATCACAAATTGAAGACATGCTGAAAGTAGTCAAGGCGCCATCATTAGAGGCTTTGATGCAAGAAACGATTCCCGGAGGTATTCGCAGCCGCAAACCATTGAATTTGCCGGCTGCTCAAACAGAAGCAGCATTTTTAGCTTCTTTTGAAAAAATTGTTGCTCAAAATCGCATTTTTAAGTCGTTTATTGGTTTGGGGTATCATCCTTGCGTTACGCCCAACGTTATTTTGCGCAACATTTTGGAAAACCCTGCTTGGTATACAGCCTACACGCCTTATCAAGCCGAAATAGCACAAGGTCGTTTGGAAATGTTGCTCAATTTCCAAACAATGATTATTGACCTTACTGGCATGGAAATCGCCAACGCTTCGCTGTTAGACGAAGCAACAGCAGCAGCAGAAGCCATGACCTTGCTGCACACGGTTCGCCCCAAAGAAAAAAAAGATGCCCACAAGTTTTTTGTATCAGAAAATTGCTTGCCACAAACCATAGATGTACTCAAAACACGGGCTTATCCATTGGGCATAGAGTTGGTAATTGGCAACCATGCTACTTATGACATTACCGACCCCCTGCTGTTTGGGATGCTGTTGCAGTATCCGGGAGCAGACGGCAAGGTAGAAGACTTTACACACTTAATTGCTGCCCTACACGAACAACACGTAACCGTGGCAGTAGCTTGCGACCTGTTAGCACTCACCCTGCTGAAACCACCCGGCGAAATGGGGGCAGATGTGGTAGTAGGTTCGGCACAGCGATTCGGCGTACCTATGGGCTATGGCGGACCGCATGCTGCCTTTTTTGCTACCAAAGAAGAGTATAAACGCCAAATGCCGGGGCGCATTATTGGCGTTTCCAAAGATGCACAAGGCAAAGTAGCCTACCGCATGGCTTTGCAAACCCGCGAGCAGCACATCCGCCGCGAAAAGGCAACTTCCAACATTTGCACAGCGCAGGTATTGCTGGCGGTTATGTCCGCAGCTTACGCCATCTATCACGGTCCGGAAGGACTCAAAGCCATTGCTGCCCGCATTCATGGACTAACCGTACTATTAGCAGATGCACTTCGCTCCATTGGCTTTCAGGTTAAGCACGAGCAATTTTTTGATACTTTACAAGTCATTAGCACGCCCGAATTCACTGAAAGCATTCGCCAATTGGCTGAAAAACTGCAAATTAACTTACAGTACGATTTGGCTCCTCCACATATTGGCATTTCGCTCAACGAAACCACTACCATAGAAGACGTAGCCGACCTCATTCGCATCTTCTCTGGCTCTCGCGATTTGACCTACATCTACGACATTGAAAGCAAACAACAAGAAGTATACTCTCCTATTGCAACAAATCTGCTGCGTACCAGTGCCTTTCTGACCCATCCAGTATTTAATACGCACCATTCGGAACACGAAATGCTGCGCTATTTGAAAATGCTGGAAAACAAAGACTTATCATTGGTGCATTCCATGATTCCGCTGGGGTCTTGCACTATGAAACTCAATGCTACTGCCGAAATGATTCCCGTCACATGGGCAGCTATTGGGCAGTTGCACCCTTTTGCCCCGGCATGGCAAGCCAAAGGATATGCCCGCATTTTCAGCGATTTAGAAAAATGGCTATGTGAAATTACAGGCTTCGATGCTGTTTCTTTGCAGCCCAACTCCGGTGCACAGGGTGAATATACGGGTCTGATGGTCATTCGTGCCTATCATCAAGACCGAGGCGAACCTCATCGGAACGTAGCACTCATTCCTACCTCAGCACACGGAACCAACCCGGCAAGTGCAGTAATGGCAGGTATGAAAGTGGTGCTTGTCAGGTGCGACGAGAACGGCAACATCGACCTAGAAGACCTACGGGCAAAAGCTACTGCTCACAGCAAAGAGCTTGCCTGCCTAATGGTTACTTATCCTTCTACACACGGCGTATTTGAAGAAGAAATCAAGCAAATTTGTGATATTATTCACCAACATGGCGGACAGGTATACATGGACGGTGCTAATATGAACGCCCAAGTAGGACTTACCAGCCCCGCTATTATTGGTGCAGATGTTTGCCACTTGAACCTGCATAAAACTTTTTGTATTCCTCATGGCGGTGGCGGACCCGGCATGGGACCTATTGGTGTAGCCAAACACTTAGCACCTTATTTACCCGGACATGTGTTTGTAAAAACGGGTGGCGAAAAGGCTATTACAGCTGTATCTGCGGCTCCTTATGGAAGCGCCAGTATTTTGGCTATTTCCTATGCCTACATTGCTATGATGGGTGCAGAAGGCATTACACGCGCTACGCAAGTTGCTATTCTAAATGCCAACTATATTAAAGAACGCTTAGCGCCTCACTATCCTATTTTGTATTTAGGTAAAAACGGACGTTGTGCACATGAAATGATTATAGATTGCCGTCCATTTAAGCAAGTAGGCATAGAAGTAGAAGATATGGCCAAACGATTAATGGATTACGGGTTCCATGCGCCTACGGTATCTTTCCCTGTAGCAGGTACCATGATGATAGAACCCACAGAAAGCGAAACAAAAGAGGAACTCGACCGCTTCTGCAACGCCATGATTGCCATCCGCGCCGAAATTGCTGAAATAGAGCAAGGAAAAGCAGACCGCGAGAACAATGTATTGCGCAATGCTCCTCACACAGCAGAGGTAGTCATGTCCGACTCATGGGACAAACCTTACTCGCGTGAAAAAGCCGCTTATCCGCTTCCTTACATACGTCAGGCTAAGTTTTGGCCTCCAGTTAGCCGCATAGACAATGCCTTTGGCGACCGCAATTTGGTGTGCAGTTGCTTACCCGTAGAAATGTACGAAACTTGACAATGCCTAATTTGTCGACTATGTGAGTTGGATGCGATTAAACATTGATTAAGTGCAACTTATAGCTATTTATTCAGCTATGTAACAACCCAACAGGTTTTCAAAAATCTGTTGGGTTGTTTGCTATATTATTCGTATCCCTACCTACCTTACATTTTTCGCATCACTACGAAATAGCATGGTAATAATTGTTTTCTTCTAAAAGAACAAAATTAGAAATGTATTTTGACGCTAGTTCCTAACTTGTTGTATTTTTTAGAGCAGTTTATCCAGCTAAATTTGTATAGCAAAATAGGGAAAAATAACTAATTGCATTATTATATCACCTGCCTATCTATCCCAGTAGTATTTGTTTGTATATCACCTACACTTTGGTATTCAATATATGCATTTAAAAGTAAAAAACATACGCAAACAATCATGCACTAACAAGTTATAAACAAACAACTGACATCAAATAAATTGAATAAAATGTAATCCAATAGCTACCTACTAAACATACTTAGCTAAGAGGAAAAAATTATACACAAAAAAAGAGTAGAAAAACTCATCAAATAAGATAAAACTTGCCAAATAATTCTGTTCATTGAACTACTCAGAATAAGCATATATAAAATAACATTTTTTTATTACTTACGTATGTTTTAAACGCATATAGGTCTGTTTCGTGAGCACAATTATAAACATTTTTGCGTTATATAGTAAATAAAAGGCCAAATACGCCCTTCCTATGTACCAACTGCGTTGATATTACATCTATTAGCACAGTAAATAAATGAATAAACCATACCACAATTATATATGAAAGGTACATTACTAATTGTTGTATTATTTGCTACTATGCTAGCAAACAGTACAGCAGGTGCCGATTACTACTGGGTTCATCCTTCCGGTTCAGGCTCTGCTAACTGGTCTAATCCTGCTAACTGGCGCACTACTTCGGGAGGTGCTACGGCACATACTACCCTGCCAACGGCTTCTGACAACGTCATTTTCGATGCCAATTCTTTTAGCACCACAGGGCTAACCGTAGTAGTAGATGTAGCAGCTACCTGTGCTAATATTACTTGGACAGGAGCCACCAACAACCCTACTTTTGCCATTAACAACCCGCTTACTATTCACGGCAACCTTACCTTTATCACTGGCATGGCTGTTAGTGGAACAGGAACGGTTACCTTCGCCGGCGGCAATACGCAAACCATCACCATGGCA
>JANWVT010000018.1 GCA_025056255.1 Bernardetiaceae bacterium | reverse complement strand
TGCTGGATTTCCATAATTTGAGCGGCGCGTTCTTCTTTTACTTCCTGCGGCACGTCGTCGGGCATGGTGAAAGAGTGGGTTTGCTCTTCGTGCGAATAGGTAAAAATACCAAGGCGGTCAAATCGCATCCGTTCTACAAAGTCTACCATTTCGGCAAAATGGGCTTCGGTTTCGCCCGGGTGCCCGGCAATTAGTGTGGTGCGCAGGGCAATTCCCGGCACTTTTTCGCGGATGGTATAAATTAGTTCTTCGGTTTTTTCACGCGTGATGCCACGGCGCATAATTTTCAGCATTTCGGTAGCACCGTGTTGCAGCGGCATGTCTAGGTATTTGCAAATATTTTCGCGCTCTGCCATTACGTCTAAAATTTCCATTGGGAAGCCCGAAGGATACGCATACTGCAAGCGAATCCACTCAATACCGTTCACATCTGACAGACGGCGCAGCAGGTTGGCAAGTTCTCGTTTTTTATACAAGTCAAGGCCGTAATAAGTCAAATCCTGAGCAATGAGGATGATTTCTTTCGTTCCGTTTTTGGCCAGATTGGCGGCTTCCTGTACAATTTGTTCCATCGGTTTGGAAACATGTTTGCCGCGCATCAGCGGGATAGCACAAAACGAGCAAGGGCGGTCGCATCCTTCCGATATTTTCAAATAGGCATAGTGGCGGGCAGTGGTGGTCAGGCGTTCGCCAAGTAACTCGTGTTTATAGTCTGCATTGAAGCGCTTCAGCAGCATGGGCAATTCCATTGTGCCGAAATATGCATCTACTTCCGGAATTTCTTCTTCGAGTTGGTCTTTATAGCGTTGTGAAAGGCAACCCGTTACGTAGAGTTTGTCAATTAACCCTTCATTTTTAGCCTCTGCATAACGCAAAATAGTATCAATGGATTCTTGCTTAGCGCGCTCAATAAATCCACAAGTGTTAATGATAATAATGTTTGCGTCATCTTTACCAGACTCGTGCACAGCATCTAAGCCGTTAGCATGCAGTTGTGTTAATAAAACTTCCGAGTCGACTAAATTTTTTGAGCAACCCAGCGTAATGATGTTAATCTTATTTTTCTTTTTTGACGATGCCTTTGTTTTCAACTTGCCTTTTTTTATGCAAAAGTATTACTTTTGAGTGCAATTACATAGCAGTTTATTCGTTACAATTCCAGTGTAACTATTGTAAACCTTTTAGTTAAGTTATGACAAGAAACGTAGCGTTATTAATACTTATTTGGTTGTTGAATAGTTGGATAGTGTTACAAGCACAGCCGAATGCAGGTGAAATGGTCATAGAAAATGGTAGATTCGATTCTAACAAAGGATGGTTTCACCATGTAGTAGGCAATGGGAAAATAGAAATTGTTACTGGGCAACTCATTGTCTCTGGACCTAATAAAGATGACGAAGATACTAACCCAAGTGCCACACCGGCTACTGTATATGCCTATCAAGACATTCAGGTTACGAAAACTGGCACACTTACCTTCAAACTGCTTAGCTATGCCTCTGTAGGAGATAGCGGCAGCAATGACTATCCCGTATTCATTTTGGACAAAGAAATATTAAAACTTTATAGCAATGGTTTTGTAGAAAATTATGGTGGCGCTGGCAGACCTATTGACAACGACTTGGCTACTGGCAACACTATTACTTATATGATTAACCTCAAGCCGGGTAAATATCGCATTGGACTCGGCGTACATACCATAGACGGATATTATGGTAGCGGTGTAGCTGTTTTTGATGATGTGGCATTTTATCCAGAGAAAAAGTAAGCAAACTAAGCCTTTAAAATACGCACCGCTTAATAAAGCTCCTACAAAATTAGAATATTGCACGTTTTTTTGACTGAGAGGCTGCAATGAAGCTAATTTTGCGAACTTTTATTTATCAATCAACTAAAAGTATGTGCGAGTTATGTGACTAAGGATTGGAAAAGTTTGATTTCCACCCTTTGCAACGTACTGTAGTTGTTTGTTTGTTGCAAAATAATTTTTTGTTGTGTGTAAGGAAGCATGCAACAGTAAATGACTTGGTTGGAATTGTTTACCGTTACACAACGAAATAGTCAAGATTATTTTCTTTGAAAAGTGAAAGATAAAGCGGCACTTTTTTTGGCTTGTCCCTACTTGCTTTCCATAACTGTGCTCGGCAAACCGAGCGTACACTAATTTCAATCTTCGGTAAAAAACAAAAGCCTCCCAATATGCAGAGAGGCTTTTTATTTTATTTTTTACTACTGCTTTAAGGCAGTTTCTATTTGCTTGTTAAAGTAAGCAATAAACTGGTCGAGTGGCATACTACCTACATCGCCTTCGCCTTTTTTGCGAACAGCTACAGTGCGTTCTTGTTGTTCTTTTTCGCCCACTATCAGCATAAATGGCACTTTTTTCACCTCTGCATCGCGAATTTTTCTTCCGATTTTTTCGTCTCTTTCATCTAAATAGCCGGCAATGTTGTTTTCTTGCAAAAGATTGAATAGCTCTTGTGCATACTGATGGTATTTTTCAGAGATAGGCAGCACGGCCACTTGGTCGGGCGAAAGCCACAACGGGAAATTTCCAGCACAGTGTTCAGTAAGCACGGCTACAAAGCGCTCCATAGAGCCAAAAGGCGCGCGGTGAATCATCACTGGGCGGTGCCGTTGATTGTCGGCGCCAATGTATTCTAACTCAAAGCGGTTAGGCAAGTTGTAATCCACCTGAATAGTTCCCAGTTGCCACTTGCGTCCCAGAGCATCTTTAACCATAAAGTCTAATTTAGGACCGTAGAAGGCTGCTTCACCGTATTCTATGACGGTTTGCATACCTTTTTCCTGAGTAGCTTCAATAATGGCTTGCTCGGCTTTTTCCCAGAGTTCTTCGTCGCCGATATATTTGCTGTGGTCTTCTTTGTCGCGAAGTGATATCTGCGCCGTATACTCTTGAAACCCTAATGCAGAAAATACATAGAGTACTAAGTCTATTACTTTTTTGAATTCTTCTTTGACTTGGTCGGGGCGGCAGAATATGTGGGCATCGTCTTGTGTAAAGCCTCGTACGCGGGTCAAGCCATGCAGCTCACCGCTCTGCTCGTAGCGATACACTGTTCCGAACTCTGCCAAACGCAAAGGCAAATCGCGGTAAGAACGTGGTTTAGCTTTGTAAATTTCGCAATGGTGCGGGCAGTTCATAGGCTTGAGCATGAACTCCTCGTCCTGATAAGGTGTGCGAATGGGCTGAAAAGAGTCTTTGCCGTATTTGGCGTAGTGCCCAGAGGTTACATATAGCTGCTTGCTACCAATATGAGGCGTTACTACCTGCTGATAGCCGGCTTTTACTTGGGCTTTTTTAAGGAACTGTTCCAAACGGTCGCGCAGAATAGCCCCTTTAGGCAACCAAAGCGGCAAACCTTGCCCTACTCGTTCGGAAAAAGTGAATAGTTCTAACTCTTTACCCAGCTTGCGATGGTCGCGTTTTTTGGCTTCTTCCAAAAAAGCAAGATATTCTTTTAGTTCTTTTTCTTTGGGAAATGTAATGCCATAGATGCGGGTGAGCATCTTATTTTTTTCATTGCCGCGCCAGTATGCACCCGCAGTGTTTAATAATTTAACAGCTTTGATAAAACTGGTATCAGGAATGTGTGGACCGCGGCACAAGTCGGTAAAATTTCCTTGTTGGTAGAAAGTGATTTCTCCGTCGCGCAGTCCTTCGAGAAGCTCCAATTTGTAGGGGTCGCCTTTTTGGGTGAAGTAAGCAATGGCTTGTGCTTTGCTCACTTCTGAGCGCCGGAAGGCATTTTTCTGCCGGGCTAATTCCAGCATTTTAGCTTCAATTTTTTCAAAGGCGTCTTGTGTAAATACGTGTCCATTGAAGTCGATGTCGTAGTAGAAGCCATTTTCAATTGCCGGACCAATACCTAATTTGATACCCGGATATAGGGCTTCAAGTGCTTCTGCCATCAGGTGCGCCGACGAATGCCAGAATGTAGCTTTTCCTTCTGGATCGTTCCATGTGAGCAGCTGTACAGTGGCATCTTGCATAATGGGGCGCGTTGCATCCCATACTTCGCCATTAACTTTAGCCGCCAATACGTTGCGCGCCAGTCCTTCGCTAATGCTTAGCGCAATGTCTATCCCAGTAACGCCTTGGGCAAACTCACGAATGCTGCCGTCAGGAAGTGTAATTTTGATGTTCATATCTTGTAAAAAGTTAGGGAAACGCTTGCTTACAACTGCAAGCGCAAGATGTTGGTAATGGGTGTTTATGTGTTTTTATTCAGGAAAGAACTTATCGCGGATGGCATTGATGCGCTCTTGTGTTTTACCAGTTTTGTCGTCTTCGTATTTGTTAGCCAGTTGTAATGCCGGACCGCCGATGTTGCCATAGATACGCGTATCTGCTGCATTAACAGGTACCAATTCAGCACGATTGTGGTTTTTAATGCCGCAAGAAGCAGCTCCTGTCAGTAAAAGTGCAAGTAGTGCAAAGCGAATGTTTTTCATCGTTTTATGGTTCGAAATATTTTCAAAATTGTTGTGAGTTAAGAGCCGGAAGACCTGTGTTCACCATGTTGGTAGTTGCACGACTCAACAAAGTGCCGCTTTCGTTGTAAAGTTCTGCAACAGCATTGACAATGGTTTTGCCTGCCCGAACCACTTTTGAGCGAGCAATCACTTTTTCGCCTATCTGAGCGGGGGCAAGAAAATCTACCGATAAGTTTACTGATACGTACAAATTACTCAAGCCGTGCAAAGCGACGGTCATGCCGACAATATCATCCAAAATAGCCGCATGGATGCCGCCGTGTAACACACCTACTGGGTTGGTCATTTCTTTGCGTACAATAAACTCGGCTTCTATTTCTCCTTTTTCCACTCGAAGCAAAGAGCCGTTCAGCCACTTTGTAAAAGGCGGTGCAGGTATTTCAGATGCTGGTTTGCCGATGTATTGCCGGAAGTGTTCAAGCATAAATTTTTTTGCAAATATAAAGAAGCCTTCTCTGAAAACCTCATGCAGATTGGCTGATAGACGCGTATCTAAACTGATGGGGTTTGTGCAAGTGCTGGCAACTAAATTTGAAAATGTGATTTTTTGCGCCGTTGCACGCGCCGTTGCACGCACCGTTGCACGCGCCGTTGTTCGTGTCTTAAAACTATGTGTAAGAACCTACACAGAGCAGCATAGCTTTTTGTTGAGTATTGTTCACCGTGTACACTTCGGGATAGCGACAATTTTTATTTGATTCAAGGTGTAACAAGCCTACCGCTGAGGTAAATATTCGAGGGGTAGAAATAGGCAGCATGCCGTGCATTCTCTCGTATGTATCGGAAAAAAATATGCTTTTGTGCTAGTACTTTACTTTGAGTTTCTATGTCAAACATTTGATCATCAGCTTATAGTAACACTTTAGGTTGATTAAAGCCCAAAAATAAAGCCTGACAGCATTGCCAAGGTGCTGTCAGGCTGGTTGTATTTTTATTGAGTCTTAGTAACTACTCCACCTTTCATGCTGTCCACCTCTACGGTGTACTTATCGGCAGAACCGCGTACAATCCAACGTACCTTAACGGCGTAGTTGTTTCCACTACCGCCCTCACCAAATCCACCGCCACCACCTGTTCCGGTTAGTGTACCGGGAATGTTGGGCACTTCAATTGTTTGGGGATTGTATTTTTGCTCGCGGGTTAGATTGAGGTCTTCATTGTCTACAATCATGCCACTAATGACCTGTGCATTTTTCAGCGTAATGTAGTCGGGTCGCTCAATCTTATAGCGAATATCGTGTGCAGAGTGGGTTGGGATAGCACGGGTGTTGATAACTGTAGCGGTTACTTCGGTCAATCCGCCGGGGAGCTTTTTAGATTTGATTTCGGCAATTTCAATTTTGGGCATGTGGTAGGCATGTAATAGCGTAAAAGCCATATTGCGATGTCCTTCTTCTTCGAGCATAAAACCGGGCGTATTACGGACGTTATTTTTCTTACTACCACCAATTTCTATGTCGCCATATTGCGGGTGTTTGTAAGGTTTCCACTTTACATAAGCATCGCCAAATAGCAGGTATTTGTCGAACTCGTTGAATTCGTCGTTCTGAAAGCGATTTTCTGTGGAGCGTTTGTTGAATAAGCGATAAGAGGTGTTAATCTCGTTAGAGAACGTAAAGATGCCTCTTGCCAGAGCCAACCAGTCAATTTCACCCCCGTAAACTGTGTAAAGGTCTTTCCACAGCACATAGTAGTTGTAGCCGGGAATCATTCTTTCACCTTGCTTACCAATGAGGTCGTACACGGCTATGTCGGACTGGGAGTAGAAAGATTGGTCTTCTTCTGCTCCGGGACCGCGCAAGAACATGCCTCCAAAGTTGTGGTAGCTTTGTGCGCCTGCAATATTGCGATGTGCATAGATGAAGTTTTTCACATTACGCGTTTCAATTAGTGTGCCGGGGTAGTGGAAAGCGCCGTTTTGCACATAGTCGGGTTGCCAGCCCCAGCCCCAGTCGCGGTTGGGGTCGTAAGTGCCGGGAAGGTCTTCGTTAACGCGTCCGTCGCCGTCATTATCAATACCTTCAATGCCCAACATTTCATATTCTCCTGGTTCGTCGGGTTTAGCTGGAATCATCCGAGCGGGGTAGTTGGGGTCTTCTTTCCATCTGCCGGTAGGCGACTTGCGGCGCATCATGGTAATTTCGCCGTCGCCGTCCAAATCGTCGTAGCCATCCTCATCTATGTATCCGTCGCCGTCGTCGTCTAAGGCTACCAGTCCAGAGCGTGAGGAGTTGGCTGTATTGGGTTTAAATAAGAACTGTTCGCGCGAGTCGGGGCTGAGGGTAGGCAAAATGTAGAAAATACGGTCTTGCAGCATTTCAGTAATGAAAGCTACTTTACCAAAACTTTCTGCCAAATACCAAGCTGTGTACATGGCAAACTGTGTGCCTTGCAACTCGTTAGCATGAATACCGCCATCAATCCAGAAGCCCGGTTTGCGATTGGGAATGCCTTTTTGATAGTCGGTAATGGCTAGTACAATCATATCCCTGCCTTGTGTAGATTTACCAATGTTCTCTATTTTCACCAAGTTAGGGTATGCTTTTGCTAACTCTTGCGAGAGCTTCATCATACTGGCGTAATCCATGTAATAATTCCACGACCATTTTACTTTTGGATTTGCTGGGCTTCCAAGAGCACGCATTCCAGTTAGGTCTGGATCGGTTTGGGAAAATGCTGCTATGTGCATGCTGGTGTACAACAGTGCAGCGGCAAATATTTTTTTCAACATAAATTTCATTTTTTACAAATTGTTTAGGAAAATAATGTGTTGAGGCAAACACAAGTTATTTGAGTGTGATTTCCGTAGAAGCAGTGCCAGCAGTAGGGCAGCCTGCCTGAATGGTTAGTTTCCCTGTTCCTGAAATTAGCCATGAGTACTCTTCTGCTTCTCCGGCAGCCAAGGCATTGCGCAGGTTTATTTTCCGACCGGAGACGATGCTTTGTCCGTTGCTCAGGAACAGTTCGGTTTTTACTTTTTTCACCCAGCGCACGCGGTCGCCAATGTCGGCATAAGTGGGCAGCAAGCCTTTATTTACCACTTGTAGGGTAATGCGGTTAAGCCCATTACCCAATGATTCTGTTTTCAGATTAACAATTTGTATTTCTGGCATTTGCATTCCTAGCCCAGCTACAAATTGCACATGTTTGTCGGCTGTTTCGTTCAAATAGCTCACCGGTGGGTTCAGTTTGGCATAAGGCGCAAGCCCTCCTACTTCTGCTTTTTTGTCGGGAAAATCAGGATGTTTGATTTCCTTCCACTCTACAAAAACATCGGTAAGCTTTTCGCGGTCTGCCCATTTGAGGAATCTCACCTCGTCGTTTTCTACATTGGCAGCGGCACTACCTGCACCACTGCCTGCCCTTCCGCCTCCTGTGGATGAAGCGGGAGCTGTGGTTGCATCTGCTTTTTTAGTAGTGTCTTTGGCAGCTTCTACTTTGGGTGCCCACCAACCGGGGGTAGTAAAGCTGAAACGTCCGGCATGAAAATAAGCTGTTTGAGAGAAGTTTCCTTTGGTTTGAGGCATAGCAGGTGCATCTTTCAAACCTAAGGAGTTATAGAGCTTAGCAACTTGCTCCATAGCAGTGGCATCTTTCTGGGTAACGCCTGTAATGATGCGACGCGAAACCTTTGCTTGGTCAAACTTAGGTGCTTCGCTGAGGTTGTTGTTAGGTCCGAAGGTAAGTACTGCAAAAATGTTGGGTGAATTATACAGAAAGTCGGAGATGGCACGAGTCTCAGGTTCAGAGGCGGCATAGTCGCCAGAGCCATCCACAAAAATGGGGTAGTCGTAAGTAAAATTTTTGTCTATGTGGATACCGCCTGCACCGTCTTCATTAAATTTTCCGTCTTGATCGTTGTCCACACCTTCGGTAATGAGGAGGTACTTTCCGGTTTCGCCTTTGGCGGGGTCGGCTTTGACTAATACGCGAGGGTCTTCTTTGGCAGCAATGAAAGTTCCAGTAGGGTCTTCTATGCGCACCATTGTAATCAGTCCATCGCCGTTGAGGTCTTCAAACGGGTCTTCGTTGAGCCTGCCATCGCGGTCGTTGTCGTAGTCTAAGCCGTTTTCGCTGCGGGCATATCGAGGTTTAGCAGTCCATTGCTCTTGTGCATCGGGGTTGGCACAAGGGACAATGTAAATGGCTTTGCTATCCAAAAGCTTTGCAATAGAATCTTTGGTGGCATTTGCCAACATTTTTTCAGCCATGCGGATAGCAGTTTCTGTGCCGGCAAGGTGTGCCCCTTCCAATCCTGCTACTATGAGCAGAGCAGGCTTTTTGCTTGCATCGCCTTTGCTGAGGGTAAGCAGCCAAATATCTCGCTGTCCACGGCTCTTGCCAATAGACCTCACCGAAGCTATGGCGCTGTTGGCAGCTGCTAAGTTTCGCAACCTTGCGCTGCGTTGTTCATGATTTTGATACGATGCTTGGGCTTGTAGTTTCCCTGCTAAGAGCAAGCAGCTAAGCCCCATCCAAAGCAAGTGTTTGTGTTTCATGCTATTAAAGAATATTTGTGAAGCGCTGTAATTTAGCTTAAAAATCAAAATATGTTTCCTAAATTTTAGCATGGAAAAATCTGCCGCCCCTTGTTGGATTGTTAGCCCCGGCTACGATCTGACCTTTTTTATTGGTTCTTGCTTGCTTACGTGGGCTTTTTTCGGCTTGTACCAAATAGCCGACCAACTGGGCTGGGTATTGCAAGGCGACAATATTTTGATTACCTACTTTGTTTTTACAGCTTTTTTTGACCATCCGCACATTTTCCAAACCTTTGCACGCACACATTTAGACCGTACAGAATTTAACCGCCGTCGATTTCTCTACACATGGGGCTTAGGGTTGTTTATCATAGCTGGTTTTCTCATTACCGCCTTGGGTTGGGAAAGCGAACTGATTGTATTTGCCGCCGTTTTTGGCACTTGGCACATCATTCGCCAGCACTACGGCTTTCTTCGCGCTTATAAAAAACTCAACCAAGACACCGAAGAACTCGATAACTGGTTAGATTATGGCATGTTTTACAGCGGCACTTTTGCCTGCTTTTTCAACGACTATACCGACATTAAAAGCCCGATTGTAATTTATCGCCAACTAACAGCACGGTTTTTTACACTGCCTTATGAAATTACTGAAATAACTTGGGGACTATTCTTAGGTTTTTTGGTGCTGTTTGTAGGTAGGCAAATATGGAAAATGATTCAGGGCAAGCCGCTGAACCTGCCTAAGCTGTTACTACTAACTGCTGCTTTAACTACTCATTATTTTGTGTTTTTTGCTACTGCAACGCCTTTTTTAGTGGCTGAAGCGCTGGAAACTGTGTTCCACGATGTACAGTATCAGGGTTGGATGATGCACTATGAGAAACGCCGCTTCCCTCATATGCGCCACATTGTTTTAAAAATGCTCGGATTGAGCTTGCTCTACGGTCTGATAGTAGGCTTGGTAGAGATTTACGGACTGCTACGCGTAGAATGGGCAATGTGGGTATTTGTTCCTTTCACTATGATTGTGCTGTATCATTACTACGTGGATGGGCTTATTTGGAAATTTGGCAAAGATGCCGAATTGCGCCGTCTCATGTTTAGCAAAGAATAGCTGACTAAGGCGATGCCAAACTTTTATCGCGTAGCCATTGGGCGATGTCTTTGTAGGGAATAGAAAAAGTAATATTGCCTTCTATTGCACTCCAAGGTTTGTGTTCGCGAAAGAAAGAAATGCCAGTAGCAGTGAAGTAGTAACGGGTCAGCATTTCTTCTACACTTGCGTTCAGGTCGGTAATAGTGGGACGCAAATGTGCATATTGTTCGCCTATTCGCTTGCGCAGCAAAGTACGCAGGGCTTTTTCATATCCGGGTAGCAGTTGATTGGACAAAGTGAGTTCCTGACCAGTGCGCATGTCCCACGAGCGGAACAACAGCTTGTTTTCTGTTTGGTTGTTGATGCGTTCATACAGCATGCGCACGCTAAAGATGTGGCGGTCGTTTTCTAAAATTTTGGTTTCATAAGTTTCCGAAATCCAGTTGTATTGTGGGTATATGGTTTCTACCAAGCGCATATTAGCAGCTAAAAGTCGTTCTGCTAAGTTGCCTATGCTGCTTGGGTCGGTGTAGCCTTTTATTTGAGACAGGGCTGCATTGATGCGTTGTTCAGCTATTTTGCTTGGTAAGTCGCGCGTGTAGGGATACTCTACGTATATGTCTGAGCCGATTTGATTGCCTTGGTAGTCTTTTACTTTTTTGCGATACAAGCTAATGATTTCCCACTTGGCAGAGCCGTTGTCATAGCTTTCTGATAGGCTCAGACTAATGTTTTTGCCGCTTTGTTTGTCGCGAAAATGCAGATGAAAGGTTTGAGGTAGTTGGCGGTTGTTAGAAGCAAAAGTAGTAATAGGGTTTTCTAAGCCACCATGATAGTGAAAATACTTGTGTTGTCCAGTTTCAGGGTCGTTGTAGTAGCCGCTGACCGACTGACTGCTTAAATAAACCTGTGCAACCACAGGGTACTGGTTGTTAATTTTTCCCTTCATGCGTTTGTATGTGCTGGCAGCCTGTAGAGCCTCCTCGCCTGTGCGGTCTGCCAAAGCACGAAGGTCTCGGTTCATTACAGTAGGGTTTGTTTCTGTAACAAAAGCACGAACATAGCCATAGTCGCGGATAACTTTCAAAACTGCCTCTGCTGAGTCGCGAGTGGTAAAGGTTCCCAGTCGCAATTTGATGAAACCCTCTTCCTGTAACTCGTACAACGTACCTAAGTGTTTAAGTGCTGCCGGATTGGGAAGCGAGTTCCGGTCTATGTAAACGCCTACTTGAATGGTATACAGCGTTGTTTTGCCAGTAGCCGCCAATATATTTTCTGCCGACCAATCGGGCTGCTCTACTTGAAAAACGAAAGCGTCTGTAAATCCACGCTGGCGGACAATTCGCAAGATGCTGTCTGCCATTACACGGCGTGGGTAATCACCCAAGCGGATGCGTGTGAAGCCGGAAGGATGTGGGTCTTGTAATAAGGTACCTAAATCTTGCAATTTTTCGAAGCGATTGGTATTAGGCTTTTGGAACACGCCTAACTGAATAGCAAACTTGCGCGTTTGTGCATATACATGGCAGCTTGCCACTATCAAACAGCAAGCAAGACAAGTACCAATAAAAAATTGTTTCATACCCTATCAAAATAACAAAGCAATCAATACTCGGCTTGTTGTATATCAAAAATGCAAAAAGAGTTTCAAACTTTTTTGCAGTCTGAAACTCTTTTCTACTCATTTGGAGACAATGTGGCGGTTATTTTTTGAACCGGTAAGCATTGAGCATTTTTTTAAACAGGTCGGTGTTAAGTTGCACGCCTGCAAAGGCTTCTGCCCCCGGTCCGTAAGCAAATACAGGCACCATTACAGCTGTGTGGTCTTTGCTGATGAACTTACCGCCTACTTTACCTTCTGCAATATTTCCTTCGGTAAGGGCTAAACCACCCGTTTCATGGTCAGCCGTTACAATAACAAGTGTATTGCCATTTTTCTTAGCAAATTCAAGAGCAATGCCTACTGCTTTGTCAAAATCTATGGTTTCTTGCAGCATATAGTCGAAATCGTTGTCATGCCCTCCCCAGTCTATCTGAGAACCTTCTACCATGAGAAAGAAGCCTTTTCGATTCTGAGAAAGAATATTCAGGGCTGTTTGAGTGCCTTTGGCGAGCAGTTCGCCACGACCTGCCGAAACCTTGACAGGATGCCCGTATGCCATTAGGGCAACGAGTTTCCCACTTGTATAGCGGCTTAGGTCTGCTGTGGAATCTGCTATTTGATAGTTCATTTGTTTGAGCTCCTCAATAAGGTTGCGACCGTCTTTGCGGTGTGCAAAAAATTTGTAGCCCCCTCCTATTGCCACATCGGGTTGTGTTTTGAGCAAGTCTGCCGCAATGTCTTCATCTTGTGCACGCGAGCCCTGATGAGCATAGAAAGCAGCCGGCGTGGCATGCGTAACTGCGCAAGAAACCACAAAGCCAGTTGCCAACCCGTTTTGTTTTGCTATTTCCAAAATAGAAGTGAGGGGTTGTTTGTTCATGTCTACACCAATAGCACCGTTATAAGTGCGTGTTCCAGTGGCAATAGCTGTTCCTCCTGCTCCTGAGTCGGTAATGTAGTGACTTGCCGACTGTGTAAGAGAGAAGCCCGTTACGGGGAAGTTTGTCATGTGGAGTTGTCCTTTCTGAGCTGTATAAGCTGCAAATACTTGCGCGGCACCCATGCCGTCGCCAATCATGAGAATGATGTTTTTTACCTTAGCATGCTTGCTTGGGCGCTGCTGTGCATGAGCCAAGGCGCTCATAAGCAGCATAGTAGCCAGTACCCAGTAGCTACAAAGTTTGAATTTTTGCATGAGTATTGATTTAATGAATCGGATTGTGCACAAAGTTAAGCCTTCAATAGTAATTCGATTGCTTTTCGCAAGGGCAGCACCTACTTTTGCGACAAAATTCACATAAGTATCATTTTCACACATGGCAAATAATCGCACTTTCACCATGATTAAGCCTGATGCCTATCAGGCAGGTAACAGTGGCGCTATCATTAAAATGATAGAAGAAGCCGGCTTCCGCATTGTGGCAGCTAAGCTGACACGCCTCACTCCAGAACGCGCAGGACAATTCTATGCTGTACACAAAGAGCGTCCGTTTTATAACGATTTGTGCAACTACATGTCCTCAGGTCCTATTATAGCAATGATTTTAGAGAAAGAAAATGCCGTAGCCGATTTCCGCAAACTAATTGGAGCAACCAATCCGGCTCAGGCAGAGCCCGGCACCATACGCAAGCTGTTTGCCAAATCCATCGAGGCAAATGCTATTCACGGCTCCGATTCAGATGAAAACGCTGCTATTGAATCGGCTTTCTTCTTCTCGGCTATGGAGCAGTTTTAAGCTGGGTAGGCAAGTAATGTGGCTTGTTACTAACAAGTACATGCTCAATCTGTTTGTTGATTAACGCAAGTACTATAATGGAATACAAAAAATTCAATTTGCAAGCCACCGTTGCACGTTGCCGTTGCACGTTGCCGTTGCACGTTGCCGTTGCACGTCGCTGTTGCACGTTGTTGTTTTTTTGTCTTTCAAACAATTATTATTGCCGTGCAGAGACGCCCGCTAGCACATGGGATTTAGTGATAACCAACCCGACTAGTTGTTAGAAACTGGTCGGGTTTTGCAGTATGGTATTCAATTTGCTATTTTACTGCACTGTTTGGGGCTGTTGGGCTGCCCTACTCATGTAGCAGAAACCGAGCAGCGAATTTTTTGCACCAACTCATTCTTAATAGCTTCAAAATCGAGGCTTTCCCAGTTTTCTTCTATGTTTGCGCCACACATAACACGCTGCATGATTTCATCTTGCATTTTGCCAATGTGCAGCGCTTCGCTGTAAGGCATATCAGAAAAGGTTACCATTGTGTAGAGCGGTATCCACTCATTGGGAAAAAGCTGATGCAGGTGTGCTTCAATTTTTTTGCGCAGTAAAAATTTAGGATTAGCCACAAAATCGCGCATTTCTACAAAATTCATCAACGCCAAGTCGGCAATGGCATTGGCATTGACGATGCGCAGCTTTTCGTATGCCTTGAAAGCCATTGCCCAGTTGCCTTGGTGAAGGTCTAGCAGTTCGGCAAGGATGCGGCAATCTTCAAAACCGGCGTTCATGCCTTGCCCATAGAAGGGAACAATGGCATGAGCAGCATCCCCTATCAGCCCCACTCTACCTTGGTAAGTCCAAGGGTTACAACGAATGGTAATAAGTGAAGAAGTAGGATTTTCTGCAAACTCCTGCAACAAATCGGGCATTAGCGATACTGCATCGGGAAAGTGTTGCTTAAAAAATGTGTAAATTTTATCATCTGAGGTGAGTTGCTCGAAAGAAACTGCTCCTTCGAAGGGGAAAAACAACGTACAAGTAAAACTGCCGTCATTATTAGGTAGTGCAATAAGCATGAAGTTGCCTCTTGGCCAAATGTGCAGCGCATTTTTTTCCAGATAAAACCCACCTTCGGGAGTAGGGGGAATGCTCAGCTCTTTGTAGCCATATTCAATGTAAGATTGCGAATAGTTGAATCGGTCGGTGCGTTGCATGGCTTGCCGCACAGCCGAAAAAGCCCCGTCTGCTCCTATTAAGATATCAGGCTGAACCGTCAGTAACTCATTGCCATGTATGTGGCGCAAGGTAAGCTGATTGTTTTTCAGATTGACCTCTACGCTACGGTAGCCAAAGTGAAAGGTGGCGCCATGCCGGATAGCCTCGTTGCAAATTGCTAAATTCAGCAAGCCTCGTGTAACCGAATAAATGGCTTTGCCGGTGCTGTCGTAAGGCTGATAGGTGAGTTCGCCAGTAGGGCTATGCATCATACGTCCGTACATAGGAATGGCAATGCCTTTTACCACATCGGCTATGCCAGCACTTTCCAACGCTTTCCAACCTCGGTGGCTTAGTGCAAGATTGATAGACCTGCCACGTTCATATCCTTTCTCACGTGGGTCGGGGCGACCTTCGTACACTGTTACTGGGTAGCCGCGTTTTGCCAATAACACAGCCATTAAAGAACCTACCAACCCCCCTCCTAAAATGACTACATTTTCTTTTTTATTCAACATGGTTATCGGCAATTTTGCTTGTTGCTATGGCGTGTTTTCAGTTGAAGACAATTTATCCGCCCCTGCCACAAAGGCTGAATAAACGGCATCAGTACTGCTAATACTAAACCAACAAAAACCAATGGCAAGTATTGCTGCGCATTAGGGACAAGGGCTCCTGTAAAGTAACCCAGTAACAGAAAAGGGATTACCCAAAATAAGGTGCTAAGGAAGTTACAGAAACTAAACAAAGAATGCTTCATACCGAAGCTGCCAGCTACAATGGGTGCAAGGGTTCGCACAATTGGAATGTAACGCCCAATAAGAATTGTCCAAATACCGTATTTGCGATAATAAGCACGTGCAAGCACTATGTGTTTGCGCTTAATTAAATACCCACCTTGATAGCGCAGTAGCCACCTGCCACTGCGCTTGCCAAAATAATACCCAAACTGATGTCCGCTGAAGGCTGCAAGCAGCACTACCAACATTACAACAGAAAGGCTATGAGCAAGCAAACCCATCTGGCAAAATACGCCTGTCAGAAAAACAAGCGATTCTCCCGGCAGTAACAGTGCAAAGAAAACACCATTTTCAGCAAACACAATAGCAGCAATAACCAACAATCCGCCATACAAAATAATATGTACCGGGTCGGTAAACCATTTAAAGGTTTCTAAAAACCATTCCATCAACCTGTTTACAAACAACAGAGAAACAAAAAGCCTCCCGAACAGCTTAGGAGGCACACAGGAAACCTTGCAAATAAACGGGTGAAGCCTTTTGCTATGACTTGTTGCTCTCTGCAAGCATAGCTTGGCGATAGGCAGCACGCAAGCGAATATTGCGTTTGCGAACAGAAGGCTTTTCGAAGAATGTACGCGCACGCAATTCTTTCATGATGCCGGTTTTCTCAAACTTTTTTTTGAAGCGTTTAAGTGCTTTGTCTATCGATTCGTTCTCTTTAACATTGATGATAATCATACCGTTATATTGTTGAAATGTGTTTACACCTCTCAAAAGAAGGGCAAATATAGCAAATCGGTAGTTTTTATAAAAGACCATGCGCACTTTTTGAAAAAAGTGTTACCTTTCAGGTTGGATTTTTACAAACATTTGGCAAACTAAACCTTACTTGTTTTGACAGCACCTATTTTACATTTTCGAGAATTAGGACAACATCAGCGTAGTAATGGCAGCCTGTTTATTTTTCATGGCTTGTTTGGCTCATCCGATAACTGGCAAACCATTGCCAAAACTTTAGCAGAGCATTTTCACGTAGTATTGGCAGATATGCGCAATCATGGGCGTAGTTTTCATGCCAACAGCATGAGCTATGCGGACATGGCAAGCGATATGAGGCATCTCATTGAGCATTTGCAGCCCCTCCGAACCGTTGTGATTGGGCACTCTATGGGAGGCAAAGCTGCTATGCAACTTGCTGCAAATTTTTTCGACGTACCGCAAGGGTTGGTGGTGATAGATATTGCTCCCCGTGCTTATCCGCCTCATCACCAGCACGTGATAGCAGCACTTAATGCCATCCCTCTCGACACGCTGCAAAGCCGCCAAGAGGCAGAGACAATTTTAACCAATCATGGAATAGACCTTAGCACAAGGCAGTTTTTACTAAAAAGCCTTTACAGAACGGAAAACAATCGCTTTGCATGGCGGTTTAACTTGCCTGTTATCACCCAACAAATCATACAGGTAGGACAAGGGTTGACAAGCAAACAGCCTATTACAACACCAACATTGTTTATCAGAGGCAGTCGGTCGCCTTACATTACCAACCAAGATATCGAGCAGATAGCTACGCTTTTTCCTAATAGCCAGTTGGTCACTATTCAAAACGCCGGGCACTGGGTACATGCTGAACAACCTGCTGCGCTGACCCAAGCGCTGCTTGCCTTTTTGCAAGAAGAGCTATGAAAATTGATACTACACAACCGTTTTGTATTGTATACGCCCTATTCAAGCATGAATATTTGGGCTACTTAATTGACCCCTTTGCAGTACAATTAGATGCTGACGGTCGGTTCTCTCTTTGCTACCAAAAACTTTCTTCTATGAATGCAGCCGAGTTTGCTGCACAACTAGACCAAACAGATTACTTGCTTATCCGATGGTCGGAAGAGATGCATCCCGATGCAGTAGCCAAGCGATTTTCAAACAAAAAAATGAGCTCGTCGGATTTTTTTCTGAAAACCTACGACAAAGAAAAAGGCAACCGGCAGGTGCAAGAGGCTATTTTTGAAATAATGGAAAAACGACGGGCAGAATACCTAGCTCGCTTAGTAAACAAGCGCTTTTTCATTATGGCAAGCGACGGCAATCCTACTTATCGACAAATTCACCTATTGGAAGAACCCGTAGAAGTAAAAGCACACTATTGCCGCCAAGCCGATGGCACCCGATTTTTCCTACAACTGTTTCATGGTGGCACCCGCCTGACTATGACGCCCGAAAAAAGCGGCATTGTTATTTGCACCCAACCAGCATGGCTACTCATCGGACAAAACCTCTATCACTTGCCTGCTGCCTTAGATGGCAAAAAATTGTATCCCTTCTTGAAAAAAGAAGAATTAAAAATCCCACCACAGGCAGAGGAACAGTACTTTAAAAATATTTTGCCTCATTTTTTAAGTCATTTTGAGGTTACAGCCGAAGGTTTAGACATTCGCGTGCATAGGCACAAGCCAATAGCAGTGCTCAGTTTTGCGGAGATGCCCGTTCCTGTACAAGCTGGCCTGTTTCAATTTGCCAATGCAGAAACAGAAGCTACTGAGTTCAAAATACAGTTCGACCTGCACTTTTGCTACGGCGAGTTCAAGTTTCGCCCCGGAAACGAACAACCTTGTACAGCAATAGTAGAGGGAAAAGCAGGTAACTATGTCTTCCATAAAATTATTCGCTCGCCAGAAAAAGAGCGCGCACAACTACAATGGCTTATACAGCACGGGCTAGAAATTGGCATGGGCAAAGTGAACATGCCGGGCAGAGATGCACTACAATGGCTACAAACCTACCAAAATGAAGCAGTTGCACAAGGTATCCAAATACAGCAAACTCATCAGGACAATCAAAAAAAGTATTTTATTGGCGAGACCTGCTTCGAGCTACAAGCCCATGAATCCAACGATTGGTTCGACATTCGCGCCAAAATCCGCTTTGGAGCATATGAAATTCCATTCTTGCAAATCCGCAAGTACATTCTCTCCGGCACACGCGAGTTTAAACTACCCAATGGCGAAATGGCTATAATACCTGAGGCGTGGTTTACGCGTTTTACTGATTTGCTGCATTTTACTCAAGAAAAGTCGGAGCAAATTGTGCTGCAAAAGCACCACGTAGCACTCCTACATGAATTAGAACGGCAAGAAGTTGCCACACTCAACATTAGCCACCGCTTAGCACAACTGCGCCACTTTGAACAACCCGAAGACTACCCCTTACCCGTGCAATTTAGAGGACAACTGCGCCCATACCAAAAAGCTGGCTACAATTGGCTGCACTTCCTGCGAGAGTACAATTTTGGCGGCTGCCTTGCCGACGACATGGGCTTAGGCAAAACCGTTCAAACACTTGCCCTGTTGCAAGCAGAAAAAGAAAGAATGGCAACAGAAGGCACCCCTCCACATGCCTCTCTGCTCGTACTACCTACCTCGCTCATTTACAACTGGGAAATGGAAGCACGGAAATTCACTCCCAAGCTGCGCATCTTAAAATATACGGGCGTTTTTCGCTACAAAAACACAGCTATCTTTAACAAGTACGATTTGGTTATCACTTCCTACGGCATCGTACGGCAAGATATTGATGAGCTACTGGAAAAGTACTATTTCAACTACATCATTTTAGATGAGGCGCAAGCCATCAAAAACCCCGATTCAGCTATAGCCAAAGCCGTGCGCAGGCTTCATGGCAAACGCCGGCTTACTTTAACGGGAACCCCTGTGGAAAACAGCGCGCTCGACCTGTGGTCGCAAATGGCTTTTGCCAACCCCGGACTGCTCGGCTCACAAAGCTATTTTCAGCGCGAGTTCGTAGCCCCCATAGAAAAGAAAAACGACGAGGCAAGGCTACAAAAACTGCAAGCCTTAGTGAAGCCTTTTATTCTACGGCGACATAAAAGCCAGGTAGCGCAAGACCTCCCCGAAAAAATGGAGCAAATCCACTACAGCACCATGACCGAAGAACAAAAAGAGCATTATGAAAAAGTAAAGTCTAAGTATCGCAACGAAATTCTGTCGCACATTGAAAAAAATGGCTTAGCCAAATCGCAAATATTGATTTTACAAGGGCTGACGCAATTACGACAGTTAGCCTGTCATCCCCAAATGGTGCAAAACGATTACACTGGCGACTCTGGCAAAATGCGCGATGTGATGCACTACTTGGAAAATATTGTAGCAGAAGGACACAAAATATTGATATTCAGCCAGTTTGTAAAACACTTAGCCCTGTTGCGCACCCGATTGGAGCAAAAAGGGTACTCGTATGCTTATTTAGACGGCAGCACTCGCGACCGACAAGAACAAGTCGACAAGTTTATGAATAAGCCCGATGTAGCTGTTTTTCTGCTTTCTATTAAAGCGGGCGGCACTGGGCTGAACCTTACAGCAGCTGATTATGTTTTCCTGTTAGACCCATGGTGGAATCCTGCCGTAGAGGCACAAGCCATAGACCGCGCCCATCGCATCGGGCAAGAAAACAAGGTGATGGTCTATAAGTTTATCACACAAAATTCGGTAGAAGAAAAAATCTTGCTCTTGCAACAAAAGAAGCGCCGAATAGCAGAAGGATTGATATTTACAGATGAAACCTTTATTAAGCAACTCACAGCGCGCGACATTGATGCTTTGCTCTCCTAAATGGTAATGTGGTCAAAATTGCGGATTAGATTAATTGCTGGTTTACTTGTGCACACAGTTGCAGCCATCGCTCAGCAAAAAGTTGCCATTCCGCCTCTGCTTGCTGACAAAACCGCATTGGCACTGTTGGAAAAAGGCTTGCCGCTTATGTATAACTGCGAGTTTGCCAAAGCACGTTCCTATTTTTCCCAAGTACAAGCACGCCACCCCAACCATCCGGTTACGCCGCTGCTCAACGCCTTATTACTGTTCTGGCAATATATGCCCTTCGACGACTTTGAAAGCAAGGGCTTTAAACAACACGTGTATTTCTTAGAAAAAACTATTTCGGCTTCCCAAGAAATGTTAAAACGCGACAATAGCGATGTAGAAGGCGTATTCTTCATGCTCACTGCACGTGGGCTACTTATGCAGCACTACAACGAACGCGGCGAAGCCATGCAAGCAGTAGGCGAAGCCAGAAAACTCTACGGGCTCATTAAACACGCCTTCGACCTGCGCAACCACAACATCGAACTAAACTTTATGACTGGGCTGTACAATTATTACCGCGAGTACTTCCCAGAACGATACCCCATCTATCGCCCCTTCGTGGTTTTTTTTCGTCCAGGCAGCAAAAAAGAAGGATTAGAAAACTTAGAAACCTGCGTTCAAAAAGCCATTTTTACAGCTAACGAAGCAGCAGGCTACCTCACGCATATCTACTTGCGATACGAGAACAACCATGAACAAGCACTAAGGCATAGCCGCCAGTTAGCACAGCGCTTTCCTAACAACATGCACTATGTAGCTGCCTTTATAGAAACCGCCTTGCTCACAAAACGCTACGAAGAAGCTGCGCAAATGCTGCCACTACTGCAAAAATCTGAACGCCCACTATTTAAAGCAGCCTCGCTTGCTTTTGGCGCCATGCTTGCAGAATTTCATAAGAAAGACCTCGCTACTGCTGTTAAAATGTACCAAGCCGCCGAGAACTTACTATTGGCAGAGCAAATCAACTACGCTAATCCGTATAAACTCTACACTTTTGCCGGCTTACATCGCCACTACAAGCGACAGCAAAACCTGCCAGTGGCACAACGCTATTACAAGCTGGCAAAAGCATTAGACGACTACGAATATCTCCAATCAGATTTTTGATTTTTTAGCAATTGCGCGTTTCTTTTGCACATATGAATAAATTGTAAATCAACCTTTGCAAATTATACAACACACGTCGCATGATTAATCTGGTATTGTTCGGTCCTCCGGGCGCCGGAAAAGGCACGCAAAGCCAAAAACTAATTGCTAAGTACAACCTCATCCATCTTTCTACTGGCGATTTATTACGCGCTGAAATTGCCGCACAGACCGAACTGGGACTTTCTGCCAAACAATTGATGGATAAAGGTATTCTTGTGCCCGATGAGGTAGTAATTGGCATGATTCGCAATAAAATCCAAGAAAATCGCCATGCCAACGGCTTCATTTTCGACGGGTTCCCACGCACCGTAGCCCAAGCCGAAGCGCTCGACAAAATGCTGGCAGAAAATGGGTTGACCATTTCAGGTATGATTGCTTTGGAAGTGAGTGAAGCTGAACTGGTAAAACGCCTATTGCTGCGCGGGCAAACCTCCGGAAGACCCGATGACCAAAATGAAGAACTGGTACAAAAACGCGTGCAGGAATACAATACCAAAACCCGACCTGTTGCCGATTTTTACGCTGCACAAGGAAAGTTTACAGCCATCAACGGGATTGGAGAAATTGATGAAATTTTTGCTAACATCTGTCGTGTTATTGACAGCTGGAAAAACAACTAATACGCCAGCCGTTGTACTTACTGCATCAGTTGGGAACAATACTTGCCATGTACACAGTGTACCGTAGGACTGACTATTTGCTCGGTTGGCAATGGCAATTATCAGCAAAAAGAAAATCCCTTACAAAGTAAGCGACAAATTGCATCGCTTTCTCCACAAGTACGGCAAAGAGATTGCCATCCCGCTGCAGTATCAGGACTTGTGCCGGTTTGTTGGGGCAACCACTCTCTACGACCGCCAAGGACGCGATACGCTCTGGGTAAGCGTGTATTATTCCGAAAGCGACCAAGAATATATTTACAGCAGCTTGCGCCAAATTTATGCACATCTGAAAATTGCAGGCAACCTCTCCGTCATCAACCACCTTTACATAGACCGCATAGACCTTTGCACCTATGGCAACACCAAGCCTTTTCGCATACGGATTGTTAACAAAGTGAATGATAACTTTGACTATTTTTATGTAAAAATGGCTGATGCCTCGCGCATCTATGGCTTAGAACTGGAAGATATTCTTTCTCCTAACCGCGTGCGCTACCTGCTCTACAAAGACACACTCATAGAAGAGCATATTTTGGGCATTCCTGCCGACCAATTTATCCGTTCACATTTGGCAGATGTCAATAAAATTCGCTTAGCCAAAGAATTTGTCAAATTTAACGAACGCTGTTTTGTTCGCCTGTTAGGCGATATGCACTCAAGCAATTTTGTGATAGACACCACCCCCGACTTTGAAGAAATGCACTACCGGCTGCGTGCCATAGATTTTGACCAACAAAGCTACGAAGGACGCAAGTCTATCTACCTGCCACAATACTTCAAACAGAACAACCCAATTATTGAAATAGGCTATGAGGTGCTAACGCCAGAAAGCGTAAGACAATACCAGTTAGAGGAACGTTCGCTGATGGCAAATCGGCTACGCACCTCGCGCTACGTGCTCAAAGACCTCATGGAGGTGATGATACAAGATACCATTGCCCCCCAAGAAAACACCGACCAACTGAAAGAAGAACTCGCCCGCCATTATAAACGCGACGAGTTTCTCAAATGCAAAACTATGGGTGAAGTATTAAAAGTCAGTTTGAAGCAGCTATTCCGATAAATGCTTGTGCACATTGAATCGGATAGAGTTGTAAACAGCAGCGCCCAGAGTTGGCACCACACGCTATAAGGATGAGAACCGCAGCGTGCAACAGCACCACCTACCTTTAATTATTTCAAATAAGCTCTCAGCTTTTTGATAGCACTCTGATTTTCTGGCGACTGAATCATGATGCGAATACCTTCTAACTCGCGGGCAGTGAGTCGCCAACTAAGCGGCGCTTTGCGAACATGAGTGTGCACCTCGAGCAGGTTTTTGCCCAGATACGCCGGATTATATTCCAAATCAATGGTTCTGAGGTCGTTTTCGAACCATTTGGCAGCTAATTCTATGGCAAAATCGTTCCGTCCATCTTGCAAAAAGTACAGATTGCTTAGGAAATGTTCTATGGGCGAGAACAGCTTAAACAAAAGTGAACGACCTTGGAAAGGCTTGATATCCTGTTCTTTGGGAGAGTCACGAATGCGGATAATAATTACTCCAGAGGTATGTCGGGCAATCCATTCGCGGAAAACGTATAAAAACTGTACAGCATCGTTAACCCCAAAATTATCAGAAAGTCCAGCATCCATAATTTCCATAGCCGGTTCTGAGGGCAATAGTACGTTGGGCATAATGTAGGGGAAGGTAGCATTCATGCGCAGTGCAGTAGTGATGCGGAGGCTGTCTGCCCGATGATGGCGGAAAAATCGCGCGAACTCTATTCCTCTGATACGCGACTGAATGGCGCGCCTTGCTAAGGGCGCTGCATTATTCATATAAGATATAGGTTGTGGAGAAAAATACAAACGACGTCCGTCGTTAACTACCGAAGCGGCGATAATCATCATGGGAATTTGCGCGCGCTGTTCGGCAGCTCGATATGCTATTAGCGGCTTGTTCAGCCAGTTGTCTAAGTCGGCATTGAGTTTTTGTTCAAAAGCATGCCCTCGGTCTGTAAAGTAGTAAATCGAGTCGCGACTGGCTTGCTGCACAGGTAACAACAAGTCATTAACAATCCACGACAAAACCAGAGGGTTCAACCTATCTTTGGCTATTTTTTCCACATATTGTATGCCTCTTGTATGAGGTATTTGCCCTTCGGTTACGCGCCAATAAATTTCGCGGTAGTAGGCAGCACCCATCATGCCCCCAGAAGCACCTGTTATGAGCATGGTTTGCTGCATGATGCGTCCGTCAAAAATACTGTCTAAGGCTTGCAAGCAGCGCAGCGTCCATGCTGCGGCACGCTGTCCGCCCCCGCTTGTACAAATAAAAATCATTTTGGGTTGTGGCGTTGCGGGGAACCTTGCCCGCCAATTGGCAAGAATTTGTAGCGTATGGGCAACATCTTTGGCATAATAAGCATCATTATTGAGCTGCTGCAAACGCTTAATACTATATTCGGCTCTAATGGTATCATAGTTCAGTCCGCTTGCTCGGTAGTAAGGATTGCGCCCACTGTCTTTTGCCAAAGCGCTGAACAACAAGATGCCCAGTACGGTTGCACCCCAAGCCCACTTTTGCAGCCAATAGGTAAGTGCGCCAGCTATCATAGTTAGCATTGCCAGTAATAGCAAGCCACTGGCTGCTGCCGGAATTTGAAAGATAGGATTGTTGCGAAAAAGCCCTAATAGCAAAAACAAGGTAAATAAAAATAACTCTATCATGAGGGCATTGAGCTGATTGTGGTCTAAAAGCCGCACCGACTCAGGCACTGCAACAGCCGGTAGCTCGTGTAATTCAGTGATTTTGAAAGGAAAGTCGATGTAAAAATGCACGTTGTGCTGCAAATTGCGCGAGCGTATAGTACGCAGGCGTTGCAAGGTCAGATATCGCATAAACCTCGCCTTGCGCAACTGCCTATCCACTTTTTGGCTCACACTACCCCAAATGTGCTGCCCAGTAATATGGAAATAGGCAAAGTAAAGAACTACTACTACCAGTTGCCCCAGTAAGAAACTAATTGCATACCAAGCGGCTTGTGAGTATGCTACTAATTCATCAGTCAGCTGGTAGTAAAAAAAGGCTACAATGAACAACACGTTGAACAACAGCGGCAAAATGCCATTGTTAATACAAAACAGCGCCATCGAGCGGGGCAAAAAGTTTAAAAAATCGAATTTGCTGGCAGCAAAAATGTAGGCAGTAATGTGGAACGACATAATGAAAGTGCCTGCAGCCAAGCCAGTGATAAACATAGCAATTGCCCCAACCTCGCCCATGTATTCGGGAGATAGGAACAGAAAAGGAATTCCCAAAGCCTCTCCCCATCGCCCAATGGTAATGCCAAGTAACAATACCCAAGGCGAAAGCAATAATAAGTTGCGCCTCAGCTGAAAAAGCAACAACTGTACAGGAAAGGAATAGAAAATCGCTTGTAACATTGGCAACAAACGTACAATTCTCGTACTTTTAAACCTGCAAAAAAAGATACGGAAATTTTGTAATCAGAAATGATATATGGGTTGCAGTAATTGTGGAAGTGGAGGTTGTGGTGCTCACGCTAAAAAAGCAGAGGGAACAGCCGTAGCAGGCTGCCGTAACAATGGCACCTGTGGTACCTCCGGATGTAACAAGCTCAATGTATTCGATTGGCTGAGCAATATGGAATTACCTGCCTTTCAACGGTTCGATATTGTAGAGGTGCGTTTTAAAGGCAGCAAAAAAGATTTTTTTCGCAACCAACACCAGTTAGACCTCACTACCGGAGACGCCGTAGTAGTAGAAATGCCAGGTGGCGGATACCACATCGGCTATGTCAGCTTGCAAGGCGAATTAGTACGCTTGCAAATGATGAAAAAAAAAGTGAAAGATACTGCCGAAATCAGACCTATTTTGCGAATAGCCACAGCCAAAGATTTGCATAAGTTTGCCGAAGCACAAAATCGGGAAATGCCTACTTTGTATCGCACACGCGAAATCATACGCGACTTGCAGTTAGAAATGAAACTCTCCGATGTGGAGTTTCAAGCAGATAATACCAAGGCAACTTTTTACTACTCTGCCGACGACCGGGTAGATTTCCGCGAACTAATTAAAATTTTAGCAAGTGAATTTCGCATTCGGGTAGAGATGCGCCAAATCAGCTTGCGCCACGAAGCAAGCCGGCTGGGTGGTATTGGCGTTTGTGGACGCGAACTGTGCTGTTCTACTTGGCTTACTGAATTTAAGAGTGTTTCTACCACAGCAGCGCGTTATCAAAATTTGTCACTGAACCCCAGTAAGCTCTCTGGGCAATGTGGCAGGTTAAAGTGTTGCCTCAACTACGAACTGGAAACCTATTTAGATGCCTTAGTAGATATTCCCAAGGTAGAAAAGCCCTTGCAAACGGTGCGCGGGGAAGCACATCTGCAAAAAACAGACATCTTTAAAAAAATTATGTGGTTTAGCTACGATACCGAAAGTACTTGGTATCCACTGTCTGCTGAGCGTGTTAAGCAAATTATTGAGCTGAATAAGCAAGGCATAGCCGTAGAGTCGCTTATAGAAGAAAAAACAATCCTTCCAACAGAAGAATCCGTTGCCGACCCAGTAGTAACTGAGCAATGGGTGGTAGATAGCGTAGATGAAGATGCCTTCTCTACCAAAACAAATAGTAAGAAAAAGCGCAAAAAACGCAAGTCGGCGCGCTCTGCTGCTGAAAAAAATAATGAAGCCTCTGCCCATATAACCAAACAAACCTCATCCTCAGCAGAAATAAAACCGCTGCTTACTCAGCAGCAAGCTTCATCAGAGCCTTCCTCTGGTGAAAGTGTAGGCAAGCCAATAGACAAGGAAACTCCTCCCAAAAAGCAACGTGCAGCAGGCAACAAATCGCAACGCAGGCGCCGCCCCCCCAAAAAGAATAGTAGCGGGAAAGATAAGAAAGAGTAGCCTCACACTATTCAGCAGCTGTTAAAGTGAAAACTATTTTTAAACACCCTTGGGTTGCTGTTAGCTTGTTGATGGTGGCATACATCTGCTCTTTTATGGACAGATACATATTGAACCTGTTAGTAGAGCCGCTTAAAAGAGACATGCAACTGAGCGATACAGCTGTCGGATTGCTGTTGGGTGCTAGTTTTGCATTATTTTATGCTACCTTAGGGGTGCCCGCAGGCTTTTTAGCAGACCGCGTCAGTCGCAAAAATCTGATAGCTGCGGGCATCGCTCTTTGGAGTTTAATGACTGCCTTGGGCGGCGTAGCACAAAACTATTGGCAGCTTTTTCTTACCCGTATGGGAGTAGGTATTGGCGAAGCCACCCTCTCGCCTGCTGCTTACTCGTTTATCGCTGATTTATTTCCCAGAGAAAAACTTGCCTCAGCGCTCAGTTTTTATTCCATGGGAATTTACTTAGGCTCGGGAATGGCATATTTGGCAGGCGGAAAAATTTTAGACTGGGTGCAAGACCTCCCCCCCATAGAACTGTTTAACCAAGTACACATTTTCAACTGGCAATGGGTACTGATAGCTGCTGGTTTGCCCGGATTACTGGTAGCTGGCGGAGTTTGGGGGCTACATGAGCCTGTGCGAAAAGAGGTAGATACACACCATCGGCAAGTTGTACTACTAAAATTACCTATTGCCATTTGGCAACTCTTGCAATCTCAACCTATCTTTCGCTGGCTTTGTATAGCCTCCGCTTTTTTTACGGTAGTGAGCTATGCATTCTCTGCATGGGCACCAACCGCTCTGATGCGCGTGTGGCATACCGACCTGAAAACTACCAGCATCTTTATGGGATTGCTTATGATGCTGGGCGCGCCTGCCGGAGTAATCATGGGGGGCATTTGGGCTGATACGCGTAAAAATGTAAAACAAATCAGCAGCCAAACAGCCATTTTTACATTTACTGCCGCAGGCTTAATTCCCGTGATGAGTTGCCTACCACTCATGTCCGCTGCATGGAGTGCCATGCTTTGCTTTACAGTAGCTACTTTGCTCTTAAGCGCTCCTGTAGGAGTTACAGCGGCTTTTCTACAACGCATTATTTCCCCTCATGCACGCGGCTTGGCTTCTGCCTCGCTTTTGCTTTTTCAAAACCTATTGGGGCTGGGTTTGGGTCCTACGTTAGTTGCTTTGCTAACCGACTATTACTTTCAACAGCCACAAGCCGTAGCAAAGTCGCTTAGTTTAACAAGTGTTGTTGCTCTAACAGTTTCTTTACTGGCTTTTGCAAGAGTAGCCAAACTGGCAGGTAAATAAAATGCCTGTCAGAGAAGTGTCTGACAGGCAAAGTAGTGGCAAAATATTACGCTGCTAATAACCCGGATTTTGTGTCAGTCTGGGGTTGGCATCAATTTGTGCTTGTGGAATAGGGAACAAGTTGCGGAATGGCTGACTGGCGGGCTTATTAGTCCACGCATTGGTAAATCGATTGTGGCGAATCAAATCAGTACGACGAGTGCCCTCCCAACCCAACTCAGTAGAACGCTCACGCAAAATTTGTGCGCGGAAGGTATCGCGGTTGAAATTTGCAGGCGAGAGAGGGCGCGGAGGATTGATAGAGCGTGCACGCACTTGATTTACCAAATTCACTGCCTCAGCAGTAGGTCCGTTCAACTCGTTTAGGGCTTCGGCTTTCATTAGCAGCACATCAGCATAGCGGAAAATGAAGTAATCGTTACCAGCATCTCCACCATTCTGATTCAGGTCTATCGCCCACTTCAACACACGCACGCCTGCTCCCTCAGAAGCATTTACCAGTGGTACGTCACGTGTGAAAATCAATGGGTTACCGCTACGGTCAAAAGCAGGCTGACCTGTTACGAAATTAATAGCCCGACCTTCCTGCAAAATGTTGCGGCGTACGTCTCCCGGCTCGTTAAACTGGTCAATAAACTCAGCAATGGTACAGAATCCATTCCATGGTGACTGAGGCAATTGATTATAGTGGAAGTTGCGCATAGTAAAGGTGAGCCCCAGACCTCCTTGGTTGACGTTGCCAATCAAAAAGATTGCCTCAGGTGAGTTTTCATTATTAACAGCAAAGTTGTCGAAGTAGTTATTGGCTAGACGATATACATTGCTGTTGATAACTGCATCGCAAGCAGCTACACAATCTTGCCAACGAGGCGTACCTGTATATACTTGGGCGTTCAAATACATTCTTGCCAGAAGCGTGTGAGCCGCCCCCTTAGTAGCACGTCCTAAGTTAGGACCGGTAGCTGTAAGAGGCAAGTCGGGAATAGCTTCACGCAGCTCTTTTTCTATGAAATTGAACACTTCTTGGCGCGTATTACGAGCCGGTGGGTTAGCTGCATCTACCGTTGGCGTAGTTACAATAGGAACGCCACCGAAGAAGTCCATCAATTGATAATAGAAATAAGCACGCAAGAAGCGCGCTTCTGCATTGAAAGCTTTTTTCAAGTTCTCATTTACAGAAGAGCGGCTCAGGTTATCTATAAACACGTTTGCACGAGCAACACCTGTGTAGGCATCAATCCAAGCACCGTTAATCATGGGGTGAGTTTTATCCCATGTATGTGTGTGCAGTTGTGCCCATACGCCGCCGTCACCCCAGTCGCCTCCTCGCTGCGGAACCATGGTTTCATCTGAGGTATGCTGTGAGATGTTGTAATAGTTCCACAGATAAGAACGCAATTGCGCATAAATCGGAATCAAAGTGGACAAAGCTTGGGCATCATTTTGGAAGAAAGTCTCTGGCACAATTTGGCTAAACACATCTTCTTCCAGATTCGTACAACCGGAGTAAACCAGCGTAGAGCATGCCATTGCTCCGGCTACGAAATACTTGGTTATTTTGCTTTTCATTATCATAAGAACAGAGTTTAATTTCAAATTAAAATTTTTTGTTCAAAAATGTTGTTTGAACGTGTGAAGATTTTTAAGGCTACATGCACAAGGAGTAGATTGCTCATTATCAGAAACCTACGTTTAAGCCCAACATGAAGGTACGTGCACGCGGATAGTTAGCGTAGTCATAGCCGGGGAAGGCGGCTGCAACTTCTGGGTCTAAACCTGAATACTTGGTAATCAGGAACAAGTTTTGCCCAGTAGCATACACGCGCAAGCTGCTCAGCCACTTAATATTGCTAATGTCGAAGTTGTAAGCAATAGAGGCATTTTGCAGGCGCAAGAACGAGCCGTCTTCAATCCAACGACTAGAGAATTTAGGTGTCTCCTGCAAGTTTGTACCATCGGTAAGGGCTTCCCGCAGCATGTTGATGTTAGTAAACACATTGTTTTTAACGGTATATTCCAAAGCTGTGTTGTTGAATACATCCATGCCTTGTACCCCTTGCAAGAAGAAGCTGAAGTCGAAGCGTTTGTAGCGGAAGCTGTTGTTGATGCCGTAAGTGAAGCGCGGGTTGGGGTTACCCAGCACTTGACGCGGACCTAAGATTTGTACGCCGTTTTCAATGCGAAGCAGTACCGGACCGTACCAAGAGTTAGCTGGCAGTCCGGGCGCGATTACTTGGGTATTCACTCCTGATTGTCCTGCTCCGGAAGCGGGAGCGCGGAAGATAGAGTCTGCACTACCAGCAAGGCTAACCACTTTGTTTTCGATATAGGCAAAGTTAGCAGATATATCCCAACGGAAATCACCTTTGTCCACAGCAGTGTAGTTTGCTAAGAACTCTAAACCTTTATTTTGTACTTCACCTGCATTGCCCAAAATGGTAGGTACTACGGCAGGCTGAGGTACAGCAAACTCCAACAGCAAGTCGGTGGTACGCTTAATGAAATAGTCAATGCTACCAGTAAGGCGATTGTTCAAAAAGCCGTAATCTACACCAACATTCAACTGCGAAGTTTCTTCCCACTTCAAGTTAGGGTTGGGATTTTGTGTGAGTGCAACACCGGTTTGTGGAATACCTCCAATCACAGCACGCAAGCCGGGGTCGGCGTTAAAAATAGTCAGCGAGCGATAATTACCTATTTCTTGGCTACCAGTAATACCATAACTAACGCGTAGTTTCAGGTCGGTAATTGCATCGATACCTTTCATGAAGTTTTCCTCTACAAGGCGCCATGCTACTGATGCAGAGGGGAAGTTACCCCACTTATTGTTCGCACCAAAGCGAGAGGAACCGTCGCGGCGGAAGGTAGCTGTGAACAAATATTTACCTGCAATATCATAGTTGGCACGGGCATAGAAAGAAATTAGCTTATTGTTTTCCTTAAATGAAAAGGGTGGAATACCAGCCAACACGTTGGAGTTGCCTGCGCCAAGATTATGCGGACCGAAGGCATCGGTGATAAAATCACGTCCGGCAGCACCAAAACCTTCACGGGTGAAGATTTGGTAGTCGTAGCCAGCCAACAGATTCAGGTTGTGATTTTCAAACAGATTTTTCTGATAGTTCAAATAAGTTTCGAAGCGCTCAAAGCCAAAGTCGTTCTGGCGAATGGCTGCCTCGCCACCGAAAGGCAAACCAGCAGGGTTAGCTCGGGGCACATACACCTTACGTGTAGAGAGGTTGCGGTCGGTGCTAATAGCAACACGCGCTTTCAAGCCCTCAACAATTTCATAGGTAGCACCCAAATTGGCAAAAATCCGATTGGTTACTACGTTGTCGCTCAATTGAGTAGCCAATGCCACTGGGTTGCGGATAGACGGAGATGGATATTCAAAGAAAGAGCCGTCTGGCTTACGTACCGGGAAGGTGGGGTTCATTTTCATTACGTTGGTAAACAAACCGCCTTCAAATCCACCAGTGGCAGAATAAGGCACCAATTGGTCATTCACCTGCGAACCCATCAGTTGTAACTCGAGGCTCAGCTTGTCGTTAATAGCTTTGTGATTGACATTGATGCGTCCAGCTACACGAGTCATGCCTGAATTAATCACCATGCCGTCTTGGTGAAAGTAGTTAACAGATGCACGATATTGTGTTTTAGCTGTACCGCCGCCAAAAGAAAGGTCATGGCTATGTACTATTGCTGTACGCAATACTTCGCGCTGCCAGTCTGTATTGGCATTACCTAGGTCGTTGTTGAGGCGGTTGGCTTGTACAAACTGACGGTACTCAGCAGCATTAAGCAAAGGCAAATATTTAGAGGGGGTGTTGATACCTACATAAGTATCGTAATTCAGCGTACCTCTTCCTTCTTTGCCTTTTTTAGTGGTGATAATGATAACACCATTAGCACCCCGAGAGCCATAAATAGCAGCTGCTGAGGCATCTTTCAAAATGTCAATAGATTCAATGTCGTTAGGATTGAGCGAGTTCAATGGGTTGCGTGGCGGTGCTGCACCAAGGTTGGCTCCCCCTGGGGTTACTGTACCGTTGTCAATAGGAACGCCATCTATCACATACAACGGCAAGTTACTCGCATTAATAGAGGTACCTCCGCGAATCCGCACGGTTGGGTTGGCACCCGGGTCGCCATTAGCGGAAGTGATTACAACGCCCGGTGCACGTCCTTGCATTAATTGCTCAGGAGAAACAATGGCTCCGGGGTTGAAGTCTTTTGCTTTGACAGAAGTCATCGAGCCAGTGACGTCGCGCTTTTTCTGCTCGCCATATCCTACTACCACCACCTCACTCAGAGCTTTTACGTCTACTACCAGCCGGATATCGATGTTATCCTTACCAGCTGCACTTACTTCTTGGGTAAGAAAACCTACGTAAGAAAATACCAATACAGGATTGTCGCCCGACACGGTAAGGCTAAAATTGCCTTCTACATCCGTAATCGTTCCTGTATTGGTTCCTTTTAAGGTTACGTTTACGCCGGGCAAGGGGCTTCCGTCTTCATCAGAAACAACCTTACCCTTGACCGTACGGTTCTGGGCATACGAGGCACCCGCAAAAAACATTAGCAACATAGCTAATGCCATTGTCAGTAGAGAGTTTGTTTTCATGTTCATGTGAATTGCTGTTTTTAGTAAATAATTTAGATGAGTAGAAATTGCAAAGCATACAACCAAAGCAGAGAACGCTTCTGCCTAACAAATGCAATATGTGGAATGGGAAATAGGGAGATTAGCCGCCAATATTGCACAATTTCAGTATACCAACTTCACAACTGAAATAGCGGGCAAAACAGTAACAGTAATCAAACTTCATTTTCATATTTTCTTGTTAGTTTAACAATACAAGGCAATGGCAAATATAACAGAAAAGTAATATGTCAAACAAGTGGTGAGTTTTTTTTATCTTTGTAAGGAAAAATCAAACTTACTGGACAATGCAACCTTGGGAAGAAAATTTGATTGAAACGCTTGAAATTAGTGGAGTGGACGAGTTGCTAACAGAAACTCATGACTTGGTAGTGTTCAACGACGATGTCAATACGTTTGATTTTGTTATCCAAACACTGATTGAAGTTTGTCATCATACGCCTGAGCAGGCAGAGCAATGCACATGGATTATTCATTACAAGGGAAAATGTAGCGTGAAAAAAGGAAGTTTTGAACAGTTACGCCCTATGCGAGATGCTATTACAGAACGGGGAATAGGCGCTGCAATTGTATGAACTACCCTTCTAAATTGCTCGAAGAGGCGGTAACAGAAATTGCTAAGCTGCCCGGTATCGGCAAGAAGACGGCACTGCGGTTAGCACTTCACTTACTCAAGCAAGAAGAACAGTACAGCCTGCAGCTGGCGCAAGCAATTGTTAAATTGCGCACTGAAACAACTTATTGCCAAAGCTGCCACCATATCTCAGAAACAACACTTTGCCGAATTTGCTCAGATACACGCCGCGACAGAAGTATTATTTGCGTAGTAGAAGAGCCGCCTGATGTACTTGCTATTGAAAATACCGGGCAGTACTTAGGTGTGTATCATGTTTTAGGCGGACTCATATCACCTATTGAAGGTATCGGACCTGCCAACTTGCACATAGAATCGCTCATGAATCGGGTGGCACAAGGAGAAGTCAAAGAAATTATTTTTGCTATTAGCGCTACTATGGAGGGCGATACAACAGCTTTTTATTTAGCCAAACGGCTCAAAAACTATGATTTAAAAATCACTACGCTTGCACGCGGATTGCCCGTTGGCGGTGAATTAGAATATACCGATGAAGTAACCTTAGGAAGAAGCATTTTGGCTCGTACACGTTACGATAATTGAATGCCATTTTCATTAAATTACGCATGTCAACAAAAAATTTGCTCTATGCGCCATTTGTACATGCTTGGACTGTTGTTGTGTTGGGCTTGCAGCTCAAATCCACAGCAAACCAACCAAGCACCCAATCAAGCCGAAAACAATACTTCGCCGGCAATCAACTTTCAAGCAGCAGGCGACTCCATCGTTAATGCTGCACAGAAGGCTTTTGTAGGCGCCTTAATGAAAGCCATACAGGAACGGGGTACTTCGGGAGCGGTGGCGTTTTGCAATACTCACGCCCTACCTATAGCCGATTCGCTCTCACGCCACTATGGCTGTACTATTCAACGCCTCTCCGACCGCTACCGCAATCCGGCAGATAGACCACAAGCAACAGACAGCATTGTTATTGCAGCATATCAGGCGCAAAAAGCCGCAGGAACCCCTCTTGAAACTCGCCTAATAGAACAAGACCAGCAAGTTGTTTACTACAAGCCAATTATTTTAGGAATGCCTACCTGCCTACAATGCCATGGCAATCCACAAACAGATATAGATGCCTCCACTTTGGCAGTTATTCGCAGCAAATACCCTTATGATTTAGCCGTAGGATACAAACAGGGCGACTTACGCGGTGTTTGGAAAATTGCCTTTCGCAAATAACCCCTCTTCTGTTCATTATCTGTGTATGTTGCTGAAAATTAGTAACTTTCGGGTTTTTACGGCAGTTCTTTCTGCCAAATGCCTATTCATGAAGGCAAATTCACCTTTGTTTGCCCGTCAATAACTATCTTGTTGCAAGTAAAGGCAAGCGCTCTGTGTAGAAGTTTTTTAGCTACACAATACGAAGCATCCTGTCCAAGTAATGGTTTATTAGCCACCCTGTTTGCCCTTATAAAACCTAAGCATGTCCTTAATTTCGCGCTTACTTGCACGCCCAGTAGCAGCACAATACAACTCTGGCCGGTCAAAACAGTAACATTAGCAGCAATACAATTGACTACATGACGGCAAACTACTACCGGCATTGGTAGCCAATTTGAAAATAGCAAAAAAATATTAACTTTGTGGTTATGGTTTTCTGCAAATCCATCTCTTAAGGATGGATGCAGTTCACCAAAAAGGTATTAACTAACTGACAAACAACTTATTAAAATTGTTGAGGAGTCTCCTCAACCTTCGGATGCAGGCAATATTCTGCACGCCGTTGTATGGTTGTACTAAATCAAACTTGCATGTTACCCCATTGTTGTCTTCCATCTATTGTTCAACGCAACTTTATTCCGCTCTTTGTTTTGGCTACTGCTGTTGGTTGCATCTTATACTTCCATATTTCTCCCACAACTATTAAGTGGGCAGTAGTAACAGGTCTGGTTCAGTCGCTATTTACGGTTGTATTAACACACTTATTGCCAACTTCCATAAAAAAACAAAAATGGTGGCAGCTGTTTTTCACGCCACGTCCTTTCGTTTCGTTAGGAATACTTTTTGTAGCACTACTGGCATTTTTAATTGCTCTTTTATTGCAACTATCTGCTCTTTCTGCCCATTTATCCATATTTGCAGCCTTTGCTCACACATTGCTTGGCTTTGCTGCCGGCACTGCTACCACTTGGATATTAGCTGACTTGTTAATAACACCACCAAAACTTGTGCATGCACCACCATTCAAGATTGAATACGAATACATACAGATTTTTCTGGCTGCAGTAATTGCAGCAGCTTTTTTGGGCATTACGTTGATTGACAAAACAACTACCTATCCACTACCTCATTTGCCCGCTTCTGTACTAATACCGTTATTGTATGGTATGGGAAGCATTTGTATTGCATTGCTGCCTGCTTATTTAGCGGATAATAGTAAGCAGGCTCTTCTTGCTATAATGGGTAGCATAGCAGCTGCTTTATTGTTGGCATGGATGGCAAGTTGGTTGGTGCAGAGCTATTTCCCGTTCAGTTGGGTGAAAAATGGAAAAGAATATACTGCCAATCAGCTCGTCTATATTTGGTGGTTAGCTATTGGAACAGGATTCGCAACAGGTAGTATGGAAAGAATCTATCAGCTTGCCGCTAAGCGCTATGTGGACTACTTGCTACATCACCCTGCACGAAAAGTAGCTTACAACGTGCTTTTACACATTGTTATTCACCACATCATTGCCTACATACCTACTATTTTAGTGATTGCCACCTTGTTATATGCTTACTTCAACGGCAGTATGTACGGCGTAGCTATTGCAGTATTAGGAATGGTTTCTAACTTAGGGACAGGCAAAGTAATGATTACAAATCAGCAATTGAAAGAATACTTGCAACGCCTAACTGCCGGAGCCAAACGCAAACTAAGACTACTTTCACCGCCTATGGCTACTATCATTGGCAAACATGACAAATTTGCTTCTTCTGAAACATTAACGTAAACTAACTCAAACGCTGCAAGCTTGTCATAAACAAATGTTGTTGTTATGTAAGTGCAGCACTTGTGCGTAAACCATATCCATTGTCAGAGTTAGTTTGGCTTTACGGCATAAACCCAACAAGCGGTAAAACTTGTTGGGTTTATTGCTACAACTCGCGTTGTACAATAGTGCTTACTATTTAACACCCATGTGGCTAAATGCAAACGAAGGCGCACTTCTGCGCCAGCTCCTTCCGACTTAGTAAATAGCTGGATTATCGAAGCGGTTTTGTAGCATGTATCAATTGTTGGTGCACGTTCATCACTTGTGGGATGAGCATCTGGTTGCCATCGTTGCAAATAACGAAATCAGCAAATTTTATTTTCTCGTTTTCGGGCATTTGCTTGCTGATAATGGCTGTTATCTGTTCGCGGGAGCGCTGAGGGTCTCGTTGCAGGATGCGCTGTATGCGTACTTCTTCCGGAGCAGTAACCACTATTAGTAAGTCTAACTGTTTATAGCTACCCGACTCAATCATTAAAGCAGCTTCTTTAATGGCATAGGGTTTACCTGCTGCCTGCTGGAGGGCAAGCCATTGCGCACTATCTTCGGCTACGCGCGGATGCACCAAACTGTTGAGCAGTTGTAGCCTTTCGGCATGGCTGAACACTTGTTCTGCCAGATAAGTTCGGTTCAGCGAGCCATCGGGCAAATAAGCGTGAGCTCCAAAATGTTGTATGATTTGACTTTTCAGCAGTGGGTCGTGGGTTTGTAACCATTTAGCGCGACTATCGGCGTCGTAAACAGGTATGCCTAATACCATAAAGATGCGGCAAACTGTACTTTTGCCACTACCTATCCCTCCGGTTACCCCTACTTTTAACATAGTTGATTTTAAAAACGGATGGTATTACTTGCGGTTCAAAAAAGTCTTCGGTAGTAATCAGGTCTGGCAGCAGGGTAGTATCTTTCCAGCGTATTTTGCGCCAGTCTAACCACACCCGAACTGCAGCAGTATCGGTGCTGGTCTCATTGGCAGGCAAGGTATAGTACACAATTTTAGCCGTACTGGGTTGCACTGTGTAGGAACTGTCGGTAGGGAAATTGCGCTTTTCAACCACTACCTGCCGCTCTTTGCGAATGAAATAGGCTGTTTGGAAGCTAATATGTACTTGGTTTAGGTCTGCTGTAATAAAACTTGATTGGGGAAAAGAGATTCGGACTACATCGCTGAAATCGCCACTAATGTTTCCTCGTGGAAATTCATATCTTATCAATTGAGCTGCTTTTTTCAGATAACTGGGCGGTCCTTGAATTTTAATGCGGCGCGGGCTCACTTTTGGGGGATATAAAAACCGGTGTCCTTCGGCTATGGGCACGTGTTCATAGCCCAGTGGCAGATGTAACTCGTACTCACGTAAAGGCTCAAAATAAAACCGGATGGTATCTTGTTCACATCGCTCAATTTTAGCATCTGGCAAACTTTCACTCATTTGTGGAATTAAGCGGCGCGTAGCAATGGCAGTAGTTTGTAAAGGGGCTTGTATTTGAAAAACGGTGGGAGGTGTTTCTTCTCGAAAAAAAGTTTTAAGCAAACTCCACCCTGTCCCGCTGATATAAACTTCTAATTTGTCTGGCAAGGGCTGCAGCGCTACTACGTTTGGAACTGTTACCTTAAAACTTACGGGCACGCTAATTTTAGTAGTATAATTTTTATTAAGAGCGTTAAATAGCCAAATGAGCGTTGCAACGATGAAACTGAGCGTGATGGCGCTCCAGTCCCATCGTCCAAAATTGCTCAGTTCTTGCCTAAGCGCTTGCCATATGGCAACAGAGACTTTCAAAGCTACTGGGCTGCTACAGAAGGGGTACCTTGCCCCTTGGTTTGTTCTAATGAAATAGCGTTTTTCTCAAACTTCAAGGTAACGCCTTTATCGGCTTCTAATAACACGGTGTTTCCTTCTATGCCTACAATTTTACCGTGCAATCCACCAATGGTAACTACATGGTCGCCAATAGAGAGCGATTCAATAAATTTCTTTTGTTCTCGCTGACGCTTTTGCTGCGGACGAATCATGAAAAAATAGAAAACCAGAATAATACCTGCAATGAAAATGAGGTTGGCAATGGAAGATGCGCCTGCTGAACCCTGTAATAAAATCATTTGTATCTGTTGCATGAATGAAAACAGTTAAATCTGTTGCAAAGTTAAAGTACAACAGGGTTTATTGAGCGAATTTGAGCAATTTTGCAAAGAGTTCTCTGTCAACCCGCTACATCTGCATTTGTTTTTTCGGCTTGTGATGGTATGGCACAACAAGAAACTACCTCGGGTCAGATTTTTGACCGCAAAGTGCTGGCAGGCATCTTTGAATTTGTCAAACCTTATATTGGGCGGTTTTATTTGCTGATACTGCTCACGGTGTCACTTGGAGTACTTGCCCCGCTGCGTCCTTACCTGATTCAATACACCATTGACCACTACATTGCTTATAAGCATGTAGCAGGCTTGATACAGATGATAGGGCTGATGGTAGGATTGGCTTTGCTACAGGCTGCTGTCCAGTTTAGCAATTCTTACCTTTCCGATTGGTTAGGGCAGCACATTATTCACGACATCCGCATGGCGCTTTTTCGGCATTTACTTTCATTAAAAACCCAATACTTTGACCGAACCCCTATTGGTAGGTTGGTTACACGCAACATTTCCGATGTAGAAACCCTCAACAGCGTTTTTACTGAGGGGCTGGCAGCCATTGTAGGCGACTTGCTACAACTGTTGTTTATCTTAGGGCTGATGCTCTACACCGACTGGCGACTTACCTTAGTGAGTCTCAGTACGTTTCCGCTACTTTTCTTAGCAACCTATATTTTTAAAGAAAAAATCAAAAAGGCATTTAATGCAGTACGCGTAGCAGTTGCCAACCTCAACTCCTTTGTGCAAGAGCACATTACAGGGATGAGTATTGTACAAATTTTCAGCAGCGAACAACGCGAGTTTGAACGCTTTAAAGAAATTAACCGCGAACACCGCCGAGCACACCTCAAATCGGTAAAATATTACTCCATCTACTTCCCCGTGGCAGAAGTAATTGGCGCTATTGCAACGGGTATGTTGGTGTGGTATGGTGCTAAGGGGGTTATACAGGAGCATCTTACTTTGGGCACCTTAGTAGCCTTTATTATGTACATTTCTATGTTCTTCCGCCCTATTCGCCTGATTGCCGACCGATTTAACACACTGCAAATGGGTATTGTTAGCGGTGACCGCATCTTGAAGATTTTAAGCAGCCGTGAGCAAATCAACAATACAGGTACCTACCAACCTTCGACCATTAAAGGGGACATAGTATTTGAAAACGTATGGTTTGCCTACCAAGACGAGGAGTATGTATTGAAAAATATTAGCTTTGAAGCACACCGAGGGCAAACTGTTGCATTGGTAGGTGCTACTGGTGCAGGCAAATCTTCTACTATTAATCTGATTAGCCGCTTTTACGACGTAAACAAAGGACGAATATTGCTCGATGGCGTGGACATCAGAGAATATGACCTTCACTTTCTCCGCAGCCGCATTGGAATTGTGTTACAAGATGTGTTTTTATTTTCGGGCAGTATATTAGAAAACATTACATTAGGCAACCATCAAATTAGTTTTGAACAAGTTCGCCATGCTGCAGCCTTAGTAGGGGCACTACCATTTATCGAGCAATTGCCCGGTGGGTTCAACTACAACGTGATGGAACGCGGCGCAACACTTTCCGTTGGGCAGCGCCAACTTATCTCTTTTGTTCGGACTATGGTTTATAACCCCGATATCGTAATTCTGGATGAAGCAACCTCTTCGGTAGACAGCGAAACTGAGCAATTGGTGCAACAAGCCATTGGCAAAATGATGAAAGGCAGAACTGCCATTATTATTGCTCATCGCTTAGCCACTATTCAAAATGCAGACCGCATTATTGTATTAGACAAGGGCGAAATTAAAGAAACGGGCACCCACGAAGAACTTTTAAGCCTAGGGGGTTACTATGCCCGCTTGCATAAGATGCAATATAAAGAAGTGGCAACTTAGTCACTGGGAAAAGGTTCGGCACAACGCACCGAGTAAAATACATAGCTGAGCGTAATGCTTGCAAAATAGTACATGTCTTTGCTGTAAGGATTGCTTTGCCGGAACTTGGTATTAGCAGAGTTGTATTCAATGCCGTCAATGCGGTCGGTGAAAGTTTTACGTGCACCAAACTCAAAGCCTACATTCCAACTAGGGTGAAAATAGTGCTTCACGCCTACCCCAAAAGGTAAAACCACATGTGCTCCGCCGTAGTCGCGATTATCTAAATAGTTGGTCTTACCGTCATGATGGGCAAGCGCTATACCTCCAAACAGAAAAGGACACCATTTTTCCATTTTGCGGCGGTCGGTTTTGCGAAAGTTAAAGAAGTTGTATTCTGCAGTAAGTGCCAGCTCGCGCATGTTACTGCGGAAGTAAAAATTGCGTTTCTGTTGGAAGGGGTCTGCAAAAAGGCTGTCTCGCCCTACCAAGTCGGTTACTAACAAGTTGGCACGTAGGCTGAGAAAATAGAAAGGGTTGTAGCGAAAAAAAATATTGCCGCCCAACTTAGCATTCTCTACCCGAAAAGCAGGTGCTACATCTCCTTTGTAGTTACCAGCTCCTATGCCTGCCCCTATTTCGTAGCGCTGAGCGTTCACCATTAAAGCAATACCTAAATAAGCAACTGCAAGTAAGGGCAGCCGTTGCTTCACTAATTTGAATGGCATGTTTACTGAATATTTACAAACAGTTGGGTAGGGTTTTTACCATGAGCAGCATTTGTTGCGTAAAGTTACCAAAATTAATGCCATATCGCCAAACAGCCCATCACCGATTTACCTGCCTTACAACACACCTTTTGTACTGGGTATGCTGCTGTCGCCGGGGCGCAACGCAGTCGCCATGCGAATAGCTCGTGCAAAGGCTTTGAAAATGATTTCAATTTGGTGGTGGTCGTTGCTACCCCAAAATCGGACGTGTATATTGCACTTAGCTGTATCGGAAAAAGATTTAAAAAAATGATAGACCATTTCGGTTGGCATTTGTCCAACTTTTTCGCGTTGGAACGCCCCTTCCCAAACCAGCCACGGACGTCCTGAAAAATCAATTGCAACCTGCGCCAGAGCCTCATCCATAGGCAATATGGCAAAGCCGTAGCGCTCAATACCTTTTTTGTCGCCCAAAGCACGGGCAAAAGCTTCGCCTAGTGCCAGTGCCGTATCTTCAATGGTATGGTGTTCGTCAATAGGCAAGTCGCCAAGAGCGCGAATGTGAAGACTGCATCCGGAATGGCGTGCGAGTTGGTCGAGCATATGGTCAAAAAAACCTATTCCTGTTGTTATTTCCGAGCGTCCTTGCCCATCTATCTGCAGCGCCACGCTAATATCTGTCTCTTTTGTTTTTCGGTGTATTGCAGCGCTTCTTGCCATAGCAGCAGCGAGCAGAAAATCAGCAATTTGATGCCAGTCGGACGTACAAAGAGCAGCGCGCGGGTCGGTTTTACCTATTAGCACCGAGCGGCAACCTAAGTTTGCTGCCAGTTGCACGTCGGTAATGCGGTCGCCAATCACAAAACTATTAGCCAAATCGTAGCTACCGTCTAAGTAGGCTGTCAGCATACCAATACCCGGCTTGCGGGTAGGCAGGTTTTCATGCGCAAAGGAACGGTCTATGTGAATAGCCTGAAACTGAACCCCCTCAGAAGCAAGAATCTCCAACATTTTTCGGTGAACAGGCCAGAAAGTATCTTCCGGAAAGCTGGCAGTTCCCAGTCCATCCTGATTGGTTACCATCACCAACTCATAGGCACCTGCTTGGGCTATACGCCTCAATGCACTAATAGCGCCGGGTAGAAAAGCTAATTTTTCATACGAATCTATCTGCTCGTCGGGAGGTTCTATCATAATAGTACCATCGCGGTCTATGAACAAAGCTTTTTTCATTGAAACTAAATTTGTGTACTTTTGGAACGAGTTACCGGTGTGCTCTTCCTATCATGCGCATATTATTGCTTACATTGCTCATTAGCCTTGTAGTTCAGCAACACAACCAGGCACAAATTAAGCGCAAAGTTGACTCTTTGGAATTGGTGCGTTTGCAGAATTTTAAGAAAATAGAGGAGCTCCAACAAACCATCCTATCAACCGGCAACAGCAAGCAACTCACCCTAACCGAATACGAGGCGAGAAGAGTGCTGCTAAAACGCTATCAAGAAGACATCAAAATTATTCGGGAGCAACTTTATTGGATTCAACAGCAGATTGAAGAAACCAAGCAAATCATAGAAAGCCTCCAACAAGATGAAATCAGGCTGCGAGAGGAATATAAAAAAATTGTTTACGAGCTTTCCAAAGTAGAAAATCAAGTAAAAAACTCGGTAGTTAGTATCATTTCAGTAGAGTCATGGAACGAACTTAACCGCCGAAGAACCGACTACGAACAAGCCGAGCGAGAAAGGAGAGAAAAAATAGCAGCTATCCAAGCAACTGTGCGCAAACTAACTGAACGGCAAAAACAACTCTCTTATTTAGAAGAATCGCGCGCTGCCACCGAGCTTTCTCTTAAAAGCAATATTGACTTTGAAGAACAACAGCGCCGCATATTGGAACAACGACTCAAACAACTGCAAAAACAAGAGACCGTATTTTTGGAACAAAAAGAAAAGTTAGAGCGCTTCAACGAATACATTGTAAAAGAAATTAACCAAATATACAGCGCCAACCCACCTGCTGCCAAACCCGAAACCCCACCAACACTGCCATCACAGAAGTCAGATGTAGCGTCAGCCAACCGCACCGAAGCTAGTGCTAATGAGCCCAAAACCAAAATTACACCGGCGGGTGCTATTCGCAGCGAAAACTTTGCCGAACACAAATCACTCCTGCCTTGGCCTGTAAACAGATTCAACTTTATTTATCCGTTTGGTATTCGCAGCTATCCTGGCATGCCACATATTGAATACGAAAACTTAGGCATCGAAATTAGTACCCCTAAGAACGAGCCTGTGCGTAGCATTTTTGAAGGACAAGTGGTCAATGTGCTGCGCGAAGACGACTTAGGCTGGATTGTTATAGCAAAATATGACGATTATCTGTGTATATATGCCCGCCTGCAGAACGTAACAGTCAAAAAAGGCGCTCGTATAAAGGCTGGTACCTTGTTAGGCACAGTTGGCACTAATCAAGACGGCTATCCTATGCTGCAATTTCAAATATGGAAGCAACGGCAAAATCTTAATCCAGAAGATTGGCTGGCAAAAAATTACTGAATAGTTGTAAGCTAAATACTTGTAAATGACCTACGTAGCTTTATAAATTTGCAGCGTTGAACCTTTAGTTTTTACTGCTTTGAAAAAAATTGGCATTTTATACGGCAAGGAAAGAACCTTTCCACAAGCATTCATTGAGCGAGTCAATCAGAAAACGCAGGGCAAGGGTATTATAGCAGAACCTGTTAGCATTGAAAGCGCGGAACAAGGCGCCCCTACCGAGTATACAGTTATTATAGACCGCATCTCGCAAGATGTGCCTTTCTATCGTGCTTATTTGAAAAATGCCGCTCTGAACGGTACAGCTGTTATTAATAATCCTTTTTGGTGGAGTGCAGATGAAAAGTTTTTTAACAATTGCATTGCTACCAAAATTGGCGTGCCAGTTCCTAAAACTGTTCTGCTACCCTCTCACCGAATGCCGCCCGATACTAACGAGCATTCTTTCACCAACTTGTTTGGGCATTACGACTGGGAAAAAGCGTGGAATACTATCGGCTTCCCAGCTTATATGAAACCTCATGCAGGAGGAGGTTGGAAAAATGTTTATAAACTCAACCATTTAGGCGATTTTTACAGCAAACACCCTGAAACAGGCGACTTGGTGATGCTCTTGCAGGAAGAAATACAGTTTACCGATTACTTCCGCTGCTATTGCATCGGGCAGAAAGATGTGCGCATTATGCCCTACGAGCCGCGCAATCCGCATCATTTGCGCTATGTAGCTGAAACCAAAGCTACTGGTGCTGCTGCCAAAAAACTGTTAGCAACCATTAAAGACTACGTACTACGCCTCAACAAAGCTCTTGGTTACGATTTCAACACAGCAGAGTTTGCCGTTCGCGACGGTATCCCTTATGCCATTGACTTCTGCAATCCCGCCCCCGATGCAGATGTTCATTCCGTAGGACAAGAAAACTTTGAGTGGGTAGTAGAAGCTGCTGCTAATATGGCAATTGACCGTGCTAAAAAGCACAAGCCCCATGCTATGAACCTCACTTGGGGCGAGTTTGTATCGAGTGCTGTTGTAGGTACACTGCTCAGCCACGCAGCAACTACTAATCAAGAAGATGCCGCGGCGGAAACCTCACCTAAGAAGCGCAGCACTAAAAGCAACGCTAAGAAATAACAACCGACTTTTCTCATAGCAAATGAAGCCTTCGCCCATAGGCGGAGGTTTCATTTTTTACACAACATGTTCGCATAAAGTTTTGCCAAATCTAATAAAGCGCAGCGCACTGCAGCAGTGGCAAAAAAATGAGAACAGTTAACCCTATAAATGGTGATTATTCTTGCATCAAGCAACAAGACAAAATTTTTGAATGAATTTGTAAAGCCATACGACTATGATACTAACAGACTTGGAAATTCTCAAACATATTCAATCGGGTGCCATTGTGATTGAACCCTTTCGCGAAGAGTGCCTCGGCACCAACTCGTATGACGTTCACTTAGGCAAATGGTTGGCTACCTATAACGACGAAATATTAGACGCGCGCAAGCACAACACCATCACCACTTTTGAGATTCCCGAGGCGGGCTACGTGCTCCAACCCAACAAACTTTACTTAGGCGTTACCCAAGAGTACACTGAAACACATATGCACGTTCCGTTTCTAGAAGGCAAGTCTAGTGTGGGAAGGTTGGGCATAGACATTCACGCTACCGCCGGCAAAGGCGACGTGGGCTTTTGTAATCATTGGACATTGGAAATATCAGTATCGCAGCCTGTTCGCATCTATGCCGGAATGCCCATTGGTCAGTTGATTTTTTTTACCGTTCAGGGCGAAATTCGACATTACTACAACCGAAAACCCTCTGCTAAATACAACGAACGTTGCGAGAAACCCATAGAATCCATGATGTGGAAAAACAAATTTTAAAAGCCCTTATCTATTGCCTTCTAAAATCTGTTTCATGAGCACTCTATGGCGCGGAATGTGTACTTGTAACATGAAAAATAACCCTACGATAAAAAAAACACATAGCACCAATGCACTGTTTCTCATGCTTCGGGTAAGCTGCTCCACCAGCCCAAAAGTAAAAGTACCGCCAATGATAGATACTTTTTCCACTACGTCGTAAAAACTAAAAAACGATGTATTATCGGGCGTGTCCTTGGGAATAAGTTTGGTGTAGGTGGAGCGCGAAACCGACTGAATACCGCCCATAATCAGCCCTACAAGGGCTGCCAACACATAAAACTCAAGGGCACTGTTTACTACATACGCCCCCACACATACGATCAACCACAATAGCAACATGATATTGATAGACAGCCGGTTGCTGACATTTTTAGCAATGCGGGCAAACAAATAACCGCCCGGAATGGCAATCAGCTGAATAATTAGCACAGTGATGATAAGTTTGTCGGCACTCATTTTAATTTCTTTTTCGCCGAAAGTAGCTGCTAACAGCATCACCGTTTGCACGCCCATGCTGTAGAAAAAGAAAGCCAGCAAATAGTATTTGGTTGTTTGCAGGTGTTGTAGCTGTTGCCAAACTGTGCGCAACTTCTGATAGCCCTGCACGAGCAACTCAGCAGAAGGTTCTGCTTCCGAGCGGCTACTTGGCAAGTAGGCAAACGTATATTGCGAAAAAACTATCCACCAAATACCTACCGAAGCCAGCGATAACCGAACTGCGTGCATTTTGTCTAAAATACCGAACCACTCAGGCTTTTGTACCATTGCCAAGTTGACCAGCAACAACACTACCCCCCCCAAATAGCCATAGGCAAAGCCTTGTGCACTTACGCTATCTAAACGGTCGCGCCTTGCAATTTCGGGCAAATAGGCATTGTAAAAAACCAAACTGCCTGTATATCCAAAACAAGCCAATACATTACACAAAATGCCCCAACCGATATTGTCGCCTTCAAAAAAATACAGCCCAATGCATGCCAGTGCTCCTATATAAGTGAAAAAACGCATCATAGGTTTGCGTAGCCTCCCGTAGTCGGCAATACCTGCTAACAAGGGCGAGAATAACGCTGCCAATAAAAATGCAAATGAAAGCGAGTAAGAGTACAAGACTGTGTTGCTCACATGCCAACCAAAGAAATCAACTAGGTCGCCATTGAAAGCACTGCGAGTAACCGAGTTGTAATAAACAGGAAACAACGTAGAACTGATTACTAGCATGTAAGCCGAGTTAGCCCAGTCGTACATACACCATGCACGAATGGTACGCGGGTCATTCTTTTTTTGCATACTTTTGCCTTGCTCACAAATATAAGCCAAATGTTTACGGGTATCATAGAGGCAGTAGGAAAAGTAATCGGTGTTCGCCATGACCAAGGGAACATCCACTTTCAAATTGCTTCACCTATTTCTGATGGGCTAAAAATAGACCAAAGCGTAGCACACAACGGCGTCTGCCTAACCGTAGTAGCACTTGCAGAACATAGCCACACAGTGACCGCCGTACACGAAACTTTGGCTAAAACTAACTTAGGTAGGCTGCAAACAGGTATGCTCATTAACTTAGAACGCTGCATGCCTGCTAATGGAAGATTTGATGGACATTTTGTACAAGGTCATGTTGACCAAACTGGCATCTGTACGCACATTGCCGAAGAGAATGGTAGCTGGCGTTATACGTTTGCCTATGATACTTCAACTGGAAATTTTACGGTTGAAAAAGGTTCCATTGCTGTTAATGGAGTCAGCCTAACTGTAGTAAACAGCAAGCAAGGAGAGTTTAGTGTAGCTATTATTCCCTATACATATGCGCACACTACCTTTCATACACTTCGCGTTGGCGACTTAGTCAATCTTGAATTTGATATACTGGGCAAGTACATCAAACGTATCATGGAGCTGCATTTGCCCACCCTGCTCAACAGATAAATAAAATAAACTGTTCTATACAATAAAATTATTGATATCGTGTTAATATTGTAGCAAAGCAGTAAACACCACAAAGCCCCTCTTATCATGAATTGCATAATTGTAGATGATGACGCTTTCTCCCGCACCGTAATCAAACAACTGGTAAAGCGCACTGCTAATCTTGAAGTATTAGCAGAATGCAGCAGCGCCATTGAGGCTTATCAACTGTTGAAAAATGTCGAGGTAGATATTATTTTTTTAGATGTGGAGATGCCGGAAATGTCGGGGCTGGATTTGTTGAGAACGCTTAAAAAAATGCCACAAATTGTGGTTGTTACGGGCAATAAAGACTATGCCGTAGAAGCATTTGACTATGACGTTACTGACTTTTTGGTTAAACCCGTAGAATATGCACGCTTCTTGCGAGCAGTAGACAGAGCAGAAAGTAAGTTGCTACACGAGCGTAAGCCAGTTGCCCCCTCTTTAACACAATCCCTGACAAATCTTAGCATATCTTCCCTTGCGAAACAACCTCAAGCAGATACCGCTCCTGCTGCAAAAGGAGCACAACCCATAGGCGGAGAAGACTTGTTTATTAAAACCAAAGATGACGGGCGAATTGTGCACCTGCAAATAGCAGAAATTGAGTTCATAGAGGCATTAGCCGACTACGTAGAGATTAATACCCTTTCGGGAGAGCGCTATGTGGTGCATAGCACTATGAAAGGAATGGAGAAAAAGTTACCAGAAAGTACTTTTATGCGTGTGCACCGTTCGTTCATTATCAATACAGATTGTATTCGCTCTATTGAAGATGACAAGGTAGTACTTCTCAATCGCGAAATTCCTATTGGAAACTCATATCGCGCAAACTTTTTGAGTAGCCTCAATATTTTGTCTTAACGTACTCATCTAACTGCTGCAGCTCCCATTCATAACCACCTGACAGAATGGGAAAGCGGCACCACGTTTTGGGGTCTAAGTTTTTGTCGTCTAAATGGAACGAAGGTGCGTAGCGTTCTCGCTTCCACTGGTTTCGACACCACAAGCGGAAGAAGCGTTTAACCCACTCATGCAGTTGTGTAACAGTATACTGCGGGAAGCGAATGCGCATGAGTTCGAAGCAATCAATTGGCATTTTCTTGTCGCGGATGGCGGCTTCTTCTATGGCATCCAACAACTCATAAGGCATCAGGTCGTCTTCGTCGGTTTGCTTGCGGTCGGGCGGTCGCAACTCGGCTGTGGGTGCTTGTTGATTCACATAGCGCAATGCCGAGATGGTCAAGTAGTTACCATCGGCAAGTAAAATGCCTTTTTGCTCTAACCAGCGTAGCCACTGGCGCAGAAATGCCTTGTCAATACCGGCAATAGGGCTGAGTCCGCCAGAAGTATCGCCGTCCATAGTAGCATAGCCTACGGCGGCTTCGGAGCGGTTGGAAGTAGATAGCAACAACCCGCCGCTGATGTTAGTGAGCATCCAAATGCTTGGGCTGCGCACCCTTGCCTGCACGTTTTGCAAGGCGATGTCGTCCGTAGCCCAGCTCAACGGTCTGCCAATACTGTCGGCAATCATTTGCTTGTACCCTTCTACCAATGCATCTACGTCTAATTCGTAGAAAGTAATGCCTAAATTATGTGCTAATGTGCGAGCAGCCGTACGTGTTACTGCACCACTGTTGCGCGTTGCTTGGTAGGCAGCTGTGAGTATTAAGCGCATCATTTCTGCTGAGGTATTACAAGCTTGAATTGCCTGCCAATAGCCCAACTTTGCCTTAAAGGCGTCTATGCCGATGCTTTGGATGCCCAACTCAACCATGAGGCGCACACAACAACAGATGGCAGAAGAGTCTGCACCGCCACTGAGCGATACCACAAAACCTCGGGAGTAGCTTTTGCGCATGTAGTCGTATAAACCCAAGGCTAATGCACGAGCAAATTCTTCTTCCTGCAAATACTTACTTTTTTCCCATGCTGCCTCTTTCACTTGGTTGACAGCAGGCTGTATATCAGGAAAGTGGAAATCTACTTCAATACAGTTTTCCTGCAACTCTGGAATGTTGAACACAGTACTTGCCTGTGCCTGTGCCATGCGGGCTTCCTGAATGTCTATTACAGCTGTTGTTAGCAGCCAATCGTGAAAAGTAAGCCGCTCTCCTACTGCTAGCAACTGCCCCGAGGAGGCAATAAGCGTACCACCGTCGTAAATAGCCCTGCCTGCTTCGTTACCTAACAAGTTGGCATAAATATAGGCTGTGCCAAATGCGCGGCTACCTTCCAGTACAAAGCGCTTGCGTACTTCCAATTTCTGAAAAGCAAAGTGGCTTGCACTGGGGTTAAGCAGTACGTCCACACCATAGCGGTACAACTTCCGCCCCGGGCGATTGGCAACCCACGCATCTTCGCAAATCTCAAAGCCAATTTTTACGCCGCCAACATTAAAATAAATATCTCCTAATGGGTATTTTTTGCCGTTGATGCTGATTTGCACCTGCTCATCTTCGGGCCAAGGTGTAAACCAGCGCGGCTCGTAGTGGATGCCGTTCCCTGCCAAAAATCGCTTGGCTACAAACCCTGCAATTTTACCATTGACTAAAAGGCATGCTGTATTGAAAATGCGATTTTGATACATCAGCGGCAGCCCTACACAAACTGCCATATTGGTTGTGTACGGTCTTATTTCCTCTAAAATTTGTAGTGCGGTCTGATGTACCCCGGGCGAGTAAAACATATCCTCGCATCCGTAGCCAGTAATACACAGCTCTGGTAAGCAAAGAATACTCACTTGCTCTGCCCTTGCCTGATGAATAGCTGACAAAATGTTGTGCTTGTTTTGCATCCATGCCAACGGGGTCTGATTCAGCACTGCACCCGCCACCTTAATGAGTTGCATACAATGTAGTTACAACAGTAGAGTAATACACGAAATTAGCGCTTTTACAGAAACTTAACGTATTTTATACACTTTGGTTTGTAACTAAAGTAGCATACATAGCTCCAATCCTTCGTTACTTTTGCACAGACTTTTCAAATTACAACAACAAGACATGGAAACTCAACAATTTTACGCTATGCCGCGAATTGGAGACAAAGCTCCTGATTTTGAAGCGGTTACTACCATAGGTAAAATTAAATTCTCCGACTATAACAAAGGCAAGTGGGTGATTTTTTTCTCACATCCTGCCGACTTTACCCCCGTTTGTACTACTGAAATGACGGGCTTTGCCAAAGAAAAATCATTTTTTGAGGAGCACAATACCCGACTACTGGGTTTAAGTATCGACAGTATCCACGCCCACATTGCTTGGGTCAACGCTGTTTATGAGAAAACAGGCGTACTGTTTGAGTTCCCGATTGTTGCCGATATTGACATGAGCGTGTCTAAACTATATGGCATGTTACAGCCCGGGGAAAGCGAAACAGCAGCCGTACGTGCTGTGTTTTTTATTGACCCAGAAGGCATTATTCGCCTGATTATGTATTATCCGCTCAATATCGGTCGCAACATGGAAGAAATCAAGCGTGCACTGGTGGCGTTGCAAACCGCAACAGAAAACAAAGTAGCTTGTCCACTAGACTGGCAACCCGGCGATAAAGTCATCGTTCCAGCTCCTAAAACATTGGAAGAGCTTGCTGCCCGTAAAGCTAGCGATTTGGAAATGGTAGATTGGTATTTAGCCAAAAAATCACTGTAAAAATCTTTACATCAGCCAGCATTGAAACACGCCCCAAGCGCAACTCTTCAATAGCAAAAACCATAGACAGCTTTTTTATAACTGCCTACAAATACCCCTCGAAATTTTCGGGGGGTTATTTGTTGATAACCAAAGCCAAATCCTATTATTTAGCAAATTCTACAACAACCTTACTTTTCGAACACTCTAGCGAGCAAATTCTCTGAAAAGTACACTTCAAGACATACTGTTTGGCTAATCTTCGCTTTTTGCGCAAACCATTCATTACAAGCCAGATAATCAGTATAGTTGGTAGGAAAACTCAAACCAAGTATTAGCAAAAAGCAATTTTTTAAATTGTTTTTCCCAATACAGACGCGTACATATAGATAAAGCGGCATGCAACAAACGAGCTGCCTGTGGCTAAGGGAGCCTTTGAAAAACTTATTTCAACTACAAGCTTGCTACTTATCTGGGATAAAATATGTAAGACTTTTATTGTGTCATTTGCGTTGATTAGCTAGCAGCAAGTAGCTGTGCTCCTGATTTAGGCAAACGAAAGGTAAAAGTTGTGCCTACTCCTACTTCACTGTGCAAAGCAATGTCTGTATGGTGTTTTTCTAAGATGTGCTTTACAATAGCCAGCCCAAGCCCCGAGCCACCTTGCTTACGCGAGCGACTTTTCTCGATACGATAGAACCGCTCAAAAATCCGGCGCTGGTGTTCTCGCGGAATACCGGGACCGTCATCTGCAACAGCTATTTGCACATATTGCGCATCCGACATAAATATCACGCGTACGTGCCCCCCCTCGTTACCATACTTAATAGCATTGGAAACCAAATTAGTCATCACCTGTCCAATCCGATTATAGTCGGCATATACGCGCAACTTTTCTCCGGCAGCATTTTCTATTAACAATGCAATCCCTCGCTTGGCAGCTTTTTCTTCTAATTGTTCAAAAACGTGCTCTGTCAGTTGACAAATGTCAAAATCTTCAAATTGCATGGTTATTTGCCCAGATTCCAACTGCGTGAGCGTGAGCAAATCTTGCACAAGCATGCTCAGTCCATCTAAACTACGAGCTGCTTTTTTGAGAAACTTATGGCGAACCGTTTCGTCGTCAATGGCTCCATCAAGCAAAGTGAGTACAAAGCCCTGTGCAGCAAATAAAGGGGTTTTTAATTCGTGGGATACATCGGCGATAAACTCCCGACGAAAAGCTTCCATCTTTTTCAGTTCCTCAATTTCCGATTGCTTTTGTAAAGCATACGCCATGATTTGCTGATTGGCACGTTTCAAAGGGTTTGACGATGTTTCATACTTGCCCAGTAGCTCAGCAGCAGCCTTGAAATCTTCCCGATTAATTTCATCAATTGCCTGATACAAATTTTTTATCTCCCGAAAAATGAGAAACTCTAATGTGATGAAAGTGAGAATAAAACAAGAAGCAAAGGAAAGACAACCGGCTACTAACAAAGCAAATGTGTTGATGCCTTCTACCAATGAGAGAAATGCCGTAGTAATGGCTGCTACTGAAACAGCCAGTAACAAAGCCACTGCACGCGAATTAATGAGCATTAGTCGGGCATTTCAAACTTATAACCTACTCCTTTAATAGTTTTAATGTAATGTTCGCCTATTTTTTCACGAATGCGCCGAATGTGAACATCTACGGTTCGTGCTAACACGTATACATCGTTACCCCAGATATTTTGTAACAACTCGTCTCGATTGAAGACCTTGTCGGGATTGCTTGCCAAAAAAAATAGCAGTTCAAATTCTTTTTTAGGTAAGGCAATGGGCTTATCGCCTTTGTAGAGCGTATAGCTGGCACGGTCGATACTGAGGTCGCCTACTTCAATAAGCGTATGCTCTTCGGAGGCATTTTTCTGTGATTCGCGTCGAAAAATAGCATTAATCCGACTCATAAGCGCGCGCGGCTTTATTGGTTTGGTCAGGTAGTCGTCAGCGCCATTATCGAAGGCGGCTACCTCAGAATATTCTTCGGAGCGTGCCGTAAGAAAAATGATAAAAGTATTGCGCATATCGGGCATCTCGCGAATCTGGCGGCAGGCTTCCACACCATCCATTACGGGCATCATGATGTCCATCAAAATCAACTCGGGCTGAAACGACTGCGCCAGTGCAACTGCCTTTTTGCCATTGGTGGCAGTTTTGACCTCATAGCCCTCTTTTTCGAGGTTATAGGTGAGCAGTTCTAAAATGTCCGGCTCATCGTCCACCACCATTATTTTATGGGCTTTCATTGTCATGCAGGTCTGCGTTTATTCATACAAAGTTACGCGCTTGTATTTTACTTTTGGTTGAATGCACCGTAAAGGATTGGTTAAATTTAGGGTTTGAGCAGGTAAAAACGCTCCCCGGACTTGCTGTCTACAATGCTGTCGGTAATCATCGGCTGAATGGTTGGCGGCACAACGGCACTTTTAGAGGCAATCAGGTAGCCTATACGATGCTTGCGAATAAAATCAGCTTGACTCTGCGCAATGCTTTGGAACGTGCCTTCGGCTTTCTGGCGGTTGACGAATTGGGTGAAGGCCATGAGGGCAAGGTCTTTGAGGCGCTCTGGTAGATGATGAGCCAAATAATCATGTATCGTGAAATTGCTTATAGTATAAGTAAGCATTCTATCACTCATCAGTAAAAGATAGTCCCCCATTTGCATTAATAAAGGAGATGTATATTGATTAAAAGATACATCATTTAAAGCATATATAGAAGTTGCTAATGGAGGATTGATATTATCTGATTGAATAATATCGTAAATATCTTTCAGATACTGATAACCATACTTATTATCAAATGAATATACATAGGTTTGTGTTGCATAGCCACGCATTAAGTTAGTGTAAAGTAATATAGCCATTAATGGTATTGCTATATAAACTTTTTTACTTTGCCAAATTGCTTCACTAGTGATTGTAGCCAGAATACTGGTAATCAAATATGTATTTAGCAAGGAAAATGTAGTATGTACAAAGAATTGAAAAACTTCGGGATTAGGTGAAAATAATGCCCACAGAAATGCACCGAATAAGGTTATGATAATTGTAATAATCAAAAAATAAGAAATCAATTTCTTAATAGATTCAGACATGGTAAATACCACAATAAACCATGGTAAGTACAATAGTGTAGTCAAAAATATCACCCCTATAAAAAGATTCAACTTACTTCGTAGTGTCACCAAAGAAATATTCAGGATTTGACTAATCATACTTTCAGGTGTAACGTTAGATAAACCTTTTATTCCGCAGACATAGTTAAATAACCCTATGGCGACCGGAAGAATAATTACAAAAAACAACACATGCTTGACTGGATATTCTTTCTGATAACCACTTGTAATCAATCCAAATACAATGAATGCAGTTGCAGACCATACAGCAGGCAGTGCCGTTATAGTTGCTATAGAAATCATCATGTAACCAATCAGAGCATTCTGAAGAAATCTTGGGTTGCGAAGCATATTAATTAACAATATGGCAAAAAGATAATAGGGGGCATTTCTTTTAACTATTGCGCTTAATAAGTTACTATGCAAATCTTCCGAATAAGCTAAAAATGAGTAATTTCTATATGTTTCTAAGAATATTCCTTGTAAAAAAAGTAGTAGAAAAGCTATAATAACAATCACTATCCAATTTAACTTATTAGTAGACACCTTCTCTAAATAAGCTAGGATACCTACAATGTATAATATGTGTAATATAACTGTTGCATATGTAATGAGTGAAACAAGTGCTGGTATGTTAAATAGTTCCGCGCCTACTGCACC
>JANWVT010000017.1 GCA_025056255.1 Bernardetiaceae bacterium | reverse complement strand
AAAGCAAGCGAAGCGCTGACGCTCAGGCTTGAACAGGAAGCATTGCTGCGCCAAAAGATAGCAGAGGCAGAAGCAGAAGCACAGAGAAAAGTAGCAGAGGCGGAGGCAGAGGCAAGCCAAAAGATAGCAGAAGCACAGAGAAAACTAGCAGAGGCAGAGGAGAGGGCAGAAAAACAGGCTGTTGAGATTGCCAAGAAGATGATAGCGGCGGGGGCTGCCGACGATTTCATTGCTCAGGTAACAGGCTTGGCAGCAGCACAAGTAGCACAACTGCGTCAAGCAAGATAGAGCGCCCATATAACCATAAAAAACTTATCGGTAAAATGGCAGATATGATTAGCTTTCCCCGAACAGTTTTAAAAGCACTAATACCAGCTTTTGAAAAATAAATTTGCTGCCTTTCAAAGAATCTGTTAAGCAATATTATTTTTGGTGCACAATCAATCCAAATAACGATGAACACACTTAAAATTTCGCTTGATTGGACACCAAACGCCAATCATGCTGGCTTCTTTGTAGCAGAAAAACTTGGCTTTTATGAGCAAGAAGGGCTTCAAGTTCATATCATTCATCCCGGTAACGATAATTACACCGTTACGCCAGCAAAAAAATTAGAAACAGGCGAGGCAGACTTAGCCTTAACTCCCTCTGAAAGTGTTATTAGCTTAAACACCAAAGCAAAACCTTTTGCTGCCAAAGCCATTGCCGCTTTGTTGCAAGAAGACCTAAGCGCTATTGTAACCCTGCAATCCTCTGGCATTAGCCGCCCTCAACTGTTAGATGGCAAACATTATGCCTCTTACAAAGCGCGGTATGAAGACGAGATTATACGCCAAATGGTTATCAACGACGGTGGTACAGGTGCTATCCAAATTATTTATCCGGAAAAACTTGGTATTTGGGATACTTTACTTGCTGGCAAAGCTGATGCCACTTGGATTTTTGCCAACTGGGAAGGCGTAGAAGCAGAAGAAAAAGGCATTGCTTTGAATTATTTCCGCCTGTCGGACTATGGTATTCCCTACGGATACTCGCCTGTGATTGTGGCTGACCAAGCAAAAATAGACGCACGCAGGGAAGTTTATCAAGCATTTTTAAGAGCTCTCAAAAAAGGGTTTCTGTATGCAAAAGAGAATATAGCAGAAAGTGCAGCTATTTTAAAGCCCCTGTTGAGCGAGCGCGACCAAAGCTATGTATTGCAAAGCTTGGAAAAAACAGCACCTTTTTATGGCACCGCTCAAAGTTGGGGTGTCATGCAACCTGAAAAGGTGAAAGCATTTTTGCAATGGCTGCAAGCACGTGAGTTAGAACCACATGCCGAACGACTGCTCGACCGATTCTCTAACGAATTGCTGTAAATTTTAGAAGTAGCGCTGAATGTGTTATATTGGCTTCAAATATATATTCAGCGCTATGATAAACCATTTGCTTACCATACTACTTCAAGCCACCAAGCAGTTTTATGAAGTAGGTATTTTAGGAACATTGATTTTCTCTGCCATTGGCATTTTAATGTCAGTAGTTGCCTTCAAAATCATTGATTGGCTGATTCCCGGAAAAATGACGCATCAGATTGCCGATGAAAAGAATGTTGCCATAGGAATAGTTGCTGGTGCTATGATTTTGGGAATCTGTATCATTATTGCAGCTGCTATTGTTGGATAGCCTTTACATGGAAGAAGAAAAAAAACGCCTCCCTGCCGATACCCGCTTCGAACTACCTGTTCTGTTAGGCTCAGTTTTTTTAATTGCTACTTGTGCCATCTTTTATGAACTACTGATTAGTACAGTATCCTCCTATCTGCAAGGAGGTAGTGTGCTACAATTTTCGCTCACTATTGGGCTTTTTATGTTTTTCATGGGTATTGGCTCATATGTTTCCCGATTCTTTGAAAAAAATCTGTTAGACCGTTTTATAGATGTAGAAATCATATTGGGGGTGTTAGGTGGGAGCTCTACAGCTTTTCTATATGCAGCCTATTCGCTTACCGAGTTATATTATCTGGCTATGTTTTTACTCATAGCTGTGTTAGGCACTTTGGTTGGTTTGGAAATTCCGCTAGTAACACGAATTGTTAAACAATACAGCACCCTGAAAGACACACTAGCGCAAGTACTTTCTTTCGACTATGTAGGTGCACTGGTAGCATCCGTTGTTTTCCCACTAATATTGTTACCTTACTTAGGCATTATGCGAACAGCTTTTTTAGTGGGCATACTCAATGTGGGTGTTGCCTTGTTTAACAGCCGCATATTCGTTGCACAATTGCAATATGGCAAACAGCAACAGCGACTCAGCATTGCTGCTATGGCTTTACTTGGTGCAGGTTTTTTTTACTCGTTTCAAATCATTACTTTCTTTGAGCAATTTCTTTATCAAGACGAAATTATTCTAACTCGCCAGTCGCCCTATCAGCGCTTGGTAATTACTCGATGGAAAGACGACTACCGTTTGTACATTGATGGCGCCTTACAATTTTCTACTGCCGACGAGTACCGCTACCATGAACCTTTGGTGCATATTCCTATGCTTGCCTCTGCCAATCGGGCACGCGTACTGCTGCTCGGTGCTGGAGATGGATTAGCCTTGAAGCATATTTTGCGCTATCCGGATGTGCAACAGGTAGACTTAGTGGACATAGACCCCGTGATGACGCAATTAGCTGCCGAAAATCCTATTTTCAAAACTATTAACAAAGGGGCTATGAACGACCCCCGCGTTAAGATTTACAACCAAGATGCTTTTAAATTTGTGGAGCAGTCCACCCATTCATACGGCGTTATCATTGTAGATTTACCCGACCCTAAGGATACCAGTTTGGGAAAACTATACAGCCGCGAATTTTATCTGTTGCTACAAAAGCGCTTAGACTATGCCGGCGTGATGGTAACCCAAGCAACTTCTCCTTATTTTGCCAATCATGCTTTTTGGTGTATCCACAAAACACTGCAAAGTGTATTCCCTGTTGCCCTACCCTATCATGCCTACATCCCTTCGTTTGGTTTGTGGGGCTTTGTAATGGCTGCCAACAAATTGCCTCCAACTGAGCAATTAATTACACAACTGCAGCAAAAACTTCCAACAGTAGCTACTTCATTGCAATTTTTACAGCCACAAAACTTACCGCACTTATTTATTTTTGACGCCGACCTGCAACTATCGGACACAACCTTAAAAGTCAATAAGTTAGATAACCAAGTGCTTGTGGGCTACTACGAAGCAGCCTTGAAAGAGTGGCAATAATTTTTCAATGTTCCTATGGCTACTATTCGAGATATACTACAATATCCGTTACCAGTTGCTTATGTAGCATTGCCGCAGATGGGGGAAATTGCAGTGACAGACTTAGGAAGTGGCGATATGCCACTAATATGGCTGCATGGTTTGGGAAGCAACATAAAAGCATGGCAACACATGCTTCCTGATTTTTTTCCTCACCGCAGATGTATCGCCATAGACTTACCCGGCTTTGGAAAGTCTGTCAAAAGCATCTTCCCTTGCACAATGACCTTCTTTGCCGAAACGGTTTGCCAGTTATTAAACCAACTGGCTATACATAATTACGTGTTAGTAGGTCATTCTATGGGCGGTCAAATTGCCATGCACATTGCCCATTGCGAGCCAAATCGATGCCGGGGGATAGCGCTATTTGCTCCCGCTGGGTTTGAAACTTTTACAACAGAAGCAGCCACCCTTATCAAAAAATGGTTCCAACCAACTGAACTTGTAAAAGCTGCCCCAGAGACAATAAAAGCCAATATGGAGCGTAACTTTTTTAGCCTTGGCAACTCGGCACAAGAACTGGTCAACGAGCGGCTCTCTATTATGCAAGCAACTGATTATGAACTGTTTGCAGCTTGTGTAGGCGCTTCGGTAAGTGGCATGTTAAATGAGCCGGTTTTTCAGTGGCTGCCCGACTTGCAACAGCCCACGTTGGTTGTTTATGGCGAAGAAGACCGATATATTCCTAACCAATATTTTAATCCTACCACTACGGCTGCCATTGCGCAAGCAGGTGCGGCAAAACTTCCACGTGCCGAGTTACATCTACTTCCCAATTGTGGACACTTTCCCCCCATAGAATCTGCTTCTACTTGTAATGCTTTGCTAAACAAGTGGCTGCAAACGAACTTCTTATAGTTAACTCAACTCCATGCTATTTAATGTGAGTAATCATTTGAAAATGCAACACGCTGCTGTTTCGTTCTTCCTGAAAGAAAGAGAAGTTGAATCTCCAACCCCTAACTTATAACTTGCCTTATTTTCAGAACTTGTTGCTCAGTAGTTTTTCTTGAACTTATTTGAGGTTACAAACAGTTGGTTGAATGCTTGCCTGTAGCTTTGTTTTCTCTTGATGTACAAACACTACAATCGCCTGCCAAAATTGGGCAAATTCTTGAGCGAAGTCGTCGTAGTACAGCAGCAGTTCTTCAATAGCCGTTTCTATGCCAGCGGGTTTTGCAAGCCGACGTGCCATGCCCTGTAGCACCCTGCCAATGGTTTCTAAGCTGGCATAGCCTACCAAAATGTCATGCTGCCGAGCATATTGCAAAAAAAGTTGCGAAGTAACGGGAAGCATGTCGTAGTGCTGTTGCATGAGTGCATAGATACTTTGAGAGAATACAGATAGTGGCATTTCTACATAGTCTTCCCAAGAAGCTGCTAAAAAGTGGTCATAAAACACATCTACTATTACACCGGCATAAAGCCGATAGCGTGGCTGCAGCCTTCGGGTGCTTTGTCTTGCTATTGGGTGCGTATCAGCAAAGTAGTCAATGGCACGATGTAGCAAAATGCCCGCTTGGATAGAAGGAGCAAATGCTTGCCAGCGATTGCCTTTTACATGATCAGCAATAAAATTGCCAATTAGTAGCCCTTCTTGTGGAGCGGCTAATGCCAAATGTGCCAAAAAATTCATGGCTTAGCGGAGTTTACTTCCTCTTGCAAGCGCGTTTCACTGCTTTTACTCACCATATTGATGAGGCGGTCTAAGGCAGAAAAGAAAAATTCTACGCTGTATCCAGTCAAAAAAGCTACTGCTAAAGGCGAAAGCGAGATGGGCAATGTAATAGAAGTGTCCTCGGGCACGAAAAACAGCCCCACTGCCAGACCAGCTAATGCACCTAAATGGATGCGTAAAATGTATTTCAAGTCGCTTTCTTTGGTGTACACCATTTGGCGCGTGTCTTCTGTTAGCTTGCGCAACACAAATGCAAAAGCGCCAAGCAGCCCATACAACAGCGGCAGAATATACAAATTAGCAATTAGCAGCGGGTACTGGGCAACTTGCTGTACTTTTTTCATTAAGCTGATGCGTTCCTGTTCTGAAAGGGTTTTGATTTTGTCTTCTTTGAGCAAATCTTTTTTGTAGTATTTGTCGCGCAAAATAATAGCATTAATAGGAGCGAGCCAGTTAGCCAGCAATTCAACGCTGCTCTGTAGGTCAGACGAGAGCTCATCTATCTGGGTGGTATTTTGGGTAATTTGCAAGATAACATTCTCTCCTGAAAGCAAGTTAAGTTTGGCAACTTCATCTTCCAAAGCTGTTATTTTTTGGTTGATGGAAGCAATATTATTCATAAGCGTATTGCCAATAAGGGAGTAAATCTGGATAGTAAGCATCAGCACTACCCAAAACAACCCCATCCATGTGTAGCGACGCACAGCATTTTGCGCTGCAGAAGCACTGCGATAGGTTTTAATACCCAAAAAACGGAAAAGAAAGTGCGTAGGCTGGAGCGTATCGGTAGCCGCACGCAAGCTATCGGTAGTAACAGGGCGGATAATTTGGCTAATAGTATTGTACGAAGTCCAAAAGTTTGCCTCTGTTTCTGGCGTCCATGCATCGGAATGTACTTGAAACTTCGCTTGTACCAGTTGCTGGGTAATTTCAGGAGGTACACTAATGCCGCGCTCTGCTGTGTAGGATAAAATCAGCATTGCATCTTCTATGGCTTGTTTGAGTGGGTCTGGGTAGCTAGTAAAAGCAGGGTCGGCTACCGGCGGATGGTTGACAGGTGCGCTCATGGTACTCTAAACTGATAAACTAACTCCCTTCCATTAATAAGTATCGGCGTATTATCGGCATAAACAGGCGCCACTACCCAAGTGCCCGAGGTAATCCGTTCGTTAGAAGCACGTGCATGATGTATGACAATATTGCCCATTGTGCGGCTAGCGCCAGTTGCGCTGCCTACTGCATTCATGTCTTGCGACACATGGGTAATAAACATGCGCGCACCGCTAAACCGAAACCATTTGAACATAATAGGCAGCTTACGCGTATTTTGTAGCGCTGCCCAGTCTTGTTCATTAGCTATTAATTCTAATTCTAAGGCAACCGCATGGATGCGTACATTAGCAGGCACAGCAGGTAAGTTGACCATTTGTTCAGGTAAACAAACAATTGTTTGGCTTCCTACCGCCAAAGTTGCCCGCTCTACTCGCAAAGGACTGTTTTGTCCGTTGCTCAGTACTATCCACCAACATAGCCAAAACAAAAGATTCATAGCTACAAGCTGTTTCTGTTGCTATTTCTCCAAAGATAACAAACCAATTTTGTTTTGCACTACTTTTTTTATCTTTATGGCAAGCAGATTCGAACTAAACCCGTATGAGTTCGCCTAAACCCCAAACCATTGCAGAAAAGATTCTCTCTACTCACAGTGGAAAGCCTGTCTATGCCGACGAGCTAACTATTGTACATGTAGATGGCGCTATGGCAAGCGATACTACTGCTCCTTATGCCATTCAGGCATTTGAAGAAATGGCTAATGGCAAAACGGTGTGGAATCCCGATAAAATTGCCTTAGTGATAGACCATGCTGCCCCAGCACCTAACCAAATCATTAGCAACTTGCATCAGCTCATGCGCCAGTTTGGACAAAAACATGGCATTCGCGTTTTTGATGTGGGAGAAGGCATCTGTCATCAGGTAATCATGGAACACGGCTACGTGAAGCCGGGCGACATATTTACCGGCGCCGACTCACACACTACTCATTATGGCTGTATTAATGCCTTTGCCACAGGCGTAGGAGCAACCGATTTAGCAGCTGTTTGGCTGACTGGTAAAATCTGGCTGAAAGTACCGCGAACTCTTAAAATTGTTATCAATGGCAAGCTACAAAGAGGGGTTTATGCCAAAGATGTGATTATGCACGTAATGCACCACGTAGGCATCGAGGGGGCTACTTATCAAGCCATTGAATACTGTGGCTCTACGGTTGCCCAAATGAGCCTCGCCAGTAGGGCTGTGTTGGCTAACATGGCTGTAGAAATGGGTGGAAAAGCAGGTTTGGTGCATCCCGAAGGTTTGCAACTACCTTACTCATTCACCCCTATTATACCAGATGAGGGCGCTACTTATAGTCGCATTTTAGAATTAGACGTAAGTGAACTCAAACCGCAAATAAGCATCCCGCATCAGCCCGACCAAGTTACTGACTTGGAAAAAGTGAAGGGCAAAAAGATAGATTATGCTTTCATAGGTACCTGCACTAACGGACGCTTAGAAGATTTACACGCAGCTGCCGATGTGTTGCGCGGCAGGAAAATTCATCCTTCTGTTAGGATGTTGGTAATTCCGGCGTCCAAGCAAGTGTTTCAAGCTGCATTGCGCGACGGCACCGTTGAAATTTTAATGGAAGCAGGCGTAAGTTTTGCTACCCCGGGCTGCGGACCTTGCGTAGGTTCACACATGGGGGTACCAGCCGATGGTGAGGTGGTTATTTCTGCTGCCAATCGCAACTTTAAAGGACGTATGGGGAACCCCAAAGCGGAAATTTATTTGGGTTCGCCAGCTACTGTAGCTGCTTCTGCAGTAGCTGGATGTATCACCGATGCTGCCGACCTATAACCTCTTGCTACATGGAAAATCAGGATTTTTTTCAGCCTCGCATTGATTTTAGTATCCTTGCTCAAGCCGTTGTTAATATCCGAGCTGAAATAGCTAAACTGGTCGTAGGGCAGCAAGAAATGGTAGACTTGCTCATTACCGCCCTTCTTGCCAACGGACATGTGCTCATAGAAGGAGTACCGGGTGTTGCCAAAACGCTGACTGCTAAGGTGTTGTCGCGCATTATGAACATGAGCTTTTCTCGGATTCAATTCACCCCCGACCTGATGCCTTCTGACGTACTGGGCACTTCGGTTTATAATTTAAAAAGTGGCGAGTTTGAATTCAAAGCAGGTCCTATTTTTGCCAATGTGGTATTGATAGACGAAATCAATCGCGCACCTGCCAAAACACAATCAGCTCTGTTTGAGGTGATGGAAGAGCGACAAGCAACTATTGATGGCAAACTATACATGATGCCCCAACCTTTTTTTGTGTTGGCTACCCAAAACCCTATCGACCAAGAAGGTACCTACCAGCTACCAGAAGCACAGTTAGACCGATTTCTGTTTAAAATTATAGTGGGCTATCCTTCACACCAAGAAGAACTCACCATACTCAAACAGCTACAAAGCCGGCACATGCAAAACGATTTATCTATTATTCGCCCTTTATTAAGTAAAGAGCAAGTTGCACAATATCGGCAAGTGTCAGCAAGCGTACTTGCAGAACCAACTTTATTGGAATACATTGTGAACATTGTTGAGCAGTCGCGCAACGATCCCGCTATTTACCTGGGGGCATCGCCAAGAGCCTCCATTGCTATTTTGAACAGTGCCAAAGCATATGCCGTGCTCAATGGACGCGACTTTATTACACCAGAAGATATCCGCACTGTTGCACCGCACGTGTTGCGCCACCGCATCATGCTGACAGCCGAAAAAGAAATGGAAGGCTTTACAGCCGACCAAATAGTACACCAATTGATAGAACGTGTGCAAGTACCGCGTTAAAACTCATAGCAACAGTTGCTATCAGTAAAACAATATCGGCTTGTAATGGAATTGAGCCTTTCAGTAGGTAACTCATTTGAAAATGATAACTTTGCAGCTGTTATTTCTTACTTTCGATGCCTCATTTTTGCTACATCAATGGTGATGTCATGCCCGTTGAAAAAGGGCATCTGCTCATTAATGACATCGGGTTGCTGCGCGGATATGCTTTGTTCGACTATTGCCGCACCTATGGTGGAAAGCCTTTCATGCGTGAGCTATACCTGCAACGCTTTCAACATTCTGCCGCACTCATGGGCATTCCTTTTCCCTTTGAAAGTGCAGTGCTCTGGCAAATCATGGATAAATTGCACCGGCTAACTGGCATGCAAGACATTGCTTTTCGCTTGCTACTAACAGGCGGCTATACTACCGATGGCGTCACCCCCTCCAATACTCCTAACCTGCTGATTATCACAGAAGATATCCCAGATGTTGCTCCTGAGAAATTTACCATGGGCATCCATGTAATTACAGATGAGTACTTGCGCGAACTGCCCGAAATTAAATCTACTAACTACGTACGACTGATAATGTTGCGCCACCGCATTAAGGCGGCAGGTGCAGCCGACGTATTGTTTTGCAAAGATGGTTGGGTAAGCGAGCTGAGTCGGAGCAACTTGTTTCTGTTTCATGGCAATACACTTGTTACCCCAAACGCTAATATTTTAAAGGGCATCACACGTTACGCTATATTACAATTGGCAAAAGGTATTTTTAAAGTGGAAGAACGCCCTGTTGCGGTGGAAGAACTCTGGCAAGCAAGCGAAGTGTTCACTACCGGTACTACCAAGCGAGTAATGCCTATTACCGTCATTAATGGGCAGCCCATAGCCGATGGCAAACCGGGACACAATACCCTCAAATTACTGGCACAATTCAACGAGCTAACAGCTTCTTTGTCGGTTGCCATCTAAACGCGCAAATTATTTATAAGCATACGCTTTTACTTTTCATCTTTTACTGGTGGTTGCTTGTGGAGATGCGAACAACGGCGCGTGCAACGGCAGCGTGCAGCAGCATAAAGACACGCACAACGGTGTTTTTTCCGCCGTTGCGCGTGTCCCCACGCGCAACAAAGGGCACCAACAACAGTAAAGTGGTTGTTCGTGAGGACACGAACAACGGCGCGTGCAACGGTAGCGTGCATTCCCCTCGCCGTGGTGTGTGTCCTCACACACCACGAAGGATGACAGGATTGAAAGGATGTGATTCGCACCGTCGCCTAAGTCCTCAAAAGTGTAAAATGGTTGTTCGTGAGGACACGAACAACGGCGCCGTGTAACGGCGGCAGCGTGCAAAAAGTCGAGTTTGGCAATAGGTTCCTCAATCAGAATACGATTTAGTTTATCAGAAACTTGCAGCAGCGTTGGCTGTGGATAGCACAGCTAAACATAAACGCTTATAGAAAGGTTGATAGGGTAGTCAATCAGCACCAAGCATGACACTACGCCTATTGCTCGGCGACCAGCTCAACATGCAGCACAGTTGGTTTGCTAAAGTAGCGCCCGATGTAACCTACGTATTGATGGAAGTTCGTCAGGAAACTGATTATGTGCAACATCACATCCAAAAGCTCATTGCTTTTTTCGCTGCTATGCGGCAGTTTGCCTCTGCCTTGCAAGCACAAGGACATCGGGTTATTTACCTGAAAATCAATGATAAAGAAAATAAACAAAACTTTGCCGACAATTTGCTTGCCATTATGCAAGCTATTGGAGCAGAACGTTTTGAATATCAACAACCCGACGAGTACCGATTAGATACCTACTTAGCTGCTTTTTGTCGCCAGTTGCCTATTTCTTCGCACATGACCGACAGCGAACATTTTCTAACCCATCGAGAAGAACTCGCTGCACTCTTCAAAGGAAAGAAAACTTATTTGATGGAGACCTTTTACCGTGCCATGCGGAAAAAGTACAATATTTTACTTACCCCAACAGGCGAACCGGTGGGCGGTAAATGGAACTACGATGCAGAGAACCGCAAAAAATACGACGGCACAGTACCTGTTCCGCCCGTTTTAAAACCCTCAGCAAGTTCATTGCAGATAGTCAGAGCAGTTTACCAAGATATTTTGCAAGCAGCGCCCACTACTATTGGCAGCGTGGATATTGATTCTTTTGAATGGCTCACTACTCGCCAAGAAAATTTACAACTATTGGCGCATTTTTGCCAATATGGTTTGCCCGCATTTGGCAGCTATCAAGATGCTATGGTAAGCCATTTTCCCTATTTATTTCATTCGCGCCTTTCATTTGCCATGAATGTCAAATTGCTGCACCCTTTAGAAGTAGTGCAAACCGCCATTCAATACTGGCAGCAACATCAAGACCGCATTACATTGGCTCAAATAGAAGGCTTTGTGCGGCAAATTATTGGTTGGCGCGAGTACATGCGTGGTGTATATTGGGCACAAATGCCTCGTTATACACAGCTAAATTTTTTTGGGCATGAGCGCCCTTTGCCAGCTTGGTATTGGACTGGTCAGACCAAAATGAACTGTCTGCACCACGTCATCAAGCAATCTTTGCAGAAGGCATATGCCCATCATATTCAGCGACTTATGGTTACAGGCAACTTTGCACTACTGGCAGGTATCCACCCCAATGAAGTGGACAAATGGTATTTAGGCATTTATGCAGATGCAATTGAATGGGTAGAAATCACCAACACGCGAGGCATGAGTCAATTTGCTGATGGAGGCTTGGTGGGTACCAAACCATATGTGAGCAGTGCTAACTACATGCATAAAATGAGCGATTACTGCACCACTTGCCACTACAACAAAGATTTAAAATATGGCAACCGCGCTTGCCCTTTCAACAGCCTTTACTGGCACTTCTACGAACGGCACCGCGAAAAATTAGCAAGCAATCCGCGCACAGGAATGATGTATACCACTTGGGACAAAATGTTGAGCAGCGAACGGGAAAAAATTCTCAGACAAGCAGAACACTACTTGGCACACATCGACAACTTGTAATTGCAATGTAACTTTGTGCCATGCCACCATTCGATTTTCAAACAGGGGAAGTGTTGCTTGTAGATAAGCCCCTACAGTGGACATCGTTCGATGTAGTAAATAAAATTCGCTATGCCACTCGGCAAAAGAAGGTTGGTCATGCAGGCACATTAGACCCACTCGCTACTGGTTTGCTAATTGTTTGCACGGGTAAAAAAACCAAACTAATAGAAAGCTATCAGGCACAAGTAAAAGAATATATTGGCACAATTGTGTTGGGGCAAACTACCCCTTCTTACGATGCAGAAACCCAACCCACTGAGGCTGTTAGCCTTAGCCACATTAGCGAGGAGATGTTGCATCAGGTTAGCAAACATTTCGTTGGTGTGATAGAGCAATTGCCACCTATTTATTCAGCAATCAAAGTAAACGGAGAACGACTCTATGAAAAAGCCCGCAGGGGAGAAGAAGTAGTGTTACAACCACGCAAAGTGGAAATTTTTGATTTTGAATTAACACAAATCCAAATGCCGCTGATACATTTTCGGGTAGTGTGCTCCAAGGGAACATATATTCGCAGTTTGGCACACGATTTTGGGCAAGCATTGGGGGTAGGAGCCTATTTGGCTAACTTAAGGCGTACGCGTATCGGAGATTTTTCCATAGCCGATGCATGGCAGTTACCTGAACTGATTGAAGCTATTAAAATCCAATTACAAAAAGCATGAAAGTTCAGCACGGTATAACTCAATATGCTCCTCCTTCTTATGCCATTGTTACAGAAGGTACTTTTGATGGCGTACATATAGGGCATCGGAAAATCCTATCCTCGTTGGTGACAGCAGCACAACAAGCCAAACAAATAGACCCCTGTGCCGAAAGTGTTGTGATTACTTTTTGGCCACATCCGCGCTTAGTACTATTTCCCGAACAACAAGATTTAAAGCTGCTTTCTACTTTTGCCGAAAAAACAGAGGCGTTGGCTACTATTGGTATCGACCGCTTGGTAGTATTGCCCTTCGATAAAACTTTTTCCAATCTCACACCCGAAGAATACGTGCAACAAATTCTCATAGCAGGGCTGAATACGCGCCAATTGATTATTGGGTATGACCATCGCTTTGGAAAAAATCGCACAGGCGACTTTAACTTTTTGAAAAACAATGAAAAAAGGTTTGGTTTTACTGTGGAAGAGATCCCCCGTCAAGACGTAGAACAAGTGGGCGTAAGCAGCACCAAAATTCGCCATGCACTCCTACAAGGGGAAATAGCCACAGCCAATCGTTACTTAGCTGCTCCTTATTCGCTATCTGGAAAAGTGGTGCGCGGCAACCAACTAGGGCGCGCCCTTGGTTTCCCAACCGCCAACTTGTATATCAGCGAAACTTACAAACTGATTCCCAAAGATGGTATTTATGCAGTGCGCGTTCACTTACACCAAAAAGTATATAACGGAATGCTTTACATTGGCGTGCGTTCTACCATTGGCAACCAATTGGAACGCAGCATAGAGGTTAATATTTTTGACTTTGAAGGCGATTTATACGATAAATTTTTGAAAATAGAATTGATAGCTTACCTGCGAGGTGAAGAAAAGTTTGATAGTCTTGAAACCATGAAACAGCAGCTCTATCGCGACCGAGAAAACGCTTTGCGAGCATTGCACAAAACAACTATTTCCTGATGCTCATAAGCCAGCAACTTACAACCGAGTGGAAAAACAGATTGACCTGTTAAAAAAGACGCTTGCAACTGCCAAAAATGCTAAGTGAGTGTGAAGTGTTACATGATTCAGCCACTATTGCTACTCTTGACCTACAATTGAACTTTTCTAATTACACAAAAAAGTCAGCAAGCTAAAACTTGCCACCTATGTAAATCAAATATCTGTAAATCAATTTTTTATAAATTAAAAGTACCTGCCAAAATTTGCACAATTGCTCAATATTGTATAATTTCGTTTAGGTTTAGTCAAAAAAACAAAATTGAGTTTGTTTTGCCAGATATTTTAGACACCAAAATAGAATATCTCAAAGGCGTAGGACAACAAAAAGCCGCATTGCTCAATACCGAGCTAGGAATTTTTACCTATCGGGATTTGTTAGAGCATTATCCCTTTCGGCATGAAGACCGCACCAAATTTTACAATATTGCCGAAATCACCGAAGATTATCCATACGTGCAGTTGCGTGGCTTTATAGACCACATCCAACTGTACGGAGAAGGCAATAAAAAACGCCTCATTGCCCAATTCTCTGATGCAACTGGCACAATAGAATTGGTATGGTTTCAGGGTATTCAGTGGATGCTATCCAAACTCAAGCTGGGAGTGGAATATGTAGTTTTTGGCAAACCCAATCTGTTTGGCAGGCGATTTAGTATTGCCCACCCCGACATAGAACCTTGTGTATCTGGGCAAAGCGAAAGCGCCGCTCTAATACCTGTTTATTCTACTACTGAGAAACTGAAAAAGCGTTTTTTAGATAGCAAAGCCATTGCTTTGCTGCAAAAAAACCTATTGGAAACAGTTTATGCCCACATCGAAGAAAACCTGCCGCCTTCGGTCATAGAAAAGTACAAACTTTTGCCACGTCGGCAAGCCCTGCTCAATATCCATTTTCCTAAGACACCCGAGCTGCTGCGAAAAGCGTTAATACGCATGAAATTTGAAGAATTTTTCTTCATTCAGTTGCGCTTGTTGATGCAAATGGGTGCACGCAAACAAAAAAGTGTAGGGCAAATATTCCGCAACGTGCATTTACTTACCTGTTTTTACAAACAACATCTGCCTTTTGAGCTTACCGACGCTCAAAAGCGTGTAATTAAGGAAATTTTTGCAGACATGAAATCTGGGCGACAAATGAATCGCCTTTTGCAAGGAGATGTAGGAAGCGGCAAAACAATTGTGGCATTCATTTGCATGCTCATTGCCATAGATAACGGCGCACAAGCCTGCCTAATGGCGCCTACTGAAATTTTGGCTGAGCAACACTACAACAGCTTGAAGATTTTTGCAGATAGCATAGGTGTGCGAATTGCTAAGCTAACAGGCGCTACCAAACTCGCCGACCGCCGAACAGTGTTAGAAGAGCTAAAAGATGGCAGCCTGCCAATTGTGGTGGGCACACATGCGCTTATTGAAGAAACTGTGCAGTTTCACAACTTAGGGCTTTGCATCATCGACGAACAGCATCGTTTTGGGGTTGCCCAACGAGCGAAGTTATGGGAGAAAAACCCACGTATATTGCCACACGTTTTAGTGATGACGGCTACCCCTATTCCCCGTACCTTAGCCATGACCCTTTACGGCGACTTAGATGTTTCAGTGATTGACCAATTGCCAGCAGGAAGAAAGCCCATTCAAACGATGCATTATTACGACGCACAACGCCTCAAAGTATTTGCATTTATTAAGCAACAAATTGCCCTAGGCAGACAAGCATATATTGTTTATCCGCTCATTGAAGAATCGGAAAAAGTAGACTATAAAAACCTCATAGATGGCTATGAAAGTGTTTGCCGAGCCTTTCCCGATGTACCAGTCAGCATTGTGCACGGCAAAATGAAACCACAAGACAAAGAATTTGAAATGCAGCGATTTGTGCGTGGCGAAACTAAAATTATGGTAGCTACCACTGTTATTGAAGTAGGTGTTAATGTGCCTAATGCCAATGTAATGGTGATAGAAAATGCTGAAAAATTTGGTTTAGCACAGCTGCATCAGTTGCGTGGAAGAGTTGGAAGAGGCACTGCACAGTCCTATTGCATTTTGATGACCGACTTTAAACTCAGCAAAGAAGCCAAGTTGCGCATTGAAACAATGGTGCGCACCAACAACGGGTTTGAAATTGCCGATATGGATTTGCGCCTGCGCGGTCCGGGCGACTTGGAAGGTACGCAGCAAAGCGGCATAACAGACCTGCGATTGGCAGACATCAGCCGCGACCAAAAAATTTTACAAGCTGCCCGCGAAGCTGCTGCCGAAATTTTGGCACAAGACCCACAACTTACCCACCCCGAACATTTGCCTACTCTGCATCAGTTAGAGCAAAAACGTAAGCAACAAAAAAACTGGGGACAAATTAGCTAATCTGATGCATATTATTCGCTAAATAGTCAGTTGCTTACAGGTGAAAGCACCTAAGTAAGTACCAACCGACACAAGTATTGTGCGCCTTTCAAACTATTCGTTTTTTTACCCTTGCACATGTATGCTCACACTCAACAAGCAATTGTTCGTAAAGACACGAACAAAGGCAGCGAGTAACCTATTGGGTTTTTGCAAGCCTCCAAGATAAACTGCAAGTAAAAGGCTACACCATTTGTACAAGAGTTTGGCTTGGTGCAACTAATCTTCTGCTTGAATCACAGCGAGTGTAAGACGGCTTATACATACCAGCCGATTTTGCTGGTCATGGATTTTAATATCCCACACATGGGTGTTTTTTCCAATATGCAAAGGAGTAGCTTTTCCATACACATACCCTTCTCGAACACTGCGAATATGGTTGGCATTGATTTCCAACCCTACGCAAACTTTTCCTTCTGGCAACATTAAGTAGCCTGCCATGCTGCCTAGTGTTTCGGCAAGGACAACTGAGGCGCCGCCATGAAGCAAGCCCATGGGCTGACGAGTGCGTTCATCTACTGGCATACGAGCTACTAAATAGTTTTCTCCCACTTCTATGAACTCAATCCCCAAATGAGTAGTCATATCGGAACGGGGCTGCGCATTCATAGTCTCAATGGTTACCTGTTTGACAAATTTCGTCATATAATAATGGCTTAATACTTGTGATACAAAAGGTTGTATAATTTTGCACAATTTTTTGCAGGGCTAACAAAATAAACCCTTTGCAGGTTAACATGCAAAACAACTTTAACTTAACACCTGATTGATTTTACTGGATGAAAACATTTCTACCCTCGATGCAAAAAGAACTTTACATTATTCGACATGGCGAAACCGAATTCAACAAGCGCGGTTTTGTTCAGGGTAGCGGTATCGACTCTAGCCTGAACGATACTGGCAAAAGACAAGCACAGGCATTTTTTGAGCACTATCGACATCTTGAATTTGACAAAATTTATGTGTCGGCACTTCGCAGAACTTGGCAGAGTGTAGAACCGTTTTTTGTCAAAGGCATACCTATGCAGGTGCTCCCCGGGCTAAACGAAATTAGTTGGGGACATAAAGAAGGCAAGGTATTGAGCAATGAAGATGACTTGCAATATTTTGATATGCTCAAGGCTTGGCGCAATGGCGACTTAACCGTAAAAGTTCCCGGAGGTGAAAGTCCGTTGGAAGTAGCAGCGCGGCAGCAGGTTGCCATCAACTACATCATGGGGCGACCAGAGGAACGCCGCGTACTAATTTGCATGCATGGCAGAGCACTACGAATTATGCTAAGCCTGTTGTTAGAAACACCGCTCAAAGATATGGACAACTACGAACATACTAACTTGTGCCTGTATGTGCTGCATTACGACGGCAACAAGTTTCATTTGAAAGTGGCTAACAACACTGAACACTTTATTCACCTGCCTCCTATGATAAGCAATGAGAAACCCTACGACTTCCATGCACATCGGGTAATTTCTTGAAAGTATTGCTCTACAAGCTACCCAATAGAAAAACAGCGGGTACTTTACCAAGCAGGGGCTTTTCTTTTTGCCAGTTGGCTATAGTCTGCATTTTAATAAATGCATCAGGAGCGGTCAGATTGGCAGCAATGCACAAGTGAGTGGAAGGCTTTAAGCAAGCTAATAAGTCGGTTAGTAGGGCATCATTGCGGTAGGGTGTTTCCATAAAAATTTGGGTTTGCCCGCGCAAAGCATCTTTTTCTAAACGTTTGAGCGCTTGTATGCGCTCTTGTTTTTGTATGGGCAAATAACCATGAAAGGCAAATGACTGTCCGCTGAATCCCGAAGCCATTAATGCCAATAATACAGCAGAGGCACCTACTAACGGTACGACCTTCCTACCTGTACGATGTGCATATTGCACGGCTAAGTGCCCCGGGTCTGCAATGCAGGGACAGCCTGCCTCTGACATCAGCCCTACGGCAGCATCAGGGGGAATTTCCGAAAAATATTGAACAACTTGCTGCCAACTCACATGCTTGTCTAAGGTATAAAATTGCAACGCATCTATGTTGCGTCCTGTTTTTAACGAGGCAATAAATCTTCGGGCAGTGCGGATGTTTTCTACCAAATAATAATTGGTATGAGCAACTATTTGTTGCACTTGTGGCATCAGATATTGATGCACTTCTGCATGGTCAGCTAATGGAAGCGGAATCAGGTATAACACAACAGCGGAGGGTTTAACAATAAATTAATCCTACTTTGCTTATTGGAAACAAGTTGCAGGCGTATTTTTGTAAATTAAAACTTTTAACAAAGAAAATACGCCGACAAAGATAAGCCGAATACTCCAAATGCCCATTACAGCCCCTACTGGTGCCCCCCAGCGCAATGGTTTGTTGCATGTTATCATTAATAAAATTTACAAGACCTCTTTTTGGAAAATTTTTTGGCTGGTTGGTCCTATATTGTTATTTCTTTTTTCGCTCGAGCTACTTAGCACAGCTTGTAGGATGCTTAGCAAGGAGTTGATAGATAGCATTTTACGTGCTACGAGCAATCCTTTCATCGGGCTTTTTATTGGCTTGTTGGCAACAGCTATTATCCAGAGTAGTTCTTCCATTACTTCTATGACAGTAGCGGTAGTGGCTTCAGGCGCTATTGGTCTGGAACATGCTATTCCTGTTATTATTGGAGCCAATATTGGCACCACAGTTACTGCTACAGTAGTAGCTTTTAATCATATCATGCGCAGAAAAGAGTTTCAGCGCGCACTTTCGGCAGCCACTGTCAATGGATTTTTCAATATTTTAACAGCAGTTATTTTGCTGCCTTTAGAATATTCCACTCATTTTTTGAGCCGCTTATGCTTATGGGTAGCTAGCTTTTTTGTTATTGAAAACAAACTATCTAGGCAAAATACAAGCCAATGGGGGATTTACTACTGGGCAGAACAAATCGCCAAATATTGGCAAGAATACTCGCTGCCATTAGCTGTAGTAGCTGTTTTGCTCTTGTTTGCAGCTATCTACTGGCTTGTACTAGTGCTGAAAAACTTGTTTATGTACAACGTGGGCAAAAACATGGAGCACATTGTTTTTGGAACGCGCTACAAAGCACTTTTTTGGGGCATTTTTTCTACTGCCTTGTTGCAGTCCAGTTCGCTAACAACTTCTTTTACTGTTCCGTTAGTGGCTAATAAAAAAGCCTCACTCCGACAGGTTTTTCCCTTCATCATGGGTGCAAATGTGGGTACTACTTTTACTGCTTTGTTTGCTGCATTGAGCAATTTAGACATTTCACTTAGTATTGCCTTTGCTCATATGTTGTTCAATGCCATTGGTGTATGCATCTTTTTCTCTATGCCTATAATAAAAGAGTTGCCAGTTGTGTTGGCTCAAATGTTGGGAAAACTTGCTATGCGCTACCGCCTTGCTGGTTTTATGTATCTGTTGTTAACATTTTTTGCTATTCCGTTTTTTCTTATTTTCTTTTCAGAAAAATAAGACTCCTATTTGATGGTCTTTTATTCATGAGTGCGTCTTGGTTTTGTCCATGAACAACTTGACCGCTTTGAGGGGCTCTTTGCTGCTTGTAGTGGTAGCTGTGCTGATAGCCATAGCCTGCCAGCCCTATCCAAAAACAAGGCAGGTATCCTCTCAAAAAACGCTTGTCAAAACCAACTCTTCCGCTGTAACAGGAGCAGGTAGCTCATCCGATGCAAGTGCTACTCTTTCCAATAACTTTTACTTAGATACCGTACTGGCTCTTATTTGTGCCCAATTTCCCGACGCTAAGGCCAAAGCCGAGATTTTTAAAAACAACCGATTGGGCAAGACCATAGATCTGGACACAGTATCTGTGGAAAAAATAATTGATATTGCCCAAACCTATATAGGCGTACCTCACCGTTTTGGTGGTACCGACCGAACAGGTATTGATTGCTCAGGGTTGGTAGCTGCTGCATGTAGGCAAGCAGGCATTAGTCGCTTTCCGTATGGTTCGCAAGCACAAGCCTATTTGGGGAGAATTATACCTCACTTGTCTGATTTGCAGCGCGGCGATTTGATATTCTTTACTAATACCTACCCAACTACCGATTTGATTACGCATGTAGGCATTTACTTAGGAAACAATCTTATCATTCATGCCACAACCAGCAAAGGTGTAGTGATTACCGATTTTGCCAATTCTGCTTACTGGCGCCGACATTATGCTTTTGCAACCCGCTTGTTCACACCTTAGTGAGCCACTTCCTCAGCAAAAAGTAACTTTAATACCAAAATGGTTTGAATAATGCCGCAAAAAGTTGTAACATAGCACCAAACAAACTAAAAACTCACCATGGGATTCGACTTAATTTCATTAGCTATTATTCTGGCGCTTGTCATCATAGGCGTTGCTGTGCTAACCTATTTTGTACCAATTAATCTTTGGATTACAGCTATTTTTTCTGGGGTGCGTGTAGGGCTGTTAGATTTGGTTTTTATGCGAATCCGCAAAGTGCCGCCGCGCATTATTGTAGAGTCGCTTATAACATCTACCAAAGCAGGGTTGAACCTAACTTCTAGCGATTTGGAAACCCACTATTTGGCAGGCGGGCATGTGCCTTCTGTTATTAAAGCATTGATTTCGGCCGACAAAGCCAATATCAAACTTAGCTTTAAACAAGCTGCTGCCATTGACTTGGCGGGTCGCAATGTGTTTGATGCTGTGCAGATGTCTGTAAATCCCAAAGTAATTAATACCCCGCCCGTAGCCGCCGTAGCTCAAGACGGCATACAGCTAATTGCCAAAGCACGCGTTACAGTGCGCGCAAACATAGAACAACTTGTGGGCGGAGCAGGTGAAGAAACTATTTTAGCACGTGTAGGTGAAGGCATTGTTACCTCTATTGGTTCTTCGCAGTCGCATAAAGATGTGTTGGAAAATCCCGATAAAATCTCCAAGTTGGTTCTTTCCAAGGGTTTAGACTCGGGTACGGCTTTTGAAATCCTTTCTATTGATATTGCCGATATTGATGTAGGAGAGAATGTAGGAGCAAAACTGCAAATAGACCAAGCAAGTGCCGACTTGAAAGTTGCCGAAGCCAAGGCTGAAGAACGCCGCGCCATGGCTGTTGCCGTAGAACAAGAAATGAAAGCCAAGTCGCAAGCGGCGCGAGCAAAAGTAATTGAAGCAGAAGCAGAAGTGCCTTTGGCAATGGCAGAAGCCTTGCGCAGCGGTAGGTTAGGCATTCTGGATTATTACAGACTGCAAAACCTACAAGCCGATACCGAAATGCGAGAAGCTATTGCCAACCCAACAGGGCAAAAAAAACCTGAAATTCCTAAATAATTCTTCATAAATCCAGTAACACATGACAACAGTTATCAGACTTACTCCTGAAGAACTCAAAGCCAAACGCGAGCAAGACCCGGGCATTCTGTTAGACGTTCGCACACCTGCCGAGTACCAAGCTGGACATGTACAAGGAGCTTCTAATGTAGATTTTTTAGGTGGACAGTTTGCCGCCGAGTTTGCAAGTTACGACAAGTCAAAAACCTATTATTTGTATTGTGCCTCTGGTAATCGCAGCGGAAAAGCAGCCCAAATGATGCTTGAAGCAGGGTTTGAAAAGGCATACAATGCCGGTGGTTTTGCAGAACTGGCTGCTGCTGGTTTCCCAGTAGAATATTAGATGTGTAGCAGGGGGGTTGTGTTTTCAAATTGCGTGTAGTAACTTACGCAAAAACTGAAAATCAGCTGATTATCTGCTTTCTATATGGGTAGAAAAGTTCTTGTACTGAATGCAGACTACCGAGCGCTGACCGTTTGCAGTGTATACAAAGCTTTCATCTTGATTTTTTCGGAAAAAGCCGAAATTGTCAACAAAGTCGAAAATTCCTATTTGCGTACTGTTACACGCGCTTACGAAGTCCCCTCTGTTATTCGCTTATATCGCTACGTAAGTGTTCCGTTTAAAAATGTGATGCTCAACCGCCACAACATTTTTAAACGAGATGGAGGGCGCTGCCTTTATTGCGGCTCGCGCGAAGATTTAACCTTAGACCACGTTATTCCGCGTTCGCGAGGAGGCAAAACCACTTGGACTAACTTAGTTACGGCTTGTAAAAAGTGTAACGCTAAAAAAGGAGACTATACCCCCGAAGAAGCTAATATGCCACTGCCTTACGCTCCTTTCAGACCCTCTTATGTTGTTTTTTTACGCGACTTCTCCGGCATTGGCGACGAGAGTTGGAAGCCCTATTTAGTACAAAACTATGCCGATATGTAAATTTGCAACTATCAACCTTATCAACTTAAACGCTTAAACCAATGAAAAAAATTATCCTGTTACTTTCACTGAGTCTTTGCACTGCTTGGTGTTATGCTCAAAGTACCGTTTCGGTTGGGTTAAAAGGAGGATTGAACTTTTCCAATTTTGCAGGCGACAACGTAAATACCGACAGCCGAACAGGTATCAATTTTGGAGCTTTTGGTACGTACAGCATTAAAGAAACCTTTGGCATCACAGCTGAAATCAACTATGCCCAAAAAGGCGCCAAAACCGCCAATAGTAAGCTCAATATCAATTACTTAGAAATTCCACTACACTTTTCTTTCTTCTTTGGAAAAGGCGACTTGCGTCCTAAACTAATGGTAGGTCCTTACATGGGCTTCCTGATGAATTCTGATTTGGAAATAGGCAATACAAAAGTGAATGCTAAAACCCTCTACAACGACACCGACTTTGGTGCTAATGTAGGAGGCGGCTTACACTACCGTGTCGGCGACGGACAATGGCTCTACCTTGATGCCCGCTATGGTTTCGGTCTTGCCGATGTTACCAAAGCCAGTGGAAACGTATTCAACCGCGTGTTTAGTATCAACATAGGTTTTAGCGTAGCTTTAAACTAAGCAATAATTTGCCACTTGTAAAACTTGGCTATATTGGCAAGGAAGCAATTTGGGGAGTTTGGGAAATTACAGAAACCATCTCCGAATTGCTTTCATATGTTTATACTGCCGACGAGCTACTGAGCATAAACAAACGTTTTATCAACAAACAAAAAGAAAAAATAGCCGCACGTGCAGTAGCACAAAGTATTGCTCAACATATAGGGCTACCGAAAAGTACTATTCAAAAAGATTCCTATGGTTGTCCTTACTGGGCAGCATGTGAGGCAAAACTATCACTTTCGCACACAAGAGGATTTGCTGCTGCTCTGATTCACTGCTCGGCTGCCTGTGGCATCGACATCGAGTTGCCACAAGAACGCATTCGCAAAATTGCTCCGCGCGTTTTTTCACCAAGCGAATTGCAACAAGCCGGCAACGATTTGTACAAACTCACTACTTTGTGGTGTGCTAAGGAAGCACTTTATAAATGGCACAGAGTTGGCTCCTTAGACTTCCGTACACAACTCCAAATTGAGTGGCATGATAATCGGCTACGAGGGTTTTTACAAACCAGTAACTATACAGCAAGCCCTTTTTTTTATCAAGAAACCTTTGGGGAGTTGGTGGTGGTGTGTTGTTGGATGTAAGCCCCTTTGGATGTTATCGATATGCCTGTTTTTATTCACTAAGGTAGCTTCTGCCCAAAAAAGCGAGCGGGTTAAAAACGATGTGGCTTTAAAAAATATTACCCCCGATATTGCTTTGGCAACTTGTTTCCAATGGCTACCCGTAGCAGATGTTCCTGCCAACCAGGTATATGTACAAACCCAATCCGCAGGCGTGCTTAGCGGTGTGCCATGGAACATTCAACAGTTCAAGCAGGTGCAAAAAAACATCAGAAAAGCAGGCGGAAAGCCAATCAAATATCTGATTATCAACGAATACAATGTAGATAGGCTGGAAGTAATTGCTTATTGTCAGCGTAAAAATATTCAACTGATTGCCGACCTACCTACTGCGTGGCAATTAGCTAGGCAACATCATATTTGGGTAAACTTACCTGTTGAACGCGACACTGTTGTGCAAATAGGCAAACGCCACATCGGGCTTCATCCGCTTGGAAAGGGTTTTGCTTGCAGCGGTCTTGCTATGTTCGTGCCAGACGCCCGCCTGTTGCATGCTGGCTACTTTATTTGCTCGCCCACTGCCCGTTATCCTGTCAGAAGCTCCCTCAGTTCACTTGCCGAGTGGGCAATAAACTTAGAAAAGTTGTATTTTCGCTTCTCTGATGCGCGTTGGGTAGTGCCCGGGCAAGGACCACTGGGCAACTGTCGCCTTATGCTGTACGCATCGCGAATCATAAGCCTAATTGATAAATCGGAGAAATACATCCAACAAAGCCACGAGGAAGACGCTGATGCAACACATGACGATTAAATCTACTACTGTGATAGCTGTTGTGCATAACGGAAAAGTAGCTATTGGTGCCGACGGGCAAGCTACCATGGGTACCAACGTTATCAAAAACAATGTTCGCAAAATTCGCAAGCTTAACGAAGGGCGTATAGTAGCAGGGTTTGCTGGCTCTACTGCCGATGCTTTTACTCTTTTGGAACGATTTGAAGAAAAACTCAGTGCCTACGGCGGTAACATGAAACGGGCTGCCATTGAACTTGCCAAAGATTGGCGCACCGACCGGTTCTTGCGTCGCTTAGAAGCAATGATGATTACAGCAAGCAAAGATGAAATTCTCATCATTTCTGGGACAGGCGACGTATTGGAACCAGACAATCAAATAGCAGCTATTGGTTCGGGGGCTATGTATGCACAAGCAGCCGCCTTAGCACTCAAAAAACATGCGCCTCAACTGAGTGCAGAAGAAATGGTGCGCGAGTCTTTAACTGTTGCTGCCGACATCTGCATTTACACTAATCATAACTTCATCATTGAAACCCTGTAAATAAACAGTTAATTCGACTTATTTACAATCATCCTGAAAATCTGCTATTTCCCGGTTGTACGCAGAGTAAAGGGCACGTGCGAGTTGAATTTTTCCAATACTTCATTGCATAGCTTGCTTTTGCTTAGCAAACAGTAATAACCATTCGCGTGTAAATAGCAGGGGTGCTGAAAAAAGCCAAAAGCCGTCTTGAAGACGGCTTTTGAACGTGTTTTCGGCAGGACTCGAACCTGCAACCTTCTGATCCGTAGTCAGATGCTCTATCCAATTAAGCTACGAAAACAACATTTGGGACGCAAAAATAGCAAACCGCTATTAAATTCCAAAATTAACAGACATTTTTCTTAGTTTTGTGAGGTCATCGTTAGAAATGTCTGCTCTGTACTTCCATATTCCTTTCTGCAAACAAGTTTGTTATTACTGCAACTTTCACTTCAGGATTTCTTTGAAGGGAATGGATGCAATGACAGCGGCATTATTGCGTGAAATAGAGCTGCGACATTCGGAGTGTGTAGAGCCACTGACCAGCATTTATTTTGGAGGAGGTACCCCTTCTTTGCTACCCGTAGAGCATATTGCACAACTGTTAGCAGCTGTCCGTAGGTGGTTCAATATTGCACAAGATGCTGAAATTACACTGGAAGCCAACCCAGACGACCTCTCACCACAAAAGCTGCAGCAATTGTATGAGTTGGGTATTAACCGACTTAGTATTGGCATCCAAACTTTTCATGACCCATTTTTGCGTTGGATGAACCGCCCACATGATGCAGCACAAGCACTTGCTGTTGTAGAACAAGCACAAAAAACAGGTTTTGAAAATATCAGCATAGACCTGATTTACGGATTACCCGCAGACAATCACCAAATTTGGGAGGCAGACCTGCAAACAGCAATTCGCTTAGGGGTGCCGCATATTTCTGCTTACTGTTTAACCATTGAACAGCGCACTGTTTTTGGCAACAGGCTGCAAAAGGGAGATTTACAGCCTGTGGATGAAGATTTTGCTGCCAGTCAGTTTGAAATTATGAGTGAGCGGCTTACGGCTGCTGGCTTCGAACACTATGAAATCTCCAACTTTGCTTTGCCGGGGCGTTACTCGCGCCATAACTCTAATTATTGGAAAAAAGGCACCTACATTGGCATCGGTCCTGCGGCGCATAGCTATAACGGCGTACAACGCAGTCACAACATAGCCAATAATGCTCAGTATGTCCGTGCTATTATGAATGGTCAGCTGCCTGCTCAAACAGAAACCCTGTCGCACTACGACCACATCAACGAATACCTGATGACCTCGTTGCGTACCCAGTGGGGTGCAAATTTGCAATGGCTTTCCGATAAATATGGTTACGATTTGCTACAAGCCCACTCGGCGTATGTGGAAAAATTAATTGCTGATGGACAAGCCATTTTGCACAATCATCATTTAATACTAACCACCAAAGGAAAACTGCTTAGCGACAGCATAGCGTTGTGCTTGTTTGTAGAAGCAGCTACGACCTGAGCGGATGGAGGCGATGAACGGCAACACCTGTTTGAAAACCGCTTACAGGCGGCTTGCCCGTATGTAGTACTTTTATCTCATGTGCACTTGGCAAAAGTACTGTTACTAAACGATAGGCGCCTGCAAATTCACTGCTCAAGATGGTACCACGCAGAAGAGCTTCTTTCTCTGGCACGAGAGTCATATCCTCGGGGCGCAAGCAAACTTTTGCCGCTGGACGATCTAAGGAGGCTTGTAGTGCAAGTGGCAGTATTGCAGTAGGTAAAATATTAACCTCGCCGGTTGCCATTGCCACGTATTCAGTATTAGGATAGCGATACACTTCTTCGGGCGTACCCATTTGAAGAATCTTTCCGCTACGCATTACCAACAACTTGTCGGCTACTGCAAGGGCGTGTGAGGGTTCATGGGTAACCATCACAACTGTGGTTTGTTCATGTAGAATGATTCGCTTTAAGTCTTTGCGCAAGTTGCGGCGCATAGGATAGTCCATTTGGCTAAAAGGCTCGTCCATAAGCAAAAGACGTGGCTTAGCTGCCATGGCACGCGCAATAGCTACCCGCTGGCGTTCGCCGCCTGAGAGCTGTGCAGGCATCTTTTTTTCAATGCCGGGCAGTTTAACTAATTCAAGTAGTTCCTTTACACGAGCTTGTTGCTTAGCAGGTGGTAAACCTATTATTGGATAGGCAATGTTATCAGCAATGTTCATTGTATTGAACAAGCCAAAATCTTGCTGAATGAGTGCTACACGCATGTCGCCTGGCACCAGCTTCTGAGAGGGGTCGGGTACGGGGCGCCCGTCGAGCCATACATGTCCACTGTCGGGTATTTCTAAACCCGCCATCAGGCGCAGCAAGGTACTTTTTCCTGCACCGCTTTCTCCTAAAATAGCAATAATTTCGCTTTGGTTAGCAGTAAAAGAAACGTTTGACAAAGCTGGCTGCGCTTGTCCGGAGTAGTGTTTGCTAAGTTGTTCAACTTCCAAAAAACTGAGTAGCATAGTGGCATTACTCCTCCTCTGATACCATTACTGGTTCAAATTTTCCTTCCGTAGCCGTCACTACAGCGGCAACGGTAATGTCGCCGGTAATATTGACAACTGTACGCATCATGTCTAATATTCTATCAACAGCTACAATTAAGGCAATGCCTGCCGATGGTACTTGTATGGACTCTAACACAATCACCAGCATCACCATTCCTGCACCCGGAACGCCTGCTGAGCCAATAGAAGCTAAGGTAGCGGTAAGCAAAATCATGAGCTGGTCGCTTAGCGAAAGGTCTATGTCGAGCGCTTGTGCAATAAATACCGCTGCCACACCTTGGTATAAACTTGTGCCATCCATATTAATAGTAGCCCCTAAGGGCAGAATGAAACTCGTCATCTCTTCTGGGATGCCTAATCCTTCTTGGCATCGCTTCATAGTGACAGGTAAGGTAGCGTTGCTTGAACTGGTGCTAAAGCCCACTAACTGTGCGGCACGAATAGCACGAAAAAATTGCATGTAGCCAATTTTGGCTACCGAGCGAAACAATATCGGATAAAATATGTAAGCATGAATAAACAACCCAACTATTACACAAGCCGTGTACCAAGCAAGCCCATTTAATAAGTTAGCTGCTTGGGAAATATCATCACCGGCTATTTCTACTATCAGTGCGCTAATAAGCGCAAATACGCCTATGGGGGCAAATAGCATAATAAAGTCTACAATTTGGATGATAGCGTCGTTAAGTGCATCAAAAAAAGCCACCAGAGTATTGCGCTTTTCTGGGGCAATTTTAATTAGCGCCACTCCCATTATCATGGCAAAAAATACTACTTGCAACATGCGGGTGTTGTCGGCAGCAGCAGCCGTAATGTTATCGGGGAAAATATCAATCATTGGTTGCAACAAAGGGCGCTGTTTAAGTTTTTCCACCGTACTGACACTGGTAGTGGTTTTGTCGGTGTACGTGCTCATCAGTTGTTGGCGGGTAGATTCAGGCAAGCGCTTGCCTGGTTTTACCACATTGGCAATGGTTAGCCCAATAGTAATGGCTATGATAGTGGTGCCAATATAGATGCTAATGGTTTTACCACCAATGCGCGATAGTTTGCGGATGTCGTGCAAACTTGCCACACCTACAATTAAAGAAGCCAGTACCAACGGCACGGCTATCATTTTCAGCAGCGTTACAAAAACAGTCCCAAAAGGTTTGATAAACTCTGTAGTAATAAAAGCAGGAAACTGCAACCACGAGCTTGCCACCCCCCAGCAAAGTCCTAAAAAAAGTCCTATCAAAATCTGAACGTACAAGGGTAATTTTTTCGATTTCATGTTAGCATTCATTACTGCTTAACGTATCTTAGAAGAACTGACAACTTTAGTAGTGTGAGTGTATGAGAAACAGACCGCAATTTGATAGTAAAATTTTGAAATCAGAAACTCAGCAGCAACTTTATGCATCAATATTATGTCAGATATAATTTTCACCACTAAATTTACTGACATTTTTGCGCGATAATTTATATGGCGCTTATCCAACGCGAACAACTGCCTGCCAGTGGGTGGCAAGGGCTATTACAACATTATCAATCAGACGTTGTTGCCGGCTTTTTAGTATTTTTAATTGCTCTACCCCTTTGCTTAGGTATTGCTATGGCAAGTGGTTTCCCACCATTGGCAGGAATTATTACTGCCATTGTAGGCGGACTGTGGGTAGGGTTGTTTACCGGTTCGCCGCTTAGTATCAAAGGTCCGGCAGCAGGGCTGATTACCATCGTTCTTGGGGCAGTAGAAACACTTGGACAAGGCGATATGGCAAAAGGGTATCGCCTCACCCTATCCGTTATTGTAGTATCAGGAATTTTACAAGTATTACTTGGTATATTCCGCGCTGGCTCGTTAAGCAAGTTTTTTCCTCCTGCTACCATTCGTGGAATGTTGGCGGCTATTGGCATTATCATCATTAGCAAACAGCTGCCTGTAATGTTGGGTGTAAAACCAATTGCCAAGAATCCGTTGGCATTACTGGCTGAAATACCGCATATCATCATTTCTCTCAATCCAAAAATTGCGCTCATTGGCTGCATTAGCCTGTTAATTTTAATCATAATGCCTTTTATTAAGGTAGTATTTGTACAAAAAATACCAGCGCCCCTTGTAGTAGCTCTTGTTAGTATTTACTTAGGACACGTTTTGAATCTTTATCAAGAACATCACTATGCCTTAGGGAGTCAGCTTTATCGCATCGGACCGGATTACTTAGTTAGGCTGCCTAATAGTATAGCTGCGAGCATTACATTTCCTGACTTTTCAGCCATCCTCAACCCTGCTGCTTGGCAGTATATCATCATATTCGCTTTTGTAGGTAGCTTAGAATCGCTGCTTACCATAGAAGCTATTGACCAATTGGACTTTTACAAGCGCCAGTCGGATGCCAACAAAGCATTACGTGCAATAGGAATGGGCAATGTTATTTGTGGACTCATAGGTGGGCTTCCTATGATTGCTGAAGTGGTGCGTAGCTCAGCTAATGTGAACAATGGTGCTAAAACAAGCTGGGCAAATTGGTTCCATGGCTTATTTCTGCTGTTGTTTGTTGCTGGTATGCCCAATCTGATTCAGCAAATTCCTTTGTCAGCCTTAGCTGCTATTCTTGTTTTTACAGGATATAAACTAGCAGCCCCCAAAACTCTCTTGCATGTGTGGAGCGTAGGTAAAGAGCAAGTGCTTATTTTTATAACTACTGTGATAGTAACACTATCAACCGATTTGTTGGTAGGAATAGCATCGGGCATATTGGTCAAATGCCTGATTTTGTGGTTGCGAGGGGTTTCTCTAAAAAATTTGTTTAACATATGGCTTGCCATAGAGCCACTATCCGACCGCGAAGTGCTCATTAAAATAGAAAGCGATGCCATATTTGCTAACTACCTATGCTTTAAGAAAGCGATTAGTAAAATCCCAGCAGACAAAAAACTCATTATCGATTTTTCCCAAGCACCTGTTATTGACCATACTTTTATGGAGCACATATTTCAATGGCAACAAGAGTGTGCTCGAAGTGGAGGTGCTGTGGAAATAAAAGGTATGGATCACCACGTGCCTTTTTCTGCACATCCTTTGGCTGCACGTAAGAAAATGATGCGCTACCACAACTGATCTCTTCCAATACCTTGCGTCTGCTTTTGCGCCCATGCATGTTGTTGCCAATTGGACAAACCACCTCAATTTTCTAAATTGCGTCGCGCTTATTACTGCCTGCGTATGATATCAACTCGGCGACTTGCCTATAGCCTTATAGTATCGTTCATGATAGGTTTTTTCACCTTGGTGTTAGGGCTAGGGCTCGCCATTCAGCACGTTAAACAGAAAGACGAATTAAACCGAATTTCAAACATGACCGGGCGCCAACGCACCTTGGTGCGTTCGCTACAAGTTGCTTGGTTAATGAATCACCAAGCAGAAAGTGCTACCGAACGCCTACAAGCACGTCGCATGATAGATTCCTTAGTTACTTTATTAGAAAATACACATTTTAACTTAGTCAACAAAACGGATACTTTTTCAAAAGCCCAGTTATATTACACACCTGTTATTGAGAAGTCGCTCGCTGAAATTACTCCCATACTGCTGCGCTTTGTGCAAATGGTAGAGAGCGATACTACTTCTAAACAGCACTTATACCAAACAGCCAATAATTTAGTTGCCAAAATCAGCGCCCTTACCGATGTGCACTATGCCAACTTGCACCATGCGCATAACCAAGATGCTATCAATTACCTGTGGACAGTGTTGCTAATAGTGGGCGGCATTTTGCTATTTCAAAACCTTTTCATAGTGCGACCTACTTTTAAGCAGCTCGATACAAGAATTAGAGAAGCAGCTTTGGCTACTGAATTTATAGAACGACAAAATAAAGAGTTATTCGCACTGCAAGAGTCTCTTCAAGTGCAAAATGAAGAATTAAAAGCCAAGCAAGAAGAGCTGCAAATGCTCACTGAAGAGCAAAAAAAACAGAACCAAAGGCTGGAAGCCAAACAAAAACTCATCAGCGAAGCCTACAGGCATATTACTGAGAACATCATGTATGCCACCCGCATCCAAGCTGCTTTTCGCACCGACCCCTTACGTTTAAAAGAGAGCTTTACTGATTGCTTTGTGTTTGAAAAAGCCAAAGATATGCTCTCAGGCGACTTTTATTGGTACACAGAACAAAACAACTTCAAAATTTTAGCAGTAGGCGATTGCACTGGTCACGGGGTGGCAGCTGCTTTAATGACAATGGTAGGTATTACAACGCTCTACCAAATTGTGAATGTAGAACAAATTACAACTCCTTCTTTAATATTAAAAAGGCTGCACCACCGCATCATAGAGATTATGCAAGGCAAGAACAGTAGCCAGTACATCAACGATGGCATGGATATCAGCCTAATGGTTTTTGATGTCAATCATCAGAAAATGATATTTGCAAGTGCCAATAGCAGCATTTACTTAGTGCGCAACGGACAGATTGAGCGCCTAATAAGTGCCCGACTGCCCATAGGTGGTTTTCAGATTAAAACTGAACGCACCTACCCAGATATAACAGTTGATTTGCTTGCTGGCGATAAAATTTATGCCTACTCAGATGGCTTCCAAGACCAATTTGGAGGACCCAACAACACCAAGTACTATTCCCGCCGCTTTCGCGAACTACTTCTAAAAACTTCTACAGTACCTATGGATATGCAAAAAACTATGATAGTCAATGAGTTGCGTACTTGGCAAGGGATGCATCCACAAACTGACGACATTTTGGTAATAGGTTTGCAGCCTTGCTAATGAACAGTTTTTTTACTTTTGCCCTATGATGAACCAAGACCTGAAAGTCTTCAACACCATTACAAGAACAAAAGAATCTTTTGAACCTTTGCATCCGCCCTTTGTAGGCATGTATGTGTGCGGACCTACTGTCTATAACTTTGTTCACTTAGGTAACTGCCGCACCTTTACCTGTTTTGATATTATTTACCGCTACCTAACCCACATTGGCTACAAGGTGCGTTACGTGCGCAACATCACTGACGTAGGGCATCTGGAAAACGATGCCGATGAAGGCGAAGATAAAATTGCCAAAAAAGCAAAACTGGAAAATCTTGAACCTATGGAAGTAGTACAACGATATACCAACAACTTCCATATGGTTATGGCACAGCTCAACAACTTGCCTCCTTCCATAGAGCCACAAGCTACGGGGCATATTGTAGAGCAAATTGAAATGGCGCGTAAGATTATGGACAATGGTTTTGCCTATGAAGTAAACGGTTCTATTTATTTTGATGTACGCAAGTATAATGTACACCATCAATATGGAAAACTCTCGGGGCGTGTGTTAGACGAGCTGATAGCCGGTACACGCGAGTTAGACGGGCAAGGAGAAAAACGCAATCCAGAAGACTTTGCTCTTTGGAAAAAAGCTGCTCCTGAACACATCATGCGGTGGCATTCTCCTTGGGGCGAAGGTTTCCCCGGGTGGCATTTAGAGTGCTCAGTGATGAGCCAGAAATATTTAGGACAACAATTTGATATTCATGGCGGCGGCATGGATTTAAAATTCCCGCACCACGAGTGCGAAATAGCCCAGTCAGTAGGCTACTGCGGTCAAGAACCCGTCAAGTATTGGCTGCATACTAACATGCTTACTGTCAACGGGGCGCGCATGAGTAAGAGTGCTGGCAATGGCATTTTGCCTCATGAACTCTTTACTGGTAATCACCCGCTGCTTGAGCAAGCCTACAGCCCAATGACTTTCCGCTATGCGCTCCTGCAAACTCACTACCGCAGCACGATGGATATTTCCAACGATGCTCTTAAAGCAGCCCGAAAAGGATATACCAAGGTAATCAATGGATTGCGCATTGCAAAAAAAATGCACTATGTGCCCCAACCTAATATCACTATTAATAACAATTTGGTAGAAGAAATCAATCAAATTATTGCCGATATTTACAAAGGCATGAACGATGATTTCAACACCGCTATTGCGCTCTCTGCCTTGTTAAATCTGCTCAAAAAAATCAATGCTATCCACAATGGTCAGATTCTATCGGCAAGCATAGACGAGGCTACCTTTCAAAAAATGATTCAGACCTACATTGCTTTTACCGAAGAAGTCTTCGGCTTGCGCGAAGAACCTCGTACCGATATAGACCAAGTGATGAATGTGCTATTAGGGGTATACCGCGAAGCAAAACTCAACAAAGATTTTGGCATGGTAGATACCCTTCGGGCTCAATTTAAAACACTGGGGATTGTAGTAAAAGACATGAAAGACCGGATAGAGTGGGCATATGAAGAATAGATTTAAGCAGGCAAACGAGCAACACCATTTTTGGGCTTTGTAATAAAACGCGAATGATTGACAATTGGCTAAACAGTCTACCACTTGGGTTAGCTACACAACAATATTTGCTGCTGGGGTTTGTTCGTGAAGCGTTTTGCACATGTGTGAAGACACCTACACCTGTATTTTGAAAAGAAAACAGAAAAATTGAAAATTTACGCAAATATTTTTACCAAAAGATTAATAAAACTGTCTGGTTAAATTCATGAGTGTCTTTGCAGTGCATTGCAGCACTTCGATTGCATTAGACCAGTCCCTACGTGAGCATGCGACTGGTTATTTTCCGTAGCGCATACCCCCGCCACGAATGCTTCTGCCACCTGTGGACATAAAATAGCTGCCGCCTCTATCGCCACGCATTTCTTGGCTAATTTTTTTATTATGCAAACCCGCTACACCAAAGCCAATAACAGATGCGTAGTAAATGGTTACAAAAATAATAAGGAAGCCGCATAGTAGAACAATTCGAGTAAACTGAGCCATCAGTCAAACCATTAAGTTTATTTTTGAGGTAGTATTACAGACAGAATAGTAGCCATCATGATGAATAGGAAAAAGCCAATGATATAGTAGCGCCCTAGCATCCATACACGGCTAACCTCTACGCGCACGCTGCTTTCGTTTTCGGAAAGCCAACTTTGAGGTTCTACGTATATTTTAACGTAGTATTCTCCCGGTTTATCTACCTTGTAAATATCATAAGCAGCCGTAGAGCTTTCTTCGCTTTCCTGATAAAAATTTCCTTCCAATGTGTTAACCACTTCGTCGTTAGCATTGCAAATTTCTAAACCCACCCATCCGTCGCGGAAGCCATTAGCAACAACTGATATTGTGAACTCTATCATTTCACCGGGTTTATCTAACACAAAGCGTTCACTTTGCCCAATTAGCTGAACAGAATCTTGTGCATCGTAGCCTTTTCCTATTACAAAAGGCACGGCATAAGTAACGTCTAAGACAGACGTATAACTAAACGAAGCAATAAAAGCTAGCAAGCAGGCTATGGCTAACCATCGGAAGCCTCTTACAATGGTACGATTGATGTTGCGGCGCGCTAAATGCGCTTTTACCATGGCTTGAATCGCCGGATTTTGGGCAAAAGCTTGTAATACTTGCTGGTAGGTGATAGGAACTTCGCGCCAAAACTCAATTTCTTGCAACTCTTGCGTGCCTTTGTAAAAATGTGATTCTACTACAAAAACTGTGCTGCCAACTTTGTATTCAGCAAAGTTGATTTTTTTGTCTATTTCGATTTGGTAAGTTGACTCACCTTCAAAATAAACTACTTGGGCTTCACCCAATTCAAGCACGCGCCGGCGTTCTCCAGTTTGGAAATCTTTTATCCATCCGCTCGAGGTAGGCAGGTTAGGATGTTGCGGGATATGTGGATATGACAAAGCAAAGCCTTCTTTGTCTTCTACCAAATAAAAGTAGGCATAATGCTCATTGAGCAACAGCCACTCATCAAACTGCCATGTGCTTGGCTCGTATTGTTGGCTCTCCCCATCCCACTCTTGAAATGTGCTGTGCCAACGGGTTCTACCAATTACTCTGTGTTTTAAGCCATTAAACACTGCCTCCATGCCCAGCCTAATAAACCCCATTGGTGGAAATTCAGAAGGGCGGGAGAGTTGTAAGAGCATTTTATGAGCTTCTGTTCTTGCCTCTTGAACAGTGCCACAATATTGGCATGCTATAAAGTTAGTCCGAGGATTGATTACCCGTAACTCGCCGCCGCAGTTGCTACACTTAAACTGCTGAATATGAATCAACGGGGTTTGTGGCTTAGTAGCATTCATGAAAACAAACAGCAACTAAAAAATGCTGTAAGCAATATAGCAAAACTTACATAATTTGCTGCCTCTATCTCATATGAATTGCTATGGCTGTCATTACGAAAATTGAAGTTTTTCGGCTGAAAATCCCACTAAAATATCCTTTTGTCATTTCACTGGGCACTATTTACCATGCCGATAATATTATTGTCAAAATCCACACTACGGATGGTATCTTTGGTACAGGAGAGGGTTGTCCTTATGTGTATATTGTAGGTGAAACAGCACCAAGTGCATTTGCTAATGCGTGCGCTATGGCAAAGCTATGGATAGGAAAAGATGCTGCTGAAATTGAAAACCGCGTGCTTGAACTACAAAATGCATTTCCTTTTAATTACACGCTGCGAAGTGCTTTCGACATGGCTCTCTACGACCTGTTAGGTAAAAAATGTCAGCAGCCTTTATTTCGACTTTTGGGGGGAGCCAATAACCGACCACTTATGACCGATATGACTGTCGGCATTCATTCGCCAGAAGAAATGGCTGCCATTGCTCTCAAATTCAAACAAGAAGGTTTTGCTGCCATTAAGTTAAAATTGGGAACAACAGCAGCTCAAGACGTAGCACGTGTTCGGGCTGTACGAGAAGCCATTGGCTATGATTTGCCTCTGCGGGTAGATGCCAATCAGGGGTGGAACCTCACCGATGCAATAGCTGCCTTGCGACAGTTAGCCTCGTTTAACATTCAGTTTTGCGAAGAGCCCATATCGCGACACTATCGGCACAAATTGAAGCACATACGCACACAAAGCCCTATCCCTATTATGGCAGATGAGAGCTTATTTGATAGCCACGATGCCTTTCAGCTTGCTGCTCAAAGTAGTTGCGATTATTTTAACATTAAGTTGTCAAAATCGGGGGGGATTTACGAAGCATTGCAGATGGTTGCTATTGCCGATGCAGCAGGAATGCAGTCTCAAATTGGGTGCATGTCGGAAACACGCCTTGCCCTAAGTGCCTTTGCGCATGTGGCACTGGCGCGCAAAAACATTCAGTTCTTCGATTTAGATTCGGTGTATATGCTGGCAGAAGACCCTGTTTTAGGGGGCATTCAATTCCATACAGGAGGTAGAATTACTGTTCCAGAAGCACCCGGACTCGGAGCAGAAATAGCACCACAGCGCTTAGAGGCTTGTACAGAAAAAGCCGTTGTAACCACAAGCGTACACACTTAGCATGCCCCAGATTTTATGGGGCATGCAGGATGAATAGGTTGGATTAAGGGTTTCGCATTTCGGAATGCTCTTCTCTCTACACCCCAAAATCTTCTCGTCGTTGCACAAGTCCACACGCGCAACAAATATCGGATTAGTATGATGAATGCGGCAAAACCGACCTTACAAAAACCTGAACAACTACCAAAAATTGATTAGAAAAATGACAATACTATCCAAGCGCTGATGCAAACCAACAGCAGGTAAAGTACTACCACCGGAGCATTGAGTTGCATTACTTGCCCTTCTTCAATTGGCTGAGGAATAACTGATTTGACCATTAGGATATTTTGCAACGAAATAGCATTTCCCACTGCACTGCCCGAGTGAAGTGCAGCCAGTGCAGGGCTGAGCCACAGTTGCCCAGCCAGCAATTGCTTTAGTCCGCCTGCGAAAAGCAGGTTTCCCATGGTAGCGCTTCCTGTGATGAAGCTGCCTACTACTCCTGAAAGCCCAGAGAAAACAACTAACCCCATCCACGATTGCTGAGGAGCAAGGTCGCTGTAAGCTGCTATCATGCCGGTGCGAATCAGTTGTGTAAACAAAATTAACAATAAAATGCTGAGCAAGGTCATGCGCATGCCGGCAACAGTTTGGCTAAATGCTTGCCGTAAACTTCGTGATGTGGGTTCTTTTATAGCCACTGCCCGATATATCAGAGCGGCTACTATGAACACAATGCCGGGCTGAAAGGCAGACAATTTTTTACTACCTTCCCACCATTGCCAATTAATAGGTTTCAACAGCCATCCGGCAACAATAAGTAGAGCAATGAATAACAAATAAGCCCCAAATGCTCGCCACCAAAGTAGAAGGCTTGGTCTTTGTGAGTGAGGCATTACTAAGGCAACAAAGGCAATCATGCCAATACCTCCGGCTAAAACAGTGGGCAGTTCTATACTTAGGCGGCTGCCTATCCAATAAGGTACCAGAAAGCAAATGCCTGCCAGTAGCAATGTTTGCCTTTCTCGATGCCAGTCAATTGTCCGTTGCTCAGTTTTACTGTATAACCATGCGAGTACAAACGGCATGACTACAATGGGTATCGAATTAAACAAAACAGTGTACTGGGCTACGGCGTCCTCTACCGCAACAATGCCTATACCGACTCGCAGAGGGGTTGCTAAGGCTCCGAAAGTAACCGAGGCGGTATTGGCTGCCAACGGAATAATCACACAAGTAAGAGCACGAAAACCTAAGCGGTATAGTAAAGGAGCAATCAGCATAGCTGGAATGCCGAATCCGGCAATTCCTTCCATTAAACTGCCCAGAAACCACCCAAATAACAGTATAACAGCCAATCCCTTTTCGGCTGTTCCTAATTTTTGGCTAAAAATAGTTATATGAGGTTGTTGGCGAAGCAAGTTGTAAAATAGATATGCTCCAAATATAAGTAGCCCCAGTTCAACCCAAATAATCAGTGTATCGGTCAATATAGGCAGCCAGTAGCCTGTTCCCTCTGTGCCAAACCGACTAATGCTCAAAAAAAGAATGCCCGCCAGAGCACCCAACCACAAGCGCCGCAACAAAAAAATACCACCCAGTAACAAAAGTAAGGCTAAAAGTGTATGAAGCAATGATGGAGACATATCCAGCGGTGTTTTTTCGGAAAGATAAAAACCTAAACTGATATTTAGCAATATCCGGCTGTTATCGTTTATGCATGGCATTACTGCTCGATGTGGCTTTAATTCGCTTTATTGAATAGCTGTGGTCAGCCTTATTCGGTTATTAAACCTTTATGCACCGCTCAATAGCTACTTCCAGAGGCAACTGCTTGGTTTTTCCTTCTAAAAACTCAGCGAAAACTGTTGCAAAATAAGGAGCAAGCGACACCCCTTTTGCACCTAAGCCATTGAAAATACCTATGCGCGGCTGTTGTGGATGTATGCCAATGAAAGGGCGACGGTCGTACGTGGCAGGGCGAATGCCCGCTAAGCGCCCTAATAGTGCCCATTGTGCAGAGGTAAGTTTGCTAAGTTTTCCTGTTAGTTCATCCCAACCTTGGGCGGAGGGAGTAGGGGAGAGGTCATGTTGGTGATAGGTAGCGCCAACGCGGTAGGTTTTATCAGGATGTGGTAAAATCCAACAACTTCGGTTGATAATTTCATCGTAGCACTCATTTGTAAATCGCACCTGTAAGATTTCTCCTTTTACTGGTCTGAATGGCAAATGAAATAAGCTACTTGCGGTTTCTTTCCAACCCCGACAGTAAATAATATAGTCAACAGATAAATCTTGCCAATAAACTTTTTCATTTGTACAATAAATTTCCGATTCGCTTACTTCGCATTCTCGATAGATGCCTTGTGCCTTCCACACTGACTTAGCAGCGGTCAGCAGCACAGGTAAGTCCACATATCCACACTGTTGAAGGATAATTCCGCCGAAGGGGTCATATATGTGCCTGCCATAGCCATCGGATGGAACTACTTTTTCAACATACTTAGCAAATTTTTCATCACTTATTTCTGAAAGCACCTCATTTTGCTGCGCCACAGATTCAAACGGACGATACATAGGCAGCGGATAGAAAAAGCGAGCGCCCAAATAGCGTTCCATTTCCGGATAGAACCGATGCAAAAATGGGAACAGTAGGTCGGCGAGCCATGTCTTGGTCATACGGTAGCCAGTAATGGGATTAAACAAACCGGCTGCTACTTTGGAAGCAGTTTGAGAAGCATTGTTGTCGGCAATGTGTACTACATGCCCACGCCGGAGTAGTGTATAAGCAAGTACCGTTCCTGCAATACCTTGCCCTACAATAAAATAATGAGCCATTTTTCCCTACTTTTGCGCCAAAAACGATAATTATTGTGCAATATTACAGTACAAAACGCCAAACCTCGCCAGTTAGCTTCGGTGAGGCTGTGCTAAAAGGACTACCCGAAGACAACGGCTTGTTTATGCCGGAACGCTTTCCGCAACTCACGCGCGCATTTGTGAGAGCCTTGCCACAATTATCTTTTGAAGATGCCGCCTTAGGTTTTGCTCAAACGTTGTTGGGGGAAGATTTGCCTGCCAATGTATTACACGACATTGTTCGGAAAACACTGGGATTCGATGCACCCGTGGTCTGGCTAACCTCGCAAACGGGCGTTTTAGAACTTTTTCATGGTCCCACGTTGGCGTTTAAAGACTTCGGTGCACGCTTTATGGCACAAACCATGTCGTATTTGTTGCCTAAGGAAGACAAGCCGCTGCATATTTTAGTAGCTACCTCAGGCGATACAGGCAGCGCTGTGGCACATGGGTTTTTAGGCATTCCTCATATCACTGTGGCAGTGTTATACCCTAAGGGCAAGGTAAGCCCCTTTCAGGAACGCCAGTTTGCTACACTTGGGCAAAACATTACTGCCATTGAAATTGATGGCACATTTGACGATTGCCAATCGCTTGTAAAACAAGCATTTTTAGATAAAGAACTCAACCAACACTTGCGGCTTTCTTCTGCCAATTCCATCAATATTTCAAGGTTGATTCCGCAAGCATTTTACTATGTGTATGCCTACGGACAAGCAGTGCGCAAGCACGGCAACAAACCTGTGTACTTTGTGGTGCCCAGTGGCAATTTTGGCAATCTGACGGCAGGCGTATTTGCTCAACAGATGGGGCTTCCTGTAGCTGGTTTCATAGCCGCTACTAATGCCAACGACGTAGTTCCTGCCTATTTGCAAACTGGAAAATACCTGCCGCGTCCTTCAGTAGCAACTATTTCTAATGCAATGGATGTGGGCAATCCGAGTAATTTTGCCCGTTTAGCAGACCTATTCCCTTCTTGGGAGCAGATGCGAAAACAGTTGTATGGCTATGCCTTCAGCGATGAAGCTACAAGAGCTGCCATGCGCGAAATAAAGCATCAGTACAACTACATCATAGACCCACACGGGGCAGTAGGCTATTTGGCTTGGAAACAGTTCCAACGCGAACACGCACCCGCTGACGCAATAGGTATTGTATTAGAAACAGCACACCCTGTCAAATTTGGTGAGGTGGTAGCTGAAACACTGGGAGAAGCCCCTGCCGTGCCTGAAAGATTGCAGCACTTGTTGCACATGCCCAAATTATCTGTACCACTGCCTAAAGATTTTGCAGCTTTTAAAGCCTTTTTAATGCAGCACTATCCTTGTTAAAAATACCTAACATAGCTGTTTAAACGCTTTTTTCTTATCCGAGCAACCAGCATTAGAAAAATCATTAGTAGTTTCGCAAACCTGAAAAGGCAATATGGTGCCTTGCATACATGACAAAAACGATGATGACTTACAAAAAACTGAATAACCTTGCAGGCTGGATTGTTTTCCTGATTGCAGCCGTTGTGTATAGCCTTACAGTAGAAGACACTGCCAGTTTTTGGGATTGTGGCGAATTCATAGCTGTTTCCTACAAGCTTATGGTGCCTCACCCACCCGGTGCGCCGCTCTTTCTGATGCTTGGGCGGCTTTTTTCTTTTCTTGCACTGGGCGATAACTTGAAAGTAGCTTTTTGGATTAACATGCTTTCAGCCCTGAGTAGCGCCTTTACCATTCTGTTCATGTTTTGGACTATTACGCTGCTGGGGCGCAAAATAATGGGCTTACAACCCACCGATGAACCTTCGGGCGCGCAAACTTTTGGCTTACTTGCCGCTGCAGCGGTAGGTTCATTAGCTTACACCTTCTCCGATTCATTTTGGTTTTCGGCAGTAGAGGCTGAGGTGTATGCCATGTCTTCATTTTTTACAGCAGTGGTATTTTGGGCAATGCTTAAATGGGATACCCTCAACGATGAAGCGGAAGAAAACCGCTGGCTCATCCTAATTGCTTACATCATGGGGCTCTCCATAGGCGTCCACTTGCTCAACTTAGTAACCATTCCTGCACTGGGACTGATTTACTATTTTAAAAAATATCCTACCCCTACCAACTTAGGCATTTTTACCACTCTTGCAGTGAGTTTAATCATCATCGGTATCATCATGGTAGGCGTTATTCCCGGATTGCCCTCTATTGCGGGAGGCTTTGAGGTATTTTTTGTCAATACCTTAGGCTTGCCTTTTGGCTCAGGGGCTTTATTTTTCTTTTTTGCAGTAATTGTAAGTTTGGTTTGGGGCATCTACTATTCTATTGATAAAGAAAAACCATTGCTTAATACAGCCTTGCTGAGTTTTTCCTTTATTTTAATTGGCTATTCTTCATATGCCTTAATTATCATTCGCTCCAATTTCAACCCACCTATTGACGAAAATGACCCTTCAGATGTAATGAGTTTTGTTTCCTACCTGAAACGCGAACAATACGGCGACCGCCCGCTACTCTATGGGCGCACTTTTGTATCGGAGCGCGAGTCTGTGGAACAAGGAGCTCCCATCTACCGCAAAGGAAAAGACCGGTACGAGATTTACGATTACCAAATGAAAATCAAGTACACGAAAGAAACGCTTTTCCCACGCATGTATAGCAACAGCGAAGACCATCCCGAGCTGTATCGTCAGTGGGCTGGATTGCCTCCCGACAAAGACCCTACACTATTCGACCACCTGTATTACATGATTCGCTACCAAATTGGGCATATGTATTTCCGCTATTTCTTGTGGAATTTTGCTGGGCGAGATGGAGATGAGAAAGAAGCCGGTTGGTTGCTGCCTTGGTCGCCTGCTAAGGATTTGCCCGAAGAGATAGCCAGAAACAAGGCGCGTGATAATTTTTACATGTTGCCTCTCATTTTAGGCATTGTTGGTCTGCTTTATCAGCTAAAAAAAGACGAAAAAAGCTTTGCCGTAGTTGGCATGTTATTTATCCTCACCGGCGTTGCCTTAGTAGTTTACATGAACTCTCCGCCCGTAGAGCCACGCGAACGCGACTACATCTATGTAGGTTCGTTTTATGCCTTTGCTATTTGGATTGGCTTCGGCGTGCTTGCTATTGCTGAGTGGCTCATGCGTTTTATTAAAAAGCCCATGCCTGCTACAGCTATTGCATTAGTAATAGCTATGCCCGTGCCAACTATTATGGGTGCTAAGGGCTGGGACAACCATGACCGCTCTGGGCGCTATCACTCGGTTGACCAAGCACGCAATATGTTGGCAAGTTGTGCCCCCAATGCCATTCTTTTTACAGGCGGAGACAACGATACTTTCCCTTTATGGTACGTACAAGAAGTGGAGGGGTTTCGCACCGATGTACGGGTGATTGTACTCAGCTACTTTAATACTGACTGGTACATTGAGCAAATGCGCCGCAAAGTATATCAGTCCGACCCACTGCCTTTTAGCCTTTCATATGATAATTACAAAAGCGGCGTTAACGACTTTGTTCCATATGTAGAAAACCCTGCTATTAAATCGAATGCTATCAACCTGAAAAGCTACTTAGAATTAGTAAAACAGAACAATCCCGCTATCCAAGTGGCATTACAGGGTGGCGGCTCAACCTCTGCATTGCCTTCAAAACGCTTGTATGTAGATATAGACAGTGCGGCTATTGCTCAAAAGCCTTGGGTGCCCAAAGGCAAAGCTAATCGCATAGTGAAACGCATGGAGTTCGGGCTGCGTGAGGGCGCGGGTGCACTCTACAAAGGTGATTTAATGCTATTAGACCTCATTGTTACCAACAACTGGGAACGTCCCATTTATTTTAATCATACCTCTGCCAACACTGTTGCAGTCGAATTGCGCGAATGGCTGCAAATGGAAGGACTGACCTACCGACTGATGCCTATTCGTGCCAACAACCGCGGCGACTTAGGCGAGGTAAACAAAGAGGTGATGTACGAAAACATCAAAAAGTTCCAATTTAGAGGCTTTGATAACGAAAAAGTATATCACGACGAAGAGTATAGAAAGTTTGCCGCTAATACTCGCAATGCTTACTATCGCTTGGCACTGCAATACTACTTAGACAAAGATGACAATAAGGCAAAAGAAATACTTGAGACAAGTTTGCGCCTTATTCCCGATAAAACCATTCCTTACGACTACTACATTCCGCGCTATATCAAATTGTTTTATGCGCTGAAAGAATATGAGCGTGGTAATGAGTTGGCAGCTATTATTGGCAAACGCACAAAGGAAAATTTGGAATACATTGTGCGCCATGGTCTGAATGATTTTCAAAATTCTTCGCTTAAAGACCGCAGCATGATTATGCTCAATCAGTTGCGCGACCTTTACTCTGAGGCGGCTGAGCGAGAAAAAAATCTGGTAGAAAGCTATACTGCTGAAAAAGATACTGCTATGATTACACAAGCAGATATTGAAAACGCAAAAAAGCGCCAAGCATTTTTCAGTAAGAAGTTTGAGCAGTACGAACAGCTTTTCAACACCTACTACGAAAAACTATACGAGCGGTAAAGAGCTATCAGTGAAGTATAAAAGTTTGACAAAGTTATTTTTTATAGCATCAGCTCTAAACTAACGAATATAAACCACCCCGCATCGAGGGTGGTTTTTTGTTCCATTCTGTACGCACGGGTGTTCATATGCGTACATCCAGTAAGAATGAAATGGTGCTATCGCTCTGATTAGCAAATATTTAGCACTTTTGGTACTGCATTTGGCACTTCATCGGCAAGTCAAACGAAAAAGCGCCGATATGATGATTCAACTTCACAACATCCACAAATATTACTCGGTAGGCAACAGCCGCCTGCATGTGCTGAAAGGTCTGCAAGCCACCATTGAAGAGGGCGAACTCGTGTCTATTATGGGTTCTTCGGGTTCGGGCAAGTCCACCCTGCTCAATATTTTGGGCATTTTGGATGATTATGATGCAGGTGAATATTATTTGAACAATACGCTGATGAAAAACTTGTCAGCAAGCAAAGCTGCCTACTACCGCAACCGATTTATCGGCTTTGTGTTTCAGTCTTTCAATTTGCTGAACTTTAAAAATGCAATGGAAAATGTGGCGCTGCCGCTGTACTATCAAAAAGTAAGCCGCAAAGAGCGCAACAAAAAGGCTTTGGAATATTTGGAAATGGTCGGTCTGCGCGAGTGGGCAGAGCACAGCCCCAACGAAATGTCGGGTGGTCAGCGGCAGCGCGTTGCCATTGCCCGCGCTCTGATTAGCCAGCCCAAAATCATCCTCGCCGACGAGCCGACAGGTGCGCTGGATTCCAAAACTTCGCAGGAAGTGATGGATATTTTCAAGCAAGTAAACGCACAAGGCATGACGGTCGTTATCGTAACCCACGAAAACGACGTAGCTAACCAAACCAACCGCATCATCCGCCTGCGCGACGGTCAAATTATTTCACATGCAGATACGCACTTCGGACAGGAAGACGTGGTGAAGCATACGGCAGTGCATTATTAAAATTGAAACGCCCAACCTACTGCAACCATGTTTGATTTTGATAAATGGCAGGAAATATTTGCTACCATTCGCAAGAATAAACTGCGGACTTTTTTAACCGCTTTTGGCGTTTTTTGGGGGATTTTTATGCTTATGCTGCTGTTGGGTGCAGGTAACGGGATGCAAAACGGTGTAGAAGCCGAATTTGCCGAAGAAGCTAAAAACAGCATTTGGATATGGGCAGGTAAAACCACCGTTCCGCACAACGGCACAAAGCCCGGTCGGTATATTAAATTTACCAACGATGACCTCCGCACACTGGAAACCGGGCTTGACGATGTAGAAAAAATCTCCCCCCGAAACCGCCTCATGGGTGAGTTTACGCTCAACTACAAACGCAAGAACGGGTCTTATCAGGTATTCGGTGCACAAGGAGATTTCTTCCGAATCAATGGTGAGAAGTTGAAAGCCGGACGTTTACTCAACAAATCCGATATTGCAGAGCAGCGCAAAGTCATTATTCTGGGTGAAAAAGTGCGCAAAGTGCTTTTCGGTGAAGATGAAAGCATCGGCATTGGCGAATACATCAACGTGAAAGGTATCCCCTTCAAAGTAGTAGGTGTTTTCACCAGCAACGGCAACAACGGACGCAACGAAGAACGCGCCTACATTCCGTTCAGTACGCTGCAAAACGTGTTTAATCAGCCCAATCAGGTGCAAACCTTCGTAGTAACGCCTCGCGACAACAAACCTGCTATTGAGTTGGAAAACGAAATCCGCGCTACGCTGGCTCGTCGGCACAACTTTTCACCCGAAGACAAACAGGCAGTAGAAATTTGGAACAACGAAGAGAACTACAAGCGTTTTCAGGGCTTGTTTAGAGGCATTCGCATGTTTATTTGGGTGGTAGGCATTGGTACGCTCATTGCAGGTGTGGTAGGCGTGAGCAATATCATGATGATTATCGTCAAAGAACGCACCCGCGAAATCGGTGTTCGCAAGGCTTTGGGGGCTACCCCTGCAAGCATTGTCAGCCTGATTATCCAAGAGTCGGTTTTTATTACCGGAATTGCCGGTTATATCGGTATGCTGATGGGCATCGGGCTGCTGGATGCGCTCAGGTTTCTGATAGATGCCAGCGGCGCGCAGCTGCCCTACTTTACACGCCCCGAAGTGGATTTGGGCGTGGCTATCTCCGCAACGCTGGTACTGGTAATAGCAGGTGCGCTGGCAGGGCTGATTCCTGCCGTTCAAGCCGCTCGCGTCAAGCCGATTGAAGCATTGCGGGCAGATTAGAAATTTTGCTCTTGATATTCTTTGTAGTAAGTATTTTAACCGCAAAGAACGCAGAGGTTTAACCGCAGAGTTCGCAGAGAGAAAATTATTAGTACAAAATTTGAGCTTTTTGCGGTGTGTAAAGTGTTATGCCACTGTGGTTAGTGTCTCCACGAACCACATTTTAAAACACAGCTATTTTTAAAAATACAAACTCGTTATACCATGCTACCACTCAATCGCTTTTACGGCTTCACTGTCGCATGGCTGCTGCTCTTTTCGGGTTTGGCGGCGCAGGCGCAAGGGATTGGCATTGTGGCGCACAATCACATTGCCTTGCAAGTAGCTGATATTGAGGCTTCTAAAAATTTTTATGGCAATGTACTTGGCTTAAAATCCGTACCTGTGCCCGATAACCTGAAAGCCATCCGTGCATGGTTTCAGGTGAGCGAACAGCACCAGATTCACCTGCTGGCAGGGCGCACGCAGCCCGTAGTAAACGACAAAGACGGCAGCCATTTTGCCCTGTTCGTTGCCGATATTGCGGCGGCGGAGCGTTTCCTCCAATCGCAAAAAATACCCTATCATGCACAGACGCGATTTGACGGCGTGCGTCAGATTTATCTGGCAGACCCCGACGGGTATTTGATTGAACTCAACCAACGAAAGTAAGTGCATGGAAAAGTTAGATAGAACAGCATTTAAAATTCAAAGTTTCGAACAAGCGTCGCATCAGCGAGAGTATTGGCTATCTAAAACTTATCGCGAGCGATTAGAGGCTGCATGGTATCTGATTTGTTCGGCTTACGGTATTGTGCCCGGACACAACGACAGATTAGACCGCACTTGTTTTCAGATGAGAAAAAGGCTATGAAACGCAACATATTTAACCCTGACTTTCAGGATTTTATTCAATCTCTGAATACATCAGATGTAGAGTACATACTGGTTGGTGGCTATTCTGTCATACTGCACGGATATTCCAGAACAACAGGTGATATGGATATATGGGTACACGCTACGCCTGAAAATTATCGGAAATTAGTACATGCATTCATGAACTTTGGGATGCCAATTTTTGATATGTCAGAGACAAAATTCCTTCAAGTATCAGATTACGATGTATTTACATTCGGTCGCCCGCCGGTAAGTATTGATATCATTACTCAAATTAAGGGCTTACAGTTTAATGAAGCCTTTCAGAGTGCTATTTGGGTTGAGATAGAAGAAAATCTTCGGGTTAGAACGTTACATCTTAGCGACTTAATAAAAGCTAAACAGGCTTCCGGTCGTAACAAAGATAAAGACGATTTGGAGAATCTGCTGCCATAGTCTGTACGAATAAGATTCAGTACTCAACCAACGCAAGTAAGTGCATGGAAAAGTCAAATCACCCAACACTTAAAACCTTACCGCCATGTTTGATATAGACAAATGGAAAGAAATATATGCCACCGTGCGCAAACACAAGTTGCGGACGGCACTAACTGCCTTTGGTGTTTTCTGGGGCATTTTTATGCTAATTGTACTGCTGGGTTCGGGCAAAGGCTTTGAAAACGGCATCATGCAAAGCATTGATATTTCGCCGCGCTCGGTGTTTATGTGGACACAGCGCACCAGCGAACCCTACATGGGACTGAAACCGGGCAGATTTATCCAACTCAACACAGAAGACATGCAAGCCTTGCGCGAACAGGTGAAAGGAATAGCAGTGCTTGCACCTCGCAATACAATAGATGGAACAGTAACCCGCGGACTGAAAAACTCTACCGCCTTTCGGATTTTTGGCGACTATCCCGATTTTTTCCACCTGAAAAAAATGGAAATAATAAAAGGCAGGTTTATTAACCAGACCGATATTGACCAACGTCGCAAAGTGTGCGTTATTGGCGAAGAGGTTGTAAACGTGCTTTTTGCTCCGGACGAAGACCCAATTGGGCAGTATATTGACATCAAAGGCATTTTTTTCAAAGTGGTAGGCATTCAGCGCGGGCTGGGTACTCGCGGCGAAGACATACGTGAAGACCGCAATACAATTTACCTGCCGCAAACCGCTATGCAACAAGCATTTAACCAAGGCAACCGCGTCTTTTGGCTGGCGATGCTGCCCAAGCCGGGCGTACCTGCCGCCGAGATTGAGCAGGAAGCCAAAAAATTGCTGGCGCAACGCCACAAAGTAGCCCCCAACGACCTCAAAGCCTTTGGTTCTGCCAATGTGGAGGAAGAGTTTCAGCGCATTAACGGTTTATTTATCGGCATTGCAGGGTTTAGCTGGTTAGTGAGCTTGGGAACTATCATAGCAGGCATTATCGGTGTCAGCAACATTATGCTCATCGTTGTGCGGGAGCGCACCAAAGAAATAGGTATTCGCAAGGCACTGGGCGCAACCCCGTGGAGCATCATCAGCCTGATTGTGCAGGAATCTATCGTGATTACTGCCGTAGCAGGTTACATAGGGCTGATGTGCGGCATCGGACTGATTGAGTTGATTAATTACCTGTTAAAAAAATCTAACGCTGAGAGTGAATTTTTTGCCAACCCAGAAGTGAATGTATCGGTTGCGCTCTCTGCATTGATTATGCTGATTATTTCAGGGGTTTTGGCGGGTATTATTCCTGCCGCCAAAGCCGCTACCGTCAATCCGGTGGTTGCTTTGAAGGACGAGTAGGCTACAAACTTATTGGTCGGGAAAGTCTATCTTTGCCCCCAAGATAGACTTGTTCCACCACCATGAAGAATATTCTTTTGCTCGGTGCCGGGCGTTCTTCCGATGTTCTGATTGATTATTTGTTAAAATTATGCCGAAGCGAAGGCTATCAACTCACGGTTGCTGATGCTGTTAAACAGACGGCTCATGCTAAAATTATTGCCAATGGCGGCGAGCATACCGCTGCCCAAGCAATCGCATTAGACGGCAACAATCAGGAACAATGCCGTAGCGTGGTGCAAAATGCCGATGTAGTGATTTCCTTGCTGCCCCCGGCTGCCCATCTGACCGTTGCCCAAGCCTGTGTGGAGTTTGGCAAACCCCTGCTGACAGCCTCCTACGTATCGCCCGAAATGCGTGCATTGCACAAAGATGCGGAGGAAAAAGGCGTACTTCTGCTCAATGAATTGGGCTTTGACCCGGGCATAGACCACATGTCGGCCATGCAAATTATTGACCGCTTACATGCCGAAGATGCCGTCATTACAGCCTTTCGCTCCTATGCGGGCGGCTTGGTCGCACCCGAATACGATAACAACCCTTGGCACTACAAGTTTACATGGAATCCGCGCAACGTAGTGCTGGCAGGCAAAGGCACCGCCAAATACATGATTAACGGACAAATGAAATATGTCCCGTATCATCGGTTGTTCAGCCATACCGAGGATGTATTTGTAGAAGGGCTGGGCGACTATGAAGGCTATCCGAATCGCGATTCGGTTATTTACCGCGAGTTGTATGGCTTGCGCCAAATTCCTACTATTCTGCGCGGTACTCTGCGCCGAAAAGGCTTTTGTGCTGCTTGGGATACTTTTGTGCAGTTAGGTATGACTGACGATGAAATTATTATTGACAACTCGGCAAATATGACTTACCGCGAGTTCACCAATATGTTTCTTCAATACAGTCGCACCTATTTGGTAGAAGAAAAACTTGCCATGATGATGAATGTGCCGAGAAAATCGGAATTAATTGACAAAATTGAATGGTTAGGCTTGTTCGGACACCATAAAATTGGTTTAGAGCGAGCTACACCAGCTCAAATTTTGCAGCATTTGCTCGAGCAAAAGTGGAAGCTGGAAGAAGGTGACCGCGACATGGTTATTTTGCAACATCGTTTCGAGTACCACAAGGCAGAAGGCAACTTCGAACTTGTCTCTGATTTGATTGTTTATGGCAACGACAACCGCCATACAGCCATGGCAAAAACCGTAGGTTTGCCGTTGGGCATTGGTGCCAAGCTCTTGTTAACCAATCAAATACAGCTTACGGGCGTACAAATTCCCGTAAAGGAAGAAATTTACAAACCCATTCTTGCCGAACTTGCTGAACTGGGCATTGTTTTTCGCGAGCGAATCCGCTCTGTAGAATAAGCATACTACTTTACAAATTGTTTGCAATCAGTAAGTTAAAAGTTGTAGTGGCAGCGTGTGAGCAGAGCGTTTGGTATATGGCTTGATGCTGTTCAGGCACAGCCTTATTGTTTAAACTAACAAACTACTTATCGCATACGCTGCATTGCTTTTGTGGCTATGTTACACTCTTACTGCTTATTCGCAGGTTAGTTCGCATTGCTATGTAGTAGAAAACTTCCAGTCTGTTTGCACGCAAACTACCCCTAATCGCAAGTTTACGATTTCATTTACCATCAAGGTACAGCTCTCGTTTTTGGCTTCCATCAACGCACAGTCGCTTGCTGCTGTTACTATTGCGTCTATGAGCGGAGGCAGCATCAGTGTGAGTCAGGTTGCTTTACAGAATAACCAAGCCAATGTTTCCTTTACATACGATGAAGCTACTGTTTCCCCAATGCTCATCTTGCGTTTGGGATTTACTAATGGGCAGAACGAAGTATGCCGTGCGGCAAGTAACTTTAACCTCAGCTCTTGTGTACCTGCTGCTAATTGTAATCAGACCCTTGCCTTCAATCCAGTAATGGCATCGGTGCTGACAAATGCTTTGGCGAGCTATCAAGGTGAAACAGCCAGTTTTATGGCAGGATTGCAAACCGGACCGGGTAATGACAAGGTAAAAGCCATTACTTATGAAACAACAAATGTAAAAAGAATTATCAAATCCCCTGGACAGCCCGATAAAATAATAGACTGGGGTTTGATTCCTTTAGTAGCTGAACACTTTCAAAAAACGCCATCCGATTACAAATGGATAAGCATGAGTAGTGCGCAGCTCATCTTCCCGGGCGGACGCGATTTTTCTGCTAATGCAAAAGGGGACAAGCTTTGGGGCGCCATGTTTTATATGCCCCCTGCAATTGCCGGATGTAAAGAAGAATTTACCTTCAATTTGAAAGCAATAGTAGAGTTTGAAAATGGCTGTATAAAAGAGCAGGTATTTGCTAACCAAAAAATAACGCGATAACATCCGCAATTGTCACTCTAACCAGAAAGCCCTTGCAGAAAAATTTGTGAGGGCTTACTGGTAAAATCTGATAGACTTTTGAAGCTTTATTGACTTTTTTATGTAAATGTAAAAATATAAGCTGCCGCATTTACCAATTGCTACTTATTCGTTCAAGTATTTCAAAATGGTCTGTTCGAGCATGTTAGCAGAATCACTTCCGAAGCCAACCTCTACCCAAACAATTTTTCCCTGCTGATTTATTAGGTACATGGTTGGATAAGCAGATACACGGTAAGTATTTGCCACTTTGCCATCATCGTCTAAAACTACTGTATAAGTAATATTTCGCCTACTCAAGAACTCTCCAATGCCATCAGATTTTTTATCGAAAGGATTGACGCCTATTATCATCAAGTCTTTCGACTGATACTTTTCATGCAGCTGTTGTAACACTGGCAGCGCTTGCAAACAAGGATAGCACGACTTGTAGAAAAAATCGAGCAGAAGCAACTTTCCCCTGAGTTTGCCTATGTTTATTATTTCGCCATTGAGAGAGGTCAGTTCCCATTGTGGGGCAGGTTCTCCTTCTTTGAGCAACTCTGGTGCTTGATAAGGAACATAGTCTCTGATTTTAAGATGGTTAGGCAATCTTTTCAAATCAAAGGTTGAGTCAGCGGCATTCATCTGTGCCCAATGGTAGTGGGTAAGCAAGTAGCGGTCGTATTGCCAGACCGTATCAGGACCCATAAGCAGTTTATATGTGATGTCGTATTGGATAGGAGTAGTATCTGACTGAGCAATCCAAAAGTCAAAGTTGCTGCTTAGAACGCTAATAGTTTCTTCTGGGTTAGGAGTTTCATCTATTCGAATTTTTACATGCCAACAGGCAGTGTTTCCTACTTGAGTTTCACCTACGAGCACCGCAGGAGCTTTCCACTTTTGTTGATTGCGAACGATAGCAGATTTTTCAGGTCTTAGTAGCAAGTTGAGAAAATCATTTGCTCTGATAAAATTCTTGATTTCTGTTGCCCATTTTTCAACAGTCATCAAAACGACAGCTGAGTCTTCTGTGTAGGCAAGCGCTTTGCCGTTATAAAGTTGCTGAAAAGAATGCGACTTGCCGTGTTTATCTTGTACTTCTTTTTGGTGGTGAAAGTAGTATCCTGTAATAGTATCTTGGGCTACTTTTTGGAAGTAATAGCGAACCCGGCTCAGCATAGTATCGGTTTCACCTATAAACTTTTGGTAGTGCAGCATTTCGTAATAGCCACTTTTTATTTGGAAGCATTTTGCTTGCATCTGTTGTAGTAGTAGGTCGGGAGTTTGCGCAAACAGCACGCTGCTAAATAGCAGCAGCATGGAGTATAAGCTATGGCAATATTTTTTGTACATGGCAAACGAGGGTTGTTTGCCTGAAATTAGCCAAAAACATTTGTAAATTACTTTATCCGAGGTTAAACTCTGTTGCCACGCAAGAACTCGGCTATTCTCATGCGCTTTTTGCCTTCCAGTTGCAGCTCTTCAACAGCCACGTAGCCATCAATTGTACCAATATGTAGGAAATTTTTTCCGTCAGTATACCACTCGCCGGGCTGATATGGCATCGAATCGGTGAAGGGTTGTACTTTGTAGATTTTGTAAGTTTTTTCGTTACGTATTGTCCATGCTGTTGGCAAAGGATTCATGCCGCGCACAAAGTTAAAGATATTTTCAGCAGTCTGATAAAAATTAATTCTACAAGTTTCTTTAAAAATTTTAGGTGCTGTTTTGAGCTCCTCAGTTGCTAACTGCGGTTGTGGTATAGGGTTCACCTCGCCTTTTTCTATTGCCTGCACGGTTTGCAGCACCAGCTGTGCGCCTTTATGCATGAGCCTTTCGTAGAGCGTACCAGCTGTGTCGTTGCGATAGATAGGCTCTTTGGCTTGCATGATTATGTCGCCCGTATCTATCTCATGCCTAAGAAAGAAGGTAGTAACACCTGTTTCAGTTTCACCATTCACAATAGCCCAGTTAATAGGAGCAGCACCGCGATATTGCGGCAGCAAAGAGGCATGTAAGTTGAAAGTACCAAGCGGTGGCATCGCCCATACTGCCTCGGGTAGCATGCGGAAAGCTACTACAATTTGTAGGTCGGCTCTTAGCGCTCGCAGCCGGGTTAAAAAGTCTTCGTTTTTAAGTTTTTCGGGTTGCCAAACTGGAAGATTCAATCTTTCAGCAGCTGTTTTAACAGCAGAGGGTTGCATTTTCAGCCCGCGCCCTGCCGGTTTATCAGGAGCAGTAATAACAGCTACTATTTCATAACCGTTTTGAGCCAATATTTCTAATGAGGGCACAGCAAAGTCGGGCGTACCCATGAACACAATGCGCATGGAAGCAAAAGTAAGACAAAATAATTTGTTACTCTACAACCGCTTCTGTAATAGCAAAAAACAACTTCTCAGGATTGTCGCGGTTGAGTTGCAGTTTGCCTCTAATAGTTAAAGGCTTATCAGTAAAAGCAATGGGCTGTTGGGCAAAAATTTCCACCACACTTTCCGGTCCGCCACCGCCGCAGAAAAAGCAAGAAGCATATGGAAAATATGAAAGCACGAAGTGTTGACTCTCATTATTTTCTTCTAAGGGAATCATAAAGCCTTTTAGGCTAACTTGTTTGCCCTCCAATGCCTGCAATTCATTTGAAAAACGCGCTTTATAAAATGCCTCTGTTTGTTCATATTCCACTTTGCGCAGCACCTCCCACAGCGTAGCAGATTTTTCTTTATGCCAGAGGGTGTCGTTAAGGTTACCGAGTTGCCTGAGTGCTTCGGGTTCTTTCACAATATATTGATAGCTGCCAACACTTTGCGGTTTATATTGATATGATTCAAAACCGGTTCTGCTAGCAAATGATTCATTTTCACGCTTTTCCACTTCTTTTTGCCACCACAAACGAATGGCAAAAAACACTATCAACAACAGTAAAAGATGTTTGGTGTAACGCATTAAAAAGCTTCTTCGGGTTTGTTTTTCTTCATAAAGGCTGCCACTATGGCGCTAATGATAGCACATACAATCCCTAACATGAGTATTTGTTGCAACGACTTAGTAACAGTAACGCTCATATCTTGCTTTTCAATTTCTGCAAGTGCAGCATCTACCTGTTCGCCACTCATCCCAAATTTGCTAAACATTGCTTCGGCGTTCTTGATGGTTGCATTTTTCAATGTTTCAGCTAATTGTGGGTCAATAAAATTGAATAAAATGTAGTTAAAAATTGTATCTAAAACAATGGATATCATGAGCATGGTAAAAATATCGCCAAACATCTCTTTAAAAGAAGCAAATCCCCCGCGTGCTTGCCGCAGCAAGCGTGCAAAGTAGATAAGCACAGCAACACTAACAACAAAAACAATAAACTGATAACTCGTGCTTACTAAAAGTTCTACATTGATAGCATAGGTAGCCAACTTATAAATAACACTGATGGCTCCCAAAATGAGACCGTAGCGAATAGCTGTGTTCATGTTTATAAAAAAGAAGCATTGCCCAATAATTGACACAAAGTTTCACATCTTTGCTGTACAAAAATAAAAATAACCGCAATTTAAATACATGAAACTTTGGCAGAAAAACTTTGACATACACGAAAAAATAGAACGATTTACTACCGGACGCGACCGCGAAACCGACTTGCTGCTTGCCCGCTACGATGTACTGGGCTCATTGGCACACGTGCGCATGCTACAAAGCGTGGGGCTGTTAACAGAAGCAGAACTGCAAACGCTGGAACAAGGCTTGAAACAAATTTACCGTGAAATTGAAAACGGACAATTCAAAATTGAAGAGGGAGTAGAAGATGTGCACTCACAAGTGGAATGGTTGCTTACTGAAAGGTTAGGCGAAGTAGGGAAGAAAATTCACAGCGGACGTTCGCGAAACGACCAAGTATTAACCGACATCAAACTGTTCATCCGTGAGGAAATACAAAAGTTAGTTGACAACGTTGCTCATTTTGCCTATCTATTACTCCGCCAAAGCGAGACCTATCAACATATCTTGCTACCCGGCTACACGCACTTTCAATTAGCCATGCCTTCCAGTTTTGGGTTATGGTTTGGTGCCTACGCCGAAAGCTTAGCCGACGACTTACTGCTACTACAAGCAGCTTACCGCATTGCTAACCAGAATCCACTAGGCTCAGCCGCTGGTTATGGTTCTTCCTTTCCGCTTAACCGCCGCATGACAACCGAATTATTAGGATTTGCTGACCTCAACTACAACAGTGTATATGCCCAAATGACACGTGGCAAAACTGAACGCATTGCCGCAGTAGCGTTAGGTAGCGTAGCTGCTACTTTGAGCAAACTGGCTGCTGATGTGTGCTTGTATATGTGCCAGAATATGGATTTTCTTACCTTTCCCAAAGAACTAACCACCGGCTCAAGCATCATGCCCCATAAAAAAAATCCAGATGTTTTTGAACTGATTCGCGCTAAATGCAACCGTCTGCAAATGCTACCTACTGAAATAGGTATGATATTGGCTAATTTACCCTCTGGCTATCATCGCGACTTTCAACTTATTAAAGAAAATATGTTACCTGCTTTTGCAGAGCTCAACGATTGCATCGACCTTGCCATGTATATGTTAGAAAGAGTAATTGTGCGCGAGAACATCATTAGCGAAGAAAAGTACAAGTATCTTTTTAGCGTAGAGGCGCTTAATAAAGAGGTATTAGCAGGCATGAGCTTTCGCGACGCATATAGAAAAGTAGCACAAAGCATAGAAGAAGGCAATTTTCACCCCGACACAACGTTATCTCATACGCACGAGGGAAGTATTGGCAACTTGTGCAATACTGAAATCAAGCAAAAAATAGAAACTATTCTCCGCGATTTTGGGTTTGAAAAAGCGCAGAGAATGTATGAATTAATTAATTAAATTAAGGATTATGTTTAAACCCGGCGACAAAGTTATTTGCATCAATGCAGACTTTTCCATGTATCCTAACATTTTCGATGTGTTCAAGCAACTGCCTAAGCTGAATGAAATTTACACTGTGCGCGAAAGGCAGTACATTCAAGGCATGGGCTATCGCATTTTGTTAGAAGAAATTCACAACCCGCCTGTTTACATTGATATGGTGAAAGGCATGGTTGAGCCGGCATTTACTGCCAATCGCTTTGCTCTGCTCACCGACCCTGTTGATGTAAAACATGAAGAAGAGGTAGAAGAGGAAATTTTTGCATAGCTGCACGCACTTGCTAAGGCTGCTTCAGAAAAAGTTATCTCTTTTTTTTGAGGCAGCTTTTTTCTATCTTTTCTAACAACTTTTTAGTGCCGAGTTTTTAAAAACTTAGGTAGTCGCAATGCTTCATTTAAATTTGAAATCCTCAATAGGCTCTTGTTCTAATTTATTATTGCAGGCTTGTAGTTCCGATTCAGCAGCATCTTTCAAATGACTTCTCATAGCTATTGAAAAGCCCTGTCGAGCAATGGCACAATTGCCCATATTCTTACCCACAAGTCCTAGTAGAAAGTTGAGCTCTGCTGTGGTATTAAAATCGAAACGATGCTCCTTCAATAAGGACTGGATAAAGTCAGCAGCGGCTTTATATGCTCCTTTTTTATAAAGCGCAGTTCCTTTCAATAGCACACATGTAGGTTCTGCTGCATTAATTGTAAATGCTTTTTGCAAAATCTCTAATACTACGTCATAATTTTTGCTGCCCAATTCTAACTCTGCCAATTGTATGTAAAGTGATAACTGTTTTGCTGGGTCGGTAATAGTTTGCAAAGTTGTTTTTAGATTAGCAATAGTAGTAGCTGGGTCGGCATCGCGCTTATCTATTTGGGCTAATAATACTTGTGCAGTTGTGTTGTTGGGCTCCATTCTAGAAGCTTTTTCGGCATACTGTCGAGCAAGTTCATAGTCATATATTTTGAAATAAGCGTAGCTAATATTGCACAAATACTTAGCCGAGAATTTGCTTATGCGATTTTTATAAGGTTCAGCATCTATCTTTTTCCACGTTTCACTAGCTTTCTCAAACTCCCCTGCATGATAATAAGCGAAGCCGAGTTCGTAATACAGTTTAGCTTTTTGTAATGGTTTCATGTTTTGTATCTTGTTTTCTATTGCCGCAATAGCCTGTATGGCGTCATCATATTTACCTATTTTATTGGCAACGCAGGCTACATAATAAACAAGCATTTCATTATCAGGAGCAATTTGGTAAGTCTCCATTGCTTTTTGATAAGCTTTTTGCCAATTATGTTGTTTTATAGCAGTCTGTAAGGTGAATATTTTGTACTGTACTTTTCTGTTAGGGTTAGTTTCGCAACTGGCAGCTTGTTCATAATAAGTTGCGGCTTTCTCTGTATCATTTTTGGCTCGATAAATAGACGCCATCAGTGCATAAGCAGGAGCAAAATCAGTTTTGAGTTGTACAACTTTTTGAAGCGATGTTAAAGCTGCCTCTATTTGTTTTGTCTGGTATTCACTTTGTGCGCGAGCAAATAAATACTGGTAGTTATTAGGTTCAAATTGTAAGGCTTTATTAAACTCATAAATAGCTTTTTCATATTGACCGGAGCGAAGCGAGCGCTCACCATTTGCATAATGAGTCAGACCTTCCTGTTGGGCAAATCCAGTAAAATACACCAACTGTAGCGATATGAAACATATAGTCTTTCTCATAAAACTCTGGTGTGTTATTGCCAAAAAGAAGAGCCAGAAACACTAAGTTAGGCAATTATAAAACGTACGTTACATGCGTAATGTTTACACAATTTTATTCATTTCTGGTAAAATAGACAAGACATACCTATGATTTTTATCAATAACTTTTCAACGAAAGGAATTGGTTTTGAGTGATTCGTTAGCTTGCTAAGCTTGTGCTATACTGTAAAGCGTATTAAATGAGAGGTTAGGTAAAATGGAATAACATAAAAAAGTAAGATGAAATTTACCTAGCTCATAAATAGCGTAGTGAAAAATGTTACGAAAATACCATAAATAAGTTAAAGGTAATTAATTTCAATTCCTGAATGGTACGATTAAAATAACCGCTCAAATTTCCAATAAATGCTTTCGAAGTTATTTCAATTCCTGAATGGTACGATTAAAATTTGTTCGTGTAAGCCCCCCTACACTGATGAGAGCATATTTCAATTCCTGAATGGTACGATTAAAATTTAACTCCCTGTCCCGTTCGCGTTGCAACTTGCGTATTTCAATTCCTGAATGGTACGATTAAAATGTGATTGGGGGGGTTGCTAACAGTGCCCATTTGAGATTTCAATTCCTGAATGGTACGATTAAAATTTGGGCTGAGTTGTTTTGGAATCCAATCCTACCGTATTTCAATTCCTGAATGGTACGATTAAAATAACCAGCATTGACCTTACCAATGATGATAAGACGTTATTTCAATTCCTGAATGGTACGATTAAAATTGGTATAACGGCGTGTGGCTGCAAGGTGTGTGGTATACATTTCAATTCCTGAATGGTACGATTAAAATTTGGCAGTAAGATACATGCCCAATACGGATTTATGATTTCAATTCCTGAATGGTACGATTAAAATAAAGCATGACTAATAAAACTTTCAAACAAATAAAGTATTTCAATTCCTGAATGGTACGATTAAAATAAATTTATCCTTTGTAACAAATTCAATTGGGCTGTTATTTCAATTCCTGAATGGTACGATTAAAATTGTAATCAGACCGTAAAAACTAAAAACACTCTCAATATTTCAATTCCTGAATGGTACGATTAAAATCACACGCCGTTATGCCACACGCCGTTATGCCACACGCATTTCAATTCCTGAATGGTACGATTAAAATTTTGTGTATGTAAGTGCTTTCATGTTTGATAGCAGATTTCAATTCCTGAATGGTACGATTAAAATAGGAATGCGGTAAATCTAACCAGTCTGTTCTCGCTATTTCAATTCCTGAATGGTACGATTAAAATTCAATGAGTTGCACTTGTTTACCTGCAACCGTATCATATTTCAATTCCTGAATGGTACGATTAAAACGCAGTACTGTGCTTACTTTTACAGTAGACATTGTAGCATTTCAATTCCTGAATGGTACGATTAAAACTGGTGACAGTATAAATATAACTGCGTCTATCATATTTCAATTCCTGAATGGTACGATTAAAACTCAAGAAGCCGTACAGGATATCATTGCTGCAACATATTTCAATTCCTGAATGGTACGATTAAAACGCGACACGCGGTGGCGATGTTCCACGCCAACCCAGAATTTCAATTCCTGAATGGTACGATTAAAACCAAGTAAATGCCAATTTAAACTACATTCTTTCCAAATTTCAATTCCTGAATGGTACGATTAAAACTTTATTACTACTAATATTCCAACAGAGTTTTATGGATTTCAATTCCTGAATGGTACGATTAAAACTTGTGCCCGCAAAAGCTTATCAAAAATTGCGGTGTATTTCAATTCCTGAATGGTACGATTAAAACGAATATGCGAAAAAAGTAGATGCCTTATGTATTTAAATTTCAATTCCTGAATGGTACGATTAAAACAAACCAATAACACGGTTCATGTTACACTGGATACAGCATTTCAATTCCTGAATGGTACGATTAAAATTTGTCCTTGTACGTAAACTTAAACAACTCTATACCATTTCAATTCCTGAATGGTACGATTAAAATTTTTGTCTTCTTTAAAAAGTACAATTTTTACCAAAATTTCAATTCCTGAATGGTACGATTAAAATTGGCTTCCAATCTAAACGACTTTTACGTTACC
>JANWVT010000016.1 GCA_025056255.1 Bernardetiaceae bacterium | reverse complement strand
AAATTTGTGACCCCGCTATCGGTTCTGGGGCTTTCCCGATGGGTTTATTGCAAGAAATCTTTACCGCTAAGCAAACCTTGTGGCATTTTGAACACGGAAACCTAAAAGATTTTCCTGCATCAGAAGTAAAACTCAACATCATACAAAACAGCATTTACGGCGTGGACATTGAAAAAGGTGCCGTGGACATTGCCCGATTGCGTTTTTGGCTTAGTTTGGTCGTCGATGAAGATGAACCCAAACCGCTGCCTAACCTCGATTATAAAATTGTGGTAGGAAACAGTTTGGTGTCCAAATTAGACGATACCACCATAGAAATTGACTGGAGCTTAGACGAAACAGCGCACGGTTTATTTGGTGCCGATTTAGCCAAACAAAAAAGCCAACTGCTCAAACAAATCAGTAATGAACAAAAAGAATTTTTTAGCCTCGACAGCAATAAAAAGAAACTGTCCGCCGACATCCGCAACCTGAAAATTGATTTGCTCATCAACCAGTTAGAGTTGATGGTGAAAACCAAAGGACTTGACACCAAACCCACCGGCACCGGTAAAAAATTAGCCGAACAAACCGAACTGTATTGGCAAACTCTGGGCTGGAAAAACAGTATTCTGCAACTCAAGCAGCTAAAAGACCAACCCGACAAATCCCTGAATTTCTTCGACTGGAAACTCGACTTCCCAGAAGTGCTGAACGAATGGATTAACCACAACCCCGGGTTCGATATTGTGATAGGAAACCCACCGTACATCCAACTTCAAAAAGACGGCGGCAAACTTGCCAATGAATACGAAAAACAAGGCTACCAAACTTTTGAACGTACGGGCGATATCTATTCGCTTTTCTACGAAAAAGGAATCCAGCTACTCAAAACCCAAGGACACCTTACCTACATCACCTCCAATAAATGGATGCGGGCAGGCTACGGTAAAACAACCCGACAATTCTTTTTGCAATACAACCCCAAAAAACTCATTGACCTGGGCAGCGGCATTTTTGAAAGCGCAACCGTTGATACCAATATCCTGCTCATTCAAAAAACCCCCAACCAAAACCAACTGCAAGCCGTAGATTTGTCCAAATCTAAACAGTTGGAACAACTCAACCACCTACCATACTTCACCCTGCGAAACCTCACAGCGGATAGCTGGACAATCAGCTCCGACATAGAGCAGCGCATCAAAGCCAAGATAGAAGCCAAAGGAAAACCCCTCAAAGAGTGGGATATTCAAATTTACCGAGGCATTTTAACCGGCTACAACGAAGCCTTTATCATAGACGGGAAAAAGCGAGCCGAACTGATTGCCCAAGACCCCCGCAGTGCCGAAATCATCAAGCCCCTGCTGCGTGGCAGAGACATCAAACGATACCATGCCGATTGGCAAGATTTGTGGTTGATAAATACGCACAACGGAGTAAAAGAATTAGGTATTCCAAGAATAAATGTAGAAAAAGATTACCCAGCCATTTATCAGCATTTATTACAATTTAAAGACAAACTCGTAAAACGCCAAGACCAAGGCGACCATTGGACAAACCTTCGCAACTGTGCATATATCCAAGAGTTTGAGAAGGAGATTGTTTGCTGGAAAGCAGTTGGTAAAAATTTGACATTTTGTCTTTGGGGTAAAGGAAATTTCCTAACTGCTCCTGCGAGTTTTTTAAGTTCAAATACTCAAATTACAACAAGATATTTACTAGGCATGTTACAAAGCAGTTTTTCAAAATATTTTGTATCAAAAAATTCAGATACAACAGGTGCCGGTGATATAATGCTTAATATTCAGTCAATAGAAAAATTATTTATCCCTGAAATTTCAGACGAAAATCAACTTCCAATAGTGGAATTAGTAGATAAAATTCTCACTTTGAAATCCGAGGGCAAAGACACCAGCGAGCTCGAAAAACAAATAGACCAGTTGGTTTACAAGCTGTACGATTTAACCGAAGAAGAAATTGCATTCATCGAAAATTCGTTTAAGAATGATGAATAGCGATTGCCAACGGAATAGTAGCATTTATTTTGCGTTGGCGCCCCTCGTATTACGCACACTATCAAAAAATGAGTCGCGATGCTTCGGCAAGCTCCGTCTATCACGTGCAAAATTGCGGCTGAGTGCTTCTATCAAACTTTGGTGCAAGGTTGCAAGTGCAGTGCTTCGAATGGAAAATCAGCAAAGCTAAATCCGCCTGCAAGAATATGCATGTGGCAAAATTAACTGACCTTGCCAAAACCCACCCTTGCCAGCCAAAGTGAAATAAAACTTGTCTCATTGTATTGGCTTGCAAAATCGCTGTGCCCGTTGTTACTTTTGCAATGATGCAAACCATTAGCATACTGGGCTGTGGCTGGTTGGGAATGCCGCTGGCAAGAAGGCTCTCAGAAATGGGCTATCGAGTAAAAGGTGCTACGCGCACCCCCGAAAAATTGGCACAAATTGAAGCACAAGGAGCAACAGCCTGCTGGGTAACTCTACCTGCCCAAAACGCCAATGACCAATTGTCGGAATTGTTAGTGTGCGACCTGCTCATCATCAACATTCCGCCACAGCGCCGCCATGCAGCCTTTTCCGCACACGAGCAGCACATCGACTACTTAACTGCTCAAATGAAAAAACAGCAGAGCCGTCCACACATCATTTATGTGAGCTCTACCTCGGTCTACCGCGATACTCATGAGGTAGTAACAGAAAACGCTGCTCTCAATAGTCCTCAGGAAGATGTGATAGTGTATGCCGAGCAATTACTGCACAACCAGTGGGGCGCAAGTATTTTGCGATGTGGAGGATTAATGGGCTACGACCGCATTCCGGGTAAATATTTTATTGGTCGTGTGGTAGATACGGGCGACATACCTGTTAATTTTATTCACCGAGACGACGTTATTGGGCTGCTACTGGCAATGATTCAGCAAAAAGCAGTGCATCAGGTTTACAACGCAGTAGCCCCTCTTCATCCCACGCGTCGCGAGGTATATCTTGCCAATGCGGCAAAGTTTGGTTGGCAGCCCCCTGTGTTTGTACCACCTGCACAGCCCCTTCCTTATAAAATAGTCAGCAGCGAAAAAGCTATGCGCGAGTTAGGCTACCGTTTCCAATTTCCAGACCCCTTGCAGTTTCATTATACCCCTTAGTCAAATAATATTTACTTCTGGTTGCAAACAGATGCCAAATTTTTCAGCCACCGAAGCCTGTATTTGCTGTGCCAGCTGCCAAATTTCCATACCACTTGCCCCGCCGTAATTAACCAGCACGAGGGCTTGCTTCCGATGTGCACCTGTGTTGCCCATTCGCTTGCCTTTCCAGCCGCATTGTTCTATCAGCCAGCCAGCAGCTACTTTTACGCAATCGGGGGTTGCTGCCGGATATGCCGGCATGTCTGGGTACTGATGTTGGAGCGCTTCAAATTGTGTTTTAGGAATTTCAGGATTTTTGAAAAAGCTACCAGCATTGCCCAGTTCGGCGGGGTCGGGTAGTTTGCTTTGGCGAATGCGAATAACAGCGCGGCTTACCTCAGCAATGGTTGGCGAAGCAATGCCCATTTCTGCTAAAGTTTGGCTAATAGCACCATAGGAGGTATTAATCTGAGGGATTTTGCTCAATCGGAACGTAACGGAGATGATGATGTACTGTCCTTTGGCTTGGTGTTTGAAAATACTTTCCCGATAAGCAAAACGACAATCGCTGTGAGAAAAAGTATGCAAGCTGCCATCAGCAATAGCGATTGCTTGCAACTCTTCGAACACGTCTTTTAGCTCTACTCCGTAAGCCCCAATATTTTGTATAGGGGCAGCGCCCACTGTGCCGGGAATGAGCGACAAATTTTCAACACCTGCCCAACCATGGGCAATACAATGCTGGACAAAGCCATGCCAATTTTCTCCTGCTGCTGCCCGCACATAGTAAAACTGTTTGTCTTCATCAAGCAACTCAATACCTTTCAAGCTGATTTTCAGCACCAACCCTTCAAAATTGCGAGTAAACAACAAGTTGCTGCCTCCACCCAGTACCAACAGCGGTAGCCCTTGCACCTCAGGTAAGCGCAAAGCTGTTTGTACAGCAGCTAAGCTATCTGCTTCCATGAAATAGCGTGCTGTAGCCTCTACCCCAAACGTATTGTAAGCAAGCAGTGATTGATTAACAAGAAGGGTGTTCATAGCTGCAAAGAAAGCGGATTAAATCGTAACTTGCGGCATTATGGAAAAGCACTTCACCGATTATTTGGCTGTGTTGAACGAGCCTCAGCGTAACGCCGTGTTGCACACCGAAGGTCCGTTGATGATTATTGCTGGGGCAGGCTCGGGGAAAACGCGCGTGCTCACTTACCGCATTGCTTGGCTCATGCAGCAAGGGATAGAGCCTTTCAACATTTTGGCGCTTACGTTTACTAACAAGGCGGCTCGTGAAATGCGCCAACGCATTGAGCAAGTAGTGGGGCACGAAGCACGCAACCTGTGGATGGGTACTTTTCACTCCATCTTTGCCAAAATTTTGCGCATAGAAGGGCATCGCTTAGGCTATACCGCTGACTTTACCATTTACGACACCGACGATGCCAAGTCGCTCATCAAAACCATTCTCAATGAAATGGGCTTAGATGAAAAAGTTTACAAAGTATCTTGGGTGCTGTCACGGATTTCAGCAGCTAAAAACCGGCTGATTTCTTGGCAAGAGTACATGCGCAATCCAATTTTTTTGGCAGAAGACACCGAAGCAGCTAAACCCAAACTTGGCCAAGTGTATAAGCAATACGTGCAACGCTGCTTCAAAGCCAATGCCATGGATTTCGACGACTTGCTGTTTAACACCAATGTGCTCTTCCGCGACTATTTAGACGTGCTACACAAATATCAGCACAAATTTCGCTATGTGTTGGTAGATGAGTTTCAGGACACCAATTTGGCACAATACCTGATTACCAAAAACTTAGCAGCCGTTCACCAAAACATTTGCGTGGTTGGCGACGATGCCCAAAGCATTTATGCCTTCCGCGGTGCCGACATTCAAAACATTCTCAATTTTGCCAAAGACTACCCCGATTTGGTAACCGTAAAGCTGGAACAAAACTATCGCTCTACCAAACGGATTGTACAAGTTGCCAATCGGGTGATTGCACACAACCGTGACCAATTGCACAAAACGGTATGGACTGATAATGAAGAAGGAGAGCCCATCGACATTATTCGTGCCGCTACCGACAACGATGAAGGTAGGCTGATAGCTTCTTCCATCTTCGAGTTGAAAATGCGACATCAGGCTTCCAACGCCGACTTTGCCATTTTGTACCGCACCAATGCACAGTCGCGTACTTTCGAAGAGGCGCTGCGCAAATTGGGCATCAAATACAAAATATATGGCGGCTTGTCATTTTATCAACGCAAAGAAATTAAAGACCTGATTGCCTACTTTCGCTTTGCAGTTAACCAGCGCGACGAGGAAGCATTTAGGCGCATCATCAACCTACCCAAACGCGGCATTGGCGAGTCCACCGTGCAGAAAATAGTAGTAGCAGCCATAGAGCACAACCTTGCTATTTGGGATGTGCTTTGCAATGTAGAAAAATATTTGGGCAAATCGCGCATTGGGGTGGCTATTGCCGACTTTGCCACTATGATAAAAGATTTTTCCTTTACTATTGCCCAAAAAGATGCTTATGAAGCCGCTTCCTATATTGCTAAAACCTCTGGCTTGCTGCGCGAACTGTTTGAAGACAAAACCGTAGAAGGACGAGCCCGCTACGACAACGTACAAGAGTTGCTCAACGCTATCAAAGAATTCACTGATGCACCCGACCGGCAAGATAAAACCCTTTCTGCATTCTTGCAGGAAGTTTCGCTGCTCACCTCTGCCGACGAGACCGACAAAGAGGACACCGACACTGTCTCACTCATGACCATTCACCAAGCAAAGGGCTTAGAGTTTAAATACGTGTATGTAGTAGGCATGGAGGAAGATTTATTTCCTTCGCAAATGATGCTTGCCTCTCGTGCCGATTTGGAAGAAGAGCGCCGCTTGTTTTACGTAGCCATCACGCGCGCCCAGAAGAAACTCACTTTGAGCTACGCTCTGCAACGATACCGCTTTGGCAACTTGCGCCCTTGCGAACCCAGTCGCTTTTTGGATGAATTAGACCATCGCCATGTGCGAATTAGCCACATCCTTCGCGAGGGGTTTGTGGATAATACCAGTCAGATACGTGGCAATGCTGCTTCTAAAATAGTTGCCGAAAATGAATCTTTTTTGCACAAAAAGATGCAACAAAAAGCGTATGAAACTTTTCTGAACAAGACAACCCCTCCTGCCCGCCCATATATACATCAACCCTCTACCCATTTTGTAGCCTCTAACCCCAGTGACTTACGCGAAGGGATGCGCGTGGAACATGCTAAATTTGGATTTGGCAAAATCATTAAATTGGATTCACAAGGAGCAAACAGACGCGCCGTCATTTTATTTGACCAAGTAGGCGAAAAAACCCTACTACTGAACTTCGCCAAACTGATGATTGTGGAAAAATAATATTGAACCATCCATAGGATGACAGCACTAACAAGGTTTCAGTATGGAATAGCTGAAAAAGCTACATCGTAGCACCTACTTGCAACAGAGTTGCTTGTGAGAACACGAATAGCAGCTTAAAGGAGTTTGGATTGAGGATTCCGAATTTTAGAATTTTACATCCTCCGCACTCCAAAATCTTTTTGCCGTTGCATGCCCCTCCACGCGCGGTTAAGAGTCGTTCATCAGGACAGGAATAAGGGCAACGAATATGAATATGGCAACATGAACCTTACCAAAACTCCAATAAATTCTCATGACTTGCTAAAACTTGCAATAGTTGGTTTTGTGAATGCCATTGGGTTACTGCTGTATCATCAGTTTGCTAATGCGCGCCGTGCCGTTTGGGGCTATTTTGGCAGCTACATAGATGCGCACCGAGTCGCCGCTGGTGGACGATGTGAACTGCTCTAACTTTTCTGCTTGTTCCCGATTGGTAAAGTAAGACTCTATGCCTGCTTGCAAGTAAATATTGCTGTAAGTAGTATGCGTGTAGGCATAAGTAGGCGTTACGCGCAAGCAAAGGCTGCCTTCTGGACATTTTTCATAGAGCCCAGTAGGCAAGTGTAGTTGGCCTTGCTTTTTAAGTTGCACATACAGCGCATCTCCGAAGTGATAGGTTTTGTCTTTTTGCAAATTGTTAGGAAAAGTATCTAAGCGAATAGTGGAAAAGGCGTAATTGAGGCTTACATAGTTGCCCCGAAACATATCGCGTGGGTCTTGGGGCACCACTGGCAGCACTACTTCCTGCCCTATCCAAAGCGGATAGTATGCCTTCAAAAACATACCTATCAAAATGAGGCATTGAAATGCTATTAAGTGCCAAAGCCGAATGAATCGCATGTTGTTTTGCAATAAGTACACACGGTTGCGCTATTTAGTTTTTGTTTTTTTCACGTTTGGCGCTTAGGTAGGCTTCTCCTAAATTAAAAAAACCAAAATTATTCCGATAAGCCTTCACAATGTGCCGCACATAGCGGTCGTAATAAGCTGCAAATGCTAACGCCATCTTAGCTTTTATTTGAGGTTCTTCCTCAAAAATTTCTAAAATATTCACCTGTGCTAACACCCAGAGTTCGCATACTTCTGAGGCAGCAATGGCATTAAAATTACGTCGCGCCCCTTCCAAAATAGCATTGTCGCCAAAAGTATCGCCACGCGTTAGGGTAATCAATTCTTCAAAGCTATCTTCTACATCGAGGTTGAGTTTGACTTCACCCGATTTGATGATGTAGAGAGCCTGACTGGGGTCGCCGCGAAAAAAAATAGCCTCGTTTTGCAAATAGCGACGCGGATGCAAGTGTGGAATAAAAGTAGCCAGCTCATCATCGGTGAGGTCGTGAAACAAATCGCTGCGGCGCAGGAAGCGAAACATTACTTTTTCGCGCGGCGAATACGATTTTCGGTCAAAAAAGCGAAACATGCCGAAAGCTATCAATTATTTCACGTTTGTACAATTTTGCTGCCTTTTTGCCCTTTGATGACCTCAATTTTGGCAGGAATCCGCTCTTTGAGTTCATTTACGTGCGAAATAATGCCGACAAGGCGTTGGCTGCCTTCCAGTTCGGCAAGGGTTCGGATGGCTAAATCCAGCGTTTCGCTGTCCAGCGTACCAAAGCCCTCGTCTATGAACATGGACTCTAAGGCAATGCCGCCGCTCTGTGCAGTAATCACATCGCTTAAACCCAGTGCCAAAGCCAGTGAGGTGAAGAAGGTTTCGCCCCCAGAGAGGTTTTCCACCGGGCGAGTAGTGCCTGTGTGTTGGTCGAAAACGATGAGCCTCATTCCATCTTTGCCACGCCCAACGGTTTCATCATTTAGCAAGGTGTAGCGTCTAGATGAAAGTTGCTCTAATCGCAAGTTTGCCTTGGTTAGCACTTCTTCGAAGTAGAAACGCAAAACAAAATGATGTAGCCGCAATTTGTCTTGGTTGTCGCCGTTGGCAAGGTCAAACAACTGCTCTAGGGGCTGTATAGCAAGCTCCTGTTCGCTAATTTGCTGTTGCAGGCTGTCCATTTGCTGCTGTGCATTTTGCAAGCGCTCGATATTGCTGCTGACTTTGCCCATTTTTGTTTGATATTCGCGCAATGCTTTTGCAGCATCGGCAGCTTGTTGTTCGGTAGCGTTTAGGTCGGGTTTGGCTTTGCCTGCTATCTTTTTTTGCGCTTCATCTAGTAAGGTTTGCAGTGAGAGTGCTGTTTTTTCCCATTGCTCTATTTGTTGGGAGAGCTCAGCCAAGGCATCTTCGGAAAATGCTTCTATCAAAGCTCGCGTTTCATGCATATCGCTAAAACCTCTGGCAAGGCATTCTTGCTTGGTTTGTTCGCGCAGTTCATTGAGTTGCCGTTCGGCTTCTTGCAATGCTGTTTGTTGCTGTTCGGCTTCGGTTTGCAAGCGCGTGTAGGTATCGCGGGCTTGGCTGAGTTGTTTTTCTAAGGTCTGCTGCTGTTGCTCCCACAGTGCATATTGGTTTGCTAGTGCGCTCATTTTTTTTTCTGCGGCTGCTGCATCGGCAACATTGGCAGGGAGGCGCGTTGTAATGGCTTGCAATGCACTTTGGAGGCGACTTAGTTCAAGTTCGCATTGGTGGCGCTGCTCTTGTGCGGCTTGTACTGAGGCAATGATTGCTTGGTGTTGTTGTTTAAGTTGCTCGGTAGTTTGTTGCAGTGCTTGCAGTTGCTTTTGCGCTGCTTCGGCATTCTTGCAGTTTTGAACTGCCTGTTTCCACTGCTGTTCTAAATCTTCTTGCGAAGGGATGCCTTCGGTAAAACTTGCTGCTAGCGTTCGGTAGGCGCTGTCCTTCTCTGCTTGTGCGGTTTTTGCGTTTTGGTAGGTACTAAGTGCTTCTTTCTCAACTTTTTCTGCCTGTTCTTTGGCTTGGCGGGCTTTTTCTAATGCGGCATCATTCACTTGCTCTTGGATGGGCTGTGCAGGGTGCGGGTGTTCGGTTGCTCCGCAAACGGGGCAGGGCTGTTGGGGTTGCAGTGTTGCTGCCAGCAAAGCCGCTTGGCTGCTGCGCCACAATTGCTCGGTTTGGCGATATTGCTGATGAGCTTTTTCTGCTGCCTTTGCAGCCAAATCGTATTCTGCTGCAGCTTTAGTGGTCAGTTTTGCGGCTTCCGCTGCTGCTGCCTGAGCTGCCGTTAGTTTTTGCAAGGTAGCCAGCAGTGCGTTCAGGTCTTTTTCTGTGCGTTCGTACGAAGTCAATTGCTGTGCAATTTGGTGTAGCTCGGTCAATTGTTTGTTGTTGGCAGCAATTTTCTCTTCTATGCCTGCCACTTCTTTTTGCAGCGCCTCCAAACTATTCAATTGGGCAGCCAATTGCTGCTGCATTGCCTTCATTTCTTGCTGTAACTCTGCGGCTTTGTGAAAATCGGGCAGTTTTTCACGTAAACGTTGTGCTTCCTCTCGCGCCTGCTCAGCAACATTTTTTTGCTCCAAATGCTTAGCCAAGTCTTGTTCGATTTGTTGGCAGTTTTGCAGCGCTTGCTCTTTTTTCAATGCGGTTTGTAACTGTTCTGATTGTTTTTTTTTGATGTTGTCTTTCAGTTCAAAGCCTCGGTCAAACAGTGGTTTTAGGTAGCGCACATTTTCCAAACGGACTTTGTATTGTTTGTGCTGCTGGTGTGTTTCTTGGCTTGCCAAATGCGTGTTGAGTTGCTGCTGTATTTGTTCAAACTGTTGAAAATCAGCAAGTAAGGCGCGGTTGGTTGCCAATTGTTGCTGGGCGAGGCTGTTGGCTGTTTCCAGTATTTGTAACTGTTCAGCAAGCGTTTGCTGTTCTTCGCGTAACTTTTGCAAATAGCTTTCTATGCTTTCGCCTTCGGGCAGTTGCAAATTAGCAAGGAGTACTCCTCTGGCAGTTTGCAAGCTCTGTAGTTCTTTTTGGGCTCTTTCTAATCGCTCTTTTAGTTTTTCTTGCACTTTTGCAAAGCGTTCGGTTTGGAAAATGGTGCTGAGGATTTTTGTTTTTTCCTCACCGTTTGCTTGTAAAAACTGTTGAAACTTACCTTGCGGCAGTACCACAATCTGCAAAAACTGCTCTTTGGTAAAGTGTAAAAGGCGTGCGATCTCACTGTCAACTTCTTTTGTTTTATTGAATATTTTTTCACCTACCAGTGGATTGCCGTTCGCATCGGAGCGATAGAAAAGGCGGTGGTCTTCGAAGTCTTCGCTGCGCTTTTTCTTCTTCCTTTCATATTGAGCAACATAGTAATTGCCGCGCTGCCTAAAGCAAAACTTTACGATAGTAGGGTGTGTATCGGGGGCGAAGTCGGAACGCATTTGCTTATGCTGGCGGTCGCCGGTGGTATAGCCAAATAGGGCACAACTGATGGCATCGAAAATAGTGGTTTTGCCTGCACCCGTTGGACCGTGCAGTAGAAACAAGTTGCTACCCGAAAATTTGTCAAAATCAATTCGTTGCAGCTCTACGTAAGGTCCGAAGGCTTGTATTTCGAGAAATTGTGGTCTCATGCGTCGAGTTGAATTTCGCGGATGATTTGAGTAATAATTTTTTCGTGCGTGGCATCTAAGTCAGGTAAATAGCGCAGAAAAAATGTTCTGGCTATTTCCCTATCATCCATTTTGGAAAGTTGTTCAGTAGAGAGGCGGCTCTCTGAATAATTGCGGTAGGCATTGGGTTGCCGCACTTCCAGTGCATGCGGGTACTGTCTTTTCACGATCTCCATTGCATTTATGACGGGTTCTTCGTTAAGCAATGTTACTTCCAGCAAATCATCTTGACTAACAGTAGCCTGATTTTCAGCTAATTGAAAAAGCCCATTGCGCACATAGCCTTTAACGCGGCGGACATCTTGTTTGGGCACAATTGGAATTTTTTCAGTCTGTATCTGTCCTTTTCCATCTATTTCCACCATTAAGAATACTTTTTGGTGGTCAGCTTCGGAAAAAGAATATTTGAGCAGTGAGCCCGAGTAGCGTACGCGCCCGTCCATGAATGACTGGGGGCGGTGCAAGTGCCCCTGAGCAGTGTAGTGGAAAGGAGCAAACACTTCTGCAGGCACTACTGAAGCCCCACCAACACTCATTAGCGCTCGTTCCGATTCGCAACTCTCGCCACCACTAATAAAGGCATGCCCAACAGCTACGTGCCGCGCCTGCGACGAAGTTTTCCTTGTGATATTGGCTACCAAATGGCGCATGACCGCTTCGTGGCTGTCAAAATAAGCCTTATCATTCTCAGGTAGGCGCAGGTTGGTCGGCTCGGTATAGGGTATCGGATGGAAATGGACTTCGCCGTGTGCATCGTGCAGCACTACGGGCGTAGTTATACCGGGCTTGCCGAAAATGTACAAACCCTGTCGTTGCAAAAGTCCGTTGAAATAGTCAATGCGTTCGGCACTGTCGTGGTTGCCTGCTATGGCAATCACAGGCGTTTTTAATTCCAACACAATCTCAGACATCACCTCGTCGAACAGCTCTACTACACAAGCAGGTGGAACAGAGCGGTCGTAAATATCTCCTGCAATGAGCAGCACATCGGGCTTTTCGCTACGGATAAGGTCTGTAAGTTGTTGCAAGGCGTATTGCTGCCCTTGCAGCAGGTCAAAGTTTTTGAAGGATTTGCCTAAATGCCAATCGGCTGTATGGAGGATACGCATAGAAAGGGCGTAAAAGTTTTTAACCACTTTACGCCAAATTTACTTTAAAAAAGTCAGTTTACAGGAGCGATTTTTCGATTTTCTTAGCTTCTACCTGTCTCAGGCGCACACGCAGCGAAGTAATCCAAATGCCAAGGAGCGTCCAGCCAATAACAGCAGGGTAAAAAACCAGTCGTAACTTGGAGTCTAAGTCGTAAGCATTAAATCCGGGGTTGCCACCCGAGCCCGGATGCAGGGAGTCGGTTAGGCGCGGTAAAATCCAGATAAGGGGAATATAGGCAGCAAATGCAAAAATATTATACACTGCACTGATGCGTCCGCGCTGCTGTGGGTCGGAAAATGAGCCGCGCAGCAGTCCGTATGCCATATAAATAAGCATGGCAATTGCCGAGCCGTTTTGTTTCGGGTCGCCGTGCCAAGGGTCACCCCACGTGTAGGTTGCCCAAAACATTCCTGTGAGCAACCCCAAAATGCCAAATAAAATGGCAGTATTGGCAGACTCAGCCGCCCATTGGTCATATTTTTCCAACGGGTTACGCAAATACTTGATAGAATACACCAACGAAATGGTCAGTAAGATCATCATACCGAACCACATCGGCACGTGAAAATACAGGTTGCGAATGGTTTCGTTGAGAATATTCAAACGGGGCACCTCCATGAGTAGCCCGCCTAACAAAGTGTAAAACAACAAGGCGATGGTCAGCCATTTCCACCAAGCTAATTTCATTGTTGTTGGATTTTAGTTTACAAATTTACACCTAAGGCAACGTTTTATTGCAAGGCAGACCTATTTTAAGTGGTTGTCAGTTGCCTACCCACCATTTTTCTACTGCTACTTTGCCGCTATCTGCCACTAACCGAATGAGATAGAGGCTACTTGAACTTGGCAATTGCAAACTATGCAACCCCGATGCAAGGTTCAACTGTAAACAGATACGCCCCGATAAGTCTGCAATGCTAACAGTTGCACTTTCGGTAAGTTGCAGCTGTAGGCTGCCCTGTATAGGACTTAGACTATACCAATTGCGCGGCAATAGGTTATCGGCGGGCAAAGCGGTTGGCACATCTTGCTGAAAACGAAGCAGATGCAATCCGCCTCCGGCTGTTCCCAGAATCAGGTGATTGCCTAAAACAGCAGGCAACACTTCTCTGCCGAAGTTTTTTTCTTCTAACCGATTGGTTAGGCGATTGAACAGCAAGTTGCGCACCGGTTGCGGATTGGAGCTTAGAAAGTGGCTGTAAAACAAAAACTCTCCACTGCGGTTAGAGGCAATTAAGTCTAATCGTCCATCGCCGTTGAGGTCGGCTACGGCAATACTCAGCCCGCGTTTCAATGCATCGTTTTCAATACCGGCAACGTTGCTGCTGCGTAAGACGAAGTTCAAATTGCCTGTATTTTCGTAGCGCTCCAAAGCTCCTTGAAATTTTGCTACCAACAAATCGGCATCTCCATCAGCATCTGTATCGGCAAAAAGTAGCTCGTCGCCAATAGCAAGTGTACTGATATTCAAATCAACAGCAGCTGCCAAATTAAACTGAACCGGCTCGTTCCGCCGTGCGGTGTTGAGTAGGTAGGCAAACCTTCCGCGATTGTCGGTGTTGCGCTGCGCGGAAAATGCCAAATCTATGGCTCCATCGCCGTTGAGGTCGGCAACTGTAATTTTAAGTTGGCGCAAATTAGCTGCGGTAAATCCTGCAAAATCATCATTTGCTAATCTAAAAGCTGGACGCTCATGGGTGCCTGTATTTTCAAAGTAATAAATGCGACTAACAATGCGCTCTAACTCAGCGGGATTGGCATCGCTGCGCTGCCCGATGGTACTCAAAAGCAGGTCTAAGTCGCCGTCGCCGTCCACATCTAATACGGCAGGGCGCGCTGTTTCACCGATTTCAACCATATCTGCTTGCAAAAAGTTGCGCTGGCGAAAGCGGAAATCGGGGCGTTGTAAAGTTCCTTCATTTTTATAGAACCAAGCCGAGCGCGTAAAGTCAAGTGCAGGCGCGGTTGCAGGTTCGTTGATAAATACATTGGGCGCAGCCAGTAAGTCGGGGATGCCGTCAAAGTCCACGTCTTCGTAGTAAGCAGCGGGGAATAGTTGAAAATTAACAGGATTGACCGACGGGAAAAAAGGTTGAAAACTGTTGAAGTTGGCGTTAGCCGGCGTACCCACGTTTATCATAGCTACTAAGTTAGTACAACTGACATCGCCAATTAACACATCTTTCACGTTGTCGCCGTTCAAATCTATGAGCAACATAGTGGAACCGGCATGTTCAACGGCTTCAACACGGCAAAAGCTATTGCCAAAAAGGAACTCGTTGCAGTCGGCACATTCTTCAATGTTTCCCCAACGCAACGTTGCTTTTTCAAATACGAGGCTGTCGGAGTGTCCGAATCGTTCGCGGCTCATGTTCCGATTCCACTCTATATTGAAGCCCGTGGCAGGAATAAAATTGAGAATATCCAAGTCGCCGTCGTTATCCACATCGGCAATAGCAGGGATATCAGTCAGGTCGATGCGCAAGTTCAGATTGGCTCCGGCAATGCCGCGCACCTGCAAGGGATTGCGCACAGTTTGGAATTGCAACCTGCCGTTAGGCGGTGTAACGTTGCGTAATACTCGGATGCCAAAGTTGGTAGTAGTGAACAAGTCTTTGCGTCCGTCGCCATCGTAGTCAGCAAGTAGGCACCAAGCATTTAAATCGGTTGGGAAAAGCGACTCGTACTCAGGCGCATATTGCCAACGGTTGTTTAGGTTCAAAAATGTGCTGACTTTGTTAGTTGTTCGGTCAAAAATGAACAAATCGTTGCGCCCGTCGCTATTGAGGTCTATGGTGGAAAATTGTGGTGCGTTAAATCCGCCTGCCCACGCCAAGGAAAGATTCCTCCCGTTAATTTGTACAGGAATAGAATCGGAGAAAACGAAAGTGGGGTTTTGTGCCATGGCTGCACACATCAGCAAGCCGCCAAAGAGAGAGAGTAGATATTGCATATGTATGAAAACCAGACCAGTACATCAGTTGCATGTTCAGATTAGAGATTGGCGATATGTTTTGACAATTTTGCTTCTGCCTTTCCATATGTAGTTGTGCCGGTACAAAAATAAAAACGCCCCGAGAACCTGTTGGGTTTTCGAGGCGGGCAATGAAAACGGTTTGGGAAAAATCTACTGAACCACCTTAGGTGTAACAGTTTGCTTAACGTAAAGGTTCGTAGTGGGGTCTTTCACAAGTTCGTACAACACACTGTCGCCCAGTTGGCGGAAATAAAAACCGGTTACGCGGAAGTTTCCCCATACAGTATCTTTATCTTTGATTTGATACAAGGTAGTATCCCAAGTAACCGCCACATCTACCAATACATCGCCGAAGCGCTCTTCTTTCATTTTCACGGGCACATAAGCCATGAAATCATTAAAAGGCAGTACTTCTTTGGTTGGCTCGCCAATAGTTAATGTAACCATTTGGCGAATATTGTTATCAAAACGCACGAACTTGCCCGAGTCGCCGCCCATCAGTTTTAACTCATTGGTAACTTTTGCCATGATAGAGTCCACGCGTGTCCAGTCGGCTTTTAGTTCGTATTGTTTTTGTTTTTTGCCTCCACAGGCATAAGCCAACAGTGCAACAATGAATAGTAAAACAATCTTTTTCATAGGGTTTTAAAGGTTTAACAGGTGAGTGAAAGACAAACTATTATTGTAAAACTTTGGCTTGCTTGATGTAATACTCGCCTTGTTTCACCCAGCGATAGCGTTCTTTTCCTTTCATGGCGCGTATTTCGGCTGCAATGAGTTTGAGGCCACCCATTGTGCTGTCATTTACCTTAATGTTGGGGTCCCACTGCAATTTGAAATCTACTTTGAGGGTATCACCGTTAAATTGATTGCGCATTAATACACCCAGCACTGCCATATCTTCACCTACAAGGTAATTGACAGAATCGTGTGCCAATGGGAAGGTCGCAATCGGAAACTGACCGGTATCCATTACCTCGAATCCTGCTTTTCCCTGCTTCACTATCATCTCCTCAATCATTTTGTCTACAAAATGAATGGCACGTTTATTATTGGCTAACTCTTTTTTGATTTGCGCTTTCAACTCGGCGCGTTGTTCTTCGTATGACTTGCCGCAAGACCATGCCAACAAGGCAACAGCTATCAGGATATAAATTTTTTTCATGAGCAATACTTTTCAGGTTGAGTGATTTTTAGAAATTTCTGTCTGCCTTTCAAAATGGGCGCGCAAAATTAACATCTTTATGGCTGAGCAGCAATATTTTAACAATCTTCAACAGTTAGTTGTAAGTAACATAGTGTTGCCACTTTTCCAGCACAGCGCGAAAGTCGGCAGGTAGGTCGGAGTCGAACTGCATATATTGCTTAGTAACAGGATGTTCAAAGCCCAGCGACTTGGCATGCAGGGCTTGACGAGGCATTAGGTTGAAGCAGTTTTCTACAAAAGCGCGATACTTGGAAAAGGGCGTTCCTTTCAAAATTTGGTTACCGCCGTAAGTGGCATCGTTGAAGAGTGGATGACCCAAATATTTCATGTGCGCCCTGATTTGATGTGTGCGTCCTGTTTCCAGTTGGCATTTAACAAGCGACACGTAGCGCAGCGGTTGAACTACCTCGTAGTGAGTGACAGCATGGCGCCCTTGTGCAGCCATTTCTCCTTCGTACACAATTGTAACGCGTCGGTCTTTGGGGCTTCTGCCCAGTGGTGCATTGATGGTGCCTCGGGGCGCTTTGGGTTCGCCCCAGACAAGCGCGTAATAAGTCCGTTCGATGGTATGATGAAAGAACTGCCGCGCCAACCCCATCATGGCTATTTCGGTTTTGGCAACTACCATGAGCCCACTGGTATCTTTGTCTATCCGATGTACCAGTCCGGGGCGTCCTTCATTACCCTGCATCTCTGGCAATTGTTGAAAATGATATACCAATGCGTTAACCAGCGTGCCTTCCCAGTTGTTGTAGCCCGGATGTACTACCATGCCGGCTTGTTTGTTGAGCACCAACAGGTGCTCATCTTCAAAAACAATGTTTAGCGGAATGTTTTCAGGCTTGACTTCCCCGCTTCGCGGTGGCTCGGGCAACGAAACGGTAATGACATCTAACGGATGCACTTTGTAGTTGGGCTTTACTGGCTGCTGGTTGACCTGAATAAAGCCGTGGTGAATAGCATCCTGAATTTTGCTGCGTGAGGTATTGGGCAAGCGGTCGCAAAGAAACTTGTCTATGCGCAATAGCGACTGCCCCTTGTCTACCACAATGCGGTAGTGTTCAAAAAGGGCATCATCATCTTGTTCAACAGCAAAATCATCCATTTCTTCGCTCATGATATTACCTCCGACGTTTGCGCGGCAGTACGCTGCTCTCCAATCACTTTCAGTCGTTGTTTTACCAGTGCAACCTTTTGCGCCAACTCGTCGGCAGCAGTAGCCAGAATGGTTACGTGCCCCATTTTGCGGAAGGGCTTAGTGATGGTTTTGCCATACAGATGTACGTACACACCCGGCAGGGCTAACACTTTTTCTATTCCTTTGTACACTGCCTCGCCGGTGTAGCCCGGTTCGCCAAGTAAGTTTACCATTGCTGCCGGACAGCGAGCAGTGGTATCGCCCAAAGGAAAGTCGAAAATGGCACGCAACAACTGCTGATATTGCGAAGTATAATTGGCTTCTATGGTATGGTGACCGCTGTTATGTGGGCGAGGTGCTATTTCGTTGACCAGTATCTCACCCTGTTTGGTCAGGAACATTTCTACTGCCAACAAGCCTACGTAGCCCATAGTGGCTACTATCTGTTCTGCTATTTTCTGAGCCTTGTGCGCTATGGTAGCAGGCACATTGGCAGGAGCAAACAAGTATTCCACTAAGTTATGCTCCGGATGAAAAACCATTTCTACTACCGGAAAAACCTCCATTTGCCCTGAGCGATTGCGAGCAACTATTACTGAGAGTTCTTTCTCAAAATCGATGTGTTGCTCTAATACACTGGGTGCATCAAAGGCTTTGGGCAACTCGGCAATGGTGTTGATTTTCTGCACGCCGCGTCCGTCGTAGCCTTCTTTGCCGAGTTTGTGAACAGCAGGAAGGCGGTCGGCATATCGGGCTACATCGGCACGATTTTCCGTTAACACAAAAGGCGCGGTTGGAATTTGATGGGCTTGGTAGAACTGCTTTTGCAGGCGCTTGTCTTGAATAATTTGCAGCCATTGGGGGTCAGGATAAACCCGTTTGCCTTGTGCTTGCAAGGTTTCCAATGCCTGTACATTGACGTGTTCTATCTCTATGGTGAGGATGTCTACATCTTGCCCAAAATGAACAACGGTTTGATAGTCGGTTAGTGCACCGCAGACAAATTCATGAGCCAGTGCGCGGCAAGGCGCATCAGGAGCAGGGTCTAATACCTTCACATATACGTTCCAATCGGCAGCAGCCTGAATAAGCATTTTGCCTAACTGCCCGCCTCCTAAAATACCTAAGTGAATTTGTTTGAATGCCATGGATAAAAAAGTGGAGTGCAAAGTTCTTCATTTTTCCTTACTTTACGCCCAGTTTATATGCTTTTCAGATGTTTATTGAACCCTATCATCCTAATAAAACTCCACACGGCTGGATTGAAGTGATTTGCGGCTCTATGTTTTCTGGTAAAACAGAAGAGCTAATCCGCCGCGTAAATCGCGCCCTAATAGCGCGGCAAAAAGTGGCTATTTTCAAGCCAGCGCTCGACATCCGCTACGATGAAGTAAAAGTGGTTTCGCACAACAAAACCGAAATTCACTCTAACCCTGTTCAAACTGCCAAAGAAATATTGCTATTAGGGCGCGACTGCGACGTTATCGGAATAGATGAAGCGCAGTTTTTTGATGAAGAACTCATAGAAATTTGCGAAACCCTTGCGCGCAAAGGTAAACGCATCATTGTTTCGGGTTTGGATATGGATTTTGAAGGCAAACCGTTTGGTGTGATGGCGCCGCTAATGGCAATTGCGGAGTTTGTTACCAAAGTACATGCTATTTGCGTGCGCTGTGGCGGTATGGCATCGTTCTCCTATCGGCTTAGTGCCTCACGCGAGCGCCTGCTTTTGGGTGAACAAGATGTATATGAGCCGCGCTGTCGTGCCTGTTTTCTCAAAGGACGCGCCGTAATGGAAGGGCAAGGCAGGAGAGACAGCTAAATTTAGCCACTTTTCGCACTGCTGCACGTGCTTTTGTTCGCCATCACTTGTAGCAAGCATATGCAGACGCACGCCACCTCATATGTGGTTGAGTACTACCAAACCCAACAATTTTTGGCTCCTTTTGGCTTTGTAGTGTTCCTTCAATCCAAATCTGGTCTGATAGGTTGCAGTACTTACATCAGTTTCATTAAAGCACAAAATAAAAGCAAGAGTAGCCCTGCTGGAGTCAAATATTTCCAACAAAGTGCCATGAGTTGGTCTATACGCAAGCGCGGATAAGTCCAGCGCACCCACATTTGCACCCCCACTAACAACAAAGCTTTGCTGAGCAGCCAAAAACTACCCCAAAGCCATGCAGAGAGTTGCCCAAGCATGCCGCTCGTCCATTCAGCAAGGCGCCATGCACCTATGTTGGGTAGTGGCGTATTCCAAGCTCCGAAAAACATTACTGCCGAAAGCAAGCTAACCAATAACATCATGCCGTATTCACTTAGCATCAGCATTGCCCAGCGAAAGCCAGCATATTCAGTTTGATAGCCCGCCACTAATTCCGACTCGGCTTCGGGCAAATCGAAGGGGGCGCGGTTGCACTCTGCTAACGAAGCAATGAAAAAAATCAGGAAAGCAGGTAACAGCAAAGGATAGCGGACGATGTGCCAATTGAAAATACCGCCCCATAGATTGCTTGCCGGAGCAAAGATGCTTTGTTGCCATGCCATTTCTTGTAAATTAAGTGTGCCGGCACATACTGCTACGCAAAGTACCGACAAGCCGAGCGGAATTTCGTACGACACAATCTGCGCAACTGAGCGCATTGCACCAATAACAGAAAACTTGCTATTGCTCCCCCACCCTGCCATTAAAATGCCCATTACATCCAAAGAAATAATTGCCATTAATGCAAAAACACCCGTAGCACTGCCTGAACCAACAGCATGCGGTGCAAGGGGAACAAAACAAAAACCCGCAAAAACCGATGCAAAAATGAGAAACGGTGCCAGTTTAAACAACAACTTATCGGCATTGTGCAGCACGATGTCTTCCTTTTGCAGCATTTTTAACAGGTCGGCAATGGTTTGCAGCAAGCCATAATAGCCTGTTTCCATCGGTCCGAGCCGGTCTTGGATAAATGCTGCTATCTTTCGCTCTGCATACACAGCAAATACTGTGTAGAGTAGCAAAAAGCCCAAGAAGAACAGAAAAAGCAAAACCACTGTGGGCATAACCGCGATTAGCGCTTTCTTTCTGAATACTGGGAAGAATACTTCCTGCCAATACTACAAAATATAGTGGCTGAGGTCGCGATTTTTGACCAGTGAACTCAAACGTTGGTGCACCATATCCCGATTTACCACCAGTTTAGAGTTGGGCGGAATGGTATCGGGTACTTCAAACATAAATTCGTTGAGCAAATGGCTCATCACCGTGTGCAAGCGGCGCGCACCAATGTTTTCTATCTCAGCATTAATGGTAAAAGCTACCTCGGCAATAGCTTCCAGTGCCTCATCGGTAAAAGTTAGCTCCACGCCTTCGGCAGCCAGTAAACACTGGTACTGCTTAGTCAGTGCATTTTTAGGTGCTTTTAAGATTTGGTAGAAGTCTTCTTTGGTGAGGCTTTGTAGTTCCACACGGATAGGGAAACGACCTTGTAACTCGGGAATGAGGTCAGAGGGTTTGGAGAAGTGAAAAGCGCCGGCTGCAATAAACAAGATGTGGTCGGTATTGACAACACCGTATTTGGTATTGACTGCACTGCCTTCTACAATAGGCAGTAAGTCGCGCTGTACGCCTTCTCGGCTCACATCTGGTCCGCTGCCCGATTTATGAGAAGAGGCAATTTTATCGATTTCATCAATGAAAATGATGCCCAAGTTTTCAGCTTTCTGCAAAGCAATTTGCTTCACCTCGTCCATGTCAATCAGCTTAGCAGCCTCTTCCTCCATCAGGATGCGGCGTGCTTCTGAAATGGCTACTTTCCGCTTGCGCGTTTTTTTGGGCATCATATTGCTGATCACTTCTTGCAAGTTCATCATCGAAACCTCATCAATGGCGCCGCCAATGATGCTCATGTTGCCAACGGTATTTTCTATTTCAATTTCAATTTTGCGGTCTTCCAGCTCGCCATTGCGCAGTTTTTCGCGAAAACGCTCTCGGGTGCGCTCGTTTAGTTCTATGTCTGAGTCGCTAAGTTGAAAGCCCATTGCGCTTTCAGTGGCATTGCGCTTAGATCTTATTGGCGGAATCAGCGCATCTAAGATGATTTCTTCCACCGCTTCGGCTGCTCGGTGCTTCACCTCTTCGCGCTTCTGCATTTTGACCATATTAACAGCTTGCTCTACTAAGTCGCGCACCATACTTTCTACATCGCGACCTACGTAGCCTACTTCGGTAAACTTTGAGGCTTCTACTTTCACAAAAGGAGCATCAGCAAGTTTAGCTAAGCGTCTGGCTATTTCGGTTTTGCCTACGCCTGTGGCGCCAATCATCAAAATGTTGTTAGGCAGTATTTCGCGCTTCATGTCCGTAGGAGCATTCATGCGCCGCCACCGATTGCGCAAAGCAATGGCTACGTTGCGCTTAGCTTCGTGTTGTCCAATAATGTATTTATCTAATTCGGCTACAATTTGCTTGGGAGTCAGGTATTCGCTTTGTTCCAGCATGGCAATCCGGCTTTAAATCTTACAAAACTACGATGTTTTTATGCCGAAACATCAATCGTGTATTGTTGTAAACATCGCCTTTGCAAATACTGTTTAAAAAAGGTAACAAAAAATTTCAGCGGCTGTAATTAGGGGCTTCGCGTGTAATGATAACATCGTGCGGATGACTTTCACGCATACCTGCAGCCGTAATTTTAACAAATTTGGCTTTTTGCAAGGCATCAATATTGGCAGCGCCACAATAACCCATGCCAGCACGCAAACCACCCACCAGTTGGTAAATTACCTCCTCTACCCTTCCCTTGTAAGGTACGCGCCCTACAATACCTTCGGGAACGAGCTTTTTGATGTCGTCTTCAGCATCTTGGAAGTAGCGGTCTTTGGACCCTTCCTCCATTGCTTCCAGCGAACCCATGCCGCGATATGATTTGAACTTTCTGCCCTCTAACAAAATCACTTCGCCGGGAGCTTCTTCTGTGCCTGCTAATAGCGAACCAATCATAACACTAGCAGCTCCGCCGGCAAGGGCTTTGACAATATCGCCAGAAAAGCGAATGCCTCCGTCGGCAATAATGGGCACCCCCGAACCTGCTAGCGCTCGTGCTGCTTCCATGACAGCAGTGAGTTGTGGCACGCCTACGCCGGCAATAACGCGCGTGGTACAAATGCTACCGGGTCCTACGCCTACTTTCACTGCATCAGCGCCGGCATCTGCCAAAGCTTTTGCTCCCTCGGCAGTAGCCACATTACCTACCACCACATCCAAATCGGGGAAGTGTCGCTTAACCAATTTCAGGGCTTCAATTACGCCGCGCGAGTGTCCGTGTGCCGTATCTATGGCAATAACATCTACGCCTGCATTTTTTAATGCTTGTACCCGCTCGAGCATATCGGAGGTTATGCCTACTGCTGCTCCTACACGCAAGCGCCCCAGTGCATCTTTGCATGCATCGGGGTTGTCTTTGCGCTTCAAGATGTCCTTGTAAGTAATCAGCCCAATCAGTTTGTTGTTCTCATCTACAATTGGTAGTTTTTCTATCCGGTATTGTTGCAAAATTTCTTCGGCTTGGTTCATATCTACTCCCACAGGGGCAGTAATGAGGTTGTCTTTGGTCATCACTTCCCCAATAGTTACGGAGAGGTCTTTGCGGAAGCGAAGGTCGCGATTGGTGATAATGCCTACCAAAGTGCCTTGCTCATCTACCACTGGAATGCCTCCAATTTTCATTTCCCGCATTACACGGGTGGCTTCCAGTAGGCTCATGTGCGGCTGCAGTGTAATAGGGTCTACAATCATGCCGCTTTCCGAGCGCTTAACTTTGCGCACTTGCTCTGCCTGCCTTTGAATACTCATGTTTTTGTGGATAAAGGCAATGCCACCTTCTTGTGCCATGGCAATAGCCATTTCAGCTTCGGAAACCGTATCCATGGCAGCTGCTACAATAGGAATGCTTAGGCGAATGTTGCGCGTTAGTTGTGAAGAGGTATCTGTTTCGCGAGGCAATACTTCGGAATAGGCTGGAAGCAACAATACATCGTCGTAGGTAAGTGCTTCCATTAAAAAAGGAGGTTCAAAAGAGGGCGTCATGCGGCAAATAATTAGTGTTCTTATTTGCCACGCAAAGGTAGCAGATAAATGCGGATAAACCTGCAAACAGTTCATAAAAATCCCAACGAGTTACTTGCTCGTTGGGATGAGTTGTGTTGTTTTCAGTTGGTATTAAAAATTAGCGTTGATGCTAAGGTAGTAGTAACCTCCATTAAAGCCAAATTGCGTAGCATTACGGCTGTAAATGAAGCGGTTGAAAGAAGTATTATCCAAAGCAGTAGTTCGCGTAGGCGTAGGCCATTGGTTTGCCCGCAAGGGGTCAGGATATACGTCTAACAAATTATTAGCCCCTACCATAATACCGATGTTTTTCATAATCCGATAACTTACGCTCAGGTCAGTAACTACTTTGGGCGAGAAACTTTCGTCCAAGGCGGGGTTGGCAGGGTCCCACACTTCTACGCGTCCAAAACGTGTGAGGCGCAGGTTGGCTCCAAAGCTATTGATTTTGTAGTTCAAACCCAGTGTATACTTGCTGCGGGGCTGTGCTACTTCAATCCGAGAACGCTCTAAGCGGTTAAACAGTACATTGCCAAATTGGTCGGGTGGCAGGGTTTCCGATACGCGCGGCTCGCCTTGCACAGTAGTGCGGTTCATGTTGCCAGCTAAGGTAAAATTCAAGGTTCCCTTGCCGATGGCTTGGCTACCACTCAACACAATGTCTAACCCTTGCGTACGAGTATTAATAGCGTTTGTAAAGAATACTGCGGCGTTCACTTCTTGCTGACCGGCGTTGTCAAGGATGCGCGCAATAAGTTGACCAGTAGGCGAAGTGCCGCGTTGGAACTGACCGGTGAGTACAATGCGGTCTTTGATGTCAATTTGATAAGCATCAATGGTCAGGCTAATGTTATCGGTAATTTGGGAGGTAACCCCAAAGCTGTAGTTAACCGAGGTTTCTGCTTTCAACTTTGGAATGCCAAAAGCATTGGCAACAGGGCTGCCGTTGCGGAAGGTACCTTGTTGGCGAGGCTGCAAACCCTGCCCTGGAACAGAAATGAATACGGTGGAAATAGCACTAAAGGCGCTTTGATGCACCGAAGGGGCTCGGAAGCCGTTGGAAATAGCTCCTCGTACGGAAAATACCTCAGCAAATTTATAACGCGCACTCAACTTGCCGGCAAAGTTGCTGCCAAAGTCGCTATAATTTTCGAAACGCCCTGCTACGTTTACCAAAAATTTCTCAGTCAGGTCAGACTCTAAGTCCACATAAGCACCCAGTACATTGCGACTCTGATTTACCTCATTGGCAGGCTGAAAGCCGGGAAACACTTGTGCGCCGCCTGCTCTGCCAGAGGCTGGGTCGTAGTTGCGCCACGATGCCTCTTCTCCTGCTTTAATGGAGTATTGGTCGATGCGAAAATTCAAGCCGGCTGCCACGTTGAAGGTTTTCAAGCCGACTTGTTTGCCAAGGTCTTTGGATATGCCAAAATCGGCTGTGTTTTGATTGAAGCCTAACGTACCAGCGTAAAATTCGGTTTGCGCACGTGCACCTAAGGCAAACTGCGAAGCATTGTTCGAGTTTTTCACATCAAACCGGAAAGAGTTGCCACCATACACATTGGACAAGTCCCAACGCCAACCGTTGCCCAACTCGCCGCTGATACCTACTAAAAGAGAGCGATCCCAGATGGTAGAGTGAATTTGCGGCAAAAAGCCATTGGGATACAGGTCTAAATTTACTTGAGAAGTTTGGAAAGGATAGCGGTAAAAACCTGCGGCTTGTCCCCTGCGATAGTTCAACATGCCTGTAAAATAGAAGTTGGTCTTGGCACTTACTCGAAGCTCGCCATTGACCATACCGCCAAAGTTATCTACCTTAGAGTTGCCGATTTGCATGTTTTTAGCGCGGCTGAAACCGCGTTGCGCAATCAGGGCTTCGTCTTGTTCGTACAATTGCTGGCGGCGCGCAATGTCGGTGCCGGTGTTCCAGTTGATGTAAACCGGTCCGGTGTAGTCGCCTGCACGGTTGGTAGGTTCGCGGAAGCGGAAATCGCCTGCAAAGCTGATAGTGCCGCTTTTACCTACTTTCATGCCGTGATACAGCCCCAACATCAGGTTGCGTCCGTCGCCGGCGTAGTGGCGCCCCCAGTGCATACTGGCAGAAGTGCCCGCCTCTTTTTTCATCACCACATTAATTACTCCTGCAATGGCATCAGAGCCATACTGCGAGGCAGCACCGTCGCGTAGCACTTCAATTCGTTCAATAGCGGCAGCAGGAATAGCGTTTAAGTCGGTACCCACCGAGCCACGTCCTACGGTACCGTTTACGTTGGTTAACGCTTGGTTGTGGCGGCGTTTGCCGTTTACCAGTACCAACACTTGGTCGGGTCCTAAGCCACGCAAGGTAGCGGGGTCTATGTGGTCGGTACCATCGGCGACAGTTTGGCGGGCAGAGTTAAAAGAAGGAGCCACAAAGTTAACCATTTGCGTAGGCTCAATCTGACCGGTGAGTTGCATGTCTTTCATCGTAATAACATCTACCGGAACAGGTGTTTGCACACTGGTACGCACAGCTGCTGAGCGCGAGCCCAATACTACCACATCGGAAAGACTGACTACATCGTCTTCCAGTTGTACGTTGAGCGTAACAGTTTCTGCACCAATGGTAACAGTTTGCTCCTGTGTTTTGTAACCAACAAAAGAAAAGCGAATTTTGTAGGTGCCTTGTTTGAGTTGCAGGCTGAAATTGCCCTCTGCATTGGTAATTGTACCCTGCGAACTGCCTACTACGGCAACTGATACGCCCGGCAACCCATTGCCTTCTGCATCCGTAACTTTGCCTTTAAAATTTTGCGCCATTGCTGCTGTGGCAAACAAGCACAGCCAAATGAGGAAGTAAAGATTTTTCATAATAAAACAGGTTGATAAATGAGCCAAAAAGTTAGTTGATTGCAACCATAAATCCACTTTTGTGTAACAGAAGCTCAACAAGACATCACTAAAATTGCAGAAACATGCAGTTGCACACCATAGAGACCGGCTTTTTTAAATTAGATGGCGGCGCTATGTTTGGCGTAGTGCCCAAAACGATTTGGCAAAATCTCAATCCAGCTGATGCCAATAACATGTGCACGTGGGCGATGCGTTGCCTGCTTATTGAAACAGGTAATCGCTTAGTACTGGTTGACAATGGCATTGGCAATAAACAAAGTGAGAAGTTTTTTAGCCATTATTACCTACATGGCGAAGCATCGCTGCAAAGTTCTTTACAACACTTAGGTATTCATTTTCAGGATATTACTGATGCGCTACTCACACATCTGCACTTCGACCACTGCGGCGGTGGGGTTGTCCGTACTTCTGAGGGGCGCCTAATACCCACTTTTCCCCAAGCTGTTTATTGGACAAACCAAGCCCATTGGCAATGGGCAACCCAGCCCAATGCACGCGAAAAGGCGAGTTTTCTGCCCGAAAATCTGTTGCCTATGCAGGAAAGCGGACAGTTGCAAATGGTCCAGCTCCCTCCACTCAGCAGCACTACTCCCCTTTTGATTCCTTTTGCCGAAGGAATAGAACTGCTGTTCGTAGATGGACATACCGAAAAACAAATGCTGCCACTTGTAAGCTTTAAAGGAAGAAAAATCCTGTTTTGTGGCGACCTACTGCCTTCATCGGCACACATTCCTTTGCCCTACGTAATGGCATACGACGTGCGCCCGCTTCTTACTTTGCAAGAAAAAGAATGGGTGCTGAACCGCGCCTTGGCTGAGGATTGGGTATTGTTCTTTGAACATGACCCTGTACACGAATGTTGTACATTGCAACAAACCGAAAAAGGCATCCGCCCCAAAGAATTTTTCCGACTAAGGGAACTAAGCGCATAAATTTACGCACAGAGGCTTTCTGTTTGATTTAATGCGAACTGTTTGTAATATTCTGAAAATCAGATGTTTACGAACATAAAAAGCAAGGGGCTGCAAAAAGCCTATTTTTGCATGGTACTTTCGCCGTAGTTCGCCTCCCTACCAACAACTAACAGCTATGTGCATCATGCGTCCTTAGCGACGTGGCAAAAAGCCAATTCTTGAAAAAGCCCAACATCAAGACATGCTTTTTCAGCTACTTCTTACTTTCTGATTCTTTACTTACCAACCGTTGATTGTCAATGAGTTTTCGCACAACTTACCCAACGATAGCACACACAAAGGCAGATTTTGCCAGCCTTTGCAGATTAAAATATAGTTAAACTTTTGTGTTTTTACTTATTTTGCCGCTGAAAATGAAGGCATTCTGATGTTATCCATCGGGGGCGCTTCGAATAAATGAAATGGAATTTTAAATTGTACACTGCCCAAATGAGAAACTCAAAAATTGCAGGCTTAGGTTTTTATGTACCTGAAAAAGTGGTTACTAATCATGATTTGACCACTTTCATGAACACTACCGATGAATGGATTGTAGAAAGAACCGGCGTCCGCAAGCGTCATTACTTTGACCCCGACAAAGGAGAAACTAATTTCGGCTTTGCTGTTAAAGCCTCCGAAATTGCATTACAACGCGCTGGACTCACACCAGCAGATATTGACCTAATTGTGTATGCTACGCTCAGCCCCGACTACTACTTCCCCGGCTCGGGCGTGTTATTGCAGCGCTCCATGAACTTTCGCAACATTGCTGCCATTGATTTACGCGCACAATGCTCAGGCTTTATCTATGCGCTTTCTGTAGCCGACCAATTTATTAAAACAGGCATGTATAATCATGTACTTGTAGTAGGTTCTGAAATTCACTCCAGTGGATTAGACTACTCCGATTACGGACGACATGTAGCTGTTATTTTCGGCGACGGAGCAGGTGCCGCTGTACTGTCTGCTACCAACGAACCCGGCAAAGGCATTCTCTCCACTCACCTGCACAGCGAAGGTAAATATGCTGAAGAGTTGGCAGTAATCTATCCCAAATCCAGCGCCAAAAACCGCAACCCAATTGAAGAACTTCGTCCCGGAGGCGGCTTTTATCCTGTGATGAACGGGCAGTATGTTTTCAAGCACGCCGTAACACGCATGCCAGAAGCCATTATGGAAGCCTTAGAAGCCAACCATTACAAACCCGAAGATATTGACTTACTGGTGCCACATCAAGCCAATGCGCGTATCACACAAGCCGTTCAGCAACGCCTTGGTTTACCCGATGAAAAAGTAGTGAACAACATCCACAATTACGGCAACACCACAGCGGCTTCTATCCCTATTGCTTTGTGCGAGGCATGGGAAGCAGGTCGTATTAAAGACGGAGATTTGGTATGCCTGTGCTCTTTTGGCAGCGGCTTTACATGGGCATCAGCACTGATTCGTTGGTAAAGTTGGAAGTCAAATGATTGTGTATAACGTTACTGTTAGTATTGAAGAAAGTGTCCGTGAAGAATGGGTACGTTGGATGCGGGAAGAGCACATCCCCGATGTACTGGCAACCGGTATGTTCACGGGAGCAAAAATGTACTACCTGCTCACCAATGCCGACGATGACCACGGACATAACTACACTATCCAATACACTTGTGAAAGCATGGAGCGCTTCCGCGAATACGAAGACAAATACGCTCCTGCTCTTCGCAAGGCTACCGAAGAAAAGTTCGGCGGCAAGTTTTTTGTTTTTCGCTCGCTGATGCAAGAAGTGTAGATGAATTGCTATTGGATGCCTAACGAAAAAATGCGAGTTGCACGAAGCCCGCAGGGAGCGCGCTAAATCCTAACAGGAGTGTATGACTATCAAAAACGCATAAACTTGCATGGACGTAAAAATTGCTCCTTCATGGAAAGAACGACTCTCAGCCGAGTTTGAAAAACCCTACTTCCAACAATTAGTAGCCTTCATCAAAGAAGAATACCGCACCCAGAAGGTCTATCCACCCGGACGGCTGATTTTTCATGCGTTTGACAAATGCTCTTTCGACGAAGTTAAAGTAGTGATTCTTGGTCAAGACCCTTACCACGGCGAGGGACAAGCAAATGGACTGTGTTTCTCAGTAGCCGACCACGTGCCTATGCCCCCCTCGCTGATCAACATTTTTAAAGAAATTCAAGCCGATGTGGGCAAGCCTATTCCCAAAACTGGAAATTTGGAACGATGGGCATCGCAAGGCGTGCTGCTGCTCAATGCCACACTGACGGTACGCGCCAATTCACCCGGCTCTCATCAGAAAAAAGGCTGGGAAACCTTCACCGATGCAGTAGTGCACCTGCTAGCAGAACAAAAAGAAGGACTAGTATTCATGCTGTGGGGCAAGTATGCACAGGAAAAAGGTAAGTTTATTGACAAAACGCGCCATTTGGTGCTAACTGCTGCGCATCCCTCTCCTTTCTCTGCCGACAAAGGTTGGTTCGGTTGCCGCCACTTCAGTAAAGCCAACGAGTATCTGCGCAGCCGCAATGTGCCCGAGATTGACTGGTAAGCATGAAAACAACCTCTCGTTTCTACCAAAAACTTGCGAAGGGTTGCACCAAGCTCGGCTGAGTTTTTTGACAACAAAGGCTACTTGCTTAGAAAAACTTGATAGTCAGCTACTTATAGCTCAAAAATACAACATTAGCCCCAAAGCATGCTTTTACTTTTGAAAACACTTGTTGCCATGTTAAGGGAGTTGTTTGAGAAAAACAAGAACAACGGCGGCGTGCAACGGCGACGTGCAACGGCGACGTGCAAATTAACTTTCCAAATGTGTACTCGCAAGCTTGCAAGATAGAATTGGCAGGGTTAACGGGATAGTAATAGATTGAGCAGTTGAAAACAACTTGTCTATGCCATTGCACGCAGCAAGTGGTTATTTGTCCATACGCGAGCAACAGCACAAGGTTATATGTCCCCAGATGTAAAAACAGTGTTTTACCATAACTTTGTCGTAATGCAACCGCTATGAAGAATATGCTCACTAATCCGCATACTGCTGTGCTATTGGTCAATTTAGGCACGCCCGACTCGCCTGCTCCTGCCGATGTGCGCAAATACTTGCGAGAATTTCTCTCCGACCGCCGAGTAGTAGATATTGGTGCCATAGGGCGTTTTTTGTTAGTCAATCTCATTATTGCTCCCTTTCGCGCACCTAAATCGGCAAGAGTATACCGGCAATTGTGGACTGAGCGCGGTTCTCCGCTATTGTTCTACGGACAAGAGGTGCAAGCCATGTTACAACAAGAACTTGGCGAGGGGTATACGGTTCGTTTGGCTATGCGCTATCAAAACCCGAGCATTGCTGCTGAATTGGAAAAGTTGCGTACTACACCTATTCGCAAACTAATTGTACTACCTCTTTTTCCACAATATGCCTCTGCCACAACTGGCTCGGTACACGAAGAGGTGATGCGTTGCTTGCGCCAATGGGAGCAAATTCCTCACCTCATCCTATTGGACACGTATGCCAACAATCCTACAATGATTTCCGTTTATGCCGAGCTGGGACGCAAATACATGGCGCAACACCAGTTTGACCATTTCATTTTTTCCTATCACGGGCTGCCAGAGCGCCAATTGCGCAAAGCTGACCCTAACAAGCGTTGCATAGTAGATGCTACCTGTTGCCATACCTATCACCAAGGCAATCGCTTGTGCTACCGTGCGCAGTGCTTTGAAACCTCTCGCCTACTGGCAAAAGAATTAGGACTCAGACCCGAGCAGTACACTACTTGTTTTCAATCTCGTCTGGGTACCGACCCTTGGATTCGTCCCTACACCGATGAAACCATTGAACGGTTGGTAGCCGAAGGAAAAAAAAGCATTTTAGCATTTTCTCCTTCTTTTGTGGCAGACTGCTTAGAAACCACCATAGAAATTGGCGAGGAGTACAAAGAACTGTTCGAGCAAAAAGGAGGTACGCATTGGCAAATGGTAGAAAGTCTCAACAATCATCCGCGCTGGGTACAAACTTTGAAAGAAATGGTACTTGCAAACAGCTGAAACCTTTTTTCCACCAAATAATTTAACGGAAATTATTCAGCATCAGCCCAATAGCTGGCTAACAACACAACAAACGTTTCTCTTTGCCTTCCATACTCCGAAATCCACATGCCAAACCGAACGAGCATGCATCGAGACAACCAACAACAGAAGGGAGGTTCGTGTGGAAACACAAAAACGAAAGTTTTCGCCATTGCACTTGAAGACAGGCGCACATGAGATACCAACAACGGCAATAGCGTGAAAATTGCATTTCTCAAATGCCTAATTGCACAACTCAGTTGACTTAAAACGCTTTTCTATCCTTGCTTCGTACTCGGCTCAACAAGCATCGGCATCCATCTCCCGCATCCGGTCAAAGACTAATGCAACTTTTTTAAAATTATAAAAAGTTAGCGCTGATGCACAAACAAAAGAATTCAAAGAAAGTTATGTAGATTTAGTTGCAAACAATTAAAGCATCTCACAACATTAGACATGCTACAAGTAATTATTGATAACAGGTATTTCCTCGCCGGATGGATGGAAGAGGGAAGAGTTTTTTACTACGCGTGGAAAGGTTTTGCCCCTCCACAAGAAATGAAGTCATTATTGGAACAAGTACTCACCCACCTGCAAAAAAGCAAGTGCTCACTGATGTTGCAAGACCTTCGCCATGCGCAAGCAGTAGGGATGGAAATGCAAGAGTGGATTATTTCTTACTGGCTACCTCGTGCTGTTGAAGTTGGCATACAAAAAATAGCCATCCTTGCCCCTGTATCCATCTTTGCTAAAATTGCCATAGAGCAAATTAAAGGAAAATCACCGGTGAGCAATGTGGTATTGGAAAGTCAGATTTTTGAACAAGAAGAGTCTGCTCTTCAGTGGCTCTACACCAACCAGTTAGTAACCACCAAATAGCCTTACTGACCATGCTGCTACCACACAGGTAGAGTGGTGATGCTATGTTAGCATAAAATGAAGCCATTTGAAAGAAGAAAGTACTCCGGCTCTTGTAAAACTGTTCGCCATTGAATAGCTTACTTGCAAACTCGAATCGTTGGAAAGATGTTGACGCTCAACCGACGAGAACTGGCAGGTGCATTTGGCGATATTGGTACAGACCTCCCGCTGCTGGTGGCGGTTGTCATGGCTGCAGAATTGGATAGCGCCAACGTACTGACTGTTTTCGGACTGCTGCAAGTGCTCACAGCATTCACTTACCGCATGCCCATGCCTGTACAACCACTTAAAGCAATGACATCGTTGGTCATTGCCCAAAAAATTGCCGGTAACATTTTGCTTGGAGCTGGCATTGCTATTGGGGTGGTAATGCTTGTCTTGTCGTTGAGCGGTATTTTAGAGCGTTTAACACGGCTGATTCCCCAAGCTGTTGTCAGAGGGTTACAACTAGGGCTCGGCATAAGCCTTTGCTTGCTGGCAAGCAAAGAGTACCTAGCTGCTGAACAAGTGCAAGGCTATGTACTGGCAGGTGTGGCTTTTGTGGTCGTGCTTGTTCTGTCCGATAGCCGAAAATATCCTGCTGCTCTGGTAGTAATAGCACTGGGGCTGGTGTATGCATTTATGTTTAAGATTTCGCCCCTCAGGTTTGCTGAGAGTTTTGACTTGCAACTACCTACGCTATTCACTCCCAGTCTGGACGATATTGCAAAAGGATTTGTATTATTGGCAATACCCCAGATTCCTTTATCATTAAGCAACTCTATTATTGCCACTAAACAACTCAGCAACGACCTCTTTCCAACACGCAAGGATATTACCGTACAAAAAATTGGCATTACCTACTCGCTCATGAATTTAGTAGCTCCTTTTCTGGGGGGCATTCCTTGTTGTCACGGAGCGGGTGGCATGATGGGACACTACACTTTTGGTGGACGCAGCGGAGGCTCTGTGTTCATTTATGGACTTTTTTATCTCTTGTTGGGGCTATTTTTTAGCAAAGGATTTATGCAGTTGATACACGTTTTCCCACTCCCTATTCTGGGCGTCATCTTGTTTTTTGAAGGATTGAGCCTAAGTTTTCTAATAGGCGACTTAGCCGAGCAAAAACGCTCTTTTTTTATTGCGCTGCTAACCGGTATCATGGCTTTTGCTCTTCCTTATGGATTTGCAGCTGCATTAGTTGTAGGTACATTGGCATATTACCTCCCGCTTCCCTTCCAAACACTTACCCGACAATGATGACCTCCCAACAGGCAGCGCTATGGCAACAACTTCGATATTTTGAATTAGACGACCCTAAGGCAACACTTCCTTTTTCAGCGAGGCTGGCTCGTGAAAACGGTTGGGATTTAGATTTTACCTTGCGTGCCATAGACGAATACAAGAAATTTTTGCTACTGGCAGCTACCTTGCCCCACCCAGTAACCCCCTCTGACCCAGTAGATCAGGTTTGGCACCTGCATTTGCTCTATACCCATAGCTACTGGGAAGAGCTTTGCGGCAAAGTGCTTGGCAAACCCCTGCATCACGCACCTACGCGCGGCGGCATTGCAGAACGTAGCAAGTTTAATGATTGGTATAACTATACATTAAAAAGTTACGTATCAGTTTTTGACTGCTTGCCCCCCGAAGATCTTTGGCCTACTGCCAAAATTTGTTTTCGTTTTGTTAACTTTCGCAGAGTTAACACCGATACTTACTGGATAATCCCTAAACCCACTTGGTTATTGCTTATTCAAAACGCATTAGAGCAATTATGGCAACCTCGCCGCTAAACTTTCAAATACTACCTCTGCTCACGCCAGCAGAGGCGCTTGTGCTGCTGCATGGCAAAATGCTCAATTTCAAGCAATTGCTTAAACTAACTTTGATGGACTTGTTGCTCAAAAAAGTACTTGCTATCAGAACTACGCCTTTCATCAAATCGAGCAACCAACCCGTTGTCCACATGTACCTCCACCGCGGAGCAAAATATGCCGAGTATCGTCCGCTGGCACATGAAGCTATCTACACAAAGCACTTTGCTCGCGAACCGAACCGAGAAATTTCTTTTATCAATCTGATTCGCTTAGGGCGCCGATATGCTATTAGCACTACTTATTTGCGCCAAAAAATCATGAAAACCCCACAACTGCTCACATCCTTTGAGCGTGGATTTTGGATAAGTCTCACCGATAAAGTGAAATACACAGCAGAGGGAGCTTTGAAGCGCACTCATGTAGAAACCGAACTGAACGAACTTACTAATTTGTTGCCCCAAGTGTATCACTCCGACCGGGCAACAGTCAGACGCTTGCTGCACATGATGAATGGCAATTTGTTTCTCTCTAATGCCATTGACCACAACTTGCTACTGTTAGTGGATGAAGAATTGAGCCGTCTTTTTGCGCGCGAACATGCTGCATCGGCGGACGATGATAGTGCAGAGGAATTCCTCTTCATTGCTGAGGATTGGAGCTTTGACGACTCTTTTGAAGACGGATTTGGCAGTGACAGCGATGGCGGTGGCGATAGCTCAGATGGCGGTGGCGACTCGGGTTGTGGGGGTGGCGACTCGGGTTGTGGGGGTGGCGACTCGGGCTGCGGGGGTGGCGACTCGGGCTGCGGGGGTGGCTGCAGCAGTTAGTCCTCACCTTGTTAGCACTTGATACCGGTTAGCATTAGTAGGGTCTATGCGTGTAAGCAAAGCAGCAGCTTCTCGGCGCATAGGAGTATCGGCTTGCAAGAAAATGTTTACCAGTTCTTCTGCTTTAGAATCAAAAAAGGCGTTGATGAGTACTGCATTGGGACGCGTTTGATTCACTTGAGCTATTTTTTTGATTGCCTCTAAAATGTTCTGCCTGCCTAGCTCAGGATTGTCGGCAAAGTAGTCTAGCCCCTTGCGATGATACAGATAAAGAGCCTCTCGATAACCACTTAGTTGCGGATTGTTCAGGTTTTCAGAGATAAAATACCGGTTGCGCGTATCGTTGCTACCCCAGCCAGAGGCGTTGGCTTGTTGTGAATTATTCAAAATGTTGAGAATGCGCTCAATATGAGGAGTACCGCCTAATGGTGCAAAACTATCGGCATCTAACGCCAAAATAGTATACGCATAGTAGGCAAGCATGGCTGTTAGATTGGTTGAAAATACGTTTTCAGTAAAAATGAGTGGCTGCGAGGGTAAAAACTCGAAGTTAAAATTGCGGTCGAAGAACGTGAGTAGCACTGTTTCATAATTTGTTCCATACACAGGTCTGCTAGACTGAATTTGCACGTTGGCAGTGTACCGTCCGTTGGCAAGGTCTGTGCCACTGGTGAGAGTAATAAGGAAGTTACATTTAATTCGCTCGTAGGGTTTGTAGTTGTCATTGGTCCATCGCGTAGTGTTCATAAAATTGGCGATGGCATCGCGAAGTTGTTGAATCACTTGGCGCTCTTGTGTTTGTACTTGTGCATCGTTAATGATAACGTTGGCATTGAGTTCTTGTGCATAGGCGGTGGCTGCAAACCAGCCTAACAGCAAGATTAGCATTCTTTTAAACCACATGCGATTTTGTTTGAAGCAGTTGGGTAAGATGTTGTACAATAATGCGAGCAACCTCATTTTTGGGTAGTAGCGGCAAATCTTCACGCTTACCGTCTCTAAAAAGCAGCGTTACGCGGTTGGTATCGTGCCCAAAACCAGCCCCCTTTTGATTGAGCGAGTTGAGCACAATGAGGTCAAAATTTTTGCGCAACATTTTCTGGTGTGCATTTGCTTCTTCGTGGTCGGTTTCTAAGGCAAAACCTGCGTGCACTTGGTGCCATTGCAAGCGCTGTCCTGCTTCGGCTGCAATATCAGGATTTTTTACCAAATCAAGCGTAAGCCTTTCTTCTTGCTTTTTAATTTTCTGAGGAGCTATTTGTGCAGGCGCATAGTCAGCAACGGCTGCACAATGCACAATGATATCGGCTTGCGATAAGCGTTCCATTACTGCTTGATGCATTTGGCGTGCGGTATGCACAGGCGTAATCTGCACCAATGGATGTAGCAGTTGTAAAGATACCGGTCCGGAAATAAGACGGACACTTGCCCCAGCATCGGCAAAAGCTTGTGCCAAGGCGTAGCCCATTTTACCGGTTGAGTGATTGGTAATATAGCGAACAGGGTCTATGGGCTCAATGGTAGGTCCTGCGGTGAGCAGTACATTCTTTCCTTTCAACCAATTAGAAGCAGTGAAAAAAAGACTGAGCCATTGGGCAATTTGCTCAGGCTCAGCCATTCTGCCTTTGCCCGAGAGCCCACTGGCAAGCTCGCCTTCGCCGGGGGGAATTACATAACAACCATCTGCCTGTAAGCGACTGATATTCCGCTGGGTAGCAGGGTGATGCCACATATCTAAGTCCATAGCAGGTGCTACTGCCACCGGACAGCGCGCTGAAAGATAAGCAGCCATCAGCAAGTTATCACACAAGCCACTTGCCATTTTGGCGAGTGTGTGGGCAGTAGCAGGTGCAATAAGCATCAGGTCTGCCCATAGCCCCAGTGCTACGTGGTTGTTCCACTCACCTGTTTCGCTGTTGGCGGTGTAGTGCTTGAGTACGGGTTTTTTAGACAAAGTAGCTAAGGTAAGCGGAGAAATAAAGTCAGCAGCAGCATCGGTGATGATTACTTGTACCTCTGCCTGCTGCTTAACTAAAAGCCGTATGAGGGTAGCAGTTTTATAGGCGGCAATGCTACCGCAAACGCCTATTAAAATTTTTTTACCCTTCAACATGCTCAAAGTTATTCAGCATCGTCGCTGCGATAATACACCAGTTTGCCTTCCAAATACTCATCGGTGGCAATGGTAGTTGGCTTAGGCAGCCGTTCATAATAGCGCGAAATTTCAATTTGCTCGCGGTTTTCGTGAATTTCTTCCAAGTTATCAATACCACTAGAAAACTCTTCCAGTTTGCTTGCTAGCTCTTCTTTTAGCTTGGCAGCTATCTGGCGCGAGCGTTTGGAAATAATTACTACGGCTTCGTACAAATTGCCGTTTGCCAAGTCAGCTATTTTAGAAATGTCTCTGGTGATTAGCGAAGTGTTGCTGGTATATCTGTGTTTAGACATATGTTTGAAACTTTTTGATGCGTACCACTGAGTTAGTTTTGCGCTGTTTTTTCAACTTTTTCTTGTTCCTTTTTCATAGCGGCTTCCACAGCAGCTATATTTTTTAGTTGTCGTTGTGTATTTTCAAAAATGTTTTCTGCCTGCCTGAGGAAAATACTTTTTGGGTACTTGTCTACAAATACCTGATACATGCGCACTACTTCTATGAAGCGTTCTCGCTTCTTATCCATGTAACTGTTTTGTGCCAAATCGTACTGTGCCTCCAGTTTGCGAAAAGCTACTTCTTCTTGGTAGCGCGAGTCTGGGAAGTCTTTTTGAAAGTTGTCGTAGGCAATCACTGCCGACTTATAACGCTCTAATTGCTGGTAGAGTTTAGCATTTTTAAATGCTTTTGTTTCCAACTTAGCTCGCAGCGCCACAATAGCCCCAGCCGCCTGTTGCGCATAGGCACTGTTCGGATAGCGATTAATAAAATCTTGAAAAGCGTCGATAGCAGTAATAGTATTGGCTTGGTCTAAATGCAAAGGAGGCGAGCTCATATAAAGTGAATAGCAGTGCATATACAACGCCTCTTCTGCAAATTTACTGCGATTGTAGGTATCGTGAAATTTTTTAAATTCGGCAGCACTGGTTTCATACTGCCCCTGCTTATAGTAGCAATATGCCCAGTAGAATTGGGCTTTTTCTGCCTCTGGCGTACCGCGAATAATAGGAACGAGGTCTTCAAGCAAAATGCCAGCACGGTAATAGTCGCCTTTTTTTTCGTAGTAGTCTATGGCAGCATTGTAGCGAAATTTCCAGTCATCACTTTTAAGGATTTTCTGAAATTTACTACACGCACTACCTGCTGCTGCCACCATCATGAGAAGTAAAATAGCAACAGCGTTAGCCTGTTTACAGATAAACATAGCCACAAAATTATCCTTTTATGCCCAATCTGCAAAAAATATGCGAACAGGTAAGCTATTAAGTGGCAACAGATAAAATTTCTATTGCAGATTATCGTTAAAGTTTTATAGATTTGACCAAATAAGCCATGCAAATGAATGCAACTCAATCACTTGTTTACTTGTTAATTAACGTAAAAGCCTATGGATGAAGGCTTAGCACTTTCGCCGGAGGAGCGCACCCCTCTGGGAATGTGTGCAAAAGATTTTATTAACACTTTGGTGCCGCCGCTGAAACCATCAGATACTGTTGGGCGCGCTTTGGCTTGGATGGAAGAGTTTCGCGTACATCAATTGCCGGTAGTAGAAAACAGTAATTACAAGGGCATGTTTTCAGAAACAGCATTGTACGACGCTAACTTACCTGCCGATACTCCCTTAGCCAACCTGCAACCTGACTTTACTGATTGTTTTGTAACCGAAGACCAGCACTTTTATGACGTGATTCGCGTAGCAGAATCGTTTAAAGTGCAGACAGTGCCTGTTTTGTCCAATGAACAACTTTTTAAAGGCGTGGTAGTACTGCGCGACACCTTGGGTGCGTTAGCACGCACATTTGCTACACAAAATCCGGGGGGTATTATTGTGCTTTCTATGCCCGTATATGACTACTCCTTAGCCCAAATTAGCCGACTGATAGAATCTAATGATGCCAAAATACTCAGCAGCTATGTAGAAACCGACCCGCACAATCCTAATATGGTCAAGTTAACACTCAAACTGAGCGCAATGGAAACTTCCAGAATCATTGCTACCTTGGAGCGCTTCGGCTACCATGTAGCGGCTCGCTTCAATGAAAACGAAGAGATAAATATTGCTCGGGAGCGCCTCAGTAGTCTATTCAAATTTCTTGAAAACTAATGAAAATAGCTTTACACAGCCGCCCTGTTGACAACCAAAAGCAACTATATTTACAAACTATCTTCAACGAACTGCACAAACTGGGTGCTCAGCTGCGCATTTCTGAACCCTTTCAAAAACACTTGGAACAAATTGGGCAAGAAGTTGCCTGTGAATACACTTTTTCGAGCTATCATGAATTAGCCGATACTGATTTGATGCTAAGCATTGGTGGAGACGGCACATTTTTGGAAACCATCACTTTAGTGCGCCACACAGGCATTCCCATTTTAGGCATTAACTTAGGAAGATTGGGTTTTTTGGCTACTCTCTCCAAAGAAAACATAGCCAAGGGGTTGCACGCTATTTGCGAAGGTAGATATACCATAGAAGAGCGTTCTATGGTGCGCTTAGACAGTAGCATCAACCTGTTTGGCGACCTAAACTTCGCCCTCAACGAATGCACCATCAGCAAGCGAGACAGTGCCTCTATGATTGTGGTGCACACTTACTTAGATGGCGAATATCTGAATGCTTACTGGGCAGACGGGCTCATTGTGGCTACCCCTACTGGCTCTACGGCTTACTCTATTAGTGTAGGAGGACCAGTAGTATTACCCGATTCGCGCAACTTTATTATTGCCCCTATTAGCCCTCACAATTTAAATGTTAGACCATTGGTCATTCACGACGGCTGCGTACTTTCTTTTGAAATAGAAGGACGCAATAACAACTTTTTAGTTTCGCTCGACTCGCGTTTCCGTACCGTAGATTCTAATATCAAGTTGTCGTTGCGCAAATGTGAATTCAACGCACGGCTGATTCGCTTAGAAGGCGACAACTTTCTACGAACCCTTCGGCAAAAACTCAATTGGGGCAATGATTTGAGAAATTAAATCCATTTAACTTTGCAAAGTTGTTATTTTGAGGCACTTTTTTTGCAGAAATGAGTGGGCAATAAGGGCTACAGTTCCCTGATTTAAGGAATGCTTATGAAGTCTTTCACCGTACGCTTTTTAGTCCTTTTGTTGTTAGGAACAACTATTATGGCTGTTCAACAAGCACAGGCGCAGTTGATTGAGAAAAGAGAGAATCCAAAGTTTAAGCAAAATCCCAAACACACTTGGTCTTGGTTCAATCGCAAGAAGTATTGGAGTATTGGTGCAAGCCTTGGCGCTATGAATTATTTCGGCGACATTGTGCCACAGCCTTACTTTACTAGCATGGATTTAGGCTATACACGCCCCAATATTGCCCTACATGCTCAAAAGCGCTATCGCCCCAATTTTAGCATGCGTTACTCCCTTTCATGGGGTAGGGTAAAAGGCGACGATACTACTAATATTGGACCAGATAAGCCCCGCTGGGAACACAACCAATTCCGCTACATTCGCAACCTGCGCTTCCGCAACGACATTTTGGAACTTTCTGCCGTAGGGGTATGGGACTTGGTAAGCAATCGCGGTACTTTCTATCAGCGTCCGAAGCGGGTAATTCCTTATTTGGTAGGGGGTATCTCCGTTTTTAGGCATAATCCCAAGGCACAAGCACCAGAAGCCTTTGGTGGCGGCTGGGTAGCCTTGCAACCCCTCGGAACAGAAGGACAAGGCTATGCAGATGAATATGGCAAAAAATATTCGCGCTGGCAAATTGCTATCCCTATGGGCTTCGGAATGCGCTACCGCATCAGTACCCGCTGGGACTTAGCCTTTGAAGTGTCTTACCGCAAGTTATTTACCGACTATATAGACGACGTGAGCCGCAAATACGTGGACCTAGGCATTTTTGGCGACAACGATTTGGCTCGCGCCATGTCGGACCGCTCGCTAGAAGGCGGCAGAAGAATTGACCAACTGGGGCTCACATTCCAACCGAACTTTTATACCTACGTAGGTGCCGACGGACGCGTGTACCGCACCTTAGAGGGATTTGGCAATGAACAGTACGAAGACAACATTCGTGGTAACTATCGCGACAAAGATGTGCTTATAACTGCCGGCATCCATCTGATGTACATTATTCCCGGTCAAGTGCGCTGTCCTGAACCTTTCAAAAAACGCTTCCGCAGACACCGCTTATAAAAACGCTTGCTACTTATACTGTGCTGCCAGCTGAATCATTTAGAGCACCCAGAGAGACGTATATGCTATTCTGTAACTTGACATTTGTGCATTATACTAATGCCAAGTAAGTTTGTTTTTGCCTACGGAATAACCTAAAACGATTAACGCAAATTCTATCGCCCAAACTATACTACCCTACTTTTTTGTTGGCTATAAGGCAAGTCAAAAATAAGAACAACCACCTAACTTAGACAGGATAGCAAGATGAACAGGATTTTAGCTGAAAAATAATGCTGCTGTCTTATAGTGCATGGAGTTTACCTTCATGAATGCATTGGGCAACATGCATCTTACAAAAACCTAAACATGTTCCTAAGCTGCAGCATTTAAAAAGCCACCCTGCAATTTTCAGGGCGGCTTTTATGACTCAAAGTTGGTGTTACTTAATAAACAGCAGCTCGCGATATTTAGGGAAGGGCCACATATCGTCGGGAATAATGAGTTCTAACTTATCGATGTGGTAGCGAATAACATCGAAATAAGGCTTCACTTTTTCGCAGTATTCCACTGCTTTATGATGCGTGTCTAATTCGTTGGCTACCTTACGTGCCTCTATCATGGCATCCACATTCGTTTTGATAGCACTTACATGGCGAGAAATCTCTTGAATGACATCTTTGAGGTTTTCAGACTCTGCTGCTAGCCCTAATTCTTTCAAACCTTTGGCATTTTCAATCAGCTTGTTTTGGAACTCTAATGCGGCAGGAATAATCTGATTTCTAGCAAAGTTGCCTAGGGCTCTGGATTCTATTTGCACCCTTAAAGCGTAGTTGTGCAGCATTACGTCTACACGAGCCTCCAACTCTACATCGCTGAAGATGCCGTTTCCTACCAGTACTTGGCGGGATTTTTTGCTTAGGTATGCTTCCAGAGCGTGTGGGGTTGTTTTGATGTTTGACAAGCCACGTCTGGCTGCTTCTTCTACCCACTCTTGGCTATAGCCATTTCCTTCGAAACGAATAGCTTTGGACTGTTTGATGTATTCACGTAAAACATCTACAATAGCTACTTCCTTCTTCTTACCGGTTTCAATTTGTGCATCTACCTCTACTTTAAATTTTTTCAACTGGTCTGCCACAATGGTGTTGAGCACAATCATAGCAGTAGCACAGTTAGCAGAGGCTCCCACTGCACGGAATTCAAATTTATTGCCAGTGAAGGCAAACGGTGAAGTACGGTTGCGGTCGGTATTGTCGAGTAAGATAGGCGGAATCTTATCTATGCCTAATTTCATGTACATATTATCGCCTTTGTCAATTTTAATGTTGCCGTTGTGCTCTAACTCGTCCAACACCTCAGTGAGTTGTTTGCCAATAAATACCGACATGATGGCAGGAGGTGCTTCGTTTGCTCCGAGGCGGAAGTCGTTGCCTGCTGAGGCAATAGAAGCGCGCAACAAATCGGCATTGTCGTGTACAGCTTTGATGATATTGACAAAAAAGGCGAGGAACTGCAGGTTTTCTTTTGCCTTAGAAGTAGGCTGCAATAAATTAACGCCTGTATTGGTAGCCAAAGACCAGTTATTATGCTTACCGCTGCCATTGATGCCAGCAAATGGCTTTTCGTGCAATAATACTTTGAAGTTGTGTCGCTCTGCCACTTTTTCCATAATGTCCATGAGCAACTGGTTATGGTCGTTGGCAAGATTGATTTCTTCAAATGTAGGGGCACATTCAAACTGACTGGGGGCTACTTCGTTATGCCTTGTACGCAGCGGAATACCAAGCTTGTAAGCTTCTATCTCCAAGTCTTGCATGTAGGCACGCACACGAGAAGGAATAGAGCCAAAGTAATGGTCTTCCAGTTGTTGCCCTTTGGCAGGCGCATGTCCGAATAAGGTTCTGCCAGACATCACCAAGTCAGGACGGGCAAAATACAAGGCTCGGTCAATGAGGAAATATTCTTGCTCCACCCCCAAAGTAGCATATACGTGCGTAACGTCTTTGTCGAAGTACTCACAAACAGCTGTGGCGGCTTTGTCTAACAAGGCCAGCGATTTAAGCAAAGGAGTCTTATTGTCAAGCGCTTCGCCAGTGTATGAAACAAATACAGTAGGGATACAAAGGGTTTTGCTGCTACCATTTTCAATAATGAAAGCAGGCGAGGTAGGGTCCCATGCTGTATATCCGCGTGCTTCAAAAGTATTGCGAATGCCTCCACTTGGGAACGAAGAGGCATCTGGCTCTTGACGTATCAAAGCGCTACCTTTGAACTTTTCCAGCACTTTTCCACTGCCGGCAGGCTCAAAAAAGGCATCGTGTTTTTCTGCTGTGGCGCCGGTGAGCGGTTGGAACCAGTGGGTGTAGTGCGTAACGCCTCTTTCCAAAGCCCATGTTTTCATAGCTGCTGCTACTGCATCTGCTAAGGCTTCGTCTAAGGCTTCTCCTTTTTGTACGTGCGCTTTGAGTTGCTTGTACATGTCCGATGAGAGATAACTTTTCATCGCCTCATCGCCAAATACATTTACTCCATAGTAGTCAGATACCTTTTTTGAAGGGGCTGCTACATCTACAATACTGCGGGAAGCAGCTTGCTCCAAAGCAATAAATCTCAGTCTGGACATTGTTGAATAGCGTTAAGTGGTTCAAAATTTAACTTGTTTTTTTTAAAAAATAGTGTTTTGCGAAAACACTGCCAAATTTCAGCATAAAAAAATGAAAAAGCACCTTTTTTTGGTGCTTTGGTACTTAAAAATTTAAGCTATTCTCACAAATCGTACTTTGGGTATGGTTTTTGTCGCTTCAAAGGGAAGCGACTGAATAGCTTTTGCAGCGACATACGTACATTTTCATAAGGATTGTCGGCATTGCCAATAGCTGCTCCTTGCCAAACTGGCTTTTTGGTAGCGCGATCAAATAGAAACAGTTCAATAGTACCTTTGGACTCAGTAATGGTTTGCGTTTGGCGCTGATTCCAGGGGTTCATCATGGCAGGTCCCCAAAAGAAAGGGTCATAAAATCCCCACATAGGCATCACCCACATAGGAGGCGTAGTAGTAACTTGCTTTTGAGATACCTGTGCCTTAGACTTGAAGGAAATCAACAAGTCTGGTGCTGCAGTATCTGCCTTCAAGCCTCTTGCCTCCAACTCCTCTTGAATGCCGTAAATCATTTCATTTTCAGCCAGTAGGCTACCATATACACGCTCCTCAGGCGGACGCTGCAAAAAAGCAAAAGTTTTATACTGAGTAAAATCAACAGACTCATCTTGGCGAATATATACCTTCATAGGGCTACAAGCTGTTACTAGCAACAATACCGCCAGCCCCCCTATCATGATGCGTGCTGTCATTGTATTAGAAGATTTAAGGTTTCAGCATTGGTAATTACGAAAAGGGTGCTTAAACAGATGCAATTATATGTATATTTCACCCCGCATATACAAAACAGCATATCCTCCGATGCGCACGCGTTCGCCGTGCAAATCGCAGAAAAGTTTTCCACCTCGCTTTGAAATCTGCTGGGCAATGAGCTTATGTTTTCCTAACCTTGCTGCCCAGTACGGAATCAGTGTGCTGTGTGCAGAACCTGTTACGGGGTCTTCGCGCACACCAGCGCTAGGAGCAAAAAATCGGGAAACAAAATCTACTTGTTTACCCGGAGCAGTAGCAATAATACCCAGTACATCTAATTTGGCTAACTCTTCCCAGTTGGGTTGTAGCGCAGCCACTTCTTCTTCCGAACTGTACACACACAAATAGTCGCGCGATCGTAAAATGTGCTGAGGCATGGCGCCTAGTCCTGCAATCAATCCGGGCGGATACTCAGCAGGCTGTGGTGGACGACTGGGAAAATCTAATTCTAAATAATCGTGTTTCCGATATACTTTTAGCAAACCACTCGGCGAGTGAAAATGAACGTAATTGTCTGGACAACCCAGTTCATGTAAAATTACATAGGCGGCTGCCAGCGTAGCATGTCCACACAAATCTACTTCTACCTCTGGGGTAAACCAGCGAATCTGAAAATCCCTACCGTAGGGCACAAAAAAAGCTGTCTCGGAAAGATTGTTTTCTGCTGCAATAGCTTGCATAGTAGTAGCTGGCAACCACTCAGCTAAGGGACACACCGCCGCCGGATTACCATGAAAGACCTTATCGGTAAAAGCATCTATCTGATAAATTGAAATTCGTTGCATGGAAAATCCTGTTTTTATTTTCGCGTAATTTGTAAAATCAAACACGAAACCGCAAATGAAGATTGAAATTAGTCGCTTAGATGATGCCTTTCATATGCAAGCCACTAATGAAGAAGGCAAAACGGTTGAAATGGACGCAGCTCTCGCTATTGGCGGGCACAATGCCGCCATGCGCCCTATGCAAATGGTATTAGCTGCATTGGGGGGCTGTTCAGCCATAGATGTGATAGATATCTTAAAAAAACAACGCTTGCACTTAAAAGATATCAAACTACAAATCAGTGCCAAGCGAGCCGAAGGAGTTATTCCAGCAGTATTTACCGACATTCACATGCATTTCATCTTAACAGGGGATATACCCGATGAAAAAGCAGCCCGAGCTATTCAGTTGTCAGTAGAAAAATATTGTTCAGTAGCTGCTATGCTGCGCGCAACAGCTACTATTTCACATAGTTTTGAGACCTTGTCCATACATCCGCATCAAGCATAACCGCAGTATATGCAAACTGAACAAGATTGGCGGCCATGCTACAAAACCCAAGAGGTTTTTATGGTATTACGTTTGCCTGCAGGTGCAAAAATTGTTCATGGCTTTGAAGGGAACAGTCATAGTAGCAATAGCTTGTTCAACTGATAAGCTCGTTCGTTCAAGATTTGCTAAAAAAAAAGACTTTCCTCCGCGGGAAAGTCTTTTAAATTTCGCACAACAGCCAATAATTCTTATTTTTTGTTGTATTTTTTGAGAAATTTCTCAACTCGACCAGCAGTAGCTACGTAGGCTTTTCCACTTCCCGTATAAAACGGATGAGAAGCTGAGCTAATCTCAATTTTTACCAAAGGATAAGTTTTTCCGTCTTCCCACACAATTGTATCTTTTGTTTCAACTGTAGAGCGAGTCAGAAATTTGAAGTTACTCTGTGTATCCAGAAAAACAACTTCGCGATAATTAGGGTGGATATCTTTTTTCATGACTTTATGAATGATAGGTACACTTTACAATCCGCAAGGCTCAAAAGCGGATGCAAAAGTAAATACATTTGGCTAATATTCAAAATGTTATTTTCCAATGGTTTGGCAAAACTCGATGCAATAACCGTCGGGGTCGGTTACAAAAAACTGACGAACACCATCTGGACGCGGCTTAATAGGAGTATGCTCTATTCCTTTAGTCTGAAAATAAGCTGCAGTTTGTTCTACATCCGACACAGCAAAAGCCATATGAGTTCCTCTACTTCCCCAAAGCACTTGTTGTGTGCGTCCTGCTATTAAATGAAGCGTCTGTCCGTTGCCTATCGAAAGCCAAGCGCCTTCAAAATCGAAAGCAGGACGTGGAACAGGGCGCAATCCAATAATATCGGTATAGAACGCTAAACTGAGCTGCAAATTGGACACATGCAGCGAGATGTGGTCTAACCCAACAACATTCATACCTGTAAAACCAAAGTTGTGTTTATTACCAAGCCAATACAAACATTTTTTCGCATATAACCATCATAAGTACAAATGTAGCACCGATAAAATATCCCGTTTAGTCGTCTATCAGCAAAAAAGGCTGCCGGAAGAGGCAGCCTTTTGCAAGCAAAATACCATTTATCAATTTGCAAACTCTTTTTCCAAAGCTATCAACTCATTTTCATGAGGCAGATTAGACTCTGGCGTTGCTGAGAACGGAACCGTCTGCGGTATGAAGTCTTCTTTCGCCCCCGGTTTGCTGTAGTCATAAGGCCAGCGATATACTGTTGGAATTTTGCCAGGCCAGTTGCCATGTCCGGGGAAGCGCGGTGTTGTCCACTCGAGAGTGTTAGAACGCCATGGATTTGCAGGTGCTAAGCGACCTCTAAACATAGAATAGAAGAAGTTGAACAGGAATATCAATTGGGCACTTAGCGTAATAATGGCAGCTGTACTGATGAAAGCGTTCAGGTCTGAGAATGAGTCAAATGCATTGAAGTTGGTCCATGAGTAGTAGCGGCGCGGAAAACCTGCAATACCCAAGTAATGCATTGGGAAGAATACCATGTAAACACCAATAAAGGTAATCCAGAAGTGCACATATCCCAACTTCTCATTCATCATTCTTCCAAACATTTTGGGGAACCAGTGATAAATACCAGCCAACATGCCAAAGAAGGAGGCCGAGCCCATCACCAAGTGGAAATGCGCAACTACATAATAAGTATCATGCAACTGAATGTCAATAGCAGAATTACCCAGTGCAATACCTGTTACCCCACCTGAAATGAAGAAGGAAACCAAACCTATGGAAAACAACATTGCTGGCGTAAACACAATGTTTCCACGCCACAACGTGGCTAAATAGTTGAAAACTTTTACAGCTGAGGGAACAGCAATAATGAGGGTCAAGAACATGAAGATAGTGCCCAAGAAAGGATTCATGCCTGACACAAACATGTGGTGCGCCCAAACAATAAATGCCAAGAATGCAATAGCTAATAATGAGCCAACCATGGCACGGTAGCCAAATATAGGCTTGCGAGCATTAGTAGCAATAATTTCAGAAGTGATACCCAAGCCGGGAAGCATTACAATGTACACTTCGGGGTGTCCCAAGAACCAGAAAAGGTGCTGATACAGCACGGGACTACCACCCATATTATGTAGCGGCTCGCCGTTGATATATATTTCTGAAAGATAGAAACTTGTACCAAAGCTACGGTCAAATATTAATAAAAGAGCTGCTGCAAACAGTACAGGGAAAGACAATAAGCCCAAAACAGCTGTCAAGAAAAATGCCCAGATGGTCAACGGCAGCTTTGAGAAAGACATGCCATTGGTACGAAGGTTGATAACAGTGGCAATGTAGTTGATACCTCCAAGCAAAGACGATACAATAAACAAGCTCATGCTCACTAACCACAAGGTCATACCCAAACCCGAACCGGGCATTGCTTGTGGAAGCGCACTCAAGGGAGGATATACTACCCAACCGCCACTTGCTGGACCTGTTTCAATGAACAAGGAAATGAACATGACTACACTTGACAGGAAAAAGAACCAGTAAGAGAGCATGTTCATAAACCCAGAAGCCATGTCACGTGCGCCAATCTGCAACGGAATAAGGAAGTTGCTGAATGTACCACTCAACCCTGCTGTCAGCACGAAGAACACCATAATGGTACCGTGCATAGTAACAAGAGCAAGGTAAAAGTTTTGGTCTAACTTGCCCTGAGTAGTAATCCAGTCGCCTAAAACGGGGCGCAAAAACTCCAAATTGGCATCGGGAAAACCTAGTTGCAGTCGGAAAATAACCGATAATATACCGCCGATAATAGCCCAGAAAATACCTGTTAACAGGAATTGTTTAGCTATCATCTTATGGTCTTCGGTAAAAATGTACTTGGTGATAAAGTTTTCATGATGATGCTCATCATGATGGTGCTCATCTTGGTGGGCATGCTCACCAACTGACTTGTGCAAATCAATATTTACTGTTGCCATAACAGAATGATTATTTAAGGTAGAGACTTATTTCTGGTTGAAGAGACTTGCCAATTCTTTGCTATTTTCCAAATTCAGCGAAGCAATATAGTCAGCGTTTTGCTTTGCCCAAGGCTCTTGGGAGGCATACCACTTTTCAAACTCTTCTGGTTCAGAAACTACTATTACCATGCGCATAGCAAAGTGCCCTTGTCCACAAATCTCTGTACAAGCCAATTCATAGTTAAAGTTAGGGTCATTCAACTCTTTGCGCATCTCTTCAGTAGTTTTAGTAGGGGTGAACCAAAAACTAGTGGGCATACCCGGCACGGCATCCATTTTCACGCGGAAGTGAGGCATGAATACGCTGTGTAGCACATCACGCGCGCGAATTTTCAACAAAACACTCTTTCCTTTCGGAAGATGAATTTCACGAGGAGTAAAATCGTCGAAATTAGATTTGTCCGCAGCGAAATCCATTCCAAGTTGATTAGTTGCATCTATTTTGCGATAGTCGTACTTTCCAATTTTGCCGTCTTTGCCACCGTAGCGCACCATCCAGTTGAATTGCTTACCTACTATTTCTACTTGCAAACTATCATCGGGAGCAGGAGCTGTGATATCGCGCCATGCCCACCAACCAGTAAGTACCAATACGGTCAGCACAATAGCTGGTAAAACTGTCCAAGCTACCTCCAATTTGGTATTGTCTGGCCACCAGTAAGCTGAACGGTTCTCGCGATAGCGAAAGAAGTAAGGCGTTAAGAACAGTATTACATGTGTGAGGAAGAATACGACAAACGTAATACCTGTAGTAATCCAGAAGAGCTTGTCTGTAAGTTTACCGTGCTCGGATGCTGATTCAGGTAAGAAATTTTCACTTGCCTTACCAGAATACCAAAACAATAGCCCGAACCCTACAAAGAAAAACACAATAAATAAGAAGCTGTTTACTGCATTGCTGGTTGTACCTACTGGCTTGCCTTGCTTACCTTTGGCAATATCAATAAGGGATAGAATGCGATATACCAAAGCAAACACGGCAATTACCAAAATGCCACCTGTTAAAAGAAGAAGACCTGTCATGTTGCTTTTGTTAAATTAAACCAAACATACGACAAATTGTGCAAGTAAAAAGTTTACCTGCACAGATATTTTTTAGATGTGATGATGCAAGCTTTCTTGCAACATTGGATGATTCTTAGCTATTAGTGGTGCCTTGGTTAGTGTTTGCGCAACTACATAGGCAAACATAGCCGAATAAATCAAGGCAAGCCCTATTTCAAGGAAGCCTAGTCCTCCATGTTCTTTCAATGTACCCGGGGTAATCATTAGGTAAAAGTCTAGCCAGTGCCCAATGATAACTGCATAGCAAACGATTTTCAAAATAACAGCTTTGCGTTTTGCATCACGCGTCATCAATGCCAAAAACGGGAAGAAGAAGTTCAAGAACAGATTAATGAAAATAAACTTGGCATACTGGTCGCTGCGCAAGCGCTCAACAAAGTAAATAGTTTCTTCCGGAATATTGGCATAGTAAATCAACAGGAACTGACCAAACCAAATATACGTCCAAAAAATGCTAAATGCAAATACAAATTTGCCTAGGTCGTGCAAATGACTTTCGTTGATGGCTTTCAAATAGCCGGCATCTTTCAAATATAATACGGCTAAGGTAATGGCTGCCAAGCCTGCCACAAACCAACTGGCGAAATTGTACCAGCCAAACATGGTACTAAACCAGTGCGTGTCAATAGACATTACCCAGTCCCAAGCAGCAACGGAGGAAGTAATAGCGAAGAAAATAATGAACAAGGTTGAAATCACCTTCATTTTCCAAAACCGATGAGTACCACCTTCCAAGTCTTCTGCCAAAGAGTGCTTGCGCAAGAAGTAATAAAATGCGTACCAGCCAATTAAGAAGATGAACATGCGAGCAATGTAGAAGGGCATATTTAAAAACCCTTTTTTGCCAGCAATAATAGGGTCGTAGTTAGGGCTGTTGGGGTCTGTAAGCGAGGCATCTGTCCAGTGAAAAATTTCATGATACCCCCAAGCAAATGAAGCTATCAGCAATACGGCTGCATAGGGTAGAAAACTACCAAAAGCCTCTGGCACTCTTTTTAGCAGGGCTGACCATCCTGCATGAGCTGCATACTGAATGGCTGTGAAAAAGATACCAATAACAGTAAGCCCAATAAAGAACACGCTATTATGCCACAGCGTTACTTTCAAACGGTTTGTCCAGTGGTAAGCATGGGCGTGGTCGTGTCCGTGTGATTCACTTACGGTTACAAAGTCGCTGCCATTATTGGCTAAGGCATGGCTATCGTGACTATGTGCATCTCCACCAAACGCCAACAATGCCAAACCAATTACAAACAGGATGATACCCACTACAAGCACAGTGAAGATAGACTTCTTGGCAGTATCGGAAAATACAAAATGCTCTTCTATGTTATGATGATGTACTTCGGCTTTCATTTGATAAAATCAATTAAAGTCTAACCATTAGCGCCCTATTACGACTCGCCTTTTTGTAGTTTTTGTACGTAGTGTACCACTTTCCAGCGCTCTTCGGGTGAAAGCTGGCTCTTATGCGACCACATGCGTCCTTTGCCATGCGTAATCACATGGAAAATGTGTCCTTCGGTCAGGGTTTTATAGCGCCCTACTGAGTAGTTGGGCACACCTTTATATTGAGCTCCTACTTTACCGTCGCCTTGACCATTTTCTCCGTGGCAAGGCGCACAAAAGCCCAAATACAAATGTTTGCCCTCTTCTATCACTTTGCCAGCAGAATCTAACGGGATAGGATTTTTCAGAATTCGAGCAGCCAAATCGAGGCTATCTTTGTGCAGTTCGTAGATAAGCAGCGGTTGGTCTTCTGAGGCAAATACAGAGCCTGTAACACTTGAATAGTTTTGCCGAGCTACTGTTCTGGCAACAGGCGTCATCAAGTTAATTTTTTTCTTTCCTTGGTAATCATTAACCGGCGCCGAGTTGTAATAAGGGCTGCTTTCATCTACTACCTGAGAAAGCGGTTCGTAGGCAACCGAATGGTACATCTGAGGCGCATACTCTACGCCCGGGTCATCGCCACTTGCACCTGTACAACCAGTTAGCAAAGCGACAGTGGCAACAAATAATGTAATATATGCAATCTTCAACATAGGTCTTAAACAGTCTTTGAAATTTAGCGATGTGTAGGAATCCGACTGGAACGAGTAACACCATTCGTAAACAAGTCTACGGCATAGCTAATGAAAGAGGTAGATTTATCATCTTCTTCAAAATCGCGGCGATACACTTCTTCGGCATGTGCCTCTTTGAATAAAGCCGTAATTTGCTCTTCGGAAAGCGAATTAGCAGCTAAATCAACTGCTACGATGTGTTTGTCGTCAGTAGCCCTGATATCAAATATGCGCGGCACTTTGTAAGGTTTTAAGTCTCTGACAACCAAAAAGGTGCCCACCATACCAAAAGCTGCCAGCAGCACTGTCATTTCAAAACTGACAGGCACAAAGTCTGGAACTGCTAAGTAAGACTTTCCGCCAATAATCATAGGCCAGTCGATAGCCATCATATACACTTGCATAGTAATAGCAAGTGTGGTTCCCAAGGCGCCAAATGCAAAGGCGGCTCTGGGCATCCAAGAACGCTTATAACCGAGCGCATGCTCTAAGCCATGCACCGGATAAGGAGAGTACACTTCGTATATTTTCACTCCTTTGGCGCGCATATCTTCTATACCATGCAGCAAATCGTCATGGTCGCTGAACACGCCTATCAAATAATGCTTATCTTTTTCCATTGCCATAATCGAAATTGTTTACTTGGCTGCCACGGTTGTTTTTTCTTCCAATTGTGGTAGAGGTTCATCCACTAAGGTGCGACGCGCACGATATACTTTTGAATTGCTGTCTTTCAAAATAGCTTTTACCTCTGCCATGTTCACCACTGGGAAGAACTTAGCAAACAAGAAGAACAGGAAGAAGAACAACCCAAAAGTGAACAAGTAAGACATGATGTCGTGAATAGTAGGGGTAAAATATACCCAGCTAGAAGGCAAGTAGTCGCGGTGCAGCGAAGTAACAATAATTACAAAACGCTCGAACCACATGCCAATATTGACCACAATAGACAGGAAGAATGTCCAAACTATGCTGGTGCGTATCTTTTTAATCCAGAACAACTGAGGAGATATTACGTTGCAGGTCATCATTGCCCAGTATGCCCACCAGTAAGGACCGGTAGCGCGGTTAATGAATGCGTATTGTTCATATTCCACACCAGAGTACCATGCAATAAAAAACTCGGTGGTATAAGCAATACCCACAATAGAGCCTGTCACAATGATGATGATGTTCATCATCTCGATATGCTCAATGGTGATGTAGTTTTCTAAACGATAGACTTTGCGCACTACTAGCATAAGAGTGAGTACCATCGCAAACCCTGAGAAAATAGCACCCGCAACGAAATAGGGCGGGAAGATGGTAGTATGCCATCCGGGAATTACTGAGGTAGCAAAGTCGAAGCTTACAATGGTATGTACAGAAAGCACCAGTGGAGTAGAAAGACCCGCTAAAATGAGTGAGACAGCTTCGTAGTGCATCCAATCTTTGGCAGAGCCAGTCCATCCGAAGCTCAGAATACCATAGAAGAATCGTGAAGCGGCTGAGGTGGCACGGTCGCGAATGGTAGCAAAGTCTGGAATTAGACCTACATACCAAAACACGAGTGATACAGAAAAATAGGTAGAAATAGCAAATACGTCCCACAATAGCGGTGAGTTGAAGTTCACCCACAAAGAGCCAAATGTATTGGGTAGTGGCAATACCCAGTAAGCACCTACCCACGGACGCCCCATGTGGATGATTGGCCAGAATGCCGCACAAATAACGGCGAAAATGGTCATTGCCTCAGCAGCTCGGTTAATAGAAGTACGCCATTTTTGACGGAATAGCAACAAAATGGCAGAAATAAGCGTACCAGCATGACCAATACCTACCCACCATACGAAGTTGGTAATGTCCCATGCCCATTGAACGGTTTTATTCAATCCCCAACGACCAATTCCGTTCCATGCCAAATCGCCTACAAAATAGCCCCCTACTCCCAAAAATAGGATAGAGATAGCCATACAAATAAACCAAAGCCGTGTAGGTTGATTCTCTACGTGGCGGGCTATATCATTGGTAACATCTTTGATGGTTTTTCCGCCTGTTACCAACGGCTCTCTTACTTCAGATATAATTTGCATATGCTGTTGGTTTTAGTTTTTCTGAATCTTTATGCCTGCGCCTTATCCTTGTTGCGGATTTTAGTGAGATAGTACACATTGGGTTTGGTAGCGATTTCAGAAAGCACGTTGTATGCGCGTTCCTTTATTTCGCTGTCCAACAATTGCGAAATGCGAGAGGTAGGGTCGTTCAAATCGCCAAATACAATAGCATCAGCCGGACAAGCAGCCGCACAAGCCGTGTTAATTTCTCCATCCACAGGACGGCGCTTCTCACTACGGGCTTTTAGCTTGCCAGCTTGGATACGTTGCACACACAACGAGCACTTCTCCATCACGCCACGTGAACGAACCGTAACGTCGGGGTTTAACACCATTCGCCCTAAATCATTGTTCATGTGGTAGTCAAACTCGTCGTTGTTGTGGTATCTGAACCAGTTGAAACGACGCACTTTGTAAGGACAGTTGTTAGCGCAGTATTTAGTACCTACACAGCGATTGTAAGTCATCTGATTCAACCCCTCAGAGCTGTGGGTAGTAGCAGCCACCGGGCATACTGTTTCGCAAGGCGCATTATTGCAGTGTTGGCACATCATGGGCTGGAATACTACTTCCGGATTTTCGGAGGCAATCTCCAGAGCGTCGTAGTCTTTGGGTGCACCGTCAGAGCTGTAGTAGCGGTCTATGCGAATCCAGTGCATCTCGCGGCGGTTGATAATTTCTCTCTTGCCTACTATGGGAACGTTGTTTTCCAAATGGCAAGCTACCACACAAGCCGAACAACCTGTACAAGAGTTCAGGTCTATTGCCATTCCCCAGTGGTGATTAGCATAGGTGTGAATATCTGCCTCGCCACTAGAAATGCCGTGAGCTACTTTACGGTTTTCCCACAGTGTTTTTTCGTAATCAGTTAATTCTTTCTCTTTTTTGCCATAGCCGTCGCCCCGAATATCCCAAATGGATATATCCGTTGGACGCTCGGCCCCTTTGTAAGTGGCAATAGTAGGCTCGTAGCGCCCTGCTTTGGGGTTTTTCACGTATTCTGCCAAAATACTTTCCTGAATGATACTTTGGCGACCCATGAAAGTTTCATGTGTTTGGGTTTGCGCCAAGCGCACGCGTTGGTCTATATTTTCCAGCTTTATATCTTTCAAATTTGCCAAGCGCACTGCATCACCCAACATAGAAGCCAAAGGATAAGCATTGGCTCCTCCTGCTTCGGTAGCAACTTTGCCAGCATCTTTGCGACCAAAACCTATGGCAAGCGCCACTGTTTCTTTGGCTTGTCCGGGCTGAATCAGTACAGGTAACTCAATGGTCGTTTTGCCAACGGTGAGTCTTCCTATTTGCGTTTTACCCTCTTTCTGGGTGAAGCCTAACTGAGTTGCCAATGAAACAGGAATAGACAAATAATTTCCCCAGCAAGCTTTGGAGATAGGGTCTGGAGTTTCGTGCAAGTATGGATTGTTGGCTTGCGTACCTGTGCCGATGGTAACTTTTTGATAAAGCACTAGTTCTAAGGCGTTGCTGGGCTTGTAGTTAGTATTAATTTGCGCCGCCACAGCATTGATATCTACTGTACTGGCAGCACCTGTTTTTTCAAATACAGAGGTATAGCTACCCAGTTCGGTAAGTTCAAAAACACCATTGTGAAGCGAACGATTCCAGAATGCCTCGAACTCTGTTTCTTTGTTTTGCAATTTAAACAGATTGGCTTTCCAGAAATTGCGAATGAAGGTATAGTAGTCGGTAGCTGAACCAGCCCACTTTAACAGCGATTCTTGTGCCTGACGGGTGTTAAAAATATGCCGAATAGTGGGCTGCCCAAGGCTAAAGTGTCCTTTCTTAGGCTCTGCATCGTTCCAAGATTCTAAGAAATGGCTGTCGGGAGCGTGGTAGGTGCACAGCGAAGTGGTTTCGTTGAGGCGGTCGGAGATGCCAATGGTAAGTTGCACTTTTTTGTTTTTCAAAGCGGCTTCCAGCACAGCTCCCATCGGATGGTCGTAAACGGGGTTAGCGTTCAAGAAAATTACTGCTTTAATAGCTCCACTTTCCACCTCTTTCATAAATGCCGCCATTTCGGCATCGTTCCCTCTTTTTTGGAAAGAAGGGGTGTTGAGGTCGATAGTTGTTCCGTAACTTTCTAGCATTTCATTGATGGCGTTAACCATCAGCTGTACGTTGACATCGTTAGAGCCGCTTACTACCAGCGATTTACCCTTGGTGCTCCACAATTTATCTGCTGCGGCTGCCAAGTAAGGTACTTGCACCTCCGTAGTCTGGACAGTAGGCTTTCCAGCTTTTTGCGCAATTAAGTTGTAAAGCGTAGCCACCACAAGCCCTTCCTGAGACGGCTTGATAGGGGTGCGATAGTCGGCTGATGCGCCGGTAATGCTCATGATAGACTCAAAAGCATATAGGCGCGACATGGTTTTCTTGTCTTTTCCTATTTTGCGGGTGATGTTGAATTGCTTGGTGTATTCAACAGGTGAAATCCACGTACCTAGAAAATCGGCTCCTATGGACACAATTGTTTCCGCTTTATCGAAATGATAGGAGGGAATAATTGCTTTTCCAAACTGTTGCGCATTGGCTTGCAGTATGCCATATGCAGACACTTGGTCGTACAAAACATGCTTAGTGTTTGCATATTTAGCTGCAAACTCGTTGATAACCCCCTGTGTAGAGGGGCTCATGATAGTATTGCTCACAATGCGAATTTGCCCGCCGGCTTGCGCAATTTGGGAAAGTTGCTCGATGATTTCTTTATCAAGCGTTGCCCAGTCGGTTTCTTTGCCTTGTTTAGAAGGTGCCTTGGCTTTTTCTATGTCGTATAAAGACATGATGGAGGCTGTTGCCGTAGCGCTAATACCTCCTTTGGTTACGTTAGAAAACGTATTTCCTTCAATGAAAATAGGGCGTCCGTCGCGTGCTTTCACTACCACAGAGCAATAGTCGCTACCATCGAGGAAAGTAGAAGCGTAGTAGTTAGCAATACTTGGATCTACCGACTCAGGCTTGTTAAGCCAAGGAATAGCCTTTTTAACAGGCGTTTCGCAAGCTGCAAGTGATACAGCTGCTACGCTAAAACCCATGAGCTTGAGAAAGTCGCGGCGAGTAGGCGCTGCCGACTCATTGTCACCGTAACTGTCTTTTATGGGGAGGTACTGTGGGAACTCCTTCTCAGCGTATTTTACAAATTCTGCATCGTTGGTGAGTTCTTCAATCCCTTTCCAGTATATCTTTCTTGTCTCTTCCATTATTCAGTTGTCAAAAATTTACAGAGTAATGATTGAATCTTGAATGAGTGAGCAGCTATTATACTAATAATGGCACTTAGCACATTCTAAACCTCCAATATCTTCTACTTTCATAGGTGTTTTGGAAGATTTAGCATGTAATTGCACTAAGTTGTCATAGTAAGCATTGCCTTTTGCATTCACATCTGTTTTGCGGTGGCAGTCGATACACCAGCCCATAGTCAGCAAAGATACCTGCTGCACCACTTCCATTTCTTTAATGTTGCCATGGCAGTTTTCACAATCTAATCCGGCAACCTTAACGTGTTGTTGATGATTGAAGTATGCCAAGTCGGGCAGGTTGTGCACGCGAACCCATTGTATAGGCTCGTCTTTTTCAATGTGTTCGTAAATTTTTTGAATAATGGGCGATGTGGTTTTAATGGCATTGTGGCAGTTCATACAGATGTTAGCAGAAGGAATGTTGGCAGACTTGCCTTTTTCTACACCCGTATGGCAATATTTACAATCAATTTCATATTCGCCAGCATGTAATTTGTGCGAAAAAGGAATGGGCTGGGTAGGCGCATAGCCTTGTTGTACGCCAATGGTGATTAAACCTTCTACAGTTGCTTTCAGCACGAGTGCAAGAAATACAAAAGCTGTAATGCCAATAAAAGCCTGACTTTTGAAGATACCTGCCCAGTCAACTCGCTGCTCGAGCAGTTCGCGGTCTTCTTCGGAAAGGTCTGTCTCTTTTTTGAGATACTTGCTCAATGTAGCTGCCATTAAAGCAAGAACAGCAAGAGTAACAATAAGCAGAAATGCTAAACCAGCTATTACTGCAGTGAGTAGTCCAGAATTAGCTTCTCCTCCCGAGGCTGTGGCAGCTGTACCCGTAGTAGTAGCTGTGGCAGCTGCTGTGGCAGGACCTTTGATTGTTTCAGCTTGTACCCACGACAAGATGGCTTTGATTTCGTCATCTTTCAAAAAATCGTGGTTAGGCATATATTGCTGATACTCCTTATATAGGGCAACCGCATAGGCATCTCCACTTTCAATCACTCGCTGCGGATACTTAATAAAATTAATCAACCAAGGTATTGTACGTCTTTCATAAACTTTTGCCAGTGCCGGACCTACTACTTTCTCGTGTACAGCATGGCACTGCTTACAGTTGGCGTTAAACAATCCTTTGCCTTGTTCAATAACGGCTTGGTCAGCCGAAAGCCCTGCTGCACTGCTGGCAGCAGCAGGGGCGCTATCAGTGGTACTTCCGCCATCTCCGTTGCCACCGTCTTGGGCAAAGACCGGCACAGAGCAAGCAAAAGCACACCATACAATAAGCGCCAATAGAGATGGAAACTTAAACCTGAGCATCGTTATATAGTTGAATAGTATGTTTTTAATAATTCCGCACTGATATAGTTTTTTTCGCTTTGCAAAGGTAATTGCCGAAACACTTGATAACAAACTTTGAATGCTGTTAGGGCACCGAAAATTATTATTCACAGGCTTCATTTTGAGCATGTTTTTCAAAGTTCTTCTCATAAATAAGTAATTTAGAATGATTCTACAAAAGGCGCTTACTCCAAAGCACAGTTTAATTTGATAAATAAGTGTTCAACTGCGTTGTTTTTACTATTGTATGCTAATTTTTGGATGAATCTGTCAGTAAATCAACCAGTACACTATTGTAAAAATTGGCTGCTGCCATGCTGTGCGGCACAAGCACGCGGTCTGCTCCACAAGAACTAAATCTTTCACTGTGAGCATCGTTGGTTGCTACCTGAAAAATTTTACCGGTATATGCCGCCTGCCGCAATGCCGTAAATAGTTGCTGGGCAATTTCTACATCTGCTACCGTGTTGACGATGCAGCGACTAGTTTGAAAAGGAATATGCATTAATAAGTCAGGGTCTTCAATATCCCCATAAATAATGTTGACACCCGACTGTCTTCCTCTTCGGACCAAGAAGGGGTCGAAATCGATGCATAGGTAGCGCACCTGAGGATGTTCTTCAAGCAGTGCTATTAGCTTGCCGCCAAAACGCCCGTAGCCAAAAATAATCAGGTCGTACTCAGCATGCTCATCTACCCAATCTAATGTTTCTCGGTAAGGGTTTTTTCGCTCAAAAATACTCAATAAAGGAGCGAGCCATTCGTATAGTTGATGTGAGTATAATATCATGTAGGTAGAAAGCCCAATGGTAACTAACCCCACCAGCGTAATCAATCCCAATGTTTCTTGGTTGATGTGCCCTACTGACAGCCCCAAGCCTGCAAAAATGAGTGAGAACTCACTGATTTGAGCTACTGTAAGACCTGCCAAAAAAGCGGTTCGTTTTCTATACCCCATCAGCCCCATAATCAAAAGTACAATGACGGGGTTGCCAATCAGCACAAAAAGAGAAAAAACAATAGCTGCATTCAACTGCTTACCAATAAGTTGCAGGTTTAATCCGATGCCTAAGTGCACAAAAAAGAACAATAACAGAAAGTCGCGCAGAGTGGTTAGGCGGCTGCTTATCACATCTTTGAACTCCGAAGAAGCAAGCCCTATACCTGCTAAGAATGCACCCACCTCTCGGCTAAAGCCCAACATTTCACTTGCCGACGAGAGTGAAACCGCCCATGCTACGGCAAATAAACTTAACAGCTCTTGCGACTTGGCTGTCCATAAACTTAAATAGGGTATCACAAACCGCATAATGGCAACAGCCATACCCACTAACGCAAGACCAGACAGCAGTGTCTTTAACAAATCTTCGAGCAGAGAAGCCTCGCCGCTCTTGCGCATTGCTGAAAGAATAATCATTACCAAAATCACGACCATGTCTTGCACGATGAGAAAGCCAATGGCAATTTGCCCGTGCAAAGAGTCTATTTCTTTTTTATCTGACAATAACTTTACAATGATAATGGTACTGGAAAAAGTGAGCGCTACGGCTATGTAAAAACTATGCAAGTGGGAAAAACCCATGGCTAAACCAATACAATAGCCAATAAGCGAGGTAAAAATAACCTGACCTAATCCAGTTAATAAGGCTATTGACCCAACTGACTTTATAATGCGCAAGTCTAATTTTAAGCCAACAATAAATAGCAGAATAGCAATGCCTACATCGGATAATAAATGGATGTTTGCCTTGGATTTGATGATGTCTAATCCAGAAGGACCTACTAAAATACCTAGTGCAATGAAGATGACAATCAATGGTTGCCTGAGGAGTTGCCCCAATGCACCTAGTAATACTGCCAGCAATAATATCAAGCTGAACTCATAGAAAGGATTTTCAGCAACAATGCTCAGCCAGTTCATACTAGTGGAGGTTGATAATTCAATTAATAAAATTTTGGAAAAAAATAGAAGCCTGTTGAAACTGATTTTCAACAGGCTTGAAGTGTATTGACATGCTCTTTTGGAGCTTGTTATCCTTCCTCGTTACTTAAATCGCGCTCCATCTGATTGAGAAAAATAGCATCTACTCCTTCTGCTACAGTTGGCATCATGGTGAACACATTGTCTAATCTGCAAATGGTGATAATTTTCATAACCAGTTCAGTGATGCCACTTAGTACTAACATTCCTCCGGCTTCATTTGCTAAGCGATTGGCAACTAATATGGCGCTCAAACCTGAGGAGTCTATATAATTTACGTTGGACATGTCGATAATCATATTGACAACCCCCTCTTCATTAAACAGTTGAGCTATATCTGCTTTCAATGTAGTAGCAGTAGATGTAGCCAACCTTTCTGTTTGTATGGTTAGCAGGGTATATTTGTCAAATCTTTCTGTTTGGTATTGCATAACTTTGTTTATTTTCCGTAAATATAGTCAGTCTTCTAAGAAGTTGCGAATAGCGGCTTCAACATCTTGGAGGATATTGGTATAATCTTGCTTCTGAAAAGTCTCTCCGGTGATTTTTTCATACAGTTCAATATATCGCTCGGAAATAGCGGCTACTCGCTCATCATCCATGTTAGGTATTTGCTGTCCTTCTTTACCTTGAAAACCGTTTGCCATAAGCCACTCTCGCACAAATTCTTTGGAAAGCTGTCGTTGAGGCTCGCCTTTGGCTTGGCGCTCAGCATAGCCTTCTGCATAAAAATAGCGCGAGGAGTCGGGCGTATGTACCTCGTCGATGAGATAAATCTGTCCGTTCCACTTGCCAAATTCGTATTTGGTATCAGCCAAAATGAGCCCGCGAGCAGCTGCCATTTGCACGCCTCTTTTGTAGAGAGCCAAAGCATATTGTTTGAGCAGATTGTATTCTTCTGCGGTAACGATGCCTTCCGATAAAATCTCAGCTTCGGAAATATCTTGGTCGTGTCCTGCCTGCGCTTTGGTTGTTGGGGTAATAATGGGCTGGGGGAAAGCATCATTTTCGCGCATACCTTCGGGCATTGGCTCACTGCAAATGGTCCGTTTACCGGCTTTGTACTCGCGCCAAGCATGCCCTACTAAGTATCCGCGTACAACCATTTCTACTCGGAAAGGCTCGCAACGTTTGCCGATGCTTACCTGTGGATGCGGCGTAGCTTCTAACCAATTAGGCACAATATCGGCTGTGGCACGTAAAAAATGAGCCGCAATTTGATTTAACACTTGCCCTTTGTAGGGAATAGCTCGTGGCAACACCACATCAAAAGCAGATATGCGGTCTGAGGCAACCATCGCCAGTCGGTCGCCAAAGAAATATACATCGCGCACTTTGCCACGATAAAAGCCGGTTTGGGCAGGGAATTGAAAATCGGTTTGTTTAAGTGCTTGCATGATTTGATTATTTAACTTGGCTCCGAGGCACCATACCACACACTGTTCAGGCTTACCTCATTAAGCTATCAGTTTGCGAATCAGCGCACCTGATAAAGCGGCAAATCCTCCTAATATCCCTCCGATAAGCCCAGTAGCCAATGCCAAAGTTAAGGCATTTGGCAAAGAAAAAAGGACTGCTACCTTTGAGCCAAGGATAGAGTCGGTCATTTGGTCTAACCAGAGCGCATAGCCTCCCCACAAAAACCCGACACCCAAAAGTCCCATTACAAATGCATGAAAAGGTTTCTGCCCAAATATAAGCCCAAATACAAGCGCAATAGCTGCCACTACATATACAGCATTACCGGGCAAAAGCATTTGAAAAACAGCGCAAACAACTGCCAACAGTATTACTTGAATGAGAAACATGGTATCATAGATTTTTAATTAGAAAAAGACTGCCGAAAGAGAATGTTTTTTGCCGATTGCGTTGGGGTTTGCATAAATAACAACTCGTAATACTTTCCATCTTGCCATGCCTCTACCATATTGGCATAGTAAGGACTTCCCGGATTGCCAGACTGTCCGCCGGGATAGACGCCCCAACCTTTAACGCCTTTTTTGTCTAATTCCACTACCATCCGCCAAGAAGGACCGTGCCGTTCACTGGTGGCATTGATGATATTGTGGTTGCCGCCGTTGCGAATGTTGCTTACACCAAAAGGCGCCAGCCGCGCTAAGTGTTGGATGGAGGTAGCTTTGTAGTCTGCCCAAAGGGGTATTTTGTTGTCGTGAGATTTTTTCCAATTATTGATGCTGTCTACACTTTGGAAGAAAGCTTTGGTAATAATTTCTTTGGCAGTTTCTACCTCAGGAGTTTTTTTGTTGTCGAACAAAGGGTGCTGCGGTTTGTTTTTGAGCAATTTAATAGTAGTGAAGGCATCTGGACGGGCATAAGGTATGGTTTGATTTGTTAGTTCATCCCAAACCAAAGGAAAGAGCTTGTCCCACCAAGCCTCGTAATAACTTGGTGCTTCAAGGTCTGCATGATTGTAGAAATCCCATTTTTGAAGCAACTGATAAATTGCCTTTTGCTGCGTATTGAGCGTGTTGGCATTTATTTGCGCCAAGAAATAAGGTAAGCTCTCGGCAGCCTTCAGGTTAAAGTTGTCATTTTGCATTGCCATCATCATTTGTGGCGTTATGCTTTTCATGGAATCTAACAACTGATTAATACGCCGGTTGCGATAGTATTCAAAATTGGAGGCATACACATAATAAGGATACAAAGTATCGGCAGGGTGTTGATTAGCCGAACTTACGTAGCCGCGCTTAGGATTGAGTACTTGTACGTTGTGTTCGTCAGGAATGTAGCCTTGCCAAGCGCAAGCATTTGTGGTACCGTCGAGAATAAATTTGCCTTGCTCCCGCCACTTTAGCGGATATTTTCCCTGAACATGCATGGCAATATCGCCATTAGTAGCAGCAAAGGCAAAGTTTTGTGCTGGGCAATCATAGTAGGTAAGTGCCTTCACATAATCTTGATAATTTTTAGCGCGGTTCAAATAATAAAAGGTCAGTATTTCCAACGAAGGGTCGTGTGCAATCCATCGCATGGCAAGCTCGGCGTGCTGTTTGTCCTGATGAAAGGTTTTGTCATAGGCAACTGGTCCCCAATGAGTGTAAATCACTGTATCGTAGTAAGGCTTATCGCCACGCACTTTAATTTCTTCAATGCGTTTGGTTGTTTTTTCCCATTTGCCATCTAAGAAATACTCGTTGCGTGAACGGTCTTTATATCGAATGGCGTATAAGTCTACCAAGTCGCGCTGTGCATTAGTTACTCCCCAAGCTACGTAGTTATTAAATCCGATGATGACGTTGGGTGCACCCGGCAGTGTGACGCCATATACATTGACTCCCGGAGCAACCAACTGCATTTCATACCAAATAGAAGGTAAACTCAAGGTTAAGTGCGGGTCGTCGCACAGAATAGGATTTCCCGAGGCGGTTTTACTGCCTGCTACTGCCCAATTATTACTGCCTGTGCCGGGGGCTGTTTTATCCATAAGAACAGTATGATAAAAGCTGTCTGAAAACTGCACAGCAGGCGTATTCACTTTAAGCGGTTCAAAATTCCATTTGCCTTCGGTGGGCACAATAGGAGCTTGTTCAGGGTGATAATCAGGAAAGAGCAAGTCAAATGTAGGTCGTCCTAATAGTTTAATTGTGTTTGTATTCTCAATGGCATCGTCACCAGAAGCTAATGTATTTGCCATGTATTTGAGCAACAAAGCTGTTTTGAGCGGTGTCCAAGGTTCTGGGTGATAGTCGAGCAGTTTATACTCCACAGGTAAGTCTCTCTGGCTCAGACTGTTGATATAAGCATTCACACCGTTTGCATAGCTTTCCAACATCATTTTCGCCAACGGTAAGGTATCCATTTGTTGAATAGCTCTTTCGGCTCCAAACATTAAGCCCTTGCGGCGATTAGTGCGGTCAAAATCTATGGCAATTTTTCCTACAATTTCTGAAATTCTTCCAGCAGCTGCATGTGTTTGAAACTCCATCTGCCAAAGACGATGTTGGGCGGTGATGTAGCCCTGCATAAAAAACAGGTCTTCTTCATTTTCGGCAAAAATATGTGGCACTAAGCGATCGTCGTAAATCACTTGCACTTTGGCTTTCAAGCCTTCCAAGGTTAGTTGTGTGGGCGCACTGCGAACTTGCTGATGGCTTTGCGCATTTTGCCAAAACCCATCGAAGGGGTTAAGAAACTTACCCAAAGGAGGTATTTGCCCTATTTTGGTATTTAGGATGGCTATAAGCAAAGCAGTAATAGCCAATGAAAGTAGTAGTGAGATGTACTTCATATTTACTGTTTGGTTATGCAAAAAAGGAGCATTACATTAATAGAAAACCTTGATAATCAGTATTATCAGGGCTATTTATCAGCCTTGCTCTATGATGACAACTTTTTCCATTTTGTCACCTTGTTTGATTTTAGGGATAATATCCAGACCCTCCACCACTTTGCCAAAGACAGTATGCTTGCGGTCTAGGTGTTTGGTGTTTTCGCGATTGTGGCAAATGAAGAACTGCGAACCACCCGTATCGCGCCCAGCGTGCGCCATGGAAAGTACGCCAGTATCGTGGTATTGATTGTTGCCATCTAACTCACAAGGAATCCGATAGCCTGGACCACCATTTCCAAGGCCATTAGGACATCCGCCTTGGGTAACAAAACCGGGAATAACGCGGTGAAAAGTGAGCCCATCATAAAAACCAGATTTTGCAAGTTTAATAAAATTAGCTACTGTGCCGGGCGCATCTTTCTCAAAGAATTCTACCCGCATTACCCCGTATTTAGTGTGGATTTCTGCTGTTTTCATATAAAGATTGAATAGATGAATCGAATATTATTCTTCTTCACCAAAATTATTGAAAGAAGTGCGAATCAGATTGCCAAAGAAAATGCTGTTCATCAACAGTTTTGTTCCACCATACCAAAAAGCGCGGAAGTTAGGGCTTTCTGTCATGCTAATTACCTTTCCTCTGCCTTGGGTGCTGATGTGGATAGCACTGCTGTTTTTGATTTGCTCGTAGTTTTGTTTAGAGATATAACCGCTTTGCAGTGGGTTATTTGTATAGTTGAGTGGACTAACCGCCGAATTGTTACCCCGTTTCAAGAAGAGTTTGTTGTTTTTGAACAAGCTTATGGAAGCATTCCGATAGCCGTAAGCCAAAGGGTGTGTCAAATCTAAACGCGCTTCGAAAATACTGCCACCTACTTGCTGAGCCCCCGCCAAACTCTCTAATCCTGCATAGGGAACATTTAGTTGTAGCGAATCTTTCCTATCTGGTTTGAAAGCTGCATCAGTAAAGTTGTTGCGAATAGCCCACGAAACAGCCTCTTCAATGGCGATAAGCGTACCGCCGTTTTGCACCCAGCTTTTTAAACGAGCTTGCAATGCCTGCCCTATTTCTGAATAGCTGCCATTTGCCATGATAATGGTATTGTAGCGCTCTAAATTAGCACGTGCAGCGTCGCGCAAGTCTACTACTGTAACTGGAATGCGGAAGCGGTTGTCGAGCAAATGCCAAATTTCACCTACATCGTAGCTGCTTGTACCTTGCCCTGCAAACAATAGGATAGAAGGTTTGCGTACTTTCTGGAAGAAGCGCCCCCCCAAATCGGGTCCGGAATCTGCCAAACCTGTATTAACGGCAAAGATGGTAATGCCAGACTGTTCGGCAATGCTTTTTAATGTTTCGTGCGTTACAGCAGGATTTGAGCCTGCCATTACTGCTATTGCGCCCCTATTAAACTGCTTTTTGCTGCCATTCGAAAGAGTTATTTCAAACGGTTGCGCTGCCACTCGCGCTGCCATATTCTTATTTAAGATGTCGTACAGTGCCTTGGGCGCATAGTATTCGTCATAGTCAAAAATGTAAGCATAACTGCTCACACCGCCTATCACTTCTCCTTTTGGCATTTGCGGCATTCCTTCAATTTTATTGCCTAACAGTGCATTAATAGGTGCACGCAATTCAGCATAAGGCAAACCAAATGCTAAGGGCATTGTCCAAGTTGTAACGTCGTAGAATAAGCTGTCTTTGTAGTAGTCGCCTAGTGTTTTTTCAAAAATGGCACGCACCAAGCGATACTGTGGTTGCAAAGTAGGCACTATGTAGCTTGTAGCAGGCAGGAAGTTGATGCCTCCGGCTTGTACACTATTTTTCAGTTCGTAAACTTCTACTTGATGACGGCGCAATAACTCTATAAAATGATAGTTGCGAGCTTTGTCATAAGCATCTCCAAATACATAGCCCTTTATAGGCGAAGCATTTGCCTCTCGAATAGCAGACTGGTAAAAATCGCGTTGCATTTTGAGCAAGTCTAGCCGCAAGTCGTAAGCGGCTTGCCAAGTAGAAAGACAAGTTGCCAGTTGGTTGCGAATTGTAAAGGGATAGGTTAGAATGCCGTTTTCGCTTTCTTGTGCATGCCCGCGCGAACTGGCTTGTTCAAATAAAATACCTACCGCACCATTGCCATCAGGGTAGGTAGAGCCTTTTCCATAGTAAAAATCATCAAACCCTTCCTTGGTGTAATAAAGTGATTGGATGCGATTCATGAAGGCTGCATGATAGCGTCCAAACTTTGTGGTTAGCTCCTGATTGATAGAAGGAGTAATCGGATTGGTACGCGAAGGCTCGCCGGGCATAAAAAAGTAGGTGGCATTAGTACCCATTTCGTGTTGGTCTGCTACTACATTGGGCTTCCACTCATGATACTTAACTAAACGATTGCGGCTTTCTATGTGCTGGGCGGGTAACCAGTCGCGATTTAAATCGAACCAGTAGTGATTGGTTCTTGCACCAGGCCAGTTTTCATTAAACTCTCTTGCAGCAGCATCCGATACGGTTGTGCCTATACTTTTATGCATGTTTACCCAAGTGGAAAAGCGATTCATACCGTCAGGATTCTGACAAGGTTCCATTACAACAATGGTTTTATCAAGCATTTCCTCTATCCGTGCATTCTGAGCGGCTGCCAAGTGGTAAGCCATCAATACCATAGCTCCTACCCCACTCTGTTCATTGCCGTGAATCGTAGCTGCCATCCACACAACTACTGGCATGTTTTCTATATTTAAAGATGCCGACTTTGCGGGGTCGCTGAGTTGCAAGTGTTGCAAACGCAGATTTTCTATGTTGCCCTGATTCTTCGCCGACGAAATAACAACCAACAACTGCGGACGACCTTCGTAAGTACGTCCAAATTCCTCTACTCTAACTCGGTCAGAAGCTGCTGCCAGTGCTCGAAAGTAATACACTAACTTGTCATGCGTCATGTGCCACTCCCCAAACTTATGTCCCATTACTGCCTCAGGAGTAGGCACGGCGGGATTATATCGAATAGAATCCGGTAAGTAATAAGAGAGCTCTTGAGCACGAACATTGTTGCTCATGCCAATAACTATAACGAATAAAATAGTGTAGAAAATGGGCTTCATAGTGTTATAGAAAAAAGGTGAATAACATTTCTGCGCGTTAAATTAGACGCTTAACATACAAATCGCAATTTTTCAGCTCAAATGAGGTGGAAAACCTTATTTTTAGGCTATGATTCAGAAATATCCCATCGGCATTCAGGATTTCCGCAAGTTGCGGGAGGAAGGTTATGTGTACATAGACAAGACGCAGCACATTTACCAGCTGATTACACAGGGGGCGTACTACTTTCTTTCTCGTCCGCGTCGTTTTGGCAAGTCGCTGCTGCTCAGCACGATGAAGGAGGTGTTTTTGGGCAATCAAGCGCTGTTCAAAGGGCTGTGGATAGCAGATAAAATCGACTGGCAGCGCAAAAGCCCCGTGATTCATTTGAGTTTTGGCAAGTCTGATTTCAAGCAACTGCCTTTGCAAGAAGCTATCAGCAAACGCTTGCAGCAGGAAGCTGTTGACTTTGGTTTGGTACTCAAAAGTCAGGACATTAGCAATCGATTTGAGGAACTGATTAAGGGTGTTTATCAGCAGCAGGGGCAAGTTGTCATTTTGATTGACGAATACGACAAGCCGATTATCGACTTTTTGGGTGAGGATGAACTGCCGATTGCGCTACAAAACCGAGACATTCTCAAATCGTTTTACTCGGTCATCAAAGACTTAGACCCCTACATTCGCTTTTTCTTTCTCACGGGCGTTTCGCGGTTCAGCAAAGTGTCTATTTTCTCGGACTTGAATAACCTCAACGATATTTCCTTGACGGGCTTGTACGCCACCCTGCTGGGCTACACACAGGCAGAGTTAGAGCACTATTTTGACAAGGAAATTGACCTGTTGGCACAAAACGAAGGGGTCAGCCGCGAGGCGATGATAGACAAAATCCGGCTGTGGTACAACGGCTACCTCTGGGGCGGCAAGGAAACCGTGTACAATCCCTTTTCCATCCTCAGCTTGATGCAAAAAGGCGAGTTTGCCAACTACTGGTTTGCCACCGGCACACCGACGTTTTTGGTCAAAAAGCTCAGGGAAAAGTTCACGTACAACTTGGAGGAGGTCAGTGCCGACGAGGGTATTCTTTCCAATCTGTTGATTGAAAACATCAGCGAAACAGCTTTGTTGTTTCAAACTGGCTACCTGACCATCAAAGAGCGCGACATGGGCACATTCATCTTGCGCTATCCTAACCAAGAAGTCAAAGATTCGCTGCTGCAATTCATGCTCAGGGATTGGAGTGGTCAGGAGTCGGTGCATCCGATTGTGCGCAACATGGTTCGCTATCTGCAAGCCCGCCAGTATGAGCAGTTTCAGGATGCGTTGAACACCTTGCTAGCCAACATTCCCTACGAGCAATT
>JANWVT010000015.1 GCA_025056255.1 Bernardetiaceae bacterium | reverse complement strand
TTTTCGTTGATGCAGACCTACACGCAAACCGAAGTGCAGACTGCCAAAGGTCGGATTGATGTGGTGGTGCATACGGCAGAGGCATTCTTTGTGATTGAATTCAAGGTGAATGGCAGTGCGGCGGAAGCCATTGCACAAATCAAAGCGAGGGACTATCATCGAAAATACTTGCACCACAACAAGCAGGTGATTCTGATAGGTTTGGGTTGTGCAGACAAGCAAGTCAAGGAACTCATCACCGAAACAGTATGATTCCTTTATTTTACAAATTTACTACTCCATCTCACTTTTTCCTTCTGGCATTTTTTTGCAATTTGGCTTCAACCAAAACACAACAGAAAAATGAGAAAAATAGCCATGCTCGGCAGCGGTTTTATTGCCGATTTCTACACCATGTCCATTCACGGATTGCGCAGCCGCGACAAAGTAATTTCTGTGTATGCTCGTTCTCAGGAAAAAGGTGAAAAGTTTGCACGTAAATGGAATATTCCAAAGGTTTTTACCGATATGGCGGCAGCCATTTATGACTCAGATATTGACACAGTAGTTATAGGACTGCCTAATTTTTTGCACAAAGAGGCTGTTTTGTTAGCTGCAGAGGCAGGAAAAGCAGTTTTATGTACTAAACCCTTAGGAATGAACGCTAAGGATGCGAAAGAAATTTTAGATGCAGTTGAAAAAGCAGGTGTTTTTCATGGGTACTTGGAAGACTTGGTGTATACCCCAAAAACACAGAAAGCGCTCCAATATATTCGCTCTGGTGCGTTAGGCACACCTATGTGGGCGCGTTCACGCGAAACCCATCCCGGTCCGCATAGCGATTGGTTTTGGGATAGCAACCTTTCTGGAGGCGGTGCTATTATAGATTTGGCTTGTCATTGCATAGAAATCACACGTAATTACATTGGAAAAGACATCCGACCAGTAGAGGTAGTCTGTTGGGCAGATACATTGATGAAGCCCATTGAAGCAGAAGATAATGCAGTGGGCTTGATTCGCTATGAGAATGGCGCTTTGGCGCAGTTTGAGGTGAGCTGGACGTTCCGTGGCGGGCTTGACTTGCGTGATGAAGTAAGCGGAACAGAAGGCAGCATGCGGTTGGATAATTTTTTGCGTACAGGTTTTGAGATATTCACTGCTGCCGGCAGCGAAGGCTATGTGTCTGAAAAATCGGAAGCAGACAAAGGTTGGATTTTTCCGGTAGGAGATGAGGTTCACGAGTTAGGATACAATAATATGTTCGCCGATATGTTCGATGCTATTGAAAATGGCACTGCCTGTCAGGAAACGTTTTACGATGGCTATATTGTAAATGCTATTATGGATGCTTGCTACAAGTCGGTGAAAACTAAACGTTGGGAGCCTGTTGAATTAGAAATTTGGCGCGGCAAAACCAATGTAGCTAAGATGTCCACTTTGAAAGACTACGACGAACATCACTGGTTTGTGAAAGAGGAGGTAATGCCCGATGGTTCAGTGAAAATTATTTTGAAGGAAAAATCGAGCAACAAAATTGTGCAACGATGGAAGAATTTTTAAAATTATTTTGAAAAACAACAAGCGGATGGGTGTTTGTTCTTAACCCATCTGCTTGCTGCCAGTTCACACATTAGAAATTTGCTCCCGGGAAGAAAGCATTTTCAGCAAGTTCCTCTTCAATTCGCAGCAATTGATTGTATTTTGCCATGCGGTCGGAGCGAGAAGCCGAGCCTGTCTTAATTTGACCAGTATTGAGTGCTACTGCCAAATCAGCAATTGTGCTATCCTCTGTTTCTCCCGAGCGGTGCGACATGATACTGGTGTATTTATTGCGTTTAGCCAAATTCACTGCGGCAATGGTTTCTGTTAGCGAGCCAATTTGGTTTACTTTAATGAGAATAGAATTACCAATACCTTTATCGATACCTGCTTGTAAACGAGTTACATTGGTTACGAATAAATCGTCGCCTACTAATTGGCAGTTTTTACCCGAAAGTTCGGTATGTAGTTTCCAGCCTTCCCAGTCGTCTTCTGCCATACCATCCTCAATAGAACGAATGGGATACTTTTTAATCCATTCATTCCAATACTGAGCCATTTGTGTGCTGGTGAGTTGCTCGCCAGTTGATTTTTTGAAGTGATAAATACCTTTTTCGGCATCGTAAAACTCCGAAGAAGCAGCATCAATAGCAATCATAATGTCTTCACCGGGGCGATAACCTGCTTTTTCAATGGCTTGTAATACCACTTCAATAGCTTCTACATTAGACTTGATATTGGGCGCAAATCCTCCTTCGTCGCCTACGTTAGTAGCATAGCCTTTGCTTTTTAGCACGCTTTTGAGGTGGTGAAATACTTCTGTGCCTGCCTGCAAAGCGCGCGAGAAAGTTTCAAATTTCAGAGGCATAATCATAAATTCTTGAAAGTCTATGCCATTGTCGGCATGTGCGCCCCCGTTTAAAATATTCATGAGTGGCACGGGCAATGTGTTAGCGCTAACGCCTCCTACATAGCGATATAGCGGCAAGCGCGCTGCCTTTGCAGCTGCTTTGGCAACCGCTAATGAAACCCCCAGAATGGCATTTGCTCCCAGTCGTGATTTATTGGGTGTACCATCTAAGTCTATTAGAATTTTGTCTATGAGGTTTTGCTCAAAAACTGACACACCATAAAGTTCATCTGCAATAGTTTCATTTACATTGGCAACAGCTTTGAGCACTCCTTTACCGAGGTAGGTATTTTTGTCGCCATCGCGCAGCTCTACTGCTTCGTGGGTGCCGGTAGAAGCACCAGAAGGGACGGCAGCACGTCCCATGTGTCCGTCGCTGGTGTACACATCTACTTCTACGGTAGGGTTGCCGCGCGAGTCGAGAATCTGGCGGGCTACGACGTTTTCAATAACTGACATAACAGAAAAAGAATTTTTTTTGATAAAACCGCGTAAATATAGCAGGATTTTTTTTCACACACATAACTGCCTCAAAAACCAAATTTTACGGCAACCACGCCTAATAGCAACAGTCTCAAAATCACTAAGAAAATTGTATTATTTCTATCAATTCTGTAATTAGCACATCAAACAACGATATAACATTAACTTATTCTGAAAATGAAAAGCTTATGAAGCTTGCCCAATCGCAACGCCTCGTGTCGTTGGATGTATTTCGCGGCATTACTATTGCCGGCATGATTTTGGTCAATAATCCCGGCTCTTGGGAGCATATGTATGCGCCCCTAAAACACGCCGACTGGCATGGCTGGACGCCTACTGACCTTGTTTTCCCATTTTTTCTTTTTATTGTAGGGGTTGCTATTGTGTTTGCGCTTTCGGCAACTGTGGAACAAGGTAAATCGGCTGCTATACGCAAAGTGCTGATTCGTTCGGCAAAAATTTTTGGGCTGGGGCTTTTCATGGCTGCCTATCCTTTTTGGGATTTTGAAACCATGACAATTTCCAAACAGGTAACCCATATACGCATTATGGGAGTGCTGCAACGCATTGCCTTGTGCTATCTGATTGCCTCGTTGTTATTCTTATATGTGAAGCCTATCAATATTTACCGGATTGCCATAGCACTACTGTTAGGATATTGGGGGCTGATGACATGGGTAGAAGTGCCCGGCTACGGTGCAGGCAATATTGATTCGGAGTTTGGCAACTTAGCTGCTTACATCGACCGCCTCATTTTGACCGAAAATCATCTGTGGGCGGGTGCAGAACGAAAACGAGACCCCGAAGGACTGCTCAGTACACTGCCAGCCGTAGTTACGGTTATCATAGGTCTACGGGCAGGGCTAACAATGAAAAATCAACAATGGACAAACGAGCAGAAAACTGTTCGCCTATTTGCCGAAGGTTGCCTGTTGGTTATTATCGGCTATGTTTGGGATTGGTTCTTTCCTATTAATAAACCGCTGTGGACGAGCTCCTATGCTGTTTTTACAGGCGGACAAGCCATGTGTGGATTAGCACTTTGCTATTATTTTGTCGACCAACTTGGCTATTCTCGTTGGGCTTATCCTTTTCAAGTATATGGTGTAAATGCTATTATTGTGTTTGTACTCAGCGGTGTTTTGTCAGAAACACTTGGCATTTTCAAAGTAACATACGAAGGCAAGGAAGTAGCTCTTGGTACATTACTTTACTTATTGTACGGAAAATTTTTAAGTGCCAAAGACGCCTCACTTGCCTACGCACTTACATGGGTAAGTGCTTGGTATGTGGTTTTATGGCAAATGTTTAAACGTAACATCATTATTAAGGTTTGAAATGGTGCAGAACTTCATTTGGGGAATCGATTTAGGAGGCACTAAAATAGAAGGCATTGTATTGCGCTCGCCCAAAGCAGAAGACGTGGTAGCCCGCCTGCGAATAGATACAGAAGCTGAAAAAGGCTATGAACATATTTTGCAGCAAATCAGTCGACTTTGCGACCAGTTAGCAGCTGTGGTGGGGCAGCGTCCAACGCAAATTGGCATAGGAACGCCCGGCAGCATTAGCCCTGCTACTGGATTGATGCGCAACAGCAATACCGTGTGCCTCAATGGAAAACCCTTGCACAAAGACCTTGAAACGCTGCTGCAAATACCAGTGTTTATTGCCAACGATGCCAATTGCTTTGCATTGGCAGAGGCTGTATTAGGGGCTGTACCCGAACACCTATCTCATTTTGAGTCGGTATTTGGTGTCATTATGGGTACAGGCGTGGGTGGAGGCATTGTTGTTGGTACGCCGGCAGGAGAGGCTTTTTTGCTCAATGGCAAACAAGGCATTTGTGGAGAGTGGGGTCATAATTTTTTAGATGAGAGCGGCGGTAAGTGCTATTGCGGCAAAATAGGCTGCGTGGAGACCATTCTTTCAGGAACCGGATTGCAGCACTATTATGCACAAATTAGCGGCAAACAAGATAAACTCAAAAATATCTACAAGCGATATCAGCAAGGAGCAGACCCCCATGCCAAAGCTACCATTGAGCGCTTAATACACTTTTTTGGGAAAGCCATTGCCAACATTGTCAATATTTTAGACCCTGATGCTATTGTATTAGGAGGAGGCGTGGGAAATATCCAAGAACTCTATACGTTAGGGCTTTTAGAGGCAAAGCAATACATTTTCAATCCTACTCCGGAGTTACTTTTGCTACCGCCTAAGTTGGGTGATAGTGCTGGTGTGTTTGGTGCAGCTATGTTGGCTTATACAAACAACAAAGGATAATTTTTTCCAATAGAAATTATCTGAAAACCTTATATTTGCTCTACTTTCAAAATAATAATTAAACGAATCCGAACCACTATGAGTTATAGCAATATTAACTTGGTGATGCTTGTAGATGACAATGATACTGATAATTTCATCAGCAAACGCATCATTGAGATAACCAAATTTGCTCCTAAAATTGAAGTGAAAAACTCAGGAAAATCGGCGTTGGAGTATTTGGAGAATGCCAAAGACAATCCTGCTCTGCTGCCTGACCTGATTTTTTTAGACATTAACATGCCCATTGTGGACGGATTCAGTTTTTTATTTGAGTTTAGTAGGTTTCCTGAAAACGTAAAACAGAAGTGTAAAATAGTGGTGCTATCGAGTTCAGACAACAAGCGCGACATTGAGCGTATCATTAACGAAAAGTATGTGATTACTTTTATTACCAAGCCACTCACCGACGAGGCGCTCAAAAAGGTAAAAGAGCAACTTAATGGCTTACACTAATCAGCAAATAAAGTTCCTGACTGTGCAGGCGGAGCAATTTTCAAGTGTTTGTAGGCAAGTGGCGTAGCTTCTCTTCCTCTGGAAGTTCTTTTGATGTATCCCTCCTGAATCAAGAACGGTTCGTAAACTTCCTCAATTGTTTCTGCCTCCTCGCCACAAGCGGTAGCTATGGTTGCAATGCCAACAGGACCTCCTTTAAATTTTTCGATAATGGTAAGCAAAATGCGATTGTCCATTTCATCGAGTCCATTTTTGTCTACATCTAAGGCTGCTAGTGCCATTTCTGCAATTTCCAGCGTAATTTTTCCTTTGCCTTTCACTTGGGCAAAGTCGCGTGTACGACGCAACAAGTTATTAGCAATGCGTGGAGTACCGCGACTTCGGCGTGCAATTTCGTAAGCAGCCTCGTCGTCTATGGGGGTTTGCAAAATGCGGCAAGAACGCTTTACAATGGTAGTGAGCAAGTCTGCATTATAGTACTCCAAGCGGGCATTGATGCCAAATCGCGCACGTAGGGGAGAGGTAAGCAAGCCTGCTCGAGTAGTTGCACCAATCAGTGTAAAGGGATTTAGCCCAATTTGTATGGAGCGTGCCGAAGGTCCGGAGTCGAGCATAATATCAATTTTGTAGTCCTCCATAGCCGCATACAAGTATTCTTCCACCACTGGATTGAGGCGGTGAATTTCATCAATAAAAAGTACGTCGCCAGCTTCCAAATTGGTGAGCAAGCCTGCTAAGTCACTGGGCTTGTCCAACACCGGACCGGAAGTAATTTTGATATTGCTGCGCAACTCGTTAGCAATAATATGAGACAAGGTAGTTTTTCCTAAGCCGGGCGGTCCGTGCAGTAAAACGTGGTCTAATGCTTCGCCGCGCATTTTGGCAGCTTGTACAAAAATTTTTAAGTTTTCAATAATTTTCTCTTGACCAGTAAAATCATCAAAAGTAAGCGGACGCAGCGCACGTTCTATCTCTTTATCTTCTGGGTTATGGGTTGGCTCGCCCTTGAGATAATCTTTGCGCATGGCTGAAAGTATAAGTTCACACAAAAATAATATTTAAAAATTGAAATGCACATTCTATGCGTCTCATTTAAACGTCCTTATCTGTGGATTGCCATAGTAGCATTGGGTTCAATAGCGATTTTGATTTATATTTTTCTAAAACATTGGCAAGTTTATCCGCTTAAAAGCAACCAAACCGAGTGGGAAATAGACTATGCTATCAGAAAAGTGAATGCTAACTACGGCAAACAGGTAGACACATATGCTCGGCAGTTAGGCTTGCCTGCGGATTATTTTAAAGCATTGATTTTGCTGGAGTGTTCGGCTAATGTGCCGCCCGGCAGTCGTTATGAACCTCATGTGTTCCTAAAATTAAAAGCCGTGCAAAACCGTATTCTTGAATCGTACAACGGCATTAAATATGTGCATTTGATAGGATGTAGCGACCAAGTGTTGAGAAAAATGGCTACTTCGTGGGGTCCTTTACAAATTATGGGTTACCATGCCATACATCTTGGCATTCATATTGATGAATTAGTAGGCAACAGAAGTTTGTATTTGGGGATGGTCTGGGCTAAGCAGACTTACGGATATTTGCTGAAAAGAAAGGCATACCGCGATGCTTTTCATTTTCACAACACAGGTAAATTATATCCCAAATATGGTAAACCGACTACCTACAATCCATATTATGTGGGCAATGGCATTATGTACATGCGCAAGATGAAAAGTATGCAAAATTGAGTTTGAACTATGCAAATAACTATTACCCTTTATTGTTAAGCCAAACATGCTTATGAAAAATCTGATACTGACAGTTTGCCTAATAGGAATAGGCATGCTCGATGCAGTATTTGCGCAACCGCTGAAAAAGGTAATTACCCATTTCGATTCAGTGGACGTTGCTATTAAGGAAGAATATTTTGTCAAAGAGAAAGATGGCAAGGAAGTGATGCATGGTCCGTACACTAGTTATTACAAAGGTGGTAGCCTAAAAACCAAAGGGCAGTTTGAAGATGGCAACATGGTAGGGAAATATGTGCGCTACTACGAGTCGGGTGCAGTAGAGGCACATGGCAATTTTATTAACGGGAAAAGAGAAGGTATTTTCACTGAATATTATCCAACTGGACAAAAAAAATTGGAATATGAATGCAGAAATGACAAAAGGCAAGGCGAGTTACTAGTTTACGATTTGCAAGGACGCATTATTCAGCGCGGCAAATTTGTAGATGATGCCCTGCAAGATACTTTTTATACGTACTTCCCTAATGGCAGAATCAAATCTAAGGTGGTTTTCGACCGCGACTCGCTCAACGGTCCTGCCATAGAATACTACGAAAACGGCTGCCCCAAAGAAATTGCCCATTACAGAAAACACCTGCAACACGGCAAACTGACCACTTTCTACGACAACGGAAACCCCCAAAGCGAAGTGTACTACATCAACGGGCAAATTTCAGGTGATACCATCCGCTCGTATTTCAGAAACGGACAGTTGCAAACTGAAATCTTGCGCGACAATCAGCGTTACAGCGTTTTTAGAAAATTTAGCTCCAACGGCAAGAAAATGATAGAAGGGCGCGTACTAATGAAACAAAAAGGACTGTTAGAAGGACAAAATAGCTCTATGACTGCTATTTTAGGAGCTGTTTTGCATGGTACGCTGAAAACCTACTACGAAAGCGGCGCCTTAAAGAGTGAGCTAAACTATCACCAAGGCAAACTACAAGGTACAAACGATTATTACTATGAGAACGGTAAGCTCAAAGAGCGCATTGTGTATCGGAACAACGAGCAAGACCGCAAAATCAAATCGTACTACGAAAATGGCAATCTGAAAGCCATACAAGAATACGTAGCGGGCAAACCCGTAGGAACTTGGGAATATTACCATGAGAATGGACAGCTTAGGCGTCGCGAAAAATACGTGGACAATCGGATAGAAGGACTTCGCCCTTCTTGGCATAGCAACGGCAAACTGGCTGCCGAAGAAAATTTTGTTAAAGGCGTGATGCAAGGCTGGCAAAAATATTACCACGACAACGGTCATATGGCATCTGAACAGATGTATCGGCACGGTAAAATCAACGGCGACGTGAAAAACTATCATCCCAACGGTAAAATTGCCTCGTATGGTAAACAACTGGGCAGCACCAAAATTGGTAAGTGGGTGTACTACGACGAGTCTGGAAAGCTACAGCGCGTAGAGATGTGGCGCAAAGGCGAGTTAGTTTCTACTTCTGTTCCTCCACAGCGAAACTAAACAAAGGTCTCTTACAGTGCGTTAGATACGTATGCTAACCACTGCACATTTCAATCATACGATTGACGAGCGGCTCGATGCTATGCGCCAAACCGGCGACGCCCCAGCAGATAGCTTAGTGGCTTTGTTATTTGAAGACAATCCGAGCGAGTCTTTATCGCTACTGTATCGGTGGGCGGAGTCTGACCAAACAGAGCTGCCACTTATGTTGTACCCTGAACATCCGTTTTGGATTCACTATCAGCTATTGCCCGACTGGGTAAACCCGCGGCTGCTCGATGTAGGGAGGCAGTTTTTTCACCAATATGCTGATGAAATTATGCTGCTATTGGGCTTTCTTTCTTTGCCTTATTGTTATGCAGCAGCTGATGGAGCGAAGGTATTATTTCGTTCACAGCGCATCATACAAGATACTCGCCGCCGGTTAGCCGAAACTGCCCAGTTTGTACTGGCTATGCACCACGAAGATGCTTTTGACATATTCAAACCAGCCATGCCGCGCGCCATGCGTATGATGATAACCGTTAGGTTAATGCATGCCGCTGTTCGTTACCACATTCGTCGCTTGGGCAAGTGGAACTATAGCTTGCTTGGTGTGCCTGTTAACCAAGAAGACATGGCAGGCACTAATATGGCATTTTCCTTTATTATCTTGAAAGGATTGCGGAAGATAGGTTATGCCTTAGCTCATCAACAAGCACATGCCTACTTGCATCTGTGGAATTTGGTAGGGCATTTTATTGGTGTACAAGAACAACTACTACCTGCTGACGAGCGAACAGCTGCTCTATTAGACCAAGCTATTGTGCGCCGTCAGTTTAAAGCCTCGCCAGAAGGGCGTGCGCTCACCCAAGCACTCATAGCCACTATGGAAGAAAACGCCACTAATTTGCCTCTGATGCCTTTCAAAGGATGGGTACCTGCTTACATGCGTTTTCTGTTGGGTGATTTTGTGGCTAACTTATTAGCTATTCCTCACAGTACTCTCTCGCCATCCATTTTTCACTTATACAAATTAAGGGGACAGTTGAGAAGTTTGTCTTCGCCAAACACCGCTACCAATTTTGGCGCTCTTTTGCAACGCCTATATGGCAAATTAACGTACAGATTGCCAGAGCGCATGTAATAAATTTTACGAAAGGATGCAAAATTGTATAAAACATGAGGAATGTATTAACTTAGCAAGCGTTAACTTACATACCGACCTAATTGCGATATGGCGTATTTTCTGTTTGTAATAGGTATATTTTTGCTCATTTTCGGCGCTAATTGGTTAGTAGATGGCGCTTCCTCATTAGCGAAACGCTTCCAAGTTTCTGATTTGCTTATTGGACTTACTGTTGTAGCATTGGGTACTTCTGCTCCTGAAATGATAGTAAATCTGACGGCTAGCATGTCGGGTAATACAGACATGGCAGTAGGGAATGCCATTGGCAGCAATATTTTCAACGTAATGGTGATTTTAGGTTTTTCAGCATTACTCAACCCCATTGATGTAAAACACAATACTATTTGGAAGGAGATTCCCTTAAACTTATTGGCTGCCATTGTAGCATGGTTAGTTGCTAATGATGTATTTTTCAACGGTGCTACTAACTCTGCTATTTCGCGCTCCGACGGACTGATCTTGCTTTGCTTCTTTTGTGTGTTTATGTACTACATTGTCAGTGTGGCTAAGTCAGATCCGCAATCGGGTGGGGCTATCAAAGTTATGCCACTTTATCAGTCGGTTTTGTACATGGTGGCAGGCATTGGCGGTTTGGTATTGGGCGGTCGTTGGATTGTAGACGGAGGCGTTATCATGGCACGCAATTTAGGGGTTAGCGAAGCTGTGATAGGGCTAACCATTATTTCAGCTGGTACTTCATTGCCAGAGTTGGCTACCTCTGCTGTGGCTGCTTACAAGAAAAATTCCGATATCGCCATTGGAAATGTAGTTGGTTCCAATATTATGAACATTTTTCTCATTTTGGGGGCAAGTGCTGTAGTAGCTCCTCTTCCTTTCAACCCTAAAATGAATATGGAGCTACTCATTAATATCGGTACGGGAATTGCCATGTTCGCTTTTCTATTTACTGGCAAAGGCAGAAGAATTGACCGATGGGAAGGCAGCGTATTGCTGATTATTTACATTTCTTACATTTCCTATTTGATTTCGCAACAATAACGAACGGTTTGTAATGAAAAAAAAATGCCTTTCACTCTTATTGTTACTGGTAAGTGCTATTTGGCAAGCACAAGCAGGGGAGGGATTTGGAAAAAGGTTGCGGCAAACCGAACATGCTTATCTTTTTACAGAAAATAAGGGACAATGGGAATCGTCTGTTCGATATCGGGCTGATATACCTGCTGGCTTTTTTTTCTTGCTCAATACTGGCATTCATTACGGGTTTTATGACCAACAACGCGTTCACCAGCTCAGGCATGGTAAAAATCTTGAACAGGTTTCTGATGCCTTGCAGCAAGCGCGTATAGAACAAGCCTCTTCTTCCCGCTCTCCGAAAACAATACAAGCACATGGCATTAGGGTACAGTTTATTAATGCCAATCCTGCGCCTCAAATGGTTGGCTTAGGGCAGGCAACCAATTTGCAGCACTATTTTATTGGTTCAGATGAAAGTCGTTGGGCAACCGACGTGAAATCATACGCCGAAGTGCGCTACCAACAAGTTTATCAGGGAATAAACTTTCGCATTTTTACCCACCATACAGCACTGAAATATGAGTTTGAAGTGGCTCCGCATGCCAACTCCATGCAGATTGCCCTGCAATACGAGGGCGCAAGCGAGCTGAAACTGGAAGCTAACGGCAACTTAACAGTCCGTTCTTCCTTGCAAACCATTACCGAATACAAACCTTATACTTTTCAGGTTATTAACGGAGAGGAAGTAGAAGTGCCTTCGCGTTTTGTGCTGGAGGGCAACATCTTGCGCTTCGATTTTCCTCAAGGGTATCATCCTGATTACGACCTGATCATAGACCCGCAACTTGTATTTTCCACTTATTCGGGTTCAGTAAGCGACAACTGGGGCAATTGTGCCACTTTCGACCGTGAAGGCAATACGTACACGGGCGGCACTGTATTTGGCAGAAACTTTCCAATTACAGTGGGTGCGTTCCAAGCGGTATTTGGCGAGTTAATAGACGTAGCTATTCAAAAATTCAGCCCCGATGGACGCAATTTGCTAGTATCTACCTTTTTAGGGGGCAGCAACGCGGAGGTACCACATAGTATGATTGTAAACAATCGCAATCAACTAATCATTTTTGGTACTACCGGCTCTGCAAACTTCCCTACTACGGTGGCAGCTTTCGACCGTACTTTTAACGGCGGTGTAGCTCATGAGCCTATTAATGGAATTGAGTACCTCTCTGGTGCTGATATTTTTTTGAGCATTATCAATAATCTGGGCAATCAACTTATTGCTTCTACCTATGTAGGCGGCTCGGGTAACGACGGAGTGAATTTGCGCGAAATACCGGGGATTACCTCGTTTTCACCACTTATTAGAAACTATGGCGACGAATTGCGCGGCGAAGTTGTAGTGGATAACAATGATAACGTGTACGTTGCTTCCTGTACGCGCTCTACTAATTTTCCTGTGCGCAATGCCCTAAGCTCCTCGTTAAGCGGACCAACTGATGCAGTCGTGTTTCGCATGAGCCCTACGTTGAGCACGTTGGAATGGAGCACCTACCTAGGTGGTAATGGATTTGATGCTGCTTATGCCATTCGTGTAGCTTCCACTGGCGACGTAGTAGTTTGTGGAGGCACTACTAGCACAAGTTTTCCCATTACGCCCGGTGCCCTTAGCAGTCTCTATGCAGGTGCAACGGATGGATTTGTTGCCCGACTTTCGGCAGCAGGCGCATTGCTGAATAGCACTTTTTTAGGCACATCGAACTTCAACCAAGCTTACTTGTTAGATATAGACCAACAAAACAACGTGTATGTATTTGGCACAACAGTAGGCGCCTATCCTGTTACTGCTGGTGTGTACAGCAATCCGAGTAGTGGGCAGTTTATCCATGCTTTGCCCCTTACGCTGAACCGTACTATTTTCTCCACTGTTGTAGGTGCTTCGCGCGGCAGACCCGACATGTCTCCTACTGCTTTTTTGGTAAACGAATGCGGGAATATTTATTTGGCAGGGTGGGGGGGCTTTACTAATAATTTCCCACCCTATCCGGGCTCTGTGGCAGGGCAAGCCACTTCCATAACTGGTATGCCTGTTACGGCTGGTGCTATTAAAAGCTCTGCTTTTGCAGGAGATGATTTTTATATTGCTGTGTTGAGTGCCAATGCGCGCTCGCTTATCTATGGCACTTACATGGGTGGCAATAGCTTAGACGACGGCGACCACGTGGATGGTGGCACAAGTCGCTTCGATAAAAATGGCATTATTTACCATGCTGTTTGCGCTTGCCGCAGCAATAACTTCCCGGCTACGCCCAACGTGTGGTCTAATGTCAATCGTGCACCGGGGGGGTGCAACAATGCTGCTTTTAAAATTGATATAGATGAACTACGGGCAGCCTTTATTACTACTGATGCGGCGGGCAATCCTACCAAAGAACAGTGCGCCCCTGCCGACTTCCGTTTTGTAAATCGCAGTACCAATGCCACGCGTTTTCGTTGGGAAATCCGCGACTTGGCAAATGGAAATATTATTTTTACAGCCACTACGCGCGACGCCCGCTATGTATTCCCTAATGAAGGACGCTATGCCATTCAGTTAACAGCCGAAAATGATTTTACATGCCGTCCTGCACAAGCCTTCGATACGGTGCGCGTACGTCCGGGGCAACTACAGCTTGTGGCGCCTCCTACCATTTGCCGTGGCGAATCGGTGCAGTTGTTTGCCGACACACGCGACCCAAGCAGCACTTACACTTGGTCGCCAGCTACTGGACTGAGCAATCCTAATATTGCCAATCCTATTGCGCGCCCCACTCAAACTACTACCTATCGCTTGCGTGCTACCAGTCCCACAGGTTGTACTTATGATACGGCTGTTACTGTTACAGTGCGCAACGTACAGGCATCCTTCACTGTACAGTTAGCCGACCCTTGCAATCCTAACACATTGGTGCGCATTGTCAACAATTCTACCGGAGGCGAAAGGTTTGAATGGAATTTTGGCGACGGCAGAACTTTTACTGGCAGACAACCTGCCATTTTTCAATACGAGCGCCCCGGTACTTATCGGATTGTGCTTACTGTTACAGAAGCCAACTGTGTCAGCCGCGACACAGCCACTGTACGCATCAGCGCTTTAAACGTCACCTTAAATGCTCCTCCTACTATTTGCAGCGGACAATCGGTGCCACTCAATGCCTCAGGTGGCACCCGTTATACTTGGACACCTGCCACTGGACTGAGCAACCCCAACATTGCCAATCCTATTGCCTCTCCTCAACAAACTACTCGCTACAACCTGCGTGTAGAAGCCGAAGGTGGCTGCATTAAAGACACTTTTCTTGTAGTAACCGTAGTGCCGCAGCCAGTTGCCCGATTCACTGCAACTGTAGAAGGGCAGTGTGAACCCAATCCATTAGTACGCATTACCAACAACGGCATCAACAATGGCGAAACCTATACGTGGGATTTTGGCGACGGCAGAACCTTTGAAGGCTTTCAACCGCCAGCACAGCGCTATGCTGCCAACGGACGCTACTTAATTCGCCTAACGGTGCGCAATGGGCAATGTATCGCTCGGGACAGTGCTTTTGTAGATGTCAATAGTTTTAATCCTACTTTGTTCCGTGCAGGTATTAGGTTGAGTCCTAATGTTGCAATTTGTTCTAATGAAGCAACTCAGTTGAGTGCTTCAGGGGGAGTACGCTACCAGTGGACACCTGCAACAGGATTGAGCAACCCTACCATTGCAAATCCCATTGCCCGACCAGCACAAACTACGCGTTACCAAGTGCGCATTTTTGATGCAGGCGGTTGTTTTATAGACACTGCCTTAACAGTGGAAGTGTTTCAAGCTATTAACATCGATTTTGAAGCTGTTACCTCTGCAGAGTGTGGCAGCCCCGGTACTTTACAGCTTATCAATCGCACTACTAATGCTACTAATTTTGTTTGGTCGTTAGATAACGGCACTACTTTCAACGGACAAACGCCTGGCACCATCACCTATCCGCGTTCGGGCATATACCGCATCACTCTTACGGCAAGCAATCGTGCCTGCACAGCTTCCCGTACGATTGAAGTACCTGTGGAAAATATCTTGCCGCCCAATGTAATTACGCCCAACAACGATGGTAAAAATGACTTTTTTGTCATCAACAACATTCGCGAAAATTGGAAACTGCAAATATTCAATCGCTGGGGAAGGCTTGTGTTTGAATCGGCGAGTTACCGCAACGACTGGGGTGGAGAGGGAACAAGTGGCACCTATTTTTATCTGCTCACCTCGCCCGAAGGCAAAACTTGTCGTGGGTGGGTACAAGTCATCACTGAGCAGTAATTCAATGTACACGCTGCCGTATGTAGCGCATGTGTTTATGAATCAACCCTGTTGCAAGTAAAGACACGTGCTGCCATGTGCCCAGGTTGCTCCATTCTAAAATCCTGTTCATCCTGCCTCCTGCCTAAGTAATTGTTTAGGCTTTTACAGGGTTTGTTTTGCCCCATTCACAATTCATGATGGCAAATTTGCCGTTGTTAGTGGCTTGACCAACAACTAATTCGTGTTCTACTAAAAAAATTTTTCCCTTCGTTTAGGGAGGTAGCCTGCTTGTGTTTCTTAATGGTAAAACAACTCAAAGAAATGAATCGGCAGGTTTTTAATGAATTATTGCAGCGGTATCTCAATGGCTCTTGTACTGAGCAAGAACGTCTGTTGGTTGACCGCTGGTTTGAAGCGTGGAAAGAAGACCTTCAACAGCCAACACTGTCCGAAGCTGAGTGGCAACAAGTTGCAGAACGCATGTGGAGCCATATTAGCCAACAAACTACTGTTGCTGAGCCACCCGTTGTAATACCGCTGTATCGGCGCAAGTGGATGCAAATGGCTGCTGCTGTTGCCGTGTTGCTTGTGGGCGTACTGGGTAGTTATTATTACTTCAACTATCAGCCACAAGAAAATTTTCGGGCAACCAATACAAGCACCAAACCCAAGCAACTACTACTTCCCGATGGAAGCAAAGTGATATTGTATGCCAATGCAGGTTTGCAATTTCCCGATGCGTTTACAGATTCTGTTCGGGAGGTAACCTTGCAAGGAGATGCCTTTTTCGATGTTGTCCACAACCCTCAAAAAGCCTTCTATGTAAAAACCAATCACTTGATTATCAAGGTATTAGGAACAAGCTTTTTTGTTCGCCAAAAGGCAGATGCGGCAACGGAAGTAGCTGTGCGAAGCGGTAGGGTTGCTGTTTCTGAGCGCTATTCAGCTAATGCTTCAAACAATGGTGTTTTGCTTACTCCCAATCAAAAAGTGGTTTACCATGCCCAACAGCAACATTTCGTAACCGCATTGGTAGAGAAGCCGGCGCCTGTTGTTACTGCGTTGCCTGCATTTAAGTACCAAGAAGCCCCTCTTTCCCAAGTAATTAACGATTTACAAACCACCTACCAAATACAAATTAGCTTGGAAAATAACAAACTGACAAACTGCAACCTAACAGGCGACCTAAGCCAAATGGATATGTATGCACAATTAGAAGCCCTTACTCGTGCCATTGGTGCTTCCTACCAAATAAAAGGTACGGCAGTGCTAATTGTAGGCAAAGGCTGTGATTGATTCTTGAATTTGCATTTTTCAACCTAAATCTGTAATATGAATATGAAAACGACTACTACTTCTTCTCTGATGCTTGCATGGTTAGTCATGCTGCTGTGGCAAGTTCCCGCTTTAGCTGGTGGAATTGATTTGCTGGAAAAAAATGTCTCTCTAAGTCTGCAAAATGCAGAGATAAAAACTGCACTGTTGCAGATAGAAAAGCTAGCCGATGTGCGCTTTATTTACAGCCCCAAAGTCATTCAAGCTGAACGCAAAATCAGCTTAGAAGCCAAAAATGAGCGGCTGTCGGAGGTGTTGAACAAGCTTTTGTTGCCCATGGGTATCTCCTATACAGCTAAGGGCAATCAAATTATTCTCAGTCCTCCTTTGATAAACTTAGATTTTGTTCCAGAGTTATTAGATAATCCCATCAAGGGAAAGGTAACTAACTCAGCAGGCGAGGGAATGCCGGGCGTGTCTATTGTTATCAAAGGCACCAGCAAAGGCACTACTACCGATACTGAAGGCAACTTTACTATCAATGCCGACAAAGGACAAACACTAGTATTTTCTTTCATTGGTTACAAAACGCAGGAAGTAGTTATTGGAGAAGACACCAACCTTTCTGTTGTATTGGAAGATGCTTCATTGCAATTGAGTGAGATAGCTATTGTGGGTTCGCGTTCTAACATTGCACGCACCGATGTAGAGCGTCCTGCACCTATTGATGTGTTGAATTTCAAAGACTTGCAAAATACTGGACAGATAGAAGTAGGGCAGATGTTGCAATTTACTTCTCCCTCGTTCAACTCTGCCAAGTATGGTATCAATGGCGTAGCTAACTATGCTGACCCTGCTACATTGCGCGGACTTTCCCCTGACCAAGTGTTGGTGTTGATAGAAGGCAAACGCCGCCATCAGTTTTCGGCACTTAATCTCAACATTACTGTAGGAAAGGGCACTGTAGTTACCGACATGAATACCATTCCGGCATTGGCATTAGACCGAATTGAAATTTTGCGCGATGGAGCAGCTGCTCAGTATGGTTCAGATGCTATTGCAGGTATTGTTAACGTGGGGCTAAATAGAAGCGTTAACAAGGGCAAGATTATGTCGCAGTTTGGTATTACTACCAAAGGCGACGGTGCTACCTACACAGCAGGCGTAAATTATGGCTTCCGATTGGGCAAAGACAAAAGCTACCTGAACCTAACCTTGCACTACCAACATGCAGATGGCACTGACCGCTCCGATCCTTTCAATGGCAATATTTACTCTACCAACCGCGAGATAGAGCGTGCCACTCGTGCCGCACGTGGCGTGTGGCCAGTAGAAGGTGAGTTTCGCGTTTCAGAGTACGGCAGCAACCAAACTACTGCTTACCAAGGCTTTGCCAACTTTGGCTATCCTATTAACAACAAGTGGTCGGTATATGCTTTCGGTGGCTATTCACTCAAACAAATCAAAGCGTTCGGCTTTTTCCGCAATGCCATTCCAACCAATGCCAATTCCAACACAGATATTTGGCCCGATGGCTATACTCCCATTTTGCCCGGTAAAACCTTAGACTACTCTGGGGTAGTAGGTATTCGCAGGCAAGTATTTGGCGAATGGAACTTCGATTTTAGCACGGGCTACGGATACAACTCCTTAGATTTAGAAGCCAAGAATACAGCGAACCCCTCTATGGGTGCAGACTCGCCGCGCGATTTTTATGTGGGTAAAAGTGCCTTTGGGCAAAGTACTACTGAGGTAAACCTTTCCAAAAACTTCGTTGGATTGTTGGGAACGAAAACTTTCAACATAGCCATGGGCAGCCAGTTTCGGATTGACCGCTTCCAATTGGTGCGCGGCGATGAGAACTCCTACAAAGTAGGACCTTTGGCACGTACACGCGGCAAACTGCCCGGCTCCAGCGGACGCCCCGGCATTGCCCCTGAAGACGAGACCAACACCACCCGCTCTAACATTGGTATTTATGTTGACGTAGAATCGGATATTACCGACCGATTCTTGCTGGCAGGTGCACTGCGCTACGAAAACTACAGCGACTTTGGCAGCAACCTTTCTGGAAAAATAGCTACCCGCTATAAACTCACCGAAAGTTTTTCAGTACGCGGCTCTATCAACCGCGGCTTTCGCGCTCCTTCCTTGCAGCAAATTTTTAACAGCGTAACTACTTCCACCGTGCAAGCTGGCGAAATTCGCCAAACCAAACAACTCCGCAGCGATGAGCCCCGCTTGCGGCAGTTAGGCATTAGCGAACCCAAAGCCGAGACCTCTTGGAATTACAACTTAGGTGTAACTACTAACATCAAAGATAAACTACTGGTTACCTTAGATGCCTATCAGATTGACATTCAGGACAGAATTATCGTAACCGAAAATCTCGTAGTAAATAACATCCCTGCCTTGCGCAATTTATTTCCCGGCTTTCAGGAAGTAGCTTTCTTTACCAACCAGATTGATACGCGTACACAAGGCATCGATTTGGTAACTACCTACAAACACGCTTTCAACGAACGGAAGAGTTTTAATGCCAGTGTAGCGCTTACTTTGAACCGTACACAAGTAAGCCGTATTAAACCCACTCCTGCACAGTTACAAGAAGGCTCCCCTCGCCCTGTGGTATTGTTAGATACCATTAGTATTTCACTAATAGAAACCAGTCAGCCGCGTGAAAAAGTACTTGTATCGTTAGGGTATCAGTGGCACAAACTCAATGCAACTGTGCGATTCAACTACTTCGGACCGGTTACAGCATGGGAAAAGCCTGCTAACCTGCCACATCGCAGCCAAACTTTCAGCGGAAAAACCCTTACCGACGTAGTGCTGAGCTATAACTTTACAAATAAACTTACTGTTTCAGTAGGGGGCAACAACATTTTTGATGTCTATCCAGACCGCGTATTTACCAACTACGCATCGTATTTCAACGGACAAACGCCTTTTACGCGAAATGCAAACCAGTTTGGGTTTAACGGAGCGTTTTACTACATCAATGCCTTGTTCAATTTTTAGTAGCTAAGCTGCTGCTAAAATTATTACACGCATGACAAACCTCCTTTTCCTACTAGTATGCCTAAGTTTAGGGGCTGCTTTCAAAAGAGGCAGCCTCTTACAAGGCAACGCGCATATGGTTATCAACCAACTGCTGCTTTACGTGTGCTTGCCGGCTGCTACATTAGTATACGCCTCCGAAGTGCGCCTAAACAGCCAAATGCTAATGCCTGTGCTCATGCCTTGGTGTTTGTACATAATAGGCTTTGTCTTTTTCAAACTAGTAAGCAAAGTGAATAGTTTCAGTAGCCATAGCGAAGCCGTGTTGATTATGACAGCAGGAGTGCCGAGCGTATCGTTTTTAGGCTTTCCCATTTTCGAGCTTTTCTACGGAACAGAGGGCTTGCGCATTGGTATTTTGATGAGTCAAGCAGGCTCATTCATGGTTTGCGCTACCTTAGGTGTTATCACAGCATCTTATTATGCCGCTGCTAAGCCTTCGCTGAAAACTATTTTAGCCAATGTGTTGGGCTTTCCTGTATTTATAGCATTCATGATTGCCCTTGCTATGAACTTTCTGCACCTTTCTTTTCCTGTATTTGTGAAAGAAGCCCTTCAAAAAATTGCTGCCCCTTTCAGTTTCTTGGCGCTATTTTCGGTGGGTTTACAAATAGATTTCATCGAAAAGCGCGATTTATGGAAACAACTTTGCACTGGGCTATGCTTTAAGTTGTTGATAGCACCACTGCTGGTTTGGTTAGCCATTTTTCCAATAGCTGGACAAACAGGCATTGTAGCAGAAATATGCGTTATTGGGGCAGCCTTAGGACCTATGAATACCGCTGCCATTATTGCTATACAATACGGACTTCATCCTCAGTTAGCATCAGCTATGGTAGGCATTGGCTTGCCACTTTCTTTATTTACTTGCTTACCTGTTTACTACCTGTTACAATGGTTTAATGGATAAATTTATGAAAAGAGTATTTTCCAATCTGACTTTTTGGGTACTAACTGCCATTACTTTCGGGGTGCTGCTGGGGCATTTCTATCCTGAATTGGCATTAGCCAAAATAATGGAAGCACCTTTCAAAACCCGTTTCTTAGGTCAAGAGTTTGAAATAGGTGCTACTCTGAGTGAATTTCTCGGTAAAACTTTTATTAGCATTGTCAAATTATTTATCAACCCTATCATCTTTCTGACCATTACACTGGGTATTATTAGCATGGGCAATTTAAAGAAAGTAGGCAAGGTGGGAGCAAAAGCCCTGCTTTATTTTGAGGTAGTTACCACAGTGGCGCTCATTATTGGAATTGTGGTAGCCAACCTGATACGTCCTGGTGAGGGTGTTGTTACTAACCAAGTGAAAGGTGGGGATGTTTCTAAATATGCACAGGCTTCGGCTGAGTTTAGTTGGTGGCAGTTTTTTATGGATAATTCTACGCTGCAGGTACTAGTCGTTGCTATTCTTTTTGGTACACTCATGAGCAACTATGCCGGCAGACAGCAGATTATTGAATTGCTCAACCCTATCTCCAAAGCAATATTTTGGGCGTTGCATAAGGTGATGCTACTGGCGCCAATAGGCGCATTTGGCGGTATGGCTTTTACCATTGGCAAATACGGCATCAAAACACTCTTGCCACTAGCCAAGCTAATGATTACAGTGTACACTACTATGGCACTGTTCATTTTTGTTGTGCTTTGGTACATCATGCGCACCTATCGCGTAAGCCTGTGGGATTTTTTGAAATATATCCGCGATGAATTGCTTATTGTGTTAGGGACTTCTTCTTCCGAAGCAGCTCTGCCCTCGCTAATGGAAAAATTGGAAAAAATGGGTTGCTCCAAGTCGGTAGTAGGGCTAGTAGTACCTGCTGGCTACTCGTTTAATTTAGATGGAACGACAATTTATTTGTCCATGGCAACTATTTTCCTTGCACAAGTGTACAATGTACATTTAGATTTGATGCAAATTTTAACAGTAATTGGCATTTTAATGGTTACTTCTAAGGGTGCAGCAGGGGTTACGGGTAGTGGTTTTATTGTGCTTGCTTCCACCCTGACTGCTATCAAAGTAATTCCAATAGAAGGATTGGCACTACTGTTGGGAGTAGATAGGTTTATGTCGGAAGCGCGTGCTATTACCAATTTTATTGGCAACGGGGTTGCTACGGTATGGCTTGCTAATAATGAGCGGGAGTTTGAACGGGAGAAAATGGAAATAGCCTTTGGTTATCATAAGTTATCTGCAACAGCGCCTTCTTTGGTCTGCTCTCAACAGAGTGCAAGCAAAAACAATAGCCGAAAAGCTGAAGGCATTCCGGCTAAATAAGCAAGTAAAGTAAATATATGTAGAAGGTGATATGATGAGGCAAAACTAATGTTTTTTGGTAAGATTTACATTTTCTTTCAAAAAACTACATTGTGCTACTCTTGAACACCTAACCAATCAAGTGCCTTTTGGTAGTTGGTAAACATGCGCACTGGTAGCGAGGCAGCCGCTTCGGTATCATAAATTTGCTCTATAGAAAGTGCTGCTATTATGTCTGTTGGCAGTACAAAGGCGCCCTTTAAAACCCCCGTAGCTAAAATAGGAGGTATTACTTTTTCATTGATCCACTGCTGCTGCTCAGGATTGACCGGATAAAAAAATTGGCGCAAATCCATTAAAATATACAAGGGTTGTTTTTCTTGGACTAATGCAACTAAGCGCATCATTTGGTCTTTGTAGTCGGCATCCCAAATGAACTCCTCTGCTTTACAAAATCGTTCGCATTTCATAAATCGCTGCGCATCGTCATACCAAACAACTGTATGCGGATATGCATCTATTTGTTTCATCATCAGAGTATTGCTTTGAACAGAAAATTATAAATCTTTTAAAACACCACTAATACCGCCATCAATTTGGATATTGGCACCGTTGATAAATCCTGCTTTGTCGGAAGCCAGAAATATGGCTACTTCGGCTACTTCCTCAGGTTGCCCAATGCGCCCTACTGGATGTATTTCGTTGAGTTTGCGGTAGTCGTCGGGGTTGGGAAAGCCTGCTCGCAACATAGGCGTTTCTATGGCAGCAGGGCTGATGGCGTTCACTCGGATTCTACCTGCCAAATCTACGGCTAAGGCTTTGGTGAGCCCTACTAAAGCCGACTTACTGGTGGCATAAGCTACAAATCGAGGCTTAGTAAGCTGTTGGTGAATACTTGCTACGTTGACAACGGAGCCCTTAGTAGCCTCTAAGTAAGGCAGGCAGAGTTGAATGAGTAAAAAAGGAGCAGTTAGGTTAACGTTTAGGGTAGTTTGCCATTGTTCTGGGGTAATGTCATCAGTTTTATTGAGCAATTGCTCAGCAGCATTGTTTACTAAGCACTTGAGCGGGTATTTGCTGATAACGCTGCTTAGTTGTAGTATCAATGTTTTTCTGTAGTTTGGGTCGGTACAGAATCGGTTGAGGTCGGTTTGAATATGAATATCAGTATTTTGTTTGGGCTGACGGTCTAAGCCAATCGTAAAAAAACCTTCTTGTTTAAACAAACGGCAGATTTCTGAGCCAATTCTTCCCGAGGAGCCAGTAACAATAACACTGTTCATGCAGCAAGTAGTTTCCTTATGTTGGCTTCAAATCTAACAATAAAAGTTCTTCTTCTGCTAACTTGTGTTTAGCAAACGCAATAGGCATTTTTCTGTCTTTCCGAACCCTACTGAGTTTATCGTGCTCGCAAGCAACGACTTAGATATGCACTATGCATGCATATGGAGGCTGGCAGGCTTGTTGTCTTTTGGGCAAACAATTCGTCTATCGAACCTTAGATGCGTGTGATAGTGTTTTTTATTTCAAAATTTGCTGAATTTGTTTAATTACCTGTGCGAGTTTTTCGTTGTCGGGGCGCTGTTGGTAGGCAGTTTGAAGGTAGGGTTTTGCCTTAGTGAGCCACTGGCGAATCTGGTGCATCATTTGGTCGGCGTTGGCTTGTTGTGCTTCAGGCTTCATGCTACTGAAAGATTCTTTTACCTGAAAAGCGCGGTTATAGTACAACGTGCCCAGTGCATAGTTGGCACGGTAGTTATTGTGTTGCAGCTGAATTGCCTGCAAGTAGGCGCGTTCTGCTTCTTCTATACGTCCAATTTTTTCCAAGTTTTCTCCAATAGAGGTTTGTAGCCATACATTCTTGCTGTAGCGAGGCATGTATTCGTAGAGCAAATCCAAGGCGCCTACATAATCTTTCTGTTGTTGTAGCATGATGTAGTTCATTACAAATCCGGTAGGCATTTGGGTTAGGCTATCAGGTCGTAAGTGGCTGTTGGGCTGCGTTGTGTATTTCATTTTGCTGTCGTAGGCAATGAAATAAGTAAGTAGTTGGCGTAGTTCACGGCTACGACTGTCGGCAGCAGCGAATATATCTAACCGATAGCTTTGTCCGCGTTGTAAGCCATTAATGCGTATGTTCACTATGCCCAGTCTGTTGCCAATACCTTCCTTGATAATGCGTTTTTGTTGATGTGCATCGGTGAGTGCTGCTATTAAGATTGCTTCTGGGGAAGTTCTCAGGCGTAGCTCTACGCTATCGCAAGAGGTTGGAATAATGAGCTCGCGAGCATTGTAGAGCAACTCGGGTCGTAACTCGGTAAAAAGTGGATATGTAATAGGCTTGCGTTCAAATTGATACAGCGTGAGGGGCTTTTCCAAAAGTTGCCAGCGCTCTTCTTCGGGAAAGTGAGTAAAGATGAGCATTTCGGGGGCTATCATAAAATAGGTGTCGTTGGGTTGCTGATGAATGCCATCGCCCGCACCCCAAGTGACATCTACTAACTGCCATTTACCATGTATGTGCACCACATTCCACACATGGTCAGGAATGTTGAGTGGGCTACCTGGCTGATAATGCACACCTTTGGATATGCCTATAACTTTGTGACAGCGTAGCCCAGCTTGACTGGCAAATGAGTGGAACAAAGTAGCAAATCCTTCGCAAAGGGCTTTGCCACTTTGTAAAACCGCTGTCGGGCTTTGGTCAGTAGGTTGTGCAGCATAAAACGCCTCCCAGTCGTAGCGAATATTGCGCGTAATCCAGTGATAAATGGCATATGCTCGTTTTTGTTCATCGGGAAATTGCTGTTTGATAGAGTGGCACCATTGCTGCCAATCGTGTGTTTGAGCAGAGGCTATGCTCCACAGGCAAGCTGCTGTTGCAAGTAAAAAATATTTGCTCCTTTTCATACAACCAAGCATTTTATGCGCAACTTTGTTTACATATGTAGCATCAAATCTTTTTAGTAACCTTGCACACAAATCAACCCAAGCAGAAATATCCACTAATGGCATGAGTACCAAAGTGATTTCGTTTGTAACCTTAAAGGGCGGGTCGGGCAAAACAACCTTATTGATGCTCACTGCTGCTGCTATCCATAACCGCACCGATAAAAAGCTACTTGTGATAGACTCAGACCCTCAACTATCTATTAAACAAATCTTTTTACAAGAAAATAACCCCAAGTCTTTCGATGTGTTTGCAATCAACTGGCAACAAGCCAACCCACAAGATTATTTTGATAAAGTACTGACGCTTGCTAAGCGAAAATATGATTTAATTTTTATGGACTTGCCACCGGGAAGAATTACCGACCCTACTATTTATTACAGCATTATGGCATCCGACATTCTGATTGTACCTATTGTAGCCAGTCAATTAGACATCAATGCTACTACTGCTTTCTTAGAGCAATTGCCTGAGTTGAAGAAAGAGCGCCCTTTGAAGCCTTTGGAAGTATTTGGTGTTATTAACAAGCAAGACCAAAGTATTGAGTACAAACATCTTTCCAAACTGGCTGGTATTGGCGGGCTGGAAATTTTTTATTCTACACTTTCCAACTTGGTGCGCTACAAACGAGGTGTTTCCACTTTCAAAGACATTGCCAATCCTGCTGATGCTCAGGATGAATTCAACCGCTATTTCGACGAGTTCCGGCTTAGGTGTTTTATTTAAAAAATTGGAACAATATTTTCAGAAGTTTTTATCAGAGTAAAATTCAGTGGACTTTATGCAGAAAAAACTGTTTGTGAGTGTTATCAGCCTTGCCATGTACCTTTGCACCTATGCACAACCTAAAACTCGTTTCTACTTTGACGAAGGCGAGCGCCTCATGCGCGCTGGAAAATATGAGGCTGCTATTGCTAGTTATACGCAATCGCTCAAGCTCAAAGATAATTTTATTGTTTACAACAGTCGCGGAATTGCCTACGAGCGGCTCGGTAAGTACGAAGAAGCACTGGCAGACTACAACAAGGCGCTAGCAAATTTTGAACAAGAACGACAAAAGCGCAAAATAGAGACGGACTACACGCCCACCTATCATTTTAATGCAGGTAATGCCAACTTCGGCTTAAAGCGCTATAAAGAAGCAGTTAAACACTACAACACCTTCATTTCAATTGCCTCTGCTCAGCGCAACATAGAAGCGCTTCAAAGAGCATACATCAATCGTGGCATATGCTTAGAAGCTGCCAAAGAGTTTGAAGCAGCTAAACAAAACTATACCAAGCTGATTAGTATTTCGCCTCAGTTTGCAACAGCTTATGTGCGGCGCGGGTTGCTGTTCAGTTCTGAAAATGATTACGACGCTGCTATCCAAGATTTTGACAAAGCTATCGCACTCAATCCACAGGAAAAAATGGCATATCTGTATCGCGCCGAGCTGAAAGCTAATACCAAAGGACCTGCCGAAGCGCTTCCCGACTACTCCTCTTACCTCCAACTTGCCCCTAACGACCTCTCTGCTTTGCAAGCAAGGGCTGCTATTTTGGTAGCAACAGGACAATTTAAAGAAGCTATTAAAGATTACAATAAAATGCTGAGCCTTCAGCCCAAAGCAACAAATATACTGCTGTTGCGTGCCAAAGCCCATCGCTCCGACCGCAACTTTTCCGCAGCCATTGCTGACTACACCGCTGCATTAACACAACAACCTAATAACTTTCAAGCCCTATTAGACCGTGCTGCCTTATACCGCTCCACAGGAAAACTTGATGAAGCCCTCGCCGACCTCAACAAAGTGTTGGAAGTACATACAGCCAACGCTTATGCCTACGACCTGCGCGGACGTACGCTGCGCGGACTTGGCAAATTAGAAGATGCCCTGAAAGACTACAACAAAGCCATTAGTTTAGACAATACTCAAGCCGATTTTTTCAATAATCGTGGTTATTTGCTCAATCAGATGAAAAAATATGCAGAGGCTATCAAAGACTTCGACCAAGCCATTAGTTTAGAGCCTAATTTTGCTTACGCCTACAACAATCGCGCTATTGCTCGCTACCAGCTCGGCGAGCTTGTTAAAGCACAGGAAGATGCCCGAAAATCGCTGGCATTAGACCCTGAAAATGCGGCTGCTTATCATACTTTGGGATTAGTATTGCTCAAAGAAGGAAAAAAACAAGAAGCGCTGCAAGCCTTTGAGAATGCCGTTCGGTTAAAACCTGACAATCAGGAGTTTGCCGCCTCATTGGCAGAAGCCAGAAAATAGCTTATTTGCTTTGTTTGTTTCTCCGGAGGCGGAAATTAACACGAGCAGCATATAAGGTAGCTATCTGAAAAATATTTGCGGCTAAAACAAATTGATTTTTTTGTTTTGCATCATTTCTCTCAATATAATTGAACGGGAGGAAATAATTTGTTCACTGGTGAAAGTTTGCCCATTCTCAATATGGAAATGAAAATGCAAAGATCTTTAAGGAAATTGAGCAGTTATTACAGTGGTATGAGGTTGTTATTGGGACTACTTATATACTTAGCGATGCCTTTTTACAATTTTGCACAAACGCAAATTAGCTATTTTGTATCGCAAGACTCGCTGTTAGCTATTTATTACACGCCAAAAATCCGCTGGGCAGATTCTATTGTCCAAGTAGTGAAGCAGCATGCAGCAGAATACTTTCCCGATGAAGTTTATCGGCTCATACACTCATTTTATCTTAAAAAGGAGGCTGCAATACTTTCTGTTCCACCCTACTACAATGCACCACATTACGCCACTCTCTTCGATGAAAGAAAAACACGCTTGCTGAAAAAAGTCATAAAAAAATAATTAGCTATGTTGGCTATGTCAAACAAAGTTTTCATAAAATCTTGTGAGGTTTTTGTTTGACTTATTTTTTGCAAAAAAATCAACATTCGTTTTGCTTGTCGCTGAATGAACTTCTATTTGAGTGCTTCTGAGTTGGAAGCATGGCAATCCTGTTATTGTAGCATCAATTTGCAGTGAACGTAGTAGAACGAAGGGAACTGTTTTATGACTTATGGCAAGCCAAATATCAAAATGGGAAAAACAGGTGAATGTTTTAGAGTATGTTTAGCTTTTACAGCTAAAAAACACCCCGGTATGCCATAACGTACGTCCTTACTGGCGGCAGGGTGCTCCGTAAGGACACGAACAACGGCAAGTTTACCTTCATGAGTACGCGTTTGGCAAGGTGAACCTTATAAAAACCTAAACCACTACTATATGGAGGCAATTACACTGATTACTTATCCGAGGAAAATTCACTGTAAAAAAAGTTTACACAGGCAAATCTCTAAGGCGAGCGAGTTCTTGCTGGAACTCTTGCCAAATTTGCTCTACAATTTGGGCTGCTGGTAAGATGTTTGTTACTAACGAAGCTACTTGTCCTATTTCCAACTCTCCTTCTGCCATATCTCCTTCGAAAATGCCTTTTTTGGCACGTCCTCTACCAAGCAAATTGCGCAATTCTTCTATGCTGGCTCCTTGCAATTCTGCTTGTTTTACTTGCTGGTAAAATTCGTTTTTAATGAGCCGGACAGGTGCTAACTGTTTGAGGACTAGTTCTGTACCACCTTCTGGAAGCGCTAGCGCCCTTGCTTTAAAAGCAGGATGAGCCGAAGACTCTTCGGAAAGAGCAAAGCGAGTACCTATTTGTACTCCTTCGGCGCCTAATGCAAAAGCTGCAAGCATAGCAGCGCCTGTGGCAATGCCGCCTGCTGCAATTAGCGGAAGACTAACTGCTTGCCGCACCATTGGAATCAAGCACATTGTAGTGGTTTCTTCGCGCCCATTGTGACCGCCGGCTTCAAAGCCTTCGGCTACTACTGCATCTACTCCTGCTTGTTCGGCTTTCCGCGCAAACTTTACACTACTAACCACATGCACCACGCAAATTCCCGCCTCTTTCAAATAGGCTGTCCATGTAGCCGGATTGCCTGCCGAGGTAAATACAATGGGCACTTTTTCCTCTTTGATAATTGCCATGTGCTGGTCTATATCTGGATAGAGTAAAGGCACATTTACTGCAAACTTGGCACCGGGCTGCAAAGCAGCTCTGCACTTGCGGATGTGTTCCCGAAGCACTCCTGGATACATAGAACCTGCCCCAATAATGCCTAATCCGCCTGCATTGGCAACAGCTGACGCTAAGCGCCAACCACTGCACCATACCATACCCGCTTGGATGATAGGGTAGCGAATGCCTAATAGTTGGGTGATTCGATTGCTGAAACTCATGCGAATTGATTTAGCTCCATAAAGGTAGCTAAAACATTTGCCATCAAGTATGCGGTTTGCTCTTCTTCTGCAGTCCAAATACGTGGCATTCCTACGTGTTCATGGCACAACACGCCTACCATTTCGCCATTAACCCAAATTGGAACATCTATCATTGAGTTGATTCCCAGTGGTTTGAGGTAAATTTCACTAAACTCGCTCGTGCCGGGATGCACATGGGCATTGTTGGCTGCTAAGGTGCGCTCTGTTCGGATAGTGGCAAAGTAGCGCGGAAACATCTTGGCTTCAAGCCGCATACCGGCTGTATGCTGTGAGTTGGACTTGGTGAACAAATCGCGGCAAACAATAGCCGATTTGTCTTCGGTGAATAACCATATGCCAGCACGCTCTACATTCATGGTTTGGGCAAGCAACTCAGTCATGCGATAAAATAGCAAATCAGTATTGCGCAAATACAGCGCCCTTTGGGCAAAGAAATCGCTAAGCAGCCCGATATTTCTGCGGTTATCTGTCTGTACAGTAGTAGAAGTGCTTGGCGGCAAAGCATCTGCCATGCGTCCTTCTGGCGACTTTGCAAATTCTTTGCGAATTAGTTGCATGGCTTTTTCAAAAGATGACACAATTTCTGGCTTATCTTCCATAATAGTTGCCTCTATGGAAGATATTTTGGTGAGCATAGAAAGTTTGGTACGGGCAGGAATGCCTCCCAGTTCTGTAGCTTCCCGATAGAAGCGTTGCAATTGTTGTCCCATTGTAAGCGTTCAAAATATGCTGTTCAACACTCAATAGCATGGTTTGAAGGCATGCTAAGCAGCCGGTAAAGTTGCATTTGCCGATGATTGTATGATGCCTGCTCCCAATACCTTTTGCTTCCTCTACTTGCGTGTAAATCAGTCTAAAAAACGTCGGAGCGTCTGTCGGATGCCACTCAGATAACTTTCTCCAAACAAATTTAAGTGTACCAACAAGGGGTAGAGGTTGTAGAGGGGTACCCGCTCGCGAAAACCACTTTCCAAAGGCATCACTTCTCGGTAGGCATCGTAGAAGCGCTGTTCAAACCCGCCGAAGAGTTGCGTATAAGCAATTTCTGCTTCGCGGAAGCCAAAATAGACCGCTGGGTCTATCAAGCAAGGCTCACCCCGATGCCCCGTAATAATGTTGCCGCCCCACAAGTCGCCATGTAACAAAGAAGCCGATGTGTTGGGTATCAAATTGGGTAGCTTGTAGTACAAATCATCTAACTGCTTTAATAACGAAGCATCAATCAAATTATTGTAATAAGCCAAGCCGGCTTGTACACGCAAGCGCTTCTCAATAAAAAATTCGATGCCGTCGCTCATCCACTCATTGTTTTGGGGCAAGCTACCAATGTAGTTATTAAAAGCCAGTCCAAATTGTTGCTGCCGGTGGCGGTGTAAATGAGCAATTCCGTGCCCAAGTTGTTCCCAGTAATTGCTTTGTGGTAGGGTAGGTTCAAAAAATTCCAATAAAAGATATGAGCGACCCTGTTGTTTGCCGGCATGAATTACGCGGGGCGTTGTAAGTGCTCCTGTTTCAGCAAGTAGTTGCAGCCCGCGCATTTCTGCTTCAAACATATCATACGCCGATGCTGACTCATTGAATTTTAAAAAATATTTATCATGATTGGTGTGTAGTTTTACAGCGTTGTTGATGCAGCCACCGTGTAAAAATTGCATGTCTACAATCTGATGCTCCCAGCCTGTTGCTTCAAACAGTACCGACTCAAAAAACTGATTTTGTGCCTCTGCTGAGAACATATCCGATGTTTTTTGGGCAAAGATAATTAAACCAAACAGCTAAGTGGGGCGCTCCCATGAGCAATTTAGAGTAGGCGGTATAGTTTTCTTATTAGTTTAACGAAAATGTAAAAACCCAACTCGGCAATCAACTGCTGACCAGTGGAAAAACACAAACAAAAAGTGAAGAGTAAGCCTACAAATTATGGCTTTGTTTTCACTTTTCAACGAAAACATTTGTTATGATTTAGCTGGTCAATAGTAAGCAGCGGCAAGGTGCAAATTGGATTTTTCGGATGCGTGGCTGCATGCTTGTCTTATTTTTTAGCAGATAATCTGAGAAAAGAGAAAGCATAAAAAGAGTGCCTCAGAAGCTATTCTGAGGCACTTGGCAGAGGGAGAGGGATTCGAACCCCCGGTGGGTTGCCCCACAACGGTTTTCAAGACCGCCGCTTTCGACCGCTCAGCCATCCCTCTAATCAATTCTGGTGCAAAAATGCAAATCCTGATTTTAAAATGCAAGTGGTTCTTGTTAGATTTTTTACAAACGTTATGCGTCTCTGATTACCAGAAAGATGAATTAGGGTTCAGAATTCTTCTAAATCTGCCTCAGATGCTTAAATTTGTAGGCGTTAAACCTATTTTACACTGACAAACCGGATTATGGGAAAAATCAAAGTTGCCATCAATGGCTTTGGACGTATTGGTCGCCTAACGTTCAAGTATCTGCTGGAAAAAGCAAACGTAGAAGTGGTAGCCATTAACGATTTGACCGATGCTGCTACACTGGCTCATTTATTGAAATATGATTCCATCCATGGCAAATTCAACGGTACAGTTACTACTGCTGACAATGCCATTGTCGTAAATGGTCAGTCTATCCGAATTACTGCCGAAAAAGACCCAGCTAATTTGCCATGGGCTTCGCATACTATTGATGTTGTGTTAGAGTCAACAGGTCGCTTTGTAGATAGTACAGGTTCAAGCAAGCACTTAGCTGCCGGAGCTAAGCGCGTAGTTATTTCTGCGCCTGCCAAAGGAGACGACATCAAAACCATTGTATTGGGCGTAAATGATGACAAACTGACTGCCGATGATAAAATTATCTCGAATGCCTCTTGTACAACCAACTGCCTTGCCCCTATGGCAAAAGTGTTGGACGATAACTTCGGTATTGAAAAGGGCTACATGACAACTGTTCACGCCTACACACAAGACCAAAATTTGCAAGACGGTCCTCACAAAGACTTGCGCCGTGCACGTGCAGCTGCTTTGTCTATTGTGCCTACCTCTACTGGTGCTGCTAAAGCCGTAGGGCTGGTGCTGCCTCATCTGAAAGGGAAATTAGATGGCTCAGCAGTGCGCGTGCCTGTTCCAGATGGCTCATTAACAGACTTAACAGTGATTCTGAAAAAAGAAGTTACCGTAAAAGAAATCAACCAAGCCATGAAAGCGGCTGCTGATGGCGCATTAAAGGGAATTTTACAGTATTGTGAAGACCCTGTTGTTTCTGCTGATATTATTGGCAATACGCACTCTTGTATTTTCGATGCAGAACTCACCGCCGCCAATGGTGCACTGGTGAAAGTAGTAGGCTGGTATGACAACGAAGCAGGCTACTCTGCACGTACCGCTGATTTGATTTCAAGACTCGGACAATTGTAATAATAGCGTTTCGTGCAACCACGTGCGAGCGCCAAATTCTTCCTTCCATTGGGCAAGCCCTTCGTTGAGGGCTTGCCCTTTGTTGTAGGTAGAAATGCCAAAGCTGAAATAGCGATGACTTGCCCGAAATTTTTCTAACAAGTGGCTGAACAACAAATCCAAAGCACCCAGTTCTTTTCCTCGAGTATTGGCAGCAATGTATTGTGCATGAACAGCCGATTGGGTAATGAATAAAACTGTTCCGGCAATTAAATCATCGGCTTGATAGACGCCATAGAATTGAATGTTAGCAGGGAATCGACTCATCAACAGCTCCATTTCGGCTAAATGGTGAACAGGATTAACACCATGTCGCGTTTGCAAATTGGGAGTCAAAATTTTTGTCCAATATAAGGGCAAGTTTGTGGTATCATCTCGGATGTAGAGCCTGTTGCGATGAGCCTTAGCGATATTGCGCTTTTTTCGGTTAGAAAAAAGCAGCGGAGCAGACAGGTCAATCACTGCCCCCATGTCGGTTTGTATTTGCACTGCCTTGTAGTGCCAACGCAGCCAAAAAAGGTCTTCAAAAGCTGGTGCTTGGTGATAAAAAGAAGGTACTGCCTTGTATAGAAGTTCTCGGTAGCCATTTTCCGTAAGAAAACAAACGATATGCTGCCAGCATGCTCCCACTAACTTTACTTTGGCAGCAGCATTTAGCAACAAACCGCCGTAGCTGAGCCCCCGATGCGATACAATAATGTCTCCCTCACTGTTGGCGGGCAACAAGGCAAATAACTTATCTTGATAAAAAATCAGCAAGGAAGCATCTGTAAAGCGCTCCATGTGGTAGTCCATGAAGCGGCGAGAGTGCATAAAAGTTGCATTTTTACAATTGGCAGCAAAATCGTTCCATACATCAGCATCTTGCGGCGTGTAAAAGCGCACTTGCCAACTCATACCGTATCAATAAAGGTGCGCTCGGCGCGATTGAACATAATCAGACCTATCAAAAATATCAACACAGAAATTACAACACTTAGCAGTACACTTTCAATTGCAGGAACACCTGTTCCCAATAAGCCACTGCGCCCAAGTTCCATAAGTGCTATCAATGGATTGAGCCACGCATATTGTTTGATGTAGTCCGGTAGGGCAGACAAAGGATAAACTACGGCAGAACTGTACATCAGCAACGACAAACCATACCCCACAAACAAGTTCAGGTCGCGATATTTGGTTGTGAGTGCAGCTACAATGGCTCCTAACCCCATGCCCGACAATGCCAAACCAAGCATCGTTACAGGAAAAAAGGGCAACATGCGCCAATCTACTCCTACTGCCTCACCGCGCCAGTTGTACCAACCAATGCACAACAGGTAAAAAATGAACAAAATGCCAAACTGCAAAAGAGCAGAAATAGCACCTGACACAGGCACTGCCAAACGTGGGAAATATACCTTGCTGAAAATGTGAGAATTGCTCAAAAAGGTGTTTTGGGCAGCACCGAAGCAGCGCACGAAATAACTCCAAATCATGGTGCTGGTAAATTGGAATAAAAACGGAGGAATGCCTTCCATCGGAATCTGTGCAATAGCCCCGAACACAATGGTGTTGATAATGGTACTGGCAAATGGGTTAATAAAATGCCACAAAGGACCTAGCAGGGTTTGCTTGTAGGCTGCCACAAAATCGCGCCATACAAAAATGCGCACCAAATCGCGGTAGCGATACAGTTCTTTGAGTTTTAAATCCCACCAAGGTGTTTCCGGACGAATGATTTCCGTCCAATGTTCCTCACTATCAGTTTGTTGCTTCATACGACAATTGGCAAGGGCATTCATGATTCCGTAAAGAAATGCAATGCCGCGCGTTAAAGCTGCCTCAAAATTGCAGCAAATGTAAGCCAAATAAACGAAATTGGGCTTACTCAATTGCGTTTGAACAACTGGTAAAATGACTCCAACATGTTGCTGCGAATGCTCAACTCAGAAAGCCGGTTGTTTTGGCGCGTAGGATAAACTCGATTGGAAAGAAAAATGTATAGCAAACCGTTGGCAGGGTCTGCCCATGTAAAAGTGCCGGTAAACCCTGAATGCCCAAAACTTTCTGCAGAAGCGGAAGGTGCCGTATTGTTACTGCGAGGTTTGTCAAACCCGATACCTCTTGGGTTTGTTTTGGCAGGGTCTTTACCATTACAAGAGTGGCAGCGAGTAAAATATGCTATCGTTTCTGGCTTTAAGTATTGTTTGCCAGCGTAGAGCCCTCCGTTCAGATACATTTGCATCAGTTTGGCGAGGTCTGCTGCATTGCCGAAAAGCCCTGCATGACCGGAAATGCCTCCCATCATAGCAGCGCCCTCGTCGTGTACTGTGCCGTGCAACAGTTGCTTGCGAAAGGCTGTATCTAACTCGGTAGGCACAATGTTGCGCAAGGGGATGCCCTTATTTAATGGATTGAAGGTTAGGGTAGAAGCACCCAAAGGTGCATAAAAGTTTTCATCCAAAAAATCATCAAAATTTTTTCCGGCGAGTCGTCGCACTATTCGTGGATAGTAGTAATAGGAAAGGTCGCTGTACACATATTCACCGCGTTTGCCTAATGGCGAATTTCGGATTTGCTGAAAGATGCTATCCAAATAATGATGGTTGATGTAGAGCTTATCGGCAACTTTCAGTGAATAAACCCGAGTGGAGTCTTTACTGAAAACGTCAGGGCGAAGTGCGCCATCGGCTTGGCGAGCATTTTGCCAAAACGGAATCCATGCCTTTAAACCTGCATGATGAGTAAGGATTTCTTTTAAGGTCAAACTTTTTTTATTGGTTTTTGCCCAAGACTTCTCATAACGTGCCAAAGGCTTGTCTATGTCTATTTTTTTATCATCATACAATTTCATCAGTGCTGCTATCGAAGTGCTGATTTTGGTGATAGAGGCAAGGTCGAACACTTGGTTTTTCTGAACGGGCAGCAGCGAGTCATAGGTTTGAAAACCAAAGGCTTTGTAGTAAAAAACTTTGCCGTCTTTGGCTGCCAACACTACGCAACCGGGTGCTGCCTGTTTTTCTATTGCCATTCGGGCAATGGAATCGGCGGGGCGTAGCTGCAATCGGGTAAGCCCCAGTTCTTCCGCCCAAGTAAATTTCATCCTGCCCAATGGCTGGGTCATTATTCCCGCATCTTTCTCAAATAAAGGAGGTAAATGGAATGGCAACTTACCTTGAAAACCGATTGCACCAAAAATTGCTTGCGCCATCAGTTCTTGGGCATCTTGGGTATCGTCGTAGGTAAGGGCTACTGCCTCTATGCGGTCTAACCGGTCTATCTGCAACAATTGAATCGGGCTTCCAAATACAGCCAACACAATTTTTGTTCTACGGTCTAACTGATTGATAAGATAGGCTACTTCCGACTCAATGGTGCGCATCTGTTGCAACAAGTCTGGCTTGCCATGCAAGCTGATGATGACAACATTATAGGGCTGCATTTTTGTCAGTAAATCGTCGGCTATCTGCCTTGTCAGGTTCCGACGCGCCGAGAAAAGTTTAACGGGGGCATACAGTTGCAGCGTGTTGCCAAAATCGGGCAGCATGGGTCCGTCGCTGATAGATACAGCAGCAAAACGGAAGTTGTCCAACTCCTTGAAAGGCAGCAGGTTATTTTTGTTTTGGAGCAAAGTCAGAGTTCGTTCTGTCGCCTGCCGTTGCTCCCATGCTGCCTGCCAGATGAAATATTCTAGGCTATCGGCGCGGGTGCGCAAAACCTGTGCAAAAACGGTTTGATGCCATGCAAGCGCCAAATTTATTCCGATAAAAAAATAAACAAGCCTCATGAGCAAAAGTACGGAGGCGATGCTACATTTCATCTACTTTTGTTACGGTGCCCTTAAAATTACTGTTGGTGAAAGAAATGGTGTAATAATAGACCCCTGAGGGAAATCCGTTGCCGTCCCATTCAAAATCTTTGCGGTCGCTCCGAAAAACAAGCCTGCCCCAGCGATTGTAAATTTCAATTTTGACAAATGCATTTTGACAATTTTCAGGGGGCCAGTTCGGAATACGGAAGGTATCGTTAATGCCGTCGCCGTTGGGAGTGAACACGTTGGCAGGCTGAAAATTGCGCAGGTCAAACTCGGCAGCGTAGCGCATTTGCACCAAAATTGTATCGGTACGGCTCAGTCCGCAATCATTTTTATCGCGCACGGCAAAGCGAATATCAAACTCTCTGCGCCGGTTGAGCATATTGCAGTCGGGCAGCCAGTTGAAAGGTGCATCCAACGGTGCAACTCCTTCTCTGTTTTGAAAATTCATCCCGAAGTCGGTTAGTGCAAATCCCTGAGGTTCAGCCGATATGGTAATGAAGTCGCGGTCGGCATCGTCGCCGCGCACGTTAAACACAACAGGCTGACCGGGCTGAATGTTGATGAGGTAGCGGCGAGTTTGCGGCACTGGCGTCAAATTGGCGCTAATGGTCGGCGGATTGGGGTTGGGCACGGGCAGCAATCGCAATGTAATGCGAATGGTATCGGAACGGTTTAAGTTGCAAAGCCGACGGTCGGAGGCTGCGAAAACCAACTGAAAATCGCGGGGTTCGTTGTTGGTCAGCAAGTTGCAAGGAGGTTGCCACGAGAAAGTGCTTTGCACGGTTCCGCGCCCTGTTACCGGATTAGGCGTAAGTGAGATGCCTGCTGCTGCCAAAGTAAAGCCAATCGGCGTGCCTGTAAGCGTTAGCGTATCGTTATCCGCATCGGTAGCGCGAATGTTGAATCGCACCTGTTCACCTGCCCGCACCTCGCGAAAATAGCTCTTCGCCGAAGTCTGTGTCAGGTCGGTTGCCGTAATTACAGGCGCACGGTTGTTTTGCTGACGGTAGAGCAATACCAAGCGGACGCGGATAGTATCGGCGGCGAAGGGTTGGCAGTTTCTGAAATCGCGGGTAACGAAATCCATGTCAAATGTGCGACTGAATACGCCTCTTGCCAAATCGGGCAGTAAACTGCAATCCGGATTCCATGTGAGCGTTGAGCGCAAAATCGGTCTTCCGCTGCGGTTCGCAAATTGCATACCTACACTTGCCAAATTGAACCCTTGCGGCAACACATACAACAATAAGCTGTCGCGGTCGGCATCGTCTGCCAGAATGTTTGCCGTGTAGGGTCTTCCAAGCTCTACGGTATCCACATAGAATTTGGTAAATCCTGTCCGCAATGGCAACTCGGCACTTGTCATCGGTCGCCTGTTGGGAGTAGAGTTGGGCAGTATGCGCAGCCGCACACGTGCCGTATCAAATTTAGGACGCCCACATTCATCAAAATCATTAATGAGAAAATTTACAAAGAAATCTTGTGCGCGGGTGCTGTCTGCTAATAAGGAGCAGTTAGTTGCCCAGCGGAAAGTACCTGTAACGGGTGCTCTGCCACGCACATCGGGGAATGCCATGCCCAGTGCCTGTGGATTAAGGTTGATGCCTTGCAAGCGCATCAGCACGCTGTCGCGTTCGTTGTCGGTTCCCTGCACAGTGAAATGAAAGGTTCCTCCCACTACAACCGAATCAAAATAGGTTCGCGTGCGGGCATCAAAGGGCAGGTTAGGACGCACCACAGGGGGCAGATTGGGGCGAGTTTTTACAAACAGGCGCACCCGCACCAGCGAGTCGGAAGTAGCAGGCGGACAAGTCTGGAAATCCTGTACGCGAAACTCAAAATCAAATGCGCGATGTTCGCCCGGGCGCAAATTTGCTACCAACTCGCAGGGCGGCGTCCATTGGAAAGTGCCGTTTAACGGCGGCAAGCCCGCCAGCGTTGGAAACTGAGCGCGAACGGCTGCTAAGTCAAAACCAACCCCTCTGGCACTCAGGCGAATACTGTCGCGGTCGGCATCTGTTCCCCTAACAGGGAAACTAATCGGGCTGCCAACAAAAGCAGTATCGTAAAATACCCTTGTTACAGGGTCAAAGCGCAGGTTGCCCACCGTGGGCACCGGTTTCTGATTGGGCACCTGCTTGTTTTTCAGAATAATGCGAACAGTAGTTTGTACGCTTCGGGGTTGTTGGCAACGTGGCTGGTCGGTTGTAGTGAAGCGAAGGACATATTCTCGTTGTGCTTCATTGGGCGCAAGCAAATCGCAACGGGGTGTCCATTGAAAGGTGTTGCGCAGTGGAGGCGTACCGCTTAATGTACCGCTCAGGCTCATTCCCAAAGCCGCAGGATTGAAACCTATGCCTTCCATCAATTGGCGTAGCGTGTTGTTTTCGCGGTCAGTTGCCGTCAGAGTGAAGTTCAGACTTTGACCAACTTCTACCTCAACGGTATATTCGCGTCGGATGCTGTCGTAGCGGGCGAGGTTTGCTACTAACTGCGGAGGAGTGTTCGGTGCTACTTCCACCAATACGTTCACCCGCACTGTATCGGATTGCGGCAGCGGACAACTGTTATCAGTTACAATGAAATCAAACGTGTAGGGCAGCGGTCTGCCGTTGGCATCAAAGCGCTGCGGGCACTCCGGTACACAAAACTGCTGGCGCACTGTACCTCCGTTTGGCAAAGACACACGACCCGGGAAAGTAAAACCAGCAGCATCTGTAAAATTAATCGGTACCGCACTGATGGTTAGAATGGTGTTGGGGTCTTGGTCAGAAAGTACCAGCGTACCGCATCGGTTGGTATCATCCGCTCCGAACCGAATCGTATCGCGTGCAGTCAAAAATGTACCTGGGCGGGCGGGATTGTCCACCTCAGCTACCGGCGGGCGGCTGCGAGGGCAATTCAGAACATACAACTGGTACTCGCGAACCGTCTCGCCAATTTTTACTCCACCCCTAAACTCGGAAATGGCAATAGCAAATACGTACAAGCCTGCCGTTTGCGGAGTTACGGTGAGTACGCCTGCACTGTTAATTTGCAGAGGAGGCGTGCCCGGAATCATGTTGTTTACCCCGATGCCCGGCACGAAGCGCACAAGCGGATACGGTCCCGGATTGGGTGGATTGGGAGCAGGATTTGCCTGCGTGCTCGTGCCGTTAATGGGCGTGCGAAGTTCATATACTAAGCGGTCGCCGTCGGGGTCTGTGGCACCGTAATTAAACGTGAAAGGCTGCCCGGCACAGGCGTAGTCACTAACAGGCAAGGTCAGGTTAGGGGATGAATTGATGAACCGTGCTCCGTTGCGAATGAGTGGCGGAAATTCCATGTAGAAAGTCTGCCCCGATGCACCGGGCGCTATGATATTGTCAATCACATTGTTGCGACAGCAGCGTTCCCAGCTTAGGTAGTATCCGCCCTCTTCGGTGTACATATTGGGATTGAGAACTACTGTTGCCATGTAGGTAATGCGCCTTGTTACAATTTGCCCAACTGCACAAGCCGGAACCGTGTAGTTTACGGGGCGTTCCTCTACCAACGGCAATTCAAACACCTGAATCAGGCGGTTATTGGTTTTGGAAAATGCGCCAATACGCACCGTAGGTCGGTCAATAGCCGCAGGATTGCCATTTACTGCATCAAAATAAACGTTGAGTGTAATGCGGTAGGAGTTCCCACCTACGTGGGTCATCTGAAACTCGCCGCCTACAATATGTGTGGCTCTTGCAGCATAGGTCAGCATATAGCACAGAAGCCACAAGGTACAAAAGCGCATGTTTGTTGAGTTTATGTGTTTCATTTGTCAGTCATTTTTTGAAAAAACCTGATAGGTAAACCAGCGGGTTGTTACATTGCCTTTGCTGCCATGAGAATAATCAATAGAAGTAAGCCAATTTGTTGATAGTCAACATCCTTATAAAGGATGTTTGCAAAGATGGCAACTTGTGTATTCCTATAAATATACCAAAATAAAGGTGAATCGTTATTTTTGCTCATGGCAAAATTTAAAACCGATACTGTTTGCACTTGGAAATGGTTGCAGTTGTGGCACCGCAAGCTGCAATTTTTTATGCCGCTGGTGATGTTAGCAGTGGGTGGATGCGGCGAGGGGCAACCTAATGCTGTTTTGGAACTGTACGTGCTAAACGGATTTGGCGACGGCGTTCCTCGTGCCGACGTGGCGATTTACCGCACCCGCGAAGACTGGCTCAATGAAACTAACCCCGTAAAGCCACCGAAACAAACAGCCGAAAACGGTGTGGTTCGTTTTGTGGGCTTAGAAGCAGGCGAGTATTACATCAATGCGGTTGCTGACAGCCTTAACAATTGGGAAGGAAAGTTTCGCACCAATGTCAAATCTATTGGTTCATTTTACGTAAATACGGAGTTTACTGTAATCAGTAAAAATAACAGCGGCTTGTTGGCAGGTCCTGGTGGTAAGCGCTGGCGCATCACCGACGTTACGCTCAACGGACAACCCTTTCCAGCAGGCGTTCCGCCATGCGTGCGCGACAATTTGAATATCTTTTTCAAAGCCAACAAATTTGTGCGCGATGAAGGACCTACCAAATGCGCCGCCTCCGACCCACAAACCATAGAAGGTACCTGGCGATTCAACAGTACAGGCACAGACCTTATTTTTGACTACGGCAACGAAGTAGAAGTCTGGAAAATTATAGACATCAGCAAAGACTTGCTGCGTTTCCAACTAACCTTTGGGGCGGCAGTAGTAGTAGTAAGCTTACGACCTGTTTCATAAATTTCGCACCTTATGCAACTTTTTTGCTAATTTTGTGGTCTTATAGACAAAGTGTTCATTGTTTTATTGGGGTTGACTGGTTTTGACAGCATGAGTGTTTGCAAGTAAGCATGCCGGGAGTTGGAGGTATTTCCCGTAAATAAAACCTTCCGAACAATAACTGGCGAAAATAACTTCGCTCTGGCTGCTTAATCCGGAGGATTAGGCACCTGTGTTCCGGGTAGCCCCTGCGCTGCCGGCTACCAATCGGAACATCGCAATGCGGCGCTGGCTTGTGTGACGTTGTTAAGCACAAGCGAGATAGCAACAACTAAGGTTGAGTTTCGGCGTGTTTCCCGCCTGGCTCAGCCCGACAATCAAAGGAAACTAAGCATGTAGAAAGCTTGACAAAGCCATGTTCTGGACGCGGGTTCGAATCCCGCCAACTCCACTGCATACTATCAAACCCGATTATCAGCATAGATAGTCGGGTTTATTTTTTTAGTAAGTATTGGGATAAATTGAACTGGATTTGGTCGGGAGCAATGCCTAAGACCTGATAAGTTTAGAGCATGTTTAGGTTTTGCATCGGCAAACATGATGGATAAAAACCTAACATAATTTAGACAAAATGGCAAGATTTACAGGGTTTAAGCATTGAGTAACTGAAAAACAACCTTGCCAGATTGTAGCACCTACTACTGGCAACAGGGTTGATTGTGCAGACATAAAACAACGGCGGTGTGCAAGGGCGGCGTGCAACGGCATAAACGCTCCCCACTACTCAATTTACATGCAGCCTACTTTGGGCAGGTTAGCAATGGGCAAGCTCACAAGACAAGTGTAGAGGCAACTTTACAGTTGGAAAATAAAGCTGCAAATTATGAGCAGCAAACTGATGTGCTTTGATTAGTCAATAAAAATCTCTCTGCCAACAATGAGCATCCATTGTGTTCGATGTATGCTTATTTTGCGGTTGCATATTGGCACCTCTTATGAAATATTCCAGAGTGGTCGTTAAAATTGGCTCTAATGTATTAGCAACCGAAGAAGGTTTGCCCGATGAAACACATATTGCACATTTGGTTGAACAAATTGCAGCATTGCGTAATTGTGGGCTACAAGTGTTGCTTGTTTCTTCCGGTGCTGTAGCCTCTGCCCGAGGACGCGTGCAACTCGCCGATGGCACCGACCAAGTTACAAGGCGGCAAGTATTAGCAGCCGTTGGGCAAATTCAACTCTTGCAACTTTATCACCGCCTTTTTGAACAACAGGGTATCACTATTGCCCAAGTGCTTGTTACCAAAGACGATTTCCGCGACCGCAATCACTATTTTAACATCAAAAACTGCTTCTCTGGACTGCTGCAACATCACATTCTGCCTATCATTAATGAGAATGATGTGGTATCGGTAACAGAATTAATGTTTACTGACAACGATGAATTGGCAGGGCTGGTTGCCTCTATGATGGATGCAGATGCCTTGCTGATTTTGAGCAATGTGGAGGGCATCTATACAGGGCATCCGCAACATCCCGAAAGTCGGCTGATTGAGGAGGTATCTGCCGAAATGAACCTGTCGCGCTTTATCAGCACCGAAAAATCAGGATTCGGACGCGGGGGAATGCTCACTAAAACTAACATAGCGCGCAGAGTGGCACAGTTGGGTATTGGCGTACACATTGTCAACGGGAAGCGCCCCCATATTCTCACAGATGTATTATTGCAAAATCTGCATCGAGGCACTTATTTTAAGCCGCACAAAAAGGTTTCCGGTATCAAAAAGCGCATTGCCCACAGCCGCGACTTTGCCAAAGGAAAGGTGTTTCTCAATCAGGGAGCGGTAGATGCCATTACCTCTGAACGGGCAATTAGTCTATTGCCCGTAGGTGTTACCCACATAGAAGGACAATTTGAAAAAGGCGATTTGGTGCAAATCTACAATCCACAGGGCGAGCTTATTGGCGTGGGCGTTGCTCAATACGGTGCTGAGAAAGCAAAAGAACGCATTGGCAAAAAAGGACAAAAACCACTGGTGCACTACGACTATTTGTTTATTGAGTGACAAAACAGCCTTTTAGGTATTTTCAAATGCCTATTCACTGTGGGTTTCTGTTGTTGGATTTGCGCAATATTAGTGCGAATGGCTTAGAACAGGTTTGGGTTTTACAGAGGGAAACATTAAAACCTAAATGATTTGGGCAGGCAGGATTGACAGGATTTTGTAGCTGAAAAACAGCCTTGCTACGGAAGTTTGGATTGAGGATTTCGAATGGCAAAATTTTCTTCCCTCTACACTCCAAAATTTTTTCGCTGTTGCAGCCTCTTCATATGCGGTAAGGGGCGAGGATACGAACAAGGGCGAATTTGCCTGCATAGATGAACATGAATTTGGCAAAATTGACCTTACAGAAACCTAAACAACTACTTACAATAATCTTGATAGTCAGCCGCTTAAAGATTAAAAAAACATAAATTGCACTTTTATCATAATAAAACCCGACAGATTGTGAAAATCTGTCGGGTTTTGCTGGCTAAGCAGGTGTTGCTCCACTGATTAGTTACTGGTGGCGTTTTTCACGTATTTTTCCAACCATTGGTCCATTTCCCAAAGCATGTGCATCACTGACTCTTTGGCGCGGTAGCCATGGCTTTCATGAGGCAGCAATACAAATCGCACGGTTGCGCCGTGTCCTTTTAAAGCATTGTAAAACCGTTCGCTTTGAATAGGGAAGGTGCCAGAGTTGTTGTCTGCCTCGCCATGAATAAGCAAGAGAGGCTCTTTGATTTTATCGGCATACATAAAAGGCGACATTTGGTTATACACTTCGGGAGCCTCCCAGAAGGTGCGCTCTTCGCTTTGAAATCCGAATGGCGTAAGTGTGCGGTTGTAGGCACCGCTTCGGGCGATACCTGCTCGGAAATAGTCGGTATGGGCTAGCAAGTTGGCGGTCATGAAGGCGCCATAAGAGTGTCCCCCAACAGCAACTCTATTTTTATCCATCACGCCTAAGCGGGTTCCTTCCTCTATTAATGCACGTGCGTTGAGTTCTAATTGTTGTACAAAAGAGTCGTTGGGTTGTTTATCGCCTTCACCTACAATGGGCATAGCCGCGTTATCGAACACCGCATAGCCTCGCGTTACCCAAAAAATAGGCGAGCCCCAAGAGAGGCGCGTAAAGCGATACGGCGAGCCACTTACTTGCCCTGCTGCTGCTGCACTTTTATACTCGCGCGGATAAGCCCATACGAACGAAGGCAGGGGTCCATCTTCTTTTTTATAACCGGCAGGCAGGTATAAGTCGGCGCTCATGTCCACGCCATCGGCGCGTTTGTACTTGATAAGTTGTTTGGTAACTCCTTTCAGTCCTGCATATGGATTGGGGAAAAAGGTCAGTTGGGTAATTTGTTTCTTTTTCAGGTCGCGTAGAAAATAGTTAGGATTTTCCGTAACTGATTCGCGAATAGTGATAAGCAATTGCTTTTCATTGTTAATAATATCAACAGGTCGTTCGTAGTAAGGTGCTTCTGAACGCCACAAGCGAGTAGCTTTCTTAGTAGTCAAGTTCCACCAATCTACAAATGGGCGGTCGCCTTCGGGGGAAGCGCCTGCTCCAAAAAAGAAGAGGGTATTGTCTTTTTGTATGTCTAACACATTGCGCCCAAAGGCATTGCGTTTGGTGCGTGGTGTGCCCGGGTCAGTGTAGGTGTCTTCATAGGAGCGGTCAAATAGTACTACGGGGGGAGTTTGTCCTTCGGGGTGAATGAGGTGCACTAGTTCTTTGCGTGTTGCCCACCAGCGTTCGCGGGCGAAAGCTATCTTTTCGTTGCCCCAAGTAATGTTGGTAAAGCGGAATTTGGTTGCCAGAATTTCTTTGGGTTGCCCTTCAAAAGGGGCAGGCAGGGAAAATACGCGGTCGCGGATGGGCACTTCTTTTTTGGGGTCGCCTTCGTCTTGGGCTTCTACCCATATGACGGTAGCAGGTGCATCGGCGCGCCAACTATGACGACGAGGTCCTGCAGGAACCGCATCAAAGCCAGTAGGAAGATTTTCTGCCAAGGGGCGGTCTGTTAAAATTTTGAGTTGTTTGCCTGTTGCAGCATCGTATATGGCAACTAAATAGGGAAAGTTGTTAACAGGCACCAGGTAGGAGAAAGGACGGTGAACAATTTGCATCATCACAAAACGTCCGTCAGGAGAGGCAGAGGCATCGGCTATCATGCCTGCTTCTCCGATGGGTGTCCATTTGCCATTTAGGTCGGTAATAATGGCTTGTGAAGTAGCGTAATACTCAAATATTTTCTCGTCGGAAGGCGATTTGAGCAAGTCTTGGTAAGTACGTGCCGGAGCGCGCTTACCTACGTTTTCCTGCACTACCGGACCTTGTGGTACATGGTCGGGAGTGGGTGCATTACCCCGGTTGGGGGGCACAATGGTACACAGTAACCGGTTGCTGTCGCTTATCCACTCGAAGGGATTGCCCAGTACAGCATTGAGTGCAAAATCTCCTACGCGCTTAGCAGTAGCAGTGGCAACGTCTATTACCCACAATTCAATGTGTTTGTCAGTAGTGTGTGTAAAGGCGATTTTCTTTTCATCGGGCGACCACGATACGTTGGAAATCAGCGGATTAGCAGGCATTCCCTTTATTTCTATTTCTTCTTTTCCCATCAGCTTGCGTAGCTTAATGCCCACTGTGTAGCCTACGCGACTGGGTCCGTTGGTATTAGGGTTGATGCGCAAGCCGGCTAATCGCAATTCGGGTTGAGCCAGTTCTGCAATGCTGGGCAGTTCTTGTTGTAGAAGAAAAACCATCCATTCTCCTTTGCTATCTATGCTTACGGCAGGAGTGGAAGGTGCATTAGCCAAGTCGGCAATAGGTTGCGGCGGCGTTTGATACTTAATGTCGGTTTGAGCCAGCAAATGAGCAACAACACACCAACTGCCCAGAAGCAGCAAGGTGCTTTTCAACAGTAGTTTTTTCATATTTCGCGTTGTCTTGTATGCATCAAAAGTAAGCAAATTTTGTTATGAGAACGCGAGTTGTTTATAGTTAGCTTGATAGTCAATCTTTTACAGATGAAAGAACACAAGTATTGGCTGAAAAAGCTGGTTTTTATTTTGCCTTTTCAAAGCAATATTGGTTGCAAGGATACGAACAACGGCGGCCGAACAGGTCATCTCCTATCCTTGCGTGCAATAGCCAACCTATAACAGCGGTTGGAAGTTGAATTGTTCAAATGTTTTATCGCATCCCTTGCATGCTGGAAAATAGAAAAGCCCGATAGGTCTGGGGCTATCGGGCAAAACTAAAATGCATCTTATTTATTGCGCTACTGTTGCAATTTGACTTTGTGCGTAAACGCCACTCCGCAGTTTGTCGGATATTTTTTCAAATGCGTCAATGGTGCGGTTCACATCTTCAAGGGTGTGTGCAGCAGTAGGAATAAGCCGCAACATGATGACATCTTTGGGCACCACTGGGTAGATGACAATGGAGCAGAAAATGTGATAGTTTTCGCGCAGGTCTATGATTAAGTTGGCTGCCTCATTAGTTCCTCCGCTGAGGAAAACAGGCGTTACTGGCGACTCGCAAGCACCTATTTTGAAGCCTTTTGCTTTCAAGCCGCTTTGAAGAGCATGCACAATTTCCCAGAGTTTATCTTTCAACTCGGGTATGGTGCGCAGCATTTCCAATCGTTTCATGTTGCCTACTACGATGGGCATAGGCAAAGTTTTGGCGAAAATTTGTGAGCGACAGTTGTAGCGCAAGTATTCAATCACATTTTCAGGACCGGCAACAAATCCGCCAATGCTTGCCATCGATTTAGCGAAGGTTGAAAAATACAAATCTACTTGGTCCATTACGCCAAAGTGCTCGGGGGTGCCGGCACCGGTTTTACCCATGGTACCGAAGCCGTGTGCATCATCTACCAGCAGGCGGAACTGATATTTTTTCTTCAAAGCAACGATTTGGTCGAGCTTACCTAAGTCGCCCAGCATGCCAAAAACGCCTTCGGTAATCACCAAAATAGCTCCACCTGTTTCTTTAGCGAGTCGGGTGGCGCGCTGCAATTGTTTTTCACAATTTTCTATGTCGTTATGAGGGAACATGAAGCGCTTGCCCATGTGTAGGCGCAAGCCATCTATGATGCAGGCATGGCATTCCGAATCATATACAACTACATCGTGGCGGCTCAGCAATGCATCAATCACCGACATGATGCCTTGATAGCCATAGTTGAGTACCATAGCGTCTTCTTTGCCCACAAACTCGGCGAGTTGGGCTTCAAATTGCTCCATGATAGTAGAGTTACCCGACATCATGCGGGCGCCCATTGGGTATGCCAAACCGTATTGGCGAGTAGCTTCGGTATCGACTTTGCGAATTTCAGGGTGATTGGCAAGCCCTAAGTAGTTGTTCAAGCTCCAGTTGAGCATCTTCTTACCTCTAAACATCATGTGAGGACCTATCTCGCCTTCTAACTTGGGGAAAGCAAAATAACCATGCGCTATTTGCGAATGTTGCCCTAAGGGACCTCGGTTGGTCTTGAGTTTCTCGAATAAATCTACCACGGCGAATTTGATTTTAATGACAAATCCGGCAAAGATAAGTAAATTCCCTAAGCTTGCAATTTATTGCTGTTGTGGCAACCATAATACCAACAAGTTGCAAAGCTGTTAATTTAGCTTCGTAGCTTTTGAAAGAATTGTTTCAGCAGAGCAGCGGCTTCGGAGGCGAATAAACCCTGATGTACAATAGTTTTGGGGTGAAATATGTTACTGGCAGAAACTTGCAAGCGCGAGAAGCCATTTTTTTCATCGGAGGCGGCATATACTACGCGCCCTAGCATTGCCCAGTAGCACGCCCCAGCACACATAGGGCAAGGTTCTAAGGTTACGTACAGGGTACATTCGTTGAGGTAGCGCGCGCCTAAGTGTTGTGTGGCAGCGGTGATAGCTATCATTTCAGCGTGAGCAGTGGGGTCGTTGAGCATTACGGTTTGGTTGTAGCCTTTGCCAATAATGTGGTTTTGCCATACTACCACCGCTCCTACGGGAACCTCGCCTTGTTCAGCAGCTAAAACAGCTAAGCGGAGGGCTTCCTGCATAAAGCGCTGGTCGGTAGTATGGAACATGATGATTTATTTTCGGAAAATAATTTTGTCCTTCGTGTCGGCAAAAATGGCGTCTTTCACGGTGGGTAGTTGTAGAAAGTCGTGTGGGAAGCCCAGCTCTATCCGGCTTGCTTCGTCTAATACTGCCATGTATTCTTCGGGAATGTGTACTTGCAAGCAAGCTAAGCAATCTCTAATTTGTTCCAATCGGCGTGCGCCCAAAATGGGAATGATATGTTCGCCTTGTTGCCTGAGCCAAGCCAGTGCCACTTGGGCAGGTGTGGCGCCAATAGCAGTGGCTACTTCGCTAACTTTTTGGGCAATAGCGCGATTGCGAGCATTGTACTTGATGCTTTTTTCGCTTAGCCGTACGGCTTGCTCGGTAGGAATGCCGTTGTTGTATTTTCCTGTTAAAATACCTGCTCCCAGAGGTGCCCAAGGGGTAACAGCCATGCCAAAATGTTTTGCCATGGGCAGCAAGTCTCGTTCGGCACTGCGCTGCACAAGGCTGTACTCTATTTGCAATCCGGCAAAGGCAGTCCATCCGCGTAAATCGGCAAGGGTATTGCACTGCGCTACTATCCAGGCGGGTGCATCGGAAATACCTATGTAGTGTACTTTTCCCTGACGCACCAAATCGTCTAAGCCGCGCATGACTTCTTCGGGTGAGGTTGTAAAATCCCACATGTGCACCCAAAGCAGGTCAATAAAATCGGTGCGCAGTCGTTTTAAACTGTTTTCCACCGAACGCATCATGTTTTTGCGATGGTTGCCATTTGCGTTGGGATTGTCGCGCTGGTCGTGCAGGGTATATTTAGTAGCTAACACGAAGTAGTCGCGGTCGGAGGCAATAAATTCGCCCAGCCATTTTTCGCTTGTGCCCTCGGTGTATCGGTTGGCTGTGTCAATGAAATTACCTCCTAAATGCGTGTAAGCATCAAATATTTTTTTGCTTGTTTCATAGTCGGCGCCAGTGTTCCATTCTGTTCCGAAGGTCATAGTACCTAAGCACAGTTCCGACACGCGCAAGCCTGTTTTGCCAAATAGTTTAAACAACATAAACAGAGTCGGTTTAATTAATTAGAGCGATATTTTTCTATGGGAATCGTAATACGGTCGTTTACAATTACAGCGTTAGGATAGTTAGATTTGATTTGTGTATAAAGTGCAAAGGCATCTGCTCTGGTAAAAAAATTTCCCAATTTGACCCTAAAATTGGGCTGTTCATACACCAGCTCAGGTGTTTCTGTTGTAAGTTTTCTCACCTCGCTTATCACTTTGTTGGCTTCCTCCCGATTGTTGCCCGAATAAACCACTACGCGAAAACCTTGTGAGAACTTTATGTTTTTGTTAGTGGCTGCCATTGCCTGGCGTAAGGCGTTTAGCTTGGGCTGAATGCTGCCCGAGATGTTCACGTTTGTCGAGATATTCACATTACTATTGTTTGCAACAGGCGTATTTTGAGGCTTTGGCTCAGCAACCACGGGGCGGTATACGCTTAAATCCATTGAAAATGGTGGCGCATAGCTAACCGTAGAAGCGCTTTTACAGCTGCTTACAACAATGAGCACAGCTGTGATGATGCATGCGTACGGATTCAAATTTACCGACGAGGTACTTCTCATTTCACATTTTTTGTTAAATTGATGCAAATTAATCAAAAAACTCGCTTAATGCGTAAGCCGCACATTACAGCCATCGGTACAGCAGTTCCTACATATGCCATTGGGCAGGAATTTGCATCCGAGTGGATAGCAACCACCTTGGCGCTTTCTGCTGCCGAGATAAGAAAAGTAAAATTAATTTACCGCGCCACAGGTATTCAAAACCGCTACAGTGTTATTCCCGACTTTTCTGATTGTGGGCAGCGCAAACTTTTCTCCTTAACAGAAAATTTGGAGCCTTTTCCTTCTACGGCAGACCGCATGCGGATTTATCAATCCGAAGCACCTTTGCTGGCAGCAGCTGCAGTGAAAAATATGGGCTTGCCAGTTGATTGTTTTGAGCAAATTACACACTTAATTACGGTTAGTTGTACAGGCATGTATGCTCCCGGCTTAGATATAGACCTGATTCAACTGTTGGGACTACCACCATCGGTACAGCGAACGTGTATTTACTTCATGGGGTGTTATGCGGCTTTTAATGCGCTTCAAGCAGCTACGGCTATCTGCAAAGCCTACCCCGATGCCAAGGTACTCATTGTAGATGTAGAACTTTGTACTTTGCACTTTCAGAAAATTAACAGTGAAGACCAGCTGTTGGCAAACGCTATTTTTGCCGACGGGGCAGCAAGTGTACTTGTGGAATGTGTTAGGCCAGAACAAGGATTGCTTTCTTTGGAAGGATTTTACAGCGGGATTATTCCAGAGAGTAACAAAGAAATGGCTTGGTACATTGGCAATTTTGGCTTTGAAATGAAGCTCTCGGCATATGTCCCTGCTATTTTAGGCAATAAAATCAGACCTTTGATAGAACAAGCCACCCAAAAATGGCAAATTCCTTTCAGTGTGATTGATTATTTCGTTTTTCACCCGGGAGGGAAAAGAATTTTGACCGAAATAGAAATGGGCTTAGGCATTTCACCGCACGAAAACCGTTGGGCATATGAAGTAATGCAACAATATGGCAATATGTCTTCTGCTACGATTATTTTCGTGTTGAAACATTTTCTCGACAGCTTTCGCCAACAAGCACAGACAGAAAAGAAAGTTTACGTATTAGCCGCTGCTTTTGGTCCGGGGCTAACAATGGAGTCGGCTATATTGCAGCTACAAAATACTTGTTGCCACTATGCCGCATTTTAGCCGTCGCAGTTATCAGCCTGAGCTGATGGACGACCTCACACTCGACAGTCAGGCACTTGCAACCAATCTTCGCGAACTTGAATATATCAATACCTACTTGGGAGGCAATGCTGTAGCACTCAAAGGACTGAAATATTTTGTGGCGCGCAGCCATTTACCACTTTCAGTAGCAGATGTAGGTTGCGGTGGAGGGGATACGTTGCGCTGCTTTGCCCAATGGGCACACAAAAAGCGCATTGACCTACAACTAACTGGCTATGATGCCAATCCTTTTATGATTCGATATGCCGAGTCGCACCCTCGACACCTACCTATTATTCGCTACCGCTGCATGGACTTGTGGTCGGAAGAGTTTGGCACCGTACAGCACGATGTATTTGTATTGAGCCTTTTTTGCCACCACTTCACCGATGAGCAACTGGCGCAACTACTACCCAAACTGTTGCAACAAGCTCGCAAAGGAATCATTATCAACGACTTGCATCGCCATCCGCTGGCATATTACGGCATTGGCTTACTAACGCGCATGCTACGTGGTTCTTATTTGGTACAACACGATGCTCCTCTTTCGGTTTTGCGAGCTTTTCGCAGGCATGAATTAGAACAGCTGTTGCAACCCTTAGCGCCTCATCGCTGGCAAATCAGTTGGCACTGGGCATTTCGCTATTTGGTGCTAATTGAAAAAGCAGGCAACACAGAAAGTAGATAAACATAAATTTTACTGATGAGTAGGCACCAATAAGGGCTTGTGGTATTAAACAGCAAAAAAGTCAAATGCATGAGCTGCAGTTGTTTTCTGAGCCTTCAACCGTAATGCTTTGCCGCTCGTATGAACGAGCTTTACTTTGGGTAACACAAAGAGAGTTGTTGATTCGCTACCTGATTCCCACCCCGCGCCGCAGAGTGTTTCTTACGGCAGTTGCCCTACCGGGTATTATACACGCTATTGATTTTAGCAATTTGCTGAAAAGTAGGTTTATAGAGTGGAAATACATACGCTTCGGACGGCTACCAGTAGATTATGTAGTTGGCGATTTGTACATGCGCATCTCGCTGGCAGAGCAAATAGAGCAATATTTAGAAAAACATCCTTGGCTACAAAGCAAAGCAAGGTTAGCCTTGTATGCCCCAGACCTGCCCCCCCAGGTGATGCGTTTCAGACGACTCAGACGCATGTATAACTTAGAATGGCAACTGCGCTATTTACATGCCTTTGGAATAGTAATGGAGCATCGTTTTCAACACATGTATTTTGACGACGAGTTGCAAAAACTTTGCTTTTACTTGTCGGTCTATTACCAAGGTAATGTTTTGCCAAATGCTCATAGCAACCGGAGTGCTTACTCGGCTGTGCAGTGGAAAGATGCCGAGCCGTATGCCGTGCGCTTTTATTGGCAAAACAGCTCTACCAGTTCGATGCAGGGTGACACTGATTGACTACTTCTTTAAGATGTTCGCGACTAAGGTGGGTATAAATGCCAGTTGTTACAATTGACTCGTGCCCCAGCATGTCGCGTACAGCAATTAAATCGGCACCGCGCTCAATAAGGTGGGTAGCAAAGGAATGTCGAAAGGTATGAGGACTGACGTTTTTTTGGATACCCGCCTGTTGAGCGGCTTTTCGGACAATGTAAAAAATCATTATGCGGGAGAGTGCTTTGCCATAGCGATTTAAAAAAATGATGTTTTCGTTGCCAGGAGCAATGGGTTGTTGTGCACGCACATGCGTTAAGTACAGTTGTAGGGATTCGATGGCATGTCTGCCAATAGGAATGAGCCGCTCTTTTCTTCCTTTTCCTCGCACGCGAATGAAGCCTAAGTCGAGCATTAAATCGCTTAGGCGAAGGGCTATTAGTTCGCTAACGCGCACCCCGCAGCTATACAACACCTCCAAAATGGCACGGTTTCGATGTCCTTCGTTTTGCGAAAGGTCTATGCTGTTAATGATTTTTTCTATTTCCTCTACACTGAGCGTATCGGGTAGCAAATAATCTACCACAGGGGGTTGCAAGTGTTCAGCAGGGTTATGGGGCAAGTTTTCAACTTCTTCTAAGTATTTGAAAAAGGTTCTTATCCCAGAAATGATGCGCGCCTGAGAGCTTGGCGAGAGCTGCCACTCGGCAAGTAGTTGGATAAAGTGCTGCAAATGGCAGAGTTCTACTTGCTGGCTTTCTAGCAGCGGATACGCCATGCAAACAAACTCTGCCAATTTTTTTACATCGCGCCTGTAGGCTTCTACCGAGTTTTCACTAAATCCACGTTCTAACCTCAGATAGTTTTCGAAGCGTCGGATAACAGCCTGCCAGTGTTTTTCTAAGTTTGTAGGGGAGCTCATACGACAAAAGGATGCCATTTGCGGTCGCTTGCCGATGAGGCTACTACGGTTTCAATAAATGCCATGCCGCGCACGCCATCGTCCACAGTAGGGAAGTCGGTGTACAAGGGATTGGGGGTTTCGCCTTTTAATCGGCTGCGCAAAGTGCGGGCAAAGTTGCGGTAAATGTTGGCAAAGGCTTCTAAGTAGCCTTCGGGGTGCCCTGCTGGAATGCGCGTATGAGCCTGAGCCGCTGCCGAAAGTTTCCCTACGCCAGTTCGGATGAGTTGCTTAGGCTGGTCTAAGGAGGTGAGAACGAGTGTATTAGGCTCCATTTGATGCCACCAGATGCCGCCTTTTTCACCGTACACGCGGATGTTGAGGTTGTTCTCTTCACCCACGGAAATCTGACTGGCGTGCAGAATACCTTTGGCTCCATTATTAAAGTGCAGCAACACGTTGCCGTCATCGTCTAATTTTCTTCCAGGTACGAAGATGCTCAGGTCGGCACAAAGTTCGGTAATTTGCAAACCAGTAATGTACTCGGCAAGATTTTCAGCATGTGTGCCAATGTCGCCTATGCAGCCTGCTGCTCCGGATTTAGTAGGGTCGGTGCGCCATGAGGCTTGTTTGCTGCCCGTTACCTCTACCAAAGTGGCCAGCCAGCCTTGGGGATACTCTACTATTACTTTGCGCACTTCGCCGATTTGCCCACTGCGAACAATCTCCCGAGCTTCTTTTACCATCGGATAGCCAGTATAGTTGTGAGTAAGGGCAAAAAGAAGTCCTGTTTGGTGCACCAATGCCGCCAATTGTTTAGCTTCTGCTAAGTTGAAGGCAAGTGGTTTGTCGCAAACTACGTGGAAGCCGTTTTCCAATGCCATTTTAGCAGGCGGGAAGTGCATGTGATTGGGAGTAACAATAGATACAAAGTCCATCCGCTCGCCTTCGGGCAGTTCTTTTTCTTTGAGAATCATTTCTTCGAAGCTACCATACACGCGGTTGGGGGGCAAGTAAAGCTGTTGGCCTGAAAGGCGCGATTTTTCTGGGTCGCTGCTAAAAGCTCCGCATACCAGTTCAATTTCGCCATCTAATGCAGCCGCCATGCGATGTACAGCTCCTATAAATGCACCAATGCCACCTCCTACCATTCCCATGCGCATTTTCCGATTGTAGTTGCTCATAGTTGTTTTCGTTTTCAAAGGTTAGTAAAATTATTTATTATTATTCACGAATGCCTTCCAGATGTAACAAAAAGGCATATTCCAGAGCTACTTCTTTCAAAGGAGCGAACCTACCAGAGGCGCCGCTATGCCCCGCTTCCATGTTGGTTCTGAGCAACAGCAAGTTGTTGTCGGTTTTCATAGCGCGCAATTTGGCAACCCATTTAGCAGGCTCCCAATACTGTACTTGTGAGTCGTGTAAGCCTGTGAGCACCAACATGTTAGGATAGGCTTTTCTTTCTACATTGTCATAGGGCGAGTAGCTGAGCATGTAATCGTAATAAGTTTTGTCATTGGGGTTGCCCCACTCGTCATATTCGCCAGTGGTCAGAGGAATCGACTCGTCCAGCATAGTAGTAACCACATCTACAAAAGGTACATCGGCAATGATACCTTTAAACAGTTCGGGAGCCATGTTGGCAACAGCGCCCATTAGCAAGCCGCCGGCACTGCCGCCATTGGCATACAGATGCTCAGGAGAGGTATATTGCGCTGCAATTAAATATTTGGCGCAGTCAATGAAATCGTAAAAAGTATTTTTCTTTTTCAACAGCTTGCCATTTTCATACCACTGCCTGCCCATTTCTTGCCCGCCGCGCACGTGTGCAATGGCAAAAGCAAAGCCCCGATTGAGCAGACTCAGCCGGTTAGAACTAAAATAAACATCAGTTGAAAAGCCATAAGAGCCATAAGCATATAGCAAAAGGGGGGCTTTGCCATTTTTCTGAAATCCTTTTTTGTACACCAGTGAAATAGGAACTTTCACACCGTCGCGGGCAGTAGCATATAGCCGTTCAGTTTGGTAATCTTCTCGGTTGAATCCGCCTAACACCTCCTGCTGTTTAAGTAGTTTTTTGGTTTTATTGACCATGTCGTAGTCATAAACCGAATTAGGCGTAGTTAAAGAAGTATACGTGTAGCGTAGTATTTGAGTGTCAAACTCTGGGTTGCTGCTCAGTCCAGCCGTGTAAGCAGGTTCTCCAAAGTCTATGTAATGTTCGGCACTGGGGTTGCTCCAAGGGCGAATGCGCAAGCGAATCAGACCTTCTTTGCGCTCTTCCACAACCATGTGATTTTTAAAAACATCAAAACTTTCTACAAATACATCGGCTCGGTGTGGAATAATTTCTTTCCATGCTTGTTTATTGTTGCATGTTTTTTCATCTGCCTCCATGATGCGGAAGTTTTCCGCTTGCCAATTGGTACGGATGTAAAATTTATCGCCAGCATGGTCGATTCCATATTCATGTCCGCGCTCGCGTGGCAAAAAAACGGTAAATGGCTTGTTGGGTTGAGAGGCATCTAAAAAGCGAACCTCTGTGGTAAGGGTGCTACTGGAAGCAATGAATAGGTATTTGTTAGATTTGGAGCGATAGACCCCTACGTTGAATGTTTCGTCTTTTTCTTCATATACCAGTTGGTCATCCTGAGGATGGGTACCAATCACATGCTTCCAAATTTGGAAGGCGCGGAGAGTTTGCAGGTCTTGTCGGGTGTAGAATACGGTTTTGCTGTCGGCAGCCCATGCTACATTGCCGGTTGTGTTAGCAATCACATCGGGAAGGGTTTGACCGGTCTGCAAATCTTTGAAGTACAGGGTGTAGATACGCCGGCTCACGGTATCTACGGCATAGGCAAGCAAGCGATTGTCGTCGCTTACGGTCAGTCCGCCTACCTGATAGTAGGCATAACCTTTTGCCATTTCATTCACATTGAGCATAATTTCCTCAGGGGCTTGTAAAGAGCCTTTTTTACGGGTGTAGATAGGATATTCGCCCCCTTGTTCGTAGCGAGTGATGTAGTGATAGCCGCGCAGGAAATAGGGAACAGACTCATCTTGTTCTTTAATTCTGCTTTTCATTTCATGGAAAAGTTTTTCCTGCAAGGCGGCAGTAGGCTGCATAACAGCATCTAAATATGCATTTTCTGCCTTTAAGTAGTTGATTACGGCAGTATCTTCTCGGTTATTGAGCCAATAATAATTGTCTATGCGGGTGTGCCCATGTGCAATGAGGGTTTTAGGTATCACTTTTGCAACAGGCGGCTGAGGTAAGTTTTGGTTTTCCATATCAGCAGAGGGTTTGGACGAACAGCTGGCAAGGATAACAAGAGCTAACCAGCTAACCAATAGTTGAATGATGTTTTTCATGATAAATTTATTGCAAAAACAATTTTTTTAGCAAATCCCATAATTTTCTTTTACCGCCTATGTCAGTAGCAAGTGCAGAAAGGTCATTTGCAATAATTACGTGTGTGTTTTCGTAAACAGGTGCTTGCACATATGCACCCCAAGTGGCTAATTCTGGCGGAAGTTGTTCAGGATGGACAAAAAACAAAATGTGTGATTTATTTAGTCGGGCTGCTGGTTGGTATTGTTCTATGCTTATTTTTTTTACTATAGCTGGGCTAATAGCAGCAGCTTGCAAAATTTTGGATAACAATTCCTCTTCTTGTGGAAAAAGTGGCCAACGACTGCATACTACTAAAACCGATTGCGAAGCATTGTGAACAGCTTCGCTGGGCAACGCTGCTTTGTCATCTATAACAAAAATAGGCTGCGAAAAGAGTATTTCGTAAAAAATATCACTTTTTTCACTCATTTTTTATCTAAGCAAGGTTTAATTTTTCTGCTAAATCGTAGTCTATGATGAAGCCTATTAAATGACTGATGACATCTTTATTGTCAAATATAGGATGTCCTTTTTCCCATACTTTTCTGGTGGTTCCATCGGCTTTGACAAGCCGATAGGTAAGCGTGTAGCCTTGGAAGTTTTCAATAGCAGCAGCAACTTGTTGATCTACATAAGGCTTATCTTCTGGATGAATAAGTGCACTTAAATGTAATTGTTGACTTAGGAATAGCTCAGCAGAATAGCCAGTGAGACTTTGGAAGTTACCTTCTATGAGTATAGCGCGGTAGTCTTGGCTGGCGTCGCAAGCATAGTAAAAACCGTCTAATGCTTTGATTAGGGCTTTATTGACTTGGCTGTTGAGTGTCAACTCTGTCTCTTTCATTTTGAATTCCATTTGCTGCTGGCGCATTTTTTCGTATGACTTTCTCAAAATCAATTCGTTTGCTTCAATTTTGCTTTTTTGTGCCAGCAATTGTTTGTTCACTTCTTCTAATTCTTTGCTCTTCTTTTCTGCTTCTTCTTGGCTTTTGCGCATTTTTTCATACGCTTTTTTTAAAACTGTTTCGTTGGCTTCCAGTTTCTTTTTCTGCAGGTCTAGCTGAGCAATCATTGTTTGTTGTTCTTGGGCTACTCTGCGCAGTTCCCGTTCGTTTTGTTCTATTTCTTCCTTTGCTCGTTGTAGCTGCTCGCGCGAGCGTTCGAGTTCTAATTGTTTTCTTGCCATTTCTTCTTGTGTAGCCATCAATTCTTCCATGTTTTGGCGCATTTCTTCTTCCTGAGCGCGCAGCTGCTCGGTCATGGCTTGCGATTCTTCCAGTAAGCGGAGATTTTTTTGGTTGGCAACTACTGTAGCAATTGTTGCAGCTATGTTTTCGCTCACGCGTGTTACAAAATCGATAACGTACTGGGGAAAGCTTGTCATGGAAGCAATTTCTATGACCCCGTAGCATTGCTCGTTGGCTTGTAGGGGCATAATGAGCAAATATCTGGGAACCGACTCGCCCAATCCAGAAGCAACGCGGATGTATTCAGGTGGGATATTGTCGAGGTAGAAATATTTTTTTTCTAAGAAAGCCTGCCCTACCAATCCTTCTCCGGGTAAAATCTGTTTTTTTGCCAATCGTTCATCTGATAGTGCGTAAGCAGCTGCTAAATTCAAAAAGATGTTTTGCTCTTGGTCCTCTAAGGCTACGTAGAGTGCTCCTTGAATTGCGTTTACATAACGCACCATATTACCAATAATATCTGCTGCTATTTCCTGCTCTGTTTTCTGACTGGTACGCAAAATATCGGCAAATAAAGCCAACCCTTGTGTAGTCCATTTTGATTCTTGTTCTTTTTGGTTGATGATGACCAATTGCTCTTTCATGAGCAGGAGCGCCTGTACTAAGGGATCTTTTTGGAGGGCTTCGCGGTCGGTAGTTTGAAAAGTCGCATCTAACTTTCCTTCACTGATTTGCTTAATAAATTGTTCTGCTGAATTGATGCTGTTAGTCGCTTTGTTAATAGCATAGCTAATTTGATCTACCTCAGCGTTACCCGTATAGTCCAAATGAATCTTATAGTTGCCTTCTGCTATTTTCTTTGTTTCTGTTGCAATTTTTTGTACAGGCTTAACAAAATAAAGGTAATTGAGAACAAGTAGTAATAAGAAGCTTGCCACTAATGCCACTAAAAGCAACTCGTCCCAAAGGCTATTCGGATAGTTGATAAAAAAATAGCTAACAACAGACAAAGCCACGCCGGCAAGTGCTGTCAGGTACAGCTTGGAATAATTAGACATAATGAAGCCTTATTGTGCTAAATTTATGCGCACTAAAATACATTTTTTTTGTTGAACTGCATTAGAAAGGTAGCAAAGCAAAGGTTTCTCCTTTTTGGAAAGGAGTTTGACTGGGGGGAAGCACTAAGAAAGCATTTGCTGCTAAAAGGTTCACAAAATCGCCAGAACCGCTACCCGCCTGAGGTACTGCCCACACTTTTCCGTGCTGGTCAGTAAATGATTGGACTGGTAAAAAATAGGTGAGGGCAGGGGGAGAAGATACGTTTGCTGCAAGGCAGGCATAGGTGGGTAGCGGCGCGTTTTGCAGCAAATACTTTTGCAACCAAGCGGTTACATATCTTTTCATACACATAAAAGCCGAAACTGGATTGCCGGGTAGTCCGAAAACAGTTGTGCGATGCGATTTGCCGAATAGCAGTGGTTTGCCCGGCTTTTGCTGCACACCATGAAATAAAATTTCTATGCCTGCTTCTTTCAATAAAGTGGGGATATAGTCGGCTTTACCTGCCGAAACGCCCCCGCTCAGGATAATTAATTCGCACTGCTCTAATAAAGGCATTAGTGTATCAATAATCGTTTGTGGTTGGTCAGCTACATGAATCATTTCTGCCTCAATGCCATAGGGTAGGAGCTGGGCTGCCAGCATGTACATATTCGACTGTCTGATTTGATGAGGTTCAGGATGAGTTTCTATGGGTACTAACTCGTCGCCAGTGCTAACAATAGCTGTTTTAGGCAGGCGAGAGACAGCAAGCGTGTGATAACCACAAGCAGCTGCTACGGCTATTTGTGAGGCAGTAAGCATACAGCCCGTGTTTATAAGCAGACTTTGAGCAGTTGCATCGCTTGCTCGGCGATGAACGTTCTGTTGTGGTACTACTGTTGCTTCGGGCTTAATGACAGCTATGCTACCGTGCAGTGCAAGGTCTTCATAGCGTACCACTGTGTCGGCGCCATGAGGCAAGGGGGCTCCAGTCATGATTTCCACGCATTCGGTCGGATGGGTTAGGGGAGGAGGCACCGAACCAGCCATAACTGTATGTGCAATGCGAAACTGCCGGTTACCTTGCGCAAATGCAGCATATGCTATTGCGATGCCATCCATTGTTACGCGGTCGAAAGGAGGAAAGTCGCGGTCGGCAAATACAGGTTGGCGCAAAATCCGCCCTGCAGCTCTTGACAAACCGACTATTTCAGTTGGTGAAGGAGGTGCTGACTGTGTAATTATTTGGAGTGCTTCTTCGGCAGAGAGCAATTTTGAGGATGCAACCATATTTTTCTGCTGTATCGATGCCCTTGTACTAAATATTTGACGAATTTAACCACAAAAAACTATTAATTCAGAAGTGATTTTCTCTTCTGTGCTTGTAAGATATGGTGTATTTATGTAAACATTTATTCGCACCCGTGAATGTTTGTTGTTTTTTTGCCTATCTTTTAAAAAGATGTCAACTTGCTGGATAGTTTTTGCTAAAATATTCATCCTATTTCGCAGATTCACACTTCTTGTCACACTTCAAAATGTATCACGAACAAGTTTAACAGGCTTTTAAAGCCTTGTGGGGTTGTTGTACTCGGGTAATAGTTTCAGGTGGGAGCTGATTGTAATATATGCTCGAAATTATAAATTTACTTATATTTATTTATTTACATGCCTCGTATTGATTTTATATGACGCTCTGAATGCATTGTAAGTATTTTGTTAAAAACTTGTTAATTAACTGTTAAAATGTTTTTTAATTTAGAAAAATTAATAATTTGCAATAAAAAGGAACAACACCGAAATCCTTAACAATCAGGTGGCGGATGCCGAAAAGCCAAAGAGTAGGCAATATTTATAATTTACTAACAAGTACCCTAAAATGAATACCATTAAAACCTTCAGAGCATTTATTGCGCAGAGCATTGGTTGTATTATCTTTTTATCCTTTTTTACCACTTCTTGTTACACTTTATACCTACAATGTAGGTAAAGGTGCTCAGTCGGGTGTAGAAGTAAGAGCTAAAAACCATTATCTATTATTCGGTTTGGCACCTATTAATACTTCTGACCCAACCAAAATGGCAGGTGGTGCTACAGATTACACTGTGACTGTGGTACATACTTTTGTAGATGGACTTCTAAATGCTATTACAGGCGGGCTCTACACTCCTACCACCACTATTGTAAAAAAATAGCTTGTTGACCAAGATATGACTATAAAAACATCCCGAAAACTTTCTTCGGGATGTTTTTACTTACTATGTACAACTACTAACCTGTTAGCACTATCTCTGACCTATGTTGCGCATTGCTTCACTTATAATAGGCTGTTTTCTCATTATTCTCGGTGCGGTGCAATCCCTGCAATATCTCCCTTATTATACTCAGTTAACAGAGTTTGGGAAAGGTTATGTGTGGGGCTCTCTGATACTGATACTAATTGGTTCGATATTGTCATTTTTTTATTTCGGCAAAAAACAGACTTAATATCTGCACACACAAATCATAATTGCGCAACAGCGGCACGCAACGATGACTTGTGTGCATAAGTCGCATTTTTCAAATGCTTAATTACATCATTTACGCAGTATCAGGCATTTTATTTTGCTTGCCGCCTTGTGTTTTGCGCTTAGCAAGGCTGTAAATTGCAACTTTGGCATGTTATCTTTGTCTACTTGGATACACGGTTTAACAAAAGATGACATGATAAAGCAACTTTTTTTGTCTTTATGCTTGGTTGTAGGCAGTGCAAAGACAGTACAAGCACAACTGGGCTTGCTCAAGCGCGCCCCTATTAATTTGGTAGCAGATTTAGGCATTTCTGGCTTGCGCAGTGCACCACAAGAAATGGAGCTAATCCCGATGCAATCGCGTAGTATCAATATTTACTACATGAAAAATGTTCGCATCAGCAATCGAATTTCGTTCAATGTTGGTGTGGGTGCTGGGATGGAAAAATATGGATTTGCCAATCGGGTAACACTTGTCGAGTCTGCTGGCAGTGCACAACTGGTAGATATTTCACAAACAAGTGTGCGGCGTTCGCTACTTGCTGTAAACTATGCTGACTTGCCTGCTGAATTTCGGTTTTCCTCTGGTAGTGGGCGGCGTGCCTTTCGCATAGCAGCAGGCGGTAAATTAGGAGTTCGGGTAAGTTCGCATACAAAAGTGATTTATCAGGAAGGCATCAACAAATACAAAGACGATTTTCAACTCAATCCATTGCGTTATGGTATCTACGGTAGGGTAGGATATAGTTCGTTTAGTTTTTTTGGCTACTATGGTTTGTCCGAACTTTTTCGAGCGGGCAAATCTCCCCAAAGAGCAGCTATAGTGCCTTTCATGCTTGGTATTTCTCTAAGTACTTTTTAAGCAGCTTTTATGCCTTGCGCATCTTGCGGCGCAGCATGGCGCGGCGTATGTCTTCCAGCGTTCCTTTGGGTATTGACTGAATCAGCTGGCGAGTGTAGTCGTGTTGAGGGCGCTCGTAGATTTCCTCTGCAAACCCGCACTCCACTACTTTCCCTTCTTTCATTACTAAGATGCGGTCGGAAATAAATTTCACTACTGACAGGTCGTGCGAAATGAAAATATAAGTGAGTTTGAACTTCTCCTTGAGTTGATTGAGCAAGTTAAGTACTTGTGCTTGTACAGACACATCCAAAGCAGAAACCGACTCGTCGCAAATGATAAATCTGGGTTGCAGGGCTAGGGTACGAGCAATGCAAATCCGTTGGCGTTGTCCACCTGAAAACTCGTGTGGAAAACGGTTAAAGTGCACACTGCTCATATTAACTGTTTCGAGCAGGTCAATGGCAATTTCTTTTCGTTTTCTATCATTTTCGTACAAATTGTGGAATCGCATGGGTTCCATGATGGCTTCGCCGATGGTCATGCGTGGGTTGAGCGAGGAGTAAGGGTCTTGAAAGATAATCTGAATTTCACGGCGTAATGCGCGCAACTCGTGTTTTGCCATTTTTAAAATGTTGCGCCCTTTGTAGTAAACCTCTCCCGATACGTGGTCAACTAAGTTGAGAATAGCTCGCCCTAAGGTAGTTTTGCCACAGCCGCTTCCGCCTACTAGCCCCAAGGTCTCGCCCGGATAAATTTCAAAACTCACTCCATCAACGGCTTTTTGTACGCGCGTAACTTTACCCAATAGGTTGCGTTCTATTGGAAAGTGCACGTGCAAGTTGCGAACTTCTATTAGGGGGTTTTGTGCCAGTAAGGCTTCCTGACGCGTCAAAATCTCGTCTTTACTTTGAAAGTTGAGCAAAAGTGCCTGTCCTACTGACTTAAATTTATTTTCTTGGCGGTCAGTTATGTTACCTTCGGCATCTGTATCCATGAAATCGGAGATAACTGGCAGTACTTTTAGTTTAATGTCTAAGCGCGGACGGCAGGCAAGCAATCCTTTGGTATAAGGATGCTGTGGAGAGGAGAATACGTCCCATGTAGCACCTTGTTCTACTATTTTGCCGTTGTACATCACCAACAGCCGGTCGGCTACTTCTCCAATAACTGCCAAGTCGTGGCTGATGAATATGATAGAAGTATCTATTTGTTCGCGCAATTCTTGGAACAACTCTAAAATGCGGTGTTGTACGGTTACGTCTAAGGCGGTAGTAGGCTCGTCGGCAATTAGCAAAGCGGGGTTGCAAGAGAGTGCCATAGCAATCATAACTCGCTGCTTCTGTCCGCCTGATATTTCGTGCGGATAAGCTTTGAAAACGCGTTCCGGACGCGGCAACTTCACCCTTTCAAACATTTCTAATGTGCGTTGGCGGGCTGCAGCATAAGAAAGTTCGGGCTGATGCAGTTGAATAGCCTCCATCACTTGGTTGCCACAGGTGAACACTGGGTTAAGTGAGGTCATGGGTTCTTGAAAAATAATAGCAATTTCTCCTCCCCGCAACATGCGCATTTCTTCTTTGCTTAGGCGAGTAATATCTACGCGCCCCATAGAGGGGGACTGAAATAGGATTTTACCCTGTTCAATTCGCCCAGGAGGGGGAATGAGTCGCATGGTAGCCAGTGCCGTTACCGATTTGCCGGAGCCCGACTCGCCAACAATGCCGATGGTTTCGCGTTTTTTGACTTGGAAACTAATGTTTTCCACAGCTGTAACTTTCCCGTGTTTGGTGTCGAAGCATACTTTGAGCTCTTCTACCGACAACAACGGTATTTCCTCTTTTTCTGGTGCCATCATTATTGGAGTGCTTGGCGAGGTTCGGCTTGAAAGCATTTTCAAAATGAGATATATTTTAATTAATTATTGAGCTGGGGTTAACAGTGTTTGCAGATATTTCCAGACCGTTTCTGCCACAATCCGATGCCCTTCTGCTGTTGGATGAATACCATCGGGCAGGTTAAGTGAGGGTTCGCCGCCTACCTTGTCTAACAAAAAGGGAATGAGCGTCAGTTGATTGGTCTGGGCAAGTTCAGGATAGATTTTGCGAAAGGCAGCAGCATAGGTTTGCCCCATGTTAGGAGGTACTTCCATACCTGCCAATACAATTTTAATAGCTGGGTACTTTGTTTTGGCTTTGCTGATGATAGATTGTAAATTCTTCCGAGTTTCCTCAGGGCTGATGCCGCGCAAGCCATCGTTGCCCCCCAGTTCTATGACTAAAATATCAACAGGTTGTTCCAGCATCCAATCGATGCGAGTATTGCCACTGGCAGTAGTTTCTCCGCTCACACCTGCATTGATGCACCGGTAGGGCAGTCCCAATGAGTCTATCCGCAGCTGAATGAGGGCGGGAAAGGCTTGTTCTGGCTCTAATCCGAAGCCTGCCGTGAGGCTGTTGCCAAAAAATAAAATTATTTTGCGGTTGTCTTGAGCAACAGCAGCTGTTGAATGCGATGAATCGGCAGTAACAATGCCATTATTTTCTTGTGTTTGCTCAGGAGAGGTACATCCGGCAAAAAATCCGGTCAGCACCATGCACAAAACGCGTAATAGTAAGTGCATACGATATGGTTGAAAGATATCAGACATGCTAACTTATGAAAATTTTTGTTTACGGAACACTTCGGGCTGGTGGCAGTAATCATTATTTGTTGCAAAATGCACGTTTAGTAGCCAAAGAGGTCTATCTGAGCCATTACAAAATGTACAACTTTGGTCCGTATCCTTTTGTTGTGCCTTGTGAAGATGCCAGCCGAACCATTGTAGGAGAAATCTATGAAATTTCGCCCGATATGTTGCCATCTTTGGATAGGCTAGAAGGCACAGAGGAGGGCTTGTACGAACGCATTTTTGATGAGCGCATTGAGGCATGGTTATACGTCAGGGGACAAAACGCACCGCACAATCTACCAGAAATTACAAGTGGTGATTGGTTCTGCCGCAACGAATAAATAGCTCTAATGCTCAATAGGGATTTTCTCTAAGTTGAACAAATCGTTGAGCACATCTGCCAGTGTTTCTGCCTCGCCGCGTTTGCAGGCTGCTTTTAGCTGCAAAACTGGCATTTTGATGATTTTTTGCATCATGCTTTTGGTAATTTGCTCTACTTTTTCTACTTCCTCAGCGTCCAGATGCTTCATGTAGCGAGCAATTTCTTCTTTGCGAATTTGCTCGAGCATGTTTTTCAGTTTATTAATTACCGGCGAGACTATCATTTCTTTTGTCCAATTGTTGAAGTCGGCTATAGCCTCTCCAATGATGCGCTCTACGTGTGGAATAGAGGCAATGCGTCGTTGCAGGGCTTCATTGGCTCGGTTGTGGATGTCATCTATGTTGTAAATGACACAACCGGGGAGTTGCTCTATTTCAGGGGCGATGCTGCGCGGCACAGCCAGGTCGAAGAAGTATTGAAACTTGCCTGATTGTGGTTGTACAGCCGAAGCAGTAATCAGAGGCGATGATGTAGCTACCGAGCAAATCACTACGTCGGCTTGGGGTAGGTAGTTTTCCCATTGGTCGAAGTGAATTACTTCAAAAGCAGTATCTTGTGCAAGAGTCTCTGCTTTGGCTCTGGTGCGGTTGGCAAGCCAAACTTTGGCGAAGCGCCTGTCTTTTAGGTTACGTACTACATCAGACCCAATTTCTCCTAACCCAATTACTAACACTGTTGGTGCATGGTTACCAGCGGTGAGCTCTTCCATCATTTCTACTGCTGCATACGATACGGAAGCCGCTCCGCTGCGAAAAGCCGTTTCCTGAAACACTCGTTTGTTGGTGAAAAAGATGGTATGCATTAGGCGATGCAAAAACGGACCTGCCATGCCTTCGTCTGCCGACCATTGATAGGCTTGTTTTACTTGGTGGCTAATTTGCAAGTCGCCCACTACTTGCGACTCCAAACCAATGCCTACGCGAAACAGATGCATAACAGTTGTTTCGTGCCGGTCTTCCACAATAAAGTAGGGCATCAGTTCATGCACCGATAACTGATTTTTTTCCAAACAAAGTTGAGCAATGATTTCTCTGCCCAAGTTTTGTTCGGCGCTGTAATAGATTTCCGTGCGGTTACATGTAGAAATGACCAGTGCCTCGGAAAGTCCTAATGTATCTTTAAGCCGTTGCAATAGCCTGCGTGCTTGTGGTTCGCTTAACGCCACTTTTTCGCGAATTGCAATAGGTGCTGTTTTATATGTTAAGATAACGGCTTTGAAGTTTTCAAACATGTGTGCTCTCACGGGTTCTATGCTGCAAAGTTACACTTACAGACCGGAAAAAAAGATGATATAAGTCATTTCCGGTATTCTTCCCTGATAACATTGTGTAGAAGATTTTTGTGTTATTGCCAACCAAACTTTCCGGTAAGCGGCACAAAAGCAAACGTGTCGAAGGTTTCACAGATAAGGTGTCCCTCTTTTTTGGTAATGCGTAGCATGGTTTGTTTTTCTAAGTCTCCTACGGGAATTACTAGTCTGCCGCCCTCGTCTAATTGCTCGGTAAGTGCCTGAGGTACTGCCGGAGCCGCTGCTGTTACTAAAATAGCATGGAAGGGTGCTTGCGAAGGCAGCCCTACGCTGCCATCTCCAAAAATGAGGGTAGGTTTAATGTGCAAATGAGCCAGTGTTTTCTTAGCCTGTAAAAAAAGTTTGCGCTTGCATTCTACACTAAACACCTTTGCTCCTAAATAGCAGAGTATAGCTGCTTGATAGCCTGAACCAGTTCCTACTTCTAATACTTTTTCGCCCGGTTTGAGCTGTAACAGTTGGGTTTGGAAAGCTACTGTGTAAGGCTGTGAAATGGTTTGTCCTTCCCCAATAGCAAAAGCTTTGTCTTGGTAGGCATGCTCGGCAAAGGCACTGTCTAAAAAAAAATGCCGCGGTATGGCGCCAATAGCAGCCAGCACCCGTTCGTCTTGTATGCCTTTTTTGCGCAGTTGCTCTACCAATGCCATTCGCAAGCCGATATGTTTGAAAGTATCTTGCATGTTTGTTTGATACGAATTGTTTCTATACCTTTGTGCCACTTGTATTGAAAGGTCACGTGGCCGAGTGGCTAGGCAGAGGTCTGCAAAACCTTTTACAGCGGTTCGAATCCGCTCGTGACCTCCCCTCTGCAAAAGTAAAAATAATCACTTTTTTCCATAGAGAAGATTCCTTAGCTTTGCATGAGCACTTCTACCGTTACTATCATGCAAACTACAAAGGGAATTATTGCCGTTATCATTGTTGCGTTATTTGTTGTTTTAGGAAAGTGTAGAAATACGGAGGAGTCTTCGCCAGACCCCCACACATCTGTTACGCAACCTACCCCCGGACCCACTATTTCCGATCCCTCTCAACCTACGCGCGACCCACACCTGGCATTGGGCAACCCTAGCAACGCAACCAAAGACGAACGCAACTACGACAACTTTCTGATAGAGCATCCTCAGTTTGCTCTGTCTTACAATCGTTCACGTGGTACGGCTAACTGGGTAGCATGGCACCTAAGTAAAGCATGGCGCGGCAATGCACGCCGGCAAAATAATTTCCGCTTCGATGCCGCCCTGCCTGCCTCTTGGTTTCGTGCTACTACCAATCACTACACTGGCTCAGGTTTCGACCGCGGACACATGTGCCCCTCCGATGACCGAGATGGTAGTGAGGAAGACAATTCAGCCACCTTTCTGATGACTAATATTGTTCCTCAGGCACCTAAGAACAATCAAGAAACATGGCGCTTGTTAGAAGAGTACTGCCGCCGATTGGCAGATGAAGGATACGAAATGTACATTTATTCGGGAGTATATGGCAGAGGCGGCACCGGCAGCAATGGCACAGCCACTACCATTGCTAATGGACAAATTGTGGTGCCGGCACGTCTTTGGAAAGTGGTAGTAGTGCTGCCCGTAGGAACAAATGACATTGCACGCATCAATGCCAATACGCGCATTATTGCCATTGATACCCCTAACACACAAACAGTGGACGAAAAGCCTTGGGGCGACTACCGAGTGAGCGTGCGTGATATTGAACGGGCAACAGGGCTGAATTTTTTTGCTTCCTTGCCTCAATCTTTGCAAAATGCTATTGAGACCAAAGTAGATAACGGACCTACGCGCTAAGTTTGTTTTTGCCTTATTTTATAGCTAATTTCAAAGTGGCTTTGCTAAGCCACTCTTATTTTGTAAACAACATAACCGCCTGTATATGATACACACCGTGCAGCCCGGAGATAGCTTGTTTGCTATTGCACGTCGCTATGGAGTTTCAGTGGACAGTATCCGCATGTGGAATGCTCTGCGCAGCGATGCTCTTTCTGTAGGGCAACAACTGCGGGTAGCCCCTCCCGAAGGAGCGAGCGGAACTTCTGCATCGCAGCCAGCTGGCAGTGGTTTTTACCGTCCTCCGGTAGCCACTGTTGCCGGCGGAAATCCAACAACTGTAAACATGCAAAGCATTGCGGCTGCTCGCAACGTATTTCAGGTGCAAGTGACACCACAGGCAGGTTTCAATCAGTATCGGGTAACTTATCCGCTGCCTACTGGTGGAACGGATACAGCGACTTTTCGCGACAATATCAATAGTGCTCATCGCGTATATGCCGATGGCATTATGTATGTGGGCAAATCCAGCCCGCGCAATATTCCAGTGGAAGCCTATACGCAAGTGGGGCTATCGCTGCCATTGGCGCGTGCGCTCAAAGTAGTATCCGAAAATGAAGGCAATTTCGATGCTATCAATAGCTACGATAAAGCTATTTTTTCCTACGGATTTATTCAGTTTGCAGGTGGAGCAGGGGGTGGGCTGGGGGCGATGCTTATGATTGTAAAAACCAAGCAGCCACAAGTATTTCATCAGATGTTCGGTCAATACGGTATTGATGTGCAAAACGCCACCCCGCGCCCTGTTATTACTTGTGCTGCTCCCGAAACCAACCGCATTTTATCTGGCGACGAAGCTTGTTTGTACCTCAAGAGCAACAAACAACTGACAGCCGCTTTTATTGCAGCGGGGTTTCACCCCAGTGTTATTTTAGCACAATTAGAAAGCGCTACGCGTGGCTACGTAGCACCGGCATTAGGCATGAGAACAGATTTGGTATTAGCTGGACAGCTGTACACCGGCGTGCTACTTTCCGACATCATACGCTCTGAGGCAGGCATTGCCACCATGATTGACCTAACTGTAAACCAATGGATTGTGCGTACGGCAGGTTTTTTCAGGCAGGCATTAGAACAAATTGCAGCAGCAGACGGCATTCGCACTCCTCAACAACTGGCATCTGTAGACGAGCGCCGCGTGTTGCAAACCATTGTGGCACAAGCTACGGATGCCCGTGTGAGAGACCGTACACAAAAAATGCTCAACAGCGGACTGGGGCTTTCTAAAAATTAATCCATAGCGCGTTTCAAGTCGCGTTCCTTGATAGCCTCGCGCTTGTCGTATAATTTTTTGCCTTTTGCAAGTGCAATTTCTACTTTGAGCAAGCCCCGCTCATTAATAAAAATGTGAGTGGGAACAATGGTGAGCCCAACATCTTTTAAACTGCTTTGCAGTTTTCTTAGCTCGCGTTTGGTTAGCAATAGCTTCCGGTCGGCTCTGGGTGGGTGGTTGTGGATGTTGCCCATTTCGTACTCGGCAATATATAAGTTGCGAATAATCAGTTCGCCTTTCTCATTAAAAAGGCAGTAGGCATCGTCCATGTTAAATTTTCCCAAACGCATTGATTTAATTTCAGTACCCCGCAACACAATGCCTGCCGTATATTTGTCTATAAAGAAATACTCATAAGCAGCTCTTTTATTGCGGACGCTAAGGTTTTTGATGTATTTGTTTTTCTGCTTTGGCATATGGCATCAATCAACAACGCTCGAAAGCGCTAATTTTGGCTAACAACTATTTCTTCACCCACCACTATGGGTACTATGCTGAAACGGTCTATTTCTAAGCAAAAGCGAATATCTTCTTTAATGCCCAGTTTGGCAAGTCTTTGATAGTGCGAAGAACGACTGATGTGTGCATGCAAGTCCATTTGCATGTTGGCATACAGTTCACCTGCGGCTAATACGGCATCGTCTTCCCACTGGAAAATGCCTTCTAATTTGCGCACCAATGCACCGGCAAAGAGCGTATCTTCCAAATTAATTTTTCCCTTCCATCCGGCACACACAATTACTGCATCGCACCGTTGTTTTTTTAAATACAAGGCTACGGCAGACAAGTTGAGGAATGCCCCAATGATGATTTGCGCAGCAGCTCGCGATTTTTGAATGGCTTGGGTGCCGTTGGTAGTAGTGGTAACTACTTTCTTACCGCTCAGTTGTGGCGACATGTAGCTAAAAGGAGAGTTTCCTATGTGAAAACCTTCTACCTGTTTGCCGTCGCGTTCGCCTGCTCCAATATAGCCTTTTGCCATCAGTTGCCTGCCTTCTTCTAAGGTAGCCACTGGCGTAATACTGGCAATGCCACTTGCCAGTCCGGCTACGATACACGAAGTTGCTCTTAACACATCAGCAACCACCACTGTTTTCCCAGTAAGCTGATGCAGGTGTAGTAGCTCTGGCGAGAGACATATTTCAACAGTTGGCTTATTCATTGTCTTTCATGAGTTGTTCTAACTGTATTTCGGTAGCACGCAAACGCTCTTGGCAGAACCGGAGTAGTTCGTAGGCACGTGCTACTGTTACCGAAAGTTCGTCGATGCTCACTTCGTCGTTTTCCAAAGCGCGTTGGATAGCTTGTAGCTCTTCCAAGGCTTTTTGATAAGTTAATTTTTCAAGTGGTTCCTCCATTAACCTGAAAATAAATTTTCATTTGATTGCCCAAAATTTTGGTAAAGCCTTTTACATCCTCGCCTGTCCATGCATTGTTCATTTCGCCGTATTGTCCAAATTTAGACGCCATTAGGTCATGTGGCGAACTAATTCCTTGAATTTCAAAGCGATATGGCATCAGTTTTACATATACTTCGCCACTGACACAGCGCTGAGAGTCTTCTAAGAAAGTTTCAATGTTGCGCATCAAAGGTTCGAGGTATTGCCCTTCGTGTAGCATCATGCCGTACCAATTGGCTAATTGTTCCTTCCAGTAGGCTTGCCACTTGGTAAGCACGTGTTTTTCAAGGGCATGGTGGGCTTTGATAATCATGAGGGCTGCTGGGGCTTCGAAGCCGACACGTCCTTTAATGCCAATGATGGTGTCGCCTACGTGTATGTCGCGTCCAATAGCATAGCGGCTGCCCAATTGGTTGAGAGCTTGAATAACGCCTACGCTATTGCCGTAGGATTCGTGATTGAGCGCTACTGGTTCTCCTTTTTCAAAGGTTAAAGTAAGGGTTTGCGGTTCGGTTGTTTGTAGTTGGCTGGGGTAGGCTTCTTCGGGTAGGGGTAGGTGAGAGGTAAGGGTTTCTTTGCCTCCCACACTTGTTCCCCAAATGCCTTGGTTGATAGAGTATTTGGCTTTCTCCCAATTGCCGCTTACGCCGTGTTGTTGCAAATAGGCAATTTCTTCTTCTCGGGATAGGCGCAAGTCGCGGATGGGTGTAAGGATGCCCATCTGAGGGGCGGCAATTTGAAAGACTAAGTCAAAACGTACTTGGTCATTGCCGGCACCTGTGCTGCCATGTGCAATGTATTGCGCACCTATTTTTTTTGCATATGCCACAATTGCCAAGGCTTGGAATACGCGCTCAGCACTCACCGAGAGCGGATAGGTTTGGTTGCGTAAAATATTGCCATAAATCATGTATCGGATGCATTTTTTGTAGAAATTTTCTACCTCGTTGAGGCAAGTAAAACTTGCTACGCCCAGTTCATTTGCACGCGTTTCAATGCGTTGTAAGTCTGCTGGGCTGAATCCGCCCGTATCTACGATAGCTGCATGTACTTCCAAACCTTTTTCTTCGCTCAAGTATTTGGCACAAAAAGAGGTATCCAAGCCGCCGCTGAAGGCAAGCACAACTTTTTCTTTCATGTCAGGCATTTACTGTTTGAGGTTCGGGTTTTGCTACTGTTGAATTGTTTTGTTTTTTATCGTTGTTTTTGTCTTTATCTTTCAGGAGCACAAAGGCTTTGAAGCGCAACCAACGCTCATAAATTTTTTCTTTTAGTTTAAAAGTTTTTTTTGCTTCTGGCTCTGGGTTTTTCTTTTTTTCCTCCTCCCATTTGGGGTCGTAAAGCATGCCGGTGCAAAGGCAGTGTTTGCGGTTGGTGCGTGTTAAGATGTCGTAGTTCACGCAACTCTGACAGCCTTTCCAAAATGCCTCATCGTCAGTAAGTTCGGAGAAAGTAACTGGCTTATAGCCCAATTCGGAATTAATTTTCATTACTGGCAGGCTGGTAGTTAGGCCAAAGATTTTGGCGTTGGGATATTTTTCGCGCGAAAGGTTGAAAGCTTGTTCTTTGATTTTTTTAGCCAGCCCATGTTTGCGAAATTCAGGGCTAACAATAAGCCCCGAATTAGCTACGTAGTTGCCGTGGCTCCATGTTTCAATGTAGCAAAATCCTGCAAATATGCCTGTTTCGGTTAAGGCAATAATAGCCTTGCCTTCGCGCATTTTTTGTTTGATGTACTCTGGGTCGCGTTTGGCGATGCCTGTACCGCGTGCTTTGGCTGATTCTTCAATTTGGCGACAAATTTCTTGCGCATACTCCAAGTGCTGTTCCCCGGCAACTTGAACAATAATTTCCATTTTTTTAACGGTTGAAAATTAATAAAAGTAAATAAAATTGGCACAGATGTTTTGCAGGGAAATACCCGACAAAATTTTCAGCAGACACAATAACATGAAATGTAAAGGAATAGTGCCACAACGGATGTAGCAAAAAAACGCATGCCCTTTTCAGGGCCTACGGATAGGAAGAATACGTAGGTGCGTAGCCTGCACAGCTACCAGTACAAGGAGTGAACAAATAATATGTGATGTGTCGTTTCGCATTGGCAATGCAAAATAAGCACATTGCAGCAAAAATCACAACTTTGGAGCCTTTTTATTCAGTTTTTTGTATAGCTTCTTGGTCAGTAGGGTTGTTTGTTTTTTGTCTTAACTGTTGTAAAGCAAGTTCGAAAAGCTCATAAAGCTTGTCTTTGGCAATGCTGACTAAGAAAAATGCAAGTTGTTCCTTTAAAAAATGCGTTAGCGAAAAGCCGGTAGGTTGCACTGCGGGTTGAACAGTTGACTGGTGAGCTGTTAGCTCCTGAGATGGTTGAGGTGCTGTTGGAGGGCTATCCTTTTTGCCTATCCATTCGTCTAGTATTTTTACTACTAAATAGCCTGCCACTATTGCTCCGGCTGCAAGAGCTATTGTTTGTAACTTATTGCTGATTTCAGCTTTGGTGTCTTGCAAAGAAGTTGTCAGTGCATTTTTATATTCTTCTTTGCGGCGAGTAAGCAGCTCGCGCTGTTCTTCAATACTGAGGTTTTTCATTTTCTGTTAGTTCTTGAATCAATTTTTGATTGTTAGGAATGTATTTGGCAACAATTTTTTCAAGTACGGGTCGTAATTTTCTACGCATAGCAACCAGCAGCACTACCCCCAGTACGTATAATGCTCCTACTGTGCTTGTTCCTACTGTCATGCTGCCGCTTATGTTGCCTAACCAAATACTTAGAGCGATGCTGAAAAAAATTACCGCCATACTTATCAGAAAGCCGATGACGAGCAATTTAATCACATCTACAATTAACTTCGCTGCTATTTCCTTGATGTCTAACTTGACTAGCTCGAGGTTGATTTCCAAGTATTTGATGAGGCTGTCAAACATTTTTACACGAATTTGAGCCTACAAAGATAAGAGTAAATCATAGGATTTTTTGAGTTTGAAGCATAGGCTCAAAGGCTGTTGGGTAGGGTAAAAGGGGCTGGTAAAAAAATTATTGATGGCATTTGGAAGTCAGATGTTCGGGACATAGTTTTGTCGCGTTATTTAAAATCAGTCTAAATAAAATTAATAGATATGCGTTTAATAACTTACTGTTTGATGGTATTGCTATTTGCTTCCAGTGTTGCTATTGCCCTGCCACCCGACTACGATTCGCCTGATAAAGGCAAAGTGAGGGGAGTAGTTGTAGATGCACAAGGGCATCCTATTGGTGGCATCAGTGTGATGCTAAAAGGTACCTTGCGCGGAACGATTACATTGGAAGATGGTAGTTTCGAAATATTAGGCATCCCTGCTGGCGACTACATACTTTCGGCAAGTGCTGTTCATCTGAAAATTGCTGAGCAACGCATTAGCATAAAAGCACAACAGGTAACCGAGGTGAAACTAATAGCCGAAGAACTTCTTATCCAATTAGACGAGATAATTATCACCGGCGCGCGCGGCACAAGACCTTCTGAAAGATTACCCGAAGTAGAGGATGCTGCTATTTTCGCCGGTAAAAAAACAGAGGTAGTGCGCTTAGACCGACTAGATGCTAATTTGATTACTAACAACGCACGCCAAGTATTTGCCAAAGTGCCCGGTATCAGCATTTGGGAAAACGATGGCTCAGGCGTTCAAGTAGGGGTTGCCTCGCGTGGTTTGAGTCCTAACCGTTCGTGGGAGTTTAATGTACGCCAAAATGGTTACGACATTAGCGCTGATATTTTTGGTTATCCCGAAGCCTACTACAACCCTCCGATGGAAGCCGTAGAGCGCATCCAAATTGTGCGGGGCGCTTCTTCGTTGCAGTACGGTCCTCAGTTTGGTGGATTGCTTAACTATGTACTCAAGCGCGGTGATGCCTATCGCAAAATTTCAGTAGAGACACAGCAGAGCGTAGGTAGTTTTGGAATGTTGAGCACTTTTAATGCTGTAGGCGGAACAGTAGGCAAGCTCAACTATTATGGTTACGTACATCATCGCCAAGCAGATGGATGGCGACAAAACAGTGCTTACAATATTACTAACCTGCACCTCAATTTGAATTATGCCATTACCAACAAGCTCAACATAGGTTTTGAGATTTCTCGCTTGTTTTATAAAAACCAACAACCGGGCGGATTGACCGATGCGCAGTTTGCGCAAGATGCGCGCCAGAGCAGCCGTGCACGCAACTGGTTCAGCACGCCTTGGACTGTTCCAGCTGTAACAGCGGACTATCAGGTTACAGAAAAATGGAAGTCGAGCTTAAAAGTGTTTGGGCTCATAGCTGAGCGCAATAGCATCGGCTATGTGCGGGCTATCAACATTGCCGATACTATTAATGCACAAACCGGACAATTCAATCCGCGCCAGTTAGACCGCGACCTATACCGCAACTGGGGAGCCGAGTGGAGAAATATAGTAGGATATCAACTTTTGGGGAAAGAGCATTCATTGGCAGTTGGCTTGCGCTATTTCAAGGGCTTTACGCGCCGTAAACAAAATGGCAGAGCTGATACAGGTAGCGACTTTAACCTCAATCTACAAGAGTCGGGTTATCCGCGCGATTTGGAATTTTTTACTAACAATACGTCCTTTTACGCCGAAAATATTTTCCGACTGACCTCCAAATGGAGCGTTACGCCCGGCGTCCGCTATGAAATAGTCAAAAATACAGCTCAGGGACAGTTTGGGCGCGCTGCTAATGGTGCAGCCATTGCAATGCCTTATACCGAAACGCATCGACACTTTTTGCTGGCAGGCATTGGTACTGAGGTAAACTTTTCGGAAATAGCCAACCTGTATGCCAACATCTCACAAGCTTACCGCCCTGTTTTGTTCTCAGAGATTACTCCTCCTGCTACTACCGACGTCATTGATGAAAACTTGCGCGACGCTTCTGGATTTAATGCCGACTTGGGTGTGCGGGGAAGCTATAAAAACCTGATTACCTACGATGTTAGCGTGTTTTATTTGCAATATGACAACCGTATTGGCACATTAAACCAGATACGAGCTGATGGTAGTCGTTTTCAATTGCGTACCAACGTAGGCGGCAGCCGTTCGCAGGGTATAGAAAGCTACATCGAGGTTGCCCCTGTTGCAGCCCTTACTGACCGGTCTAAATGGGGTTATATCAACTTGTTTGCCTCTCTTTCATGGATAGATGCTCAGTATACTAACTTGCGCATAGTAAATATTGTCAACAATGCTCTTGTTGAAACTAACTTGAAAGGAAATAGAGTAGAAAATGCCCCTACTTACATCCACCGCATAGGTGCCACTTACACCAACAAAGGCTTTTCTGCTACTTGGCAGTTGAGCGCTGTGGGGGAGGCTTTTGCTGATGCCAATAATACGCGTGTAGCTCCTGCAACAGCTGTCACAGGCTTAATTCCTGCTTATCGGGTAATGGATATTTCGGCTACTTGGCGCTTTTTACAACGCTATAACCTTAAAGCTGGTATCAACAACTTAACCGACGAGCGCTACTTTACGCGCCGTGCAGGAGGATACCCCGGACCTGGCATCTTGCCCGGTGATGGCAGAAACTGGTACATTTCGATTGGGGCACGGTTTTAGTGCTAGCACAAGTTGTGCGATGAGGCATGTTTGAAAAATTCAGTTTTCATGCGCTGTTTGTACGTTGCCGCTGCACATCGCTGTTGTTCGCTGCCGTTGCTTGTATCTCCACGAACAACCCTTATCAACCTCCTTGGCGGTGTGTGTCCGCACACACCGCGGCTTAGGGAGCATGATAACCTGTCAATCCCTGCAATCCTGTCTGTGAAACGATGCCATGCCGCCGTTGCACGTCGCTATTATTTATGTTTCACAAATGACTACTAGGCGTAAGTGGAGGCACATGCAACGGCTTAAATATCGTTTCAAACTTTAATTTCATAGTCTATCCAGTCATTATTGGGTTTTGCGCCTTCTCGTTCATAAAAGCGAATAGCAGACTGGTTCCAAGGTGCTACCTTCCATTGAATATTACTACAATGCGCTGCAGCTGCTTCCTTTTTAATTGCATCAAATAGGATTTTGCCGATTCCTTTTCTGCGCAGGTGCTCTGCCACGTATAGTTCTTTGATGAAGAGAGTAGGGCGAGCGGTTACTGTAAATGGAATAAAATAGTAAACTAACATAGCTCCCAACTCTTTGGTGTGTACATTTTCTGCTACTAATGCGTGAAAATCTGGATGTTCTTTTTGGAAGCCCTGTTTCCTGATTATTTCTTCTGTAACACAAAAACGGTCTATATAGCGCTCAAAAATAGCCAGTTCGCGCATCAGTTGCCAAAGTTGAGGAACGTCTCGTTCAGTAGCATGACGAATGATATAAGGCAAATTTTCAGACATACACAATACAAGCTTCTGTGCAAAATATACAACCTTTGGAAGATAGTAATTCTAAATTCTGCTATTTTTGGTTATCGCAAAATTTTCGTGATGGACAACTTGCATAATGGTTGCCTTATTTGTCAAAGTCCGCGCTTGCAGCGTTTGGAGCGCTATTATGCCAAAGACTATTTAGTCAAGTGTCAACAATGTGGTTTTGTATTTGCCCAAAAAATTCCTTCGTTACAAGAGTTGGAAGCTTATTATGAAGGATACGGTCGGAACGACTACCTTTCGCCAATTACTGTAAAGCGTTATGAAGAGCTGTTACAAAGCTGGGAAGGTTACAGGCAAACTAACCGCTTGTTAGATGTAGGTTGTGGTGTGGGCTATTTTTTAGAAACAGCAAAGAAAAAAGGCTGGCAAGTGTACGGTACAGAATACACTGAGCGCGCCGTAGCTATTTGTGCCGCCAAAGGTATTACAATGCAAAAAGGCGAGTTGAACCCTGCTCTGTACACTCCTGAGTCGTTTGATATTATCACTTCTTTTGAAGTAATGGAGCATATTTGTCAGCCGCGCGAAGAAGTAGCAAAATTCAAATATTTGCTGCGCAAAGGGGGTATTGTTTACATCACTACCCCCAATTTCAATTCTACACTGCGCTACTATCTCCAAGAACATTACAATATAATTGCCTATCCTGAGCATCTTTCCTATTATACACCTGCTACGCTCCAGCGACTAATGGAGACCATGGGCTTTAAGAAAATATGGATAAGAACAACTGGCATTAGCCCTATGCGACTAATGAGTAGTTTACGCAATAAACGAAAGAAAGAAAGCAATGCAATTGGATTGCCAGCTGAGCTGCCTCCTGTTTATGTAGCCCCCGAAAGTCCTGATGAACGCTTGCGTCAGTCTTTTGAAAGCAGCTTGCTAATGAATCTGGCGAAACATAGTATCAATCGCGTATTATCGTGGCTGGGTGTTGGTGATTCGCTTAAAGGGCTGTTTGTAAAAGTGTAGTTGTATTTATAGGCAAACAACGCGAGTTATTGGTTAATTAGCTTGGCGGATATCTGGCACTTATAAGTAAAAGCACAATAAAGTAAGGATGAGCCGAAAGAGCATGCTTTTATGCAGCATCAATAAAAAACCCTAACAGACTTGCCTGTTAGGGTTGCTATTGATTGCAGAGGAGGCATTAGTCTTCCAAACCGATGGCAAAGTAATGTTTACCTTCACTGTCGGGGTAATAACCTTCTATCATCACTCCACCGGTATTGTTTTCTAATATTTCGTTGAGGTCTTCTACCGAGCGAACAGTTTTTCCTCCAACTTTCGTGATGATAAATCCTTCACGCATCTTGGTGTCGCGCATAATTCTGCCGCGGTTGATTTTGGTTACTTTTAGCCCGCTACTTAGGTTGAGTTTTTTCAACTCTGCTGCCGGAGCAGGTTCTACCTCAATACCAAGTTTATCTAAGGCAGTGGAGGTTTTCTTTACGATACTGGTGCTACCTTCACGGCTTTTCAAGGTAAGTTTTATTTCGCGAGGGGAGCCATTGCGATACAATTGCAGTGTAACCATTTCTCCCGGACGCTTTCTACCAATGCTTTCCTGTAATTCTGGTACAGATTTGACTTTGTTGCCATCCACTTTCACAATTACGTCGCCACGACGTAAGCCGGCTGCATCTGCTGAACCGTTTGGAATTACACTGTCTACATATACCCCTTCGGTAACAGGTAGGTTGAGTTCTTTGGCTTTTTTACTGTCTACATCGTTAATCAAGATACCCAAGAAAGCACGTTGTACAACCCCGTATTTAATCAAATCCTCAGCTACCTTGCGGGCAAGGTTAGAAGGTACAGCAAAAGAATAGCCTGCATAGCTGCCTGTGCGGGAGGCAATGGCTGTATTGATGCCAATTAATTCGCCATTGAGGTTAACCAATGCTCCGCCACTGTTGCCGGGGTTTACTGCTGCATCGGTTTGGATGAATGACTCAATAGCTGCATTGTCGCGCATGCGCAATAGGGAAATGTTACGAGCTTTTGCACTCACAATACCAGCAGTTACAGTGGAAGTGAGATTGAAAGGGTTGCCTACTGCCATTACCCATTCGCCTACTTTTACTTGGTCAGAGTCGCCAAACGGGATAGTTGCCAATCCTTTCTCATCAATTTTAATGACAGCAATATCAGTAGAGGGGTCGGTGCCAATGAGTTTAGCCTTGTATGAACGTTTATCGTACAGGGTAACTGTAATTTCATCGGCATTATCGATCACGTGGTTATTGGTGATAATGTAGCCATCTTGAGAAATAATGACTCCGGAGCCAATGCCTTCTTGCGGACGATTGAATAAATCGTCGTCGCCAAATGGAATGTCTCCAAAAAGGTCGAATGGGAAATTGAATCGGCGTTGGTTGCGCTCCTGATTTTGGGTAATAGGAATAACCTTGGAAGTAATGTTTACCACAGCCGGGGTGGTTTTAGCTGCTGGTACAGTAAAGTCGAAAGGCACATTAGCTGTGCTTAAGGGTTCACCACGGCGGTATTCAGTTAATACAGCAGGATTACTTTGCTGAAGCACTACTTCCTTTTTATCTAAGCCAGCAAGTTTGTAGCCCCCTATAGTAACGATGCCGCCAACAATGGCAGCCACTAATGTTTGAAGCCAACTTTTCATATTCTAAGCGATGAGTTTTTTTGATTCAAATTTTCATTTACTATTGTTGCAAAAATTGTACACAAGCAAGTATAAGATAGCTTTTTATCACGTATTTTGGAATTGTTTAACAACTAAGCTGACAATTTGTCATATTACTGCATCTTAACAATGCGGAACTCTACCCTTCTGTTGAGTTTCTTGTCAGCTTCCTTTCGGCTGCGAGTGAGTGGGCGTGTGCTACCATAGGCTTCTGTTGTAATGCGCGTTTCTGAAATACCTTGTTCAATCAAGTACTGTCGGATGCTTTGTACGCGCTGTTTAGAAAGTTGCATGTTTAATATAGGAGAACCTTCAATGTCGGTATGTCCTTCTAAGCAAATTTGCATGGTAGGGTACTGCTGCATTAGGCTTACCAGATGCTGTAATTCGCTGAAAGACTCTGGCAACAGGGTTGCAGAACTTTGCTCAAAGAATACGTTGTGGAGTGGTATGGTTTGTCCCTCTTCAAGTGGAGTCAGTAATAGATCGCGCACCAAAGAGGTATCACTTGCGTGTTTTTCTAACAGGTTGATGCGCTCTTCCCATGCAAAGAAGCCTTTTGCAGAGGCGCGAATGCGGTAGTTTTGCCGTAAGGGTAAGGTAATCTGATAGGCACCTGTTTCGGGGTTTGTGTAGGCTGTTCCAAGCAAATGTCCGTTGATAGGGTCGGTATAAATAATTTCAGCAGCAACCGGCTGGTGCGTTTTGATATTTAGCACACGTCCAGATGCAAGGGCGACTCGTTCGGGGCGTAGTTCAGGCGCTAACCTTAGTCGAAACAGGTCTGCACTGCCTTGGTTGCTTTGGTGGTAGGAAACTAAGTAAGCGTATTCGCCTTGTGCATCGATAGTATAAGAAGCATCCCAGTCCTCAGTATTAATAGGCGGACCTAAGTTAAGTGGTTCAGACCATGCTTGCCAAGTATCGTCTAAGCGGCGAGTTATGTAAATATCCATGTCGCCATATCCACTTTTGCCATTGGTGGCAAAATACAACGTGCGGTTGTCGGCAGCTAAAATGGGCGTAATTTCGTTGCCTGCCGTGTTAATTTGAGCCCCTAAGTTTAGGGGTGCGCTCCAAACACCATTAGGTTGCTTAAAACACACATACAAGTCGCGCCCTCCATAGCTATCTTTGCGCTGTACCGACATCAGCAGAGTTTGCTGATTGGCGGCCATGAAATATTCGCTGAAAAGGCTCTGGTTATAGAAATCAATAATGGTAAGGGCTTGAGGGAACTCCCACTCATTAGTGTTTTTTCTGCGCGTAATGGAAACCCCTGCAATACAGCTTCCTTGTGGTAGATACCGATTAGCTAACAGCAAAGTGTTGTTGTCGGGCAACGCCGTGCAAACGTAGTTGTGGCTGTAATTGTTTAAAGGGGGCGGCATGTGTTTAGCTGGACTCCATGTGCCATTAGGCATCCGCTCTGAAAACCAGATATCATCGTTAGGGAGTTGTGGAAGGAAAGGATTGCGTACATTATCCGGATGGTTTTTTCGCACAAAATATAATGTATTGCCATCTGGAGCAATCACGGGCATGATTTCGTCGTATTCGCTGTTAATGGAAATGCCCAGCGTTTCTATGGAGAGCTTGTTGTTGTTAGTTACTTGCAGCAGTCCTATGTGAACAGGAACTTGTATTTTTTCTGCAGCAATCCCAATAGCGTCAATCTGATTAAACCCCGGTACGGCTGCGGTTTGGAGTTCTAATTTAAGTGAGGCTACCTTGTAGGGCGTAGGAGGAATGTGATGTACAAACATGCGTGCTTTTTCAGGTACAGAAGCAGGTGAGGGATTTTCGTAAACTATATACTCTTTGCCTGCCTCGTCGTATAACTTAATTTTGGCAATAGCACCCGGATTCCAGGATTCACCAACTGCAATAGTCTGAACGCTAATCAGTTGGCGAAAACCTACATGAATCCATTCTCCATGGGCATTATTGGCAATAGCCGGACGCCAAGCACAAGGACTCTCGCCACTGGCTGGCAATTTGTCGGGTTTACCAAGGGCTTGCTGTGCGCTGAATGGCTTTGCCAGACCTACTTCAACCGATTCAGAAGAAACGCCCAATACTACAGCCGCCCATTCTATCGGCGCTGCTGTCATACACTTGACACAACAGACTAAAAACAAAACAGTAACACTCGTGCGCATGTGTAAATGTAGTGCAAGAATGCAAAACAAAAAAAGGCTATGCAGTGCTGCACAGCCTTCTCATATGGGTTTTGGTAACAAAACTTTACTTAATTGCCTGAACGATGGCTTCAAATGCTGCCGGGTGGTTCATGGCAAGGTCTGCTAACACTTTCCGATTAAGTGCTATGCCAGCTTTCTGTACTTTGTTGATAAATTGTGAATAGTTCATGCCGTGCTGGCGAGCAGCAGCATTAATGCGCTGAATCCATAAAGCACGAAACTCGCGCTTGCGATTCCGACGGTCGCGATAGGCATATAGCCATGCTTTTTCAACAGCATTTTTGGCTACTGTCCAAACATTTTTTCTTCTTCCCCAGTAGCCTTTGGCAAATTTCAGAATTTTTTTTCGGCGTGCTCTCGACGCTACGTGATTAACTGATCTTGGCATTTTGATTTTCTGTTTTTGGCATCAGGCGATTGCTATGCAATGCTTCGAGCCTTTTGCCGGGTTGAACATTAATAAACCAATAAAACAATTAAGTAGGCACTATGCACACAGCATAGCCTTGATACGTGCCTCATCGGCAGGTGATACTAAAGTTTTTTGTCTTAAACGACGTTTCTGACAGGTTTCTTTCTTAGTTAAAATGTGGTTGTGATACGCGCGCTTGCGTTTCACACGTCCTGTGCCTGTCAGGTGAAAGCGTTTTTTAGCGCTCGATTTGGTCTTAACTTTCGGCATGTTGGACTACAAAAAAGGTGAAACATTTTTATTTAGCAGACTTGGTCGTTTTAGGCGAAAGCAGTACATGCATTCGTTTACCTTCTAACTTAGGCATTTGGTCTACTTTGCCTACCTCTTCCAAAGCCTGCGCAAATTTAAGCAATAAAATTTCTCCACGTTCTTTAAATACAATAGTTCTACCAGCAAAATGCACATAAGCCTTCACTTTGTTACCTTCTTTAAGGAAAGCTTCTGCATGTTTTACCTTGAACTCGAAATCGTGATCATCGGTATTAGGTCCGAAGCGGATTTCTTTGACAACTGTTTTGTGGGTTTTGGCTTTCAGTTCCTTTTGTTTCTTTTTCTGTTCGTACTTAAACTTAGAGTAGTCGATAATTTTGCAAACAGGTGGAACTGCTTTTGAAGATATCTCGACTAAATCGAGCCCTTGCTCACGTGCCAGCTCTAAGGCTTTGCTGAGGGGATAAATACCTGTTTCTACGTTTTCGCCAACAAGTCGAACTTCTGAAGCTTTGATTTTCTCGTTAATTCGGAACGGTTCTTCCACACGTTCGCGCGGATTTGCCATGTAATTTGTTTTAGGTTAATAACTCAATAGTAATTATTCAACACGCAAATATAAAAATATCGATATACATTACCATTTTCGAGGGAAAATTTCGGACATGAGGAAAGCCGTTTGCAAGTTGTCAGGGTTGCGCAGCATGTTTATGATCGGATGCCCATCGGGTAAAGAATCCTTTTTATTCACTGGTGCTTGTGAGGAATGGATTGCTTCCGATGCTTGGCTTACAGCAGGATTTTTACTTGCTACGTTAGACTGATACTTGTCATCGTAAGAAAATGGCTTAGGCGGTTGTGAAACTTTGCCTTCTTTTTTGTATTTATAGCCCTTTTTCCGCTCTTCAATGCTTTCCTCAGGCATAGCAGGGGGCAGCTTTGTTTGTATTTTCTCTTCTAATTCTTTGAGCAACTGTTCGAAACTTACCTTAACAGGTTCCTCTGTTTTCTTGGGACGATCCAGTGTAGGCATTTTACTTGGTCGCCTTGTTTGTTGCCTTTGTACATTTTTATTGCTTTGATAGATGAAGTAAATAATAGCAATGACAACAGAAATGGTAATTTTTATAAAATCTTCCATAAGTCAGTTTTGCTTTAAGACAAATATAAGCAATCGGGCATAAAAATGTGCTCTGAGCAAAATACCTATTGGCGGCATTTGAACAAATCGTGTTGCGATTTGCTGTATGTTTTTCTTAACCTGTGTGCAACACTTGGGCGGTTTTTTGCTTTAATGGGTGACTACTGAACGTGCAGCAAGTGTAAATCATTTAGGAATCACTTGATAAGCCTTTAAAATACCTGCAGTAAACGTTAACCTCCAAAGTATTTCTCAGGCTTTTTCAAAGAAAATATCTACTTCTTTCGTGTCATCGGGTTATTCTTGCGAATCCAAACAACAGCGGCGTGCAACGGCGGCGTGCAACGGCAAGGTAGCA
>JANWVT010000014.1 GCA_025056255.1 Bernardetiaceae bacterium | reverse complement strand
CGACAGAGCGTTATGTATGGGCATCAGATTTTAAGTCAATTTTTCACTCACTGCACGGCAAAAAGAATATTAATATATTGGCTGTAATTCCGCCGTATGAATATGATGAAAGGTCGTTGCACCTGATTAACGCCATGCAAGTGCATAATAACTTATTTGAGCAAACAGATAAAAACCAAATTCGCGACATTGTGATTATGCCATTCATTGAGCAACTTTTTATAAAGGAACATCAAAGTTGGTTCAAGCCCGAAAATTATGAGCGGTATACCTTTTGGCGCTTTGTACATTATCACAAGAAAAACAGTTGAATGAGCATAAAGAAACCCGATATCTCTGTTGTCATCCCTGCTTACAATGAGGAGGAGTCTTTACCTGAATTATGTGCATGGATAGAGCGCGTGATGCAGGAACATCGGTTTGGCTATGAAGTGATTATTGTAAACGATGGTAGCACAGACCGCACTTGGGAAGTTATTAAGCAGATAGGAGAACACAACCCTGTCGTAAAAGGCATTTGTTTCCGTCGCAACTATGGTAAATCTGCTGCACTACACGTTGGCTTTAGGGCGGCACAAGGTAATGTAGTCATCACTATGGATGCAGACATGCAAGACAGCCCCGATGAAATACCTGCCCTATATAAAATGATTGTTGAGGAGAAATTTGACATGGTTTCCGGATGGAAAAAAAAGCGTTACGACCCGCTAAGCAAAACTATTCCAACCAAACTATTCAACGCAGTAACCAGAAAAGTTTCAGGGATTTACCTCCACGATTTCAATTGTGGGTTGAAAGCTTACAAGCAAGAAGTAGTAAAAAGCATCGAGGTGTATGGTGAAATGCACCGCTACATTCCGCTATTGGCTAAATGGGCAGGATTCAAAAAAATAGGAGAGAAGGTAGTAGAGCATCGCCCGCGCAAATATGGTGTCACTAAATTTGGCATAGAGCGTTTTGTATATGGCTTTCTTGATTTAATGTCTATCGTTTTTGTCGGAAAATTTCGCAAACGCCCAATGCACTTCTTTGGTACAATCGGATTGTTGGTTTTTTTGTTAGGAGGTGGGATTGCTTTTTTTCTTGTGTTGGAAAAATTTATCAAATCGCAGCCGGGCATGCCGCCACCCCGCGACGTGGTTGACCAACCATTGTTTTTTTTGGCACTTACTGCTGCTATTATTGGCACACAACTTTTTCTTGCTGGATTCCTTGCCGAAATGATTTCCCTTGCTGCACCCAACCGCAACGACTATCATATTGCTGAGTACTCCAATTTCGACTCCTCCAAACATGCTTAGCGTTGAAGACCTTTCCATTACATACCCCAATGCATCACAACCCGCTCTTCAACATATTTGCCTTGAAGTAAACAAAGGGGAACTAGTAGCTATTATTGGAGAAAGCGGTTGTGGAAAAACAACCCTACTCAGGCTTATTGCAGGTTTGGAACACCCTCAAACAGGCAGCATTAGCATCAACAGCAAAGTAGTAGCCTCGCAAACAGTATGGATAAAGCCCGAGAAACGAAAAGTAGGCATGGTTTTTCAAGACTATGCTCTTTTTCCACATTTGAACGTAGCTGAAAATGTACGTTTTGGTCTTACTGAGCACAAAGCACAACAGAACAAACGCATTGCAGAGGTGCTTGAACTGGTCGGTTTGACAGGTTACGAGAGGCGCTACCCACACCAACTCTCTGGTGGGCAGCAGCAACGAGTGGCTATCGCCCGTGCATTGGCACCACGCCCAGAATTGCTACTGCTAGACGAACCCTTTAGCAATTTAGACGAAATGCTCAAAGACCAAGTACGTGATGAATTGTTTGAACTGCTAAGTCATTTGGGTATTACTACCCTGTTTGTAACTCATGACACACGCGACACGCTAGCAACAGCCGACCGCATTGCTGTTCTTAATAATGGACTTCTGCAGCAATATGGCAAGCCTCAACATCTGTATTATGAACCTGCTAATGAATACGTTGCCGTGTTTCTTGGCAAGGCAAATATTCTACCTGTAACCGATAGAGCAACCATGCTACACTCTCCGATTGGCAGCATCCCCAAACCCGCTAACGTTAATTTTTTGGTAAAAAATATTTGCATAAGACCAGAAAATATTTTGATTTTTACCGACCCACAAAAAGGTATGAGCAGTGGTATTATTAAACGGGTCAGGTTTTTTGGCAGCTATTGTGAATATACAATCGTAGGAGATGGCTGGCAACTGGTTGCTAAAACACAGCTTGTTGCCGACATCCGAGAAAGCTGTAAAGTGGGCATTCAAGTTAACCAGTATGCATGTTTGCCCTGAAACTTGGCTGTAAAATTGCTCGTAGTGTTAGTAGAATGCATAGATAGCCAAAAACCCTTTTCTATTGCTGTAAACTAGTTCGTTATGTTTCTAAAAATTGCCTTCATATGAAATGGCTGACAAACACTATTTTATTTGTATTCATTTTAATGGCAGCATGCCAAACTGTTCCAGTTACAGGTAGAAGGCAACTAAGCCTTATTCCACAAAGCGAATTGCTCGCGATGAGTGCTACCCAGTACAACCAGTTCTTGCAACAGAACCGTCTTTCTACTAATGCACAGGCTACAGCAACAGTCAAAAGAGTAGGAGAGCGTATTAAGGAAGGGGTAGAACGATACATGGCAGAAATGAATATGTCCGACCGCTTAAATGGCTTCAAATGGGAGTTCAACTTGGTAGAAAGCGACCAAGTAAATGCATGGTGTATGCCCGGAGGCAAGGTAGTAGTTTACACCGGTATTTTACCGATTTGTAAAGATGAAGATGGGCTGGCAGTGGTGATGGGACATGAAATAGCGCACGCTATTGCAGGACATGGCGACGAGCGAATGAGTCAAAACCTGTTAGCAATGGTAGGGCAAGTAGGGCTAGCAGTAGCGCTGAGCAATAAGCCCCGCGAAACACAAGCAGCTTGGATGGCAGCTTATGGCTTAGGTACCCAAGTAGGTATCTTACTACCTTTTAGCCGTAAGCAAGAGTCGGAAGCGGATGAAATAGGACTGATGTTTTCTGCCTATGCAGGCTACAATCCACAAGAAGCCCCCAAGTTTTGGGAGCGCATGGCAGCAGCCAATCGGAATGCAACCCCAGAATTCTTATCCACGCATCCTTCCAGCCAAACGCGCATCAGTCATCTGAACTCGCTCATTCCCAAAGCAATGGAGTTTTACAACAAGTCTCCCTATCGAAGCGCTACACGCTGAATATTGAGTGGTTGAATACATTCTTACTTACTGCCCAGTGTGCAAGGAAATAATAAGATTTAAAGAACACTTAGCACTCTTGGCTTAACATGCACAAAACCTTGCAACTAATTTTGAAAAGTTTTTCTACTGCTCAATGGACGCCAATCAACCTGATTGACAGTCAGCTACTTATAATTGTAAAACGCCAAAAAGCAGAGTATAAGTGGTAGAAGAGTAGCTTGTTTTTTTCTCTTTTAGTGGGAACAATATTCCAAAATTCTGTGCTGTTATGTGCGTGTTCCGACGCACCATAGCTAGTTTTTTGTGATACATAATCTACTCAAAGAGGTTAATCGTTGACAATTAATTTAAACTCTACACGGCGGTTTTTCTTTCGGTTATGTTCACTTGTATTTGGCACTTTGGGCTGCGACTCGCCATAGCCTTTGGGACGCATCTGTTTAGAAGGAACACCCAAGTCTAACAAATAGGCTACCACGCTTTCTGCTCTTCTTTGCGAAAGTTGTAAATTGGTTTCGTCGTTGCCTAAGTCATCGGTGTGGGCGCCAATTTCGAGTATAACATTAGGTTTTGAAATAAGCAGTTTGGCTAATTTTTCTAAACTTTTTTTAGCAGCAGGATTTAGTTCGCTAGAATTGCTAGCAAAAGTCAATTCACCTAATTGAAAAGGCTCTCCGGTCAGATTATCGTAGATATTGCCTGCATAGATGCTCAACCCGTTGAAATCCATTTTAGCAGGCAAACGCACTGTGAAAACCTCACTCTGATTGGTTCTACCATCGCCCAATCGGCGCCAACGCACAAAATACAATATCCGATTTTGAGAAATACTGCACCAACTTTCATCTGCTTGAGTATTGAGCGAGTCTAAATTAACAGGTAAGGTCCACTTACCATTAGGCTGCAAGGTAGTAGCATACAAATCCCAGCCGCCAATACTGCCAGAGCGATTACTCGAGAAAAGCAAAGTTTTGTTATCTTCCAAAATTTTCGGAAACACATTCATTTCGTTAGGATTTTCTGAATTGACCGGTGCAGGCAAAGGAATTGGCGTGCCCCACATACCCTTAGCATCTTTTCTCGATACTAAGATTTTTCCGTTATTTTCAAAATAAAGAGATTTGCCATCAGGGCTGACCGAAGGAGAGGTAGCTAATTCGCTTTTGATAATTTCTTTGTGTTGGTTGGTAGCTATGTCGTACACCCAAATGCCCTTGTCGCGAACTGGTGCTTCACTGCTTTTGGGGTCGTATTCGTAATAAATTTGCTTGCCATCGTAGGTGATAAATGGCGTTCCTGCTCGAAAAATATATTTTCCTGTTTTGTCTTTTTGAGAAAAAGCAGGTAGGAGCTCTGGTTCGCTACAAGTGGAGTCGGAGAGGAGTTCGGTGCGAAAAAGTATAGGTTGGCTTTCCCACTGCCTATCCATTCTTTTAAAAATTAAATATTTACCGTCTGGACTAACAGCAAGCTCAGAAGCCAAAAGCGGTTTTTGCGTATGTGCAATTTTAAGCTGGCGAATTTGCGCCTGCACACAGAAACTGTGCCAGAAAAAACATAGTAAAACCCAAATTATTCGTATCATAACCATCGAGTATTTAATAACTTGTTGTAACAAATGTTAAGCTTTGTCAGCTGAATATTGTTACAACAAATCTTGTGCATAATCTACGTGTGGCTGGTTAAGCAAACAAATTGTATAGTGGCAGCATAACGCACAAAGGCTATTACATGGTACAACCCGTACTTTTCATTTTAGAAAAGTACGGGTTATTAAGCAAGTTGATTATCAGCCTGCAAGGCAAGCCCAATTGCTTTTGTTTTGCCAAACAGGCTGCCGCTGTGCACCAAGCATGTTACAGTAGCCTTGGACAAATCACATAAGTGTGTTGCTCTGTATTGCAAAAAAAATTATGCCCAAAAATACAACCCGATGTTTTTACACTACATTGTTTTTCGGAGTTGTTGGACTAATACGTTTGCATCAAAAAGAGTGTTTGCACTACTTTTTAAATACGAGCAATGGCGTTTTAGTACCAAATGCAACTGATTGGCTAATACTGGGATTGAACAGCTTGTCAAACCACGAACGTTCATGAGTAAACATCACTAATAAAGAAGGTTTTTCTTGTGTTACGTATTGTTCAATACCAGCTATAATATCGTTATCATATTCGGTTTGTATGAAGGTGATGTGCAAGTTGCTGTAATCAAACTTGGCAATAAGGGTTTTTAACACCTTCTCTTTGTCAAACTTATTTACGTCTACTAATTGTGGATATACCGGATATACGTGGAATAGCTCTATGGCAGCGTTAAAAGGTTTAGCAAATGCTACAACTTTTGCCAACTCATCACCAAAATCGGTAAGGTCAGAAGCATATCCAATTTTAGTAATGGTAGTATCTGTCGATGCATCAGCTGGTACCGCCAACACAGGGATGTCCACTTGTGTAAAAAGACTTGCCGTATTGCTGCCAAAAAATACTTTTTTTAATCCACTTGCCCCTTGCGTACCCATGATAATAAGGTCTACATGGTAGTTTTTTATAGCAACGTGGATCATATTTTTGAAAGCACCATACTCTACACTTAGCGAGTAGCTATCAGGAGCAGGGGTAATGCCTGAGAGGGCATAAGCTTTGGAAACTTGTTGTTTCAGCTCTTCCGTATTTTCTTCTATATCGCTTTTGACCAATTCATGATAAAGATGTACAGGCGCTGTTTCTGGAACAATTGTATCGGTAGCTCTAAAAAAAACTAACCGGCTGCTGGTGGTATTTGCAAAACGGATAGCATATTGCATTGCTTTCAGCGCATTGTCAGAAAAATCGGTAGGAACAAGAATGGTTTTCATATTTTGTTTGTGGGTTGTAAAGTTTGACAATTGACTAAGCAAGATAGTAGGCTACATTGGTACAAACAATGCGCTAAGTCATTTTTTTGGAAAAAAAGAATGATTGTTTTTATGAGGTTAGCAGACAAACCAACAAGCTGCGCGCGCCATGTGCGCCAATAACAAGCGACTGTTCTATATCAGCAGTTCTGGAAGGTCCGGAAATAAATGTGCCAAATCCCTCACTAATTTGTCCGATTCTTTGGTAGGCAGCATGCATATTGCCAACAATACGCCAAGAGGGCAACACTATTACGAGATGTTGGGTAATGAAGGGCAACGCACGATGCACCATTTGTGATTCGGTAAGCCAGATGGCACCGTTTTCTGCTACTCCCAAACTACCTTCTACAATAGCTACTTCTACGCAAGCCAGCTCGGCGGGGTGCTGTATATTTTCCAGTGATACGCTGCCTTGGACAGCTGCAAATGTACTGCAAATATGAACTGCCTGTGGATAGTGGTGGCTGATAATTGCGCGTATGGCTTCTACAGTAGAAGCAGTTGCTACTGCTGCTCCAATTTTTTGAAGGGTTTCGGTGAAAGTTTGAAGCAGGTGTTCACTCGAATTAACAGAATCCACTGCCCACTGGGCAGGTATATTGGGTAGGGGTGCCGGTTCAGGCTTGTTCTTTCCAATTGCTTGGAGAATCTGTTCGCGACTTTTGGAGTTTATCATGCCGGAAGATACACAAAATACTGCAAAAAAACACCCCAATACAAAATGCGTTGGGGTGTTTAGAACATAAACCTATTAAAACAACTTAAAAACCTTTATTATCATAACAACACATGTAGTAGATTAGTTGCACTGCTACTACTTTTGCTTGATGCGAAACTCTAAGTCGTGCATGTCGCTGTATATTTTTTCAGCTTCCTTCAATATGTCGCCCACTACGCGCTGTCCATCTGCTTTGGCAGTATTGATGGGTTCGTCTTTTTTTTCTTTTAGTGCTTCAAGTAGCTCTTTAAGCGCGTCGAGGTATTTATCTAAACGATAGCTGAGTTTGTCGCGTGTGTTAATGCCTTTGTCTGGTGCAAAAAGCATTCCTACTACCATTCCTGCTGCGGCTCCCGCAATAAATCCGAGAAGTGTTTTTCCTGTGTTGCTCATAAATAGTCGAGTGCTTGTTGTAAAATATACGAAAAAGTTGAATTATTTGTTATCCAGTAGTCCGCGTCCGCTTTTCTTAACTTTTCCCATTTGTTGTAAGTCGGTGGCAATAGTATTGAGCAGCCCGTTCACAAAAAAGTAGCTTTTAGGGGTGCTATACATTTTAGAGATTTCGATAAATTCGTTGATAGTCACCTTAATAGGGATACTGGGAAAGTGTATCATTTCGCTAATAGCAAGGTTGAGGATTACTTTATCCAAAGCGGTGATGCGATCGATATCCCAGTTTTGGGTGCGTTCTGCTATTATTTTTTGGGCAAACTCAGCTTCTTCCACTCCTTTGGCAAAAAGCTCTATTAAATATTGCCTGTCGTCAGTCCAATTGGGAGATAATTCTTGCAAAGGCACTTCTTCTTCGGCAGGGGCTTCTGCAAGGCGTTTGATGGTTTTCAGTGCCATGCTTTTCACTACAGTTTTGTTATCTGCCCATCCAATGTCGTTTTCTTCAAAGAAAGCTACTACTGCATCGTTAGCGAGAATAAACTGCCTAACAATGCTAAGCACAATGGCAAGCTCTTCCTCTGGGCTTGCCTGTGGAAGTTGGCGGTATTGCTGGTAAAATTGTTCTTTCAATAGGAGCTTATACCACTCTCTCACCGATTCCACGTCCCACACAAGATTGCGTCGCAAGGCTTCTTGTTTCAATACTTGGTGAGTGGCTAATCGCTTGATAATCGGATTGTCTGCTAACTTGAAAGTGTAGTCTGCAATAGTGACTTGCGTAAATTTTCTATTGAGTTGGTCTTGTCGTTCTTTTTTGGCTTGTGCTCCCAACTCAATCAGCAAGAGCAGCAGGCGAAGGTAGTTGTCAAAAATTTTTTCTGTTTCGCGGATAAGCGAACGGCTGAGATGTTCGTAGTCTTTTTTGAGCGCTTGATGATAAAAGCGAATGGCTTCGGCTGCTGACTTTTCTACTTTTTCACTTACTGGCTGCTGTAGGCGCAAAGTTTTGGTTTGGTATTGTTCCTTAAAGAGTTTTTGAGCCAATTCTCGCCCTGCTGCCAACTGAACCGGGTCTTGTACTTCCATAGAGTTTAAGTCAGGTTGGAAGTCGGCTGCAATTTTATCTAACGCAAGTTCGTAGTCCGATTGCTGGCATTGCTGATAAGCATACAAGCTTTGTACAGCTTTTGCACGAAGTAGTCGCCGATTGAGCATAAAAAAACGTTATACCGCTCTGTCAATAAAAGCGGCGCAAATGTAGTTAAAAATACTGGCTTTTTGTACAGTAACGCAGAGGCTATTTATTGAGCAATCCACTGTTTAGCCTCTTGAAGCGTATCAAAAACTTTTATCTCGTATTTGGCTTGGTTGTTGTCCATTAAAAAAAGTTCTAATGAGATGTTTGAAAATAGGTCTGTTGCTGTAATAATTGCCATTTTCCTCAAGCCAGCCATGTTCATTTGTGGAGTCCATTCAGCTACTAACCAGTCAATAATTTCGTTCCAAGGTCCTACAATATTAGAATGGTCGGCAATAAGTGAGGTAATCTTATAATCGCGTACTAATTCGGCTATTTTGCCATAGCCGGTATTAAGTTCATCTATTAGCAAAAAACCGCGCCATTTGTAGTAGAGTAGGTGGTTGGCTATGTCTGGTTCGAAATACATGTACACATATCCGCCCTCATTTTTGAGTTCGAGCGCGGCGCCATTATCGGATGACTGTGGTTGCAAAGTCTGCTCCATCGGCATTAACATTCGAAAATCAGCGCAAATAACGTGATTAGACCGCCAATAAGCAAACTATCAGCAAAAAACCTGAGAAAATTCAAACTTATTGCCATTAAATAGCCCTAAGTCGCTCATTTTCAAGGATGGAATCACTAAAAGTGCCATAAAACTCAGGGTCATAAAAGGGGCTTTCATAGCAGAAGGGTAGGGGGCACACAGGGTTTTAGCAAAGCTATCTATTTCTTGGTAGGTATGTGCTACGTAGTATGCGTCTTGGTCTGACATCAGCCCGGCAATGGGTAAAGGTAGTAGCTTAGTAGTATGAGGGCTACAAGCTGCAATGCCACCTTTGGCTGCTATCACAGCGTTGATAGCTCGGCAAAGCAGTTCGTCATTAGTTCCAACAGCTACAATATTGTGCGAGTCATGAGCTACCGACGAGGCTATTGCACCACACTGCAAACCAAAGCCTTTTACAAAACCAATAGCAGGTGCAGCACTCCGGTACCGATTCACAACTACTATTTTGAGAAGGTCTTTTGTGGGGTCGGCTATTGCCCAGCCATTTTCGGCAGTAACTGGCATGTAGGTTTCTCCGGTAATAAGCTGACCGTCGTATGCTACAATGGTGCGCACAAGGTTGGAAGTGGCTTTCAGACGCAAGTCTTCCTGTTGAATGGGCTGTACACAAAAGTGATTAGGCTTTTGTGTAAAATGGTGCGCTTTAATGAGGGGTACTCCGTTTTCGGCAACTAATTTTCCATTAATCCATGTTTGCAATACTTTGAAATGGGTAAGGTCTTCTACTAAGATACAGTCTGCTGGGTCTCCTATTCGTAACTGTCCTACTTCCAATCCATAATGATGTATTGGGTTGAGGCAAGCGGCTTGTAATACTTTGAAAACATCTAGCCCTAAGGCAACAGCGCGCGCTGCCAGTTGGTTAATATGCCCCTCCACAAGGCTGTCGGGATGCTTGTCATCGGAGCAAAACATCATTTGTTGCCAATGTTGGTCGAGCAGCGGAGCAAGGGCATCAAAATTTTTGGCAGCGCTACCTTCGCGTATGATAATTTTCATGCCAGCTGCCAGTTTGTCTAATGCTTCCTGAGCGGTATAGCATTCGTGGTCGGTGCTGATACCTGCTGCTGCATATTGGCGCGCAAGTTCTCCGCACAAACCGGGGGCGTGTCCGTCAATGGGTTTGCCTAACGATTTTGCTATGTCAATTTTTGCCATTACTTCTTCGTTTTGGTGCAAAACACCCGGATAGTTCATCATCTCGGCAAGGTATTTGAGCCGGTCTTTTTGAAAAAGTTCTCTAATTTGTTCGGCATGGAGCGTTGCCCCTGCTGTTTCAAAGCCAGTAGCTGGCACACAGGAAGGAGCACCAAAAAAGAATTTAAAAGGTACGCTGTTGCCATTGTGCACCATGTAGCGTACGCCTTCTATACCCATTACGTTAGCTATTTCATGTGGGTCGGAAACAGTAGCAACTGTTCCGTGCAGCGTTGCTAATCTTGCAAATTGTGCCGGCACTAACATGGAACTTTCAATGTGTACATGTGCATCTATGAAGCCGGGCAACAGAAAATGCTGGCAGGGTGCATTCATAGGGCGAATGGCAGCAATAATACCTTCGCTAATATGTACTTCTGCCGGAAAAATGTGGCGCTGGGCAATATTGACTACATTTGCGCGAATACAAACAGGATGATTCATAACATTTTTATTTTCATATGAAACGACTTATTTATCTGATACTTTTCGCGGTGTTCTCAGCAAGCGTAGCTTCTTGTGTACATGCACCTCACACAGGTTGGACGCCGCGCAAATCTAAGCCGATTCGCACTGGCAAACCAATTGAATATACAAAAGTGAACAAACGACTCCGAATGTGGTAATGAATAAGTATAAGCAGTATTTCTCGATAAGCAAGCTATTGCTGTTGGTAGCTATTGTAGGAATGGTAGCTTGCTATCATGCGCCCCGAACAGCATGGACGCCAAGGAAACCTAAGAGAGTAAAATTAGATGTTTATCCGCGTTAAAATAAAGTTGCTTGTATCTTGCTGCATATTGCTTGCATTGGCAAGTGGCTGTGTTTCAGGCAAAGGAGGTAGAAAAATTAAGAGAGGTAAACCCATCCCTTGCCCTGTAAAGGACTGTTGAGTCAGTTTTTGGCAGCACTTAGGGCTACCCTAAAACCAAAAAACGGACCGGTGTCGTGCGGCATGTTGCTGATGCGGATGGCAATGCGATTGTCTTCTTCGTAATTAATCCATGAGCCACTCCGCATTACACGCATCGAGCCTCTGGAAGGTCCCGGGGGGTCTTTTTCAGGACTTTTGGAATAGTAGTCACTATCGAACCAATCTTGTACCCACTCCCACACGTTGCCGCTCATATCATAGAGTCCCAATTCGTTAGGCATTTTTTCTCCTACGGGCTGTGTTCTTTTGTTAGAATTTTTATCGAACCACCCCACTTCATCTAAGTTATTAGAGCCAGCAAAGCGAAACTTTTTGGTTTTATTACCTCCTCTTGCAGCAAATTCCCATTCAGCTTCGGTGGGAAGGCGGTAGGGCTGTCCTGTTTTTTGAGTCAGCCATTTGCAGTAGGCATTAGCATCATTCCAACTCACATTAACAATAGGAGCCGTATCTTGCCAGCCCCACTTGGGTGTTTCGGGCATAGCGCGCCCTGTTTCTTTACAAAACTCTCGGTACTGGGCTACGGTAACTTCATATTTGCCAATATAAAAACTACTTACCGAAACTTTGTGAATAGGCTGTTCCTCGGGTTCGCCATCTTCGCTACCCATCAAAAAATTGCCACCCTCTACCAATACCATTTCAGGCGGATTTCTTAAAAGAGCAGCAACATCTTTGTCTTGTTTGCGTGCAACAGTAGCCGCAAAACCTTTTTCGCTCATTTTTATTGGGGTTTGTCCTTGGGTTGTACTAATCAGCAACAGTCCAACACTGGCAAACAATGCGTATTTTTTCATAGAAATATCTCTCGGCGGTAGCAATAGCAAGAAATATACCTAATCTAAAAGTAGTACTTTTGGGGCATGACAGCAAAAATACTCATCCTCGATTTCGGCTCGCAATATACCCAACTAATTGCCCGCCGTGTACGCGAATTAAATGTGTATTGTGAAATTCACCCGTTCAATCACTATCCGCCTGTTGACAGCACAGTAAAAGGCGTAATTTTGTCGGGTAGTCCTTGCTCGGTACGCGACCAAGGAGCGCCAGATATTGATTTAGTAGCCTTTCGCGGACTGCCTATATTGGGTATTTGCTATGGTGCGCAGTTGATAGCACAAAAAACAGGTGGCAACGTGCTGCCTTCTACCATTCGCGAGTACGGTAGGGCTCATCTGCATTTTATTCATGCAGAAGATCCTCTTTTCCGCTATCTTTCGCCAGAGTCGCAAGTGTGGATGTCGCACGGAGATACTATTGCTACGGTCTCCGACGATTTCGAGGTTACTGCCAGTACTGCCACAGTCCAAATAGCAGCTTATCGCCATAGATCTGCACCCATTTACGGCATCCAATTTCATCCCGAGGTGACACACTCCCTTGAAGGACGCCAGTTGCTTCGCAACTTTGTGGTAGATATTTGTGGATGCCCACAAAATTGGACGCCCGCTGCCTTTATAGAAACTACTGTTGCTGAGTTGAAAGCACTCTTAGGCAACGACAAGGTGGTTTTAGGACTTTCCGGAGGAGTAGATTCGTCAGTAGCAGCACAGTTGTTGCACCGTGCCATTGGCAAAAATTTGCACTGCATTTTTGTAGACAACGGGCTTTTGCGGAAAGGTGAGTTTGAACAAGTACTGCATTCTTACCAAGATATGGGGCTCAATGTGCGCGGCGTAGATGCCAAAGCACGCTTCTATGCGGCACTTAAAGGGCTTACCGACCCCGAACAAAAACGAAAAGCCATCGGAAGGGTTTTCATAGAGGTTTTTGACCATGAAGCCCATGCTATTAGCGACGTAAAATGGTTAGGACAAGGCACTATTTATCCCGATGTAATCGAGTCGGTATCTGTTAAAGGTCCTTCTGTAACTATTAAAAGTCATCACAATGTAGGCGGTTTGCCCGATGTTATGAAGTTGAAGGTAGTAGAGCCACTGCGTCTGTTGTTTAAAGACGAAGTACGGGCAGTAGGTCGCGCATTAGGAATGCCCGAAACTCTTCTGGGGCGTCATCCATTTCCCGGACCCGGGCTTGCCATTCGCATCTTGGGTGAGATTACACCCGAGAAAGTTGCCATCCTACAGGAAGTAGATGCCATTTTTATCAATGGTTTGCGCGAACATGAACTCTACGAACATGTTTGGCAAGCAGGTGCTATTCTTTTGCCTGTCCATAGTGTTGGGGTAATGGGCGATGAGCGCACCTACGAAAACGTAGTAGCCCTGCGTGCTGTAAACAGTGTAGATGGGATGACAGCGGATTGGAGCCGCCTGCCATATGAGTTTTTAGCAGAAATTTCTAACCAAATTATCAATCGTGTAAAAGGCGTAAATAGAGTGGTTTATGATATTAGCAGCAAACCGCCAGCTACAATAGAGTGGGAGTGATGCAGCGCAATCTTGCACGTTCACACCTAACTATACAGTGTACTGATATGAAATCTTTGTTGCTTGCAGCAATAGCGTTGCTACTGTTGCCTGTTGCTATTGCTCAAACCATTAGCGGGATTGTCAAAGACCGAGAGTCGGGCGAGCGCATTGCTTTTGCCAACATTGCTCTTGTTGACAGCAGTGGCACACTTGTAGGCGGTACCGCCTCCGATGTAGAAGGACGGTTCCGTTGGCAGTCCAACTCAGCAGCAGTAGCTTTTATGCGTATCAGTGCAGTGGGGTATCAAATGCAAGTGCTGCCTATTCATTTGTCAAAAAATGTAGCTTATGAAGTATTGCTTAGCCGTTTTGTCAAAGAACTTGCCGAAGTAGTAGTATATGCTGGAGAAAATCCCGCCCATGCCATCATCAAAAAGGCAGTGATGAATAAAAACAAACATGACCCAGAAAAAATACCTGAATATGCCCATAAAGTGTACAGCAAATTTATTGTTAGCGTTTCAGGAACATTAGCCGCAGAGCAAGCCGTAAGACAAAATGATTTAAGCAGTCCCTTTTTGTCTGCTCAATCTGATACCACCTCTGGCGAGCCTGCCATACAGTGGCTTAGCCAAAAACACTTATTTATAAGTGAGGCAATCTCCGAACGCAAGTTCAGAGCACCGGGAAAAGTTAAAGAAACAGTAATTGCCAATCGCATATCGGGGTTTAAAAACCCATTCTTCTCCATGCTGGCTGCCAACCTACAGCCTTTTGGATTCTACCGCAACTTCATCACTATTTTAGATAAAGACTACCTCAGTCCACTCACTCCCAATAGCACCAGTCGCTATCAGTTTATTTTGGAAGACAGCATCATAATCAATGCTGATACCATTTACCTCATCAGCTTTGAACCCCTTCCGGGAAAGCGTTTTGAGGGATTGAAAGGGGTAATTGGTATCAGTAAACCAGACTACGCCATACAGCAAATCATAGCCGAAACCAACGATTCTTCTGCTTTGGTTGCCTTTCGTTTTCGTCAATTGTACGAAAAACAAAGCAATGGAAAGTGGTTCCCTGTTCAACTCAACAGCTTATTGCAGTTTAAAGGACAAACTGTTGGTAAAAATGGATACCTCATAGGGGTAGGGGTAGCCTACATATCCGATGTACAGATGGGTGAAGGAACTGCCCCAGTGCAAGCATTTAATCATATTTCATTAGACATAGTACCTCAAGCTACTAAGCGCGACACCCTTTACTGGCAAACTCAGCGCCCTTTTCCTTTGTCTGCATTAGAACAAAACACTTATGTGTTTATGGACTCGGTACTGGGCAAAACAGGTGTTGAAACACTTGCCAACGGTGCTGCAGCCCTTGCTACCAATGCCTTGCCCTTGGGCAGCATGTTCTACTTAATACCTTCGCGCTTGGTGCAGGTCAATCGCTTCGAAGGTGCTCGGCTGGGAGTAGGTATCCAAACAAGCGAAAAGTGCTCGGCACTAATGTCATTAGGAGCCTTTGCAGGGTGGGGGACAAAAGACAAAGCGCTCAAATACGGCGGCTGGCTGCGACTTGATTTGAACCGCAACCGAGGCTTATATGCCGCCCTGACATATCGGCAAGATGTGACAGAAGCAGGGCAAGTTGTGTTTGGAAACTTGTGGCAGCAATCCTCACTAAGCAGCAATACTATTAGAAATGTGTTAGCTGCTAACATGGACAGTGTTCGCGAAATGCGCATAGAGGTGGGAGCCCGCCCAGTACGTCGTAATTTGACCACAACTTTCTCATTCGCTTGGCAGCATGTTCAGCCTATTTACAATTATCAATTCATGCGTATCCAATCCGATGGCAGCCTCACCTCCCAAAAGGATTTTCGCTTAGTAGAAGCTACTACCACCTTACTCTTCTTCGCCGGCGAGAACAACCTGCAAATTATGGGACGCACGGTGTTCTCGCGTCATACATTTCCAGTGTTGAAAATGCGTATGGCACAAGGCACGCACCTATTAGGTGGTGAATTCAGTTACCAGAAAGTAGATTTGAGCTTTGAGCACTTATTCAGAATAAGAGGCTTAGGACGCACTAACATCAGGTTAGATGCCGGGCTGCTGCTCGGAGAAGCACCTTTAACAAAATTGTATTTTATGCCCGGCGGGGAGGTCTTCAATAGCCGCCTTATCTACATCAACAATGCTTTTCAAACCGTAGGCTTGTACGAATTTGCTGCCGACCGATATGCTGCCCTGTTCCTTGAGCATCATTTAGGACCCGTTTATCGTGGCTGGCGCTATGCTCGCCCTGCTCCAAGTTTAGTTCACAGCATGTTATGGGGGGCAATGAGCAATCCTGAAAACCATGCAGGTATTTCTTTTCAAGTACCCAATCAAGGACTTTTTGAGAGCGGGCTAATAGTGCACCATATCTTGCGAGTGGTATATAGCAAAACTTTATGGCTGGGCTTAGGAATAGGCATCTTTCAGCGATACGGATTGCACAAAGCCATCGAACCAGAGCGAAACCGCACATTTCGCATTCTTTTGAAGTTCGATTTTTGAAAGTGGACAGAACGCTTATATTGTTCGCAAGCAGGGCTAATTACATTAAACGCACAGAGCTATTTACTCGATTTTGCTTAACATAATGTAAATTATAAAACATTTTGAAATTATTTCCTTTATGCTAAATTGCGAAAAACTTCGTTGATGTTTCCAAACGCCTTATTTTCTGCATTTTTTCCCATATGGTACTAAGCACCTCTACAGCATTAACCACTGTTGATGATGATATAGTCTATTGTGAGTACCTAACCGGTCTTCAACTACATGCATCCATCACAAAACAACTTAATGGCTTATGTAAAAAAAATTTACTCTACTTGTTTGGCTGGATACTGCTGCCTGTCGTTGTCTACTTTCCAACATTTGGACAAAATGCCTCGTCGGACAGCTTGCTCACAGAGTTGCAACTTGCTGTTTCTGATAGCGCCAAAGCACTTGTGTATTTGAAATATGCCAAACAAATTATTTCCTCAGAACCTGTTAAGGCGCTTGAATATCTGCACAAAGGACTCGAATTAGTGCCATCGGCAGGTCATAGTGTTCACGCACAGTTACTTGTAGAACTTGGCAAACATCAACGCCTCACTGGCGACTATGCTAATGCCATTGAAAATTTTTTGTTTGCATTGAGCATTTTTGAAAATCCTAAACTTCTTCCCTTAGACACAGCACAAAAGCGATTCTATCTGCAAAAAATAGCTGATTGCCACAATAACTTGGCTGTTGCCTACTTCATGACCAACAACACAGAACAGGTAGAAAAAGCACTCAACAATGCTTTGTCAATTTACAAGCAGTTAAATGACACAAAAAGCATTGCTATTGTTTTAAATAATATTGGTGAGATTTATCAAAAACGCGGCATCCCAATAACAGCTCTTCAATACTACAAACAAGCCTACGACATTGCTCTTGCTAACCGCGATGTGCGAATGCAGTCCATTTTAATGAATAATTTTGGAGATACTAACTACAATTTGGGTAAATATTCAAGAGCTATTTTTTTTCAAGGGCGCGCTCTTAAAATGGCAAAAGAGCTAAAAGATATTGAAGGCATTGCCTATTCTTATCTGGGGCTTGCCAAAGCTTACCACAAGTTATTCAATTACGATTCTGCCTTGTATTGCGCGCATCAAGGTCTGCAAATTGCCAAAACTAACAATATCAACTACCTCATTAAAGACGGGCTGCTTACACTAAAAAGTATTTACGCTGCACAAAAAAACTTTCAAAAATCTGCCCTCTATGCCGATTCACTTATTTTTTTACTCGACACCCTTTACACACAAGATAAAAACAAACTCATTAACCAGAGTCAGCTGCGCTACGAGCTCGGCAAACAACAAAGCCAAATAGAGCTTTTAGAAAAAGAGAACATTATCCAGCAACAAAAATTAATCAATGCCGAGTTACATCGCAATATTGTTTACTTGGTTGTGAGCTCTGCTTTTATCATCATTTCTATGCTACTCTATTTTTTGCACCAGCGACAAATTAATAATGAAAAACTGCTTAGCAGCAATCAGGTATTAGATACTAAAAACAAAGAACTCAAAAGCCTAAATGAAACCAAAGACAAACTATTTTCCATTATTGCACACGACCTGCGCGCTCCGCTAAGCGCCTTGAAAAATGTATTGGATTTGGTAGACTTTAAACTACTTACTCCACAAGAATTTGAAAAACTAGCTATTGACATTAGAAAAAATTTGCAAAATATACTGTATACGCTCAACAACTTGCTGGAGTGGTCTTACTTGCAAATTAAAAGCGGCAGCAGTGTTAATCCGGAGGTTTACAATGTAAAGGAAATTATTTATGAAACCATTAACTTTTACGAAGAAGTAGCCCGACAAAAGCAAATAGAAATTGTTGCTAATGTTCCCCCTTCTGCCTCAGTAAAAGCAGACAAAAATCACTTGCGATTTGTGCTACGCAACTTGCTCAACAATGCTATTAAGTTTTCACATCCTCAAAGTCAAATACTCATTCAGGCGTCTAATGTTTCTAATAACCAGATTGAAATTTCTATTACCGATTATGGCTTAGGCATAGAGGAGTCGGTTAAAAGCCAGCTATTTTCGCCAGCGATGCGCCCTACAGAAGGAACGACTGGCGAAAAAGGCACTGGCTTAGGGTTAATGCTTTGCAAAGAGTTTATAGAGAAAAACAATGGACAGATTTTTGTAGAGAGCCAAGTGGGCAAAGGCAGTACGTTCAAGATTGTGCTGTGGAACCAGTAGCAGCCCTCTGAAGAATAAAATAGCCTATCAATCCTGCTACTATGGAAGCCATTAATACGCCCAACTTTGCTTGATTAATCAATTGAAGGTCTTCATAAGCAAGTTCTGCAATAAACAGCGACATTGTAAATCCGATACCTGCTAAGCAAGCAACACCAATTATGTGCATCCACGAAGTTTTCGGAGGCAATTCAGCAATGCCAGTTTTCACCAATAACCCTACTGCTGCTGTAATTCCCAGCAACTTGCCTAGTATCAAACCTACTGCTACTGCAAGCGTAAGCGGCGTAAAGCCCTGTTGCAGTAAATTTTCTCCCAACTCAATTCCTGCATTGGCAAGTGCAAATATAGGCATCACTATATAGGCTACTAAGCCATGCATGCCGTGTTCGAGTTTTTGGAGTGGTGTTTCGGCTGCTGCGCAAGTTTTTTTCATTGCTTCTAATATATGAAGTTGCTCGGCAGTTATCAGAGGGCTGTTGTTAGGGTCTGCTTCGCGAAAACGCTGAATCAACTCTTCCATGTCTTGGCTAAATTCTTGCTCATTTACTTTAGTAGAAGCTGGAATAGTTAAAGCAGCCAGTACGCCTGCAATAGTAGCGTGCACTCCCGACAGCAAAAAAGCTATCCACAACCCACCAATGCCTAGTATACCGTATATAAGCGTCTTTCGTATGCCCATCAGGTTAGCGGTTAGCAACAGTCCTAAAAAGCCAATCCCAGTGATTAAACTGAGCAAATCAATTTGCGAAGTGTAAAAAAAAGCAATAACAAGTACTGCGCCTAGGTCATCAGCAATAGCAAGGGCTGTCAAAAATACTTTCAAGCTAACAGGAACACGCTCGCCCAACAGCGACATAATACCCAATGCAAAAGCAATATCGGTAGCCATGGGTATTCCCCACCCTGCTGCTGCCTCTGGAGTGTGATTAAGCGCAATAAAGATAGCAGCTGGTACCAACATCCCTCCTACTCCAGCTGCTATGGGTAAAATAGCGTTTTTAGGCTCAGAAAGTTCACCCCCCACTACCTCGCGCTTGAGTTCAAGCCCAATCACGAAGAAAAACACAGCCATTAATCCGTCATTAATCCAGTGATGCAGCGTTTTTTTTATCTCAAAATCTCCTAAGCTAATACTCAGCGGTATTTCCCAAAGATGATGGTAACTCTCCTTCCATGCAGAGTTTGCCCATAACATAGCAATAAGGGCACTAAGGAACAAAATGATACCCGCACTGGATTCATTTCGGATAAACTTATTGATAGGCTGGACTAAAATTTGTGCAATATTGCGATTCGTCATCGTTTTACTGGGTAAAAAGCTTGGAGTAATGTCTAATAAAATGTTTAAGGGCAATATTCAATAATTCTTCTTTTGTGATTTGTCCGTTGTTGCCTTCTATGGATTCTGCTTTGGGAGGGTTATGGGTTTGAAAAGGAAGCAAGCGTGCACTAGGTGTGTAGGTCATTATCCCTTTAACAGCATTAAACTTGCATTCTAAAAACTGAGAAGGATAAGGCTGCCAAGTAAAGCTATTAATTTTTTCAGCAAAATGAATGCGCACACTCCAAGGTACTGCAACGTTACTTACTTTATCTTCTATAATAAGGTAAGAGGTGAATAAAGTAGAAGTGCTGCCAGCATCTTGCGCCTCGTGCTGCTCAACTATTTTTACTTGCAGTTCTTGCCGGCGATTAGCAGTGTTGATAGCGCCTACATTAACTTTGTAATCGATACCATTTTGGCTGATATGAAAAACGGCTGGAAAAACAGCCAATTGTGGTACAATAGTTACTTTTACTTTTTCCATAGCTTCTACCGACCTCTTAGCAGTAGCCGTATGTGGAGCCAAAATGCGGTTATAATTAACAATAATGTCTTCCATTACATAGCGTATGGCTTTGGCAATGTTAATGGTCTCTGGCGTAACGCGGTCTGCCACTACTTCGGCATACTCTGGCGAACGAAATTGGGCAAAAGAACCTTTTGTTGAGCGAAAAACTTTTTTCTGAGCGTAGTCAAATGTGGTTTCCAGTAAGCTCTCGCGGTTGAGTGTCCATTTGCCTTTTTCTATGGAAGCGCGGAAAACGGTGATAACCAATTTCTTATCTTTGTCTACTTCACCTGTTACTTTAACCAAGCTCTGATAAATATCTGCCTGATTGGGCTGAGTTGGTAGAGTAGTAATTCTCAAACGATATGTCCCTTTGGAACGCTCTGGCTTGAGTTCGTAGGCATACTCATGGTCCTGATAGGCAACAGAGCCTGAGAATTCAGCCAATGCAGCTGCATGCATCCCAAAAAAGCCTACAAAAGCAGCAGAAAGAGTTTTGAGCAAGACAGCAGGTTTCATTGTGAAAAGTTTTATATTTCCCAAACAAATTTAACCCCTAAAAGCCAATGAAAGTTAGGTTTACATTCATCTTTTGCACATTTGTAGGCTTATTGTTGTTTTTGCAAGTAGCAAAAATTTCTTTTGCCTTCTCTCCTCCCCCTGCAAAAGGAAAATTTTTACATGTAGTATATGTTTGGCTCAAACCAGATTTGACTGCTCAGGAAATTCGAGCATTTGAGAGTGGAATGCAAGCGTTGAAAAAAATCAAAACAGTTAAAAGCCTGCACATAGGAAAGCCAGCAGGTACGCAACGCGAGGTGGTCGATAATTCTTATAGCTATGTGATTGTAATATACTTCAACAACGCCCAAGGACACGATGCTTACCAAACCGACCCCATCCATCAGCAATTTGTAGAAAAACACCGAGCCAAATGGACACGCGTGCAGGTATATGATGCTTTGCTCGAATAAAATTTTCCTTAAATGGTTTTTTCATATTTCCGTTAAAAGTTTAGTACTTTTGACCGCTCAGAAATCGCATACTGCAATTAACAAGAAACAACTTTACAACCATTCAACGTATAACACAATGGAATTCAACGGATTGGACACCGAAGTAGTAATTGCCGAAGCAGTCAAACAGGTAGTAGCTCAGGTGCTTCCTTCAACTGCCTCAACGCTTGAAAACATCAACTTATTACTCAGCGACCAACCTGCAGGCACTGCTTTCCCTGCAACAGCTGACCCAACAACTCTGTACGACATTTCAGCTGCTAAACGCGCATCGGAAGACGACGATGAAGAGGACTACGATGAAGAAGAAGATTACGATGAGGAAGAAGACTTCGATGATGACTTTGAAGATGACTTTGATGATGAAGACTTTGATGATGAAGATATTGAAGAAGACTTCTATGAAGAAGACTTTGATTTAGAAGAAGATTTTGATGATGAAGATTTTGATGACGACTTTGGTGGCGGATGGGACGATAAGTTTTAATGCTTGCTGCCCATAGGCATCTCTTAGCAGAGTTTCGAGTATTTTTGAACTTGAAACTCTGTTTTACTTTTGTCCCTCTTGCTAATGTTTGTTATTTAATCTCATGAGCCAAAAAACCAGTATTCCAAAGGGAACACGCGACTTCTCTGCTGAAACTATCCAAAAAAGAGAATACATTTTTAGCATTATTAAGCAAACCTTTAAGCGATTCGGTTTTGCCCCCTTGGAAACCCCAGCAATGGAAAACCTCAGCACCCTTACAGGTAAATATGGCGAAGAGGGCGAGCAATTGCTTTTTAGAATACTTAACTCGGGCGACTTTTTGAAAGATTGGGAACATAACCAAACCGACTATCGCAAAGTAGCTGCCCAAATTTGCGACAAAGGTTTGCGCTACGACCTTACCATCCCTTTCGCCCGCTACGTGGTAATGCATCGCAACCAAATTGTGCTGCCTTTTAAGCGCTATCAAATACAGCCCGTTTGGCGTGCCGACCGCCCACAAAAAGGGCGATACCGCGAGTTTTACCAATGCGACGCCGACGTAATTGGCTCTGATTCGCTGCTTTGCGAGGCAGAGTTGATGCTAATTTACGACCAAGTATTTGCAGCACTGCAGCTGCCTGTACGCATAAAAATCAACAATAGAAAAATTTTACAAGGTTTAGCCGAAACCCTAGGGCAACCAGAAAAACTTACCGATATTACAATTGCTATCGACAAACTTGACAAAATAGGCTGGGAGGGAGTAGAAAAAGAATTGCAAACACGCGCAATATCTAACGAAAATATTGCAAAAATTAAAGAATATTTACAATTGCCTTTCGAGCAACTTTCTGCTTTCATGCAAACCAGCCCCATAGGTCAAAAAGGTATTGAAGAAATTAACGAGGTGTTGGCTTTTCTCCAATCTACGCCGTTGCAAAACCAGCTTGTCATAGACCTAACTTTGGCAAGAGGGCTGAATTACTACACAGGTTGCATATTTGAAGTACAAGCCTTAGGCGTGCAAATGGGAAGCATTGGCGGAGGTGGCAGATATGACAACTTAACGGGTAGTTTTGGCATGTCGGGGATGTCTGGCGTAGGCATTTCTTTCGGTGCTGAACGCATCTACGATGTGCTAGAAGAACTGAACCTGTTTCCTCTACAAACCGATGCGGTAGTGCAAGTGTTGTTTGCTTGTTTCGACAAGCAGGCTCAAATGTTTGCCATGCCATTGTTACAACAAGTACGTCTAGCAGGTATCAACGCTGAAATGTACCCAGAGCCAGTAAAAATAAAAAAACAATTGGAATATGCCGACCGCAAGAAAATTGGCTATGTAGTTATTGTGGGCTCGGAGGAGATGGCAACAGGTATGCTCACTGTAAAGCACTTAGCAAGTGGTGAGCAACGCCAAATGAATGTAGCAACACTTATCCAATTAATTAGCAGCGGGCAGTAAACTTAGCAAATTGCTAATAAAATAGCTCCAATCATACTTTTGCTTTTCCTGTGCTATACAGGTTTGAAATTGTGCTTGGCGTTGATGGTCATAAAAATCAACTAATGCATCGGCAACCGCTCGGGGGTGAACAGGTGTGACGTAACCCACTTTGCCATGCGGCACTATTTCTGCTAACCCTCCTACATTGGTTACCAACATAGGGCGTTCAAAATAATAGGCTATCTGCGTAACGCCGCTTTGGGTAGCCGTTTTGTAGGGTTGCGCCACAATGTCGGCAGCACAAAAATAGGTGGCTACCTCGTGTTGCGGAATAAAATGCCAGTGCGCTATTATGCGACTTTGCAGATTAAGCTGCGTAATCAGACTGGTGTATTTGTTTAGGTTTTCGTAGGGTTCGCCTGCAATTAGTAACTGTACACGGCGGGTTGCCAGCCGTTCGTCTGCCATTGCTTCTAATAGAATATCTAAACCCTTATAAGCCCTTATCAAGCCAAAAAATAACACTATACGAGCATCGGTAGCAAGCCCTAACCGCTGGCGGGCTTCTTGTTTGCTAAGGGGGCTTCCATAGGAATCGTACAAAGGATGTGGGCTATATACAGCCGGTTTTGAAGGTTCGAAACGGCGCAAATCTTGCAAAACAGCGCGCGACATAGTCAAAAAAGCATCGCAGGCGCTAAGAAAGTAGCGCGTCATCAGCGTGTCGCCAATTCGCTTTTCGTGAGGTATAATATTGTCAGCTATAGCCACTACGGGAGTGTTCGTTTTGCGTAAGCATCGGGCTACTGTTCCTAAACAAGGCGCCATGAACGGTATCCAAAACCGAAAAATTGCCAAGTCGTAGTGGCGGGCAGCATATCGGTTGCCTACTCTCCACCAATTGAGCGGCTTGAGGGAGTGTAGTTCGGAATGAATGAGCAGATTTTCGGGCGGCGGGGCATCGCTTCGTTGCGAGGTACCGGGAAACAAAAAATCCGGATATTGGTAAGCAAAGCTCAGTATTTCTACTTTGTGCCCTTCTGCTTGCAGAGCCTTGGCTAAGCGCTCGTTCAGCGCAGCGATGCCCCCACGTAGCGGATGTGCTGGACCTACTATTAAAATATGCATACAGTTTATTCCTGTCGCAAGTTGTTGAGCTTGGCTTTCAACGCACCAATGAGTTTCTTATAGCTTTCATCGGTTTGCATTTTGCGTTGTACGGCTTTGCACGCATGCGAAATGGTACTTTGGTCTTTTCCTCCAAATTGTGAGGCAATCATTTTGTTAGAAGCCTCTGTATATTGCGCACACAAATACATCGCTATTTGGCGAGGCGTAGCCAGTTCGGGCTTGCGAGAAGCAGAAAGTAAGTCGCTCACTTTCAAATAGTAGTGTTCTGCTACCATTTGCTGAATTTGGGCTACTGTAAAGCGCTTTTCGGTGAGTTGTTCTGTGTGGCACAGCTTGGCAACTACGGTTTTAGCAAGTTCCAGCGTAAGCTCTGCCTTACCGATGGTATAGTGCAAAGCAAGCGTAGTGATAACGCTTTCTAAGGTGCGAATGTTGTCAGTTACGTGCTGAGCTAAGTAATCTACCACATTGTCAGGAACATAAATACCCTGAGCGTTGAGTTTAGTTTGCACAATGGCTATACGAGTGTGGTAATCAGGGGCTTGCAAATCTATGGTAGCACCCCATTTAAAGCGCGACAGCAGGCGTTCCATTAGCCCTTTCATGTCTTTGGGGGCGCAGTCGCTCGACATAATAATTTGTTTGCCATTTTGGTGCAAGTGGTTAAAAATGTGAAAAAATTGTTCTTGGCTTTTGTCTTTGCCACCAAAAAATTGCACATCGTCGATAATAAGTGTGTCGGCGCGCTGAAACTGTGCCACAAACCGACGCACCTCTCCCAGTTTAACTGCATCTACAAACTGGGCAATGAAATCTTCGGAGGTAATGTACAAAATTTGGTGATATGGATGCAGCCGCTTGATTTCATTGCCAATTGCCTGAATCAGATGTGTTTTGCCGAGCCCAAAACCAGAGTAAACTAAAAACGGGTTGAACGAGGTAAACCCCGGTTTGCTTGCTACCGATATACCAGCAGCTCTGGCCAGCCGGTTGCACTCCCCTTCTATGAAGTTATCGAAAGTGTAACGAGGGTTTAAGTTGGAGTCGAACAGTTCTTTGGACTCGCTCGTTACAGCTACCGAATGCCCAGTAATCTGACGTACAGGTCGCTGCAAGGTTGTTGCCTGTATGTTTTGTGGAATATTGAGTGTGTAGGGCTGTCTACCATTATTTTGGTCTACCACTATGGAGTACTCTAACTTGCCGTGTACGCCCAGTACTTGCACAATGGCGCGTTTGAGAATATGCACATAATGCTCTTCTAACCATTCATAGAAAAAATGATTAGGCACTTGTATGACAAGCACATTGTTGGTGAGTTGCAGCGGAACAATCGGCTGAAACCAAGTCTGAAAAGCCTGTTCGCCAACGGCAGGCATAATGAGCGACAGACACTGCCGCCAAGCTGCGTTGTGGTCTTGTTTTATACTTGCCTCGCTAACAGAGGAGGGTTCTACTGTTGCCGAAGGCTTTTTCAGGTCAATCATCGCTTGTTTTTGTTTGCAGTTAAAACCATCAGACACCATTTTCTAAACAAAAAGCCACTTACATTCTTGCTTTTCAGCAAGACCTGAAAAGAGTAAACGCATAATTATTACTTACCTAAATGCCCCGCACAGGGCATTTTGAAAAGCCAAGTATACAATTTCCAAAACTTACTGGCTGTTGGGTCTTGAGCGACCGGAAAACAAAAGTGAAATAAAAAAACTGAAAAAAAAAGTGCCGCCAACTCTTGACTCGTTCAGGAAGGGCTACAAACGAGGGGGCTTAAAAAAATATTTTTTCTCGCAAAAACTTGCTTTTTTCGTAAAAATTACTGCTTTTGCAGTAGCAGTTTTGCTATTTTCGTATGTTGCTCATTTACAATTTGCAGCAGGTAAATGCCACTGGGGCAGTGCTCCAACGATAAATTTTCGGCTAACTCTCCCGGCGCAAAGTCCTTTTGAAACACTATCCGCCCTTGTAAGTCATAAACGGTGAGTTGGTTAACCCGGCCTTGAAGGGAAAATATACCGCTGCTTGGATTGGGATATACTACTGTAGATAGTGTTTTTAACTGCTCATCTGGCAAAGCAGTTACCAGCTCTTCGGCAAATACAGGTCGCAACATGATGCTACCTTTTATTTGTGTGTTGCGTTCCCATTTATTAGCTACGTTCACCCATATTTCACTGCCCGAGTCAGTATTGCGGTCAAAGCCAAGTGTAAGTGGTTTGCTGCTCAGTTGCTCTACTCCAATAAAGAAAGAACCTTGCAAAGGAATGCGCCTTGAAAGGGGAATGCGAATAAATTTGTTGAGGCTGTCTGAATAAGTTACAAAAGTGTTTTGAACCAGTAAAACAGAGTCGCGCACGCCTCCGGTTTGCTCATCTAATCGTTTCCACACGCGCAAGTTGTAGGTTTCGCCTTGCAGGTTGGTCAAAATAGGCACAAAGTAAAGGTCGATGTGCGAAAGGGTAGCCTGTGTATTGAGCTGGTAGCGGTAAGCTAATTTGCCAAATTGTTGATTAAAAGAAATAGCAAATTCTGCACTACCGTCGTCGTAGGCATAATAATTATCGAAAACGGTAATGCTGCTGAGCGTATCATTATTTCTAAAGTTGATAGGTGGAATAAGGTCGTCGCGTTCGCCAGTGTTAAGCCTAAAGATAGTTTCCAGGATCATTCGCGGCTGATTGAGAGGTAGCACTACGGGGGGGCGTTTGCCCACTCCACGATTCACTGCTCCTACTAAAAAATTGCGCTGAAACTCTCTGATAATAGCTGTAGTGTCAGCCAACAACCCCAGCTCGCGTCCGCTTATTGTTTCTTTGAGGAGCGCATCGTAAGCAAAAACGTTAAACCTACGGTCTAAGTTACTTACTGAAAGAAAAACAGAATCAGCTATTTCTGCTTGTGGATTTTGCACAAACTGGCGCATTGGCATCGCGCTATAACGCTTCAAAAACCTACCGCGGATGTTGTTGGCTGCAATGTCGAGCAATGAATTATCGTTAGGATTTCTGTTTTTATTCATGTAAATATAATCTACATGCCATGTATCAAAAGCTCCTGCCTGCCTGCCATATCGCACAAAGCGAAAGCGAAAGTTTTTATGTAAAAACTCGGGGGTTTGTACTGGTAGTATCACATAGCGAAAATCGGCAGTAGCCTGTCCGCCATTTTGTTGCCAACGCCGTATCCAATTATTGTTGCGGTCTAAGAACTCTACTGCTAAGTAGTCTTCCTCGTCAGGTTTTTCTCCCATCCCCTCCGACTGCCAAAAGAAACTAAGAAAAATATTGTTTTGTGGCTTCATGGTATCTAAATCTATTCGCTTAGATACCAGCATATCGGTAATACCTACTGCAAAAACATTTGCAAAGTCATAGGGTCTGCCATTAGCCGAGATGCCGTCGAATGTTGCTACGTTGAATGAAGGCGGATTCACCGCTAATGTATTGTTGACAAACGTGCCGCCACGAGGCACCCACCGAGAGGTATCTGGTTCATCGGCACGCCCTTTATGCAACCAAGGTTTGCCATTAGTGCTAAAATCGTCAAAAAAAGGCAGGCTCAGTCGAGAGGTATCTTCTGCATTTTCCTCTACCCTACTGGGCACAGAAGCATGTAAAGGTTGAATTTGCTGGGGAGAAAAGGGAATCAGACGCAACTGACCATGTGCCGCTGTTGCAACAAAGCCAATTAAACAAAGCCAAATAACTGCTGTATTTTTCAGCATACTCGAAAACAGTAATGAAGTATTGGCGTAAAGTTGCGCAATAAGCCGTTAGTATTTATCGGTTTTCAAACTCAGTTGGCTCGTCACCAGTAACCCAAAGGTCTATTACCTCTCCTATTTTCACTTTTTTGCCCGGCTCGTAGGCAGGTTTTTGCCGAATAACAATGCCTAACTCCCTGCCATTAGCCGATTCGTAGATGATGTTACCAGCATCTAAGCCCATGCCGCGCAACAAAAATTGCACTTCTGCTAAGGGTTTACCTACCAAATTAGGCAAATCGAAGGTCATATTGCCTAAGCCGTCCCCTACTACCAAGTCTATTTTGGCTCCTTTGGGCAGCAAAAAACCTGCTTCTAACTGTTGTTTGGTGATTTCTTTTCCGTTGTGAAAAACTCGTAACACCGCATTAGAGGCTATATCGGGGACATATTTAATTTCACCTAATTTAAATCCGTAGCTTTCTAACAGTTGGTCTGCTTGCTTAACTGAGTTGTCTATAATGTTAGGTACTTGCTCCATTGGCGGACGGGTAGCATTCACAACCAAGTGAATCCGGCGATTTACTTTCACTTTGGAGTTTTTAGGAGGGTCTTGTGAAAGAATTGCCAATGGTGGTAGTTTAGGATTATAGCTGGAGTCGGTTACGATGTAGCGCAACTCTCGCTCTTCTAAAAAGCTTTCTGCCTGTTGTAAAGTAAGCCCTTCCAAGTCTGGTACAGTAATACTTTCGCCGTGATTGGTGGTTAAAGGCAAGTAAACATAAAAAAATGAGAGCACCAATAAGCCTGTTAGTAGTATAATAAGCACTAAATTGAGCAATAGTGCAGCTGGTGTATTGCTGCGCAAATCGAATATAGCAGTACCCCCTAAGAATTTTTCTACAAAAGATTTCCACATATCGCAAAGCTAAAAACTTGCTTTTGGATAGCAAAATCTTGAAAAACTATTGCGAACTTTATCATGGGATACATGTTTTGTTGTCATATTCCTACGACTTGGTATGTCGATGCGCAAGATTTTTGAAAATAATTATGCCGAACTTTATGACATAAGTGATGAAATCCCTTACACTATCTTCGGCTATTGGAAAGGGTTATGGCTGCTCGACGACCCAGAAGCAATGCGTGCCCTGCGGTTTCCATTTGACTACATTAAAGACCACCACATCAAAATCATGATTACCGATTACAGGTATTTGGAAATAGTACCTGTAGAAACCGATGCATGGCTGCAAAGCGAGTGGTTCCCCACTGTTGTGAAAAACGGTTTATTGGCTGAAATTGTGATAGATTCCACTAACTCGGTGTTCAGCAAACTTTCGGTAGATATTATGTATGAAAATGTGCATCAATCCACAGGATTGCTCACCCCTACGGTAGGCTCTCTGGAAGAAGCAAAACAATTAGCGCGCAAACTAATAGCAGAGTTGCACAATTGACTTTTGATTTTGACTTTTGATTTGGAGTACTTCTACTTGGTAAGAAAGGACTACCTTCCACAAATTTTTTTGCATTTACCAGCAACCTTTCTGCAAAAAGTAACTCCCTATAGGCAAACAAATCCTAAAACGCCATGAAGACAATTTTAAAATATGTCAGCATTATGTTGGCAACCTTTGGGCTTGTATGGACAACGTGGGCTCAGAACAGCCTTTCACAGGCAGGTAAAATTTGGTACGACGATGGTTTTTTGTACGTCAACATCATTAATGAAGGAGTGCTGGTTATCAACAATTTTGACCCAAAGTCGCCTAAAAAAGTCGGTTTCATTCAAATCCCCGGCAACGTAGATATGGCAGTACGCGGCAATATTTTGTATGCTAATGCCCATCAGGACTTGGTAGCGCTCGACATTTCCGACTTGAATGCCATTAAGGAAGTACGACGCATTCCGTCAGTTTTCACACATCGTCCGCGAGCTGCCGCATGGGACAACAATACTATTGCATGGCGCACAGGCAACGACCTACAAAACATCATTCGCAATGCCTTTGGAGGATTCAGCTTAATAGGGGGCGGCTTTAACAACGGCAACTTTGGCATTATGGGCAACAGTTTTGGTAACACCAACCCTCTGCTAATGAGCGCAGCACCTGTGGCAAAAGCTCCTGCCAATCGCCCCACAGGCGGGGGCAGAGGAGGTTCTATGGCTTGCTTTGTGCTAATGGATAACTTTCTGTATGCCATAGACTCACGCGACTTGCTCGTGTTTTCCATCCGCAATCCTGCTTCACCTGAACTTATCGGGCAGAAAATACCTGTTGGCAGCGACATAGAAACTTTATTCGGTTACGAAAACCGCCTGTTTGTAGGCTCGCAATCAGGAATGTACATTTTCGACGCTACTGAGCGCGTACGTCCACAGTTGGAAGGAACATATAGGCATGTACGCAGCTGCGACCCAGTTGTAGTAGAGGGTCAGTATGCTTACGTAACGCTACGAAATGGTTCCGACTGCGGCGGCAATGTCAATCAGTTAGATGTAATAGACATTAGCAATCCTTCACGCCCTCAAAAAATACGCACCTATGCCATGAAAAATCCACATGGTTTGGGCATAGACAACGGTCTGCTGTTTATTTGCGACGGGTACGACGGGCTCAAAGTGTTCGATGCTACCAATCCGCGCGCCATCAAACAAGTTGCTCACTTTGCCAACATCCAAACCTACGACGTAATTCCAGATAGCCACCGAAAAATATTAATCATGGTAGGAGGAAACAAAATTACCCAATACGACTACCGCGATCCCTTCAAACTTAGTGAGTTAAGCACTCTCGATTTAAGTAGCACAGCCGATATCCAAACAGTTGCTCGCTGAAAACAGCACAATATTTATTAACAGCCGCCTCACAGGTTGGGGTGGCTTTTTTATGACCAATAGCCCGCCAAAACTTTAAAAATAGCAGGGTATTGCGCGGCAAACAGTATGATGCAAAGCATGCAAATGAATATTTTTGCTCAGTCACTAACAAACTAATTTGAGCAAACAGCGCCCCATTTTTTTGACCACTTGCTAATAACTGAGCGCAAAAGCAATAATTTTGTTTTTTTACTGAGCAATTTATTAGTTTACGGCATTAAGCCCACAGATGAGCGAATGATATTTGGCAAACAACTCAATCCAAATAATACCGTAGCCAAAGGCAACATCCTGATTGCAGAACCGTTCTTGCCCGATGGCAATTTTGAAAGAACTGTAGTGCTTCTTTGCGAACATAGCGACGAAGCAGGTACCTTTGGATTAATTTTAAATAAACCTACTTCTTTGCTGGTCAGCGAAACTACCGACCTGCTCGAAATTGAAGAAAAAATATATATCGGCGGTCCGGTAGAGCAAAACACACTGCACTTTATTCATACTTTTTCCGAGCTAAAAGGCTGCATTCCTATTAAAGATGGCATCTATTGGGGAGGCGACATTGAACAACTAAGCCACTACGGCAACCTACGGCAACTCAACCCGTCTAACTGCCGCTTTTTCGTAGGCTACAGCGGCTGGGCGGCGCAGCAACTTGCTCGTGAAATTGAACAAAATTCTTGGATTATCTACCGGCAGTCTATTAGTGCACTTTTTGAATGGCCAACTGACAGAATGTGGCAAATTATACTGCGCAGCATGGGTGGTAAATATCGCGCCTATTCAAATTTTCCTGAAGACCCTCGTTTGAATTAAACTGTTGAAATTGCTACTTTTGCAAAGTATGCAGTCTATTTAATTGAAGCATGATTAATCCGAGCGAAAACCGTAACGAAGCCACTGAGCTTAAACAAGAAGAATTGTCCGCAAATATTTCTTCTCAAGAAGAACACAACCACCAGCCTGCCGATGAAACACCCTTGCCTGAGGAACATGCTGCCGAAGACGAGGAAGAGCAGGATTTGGAGCTAATGGGCGAACATGATTTTTCACAATATACCAAAGCCCAATTAGTAGAAGCCTCTTCCAAACTTTTTGACGAAACCAGCTTCAAAAAGGTGGATGAGCTGCTTCGCCTAATGAAAGTAGAAATAGACCGCATTAATAAGGAAGAGCGAGAAGAAGCCTTGCAGAAATTCTTGGCGGAAGGCGGCGAACAGGATGCTTTTGATTACAAACCTGACCCCCTGATTGAGAAATTCTATGCCAACTACAAGGCTCTGAAAGATAAAAAAGCAAAATATTATAGCGACTTAGAAAAGCGCCGTCAAAAGAATTACGAAGAAAAAAACGCTATTTTACAACAAATCAAAGCCTTAGTGGAAGGCGGCGACACCGGCAGAAGCAGCCTTGAAAAGCTTAAAGAGCTCCAACAAAAATGGAAGGACATAGGTCCGGTGCCTCCACAACAAGCCGATGCTCTTTACAGCACTTACGACGCGCTGTTAGACCGATTCTACAGCCAAAAAAGCATTGAAATTGAGCTGATTGAGTTAGACCGCCGAAAAAATTTGGCAGCTAAACAAGAAATTTGCGAAAAAGCCGAAGCGCTTGCTACAAGCGATAACATCAATGCTGCTATTGCAACTCTCAACAAGCTCAAAGAAGAATACAAATCAATCGGACCGGTTCCCAAAGACCAGCAAGAGGCTATTTGGCAACGCTTCAAAGCCGCTGCTGATGCTGTTTATGAACGCAAGCGCAAGGCAGTAGAAGAGATGCGCCGCATGTTGGAAGAAAACATGAAAGCCAAACAAGCTCTTTGCATTAAAATTGAACCCTTTGCCGAGTTCAACTCCGACCGCATCACCGAGTGGAATGCCAAGACTAAAGAAATTATGGCATTGCAAGCTGAGTGGGAAAAAATCGGTCCGGCACCAAAAGAAGTTGCTAAGGATATCAACAAGCAATTTTGGAGCAATTTCAAACAATTTTTTGCTGCCAAAGGACGATTCTTTGACCAATTAGAAAAAACACGTCAAGAAAATTTACGCCAAAAGATAGAGCTCTGCAGGCAAGCCGAAGCCCTCAAAGACAGTACCGAGTGGGAGGCAGTAACAGCCACCATGCGCAAACTGCAAGAGCAATGGAAAAAAATTGGCACAGTGCCCGAGTCGCAACGTGAAGCTATCTACCAGCGTTTTAAGGCTGCTTGCGACCACTTCTTCGAACGCAAAAGAAACAGGGCGCAAATTCAAGAAAAAGAATTCGAAAATAATTTGGCGCGCAAGCGTGCTATTTGTGAACAAATAGAAGCTATGGCTGCGGCCAAAGAAACCGACCTTGCTAAATTAGAAGAATTACACAAAGCATTTTCGTCCATTGGTTTCGTGCCGCGCAATCAGGTAGAAAAAATTGCTGACCGCTTAGACAATGCAGTTTCAGCATTTCTCAGCAATCTCAACGTGTCGGAGGAAGAACGCGAAAAAATTAAGTTTCGTTTGCAGTTACAAGCCTTGGAGGGAAATCCTGATGCTGCTCGCATTATAGCCAGACAAGAGCAAGCACTGCGCAAGAAAATTGCAGCAATGGAAAACGATATTTCGCTGTGGAAAAATAATCTTGACTTTTTTGCTAACTCTAAAACAGCTGAAAAGCTGCGCCGTGATTTCCAAGTTAAAATAGACGCTGCCGAAAGCAAATTAGAAAAACTCCGCGCACAATTGCGTGCCTTAGTAAGCACCGTAAACAAAAAATAAACAACCAATACTCCAAATGAGCAATGGAAACAGTTTTTGCTGACAACATTTTAGACACCATTCGGCGAAAAAATACGCCAGACTTGTTCGAACATCCCGATTTTTACGGCGTAGATGACTTGCTTACCCCTGAGCAGCGTATGATTCGCCAAAGCGTGCGCGACTTTGTCAAAAGAGAAATTAGCCCTATCATAGAAGACTGTGCACAGCGAAATATTTTTCCCTCGTTCATTGTCCGAAAATTTGGTGAAATAGGCGCTTTCGGACCTACCATCCCAATAGAATACGGGGGCGGAGGATTAGATTATATTTCCTACGGCATCATTATGCAAGAAATAGAGCGCGGCGACTCGGGCATGCGTTCTACTGCATCAGTACAGGGTTCTTTGGTGATGTATCCCATCTACAAATTCGGAACCGAAGAACAGCGCAGAAAATATTTACCCAAATTAGCTTCCGGGGAGTACTTGGGCTGTTTCGGACTCACCGAACCCGACCATGGCTCTAACCCCGCCGGCATGACTACCCATTTCAAAGACATGGGCGACTATTACCTGCTCAACGGCGCCAAAATGTGGATTAGCAATGCTCCCGAAGCTGATATAGCGATTGTGTGGGCAAAAAATGAGGCAGGTAGAATTCATGGACTCATTGTAGAGCGTGGAATGGAAGGGTTCAGCACACCTACTACACACGGCAAATGGAGCCTCCGAGCCAGCATTACAGGAGAATTGGTTTTTGACAATGTAAAAGTACCCAAAGAAAATTTATTGCCAGGCAAAAACGGCTTAGGCGCCCCTATGATGTGTTTAGACTCTGCGCGCTATGGTATTGCTTGGGGAGCTATTGGTGCAGCAATGGACTGCTACGAAACTGCTCGCCGCTATGCCATGGAACGCATCCAATTTGGAAAACCTATTGCTTCTTTCCAATTAGTGCAAAAAAAATTAGCCGAAATGCTCACAGAAATTACCAAAGCCCAATTACTAGCATGGCGACTGGGAACATTGATGAACCAAGGAAAGGCTACTACTGCGCAAATATCAATGGCTAAGCGCAACAATGTGGCAATGGCTTTAGAAGTCGCCCGCGAATCGCGTCAAATTTTGGGTGGCATGGGCATTACCGGCGAATATAGCATCATGCGACACATGATGAATCTCGAATCGGTCATTACCTACGAAGGTACGCACGACATTCACTTATTGATTCTGGGCAAAGAAATCACCGGCATTTCTGCTTTTGCATAGTCAATTGCCTTTTACTTGTACTATACATAAACATCCCTGAGGGCAGTAGTCCTTAGGGATTTTTGCTCTAAAAATATTCTGCCAAATGATTTGTCTATGGAGGCAGTTTATCAAAACTACTTAAATGCAGACAAACGCGAGCAGTTGCTCGCTTTTCGCGACATGCTGCGCAACTGTTTGCATCCTTCATTTAGCGGGCAAGCCACTTTGAAAGTGCTTCAAACTATGCAACAGTGCTTGCAAACCAGCTTGCAGGCAGAAAAACTCTTACAAACTCCTTTATTTAAAGACGCTGCCCCATTACTGGCTAAACCAGCTACAACTCCAACCAACAACTTCTATTCTGGAAACCGCATCGAGCTCCCCTTTGCTATTGAGTTGCATCAGGCACTTTTTGTCAATATTTTGCCGTGTAAACATACTCCACAGAACACTTGTATTGTTTGCACATCCGTAGAAGATTATATACAAATAGCAGAAGAGTTAGACCCAAATGAGCAAAATGTTATTTGTTTGGCAGATACTGCCGCCTCCCCTATTTTCGTGTATCAGCTGAGCCAACCCGACTTGTTCCGTCCCCTTGCAAACAATGAACAACTGGCACGTCAGGTAGCAGCCAATCGCTACACCGCTATTGTGGCAGCACTACCTTGCAAAAAAGAACTGCCCAAAGCAATGTATCAGGAAGCATTTTTTGTTGCTTGGCTACAATCCTTAGAGCGACTGTTACAACCTGATGGTATGATTGGTTTGGCAGTACACAGTAAATTTTTCTGGAAGCATCAGTTAAGCGTATTGCGCCACTATTTAGCAGTTCGCTTTCAAAACATCAGCATCTACGCTTTGCCACCCGCCCAAGAAAATTATGTAATTGTATTACATCAAAAGCGAAATGCGCGCGAGTTTTATTTGCATACAACAGCAACACCCGAGCCCTTGTATATAACCAATAATCAATTGTGGCTGGCAGCCTCAGAACAAGTATTTTTTGAAGGTATCCCCCTTAGCAAAGCATTGAGCGTCCCTTTTACTGTTGCACTGCTCCCCAATGGCTTGCAACTCTCTGTATCAGTTGAGCAACTTGCTGATGCTGTTACCGATGAGGCACAATTGTATTTGAAAAAACACTATCGGTTTGAAGAAGCCTATGAGCAAAAACGCGCCATGCTTATTGAGTATGCACATATACTAACCGACACCGACGAGTTGCAATATTGCCATGTTCATCCCGAAATGGGGCAAGAGTTGCGCCAATGGATACAGTGGACAGAAAATAAAGAAACAAAAAAGTGGCTACAACAAATCAGTAACCCCGACTTTTTGTTAGCTAAGCAAGCTGCAAAAATTGCCCGTCTTTTTGATGAAATAAAAAGAAAATTCGAAAAAATGGGTCAAAAAGCTGCCTTAGACCGCGAAAGTAGGGCAACACTAGAACATTGGTTTGAAAAAAAGACAGAAGCAATTGCTTTTATTCAAAACTTTTTTGATCAACCCGACTTCGACATGCCTTTGCGCAGCATTAGCAAAACAGACGTGTTTTATTATATTTTCGCACAACTCCAATCGGAAACCTATTACCAACAATTCAGACGCCTATTGCATCACACCGAACCACGCATATATCCCATGGAAAACTTCTGGACGTGGGTAGCACAGGGGGAGGCATTATGGAAAAAGCAAAATGCAAGCATATGACCATAGAGCAAGCAGAAAAACGAATAGCTGAGCTTACCGAAAAAATTAACTACTACAATTTTCGCTATTACCATGATAACGTTTCGGAAATTAGCGACTATGAATTTGACCAACTACTGGCAGAACTGATTGCCTTAGAGACACAATTTCCCCAACTACAACAACCCGACTCTCCCACTCAGCGGGTAGGCGGCACTATCACCAAAGAATTCGCCCAAGTGAGGCACAAATACCCAATGCTTTCACTGGGCAATACCTATAGCGAAGGCGAGTTGCTCGAGTTTGACCGACGCGTCCGCAAACTGTTAGAAAAGCAACCAGTTGAATACGTGTGTGAACTCAAGTGGGACGGGGTAGCCCTTAGCATGACCTATCAAAATGGCTTGTTTGTACAAGGTTTGACACGCGGCGACGGCGAACAAGGCGACGACATTACGGCTAACATTAAAACCATTCGCACACTTCCGCTGCGCGTACAAGCAGACCGGCTGCCAGCAGAGTTTGAAGTACGGGGTGAAGGATTTATGAGCCGCCATATTTTTGATAGTATTAACGAAGAAATTGCCGAAGAAAACGAGAAACGTGAACAAGAAGGCAAAAAATTGTTAAGTTATTTAGCCAACCCGCGTAATGCTGCTGCAGGTACTTTAAAAATGCAAGACTCGGCAATTGTTGCTAAACGCCGCATAGATGTGTACATCTACGACTTGCTCTGTGAAAACAACCCTTTTGCAACACATTCTGAAGCATTAGACTATCTCAAACAAGTGGGCTTCCAAGTGTCGCCTCATTATCGCAAGTGCACCAGTATAGAACAAGTACTTGGCTTTATCAAGGAGTGGGAGACCAAACGAGAAAATTTGCCAGTAGATACAGACGGCGTGGTCATTAAAGTGAACAGCTATGCCCAACGCGAGGAATTAGGCTACACCGCTAAAAGCCCTCGCTGGGCAATTGCATACAAATACAAAGCAGAAAGTGCGGCAACAGAGTTGCTTTCTATTAGCTACCAAGTAGGGCGCACTGGTGCCATTACACCAGTTGCTAACTTGCGCCCCGTAAAGCTGGCTGGCACAACTGTTAAACGTGCCTCTTTGCATAACGCCAACGAAATTGCACGATTAGACCTGCACGAAGGCGACACCGTTTTGATTGAAAAAGGAGGCGAAATTATTCCCAAAATAACAGGCGTAGAAATTACAAAACGCAAGGCAGAGGCGCGCCGCATCCGCTTCATTAGTCACTGCCCAGAGTGCCACACGCCCTTAGTGCGCCATCCGGGCGAAGCAGCATTCTATTGCCCCAATGAAAAAGGCTGCCCTCCACAACTCAAAGGGAAAATAGAACACTTCATTAGCAGAAAAGCCATGAATATTGAAAGCATGGGCAGCAAAACTGTAGATCTGTTTTTTGAAAAGGGCTTAATCCGCACACCTGCCGACTTGTACCAACTCAAACAGGAAGATATTTTACAACTAGAAGGGTTTAAAGAACTTTCTTCCCAAAATATCATCAACGGCATAGCAGCCTCAAAACAACAGCCTTTTAGCCGCATACTTTTTGGCTTAGGCATTCGTTTTGTGGGCGAAACGGTAGCAGAAAAATTAGCAGACTACTTTAAAAATATAGATGCCTTAGCTGCTGCCGATAAGGAAACCCTTATGAACATACCCGAAATTGGCGAAAAAATTGCCAGTAGTGTTGTAGATTGGTTTGCAGACCCAGATAATCGTGCTTATGTAGAGCGCTTACGTCAAGCTGGTTTACAAATGGCAACCACAAGCTCAAGGCAGACTATTAGCAACAAGTTATCGGGAAAAACATTTGTTATTTCAGGGGTATTTCAAAAATATGAACGCGAAGCTCTGAAAGAACTTATTGCCTTGCATGGTGGAAAGCATATAGCAACAGTGTCTTCCAAAACCGATTTTCTACTTGCTGGCAGCGGAGTAGGACCAGCCAAGCTAGCAAAAGCAGAAAAACTGGGTGTAAAAATTATCTCCGAAACCGAATTTGAGCAAATGATAAGCTAACAGAAGATGTACTTTCAAGATTTGCTAATAGCACCCATTTATGCCTTAGTCATTCTCGCTGTAATGTATCAGTTGAGAAACCGACTTTCCCCACCTCACTTGCGAAAATTTTTTATTCCAGCACTGTTGTTAAAATTTGTAGGCGCAATTGCTCTGGGGCTCATCTACTTTTTTTACTATGGCGGCGGCGATACAGACCTTTACTATGCCTTGGGTACCTACATCAGCCGAAGCTTTTACGAAAACCCTTCTGCTTTTTTTAAACTGGTTTTCGGTCCTCTGCAATACGACCCAGAGACTTATCCGTATCTATCGGTCAATATGTTTTATTACAGAAAAGATACAGACACTTACTTTCTGCTTAGGCTAGTAGGAGTGGCAAATTTATTAACCGGAAATGTATATTCAGCAACCGCTTTGTTATTTGCAACATTTAGTTTTTTAGGTAGCTGGGCATTTTATTTGGCAATGGTGCATATGTACCCAGCATATTATCGCTCTTTGGCATTGGCTGTACTTTTCATTCCGTCAGTAATTTTTTGGGGGTCTGGGATAATGAAAGATAGCATTACCTTTGGAGGTATGGGACTTGTGGTACATGGATTTTACTTTGGTATTATTCGCCGTGAAAAGCTACTAAAAAATTTACTCGTTGGTGGACTGGGATTTTTTTTAGTAATAGCTATCAAAATTTACATTATTTACTGTTTACTACCAGCACTGATGCTGTGGCTGTTTTTGCGTTTTCGCGATAATATGCGCTCTGGTTTGGCAAAAGCACTGTCTGTTCCTTTTTTGGCATTAGCAGGGGCTACGCTGAGTGTGCTTGCTGTTTTCAAACTCACCAGCGACACGGCTTATAGCTTTGAAAACCTCGCCCACAAAGCAGAAGTAACAGCTACATATTTGCACCAGCAGGCAGAAGGGCAAGGTTCCGCCTACGAAATTCCCGAATTTGATGGCTCCCTGACCAGCCTGCTCACCTATGCTCCGCGCGGCATTACTGTTACCCTGTTTCGTCCTTTCCTATGGGAAGCCAAAAGCCCTGTACAATTGCTAGCAGCATTAGAAGCATTGGTTTTTATATTTTTGACCGTACGCGTTTTGTACAAGGTTGGTATTAGTAAAACAATTGCCACTATCTTTTCTGAGCACTTTGTTTTTGCCGCTTTGGTATTTGCTATTGGCTTTTCTTTTGCTGTTGGGGTAACTTCCGGTAATTTTGGCACATTAGTGCGCTACAAAATTCCTATGATGCCGTTTTATGTATCTGCTATGTTTATTATTCTCGAGAAAAACAAACGCAGAAAATTAGTGCGACGCTCTGCCTTTGCTCCTACCCCAACATATGAAGCAGTCAAAACAAGCTAAAATACTTTTTGCAGTCAATCATCGGTTGGGGCGCTCACCCGGTCAGCGGTTTCGCTTCGAACAATATCTACAAGCATTAGAAGAAGCTGGTTTTCATTGCCATGTCTCACCACTGATTCCTTCTGCGGAGGAAGACAATATATTTTATGCCTCTGGCAACTACTGGGGCAAATTGCGTATTTTATTAAAAAGCTTGCTTATCAGATTAAAAAATTGCTTGCAAATTAAGCAATATGATATAGTTTTTCTTTATCGAGAAGCTCATTTTACTCGCCTGACTGTGTTTGAAAAATTTTTTAAGCGCTCAGGTGCTAAAATGATTGTCGATTTTGATGATGCCATTTGGCTACCCGTTGTATCGGAAGGGAATAAAGCCTTTGCATGGCTAAAAAATGCACAAAAAATCAACCAGATTATTGCTTGGAGCGATTTGGTGATAGTGGGCAACTCTTACTTAGCCCACTACGCTCAGCGTTTCAATCCCAATGTTGTCATTATTCCTACTACATTAGATACCGATATTTTTCATCCTAATAACTCACGTTTTTTACAGGCTCGAACCATGTATAAACAGAAAGACTCTGCTGTTGTAATTGGCTGGACAGGTAGTTTCAGTACTATTGAGCATTTTGAATACGGCATTCCTGCATTACTTGCCATTAAAAATAAATATGGTGATAAAGTGCGATTCAAACTCATAGGAGACAGTCGCTATAAGAACGAGCAGCTTGGTATTCAAGGAGTAGCGTGGCATCCGGATACCGAACTGGAAGAGTTAGGCGAAATAGATATTGGCATTATGCCCCTGCCCGACAACGAATGGACACGCGGAAAATGTGGATTTAAGGGGCTTACCTACATGAGCCTTGCTATTCCGGCAGTACTTTCCCCCGTAGGAGTCAATAAAGATATCATTCGCGACGGAGAGAATGGTTTTTTAGCAAGCACTACGGAAGAATGGATAGAAAAATTATCGCTACTGATTGAAAATGAATCTCTTCGCAAGCAGATAGGCGAGGCTGGTAGAAAAACTGTCTGGGAATTTTATTCACAAAAGTCGCAAAAAGAACGCTACGTTAGTCTATTTAAAAGCCTATTGGCGGTAAACTAAAATAACTCCTGCCTTTTATTTTTGATTATTGTTCGCTTGTTTTTACATTAGGCGGCAAAGATGGTTTTTTAAACATTTTTACCCATGAGAAAACTTTTGTGTACCAGTTTTTTAATGCTGTTTTTAAGCTTCCAGCTATTTGCTCAGGACAGGCAAATCAGTGGCACTGTTACCGACGGCGTAGAAAAAGTTCCGCTTCCGGGCGTATCTATCTTAATTAAAGGCACTAACTCGGGTACTTCTACCGATGCAGAAGGCAGGTATCGCATCAATGTACCAAGTGGTAGTCAGGTACTGGTTTTCAGCTTTGTAGGGTTCGCCACCCAGGAAGTAGAAATTGGCAACCGCACTACTATTGATGTAACGCTTATGCCCGATACCAAAACCCTACAAGAAGTAGTAGTAACCGGCTATGGGCAACAAATCAAACGCGAAGTGACGGGTAACATTGCCAAAGTAGGAGGCAGCGACATTAAAGATATGCCTGTTCCTACGTTTGACAATGCCATACAAGGGAAAGCAGCCGGTGTAGTAGTTAATGCAGGAGGTGGCAAGCTAGGGCAAGGCATTCAAATTCGCGTGCGTGGGCAATCTTCTGTTTCCGCTTCTAACGAACCGCTATATGTAATAGATGGCATCCCAGTAACGACTGCCGATTTGGGTTCATTTGGAGGAGCCACTAACCCACTTGCCGACATCAACCCGCAAGACATTGAGTCCATAGAAATTTTGAAAGATGCTTCCTCGGCAGCTATTTTTGGTTCGCGTGCTGCCAACGGCGTAGTGTTGGTGACTACTAAGCGCGGGAAAGCAGGCAGAACCAACATCAACTTTGGTGTGCAAATAGGCAACAGCAAACCTACCCGCAGGGTTCGTTTTTTGAATGCACAAGAGTATCGCGATTTTTACCTCATGGCAGCAGCCAACTCAGACCGCATAGACGGTATCCCGGTAAATGACCCTGACTCCTACACTACGTACATCAAAGATTTCTTTGAATTCAACAGCTTAGGAGTGGATGCAGACACCGACTGGGGCGCGCTTGCCTTCCAACATGCACCCCTGAGCCAATATGACTTAAATATGAATGGCGGTAATGAAAAAACTTCATTTTACGTATCTGGTCAGTTGCTCGACCAAAAGGGTATTCTTGTTGGCAATGGCTTGCAGCGCATCTCGGGGCGCATCAATTTAGAGCATCGCATGTCTAACAAATTTACCTTAGGGGCAAACATGGGGCTTACCCGCACACTCAACAATCGCATCTCTGGCGACCGCCAATTTGACAACCCCATGCAAATAGTAGCGCTTCCGCCTATTACTCCTCAAATAGACCCCAAAACCAACTTGCCAGTAGGTATGCCCCCCGGCGACATCAGCCTGCCTCTCTACTACAATCCGCTCATCAATATTGGCAATGCCTACTACAACACAACAGTTTACCGTAATATCAGCACCATTTTCGGGCAGTTGGAAATTTTAAAAGGACTTTTCTTCCGCTCAGAATTTGGCGTAGATATTCTCAACCAGCAGGAAGAGCTGTACTACAACAGCAAAACACAGCGCAACTTTGGCGCACCGCTTGGCTTAGGACAAAACCTCTACACGCGGGTAGAAAACTACAATACCAATAACTTTTTCACATGGGACAAAGCCTTTGGCGAACATGGCTTAACAGTGGTGGGGGGCATGTCTTATCAACAATCGCAGCAAAAAAACAACTTTATTGAAGGGCGCGATTTTCCTTCCGATGCTTATCGGATGATTGTTAGCGCTGCCCGCAAAACCGATGGTAGTTCTTCGGAAACCAACTTCCGGTTTTTGTCGTATTTCTTGCGGGCTAACTACAAGTTTAAGGAGCGCTATCTACTGGGATTGAGCGCTCGCATAGACGGCTCAAGCCGCTTTGGCAATGAAAGTAAATACGGCTTCTTCCCTGCTGCTTCTGCCGGATGGATTATTTCGGAAGAAAACTTCCTGAAAAACAACGACGTCATTTCTTTCTTGAAGTTGCGCGCCAGTTTCGGACGCACAGGTAACGCTGAAATTGGCAACTTTCCTGCTCGTGGGCTATTTGCAGGAGCAGGATACGCTGGCAACCCCGGACAAGCCCCTACCCAACTGGGAAACCCTAACCTCAGCTGGGAAACAACCGACCAGTGGGATGTAGGTATTGACTTTGGCGTGCTCAACAATCGCATTAGCGGCGAACTGGACTACTACCAAAAAAATACCACAGGCTTGCTGCTCAATGTAAATGTGCCCGGAACAACTGGATTTACTACACAAGTACGAAACGTGGGCGCCATGTCTAACAAAGGAGTAGAAATAGTTATCAACACTGACAACCTCACTGGGGAGTTTAAGTGGAAAACCAGTTTCAACGCTGCCCGAAACTTCAACAAAGTAACCAACTTAGACGGGCAAATTATAGAAGCCGGACTGAACAATATGAGCCGTGCAGTTGAAGGACAGCCCTTAGGCGTTTTCTTTACTGCCGAATATGCCGGCGTAAATCCTGAAAACGGTGATGCATTGTGGTACCGCAACCGCATACTGCCCGATGGCTCACTCGACCGCAGCACCACTAACCGTTACAACGAAGCTCAGCGTGTAGTAGTAGGAAGCCCCTTACCCAAATGGACAGGCGGTATTACTAACACTTTCAGCTACAAAGGTTTTGACCTAAGCATATTTTTCAACGCTCAATTAGGACAAAAAATTAACTTCTACGGCGTTGGACGCTTCTCTTCTGCCAACGGCAGATTTGAAGACAACCAAACTGCCGACCAGTTGAATGCATGGACACCGCAAAACCGCAATACTGATATTCCAGAAGCCCGCCTGTTTTTCAACAATGGTGCGCAGCCTTCTAGTCGCTTTATTTACGACGGCTCTTTTGTGCGCCTGCGCAATGTTACACTGTCGTACAATTTGCCTAAAAACTACATCAACAAGTTGAGCATGACTAGTGCGCGAATTTTTGTTTCGGCACAAAACTTCGCCACCTTCACCAAATACAAAGGTTGGGACCCCGAAGTGAATGCTGACGACATTGTAAGCAACATTGCCCAAGGCTACGATTTTTACACAGCGCCTCAACCCCGCACTATTACTTTTGGTGTAAATGTAAGTTTCTAATCCAATTAAACACTTGTTTAACCTCAAACTACTATTGCCATGATGAGATTCCAGCATATTCCCAAAATATTTCCCCAGTTGGCACTCGTATTGATGCTTTGGGGCTGTAACAACCGATTAGATGTAGAGCCTACGCAAAGCATTGACGAAAAAACTGCCCTAGCCGACGACCAATCTGTAAAAGTGACACTTACAGGTGCCTACGATGGTTTGTCGAGCGTGAACGTATATGGAGGTGCCATTCAGTACACTGCCGAACTGCTGGGAGATGACCGCGAAGTAGTATTTGGCGGCACGTTTACCACCTTAGACGAGATATGGCGCAAATCCATTACCACTACCAATGGTGTGGTTACTGCTATTTGGAACAGTTCATACAACACTATTAACCGTGCTAATAATGTACTTTCTGCCTTAGACAAAGTTAACCCACAAGACCGCGCACGAGTAGAAGGTGAAGCCTTGTTTATCAGAGGAGCACTGCTGTTTGAACTAGTGCGCCTTTATGGCAAAACGTGGGGCGATGGCAACAACGCCACTAATTTGGGCGTCCCTATTGTGCTAACCCCTACCCGAACCGTAACAGAAGCTGACTTTCGCCCACGCAACACCGTAGAGCAAGTGTATGCTCAGGTAATTGCTGACCTGACCAAAGCAGAACAGCAACTGCCTGTTTCTAATGGCATCTTCGCTACTAAAGGAGCTGCTGCTGCTATGCTCTCCCGTGTTTATCTAATGCAAGGCAGATATGCCGAAGCACGCGACGCTGCCAATCGTGTCATTACATCTGGCAGATATGCTATGGCACGCACCTTTGCAGATGTTTTTACGGAAAGTTCTGCTGACTATGCGCGCGAACACATCTTCCGAATTGTGATTACTGACCAAGATGGCGTCAATGCCATGAATACCTATTATGCCTCTCCTGCTTTTCAAGGACGCGGCGACATTCGCGTACAAACCAAACACTTAGACCTATATACTCCCGGCGACCAGAGACGCGAATTCTTTTATCGCACAGGCGTGAACACTTTTACTGCTAAGCATCGCGATCAATATGGTGATGTTCCGGTAGTACGCATTACGGAAATGTTTCTTACTCGGGCTGAGTGTAACTTCCGCTTAGGGCAACAGGTAGGTGCTTCTCCATTAGCCGATATCAACGCCGTGCGCCAACGAGCTGGCTTGCCCCCTTTGAACAACCTAACACTAAATGACATCTTGCGCGAGCGCAAACTAGAACTGGCATTTGAAGGGCATCAACTACACGACTTGAAACGCAATCGCTTGCCTATTAATGCCAACCTGAACTTTAACGCTAATGCTTTGGTGCTGCCTATTCCGCAGCGAGAGATAGATACTAACAAAAATTTAGTACAAAATCCGGGCTATTAGCACATGCAAGTACAGCCAGCTGCCCACGGTTTTATTGCCATGGGTAGCTGGTTTTTGAGCGCCATGCCGTTCATTTTACTGTGCTTTTTGCCTAAATTGTATGCCTTTTTTAGGAAAAAAATGGCAAAAGCAATTCAAATCAGCATCCAGTTAGAAGTATACCAACACATCGACGAGTTACCAGAAACGGAGCGCTACTTACTCAATCGGGCACGCCAAGCAGCCAGTAGGGCATATGCACCCTATTCAAACTTTTTAGTAGGTGCTGCTTTGCTTACCTCCGAAGGAAAAGTAGTAGAAGGCAATAACCAAGAAAATGCAGCTTATCCGTCAGGCTTATGTGCAGAGCGAACAGCACTGTTTGCAGCCGGCGCAATGCATCCCGAACTACAAATTAGCATGATAGCTGTATCGGCAAAGCGGCGCGGAGACATGTACTACACCGCTGCTAATCCTTGCGGAGCATGTAGGCAAGTAATAGCAGAATATCAGGATAGGCAACATACTCCTATCCGCATTATTATGGAAGGCAATGGCGAAATTGTAATTGCCAACGGCATAGATAGCTTGCTGCCGTTCCGATTCGGGCAAAAAAACTTATTGAACAGCTAAGTAAACAAAGAAGCATTCTACAAAGTGAGTTACTCATCAGAAATGAACAACAGTGCGGAAACTGGATTTTGCAAATGCTTGATTACTTGCATGAACATTAAGATTTTAACCATTGTTCTGCCGATTCAATATTGCTGAAAAAGCGAGTAACAAAACGAGCAGAGCTGCCCTCCTCTATTACTTGTTCCAAAGCGAGCTGAGAAACGAAATCTTCGCTTACAATTAAAGCCAGCTTTTTCAAGTAAATATTAGGAGCAAAAATGTTTGCATCTGTCCACTCTTGTATAGGTGGCGTAATAACGAACAAAAAGTTGCGCGTATCGGCTAACAAGTTGCTGATTTGCTTTTCTAAGCAATAGTGGAGCACGCGTTGCATTTCCTCTTTGTACTCTTCTTCGGTCATCAAGGCTGTTGAATCGCCTTTGTAAAGCTGATAGCCAATATTGTTTGCAGCATCGTAGCGAAAAATAGCAAACTGGCTTTCCCCAATTATGGGGATGTGACTTAAACTTTCCATATTGTAAGATTAATGAGTGTAGCTAACATAGTTTATCTGCAATCCATCGAGCAAGGTTTTCTAAGTAGAAGCGGTCTGTTTCATCGTAATCGTTCAGTTGAGTGCTGTCCACGTCGAGCACCATTAGCACTTCTTGGTTTTTAATCACTGGCACTACAATCTCTGACCTTGAAAGTGAGCTGCACGCAATATGTCCCGGGAACTGTTCTACATCGGGAACAATCACGGTTTTTGCTTGCTGCCAAGCATAGCCACATACTCCTTTCCCAAAAGGAATGCGGGTACAGGCAATAGTACCTTGAAAAGGACCTAAGACCAATTCTTTGCCTTTTACTAAATAGAACCCAACCCAGAAGAAATCCATTCCTTGCTTTAAAGCAGCAGCAATATTGGCTAAGTTAGCTATTAAGTCAGGTTCTCCTTCCGTTAAGGTTTTAATTTGGGGCAGCAGTACTGCATATTTTTCTGCTTTACTCAGCGCAGTGTCTACAAACAGTGTTTCAGCCATGATACAACCGATTAGTACTTCAAAAATACAGCTTAGTTGCTAACTTGCAGCATGGAACATCATTTTGAAACTCTGGCTATTCGCACGCAAGCAGCTTCCTCCGATTTCAGAGAGCATGCCGTGCCGCTTTATGTAACCTCGAGCTTTACCTTTGAAAATGCTGAACAAGCCCGCGCCTTGTTTGCTGACGAGATGCCGGGCTATATTTACACGCGTTTTTCCAATCCGAACCACTCCGAACTGATTGAGAAACTATGCTTACTGGAAGGAACGGAAGACGGTATTGCTACTGCATCGGGTATGTCGGCTATGTTTACCAGCATGGCAGCCTTATTGCGTGCAGGCGACCATATTGTTGCCTCTCGCTCGGTTTTTGGCTCTACTCACCAAATCCTAACCCAAATTTTGCCGCGCTGGGGCATCACCTACACCTATGCCGATTTAGACCGTCCGGAGAGTTTTCAAGCTGCTCTCCAGCCACAAACTAAAATGATTTTTGTAGAAACGCCTTCCAATCCTGCCTTGGATTTGATTGATTTAGAATGGTTAGGAAAATTAGCCGCTCAACACAATATTATTCTCAACGTGGACAATTGCTTTGCCACGCCTTACTTGCAAAATCCTGCTAAGTATGGTGCTCATTTGGTAACACATTCAGCAACTAAATTTATAGACGGACAAGGTAGGGTAATTGGCGGCGCTATTCTGGGAAAGAAAGACCTGATAAAAGAAATCCGCTTTTTTGCGCGACATACCGGTCCTGCCCTTTCGCCCTTCAATGCATGGGTGCTTTCTAAAAGTTTGGAAACCTTGTCAGTGCGCATGGAGCGTCATTGCAACAATGCCTTGGAATTAGCTCAAAAACTGGCTACTCATGCAGAGGTGTTGTGGGTAAAATATCCTTTTCTGCCCACTCACCCACAGTATGAGCTGGCGAAAAAGCAAATGCGCCTGGGAGGCGGCATTGTTACTTTTGAGTTGCAAGGGGGCATTGCTCGTGCGCAAAAGTTTATAGATGCACTTCGGATGCTTTCGCTAACCTCTAACTTAGGTGATACGCGTACTATTGTTACCCATCCTGCTACTACCACTCACTCAAAACTCAAAGAAGAGGAACGTGCAGCAGTTGGTATTACACCCGGCTTAATCAGAATTTCAGTGGGATTGGAACACATCAGCGACATATGGAGCGACATCCAACAGGCTATCCAACGCTCAGCAGAGCATAACCAATAAGCACCCAAGAGATTAGTAACCTCTTGGGTTGCTAACAGATGGTTATGCAGCAAAAGGTTTGTCTAAGGCAGGACTTGGCTGGCTGAAATATTGAGGTCCTTGGTCGGTCATATAGAAGCAGTCTTCCAAACGCACGCCAAACTCTCCAACAATGTAAATGCCGGGCTCGTTGCTAAAACACATGCCTGCTTGCAAAGGGGTTTTATTACCGCGTACCAAGTTCGTCCACTCGTGTCCGTCCATACCAATGCCATGTCCAGTACGATGGCTAAAATATTTGTAGTCGGGTCCGAAGCCAGCTTTCACAATAACGTTGCGGGCAGCAGCATCTACTGCTTCACAAGGTGCGCCCAACTTTGCAGCTTCAAAGGCTGCTTGTTGAGCTTCTCTTTCTATGTTCCAAACTGCCAATTGTCGGGCAGAGGGTTTGCCAAACACAATGGTACGGCTGATATCGGACTTATAGCCTTCTACTGTACAGCCGCCATCTGCTAAAATAATATCGCCTTCTTTGAGTTTTTGCGGCTTACTACTGCCATGTGGAAAGGCAGAGGCTTCAGCAAAATTGGCGCCAATAGAGCCGGGAATGCCTAATGCACGGTGAGCAGCGGCAGCTAATCGGCTAAAATCTGCCTGTGTCATGCCTTCATAGAGCGAATCGAAAACAGCTTTGTAGGCAGCAATAGTAACATCATTTGCGCGCTGCATAAGGGCAAGCTCAGCAGAAGATTTGAACATGCGGCAACCGGCAGTTACGGGGTCTGCCAATACAAACCTGAGGCGCGGTGCTTCTTTGCGAATGCCCTCAAATAGAAAAAAACGGGTGCGTTCTTCTATTCCCACTGTCTTGTTGGGTGTGCCTCGGTCTTTCAGAATGCCTGCTACTACTTTGTAAGGACTCTCATGCTCTTCCCATGTGCGAATTTCATTGCCAAACTTAACTAATTCGCTCACTTTTCCCTCTTCAAACTTTGGGCATATGTAGGCAACCTCTCCTTTGGCAGGAATCACTGCTGCTACCATGCGTTCAGAAAGGAAAAAATCAAAGTCTAAAAAATAGCGCATAGAGGTTCCGGGTTCTAAAAATATGGCGTCTATCTTATTAGCCTGCATCAGACTTTGCGCCTTGGCAATGCGCGCCTGTCGCTCCTGGCGACTGATAGGTACAATTCCGTCGGTCATAGGTTTAAGGGCGCGAATAGCAGCAGGCAAATCGTCGTTTTGTGGATGAGCCGATGACCACCGTGGCAATGCCAGCGCGGGCGTTAGCGCTGCCAGATTGAGAAAAGAACGTCTTTTAAGCATTATTTTGTTACCAGAATGTTTACAATAGCCTAATCGCAATCTACAAAATCTGGACTATCTTTGGACTACTCTATGCCGTGTTTACTTTCATGCCAGCTTACACACATCTGTTTTTCGACCTAGACCACACCCTTTGGGATTTTGAGCGAAACTCCAATGAAACGCTCACCGACCTGTACGAAGCATATTGCCTTTACGAGCGGGGCGGATTTTCAGTAAGCGACTTTCTGTTTGCTTTCCGTGAAGTGAACCGGCAACTTTGGGAACTGTACAACCGCAACCAAATTGACCAACAAACCCTGCGCGAACAGCGCTTTATTCGCATTTGGAAGTACTTGGGGGCAAGCGGCATGCCTCCTTCTCAGTTAGGAGCAGACTATCTGGCCATTTGTCCTACTAAACCGCACTTGTTGCCGCACGCACGCGAAACCTTAGACTATTTGGCAGGGCGCTATCGCTTGCACATTATTACCAACGGGTTTGACGATGTACAACAAACCAAAATCCGCAGTGCCAACATTGCTCACTATTTTGAAGCACTGATTACCTCTCAAAACTCAGGATACAAAAAACCGCATCCTGCTATTTTTGACTACGCCCTTGCCCAAACCGGTGCTGCTCCACACAATTCGGTAATGATTGGCGACAACTTAGAAACCGATATTAGTGGAGCAAGAGCGTTAGGCTTAGATGCCATTTTCTACAATCCCGAGCGCATCGCGCATCAGTCTGAGGCAACAATAGAAATTTATTGCCTCAGTGAGTTGCAGCAAATTTTATAGCCCCTATTAGTGCAAATCAATGATGATGTTGCGGTAGTTATCCATGCTAACCGTGCTGTGGCTACCAACAATGGTGGTTGATTCCATTTCTTCAATTACAGCCGGACCAGCGAAGCAATCGCCCGGGTTGAGCAAATAGCGAGCATAAACAGGGCATTGTTGCACAGTAAGTTGATTGCCTTCCATGAAATACAATGTTCGCTCGCCTTTAAGCGCTTGGCTATCAGCAAGACGGACTACTTGACGCGGCTGCATTTGCGGAGCAGGCGCACTAACCACTACTCGCCAAGTAACGGTTTCCATGCCAATATCGGCAATACTTCTACCGTAGCGCAACTCATATTCAGCTGTAAATCGCCGATGGATTTCTGGTATGCTTGCTGCACTGAGTACGCCGTTGGGAATGCGCACTGCAATTTCGTGCCCTTGCCCTGTGTAGCGCATATCGGCAATGCGGGTAACTTGTGCAATGGACCGACTGACCCCTGATTTTTCAAGGAAGTCTAAGCCTGCCGATTCCATTTCGGCAAGCATACTATTGAGTTTTTCCCAGTCCATTTCATCTACGGGACAAACCATGCTGCGAATTTGTTCGCTTGCCACCGGTGATACCAAAAAGCCTAATGCCGACACTACCCCCGCTCCTACGGGAATAATTAACTGCGGCACATTCAACAGTCGGGCAACTTGGAAAGCATGTACGGGTCCGGCACCACCAAAAGCTAACATGGCATAGCTACGTGGGTCGCGTCCTTTTTCTAAGATATGCACGCGGGCTGCATTTGCCATGTTTTCATTCACAATGCGATGCACCCCCATAGCAGCTTCTTCTACGCTGATACCCAGCGGTTTTGCTAAGTGGATATCAATAGCTTCTCGCGCTGCGGCTACGTTTAGTGGCATAGTTCCACCCAAAAAATAGTGGGGGTTGAGGTATCCTAACACAAGGTCGCAATCGGTAACGGTAGGTTTGCTACCGCCGCGTCCGTAGCAAGCCGGACCGGGCTCAGAAGCAGCACTTTCTGGTCCAACTTTCAACAAGCCTAAGTTGTCTATGTAGGCAATGCTACCGCCGCCCGCCCCAATTTCTATCATGTCGATTACAGGAATGCGTACAGGCAAGCCACTGCCTTTTTTAAAACGTCGCACGCGAGCTGCTTCAAACTGATTGGTAATTTCAGGTTCATGATGATTAATAAGTGAGGCTTTGGCAGTGGTACCGCCCATGTCAAAAGCCAGTAAATCGGGCTTGTTTATCAGCTTGCCATAAAATACGCCTGCCATGGTGCCTCCTGCCGGACCCGATTCTAGTAGTTGAATAGGCGTTTGCCGAGCTCCTTCAATAGTAGTAAGCCTGCCGCTGGAAATCATGATGTGAATAACGCCTCCAAAACCCAATTCGCGCAAGCGTTTCTCCAAATGAGCCAAGTATTGGTCGGTGATGGGTTGCACATAGGCATTCATGGCTGTGGCAGAGGTGCGCTCGTACTCGCGAATTTCAGGCATCACTTCGCAAGAAAGACTGACATAGATATGAGGATAATGCGTTTTGATATACTCTCCTACTGCTTTTTCGTGTGCTGGGTTGGCAAAAGAATGCAAAAAGCAAACAGCAATCGACTTAACGCCTTGTTGTACTAATCCTTCTACCACAACAGCCACTTCCTCAAGGCAAATAGGGGTGATTACTTCACCTTTGTAGTTCATGCGCTCGGTGATGCCTTTGCGCCAATTGCGCGGCACCAGCGGCTCAGGCATAGACAGGCGGATATCGTAGATGTCGTAGCGCAACTCGCGTCCTATTTCTAGCACGTCTTCAAACCCCTTAGTAGTGATGAGTCCTGTAGGGGCGCCCCTTCGCTCAATCACTGCATTGGTAACCAGTGTTGTACCATGTACAATGGTGCTAATTTGACTTGCCGAAACGCCTACCCTTGCGAGTAGTTCAGTAGTTCCTTTGATTATACCATTGGAGGGGTCGTCGTAAGTAGTGAGTGTTTTGCCGAAATGCAATTCGCCAGTAGATTCATTCAGTAATACTAAATCAGTAAAAGTGCCGCCAATGTCTATGCCAAGTTTCATAAATGTGGATGCTTTAAATGTCCAAATTGGAAATGCTGCGTAGGCTTATGCCATGTAGTTGTGGAACTGTATCAAGTTTAGTGGTATTCTTCTCCGCCACTTACATTCATTGCTTCGCCAGTAATGTAGGCAGCCATATCTGAGGCTAAGAAGAGGCAGGCTTTTGCAATGTCTTCTACAAAACCGGTACGCCCTAAGGGGTTGCGGTCGCGAATGCCTTGTAAATAGGTTTCGTAGTCCAAGCCAAACTTTTCGCTGAAAAACTTATTCTGCCAATGCCCCAGCCCTGTTGTGATGTGGTTAGGACAAACGGCATTCACGCGGATGCCAAATTTGCCCAGTTCAACAGCATTGGAGCGCGTTAGCCCGACTAATCCGTGTTTGGACGCCGTGTAAGCTGCTGCATAAGGAAAACCAGACTTAGCTGCCTGACTGGCAATGTTGATGATGCAGCCTCCCCTTCCCTGTTCAATCATGCGAATGGCTGCCTGTTGGCTGCAGAGAAATGCACCTTTTAGGTTCACATCTAATACTGCATCCCAACTCGACTCTTTGAATTCTGTAAAAGGCTCCATCAGATAGCCCACACCAGCATTGTTTATCAGTACATCTATGCTGCCAAAATGTGCCACTGCTTGGTCTATCAGGTTTTTACAATCGGCAGCAATACGCACATCGCAAGGAACAGCAATGGCTTTTCCACCGCGTTTGATGCAATCTTGCATGATGTCGTTCATTTCTTCGGTAGCGCCGATGTGTTCGGCACTAAACTCTTCTCCTTTGGGTTGCCCCAAATCGGAAATGACAATGTTGCAACCCATTTGGGCAAAAGCATATGCAATGGCTTCGCCGATTCCTTTGCGCCTGCCAGCACCGGTAATCACAACCGTTTTGCCAGCTAAGTCATCTAACAACATATTCTTGCTGTTTTTAAGTCCGTTTCCTGAATTTAAGCGTGAAGCAAGTATTTTTTAACATCTTCGCAACTGCTGAAATACTTAACAGTAGGGTTACCCAACTTTTCCAAATGTTGATTTTCTGTTTTGACAGCCAACTCACTAAACAGATTTTTTGCTGGAATAATGGCAACCTTTCTGCCGCTCGGCATAGCTTTGTCCAAAGCCGGTTGCCATTCACTAAAAAACCATTTATGCTCTTTGGGATGTATGTTCATGTTGCATTGGTCTGTCGGAATTCTTCTGATTGGGTCAAGCTGCCAAGGTAGGTAATTTCAAGCAGTTGGTCAGCATCGTTGAACAACACTTCAATCGTAGTACCTTTAAATAAAATGGTTTGCATCAAATTATGAGAAAAGCAACAAATGGCAACATTGTATCAGATTTCATCGGTAAGAATAAAAATGGGGTTATCGGCAAGTTGCTGAAACTTAGCAGGAATTTCCGCCATCTTAGGCTCTGCTCCCATATCTGCCACTAAACTGTCTACCGATTCAAAATGAATTACTTCAAAGTATTTGTAAGGAGGTGCAGCATCTGAACCAAATAACCCCGACGCTTTGTAGACTTTAAAGTCAGCAACTGATTTTAAACTTTTAACAGTCGGGATATCTAACTGCTTGGCAAATTCCTCATACTCGGTTTCCGATACGCCCGGTTTGAGGTTAAAAAGTACAATGAGCGTTTTCATTTTAATAGCATTTGGGTTTGGATAATCATGAGTTGGTTTATTTTGTTGCATTTGCAAAGCTCTTAGCAGCGGCACCTAACATAGCACCGGTGTAATTCATCACAATTTTTGCTCCCTTAGCAATCAGATTTCTTGCCTGCTCTGCATTACCTGCTGTAGTACCAATAATGAGCTTGTGCGCAAGCACCACTTCAAAAATGTGGTCTATCACTTGTTGAACCTCTGGATGTGCTGGTCCGTCATAGCAACCCATGCTCATAGCCAAGTCGCGCGGACCGATAATGAAGCCATCTACCCCACTTACTTTACAGAGTTGCTCGAGATTGTTAACTGCTGCAAGGTCTTCTATTTGTGGCAGTACTAAGGTTTGTTCATTGGCAAACCTTACATATTCTGCCTGCGGCATGGAGCCCACCCCAAACTCCCATGCACGCACAGGTCCTAAACCGCGCTCTCCCTCAGGTGGATATTTAACCGCTTTGACCAATGCTTCTACTTCTGTTGCCTCACTTGTCCCGGGCATCATCACACCCATAATGCCTGCATCTACATATTGTAAAATTAGCTTGGCATCGGCACTGCGAATGCGCGCCAAAGGAGTGATACCGGAAGCTTCGCAAGCACGAACAATTTCTAAGGTTTGTGCAACCGTAATTGCACCATGCTCGCAGTCTACAATATAAAAATCCAGTCCTGCATAGGCGCAAATTTCAGCAGCCATTGGGTCGGCAAAATTGGAAATGACTCCTAATGCAGCTTGTCCTTGGCGTATTTTGGCTTTCAAATGATTGTTTTTCATGTAAGGATCAAAATATGATTTTGTGAAATACTCATCCCATGCATATTCATGAAGTCAAAATTGCCGTTGTTCGTGTCCTCCCTTGCAAATAAAGACATGCACTACAGTGTAGCAAGGTTATGTTTTGGCTACCTAATCGCAATCCTGTTCATCCTGCCATTTTTAAGTAGTTACTTAGCGTTTTACCAACCTGTTAGCCGATTGCCTTTTTTCTATGTTGTTCGCCCAAACCATTTTTATACAAGCCTCAACATGTCTGTATTTGCATCGAAACACAACAAAGTTAACAAAGTTAACTATTTTTTTATGTACCTTTTTCCCTTGCTCGAATAAAAAATAACTGATGTTCTGGCTCTCTTATAACCTACTTGTCCAATAAAATCACCATGCAGCATTTCTACCCTACGCTGCATAAAAGATGTAATGGTGGCAGGGGTAGGTTATTCCTATTTGGACGGAAACAAACAGTGGCAGGAGCTCCAACTTTTGCACAGGTATGCCATCCGTAGGTTGATTAGATAAACCTTTGTATTTTTTAAACGTAGTTACATACAAAAGCATGGTTTATGCGGCTTTCGCTTAATGTTTCTGCTCCTCTTTTTCAGTTGAAGGACGTATTTGGAAGACTCATTGATTTGGCTTCCTATGAAGGAAAACGCGTATTGATTGCATTTTTCAGGCATACAGGTTGCCCTTTTTGCAATATGCGGGTGCATGTCTTAAAAAAATACAGTCAGGAGTTTTCCGAGTCTAATTTGGAAATGATTTTCTTTTTTGAGTCTAAGGAAAAGACCATTCTCAACAGTATTTTTCACCAAGGGCTCTCCCCTATTCCGATTATTTCTGACCCCGAGAAAATATGGTATGGTATCTATGGGCTGGAAGATTCGATGCGCAAATCCATTTACAGCCACCTAACCAGCTTTATCCAAACAGCAATCAAAGCTAAGCTCAACAATTTACCAGTATATGCCATGCCCGATGGCGAATCTTTTAGCACCATGCCTGCGGAGTTCTTATTAGACGAAAAATTAATTATCCGCGAATTGAAATATGCAGCTCACTTGAACGACCGCCTGTCGGTGGAGGAAATTCGCCGATTCATTAACCGAAAAAATCTTAATGACAGCACGACTCGGTAAAGCAAGCAACCTACTTTTATGGCTGTTTAAGCGTGTCGTACTGTACTAAGAGGTTTCGTTGGTACATTTTTAGTAAAAGTTGAATAAAATCAGTCCAAGAGCCGGGAGCTTTTAACTTAATCGGAGCGGAATAAACAGCTTTGCTTTCATGATAAAGTCGGGAAAGGGCTGTTACAGCATACCGATATTCACCATCAGCAGGTAAGGAAGTATCTATAAAAAATGGTTCCGTTCCTGTAACAGCTATTAACTGAGCAGGATTCTCCAAATCGAATGTTTCATCTGCTTTAATGCGATAAATGGCATAGTATTTTACTGCATTTTCTTTCAATGTAGTGTTATCGGGAGGTGTCCAACTAAGTAGTGCACCTTTTTTGGAAGGCAAAACTTCCAGTGCTGTAGGAGGCAACGGCGGGCTTCCTTTCTTCCAAGCCATTAGCGGTGGCAAAGCTAAGTGTCGGTAGAAGATGGTGTGCAGGGAGTCGGCTATGCCATTTGGATTTCGCAACAACGACTTGGAGCTAAAATAAATACTGCCGTGTATTTTCCCATTTTTAGAGCGATTGTAGCGAATTTGCCGGGGCAGTTGTGCAGGATGTGCCCAATGGGGGTCGTTGCCTTCTGGGGCAACTCTGTAGGCGCCATGCCCAACATACACATGCCTTCCAAAGCTATTGTCCACCCACCAGTCCACAAGTGTTTTGTATGGCACTTTATCAAATTCGATGCTAAAATAAATTTGTGGTGCCACGTAGTCAATCCATCCTTTTTCTAACCAAAGTCGGATGTCGGCATATAAATGGTCGTAGCAGGTTTGTCCACCTTGCGTAGCCGAACCGCGCGGGTCTTGTGTGCGGTTGCGCCAAACACCAAACGGACTAATGCCAAATTTAACATATGGCTTAATTTGCCTAATTTGCAGGGCAATATTTTCAATCAGCCGATTAACGTTGTCTCTTCTCCAATCTTCTATTTTGTTAAAATTTTTTCCGTATTGCTTGTAGGCAACCGAGTCGTTGAAAACTTGTCCTTGAATTTGGTAAGGATAAAAATAATCGTCAAAGTGAATGCCATCCACATCGTAGCGGCGCACAATGTCTGTTACAATGTCTGTGATGTATTGCCTCACTTCTGGAATGCCGGGATTGAAAATTTTGGACTTGCCATAGCTTACAAACCATTCAGGTTTGCGGCGGGTAATGTGCTGCGGATGTACGCGCAGAGAGTCGCCTTCAAACTGGGCACGGTAGGGATTAATCCAAGCATGAAATTCCATGCCGCGCCGATGAGTTTCTTCAATCATGAATTGCAAAGGGTCGTAGTAAGGCTCTGGCATGATACCTTGCTTACCTGTGAGCCATTCCGACCACATTTCTTGTGCACTAAAATAGAAAGCATCGGTGGCAGGGCGCACCTGTACAATGACAGCATTCAAGCCTATTCGCCGGTGAAAATCTAATAAGTCGGTGAACTCTTTTTGTTGTTGAACGGTTGGCAAGCCCTTGAGAGAAGGCCAGTCTATGTTTGCTACCGTAGCAATCCACACTGCCCTAAACTCGCGTTTGGGTGCATGTTGTGCTCTTGCCAATGGGTAGTGAAAATATAGTAAAGCTATGTATGTGAGGAAAAATTTTAGTGTAGTTGTCAAGCTCATTAAATCATGTCTTTTTTAGCGCGTGCAATATCGTAGAGCAGTTCTCTGGCGCGGTGCAGTTGCGCTTTAACAGTACCCAAAGGTGCGTTAAGATGCTGGGCTATCTCTTCATAAGATAGTTCTTCAAAATAGCGCAGCTGTACTAATTGCTGATACTTATCGGGCAGCAAGGTAACCATAGTGCGCACAATTTCTATTTTTTGCAAGTTGATAGCATTTTCTTGCGGGTTGAGGTTTTCGTCGCGAATATCAATATCTACTGGGTCGCCGTTTTCATCAGAAAAGCCAGCATTAATGCTGGTGGTTTCTAAGCGTTTGCGTCGGATGAAATCGATACAATTGTTGGTAGCTATGCGAAAAAGCCAAGTACTGAAAGTGTATTCTTTTTTAAATTTAGGCAAGTTGCGAAAAGCTTTTGCGAAGGCTTCGATAGTGAGGTCGTCGGCATCGTCTGGATTGCGCACCATTTTCAACAGCGTATGGTAAACAGGTTTTTTATAACGACGCATCAACTCTGCATAAGCCTTCTCGTCGCCGCTAATGGCACGGTCGATAAGCTTAAAATCTGCAAGTGCCTTGGTTGAAAAAAAACGTTCGTTATCTTGTTCCTGTTCCTGTTCGTTATTGCTGCTGTTGGTAAAATTATTCACTTCCATTCTACTTTTTTGCTAACCGTTACAGACAAACCCGCCATTAAGTAATAAATCGTGTAAGCCAAATCTAACAAAAGCCATGTTGCAATGTTAAATCTATCGCCAAGTTGTTTTGCACAAATATAGGTAATTGTTCCTAAGAAACCCCAACGAATTGCAATAAGAGCTGCTAAGATAACAGCGGGCAACCACTGTTGCAGTAGCAAGGCTGTTACCAATGCCCCCCAAAGTATTCCGTTCGATAAAAAACCTGTTAACACATTGATTCCCAGCCATAGTCGGTGGCTCAAACGGTAATATCTCCCCACTGACAAATGGCGACGTTTTTGTTGCCACCATGCGCGCCATGTAGTTTTCGGGATAGAATACACAAGAGTAGGTGCGCCAATGGCTACGGCTGTATTGTTGGCGTTAGCGACCATGTTGATAAATAAATCGTCATCGCCACCAATAACTCGTTGAAATTTATTGAATCCCTTGTTAGTCAAAAACAATGTTTTGGTGTAAGCCAAATTGCGCCCTACGCCCATGTACGGATGCCCCCACAAAGCTGCTGAAAGATATTGCATGCCTGTGTAGAGTGTTTCATAACGAATTAGTCGGTTGAGCCAACTTTTTTGTTCTTTGTAGGGTGAATATCCTAACACAATTTGTTTGCCGTTAAAATGTGCTGTCAGAGCAGTTAGCCAGTTAGAAGAGCACGGGCGGCAGTCGGCATCGGTTAGCACGATGTGCTCGTACTGAGCCGCCTTGATAGCAAGGGTGAGTGCATATTTTTTAGGATGAATGCCCGGCGGCGTATATTTAACAGTAACCACTTTCAGATGCTCATAGGCTTGTGAAGCGGTTTTTAGCAACCAAAATGTATCGTCTGTGGAGTTGTCGTCTGCTACAATTACCTCGTAGCGAGTAGGATAGTTTTGTTCTAACAAAATAGGCAACAAATGAACCAGATTATCGTGTTCATTGCGCGCAACTACTATTACCGATACTCCTTCGGGAACAACGTTTTGTTGAGCAGAATTTTTAAAAAATACTAACTTAGAAAACCATGCACCTTGCAATAATAAGTGAAGCCACGTGAGGGCTGCTGCCAGCCACAATGTGGCAATCCAAATATCGTTTAGTTCCACCGTGATTCAAAAATTGATGCAGCAAAATTAGATAACATTGCTTATGTATGCAGAGTAATCAAAATTGTTTCGCGTTTATAAGAACATTGCAAGCATAAGGTTAAACTGCCAAACTTATTTTACGCTTCCCAAAGCAAATATTTGCTACGCTGTTGTTTGCCTGCTCACAGGCAAGAGTGTTCATAAGGCGGCGGTGTGCAATCGTTGTGTGTGTTTTCACAAGCAGCGGTGTGTGCTATTTGCAACTTTTTTATAGTAGCAGGGAGTACTTGTGCTTTATTTAAAAGCTATTTGAGCACATTCAAACTCGAACAAATACTTGCGGATGATGATGCCAAAAACTTCTTTTTGGTCAAATGCTATGCCGACCATTTCGGGGTCTACCTCGCTTTTATCGCATTGTTTGTTGTCTTTGAGCAAATAAAGTTCTCCTGTGGCTAACCATTTAAACTCGTAGTTAGTAATGCGAATCAAATAAGTTTTTTGACGAGGGTCGCATTCTACCAGCTCAAAGACAATGGTAGAGGCGCGGTAGTTACCACCCGACGGCATGGTAATTTTTGCCGATACGCTGTTAGTAGAAGAGCTTTTAGAAGTAAAAATTTCACATAGGCACGTGCCACGAAACTTTTCAGTTTCTATCATCATGGAGCGAATATCTATGATACGCCATTGGGTCTCATCTACTCTTCTGAGCAAAATACTTACGTGCTCATCGCCTTTGACAAGTATTTTGCCCTGTTGTATGTAGGTAAACTCAAAATGAACGTTGGCATAAATGTTATTGGGTTGTACATACAACGCCCCTATTTTTTTGAAGGAGCGCATGACTGTGGCATTGCCTTCTTGATGCATGCGGCGCAGATATTGCAACCAAACAGAAATGTCCCCGTTGCGCATCTTTTTATTGCCGCTAATAGCCACCGCTACCGACTCAAAGCTAAGACCCGGGTCGGCAAGAGCTATTAGCTTTGCCAACTGTTCTTCTGTTCGGGCGCCGGGCGAGGCGTAAGCATTGGCAAATATTTGCACCATGCGCTCAGCCTCGTTGGTAGCTACTTTTTGCGCATATAACGGAAAGCATTCAGAAAATAAAAAAGCAACAGCAAGGAAAATACATATTTCTATCTGGCTGTTGCTTGCATGATAATGCCGATTATTTTCTACGCATTTTGATATTTGCACAACTTTCTTTATAGTTCACTTCTTGTAAAATGAGCATAATTGCCTGCTCTTTGTCTGCAACTGCCTTAGACAAGGTAATCGCAGCAGGCGAGATGGTAGTGGGGTTAGTCTTAGCATCTCGTTGTGGTGTATAAGATATTTCGCCCGATTCTGCCCATAGGTAAACTTGGTTGCCCGAGCGAATGACCCTTCCTTCGGGTTTTTGTAAAAATTCAAAAGTTTGCAGGTCTTCGTTATACCCTCTGCCGCCGGGAACAGTAGTTTTAGCAACAAAGTTGCCCGGTTTAGACTCAAACAACTCACAGAAACAATCGCCGCGCAACTTCTCATCTTCAATATTGATGGTATTGTAGTAAACAATTTTCCAATCGTTGCCAAATTTTTTAAATACTAACGTTACCTGTTCAATACCTTTTTCCCAAACACTGCCTTCGCGTTCCATTTGATAGTCAGCAGTATAGACAACCGAACCAATATCGTCGGAGGTATATTCAGCAGCAATGCCTGTGAGTTTATACACCAAATTTAAATTTTCTGCATTGGCAAGCTTGGTCAGATACTCGTCAAATGCTTGATAGTCGCCGCTGAAAACTCGGTATTTACCACTAATGTTAGCGTTGAACAAAGAAGCTGATACTTTTTCGTACATAAATTTTAGTACAGCGGCTTTATCTTTGGTTTGGGTAAATTTGCCATAAGTTTCAACAAAGGTAGTGGTCAGTTTCCGAAGTTCTGACTCGACGACTTTTTTAGGGGTAGCTGCGGCTGGTGAAGTACTGCTTTTCTTTGGTTGCTGTGCGCTTGCTGTTTGTACAAAATAAAAACAAGCTGCCATTAACAAACACAACAAGCTGATTTTTAGGATATTCGTCATAATACTATTCGGGTAGTTTGGTCTGTTGAGAGCTAAATTAAAACAAATTGCCGACAAGCAATAATCAGCATATATTTTACCAAATATTAAGCGGCTAAATTTGTGCCGATTTGTTTTAAAAAATTATGTTGCCACTGCAACTTACTCATCGCTATTTGCTAATTTTATCGCTCACTGCTGGGATACTGCTTGGTCTTTCTTGGTATGCAGCTACGGTATGGCTCATTTTCTTAGGATTTGCCCCCCTTTTTGCCATTGAATACATCATTCGCAGCAAACAAACTCGGCGTTCCGCATGGTTGTGTTTTGCGTATAGCTACCTGTCTTTCCTTATTTGGAATATTATTGCTACTTGGTGGTTATGGAATGCCTCTGCTGGTGCTGCCATATTTGCTTTTACAGCTAATGCAGCTTTGATGGCGGGTACTTTTACCCTATTTCATGTGGCTGTTAGGGCATCTGCTGATAAGTTTGGGTATCTGCTTTTTTTCGCCTTATGGATGTCTTTCGAGTATTTTCATCATCACTGGGGCTTTTCATGGCCTTGGCTGACGCTAGGAAATGCATTTGGTTTTGTGCCAGAGTGGGTGCAGTGGTACGAATACACAGGTGTGGCGGGCGGTACAGCTTGGGTACTGGCAGCCAACCTGATGGTTTTTGAAGCCCTGTGGAAAATGCCTCGCTTTTGGAAGCTCAACGCCCTGTTAGCAGCCATTATTGTATTTACCCCAATGGCTGCCTCACTTATTGTTTATCGTCAACACAAAGAGCGCGGAACCGCTGTAGAAGTAGTGGTGGTCCAACCCAATTTGGACTGTTACGCTGAAAAATTTGACTACAACGCCAAAACTGGGCAGACCAATACAGGCACCACATACGTTCCTTACGAAGAGCAGATTGCGCGCTTCATTGAGCTAAGTAAGAAAGAGATTTCGCCTCAAACAAGTTTTGTGCTGTGGCCTGAAACTTCTTTACATCAAACTTTTCTGGAGCAAGATAACTTCCATGCCTTAACAGCTCATTATCCACTTTCAGAGGTAGGCAAGTTTAAGCGCCAATATCCACATATGAGCTTGATGACAGGTGCCGATACTTACCTTGTTTTTCCCGCAGATAGCCTACCTGACCGACCAACCATTAGAAAAAGCAACGGAATGGGCTACGAAGTTTTTAATACAGCTGTTTTTGTGGGTGAAGACACTATCGTCAGATACTATCATAAGTCGAAGTTGGTTGTGGGGGTAGAGTCGAACCCCTTGGCGAGCCTATTTAGCTGGATAGACAATCGTTTTATGCTCAACTTGGGTGGTGTAGTAGGTAACTTAGGAAAGCAAGAACATCGCACGGTATTTTTTAACCGCGATAGCATCGGTATTGCTCCTATCATTTGCTACGAGTCTGCTTATGGCGATTTTGTTACAGAGTACGTGCAAAAGAATGCCCATATTCTTGGTATCATCACCAACGATGGTTGGTGGGGCAATACGCCCGGGCACGTACAACATTTGGCACTGGCAAGTTTACGCGCTATTGAAACGCGCCGCAGTATTGCAAGAGCCGCTAACACAGGCATCTCTGGCTTTATCAACCAAAGAGGTGAAGTTGTCAAAAGTATTCCCTACAACACTATGGGAGCTGCCAAAATGCGCATCTATGCAAACAGCAGCCTAACGCTATACGCACGGATTGGTGATGCGCTGTATCGCTTAGCAGTATTTTTGGCTGGCTTTATGGTGCTTTCTGCATTTGTTAGGCGGAAGGTGCGCGGCGTGAATGCTGCTCGCAAAAAAGTGTAAATGTGAAGCAAATTTCAATCGCGTTTTCCTTAGGGCAAGGATAGCGTTTGCTACCCCCTAAGCCTCTGAGCATGCGCATTGCAAATCAACTTCACGATGAACTAAATAGTCCGAAAGGTTAAAATGGCTATCTATGGTTTTTTCAGCTGCTCTTACTTGCCTTTTTCCGACAAGCCATAAAAACCGCCCAATGCATTGTGCTTAGCTTGTAGCCGGTCGCCTTTGTTTTTTTGCTGCCAAAACTCAAATGTTACTTGCTCGCGGTATTGTTTTCCATCTTTGTCTTGCAATATTAGCGTATAGGTTTCGCCGCGTTTACCTTCGCGCCAGTTGTTATTTGGAAGAGTTTCTTGCGGAAACACGGGCTGCTTATCTGCTCCACTGGCTTTGGCGGTATGGTCTAATGTCCAGCGGTAAATTTCGTATTTATACTTGGTTTGAAAAACAGGCACTTGCTTGTAAACAGGTTCTTCGTAGGTTTCAGTTCGATTTTCATAAACGGGCTTGTTGCAATAAACATCTTCAAAATAGCCGTTGCCTAAGTCTTTTTTACCGCATTTTACTTGCTTGGTACCGGTTTGTATGCGCACTGTTCGAGTTTTCTTTTGGTAACCCACTAGCACTTGGTTGTAGTGATGTACGTCTTGTCGCTGAGAAATAAGGCGGGCATTAGCGGGTAGCTGCCAGTCTTCTTCTACAAAAGGAAGGTGCTGTTCGATTTCTACGGTGCGTTCCCACTCATGTCCCACTACTTCTACTTCAAAAGGGCGCGGTTTGAAGATATACCACAAAGCAACAACTGTAAACAGTACAAACGACCAAACCACCAACCGATATTTGCGACGGTCGCGTGCCTTGTTGTCAGCAGGATTGGTGTAAGTAGGTGGCGGTTGCTGTTCAGAAATATCGTGGTTGTAAATAACCTTTTCACTACGCGCTATATCTTCTTGGTTGCGTTCGTTGCCGCAAGCTTGGCAAGCAATATTAGTGGCTTTGTTGTCGGCGCCGCAATAGTCGCAACGCCAGTCTGCTCCTGCTTTTGCCTGCTGCAACTTATCTGCATCGGTAACTTCCTCAGCATCTTCGGGCAGGTAAAATATTACCTCTTTGCCACGCGGCGAGCCGCAACCTACACAGTGGGTATCGGGTCCTCTGTTGCCTTTTAAGCCACAAACAGGACAATCCCATCTGCCCATTCTAATTGCCATATCGATTTTTGTTTTTCAACATGAATGTAATGACTTTTGACGAGAAAATAAAGCAACGCGAATTATTTGTGATTTTACTGATAATCAATTACTTACGAATTGAAAAATGCAAAAAGTAAGGAGGAGCCGAAAAAACGTGTTCTTTTGCAAAAAAATGCTTGCTATGCCGTTACGCTTGTCCACACGCGACAAAGATTGAATTAGGTTGTGTACAAGGACACGAACAACGGCAAAACAAGAGAGACAGGATGACAGAATAGGTAGGATTTTTATGCCGTTGCGGGTGTCCAAAACCCAGAGCTATTTTTCAATACTTTTTCACTTTGTTTTATCAATAGGAAAATGCAGCCCATGAACCGGTTGTTTGCATTTGTTTCACATTAGCCGTTCTTCTACAATTTTAAATTGTCGGCTGCGGCGGTCATCTGCCCACGTGTACAGTGCAATGCTATCCACATAGGTTTCAAATTGAGGCGTTGTAAGTGCGTTTGCCCAGCGGATACCTTCCAGTTGGGCACGTTTTCCCCATTGGCGTAGCGGTCTGCCAATGGTTAGGTGAGGCAAAGCAGGGCGCTTGGCTTCCGGTGCACCTCCGGCTTTCAGTAGTGCATCTCGCCAATTTTCAATCAACTGCACTACTTCGGCGTGCCCTTGTTGTAGTGTGTAGGAGAAGGCAGTAGGGTGTTTAGCAGAGGGCAGCGGCACAAGTGCGGCTAATGAAATTTTAAAAGGTTCAAAATCAATTTTTTGCATTACTTCCAACACATCAGGAATGTTTTCTTTGGGCATTGAACCCATAAAAGCAATGGTCAGATGTGTGTCAGCTGGGTCAAACAATCTGATGGCAGGCGGCGCTGTTCGAGCGAGCATGCTGATAAGTTCTTCCGACTCGCGTACAGGCAAAGCTACAAACCAATTGGGCTTCATCATAACACTAAGGTTCAAGCCCGAAATTTAAGCAATAGATAGGCATCATTAAATTCCAATTTTTACGTGTAATTTTGAGCACTGCTATCAACCGAATCGTTAATTTTTCTGTTGCTTTTTCTGCACATTTGTTTTCCTTTTGTTTAAGAATTGTGTTATAATGAAGAAATTATTTGCAGTTCTCGGATTAATCTGTTTCTGTCATGCTTTTTCTTATGCCCAAGAACCACTAACCCTTTCCGAGGCTATTGCGCGTGCGCTCAGTCAAAACTTTGACATCCGGATTCAGCAGCAAAACATTGCTATTGCGCAACTCAACAACACACAAGGTCAGGCAGGGCGCTATCCTACCATTTCGCTCAATTTGAATCAAAATAATGTGCTCAACAATATTATCAACCCTGCTGCCTTTATTCAGGGAGATATTCGCAACTTTAGCATTCAGCCTGCTGCCAACGTCAATTGGGTGATTTTTGACGGTTTTCGCATCAACCTTACCAAACAACGCTTAGAAGAATTAGAAAAGCTTTCACAAGGTAATGCACGAATAGTAATAGAAAACACTATTCAGGCAGTCATTTTAGCCTATTACGATGCCGTTCGCCTACAAGAACGCATCAAAATTTCTGAAAAAGTACTCAAAACCTCTCGCGATATTTATGAATACACCTTACTCAAGCAAGAGGTAGGCAAGGCAGTTGTTACCGAAGTGTTGCTAGAAAAAAATAATTACCTTGCCGACAGTAGTGCCCTACTTACTCAACAAGTGCAATTTAAAAATGCTATTCGCAATTTAAATGTGTTAATGGCAGTAGCTGACATCAACAAAACCTATCTACTGACCGACTCCTTGGTTTTTGACGATGCAGAATATTCTTATGAAGCACTGCGCGAAAAAATGTTCTCTTCTAACAGCAACTTAGAGGCACAGCTGCGCAACCAAGAGTTGCTCCACAACAGTGTAGGGCTGGCAAAGGCAAATTTGCTGCCTAATTTGAGTTTGTTTGCTGGATTTACCTACAATCGCAACCGACAAAATTTAGAGGCTGCTAAGTTTATTGATGGAAGACAGCGCCCTAACAATACCGCCTCCACACGCACTTTAAACGGCGGCTTTACTTTTACAATGCCTATATTTAATGGCGGACAGCTACGACGCGCCGTAGAGGCAGCACAAATGCAAGAACAGGCAGGTCAGTTTGCAGTAGATAATCTCAAACTGAGCCTAGAACGAGACCTTGCCGATGCCTACGACTTGTATAACCTGCGCCGGCAGCAAGTCAAAATTGCTCGCGAAAATAAAATAGCGGCAGAAACTAATTTGAACTTAGCTGCCGAACGCTATCGCAACGGCAGTATTAACGCTTTTGAGTACCGCATTTTGCAAAACACGTTTGCAGACATTGCTTTTGGCGAAATTCAGGCAATTTTTAACTTACAAGAAGCCAAAACGCTGCTGATGCGTTTAACAGGTACTATTTTAACAGAAAAGTAGCTCATCTGTTAAAGTTGCAGTCTTGCTTGCTATTGCATGATGGCACAAAAAAATTAAGAGCGCACCTGACAATGTAAAAAGATAGCATTGCGCTGATAATCAAGTTATTATAAAAAAGTGTAAGAAGCAACAAACATTGAATGAGGTTGCTTGTCGAAAAGCGAACAACGGCAAGGACACAGAGGACACAAATAACAGCAAGAGGTAAGGGTTAACCTATGTACGAACAGCCGACAGGCTTGTGCTGTTTTACTACGCTGTGGTGGTATCCCTACGAGCAGAGAAAAGCAAACATTGGTTTGCACAAAATTTGACCGGCTGCCTAAACAGCAATACTTTTGGAAGCCATCAATTGTTGTCAATTTTGAAGTATCTGACCCGCACCGTTTGGACGCTTTCAATCATTAGCTTGCTAACCGATATGGCAAGCGAAATGCTCTATCCTGTTACGCCGCTGTATCTGCAGCAAATCGGTTTTTCAGTAGCGCTCATAGGCGTGTTAGAAGGCATTGCAGAGGCAGCAGCAGGACTTAGCAAGGGCTATTTTGGCAAACGCTCTGACCTCTTGGGCAAGCGAGTGCCATTTGTACAACTTGGTTATGCTATTAGCGCCATTGCCAAACCCCTGATAGCAATTTTTACTTTTCCTTTATGGGTATTTTTAATGCGAACTGCCGACCGACTTGGCAAAGGCATCCGCACAGGTGCCAGAGATGCTATGCTCTCCAATGAAGCCTCTTGGCAAACCAAAGCCCGCATCTTCGGTTTTCATCGCTCTATGGACACCCTCGGTGCTGTTTTAGGTCCTCTGTTGGCGCTGCTCTTCCTGCATTTTTACCCACAAGAATATCGAACCTTGTTTTTTCTTGCCCTGATTCCCGGCATTTTAGCCGTATTAGTATCGCTGCAACTGCACGAACAAAAACAGTTGCCAGCCTTTCAAACAAAAAAAGTTTCATCTTGGGCTATTTTCAGTTATTGGAAAGTAAATGCGCCACTTTACAAAAAATTAGTAGCTGGTTTGCTAATTTTTACCTTATTCAACAGCTCCGATATGTTCCTGCTGCTACAAGCCAAACAAGTAGTTAAAGACGACCGAGCTGTGGTAGGCATCTACATTTTTTACAACCTCGTGTATGCCCTATTTGCTTTTCCACTGGGTATATTGGCTGATAGAATAGGATTAAAGAAAGTTTTCATAATAGGGTTAGCCTTGTTTGCAACCGTTTACGGGGGCATGGCTCTTGCCAAGCGAGAAGACGTGCTTATTGCCTTGTTTTTCTTATATGGCGTTTATGCTGCTGCCACTGAGGGAGTTGCCAAAGCGTGGATTGCCAATATTGTACAGCCGCAAGATATGGCAACGGCTATGGGTACGTTTACAGGGTTACAAAGCATTTGCGCTCTGTTAGCAAGCTCGCTTACTGGCTTTCTGTGGTTGCAGTTTGGTGCACCAGTAGCATTGCTTACTACTGCCATTGCTACTTTGTCGCTAATAGCTTATTTCTGTTTTTTGCCTAATAGTGTAAGAAAAATAGGAAACTTTTAATTAAAATATGAAGTATTAAAACAATCTACATAAAAACTACTTTTTTTTTAGCGAGATTTGCAAAACAACTTGTTGCTATTGAACATTTTCCTTACTTTATTGTTGTAAGTGTATATAAATTATTTTTCAAGCATGTCCTCTTCCGACTTAGGCTTCTGCTTCTCTTCTGAGAAATATAAGAATGCTTTGCAACTTGAAAACGCCGCTCTGAAACAGCAAGTTGTGGAGCTGCAAGAGCGACTGCTGGCACAGTACCAAATGATGGAAATGACCACTCAGCAACTCTCGGAAGTAATTTTTAAGTTAGAATTAGAACGAGAAGATAATTTAAACAAAACTGAGGAGTTGCGCGCTAACAATCAGGCACTTTCCGAAAGTCTGAACATTATTGCTACTCAGCGCAAGCAGATTACAGAAAGCATTAGCTATGCTGCCCGCATTCAACGGGCACTTATCAGCCACGAACACACATTGCGTGCACTTTTGCCCCATTCATTCTTGCTACACATGCCTAAGGACACCATTAGTGGCGATTTTGCTTATGTAACTCAAAAACGGCATCTGATTTATTTGGCAGTGGGCGACTGTACCGGACACGGTGTGCCTGCCGGTATGCTTACTGTTGTATCTCTCATGCTGCTATCTAGACTGATTGAAGATGCAGATACACAAATCGAGCCCTCGCATATTATTCACACGCTCGACTTTCTATTTAATGAACGAATGCAAAACAGTGAATCCAATTTGCGCGACGGACTTGAACTTGGCTTTTGCATTATTGATACCAAAAATCAAGTTATTCAATACAGTGGAGCTAACCTATCGCTTTACGATGTCAAAAATGGAGAGCTTACCGAGTACAAGGGCAGTAAAGATACTGTTGGCTGGTGCTTGCGCGGCTATTTGGACAAAACCTTTGAAACACACACCATACCCTTCACCAAAGGTGATACACGCTGCTTTTATTTGGCAACCGATGGCTTTGCCGACCAATGCAACTCAGAAAACAAAAAGTTAATGACCAAAAATTTCAAGAAAATATTAGCAAATATTTGCTGTATGCCTATTGCAGAGCAAGGCGACATTCTACGCCACTTATTCAACGAGTGGAAAGGCACTGCTCGCCAAGTGGACGACGTGTTAGTGGCAGGCTTCCAATTGTAAAATTTATAGGTTCAGCTCTCCGGAAAACTCACGGGCAAAAGTAATAAAATCGGTATTGGGCGGCTCTATGCCTATTTGCCTAAATAGTACAGCAAACTGCGCTCGGTGATAAGTAGCATGATTGGCGGTGTGGATAATAATGTCTGAGACGCGGTTGGTATAGTGAATTTTCTGAAAATTTTGATAGCTCAGCATGCGGTCAAACTCTGCTTGGTCTGCTGCTGCTAGGTACGCCAGCCAATTTTTGGTATTTTCCACTGCTAAGGTTTTCAGTTCGCCAATGGGAAGCGTTTTCCAAATATGCAACGACAGGTCAGGATTGCCTTTAATGCGCGTTAGCCATAGTTTTTGGGCAACTAAAACATGGCTCATGAGCAGTTGCACACGTTCGGGAATAGGGCTGTGTTGTTCAAAGAGTTGCAAATAGCGGTCGTTTGCCCAATGATTGTAAGTATAGAGGCGCAAAAAATATTCTTTCATGATTCAGGGATTTTTTTGCAAATAATCTAACAGTGCTTCGGCGGTTCGGTAAACGGTTGTAAAGCAGTTCTCAAAGTCCTCCATATCTCCATAGTAGGGGTCTTCCACCTCTTGGTTGGCATCTTTCACGGGGTCAAACTCGCGCATGAGCATAATATGAGCGTTGCTGTCGGGCGCAACGCGTTGTTTCAGGGCAATGATGTTGTGCAAGTTGCTTTTATCCATTGCCAAAATGTAGTCGTAAGCATAAAAGTCGCCGCGATGAAGCTGCCGAGCACGGCTGGGTAAGGTAATGCCTTTTTGTTGAGCTACCTTCCGGGCGCGGGGGTCGGGTAATTCGCCAGTATGATAACCGCTTGTTCCAGCAGAGTCGCAAGCAAAGCGGTGTTCCAATCCTGCTTGTTTGACCAAATGTGTAAAAGCACCCTCCGCCAGTGGCGAACGACAAATGTTGCCCAAGCAAACGAAAAGAATTTTGACCATGTACTGATTAATAGTAGGTGTTGAGCATAACAGGCATAATTAGCATGAGGATATCCTCGCTTTCATCGGTAGCATCTGGTGTCAGCAAACCTGCCCGATTAGGCTCTGAGAGTTTGAAAATAACTTTTTTAGAATTTAAGTTACTCAATCCTTCTATGAGGAACTTGGCATTGAAGCCAATTTCCATTTCTTCGCCTTCGTACACACAGGGGAGTTTTTCTTCACCTTCGTTAGAAAAATCGATATCTTCGGCGTGTACTTCCAAACAGTCAGCAGTAATTTTCAAGCGTACTTGGTTAGTGGATTTGTTAGCATAAATAGCAATGCGCTTGAGAGAACCCAACAACTCGGTGCGGTCTATTTCTAATACTTTATTGTTGGCTGTTGGTATCACGTACTCGTAGTCGGGGAATCGTTCGTCTATTAGCCGACAGACCATGCGCATATTGCCAAACGAAACAAAAGCATTTGACTTGTTGAATGCAAGCTGCAAGGGAGTATGGTCAGATGGAAGCGTATTTTTCAGCAAGCTAAGTGCTTTGCGCGGAATAATCACCGCTACTTCTGTAGGCGAACTGACATCGAAACGGCGGTAGCGCACCAAACGATGACTATCTGTTGAAACAAAAGTTGCATCTGTATGGCGCAAATTAACATATACCCCGTTCATATTGGGTTTCATTTCGTCGGTGCTGGTAGCAAACAGCGTGTAAGCAATAGCGCTTGACAGCACCTCAGTGGTAAGTTCTATTACCTCTGCATTTCTAGCTTCGGGTACACGCGGAAAGTCAGCTGCATTTTCCCCGGCTAATTTGTAGTGTCCGTTTTCTGAATTCAGTTCAATAATATAGGTATCAGGGTGAATAGTGAAGGTTACGGGTTGTTCAGGCAAATTGCGCAGGGTATCCGTTAGCATCTTCGCCGGTACTGCAATGCTGCCATTAGTTTCTGACTCTACGCTCATTTCTGCCATCATAGAAGTTTGTAGGTCAGAAGCCGTAATAGTCAGTTTGCCGTCTTTAATTTCAAAAAGGAAGTTTTCTAAAATAGGCACTACCGGGTTGCTTACAATGACGCCATTTAGAGCAGCAATTTGTTTCAGCAAAGCAGTAGACGATATAACGAACTTCATATAGCTTGCAAATAGGCTTATGTGTTTGAATGGTCAAAATTAGTACATTTTTAAGATGTAGCTATTTCAGCGTTCAAAATCTTTGCGGCGAACGAGGAAACGAGCAAAATACCGCGGCTCTAATTGCACTAATTCATTGGCAGGCTGTGTGATACCATACATGCCGCTTTTGCTGGCGTACACATGCAAACCGCTCTTGCTGTTAAGTGTTTCAATTTCTATTTGGCAAAAAGGCACCAAGCGGCTTAGAGAGTCGCGCATGGTAGGATTGTCTAAAAAAGAGTAAACTCTAAAGCCCCGATATGCCTCTATATAGCGATAGAGCATGGCAGAGTCTAAATTTTGCACGCCATTGACTTTGTAAAATTCGTTCTCGCGCCGAATGTCAATATTTTGGTCAGGGGTTTCCGAATAGCGAATGCGCAAGTTGCGAATGCCCAACCAGCCCGAGCTGACCAGATTTTTATTGCGCCACTCGCCTTCGGGCAGTGTAAGTGCCTCATAAATATTGATGCTGTAACCGGGGATGTATAAGGCTGCCGGCGATGGGCTGTTTTTTGCCATTGCATAGGCATTACCTCGTATGCCTACTACCCTAAAAGATAACACCGGTTGATTGCCTCGCCACAACTCAACGTTTTGTCCTTGGCGGTCAATCTGGTTGCGAAGCGCTTCGCCTTCTTTTCCTGTAATAAGTTGCTGCACTTCCACTTTTCGCAACAACATAAAAAGCTCGCCGAGCAAGGGTTTATCTGCCTGATAACGGTCGTTCAACAACCATTCGCCATGAGACAATTTGAATGTGTTTTTACCTAATACGATGCGGTCAATGCCGGCGGTATCGGTCAGAGCGAAATAATTCTCGCCTATTGAGGAATTGGCAGATGTATCTGAGGTGCGCTTGTAGAACCAAAAGCCTATCAGAGCTAGTTCTAAAACAATGATGGCAAATAATATTTTCAGCTTGGTAGTCAAAGGCAAACAGGTTTTGAGCAGTGCGAAATAACAAAATGTTCGCCCAAAAACATAGCAGCATATTGTAAAGACGCTTTGTTGCGCTACTTTTGCGGTGAGCAAACGGCTCACCGGGGTGTTTCCTGTGCCAATGGCAAGGAGGCTGAGATGATACCCGTAGAACCTGACCAGGGTAATGCCTGCGTAGGGAGTTTACATCTGAACAAGGCTGTATTTGTTCTGCGTACAGTCGCCTTCTTTCCCACAGAACACCGTCGGGTTTTTGTATCACTTAAACACTGACGGAACTATGCAAAAGTACCTTCTCACTGCCATTGCGGCAATGCTCCATGTGTTTGCATGGGCACAATTCAGTATTTCAGGTAAAGTTGTAGCTGCTGACGATGCCACTGCTCTTGCAGGTGCATCGGTGGTGCTGAAAGGCACAAACAAAGGTGTCGCAGCTGATGACAATGGTCAATTTGTTTTTACAGGTCTTGCTGCCGGAACGTACACGCTGCAAGTATCGTTTGTAGGGTATCGCACACATGAGCAAACCATTGATTTACAGCAAGATGTAACGCTGGAAATCCGGCTTGCTGCCTCAGCAGTTTGGAGCCGCGAAGTAGATGTGTTTGGTACGCGCCTCTACCCGATTACCAAAACCATTGTGAACAAGAAAGAACTTGCGCCACAAAACTTGGGGCAAGATTTGCCCATCTTGCTCAATTTTACCCCTTCCATCGTAACCACTTCCGATGCAGGAGCAGGTGTTGGCTATACAGGTATGCGCATCCGCGGCAGCGACCCTACCCGCATCAATGTTACTATTAACGATGTACCACTCAACGACGCCGAGTCGCAGGGCGTTTGGTGGGTTAATATGCCCGATTTTGCCACTTCTGTGTCGCAAATTCAGATTCAGCGCGGCGTAGGCACCTCTGTAAACGGCGCAGGTGCATTTGGGGCAAGCGTCAATATCACCACACTTGCACCCGACGACAAGGCTTCGGCTGAAATAGCCAACAGCTACGGCTCGTTTAACACTTGGCGGCACAATGTGGTAGTACATTCCGGACTCATCAACAATCGTTTTAAGATGATGGGACGGCTTTCTAAAATCACTTCCGACGGATTTATTGACCGTGCCTTCTCCGACCTCAAATCGTTCTATCTGTCAGGCGTTTACCTGACCAAAAAGGGTAGCCTTACAGCTAACATTTGGAGCGGTAAAGAACAAACCTACCAGGCATGGTATGGTGTACCCGAAGAGCAACTGCGCAAAGGCAACCGTCGGTTCAATTCGCAAACCTATGACAATGAGACTGATAACTATCAGCAAGACCATTATCAACTCATTTGGCAAACCGACCTTAGCAAGGGTTGGCGCTGGAAATCTACCTTGCACTACACGCGCGGGAGAGGCTACTACGAACAATACCGCGCCAACGACCGCCTCTCGCGCTACCTGATTGACCCGATACAGGTCGGCAATCAGACCATTACCCGCAGCGACCTGATCCGTCGCCGTTGGTTAGACAACCACTTTTACGGTATCACTTGGCAACTCAGCTACCAAAGTCCGCAATTGCGCGCCAATGTGCCTGTGTTAGACTTCCAATTTGGCGGCGCTGCTAACCGCTATCAGGGCAAGCACTTCGGCGAAGTTATCTGGGCGCGTTTTGCAGGTAACAGCAATATCCGCCATCGCTACTACGACAACGATGCAGTGAAAGACGACATCAATGCCTATGCACGCGCGACCTATCAAATAGCTGACGGCTTGTTTGCATTTGGCGACTTGCAACTGCGCGGCATCAGTTATGATTTTTTGGGTTATGACAACCGATTGCAAAACGTTACTCAAAACGTACAGTTGTTGTTTTTCAATCCTAAAACAGGTGTTCGCTATGTGAAAGGTACTTCGGAGTGGTACGCTTCGTATGCTGTTGGGCATCGCGAACCTAACCGCAATGATTATACAGAGAGCAGCCCGGCAAGCCGCCCCCGTCCTGAGCAACTACACAACATAGAGGCAGGTTACAGCGGCAGCATAGGCGCATGGGCTTTTAATGCCAACTTGTTTTACATGTACTACAAAAATCAACTCGTGCTGACCGGCAGCGTAAACGACGTAGGAAGCTATATTCGCCAAAACATCCCCGACAGCTATCGCGCGGGCATTGAATTGGTAGCTGCATGGCAAATCAACCCCAAATGGAAATGGGAAGGCAATGCCGCATTCAGCCGCAATAAAATCCGCGCATTCACCGAGTTTTTAGACGATTACGACAAGGGCGGGCAAGTAGCCATAGAACACCGCAACACCGATATTGCTTTCTCGCCTGCCGTAGTAGCAGCTTCTCAGTTGCACTTCACACCTGCCAAAGACTTGCAAATTTCTTTGCTGACCAAATATGTCAGCCGTCAGTACTTAGACAATACCCAACAAGTCAGCCGTAGCTTAGATGCCTTTTTTACCAACGATTTGCGCATGGGCTACACGTTGCGTCCGAAGTTTTGCAGCGAATTGGGGCTGAACCTGTTGGTAAATAATATCTTCAACCACTTGTACGAAAGCAACGGCTATACTTTCGGCTACATCAGCGGCGGACAACGCACCTATGAAAACTTCTACTTCCCGCAAGCTGGCACTAACTTTTTAGCGCAACTGAGCGTGAAGTTTTAGAGGAGCAAGTGCGGAGTGTGGATTTCGGATTTGAATTCCACATTCCGCATTTAACTTTCTTGTAAATCTTTGATTAGCTGGCGCACTGTATCGGATACCAAATCGGGTTCAAAACCTTTAGTTGCCAAAAATTGAAAAAGCCTCTGCTGTAATTTGTGTTGATGCGTTTTGTGCTGCAATTGCATGGCTTTTTTAGTTGCCAGTGTGTGTAGCAACTGCATGTATTCCTCAGGGGCTATGCTATTTAAAGCAGCCCTGATAGCAGGTTCAGGAATTTGTTTTTGCCTAAGCATCAGCCTAATTTTTACCTTTCCCCACTGGTTGTGCCGAAACTTTCCTTGGGCATAGGCAAAAGCAAAGCGCTCATCGTTGAGGTAACCCTCTGCACGTAGGCAATTCAAGAGCTGCTGTTGCACAGGCTCGGGCAACTGCCACTCTGCCATTTTAGCAACTACTTCACTGGTGCACCGCTCGCGGTAGGCACAAAAAGCTGCTAATTTTGCCAACAGTTTTTCAAGGTCGTGGGTCATAAAACAAAAAAGCCCGAAGAGCAATACTTCGGGAGCTTGTTGGCTAAGTGGAAGCTATAGGATTCGAACCTATGACCCTCTGCTTGTAAGGCAGATGCTCTGAACCAACTGAGCTAAGCTTCCTGAGCTAACCTCTATGAAAAGTTGGTGGAAGCTATAGGATTCGAACCTATGACCCTCTGCTTGTAAGGCAGATGCTCTGAACCAGCTGAGCTAAGCTTCCTGAACCGCGTTGCCTTTGCAACGGGACTGCAAAAATAGGATGCTTTACTAATTATCCAAATTGTTGGGCAGGAAATTTTATTCAAATTGGTTTTTATGGCTCAAAGCAAATTTTAGCAGCGCATTCTTTCCTTTCACGTTCAGCTTTCTACAAATATTGGTGCGATGGTTTTCGACCGTTTTAACGCTAATGAAAAGCATATCGGCAATTTCTTGACTTGTTTTCATGTTGGCTATTAAACTCATAATCCGCATTTCGGTTGGGGTGAGCTGCTCGGTAAGGCTTTGTTTTTCTTTCTTTTGTCTACCATCCTGTTTAATGCGATTCAGCAAGTAGTCGGAAAATACGCTACTGAAATAGCTTTTGCCACTGGCTACTTGCCGAATGCCTTCTGAGAGGTCAGCAAATACGTTTTCTTTGGAAATAAAACCTTCTACGCCCGCATCAATAGCTGCATTGAAGGCTGCTTCGTTGTGGTGCGCCGTAAAAATGACAATTCTTAACTCTGGCAATTCCTCTTTAAGGTGATTCGCCAGCGAGAGTCCATCCATTTCGGGCATGTTTATATCGAGAATGATAACATCAGGAGAGGTTTCTTTTGCTATGCGAATAGCTTCTGTTCCGTTAGCGGCAACACCCACCACCTGCATGTCGGGCTCATTTTTAATCAAATGGCTCAACCCAAGCCTCATAACGGGATGGTCGTCTGCAATTACAATTTTGATATTTTCAGGCATGATACGTTTCAATAACAATCATCAATGCAGCAAAATAATTCAGATTTTATCAATCCCCAAATTTTTATGAGGGTTATCCCCTATAAAAATGAATGTAAACATGGATTTCAAATCCTTCGTGCATCAGCTACATTTGTAATAGAAAGTTTAGGGCAAACGAACGATATCAAGAGTTCCTCTCGCTTTGATAAACTAACTACACTTCGATAAACTAAACTAACTCAAACAACTTCACATTACGGGTACATTAACGGGTTTAAATTCATCGCGTTTATTAGCTTTACGGCTCTTAAACGCGATTTTGTTTTTTACTGTTATCTTTTTTCTACGCCATGCTACTTAAAAGAACAGCCCTTTTTGATACGCATCAAAAGTTGGGTGCGAAAATAGTACCCTTTGGAGGCTATGAAATGCCACTGCGCTACACATCCGATATAGAAGAGCACCAAGCGGTTCGCCACGGAGTAGGCATATTCGACGTATCGCACATGGGTGAATTGATGCTGACAGGTCCTTGTGCACTCAACCTGATTCAGTACCTAACCACCAACGATGCGTCAGTACTTCAAAACGGCAAAGCTCAGTACAGCTGCATGCCCAATGGCAAAGGAGGTATTGTAGACGACCTATTGGTGTATTGCTTAGGGTCAGACTGCTACATGTTAGTAGTAAATGCGGCTAATATTGACAAAGATTGGCAGTGGATCAATCAGCACAACCAATGGAAAGTACAAATAGATAATATTTCCGATGAAATGTCATTATTTGCCGTTCAAGGTCCACTAGCAGCAGCAGCACTACAAAGCCTCACCGATGTAGATTTACACAACATGGAGTACTATTCTTTCCGGCAAAGCCAATTTGCTGGCATTAAGCACGTCATTATTTCGGCTACAGGCTACACTGGTTCAGGCGGCTTCGAATTATATGTGCCTAACAGACATGCCCAACATGTGTGGGAGCACATTATGGAAGCGGGCAAACCTTACGGCATTCAACCAATAGGGTTAGCAGCACGCGACACCTTGCGCTTGGAAATGGGCTACTGCCTGTATGGCAACGATATTGACGAAACTACTTCTCCTATTGAAGCAGGATTAGGGTGGATTACTAAGTTAAACAAAGACTTTTTCATAGACAAACCACTTTTGGAAAGACAAAAAAAAGAAGGCACAGCCCGCCGATTGGTAGGATTTCGGATGGTAGAACGCGGCATCCCACGCCCCCACTATACTTTGCACAATGAGCAAGGCCAAACCATTGGGCATGTTACCTCAGGCACCCAATCGCCAAGTTTGGGCATTGGTATTGGCATGGGCTATGTGCAAACGCCATACAGCCAGCCCGGCACTCTACTATATGTAGCCATTCGCGACAAAAAAATCCCTGCACAGGTTGTCAAATTGCCTTTCTACAAAAAGGGATAACTTTGCAGCAAACATTTTACCACACAACACATGACTACCGAAACACAGCCATTAGTTGCTGCGGAAAGCAACATTTTTGCACAAATAGACGAATTAGGACACGAACAAGTCGTTTTTTGTCATGACCGGCACACTGGCTTGAAAGCAATCATAGCCATTCATAACACGGTGTTGGGTCCTGCTATGGGCGGTACGCGCATGTGGGCATACAGTTCAGAAAGCGCGGCATTAGAAGATGCCCTGCGCCTTGCCCGAGGCATGACGTTCAAAAATGCTATGGCAGGTTTGCATTTGGGCGGCGGTAAAGCTGTTATTATCGGCGACGCCCGCAAAATGAAAACAGAAGCATTGCTGCGCATGTATGGCAAATTCATTAAAAACCTCAATGGCAAATACATCACCGCCGAAGACATGGGCATGACCGAACGCGACATGGAAGATATTGCTCAAGAAACTTCCTATGTAGCAGGTTTACCTGAGTATCGCGGCGGTAGCGGCAGCCCCTCTGGCATGACAGCACTGGGCACTTACGTAGGCATGAAAGCAGCTGCCAAAAAAGCCTTTGGCACAGACAGCCTCGAAGGAAAAACCATCGCCGTACAGGGAGTAGGCTCGGTAGGTGAAATTTTGATAGAATATTTGTCAAAAGAACACGCCAAAATTTACGTTACCGATGTTTTTGAGGAACGTGTAAAAAAAATAGCTTCTCGTTTCAATGTAATTGTAGTAGGAACAGAAGAAATCTACGATGTACCGGCAGATATTTACTCTCCTTGTGCCATGGGTGCCACTATTAACGACAATACGCTTGAGCGTTTGAAAGCACAGGTGATTGCTGGTTGCGCCAACAACCAACTGGCAGACGAAGATATACATGGCACCGCCTGTATGCGCAAAGGAATTACTTACGTGCCCGACTTTGTGATTAACAGCGGCGGCGTTATTAATATTGCAACAGAAATTGCTGGCAGCTATAACCGTGCATGGGCTACTGCCAAAACAGAGGAAATTTACGACCGCGTGATGCAGGTACTGACCGTAGCAGAACAACAACAACGCAACGCACAAGTAGTAGCTACTGAGTTGGCATGGCAACGCATCCAAAATATTGCCCGCATTAAGGCAACTTATTAACCAACCTCTACGTACATAACTAATGAAAATAGCTTTCTCAAAAGGAAGCTATTTTTGTTTACAAAAACTCATTAAACCAACCTATGAAATGCTATCAACTTATTCTGGGGCTCGTGTTGTTAATTATTGTCACCAGCTCTTGCAACGATAAAAAGCAGCAAGTCGTTCAGGCAGCGGAAGAACAGCCTCCCACCGCTATGTCAGAAGAAGCAGACCCTTGGGGCAACTTGCCTACTGCCGAAGAAGAACCCCTACCGCAGGCACCTGTAAAAGAACTGCTTCAAGCACTGCAAGACAGCGTAGAACGTTATTGGTATTTGACGGTGAAATCAGATGAAAAAAAATTAGCCAAAATTTTACAACTCACTGCACGCATAGAAAAATATCCGCAACACAGCAAAAACATTGCAGACTCCATCCGACTGCTGCACAAGTGGTTTACCAACCATCCTTTAACTTGGGAAGTGTTAGCCGACAGCAACGCAATGCTCGTGTATGACAATAATTTTGACCTGCTTATGAAGCTCATCCGCTACCTGCGCGAAACACCAGGCAGCGAAAGCTGCACCATTTGCACTGAACTATACGAAGAAGTAAGCGCCCTTTACGACGATGACCTGATTTTGCGCCGCCGCTACGACAAAGCAGCTACATTGCTCAATGAGCTGATTGACACTAAGCAAGACAGCATCAAGCTACTGCCACCTCCTTTCAATCGCGTGAGCCGCAAACCGCTGTTTACCCCCCTTTCCACAACACCGATATCATAACTTAGTTTGCCAAAACGGACGATTAAACCAGCGTGCGGGTTGCTCCATTTGATAGCCTACATAAATAGCTGTTAGCGTACCAATACAAGCTCCAACCCACACGTCGGCGCCAAAATGCTGTACGAGATACACGCGCGAAAAAGCTGCCGCAGTAGCTAACAAGAAACATGCAAACGCCCCCCACACGTGGCGACCTTGCAACATGATGCTCAGGCTCAGAAAAACAGCAAAAGCCGTAGCCGCATGCCCAGAAGGAAAACTATTCGTCATGTGAACGGCTACCCCTTCTACATAGTGCAAAGCTACCCACTCGCCAAAATAGGCAGCAGGGCGCGGCATACCAGCAAAAAAAGTCATTTTTAACAACTGTACTATCAGCCCCGAAATGCCCCATGCAAGCAATATTTGAATACTGTGCCGAAAACGCACCCAGAGCAAAGCAATGGCTACTACCACAGCAAACCAACCATCTCCCAAGTGAGTTACATACCGAAACAAAATATCTGCAACAGGGTGATGCCAGCGGTTGATATAAATCACTTCGTCGCCTTTGGGTATCCAGAGTAACACTCCTCCTACCCCTATTAATATGAGCCCCAATGGCAGCAAAAAACCATTGTTGCGTCGCAAAAGCTCGTTGAGCACTTTCATCTACTTTCCAAACACGTTGATACTCAGCTGCATAGCTTTGGCAAGCATTTCTTTGTTAATGCCGGTGGGAATATGCTCGCGCTCAAAATATTCAATCATAGCTTCGGTCGCAATATTGCCGGTCAGCTCATCTTTAGCCATGGGACACCCCCCAAATCCGCGGATGGCACCGTCGAAGCGTCGGCATCCGGCTTGCCATGCTGCTGCCACTTTGCGGATAGCCGTTCGAGGATGAGAGTGAAAATGAGCGCCGAATTCGATATGCGGAAACGCCGGTATAAGAGTTTCAAAAGCCTGCCTAATGTTTTCAGGATTCGATACACCAATAGTATCGGCAAGTGCAATAATACCTATCCCCAAACTATCCATCTTCAAGGTCATTTCGCCGAGAATATCGGCATCATAAGGGTCGCCATAGTGGTTGCCAAAACCCATGGAAAAATAAATAACCAATTTTTTGTTGTTTTGCACACACATTTGTTGAATTTCTTTTACCACCTCTATGGCTTCTGCGATGCTCTTATTAGTGTTGCGCAATTGGAAAGTTTCAGAAACCGACAGAGGGAATCCCAGATAGTCTATTTGAGGATAGCGCATAGCTATCTTGGCGCCACTAACACTGGCTACAATTGCCAGCAAGTGCGTAGTAGAATCTGACAAATCTAAGCCAGCCAATACTTCTGCTGTATCGCGCATTTGCGGAATTACCTTAGGCGAAACAAAACTGCCGAAATCAAGCGTATCAAAACCCGCTTTCAGCAGCACATTTAAGTAATTTATTTTTACATCAGTTGGTATAAAATCGGGTAAGCCCTGCATAGCATCGCGCGGACATTCAATTAATTTCATAGAGAGACGTAGGATTGTGTTGTTTATTGGCTGCGAATATATTGCTTTGCATACAAATAATAATTGGCAACCATGCTGACAAAACGCATCATCCCCTGCTTAGACATCAAAGACGGCAAAACAGTGAAAGGCATCAATTTTATTAATCTGATTGATGCAGGCGACCCTGTGGAACAGGCTGCCTATTATGCTACCGCAGGAGCAGACGAGCTTGTATTTTTAGACATTACTGCTACTGTAGAAGGACGCAAAACTTTTGCAGCATTAGTCAAAAAAATTGCACAGCAAATTAATATTCCTTTTACAGTAGGAGGTGGCATTAGCACCATCTCCGATGTAGAAATATTATTAAAAGCAGGTGCAGACAAAATTTCCATTAACTCTGCTGCTGTTAAAAAACCAGACATTATTAACCAAATAGCACTCGAGTTTGGTAGCCAATGTGTAGTAGTAGCCATAGATTCGCGTAACTTAAATGGCAGAAATATCGTTCATACTCATGGGGGGCGTGTGCCTACAGCGTTAGAAACACTCTCATGGGCAAAAGAAGCGCAGGAAAGAGGTGCAGGAGAAATTTTGCTTACTTCTATGGACCATGATGGCACCAAGCAAGGATTTGCCAAAGAGCTGACTGGCACCATGAGTCGGATGCTTTCTATACCGGTTATTGCCTCCGGAGGAGCAGGTACAATGGAACATTTTGCTGAACTATTCATGGACAATGCTGCCTCCGCTGCACTGGCAGCAAGCATTTTCCATTTCAGACAGGTAGAGATTGGACAACTCAAGCAATACCTTATTAAAAAGGGTATTGCAATGCGCCCAACAATAATGCAAAAAATAATTGCATAAAAAACCTTAAATACGTATCTTTGGCATGATAATCTCATATGATTAGTTATATCATACACATTGCCGATGACTCAATTTTTACTTAGATACATTATGAAAGTACAAATTTGGTTTTGTTTCATCTTGTTCTTAGCCACGTCCTTCATGGCTAAATCGCAAGACGGCGGGCTTGAGTTTTTGCTAAAAGCAGAAGACTACAAAAGGAATAATCGCCACAGAGAAGCTATTGATGAGTACAATAAAGCAATACAAGCCGACCCCTCTAATCCGGAATATGTTTTTCGAAAGGGAAAAACTTACATTCTATTGAAAGATTTAGATAATGCTATCCAATGCTTTGAAAAAACAATTCAGTTGCGCAAGGACTACTTGGGCGCTTATACACGCCTTGCAAGATTATACGCTGTCAAAAATAAAACTAACGAAGCCATTGAAGCTTTCAATAATGCATTTAAATATGATAGCAATCCCAAAGAAAAAGTAGAATACAAAATCAACATCATTAAGCTATTGATGCGTGCCGACAGATTCCATGAGTCTGCACCACATATTGCCGACGGATTAGCCTTAGACCCCAACAATTTGCAGTTGCTCTTCTTCAACGCGCATCTGAACAACAAGCTGGGCAAACACGACTTGGCGGTAAAAGATATGCTGAAAGCTACCTCATTTATTACCAGCCAAGACCCGCGCGACTTCGCTCGCTTCTATTATGAACTCGGTTTAGGCTACTATAAGTTGGGTAAATACAACGAAGCTCAGCAAGCTTTTAGCAAAGCTAGCTACGGACCTTATAAGGCAAAAATTTTTGAGATGACTCATATTTATTTCCAGCATCTTGCCACAGCTTATTTTAAAGTGTATGAATTGGAGGAAAGCAAAAAAATGGCAGAACAAGCCATCAAGATTAAATCAGACTTTTCTCCTGCTCATGAAATGCTGGTGAATATTTCTAAAATGACCATAGACCAAAGTGCAGTTATCAAGCAACAAAAGTTAGCAGCAGAAGCCAAAAAAGAGCCGGGCGAAAAAGCACAAGCATTTGCCAAAGTAGCTCAAATTGAAATTGGGGCAGGCTTGTATAACGAAGCTATTGCTTCATCCGACGCATGCCTTGCTATTCAACCTAACAATTACAATATAGCTTTCATTAAAGCCGTAGCGCTTTACAAAACCAACAAGTTGAACGAGGCTATTAATCTGACTAACGACATATTGAAATACCAAGGCATAGACCCCGAAACTAAAACCCAAATATATTTTCTTCAAGGGCTGATTTTCAACAAAATGAAAAACGTAAAAGCTGCTAACGAGGCATTCAAAAAGATAGACCAAGGCTCTTTCAAATATGCTGCCATTAATGAGCTGCGCAAGAATAATGATGAAAGTGTTGCCGAAAAAGAAGTAGAGTCTACCGAAATTAGTGAATCCAAAGACGATAATTAAAAAACCAAAAAATTTTGCGTTTACACAAAACCCGACAAGTTATTACAACCTGTTGGGTTTTGTTTTTAGACAATTGAAAGACATAACAAGCAACTACCCGTTCAGCAAGGATTGCTAAAATAGCCTGCTTTTAACATTACACTTGTCAAAAAAAATCGCTACTGACACCCAACTCTCCCCACAGGATATTTTTGTTTGAAGGAGTGTTACTTTTGCTGATTTATAACTTTTTAACGCAAGGGAGATGAGGAAACGCGCAACGCCACAATGTTGATCATGTAGATGTAGCAAAAATTGTTTTCTTAGAAATGCAATTACGACAAATGAAATCACATTTTGCAATTCTTACTTTCATGTTTGCGCTGTGTGCTTGTGCACATACAAGTAAACTTTATCAACCAATGGTAGTTCGTATAGCAGAAATTTCCATCGATTCAACCTATTTGAACCAATATACTTCCATTCTCAAAGAGAATGCAGCGGCTTCTGTCAGGTTAGAACCCGGCGTTATTGCCATTTATCCGATGTTTCAAAAAGAAAAACCTTGGGAAATCAGGATTTTGGAAATTTATGCAAGCAAACAAGCCTACGAAGCGCATCTGCAAACCCCGCATTTCAAAAACTACAAAACAAGCACTCTCCACATGGTCAAATCTTTGCGCCTTGTAGATATGGAAGCCATTGACCGCGCTACCATGCGGCAGATATTCCGAAAAATCGGCAGGTAATGCGAAATATCCATAAATTTGGGCATGAACAAGCATGTCATTCTCATCATTTTGGACGGCTGGGGAATTGCCGTCAATAAATCTGCTTCTGCCATTGATGCAGCCGACACACCTTTTATGGATAGTATTTGGAGCCGCTATCCTCACAGCAAATTGGAAGCCTCTGGGCTTGCTGTGGGGCTTCCCGAAGGACAAATGGGCAACTCCGAAGTAGGGCATATGAATATTGGTGCAGGTCGCGTAGTCAATCAAACACTGGTAAAACTCAACAAAGCCGTTGCCGATGGCTCTATGCAGGAAAACCCTGTGCTGTTGCAGGCTTTTCAGTATGCCAAAAACAACCGCAAAAAAGTACACTTCATTGGCTTAGTATCCGATGGCGGCATCCATTCACACATCAACCACCTCAAAGCTCTCACCGCAGCGGCACACCGATATGGTCTTTCAGATGTGTACATCCATGCCTTTACCGACGGACGGGATACTGACCCGCAGTCAGGACTGGGTTTTGTGGAAGAATTGGAGGCACATTTGAAAAGCACAACCGGTGCTATTGCCTCTGTTACAGGTCGTTACTACGCCATGGACAGGGACAAACGCTGGGAGCGCATTAAATTGGCTTACGACGCAATGGTACGAGGCATTGGTGCAACATTTGCTTCGGCAGTGGAAGGTATCCGTGCTTCTTATGCGGCAGGTGTTACGGATGAGTTCATTCAGCCGATTGTATGTACCGATACTAATGGGCAGCCATTGGCAACCATTGCCGAAGGTGACGTAGTGCTGTGTTTCAACTTCCGCACCGACCGCGGGCGCGAAATCACAATGGCACTGACGCAACAGGCATTTCCTGAGCAAGGTATGCAACCACTGCCTCTTCACTACCTGACCATGACGCGCTACGATGATACTTTCAAGGGCGTTCAAGTGATGTACGAAGACGATAACATGCAAAACACACTCGGCGAGGTGTTGGCAGCAGCTGGCAAAACCCAAATCCGCATTGCCGAAACAGAAAAATATCCGCATGTTACTTTCTTTTTCTCCGGCGGCAGAGAAGAGCCGTTTGCGGGCGAAAAGCGCATTCTTTGTCCCTCGCCCAAGGTGGCTACCTACGACTTGCAGCCCGAGATGAGTGCTGCCGACATCCGCGATGCTATCATTCCCGAACTGCAAGCCCGCAGTGCCGATTTTATATGTCTCAACTTCGCCAATCCGGATATGGTAGGGCATACAGGTGTGTTTGAAGCAGCCGTAAAAGCCTGTGAAACAGTAGATGCCTGTACCCAAAAAGTGGTAGAGGCTGCCCTTGCCAATGGCTACACTGCACTCATCATAGCCGACCACGGCAACGCCGACATCATGATTAATCCCGACGGCACGCCCAACACGGCACATACAACTAATCTTGTTCCGTGTATTTTGGTAGATGAAGAATTGGCTGGAAAAATCCGTTTGCAAAACGGCAAACTAGCCGATGTTGCCCCTACTATCCTCAAACTCATGGGCATAGCACAACCGGCAGAAATGGATGGGGTACCGTTGTTTTAAACGACATGAATATTTTTTGCGCACTCATGTTAGCTGCCGAGCAATAACCAATGGCAACCAACAAACCCGATAAGTTGTAAACACTTGTCGGGTTTCTGTTGTTATTGTTGTTCATGTTTCACAAACAAACATTGGTTAGGAGTGATGCTGCTTACAACGGCTCAGTTTTTTTAGACTACCTTGCAGTGTTATTGTAATGCTTGCTTTTTTGGCTTCATGTGTAATGCGCGCTATTTTGGGCTCTTTTCAATTACCATAATAAACGAACCATTACGGCGGTAATACTTGGGTTGCTCTTTGGGCGGATAGTACTTGTAAACAATTTCCATTGGTTCAGTTACAATATTAGTATCGAGACTACTCATCAGTGCGCCGTCAGGATGCACCCTGCTTGTATCTATTTGGCTTCCAAATACTTTTTTGAGAAATGCCTTCCAGCCATGTAATGTTTTCAGCTGTGGATTTGTTGCCGGAGCCAAACGATTCATTAAAGCGAAATAAAGGTAATAGCCCAGTGTACCCGCCAATAGCCCTTTCCAATCTTTGGTTTGATGCAGTTTTAAAGGAATTTGCAAATCAATGCAATGTACCATTTTGCCACCTGACTTGAGCATTTGCTCCATGTGGCGAAACACATCTGCCATTGCCTTCGGCGGAACATGTTCTAAGGTAGAAACTGTGAAAATCAGGTCGTAGTAGTTGAGCGGAATTTGCTTAGAAGCAAAGTTGCCTACTCGGTCAAAAATATAGCGTACGTTAGGGTTGCGTTCTAAAAGTTCTTCCCGCTTTCCCCAGCGGCTCCACATTTCAGCCTCGCCACTTTCTACGCCAAAGTCATCTATTACGTGCACTTCACAACCAAACTGCGTGGCAATGTATTGTGGCAAGTCGCTGTAAGCACCGCCAATTTCCACTACTTTCATACCGGGTTTAAACTCACAGGTCTCTAAAATAACGGTCTGTTATGTCCTTTGATGCCCCAGTCGGCAAAAGGAACGCCTTTGCGGTGCATTTCCATCAGCTCGGTAACAGTTGCCCAACGCAATTCTCTCAGGTACAACATGCAAGCGTAATTTTTACTGGCAGCAAAAGTAGCTGAAAATAATAGGAAGGAGCGCTATTTTTTCAGCCTGTTCAAATAGGCTCCCAGTTGTTCAATCAAATGGTTAGAAATACCAATGTCTTCTTGATTTTCTTCAAAGTAGCGGCGTGCAGTAGCTACGTAATCCAAAAAACTTTCCCTATCTTTCTGCACAATGATTTGGTACAGTTTTTCCACTTCACCCTTAAAAATCTCTAATACCTGTGGCACAAACTCGTTGTACATTTGAATATCGGCATATAAGCCAGCATCTTGCAGCACATAACGCGAGAAGAAAATCAAGAAAATACGGTAAGGAGGTGAGGCTACGTTGCGAATGATGCCCAGTTGGTTGCCTAATGTATTAAGCGTTTTTGCACTGGCAAATACATTGAAATGATTCAAACCTTGCACAACCCCCATTACTTCATCATGGCGGAGATAGTCCATATCGAAACAACGTGCCTGATGCGCTGCAAACAAATTGCGCAACTCCAATGCCCACTCATGGCTACCGCTTAGGTAATTGAACAAAATAACTTGTCCACGCAAATGCCGAATCATTTGGTTAAACATGGGGTGAATGGATACGAAGTTGGCTTGCACGTCTGGGTATTGTTTTTGCAGTTGCAGATAATGCTCTATCACAAATTTTTTGACACTACACACCTCTACAATGGTTTTACCGTGAGCATAAGGATAAATTTCGCTCAACACATCACACATTGCTCTGATAGGCACTGCTACAAACACCACATCAGACTGTGCTAACAACGTGCAGTTGTCTGCTACTTGCGAATGTTCATCGGCAGAGCTAAACTGAACGGGATAATGATTTTCTGTAAAAAATTTTACTAACCAACTGCCAAGTCCACGACTGCCACCAACTACGCCTATTTTTTTTGTGTAACTTGCTTGCATTTCAGAGAAATTTTTATAAATTGACATATCTTTTAGCAAGATAAACTTATAACTTTATTTTAGCTTCTTACTCAAACCTATTTAGAACCGTGTTGAATCAATCTTCTATACTCTTCTATCGAGGTAAGGCAACCGATGTTTATGTTCTTACGGATATCAATTGCGTTTTTTGCATTACCAAAGGCTTCCAACCTTCTGCGGTTTATCGGGAGCAGGCACTTGCACAAATTAGTGCTTTTGAACAATATCAAGCACACGGCATTATTTGGGATTTGCGCGAAGCAGAAGTAATCACCAAAGAAGACCAAGACTGGACAGTTAATGAATGGCAACCCCGTGCTGTTGCCGCTGGCTATCGCCGTGGTGCTATTGTGATTCCCGAAAGTATTTTCGGGCAACTCTCGGTCAAAAAAGTAATTAGCCAAGTGCAAAATTTGCATCGGGAAGTTGATTTATCCATTCAGTATTTTTCCGATGTCAATGAAGCCTATCAATGGATGAAGGCAGAACTGGCAGTGTTGGTGTAGATATTGGTTATTCACCAGCAATAGCTCCGGCAATGGCAGCCGTCATCAGACATGCCAAACTGGCTCCTAATAACGCACGAAAGCCTAACTTAGAGAGGTTTCCCTGCTGATTGGGAGCCATGCTGCCGATGCCTCCAATCTGAATGGCAATGGAACTGAAATTGGAAAACCCGCAAAGCGCAAAAGTAGCAATCAGAACGGATTTGGGGCTAATGCTTCCCGTAGCCTTCATCTCTGCCAGTCCTAAATAAGCCACAAACTCATTGATAGCTGTTTTTTGTCCTAACAGGCTGCCTACTTGCAAAGTGTCTTTCCATTCTACGCCAATGGCAAAAGCTACAAGGCGGAACATTTGCCCAAGGATATATTCCAAAGAAAAACCATTGAACTGCCCTGCGGTGGTTTGTGCTATCCA
>JANWVT010000013.1 GCA_025056255.1 Bernardetiaceae bacterium | reverse complement strand
ATTTTTACATGTGGACTTTGGTGGAGTCAAAAGGATTCCCTGACCCGCGTGCTCGTTTCTATTTCTACCGCCAAGTTACGCGCAATACCCGCGATGTAAACGAGTTGCGTTGCATTAACAACCAAGCACCGGCACACTATCCTCCCGGTATGCCGTACTGCTTTGGTACCTTTGCCGACTTAGGCTATTGGGGTCGCGACCACCTGAGCAATGAAGGTATTCCACCCGATGGCTTGCGCCGTACTGCTTGGGGCTTATATCCTGCCGGCGGACGCTTTGACGATGACCGCGGACAACCTGTAACCCTGATTGCAGGTGCACAAGGGGCAGGTATTCACCCAATCATGATGTCTTCTTTCACCGACTTCATGCTTGCTGAAGCAGCACTGACACTGCGCACTACAGGCAACCCACGCGCGCTGCTCGAGTCTGCTGTGCGCAAGTCGATGGCAGACGTGAGAAGCTATGCGCTCAGCACCATCGAAGGTAGCGTAGTAACAGCTTTTGAAGCCGCCCGCGGAATTAATTGGGACAATGAAGTAAACCGCTATGTGAACCGTGTGCTAGCGCTCTACGATGCGGCTACTAACGACGACCAACGACTCGATGTAGTATTGCGTGAGTATTGGATTGCCCTACATGGCAATGGCATAGAAGCCTATAACATGTATCGCCGCACTGGTAAGCCAAGCGGCATGCAACCTGCTTTGGAACCTAATCCGGGTGGATTCATCCGGTCTTTCTTCTACCCTGCTGTGTTTGCTAACCGCAACTCTAATGCAAAACAGAAAACTACGGTAGAGGTACCTGTATTCTGGGACAAAAATCCAGCAGGATTTGTAAGATAGTTTCATGTTTTACCTTAAAATCGTCATTTCACTATGTTCAGATATTCTAAATCAATTTTGGTACTTCTTACAACAGCTACTATGATGGCTGCTTGTAAAACAGAAATGATAGACCGCGTGCCACCGGCTACAGAATTGGAAAACGGTGCATACATGCGCACAATATCTATCAACCCTTCTAATCAACAGATGTCGGTAGCCAATGCTGCTGCTCAAATTTCATATGAAATAGAAGCAGTGGACAACCAACAGGGGGGATTGTTGCAATCTTACGATTTACAAATCCGTTTTGTGGACCGCACGCCTTCTAATGGCACCAACAACGTAGCTTATCGGAATTTCCGTTCCATTCCGGCTTCTGCATTTAGTCGCCATCCAGTAAGCGGGTTACCTCGTCATACAATGGTTGTGCGCCTTTCAGAAGCACTCCAAGCCTTGGGATTGCAAGCAAGCCAAGTGGCAGCTACTGACCTTATAGAGATAGACGCTACTATTCGCCTCACCAATGGACGTGCATTTAATGCTCGCAATACTGGGGTGAATATCACAACAGGCGGTCCGTATTATAACTCTCCATTCTTCTATCGCATTACACTGATTCCATAGTGTAATTTTAAAACCCAAACCTATTTTCAACCCGATGCGGCATTTGAATGCCCATCGGGTTTTTTTGAAGTTTGTCAGGTTTTGTATAACCCTTGCACTAATATTTACAAATGGGAATGGATATGTCAGACTATCAGGTGCTTACAAGTAACAACCACCCAACTATATAGCGCTCAATGCTGTTTAATAGCCACTGTGGCATCACTCCTAAAAGCAGGGCGAGTGCAGCAGGTAATAGCATCAGTACCCACTCAATTTTAGTAAGGTCATACAATGCGTTGCGCCAATCGTATTGCCGGAGCGAAAGTTCACCAAGAAAAACACGCTGAAAGGTCCACAAAAAATAGCCTGCCCCAATCAGCAAGGCGAAAAGTGCCGACAAAGGCATCCAAAGCGGCAACGAAGTTGTTTTAAAAGCTCCCAAAAACACAAGTAGCTCGGCTACAAATGCCGAAAAACCAGGCAACCCTAATGAAGCAAAAAAGGCAATACCTGTAAATGCCGCATACTGAGGCATCAGCTGTGCTAAACCACGATAATCTGCTATTTGCAGGCTGTGTGTCCGCTCATGTAGTACGCCTGCTACGGCAAACAGCATAGCAGAAAGCAGCCCATGGCTAAACATCTGCATTACAGCACCATTTACCCCTTCTGCATTGCAGGCAGCCAGCCCCAGCATAACATAGCCCATGTGCGATACAGAAGAGTAGGCGACCATCTTTTTGAGTTGTGTCTGCCCGAGTGCAACAATTGCCCCGTACAAAATACTGATTGTGCCAATCAACCCCATCCACCATGTAAATTGCTGAGCCTCAGCAGGAAATATCGGGAAAGCAACGCGCATCATGCCATAACCGCCAATTTTGAGCAGAATCCCTGCAAGCACAATGGAAATAGGAGTTGGCGCTTCCACATGTGCATCGGGCAGCCAAGTATGTAGCGGCACAATCGGAATTTTGATGCCAAAACCTATTAGCAACAATAAAAACGCTACTGTGCGAACAGGATAGCCCATCAGCGTGTTTGCAGCAGCAGGATGAAGCCAACTGTCTGCCGTAAACGATGTAGGATTAGCCATCAGCAGCAGGTCAAAACTCTGTGCGCCGGTGCTGTCCTGAACAGACAGGTACAACCCAATCATGACCACCAAAATCAGGACAGAGCCTACAAATGTGTAAATAAAAAACTTGATAGCTGCATACTCGCGCCGTTCGCCCCCCCAAATTCCAATGAGGAAGTACATTGGCAGCAGCATGAATTCAAAAAAAAGGAAGAACAGAAAAAAGTCCAGTGCTAAGAAGCAACCCATTACTGTACCGGCAAGCAGCAAGTAGAGCGAAAAATAGGCTTTGTGCGACTTTTTGATGTGATAAGCAGCTATGGAACCAAGAAACAGTACAATACCACTTAGCAATAACAAAGGGAGGTTTAACCCATCTATTCCTAAAAAATACAATACTTTTAATTTGCCCAATTCGCCCATATCAAGGCCAATCCATTCGTATTTGTCGGCAAAAAGCAAATCGCCGTATTGCAATACTGATGGGTAATGAGCTACACCAAATAATACAGCAGTCGCTACCATTAGCCACAAACAAACCGCCTGCGTGAAACGCTCCATGGCACAAGTAGCCTTAGCAGGAAACAAAAGAATAACAATAGCAGCAGTTAGTGGCAATGCTATGAGTCCATGCAGCAATAGAGCAATAATATTGGGATGCAATAGCATGAAATAAATAAAAAACTTTGGCAGAAGGTTGAAAACTCTGCCAAAGTTATGCATCAAATTGTTTTACAGTAAGCCGATTACTTGATTTCTTTCAGCATTTCGGCTACGGCTCGCTCCAATTGAGGGTCTTTGCCGTTTAATACAGAGTTATAGTCATTTTCTACGTCTATATCTGGGTAGAGTTGTAGGTTTTCTGTGGGGCGACCTTCTTTGCCTACGGTGGCAATCATCGGAATGCCAAACACCAGCGTTGGGTCAATTTGCGTTTCCCACCATACGGCGGTTCCTGTTCCCGGTACGGGTTTGCCAATGAGTTTGCCGATACCCAGTTGCTTGTAGGCATAAGGGAAGATGAATGCATCGGAGTAATTGCCTTCACTCATCAGTACACAGCTTGGCTTTGTCCACTTGTTTAAAGGCTCGCCACCTTCCGACTTGAAACCATAAGGACCGAACGTAAGATATTGTTTACCGCCAAGGAAGGTAACCAAATCGTCGTGTAGCCAACCGCCACCGTTGAAGCGGGTATCTACAATGAGCGCTTTTTTGTTGATGTTTTTACCCAGTACTTCTTCATAAACTGTGCGGAAACTACCATCGTTCATGCCTTGTACGTGTACATAGCCCACTTGTCCGCCGCTGAGTTTGTCGGTCATACTGCGCATCATCTCTACCCAGCGTTTATAAAGCAGATTATTTTCCTCTGCTAAGGAAATAGGTTTTACGGTTTCTTCCCAGCGTTGTCCGTTGGCGGGGTTAAATACGGAAAGAAGCGTTCGCTCGCCTGCTTTTCGGTTAAGCAATTGCGCCCAGTCTATCTCGGCAGTGATGGCTACACCATCTATTTTTTCAATTACATGTCCGGCGCGTATCATGCTGTTGGCATTGTCCAAAGGTCCGCCGGCAATCACTTCAGTGATTTTCAGCCCATTGCCGCCGACCATTTCATCATAGAACAAGCCCAAGGAGGCAGTAGCATCAGGATTGTCGAAGCGCGGTGAGTAGCGTCCACCGGTATGAGAAGCATTTAACTCGCCCAAAATTTCACTTAGCAACTCTTGAAAGTCGTAATTGTTGCTAATATGCGGCAAGAATCGTTCATAGGCTTTGCGATACATTGCCCAGTCTACTCCATGCAATTGAGGGTCATAAAATTTTTTCTTTACTTGCCGCCATGCGTGTTCAAAAATGTAAGCGCGCTCTGCGGCAGTATTGAGCAACATTTCCCCCTTGATGTTGACAGGAGTAACCTTGCCATCGGAAGTAGCTACTTTGCTGATTCGTCCGTTGGCAAGCACAAAGATGTTCTTCCCATCTTTGCTAATATCGAATCTTCCACCTTCGGCATTTAGCTTAGCCAGTACTTTGAGTTCTTTTGTTCGGGTTTCCAGTGTCCAGAGGTCATAGTTTCTGTCCATGCGTGCCATGAGGTAGAGTTTTTCTCCGTCGGGCGAAAGTGCATAGCTGGTAAGTGTGAGCGGGAAGGTGGTCAGGCGTATCTTGCGCTCATCTAAGCGGTCAAAGTTCATTGTCCATGCTTTCTTAGCAGCACTGGCGCTATCTTTTTTGTCCTTCTTGTCTTTTTCTTCTTGTTCTTTGAGCAGGTCAAAATCTTCTTTGGAAAGGCGGAAGCGGTCGGCAGCGGCTTGGTCGAAGAAGACAGCATACACATCGTTTTCGCGTGGTCCTTGATATGCCAACGACTTGCGTCCGTTGCGGTCGGTAGAGAACAGCAGCGCTTTGCCATCCATTGCCCAACCGCCTACGCTCTCTCCAAAGCCGCTTTGAGTAATGTCAATACCTTTATTGTCTGAGCCGTCGGCTTTAAAAATCAGAATCTCGCTTGTGCTGAATCTTCCTTTATTATTGCGAGCGGCAATCCATTTGCCATCAGGCGACCATGCAAAACTTTGGTCGCCATCGGAATAACTGAAATTTTGTCCGGCAGGAATAATTACACGCGATTGTTTGGTTACTAAGTTGAATACTTTTAAAATGTTGCGCTCTTCTAAATAAGCGATTTCCTTGCCATCGGGCGAAACTTCCGGTTGAAATTCCTCTTTGTCGGTAGCAATAACAGGCTCTTCGTTGATGAGGGTGGCTGCATAAAAGTAAGGCTCCTCTTTGCGGACAATAGTACTGCGCATAATGTCCCAGCTTTCGCCACGTTCGGCTGCATAGTAGAGGCTGCGTCCATCAGGCGACCAAGAAAGGCTGCGTTCTTGATAAGGGGTGTTGGTGATGCGTTTAGTAGTGCCAGTTTCTACGGCTGTCACAAACACCTCGCCGCGAAAAACAAAGGCTATTTCCTTATTATTGGGCGAAGGCGCCATCTCCGATGCACCGCTGCTAATGGAGACAGTCTTTTCGGTATTAGAACGGAAGTCGCCTGCTATGAGCACTGTTACTTTCTTAGGTTGCTCACCCGGTTTAAGGGTATAAATTTCACCGTTCCAGGTAAAGCAAAGCACGTCATTGGCTGCGCGAGTTAAATGGCGAACAGGATGGTGGTTGAATTGTGTCAGTTGCTGCTCGCCAGAGCCGTTGATACTTACTTTGAAGATATTCTGTGCGCCTTTTTTCTCGCTCAAGTAGTAAATGGACTGGTCATCGGCGCTGAATTTGGGTTCGCGATCCTCTCCTTCGAAGGTTGAAATTTTTTTATATTGTCTGCTAACAAGGTCATACAGCCAAATGTCGCGACTTACAGAAGAGGTTTGGTGCTTGCGCCAAGGGTCTTCGTAGCCTTTTCGGTCTTGGAATACAAACTGATTGCCTTTAGAATTAAAATGGACATGCTCCGTTCCGGCAGCGTTCAGCATTACACTGCGTCCACCTTTTACCGGCACACTATACAGTTTGAGAAACAGGTTGCGGTTAGCAAATCGCACACTGGTATGGGGGTCGTTGCGCTGAGTGCCAAATACAACGCTTTGATTGTCCACTGTAAAATCATACGGATAATCATTGGCAGAATGGAACGTAAGGCGCTTAGCCATTCCTCCTTCGGCAGGCATAACAAATACATCGAAGTTGCCGTGTCGGTCGCTTGCAAAAGCGATGTATTTGCCGTCGCGGCTCCATACTGGCATGGTATTGTGCGCCTCATGAATAGTGAGCGGTACAGCAATACCCCCCGCAGCAGGTACTTTGAATAAATCACCCTTGTAGCTGAACACAATAGTCTGCCCGTCGGGCGAGATAGCTGGATAGCGCATCCAAAGCGCTTCTTGTTGTTGCGCTTGTAGTGTGAATGTTCCTAAGCAAAATAAAAGCAGGACACCCATGCAGTAGAAACGAGATTTCATAGATGAAAGAATCAAACTAAGCCATATGGGATAAGGAAACAAATCAAGCAAGTTGCATAGGTTGACGGGAGAAATTTAGTCTTTTTATTTTATCTTTTGCCATTGTTATTTTTAGGATTGTTTTATGCCTGAGTCGAGTATTCCTTTCGTAAACATTGAGGCGCTCAATGCAACCATCATCAAAGCAGGTCAGCTGATTATGCAGCATTATCGAAGCGCCGCCCTTGGCATTTTCCACAAGTCTGACCGCTCGCCAGTAACTAATGCCGACCGAGAAGCACACCAACTCATTTGTGAGCATCTACAACAACTCACGCCTCATTTTCCAATTCTGTCTGAGGAGGGCGAGCCTGTCTCGTACACTACTCGCCAAACATGGGAGACTTTTTGGTTAGTAGACCCCTTAGATGGTACACTTGAATTTATTGAGCAAACCGGACAATTTGCTGTTTGTATCGGGCTGATTCATTGCTGTTATCCTGTTATAGGAGCCATTTACCTGCCCGTTATGCAAACCTTGTTCTTTGCCAATGGCAAACAGACCTTTAAACTAAATGCCAATGGAACAGTCATGCGATTACAATTGCCTGCCGAACCCCTACACAATCCGCTGCGTGCTGTTTACAGCAAAGGAAAAATGCCAGAGCGAGATGCTCGGTTTTTTTCCAACTTAGGAATTTCCCAAATAGATTTTGTAGGCAGTGCCATTAAATATTGCACAATTGCCGAAGGACAAGCTGATATATTTTATCGCAGCAGAGCAAATCATGAATGGGACTCCGCAGCCGGTCAGGCGATTATAGAACAAGCCGGCGGACATGTATTGAACTTAGATGGCGAACGATTTGCCTACAATAAATCTTCTCTGGTAAATCCTCCTTTTGTTTGTTTGGGCTTTTCCAACAAGTCGCTCATTATGCGAGCACTCCAAATGGCAAATGCATGGTAGCGGTGCTTGTTTCTTCTAAACAATGTCAATTACACAAAAGCAAATTGACAATCAAACATGTACAATCAGATAGGCGAAGATTAGCCAAGTAGCGCTTTTTTCTCGCACTTTTCAAACAAAATGCTTGTGAGCATCCTAAGGGCTTGCGTGTGGTGTGAATAATGCCAAGCAATATTTGTTTAGAATAAGTCTTAATATACATATTTTTGCGTCCTGATGTGAGTATAGCTGTTTGGCAAACTACCCGCTTATGTATATGCTTAAAAATCCATCTTTGGTTAATCAGGCGCTTCCAACTGATTTTGGCAATACTGCTACTTTTTTGGAAGAAAATATTTGTTGCGGAAAAAATAAATGTTGCAAAAAATACAAGAAGGGAAAGAGATGTAAAAAATGCCCTGATGCGTAAGCTTATCAATAAGCTTTATATCCATTGGCTATCCGATTAAGGCAAGTTTTTTACCATTTGCTTGGTAGCCAGTACTTAACATACAAGAAGCTAAGGATTAGCTGAAAAGGCATGCTTTTACTTTTTCTTTGCACTTTTCAAAGAAAATACTTGCTGCTGTGCTGATGAGTTGTTCGTGAAGAAACATGCAACGGCAGTGTGCAAAGCAGGCATGATGGTTATGTGTAATAGCGCTAATTGGCGTTGAGTAGCAACCCGCATTGAGTTGTTTGTGCTCGGCGATAAGAAGCAAACTCTATGCCTTGTGTTTTAGAAGAAAAACTTTTTACTTTTACACGTACACATGCTTCTTCATCGTCAAATTTTATGCGCCCCTTCACTTTGCTGTTAATTTTCTGTGCAACACTTGTATGGCACCATGATACTCCTGTAGACTCACTTGCAAAGGCACTCAAAAACTACACGGATACCTACGTAGAAGAGAAAATATGGCTACATACCGATAAACCTTACTACGCGCCAGGCGAAACTATTTGGCTGTCGGCATATTTGCATGAAGCTAATTCATGGGCTTTTTCTCCGCTAAGTCGCATACTGTATGTAGAGCTCATTAGCCCAGAGGCTGTGGTGCTGAAACGACTGACTCTACAAGTAACCCAAGGACGCAGTAAAGGCGATTTGACGCTTTCCGATACGCTCCGAGCAGGCATTTATCGTTTGCGGGCTTATACAAATTGGCAGCGCAACTTTGGCGAAGAACTCTTCTACGACCGTCCGCTGACTGTTGTAGGTGAAAACCAAACAACTACTTTGGTTAATCAAAAGCCAGCCTTGAAAGTGCACTTTTTCCCAGAGAGCGGCTTGATGCTGAATGGTTTTCGCAATCGAATTGCTTTCAAAATAACAGATTGGGATGGTCAGCCACTGAACTTAAGTGGTATTGTAGTCAATCAGTACAACCAATTAGCAGCACGTTTACAAACGGTTCACGATGGCTTAGGTAGCTTTCGCTTAGTGCCGCAGATAGGCGAAACATATACAGCGCGCATTTATTTCCCCGACAGTACTTACCAGGAGTTTCCTTTACCCGATGCCCAATCAGCTGGTATGATGATGAACGTGTTGCATACACCCGCAGATACAGCCTACCGCGTGCAGTTGTATGCAAGCCAATCTTACGTTTCTTCTAAAACGGGCATTGTTTTAGCAGTACAGGGACGCGGCGAAATGGTTTATGCCGTACATGGCAAAATAGAAAATACTTTTACTAACATACGCATTCCAAAACGCGGGCTCCCACAAGGCATTTTGCAGCTAACCCTTTTTACCGAAAATTTAGAGCCAATAGCTGAAAGGTTGGTATTTCACCGCACATCGGAAAGCGATCTACAAATACAAGTAACCCCTTCAACAGCAGTTGCAAGCAAGCGCATGCCTGTATCGATGGAAATCACCACTACACGCAACGGCAAGCCAGTAGCTGCCTCTCTCTCTTTGGCAGTTTTAGATGCAGACCGATTGCCCGAGTGGCAACCGTTTCCAGAGGATATTATGAGCTACATTATGCTTACTTCCGAATTGCCGGGACTCATCCGCAATCCTTCCTTTTACCTGCAAAACAATGAAAAAGCTTATGAAGCATTGGATTTGCTGATGATGACTCATGGCTGGCGAAGGTTTGTGTGGAAAAAAATACTGCAACCTGAGGGGATGCGCTACGAACATCCGATTGAGCAAACTTTTTCTATTAGTGGGCAGGTGCGTGATAAGAAGGGAGTGGGCGTTCCCGATGCTAAAATAACAGTATTGTTTCAAAAACCTGTAGGGAGAACCATTCAGCTTACTGCCGATGAAAAAGGGAGGTTTACCCTTACTGACCTTGACTTTTTCGATTCGTTGCAGTTTTCCATTCAGGCAAGTACAGCAAAAGGCAATCGCGATGTACAGTTGGCACTTATGCCTCGTAGTTATCCTGCTGTTAGTCCTTTGCGCTATGCATTACAGCCAACAGGTGCTGCTATGGCTTACTTAGAAAACTGGCGGAAACAAACACAGGCAAACCGCGCCTACGACGGACTTGCCGAACGCTATCTGCAAGAGGTAGTAATTAAAGATACGCGTATGAAACCTGAGCAAGAGATTACTCAAGGCAGCATGCTGGTAACCCCTGATGCTATTTTGACTTATAAAGACATCGACTTTGCCCGAGCTGCTCCCTCTGGCAACGTTCTGCAGGCTTTGCAGGGGCGCGTGGCAGGCGTTACTGTAGGAGTTGACCAGTTTGGCAATGCAACTGTGCAAATTCGTGGTATCAATTCTATTACTAGTGGCACAACTCCCCTATTGCTTATTGACGGCATGCCAATGAGCGATATTTCGGCAGCACGTAGCATTTCCCCTAACGATGTGGCTGCCATAGAAGTATTGAAAGGAGCTGGTGCAGCCGCCTACGGTGCAAATGGTGCCAATGGCGTTATCAACATTATCACTAAGCGAGGCAATCACAGTACTGATGCGAATCCCTTGCCCGGGATATTCCATTTTAAAGAAGCTGCTTACTATAAGGCTCGCGAATTTTTTGTGCCAGATTATACTACACAACCCAACGCTGCCAAACCCGACCTTCGCACTACGCTCTTTTGGCAGCCAATTATTCAAACCGACAGTATCACAGGTAAGGCAAAAGTTAGCTTTTACACGGCTGATAACGCTACTCATTATCGCTATGTGGTTCAAGGTACAAACGGAGTGGGCAATTTGGGTATCAGTAAGGGACATTTGCTGGAGGTTCGATAGCAAGCAAGCTATGCAAAAGTTAAGAGCTTGTTAGTGAACAAACTTTGCAACATTTGACAAAAAAAGGCGTATAACTTACATGTCCCCTTGTTCACTTTACTACCGTCGGAATGTTTTAATATTTTGTCAAAAACAAACCATGGCAACTTCTACCACAGGAACCACTTTCTCTGCTCTTCCTACCAAGCATCTGTTTGGAGCAACAACAATCCGCTGGTCGCAAGTAATTGCTCTTACCTTGCTAAGCGCTGCTATTGCTATTAGCTGGATGGCTTATCACAACTTTCAAGAGCCCCTGCTCCGACAGTTCGGGTTTGAACACCTCGGTTCGTTTGTGCTTACTGTACAAGCTATTATTTTGCTGGTAGTGCCACCATGGGCAGGAAGTATTGGCGACCACTATCGCGCCAAGGGAGGTAGCAGTTTGCCCGTTATCATGGCTGGTATCAGTATTGTAGCCATGATTTTCATGAGTGTAGCAACCACTATTGCTATTTCGCCAGAAGGCTTTTTCCGATGGCTGTTTCCCATATTAGTGGTACTTTGGCTAATTGCCATGAATATTTTCCATGCACCTGCATTAGCAGGGTTGGAAGATATGGTTTCGGCAGAAAAGATGCCTGTAGCAGTGGGGCTGCTTACCTTATTTACCGATTTGGCATATGCACTTGAGCCAGTAATAGTACCTGTTGCTCAGGCTATTGGCGCCCCTATCACTTTTGCAGCTGGTGGTATTTTGATTTTTATAAGCGGCATTTTTTACAGAAGTAGCATAAGGAGTAGGCATTCAGACAGCACAATTGACAACCGCTTAGCCCCGAAAGTCAATCGTTCAGCATTTACCATAGTATTTTTTAATGGGGTTTTGTTAGGTGCGTGTATGGCATTTGTGCAAGAAGTGCTGCCTAATTTGGAGTTCGTTCGGCAAATGGCATTTGACGGGAATACCTTAGCCGCTACAATACTGGCAGTAGCCGCTATACTGGCATTTTTTGCAGGCATGGCAGTTGTGCGTTGGGGTAAGCAAAGGGCATTTATACCTGTTGTGAGTTTAGCTTTGCTGTTAATAATTACTTTTTTTATGCCCTTGCCTACATATTTGTTGGTTGCTGCACTGATTGCATTTGTAGTAGCTATGGCTTTTGCAAGTGTGACGGCTCTGCCTGCAAGTTTTGCAAGGCTGCGACCCGAACATAAAGCACTGGGAATAGGATTATTTTTGGCAGGTACAGAACTTATAGCAGGACTTATTCGCTTAGGTATTCTCAATTTTTAGTATTGGCAGTAGCAAGCCAACCGGCAAAATTTACCTTATTGGAATGCTAATTTGCGGGCAAAACTAATGAGACAATGCTACTGCTATTCAAAACTGTTTTGTATTTGCGAATATTAGCCATTGGTCGCGGTTTGTTAGAAGTGGGCTGGTGGCGCCTATTGTTGTTGGTTGCATTAATAATTTGGGCAGTTTTCCGACTAGTTGCCTTCCAAAACCCGCATGCATGGCTGTTGGCAATGGCAATCATTATTACTGGGCTACATGCAAGCCGTAACGACCGCTTTTTCCTACAAACACTCACCCCTCACTGGGCATGGCTGATGCGCACTGAGTACCTGTTGCTCTCATTACCTTTTTGCATTGGTATGACAGCTGAGGCGTATTGGCAAGGTCTGTTGGCTTGGTTGATACTGATAGGCGTGTTACCTTACATACAAGTATTCGCCTTGTTAAAATGGGAGCAATTGCATTTGCTTAGCTGGTTACCCGCTCATATGTACGAGTGGAAAGCAGGGCTGCGCAAACATGGATGGATAGTACTGGCAATATGGATACTGGCAGCGCTTTTCTATTGGGCGTTTGTGGTGCAAGTAGCTCTGTGGCTATTTTACCTGATAATAGTTGGCTATTTTTACTTTGTTTGCGAGCCGCGTATATGGTTAGAACTGCAAGGAGCTATGCAAGCGCGCCGTTTTTTGTGGCGGAAAATCAAATATGCTTGTATAGCTGCCCTTATTGGAGCAGCCCCTTTTGGGTTGCTCATACTTTTCTGCCACCCGTTGCAAGCTGGATTCATCTTACTGGGCATGCTGCTAACAGGGGCTTACATGAGTTATGCTGTTTTATCGAAATATGCTTTGTACGCCGAAGCACGCTCGTTAGAACCCTTTATAGTACATCATTTTATTTTTGTTGGCAGTTGTATAGTGCCTGTGCTGTTGCCTGTTGCTGCGTACTTCTGGTGGAGTAACTATGGCAAAGCGCATCGAAATTTAGCTGCCTTATTGAGCCATGCGTAAAGTAGTTGTTTTGCTTATTTTGATAGCTTGCCTGTTATATGTAGGTTGGTATTACATCGGACAGAGAATAGGGAACTTACCTGCCATTAGCTTAGTGCCTGCCGATGCAGTATTTATCATACAAACCGATGAACCAATAGCAAGTTGGCGAGAAATTAGCCGCAGCAACATTTGGCACCATCTGCGCAAACAGCCCTACTTTGCTGCTCTGACTCAGGGAGCTAATGAGTTAGACTCTATCATTGAAAAAAACAACGAGCTGTTCAAATTATTAGGGTCGCGGCAGGTATCTGTTTCGGCACACGTGTACAAGCCTATGGACTACGATTTTTTATTTGTAGTGGACTTAGAAAGCGCTGCACGGCTTACTTTTTTGCAAGAATACTTAGTAGGGCTCCCCTTCCCGGGCTTTAACCTTGCCAAACGCGAGTTTGAAGGCACGGCTATCTACGAGTTTCGCAATCGGAAGTCGGGAGCGTTAATTGCAGTAGCTTTTGTAGAAAATCTATTGCTCTGTTCTTTTCAGGGCAAACTGGTAGAAAATGCCCTCTTGCAGCGCCAAAGCCCGCAGCTGTTACAAAACCAAAAGTTTGTGCAAGTAAATAGCAAAACATCGGACAGTGGGCTGTTCAAGCTATTTGTCAACTATGCTTACTTAGACGATTACTTTCGCTGCTACATGCCTTCCAACGATTTTCTAGACGGCATTAGCAAGGAGTTGGCATTTACAGGAAGCAACATCTACATTCAAAACGATGACTGGCTGCAGCTGAGCGGGCTAACCAATCTACCCGACTCGATACATTCTTATTATCGCGCCTTGCTACAAGCTGGACAGGGGCGCATGTCGGTACACGAATTGCTGCCACAGCAAACAGCCAACTATTTGACGCTTACTTGCAAAGATTTTGCTGTTTTCTACCAATCTTTTGAACAAAAATACAAGGAAAATGCCGCTGCATGGAGCGACTACCAGCGCAATGTGCAGCAAATAGAACGCTTTCTCAAATTGAACTTTCGCGAAAGTTTTATCGATTGGATTGGTGAAGAAGTAGCAATAGCCCAACTGCTACCTGAAAGCGGACGTAGCGAAAAAGACTATGCCGTATTCATTAAAGCAAAAGATGAGTCAATTGGGCGCGAAAAATTAGATTTGGTAGGCGAACAAATCCGCAAACGAACTCCGCTCAAGCTGATTGAAACCGAATACAAAGGCTATCCTATCAAATACCTGACAGTTAAGTTTTTTTTCCGCCTATTCTTAGAAAAACTCTTCAAAAAATTGGAGCGTCCTTACTTCACTTACATAGAAGACTATGTAGTGTTCAGCAATCATCCGCAAACCCTTAAAAACATTATTGATAATTACCAAGCAGGGCGTACCCTGTCGGCACTGCCCGGATTTAATGAGCTAATTGACCAATGTTCGCGAGCGGGTAACATTTTTATATATGCTCAGATGCCAGTGCTGTTTCCTACTATGCGTTCTATGGTTTCGCCTGCTACTTGGGCGACCATGAATGCCAATCAAGCTTACATCAATTGCTTTGAGCACATTGGGCTGCAGCTTATTGGAGATGAGGAAACATTCGATACTCGGCTGTGGGTACGTTTCAATCCGCAAGCCACCTCTCCCAGTTTTGTTGCCATTAGCCACACTGTAAATACAGACTCCTTAGAGGAACAAACAGAATCGGGAAGTGCAGATGTTATCATCAACGACCTGCATGCCAAAGTACAGGTGGAATATTACTCTAATGGTGTCAAAAAGCGCGAGATAGAAATTCGCGACGGATTTAAACACGGCGACTATCGAGAGTATCATCCTAATGGAAGAATCAAAGTGCGCGGACGCTATCGCAATGATAAAGCGGATGGAATCTGGCGTTATTACGATACCGATGGCAGTGAAATTGTCAAAAAACGCTTCGAAAATGGTATAGAAATGCAGCAGTAGTGCATCTTTTTACTTTTCAGCATCGTAACTTAGGGAATGTAAATGATTACACAAGTTTATTTCTACAAGCAAAACCATGAAAAAAAAACTTTTTGTATTAGCATGCGGGATGTTAGTCTCCAGTTATACTCTGTTTGCAAATGCTGCTGTGCCGTATCCTCGGCATGCTGCTGATACGCTCAAAACCATCCGAATAGAGCAACCGCAGAGCGTCATTTTTACTGGCAAAGAACAGATTATCACATGGAGTTGCAACTTTAACGATACGGTACAGATAGACCTGTACAAGAGCGAATTGTTCTATGCTACTATCGAGTACCGTGTTCCGAGCCGGAAAGGACTCAACAGCTATGCTTGGAGTGTGCCCGCCAACTTTCCCAAAGGTGGGGGCTATCGGTTAGTCATCAGATCCATCAGCGATGTTGATGTAAATGGCAAGAGCAATTTATTAACAATCAAATCGGATAGTAAAAGCAAACGAAAATTTATTTGGATAGCCGGCGGACTGGTGCTGGCTGCCGGTTTGGCTTTCTTAGGCATCCAACTTGCGAAACCCAAAACAAAAGCATTGCCCGAACCTCCTCTGCCCGAAGGACAATAAATCATCTATCCATTTGAACACATACTACACCTTGCAATAAACGTGTTAAGATTATGATGATAAATCGACTCCTCAAAAAAATGTTATGTTGGGCATATCTGATGCTGCCTGCATGGGTATTTGCCCAACCTGTAACCATCACTTCGCCTAATGGTGGCGAAAGCATTGCTGCAGGAAGTACTGTAAACATTACTTTTACGTTTACTCCTGCCAGCAACCCTGCCGAGAATGTTTTTGTGCTGGAACTGCTCGCTGGAGGCGAACTGTACCAAACTCTCACGCCGAGCAGCATCACGGCAAGCCCATTTGTGTGGAACGTTCCTGCTACTATTGCTACTCGTAACGACTACCGGATTCGGATTCGCCGGGCAACAGCCTCGGCAGATACCGACCAAAGCGACAATAATTTTAGCATTACAGGTGGTAGAAGCATCAGCGTTACACTACCTAACGGTGGACAGGCAATTGCTAAACCCAGTGCATACTTGATAACATGGACAAGTGTAAACTTGCCTGCAACACAAAATGTGCGCATAGAATTGTTGCGTGGCAATGCCGTGCAGGCTATCTTGTTTTCTTCTACCCCTAACGACGGCTCAGAACTGTGGAACGTAGATGCTTCCCTCCCCGACGACCATACTTACCGCATCCGCATTAGCAGTGTAGCCGACCCTTTTGTTAACGCCGTTAGTGCAGACGATTTTATGATTGGACGCGTGTTGAGAATCATCTCTCCCACTGCTGCTTCGAAATGGCAGCGAGGTTCTACCCAGCAAATTCAATGGCAAACCAGTATTGTTGGCAATTTTCGTATCGAGTTGCTCAAAGCAGGCGTATTTACTGCCACTATCAGCACGGGCACAGGCACTACGCCATTTAGCTGGACAGTGCCTAATACCTTGCCCGATGGCGATGATTATCAAATCCGATTGACCAACAACTCTGACCCCACCGCTACTATTACTTCTCCTAATTTTTTGATTGGCAACTTCCTGATACTCAATACTCCTACTACCGGAGCCAGCATACTGAAAGGTGCTAACTTCACTATTACATGGGAAACTAACCTCAGCGGTAATTTGCGAATTGAGTTGTTGCGAGGCACAACCACTACTGTATTGGCAACTAGTGTAGCTGCTTCGGCAGGAACTTTTACATGGACAGTAGCCAACACACTACCCGACGGCGACGACTACCGCATCCGAATAGTGAGTATTGGCACAACACCTGAATACAGCGCTACTTCTGGAAACTTTACCATCAGCGGACCTTTTGGGCGCGTAACTTCTCCCAACGGTGGCGAAGTATTCAATCGCACGCGCACGTACCCTATCACATGGCAAAGCAACTTAGGCGGTACTGTTACGATTGATTTGATTCGCGCCGGCACGCTGATACAAAATATAGCCGCAGGTATCCCTAATAGCGGCTCATTAAACTGGCTCATTCCCGTTACTGTTACGCCTGCTAACAACTACCGTATCCGCATTACCTTCAACGCTAACAGCTCCAGCGACGAGAGTGATGCCAATTTCGAGATTTTAGGCGACCCTGTCATTACTGTACAAACTCCCAACGGTGGCGAAACTTTCTTCCGCACCCGCAACCATAATATTGTTTGGACAGACAATATCCCCGAAAATGTCAATATAGACTTGTTCAGAGCCGGTAATTTCTTCCGTGCCATTGCCGAAAACGTACCCAGTAGTGGTACCTTCTCTTGGACTGTTCCGGCAGATGTTCCTTTGGGCAATAACTACCGCGTACGCGTTAGAAGTGTACTAGACTCTATGCTACGCGATTTGAGCGACAACAATTTTACCATTGCCAACAACGATACCATTCGCGTTACAGCACCTAACGGTGGCGAAGTAATTGTGCGCGGCACTACTTTTACTATCCGCTGGCAAACCAATATTACCTCGGGCAATGTGATTATTGAACTGTTGCAAAACAATGTGCTGCTCGGAGTTATCAATCCGGGTGTTCCTGCTACGCAAGGTAGCTTCAACTGGATTGCCTCCACTACCTTAGGAATGGGTACAGAAGGTTATCGCATTCGCATCCGTACAGACGACAATCGCGCTTCTGATGTAAGCGATAACGACTTCCGCCTGTTCAACCAACAATTTGCTTTAACCAATCCCACAGGAGGGCAAGAGCTATTCTTAGGCTATGCCTACGATATTACTTGGATAAGCAACCTGCCCGGCAATGTGCGCATAGACCTATTTAGAGGTAGTGTACTGCTGCGCAATATTGCCAATAATGTGTCAGGAAATATTTTCCGCTGGACGGTGCCTACCGACGTACCGCCTGCAAGCGACTACCGCATTCGTATTACTAACCTTAACGATGAGACTGTATTTACAGAAAACTTCTCCTTTTTCACTCTTACACGTCCTTCTATTACGGTTATATCGCCTAATGGAGGTGAAGCGTGGTTCAGTAATAACTTCCGCTACAACATTGTTTGGCAAGACAACCTCAACGGCGGAGCAGTGCGCATTGACTTATTGAAAGGCGGCATCGTACTGCAAAATATTGCTACTGCTGTAACCGGCGGCACGTTCAACTGGACTTTGCCCGATAACTTAGTAACTGGTACCGACTACCGAATTCGCATCAGTGCAGCAGGAGCACCTGCCTTCTTTGATGACAGCAACGCCGATTTTCGCATTACGCGCCCACAAATCACTGTTACTTCACCTGCAGCTGGCGATGTGTGGTTCCGTACCCTTTCCTACAACATCGTTTGGCAGAGCAATGTAGGCAACCTATTGCACCGCATAGAACTAGTTACTGCCGATGGTACTTTGGTGCGCGAAATTGCCAACAGTGTAGAAAACAGCGGCACCTTTAACCGTTTAATTACTACCGACTTTCCTTTGGGCACTAACTATCGCGTACGTGTTTCCGTAGCTACTAACAGTGCTGTTTTTGGCTTGAGCAACGGTACTTTCAGCATTGCTATTGACAATATCCCTCCTACCATTACCAACACCAACTTTCCCACTGTATTAGATTTAAGCCAAACCATTGAGTCCATAGCCCCTACTATCACCGCTACCGACAACGTAGGCATTCAGCGCGTAGTGTGCTTTTTCAAAGGCATTACACAGGATAACAACTCGTTCCGCCAACGCGATGCTGTACTAACCGACAATGTGTATCGAGCCTTTATTGCCAGCTCCGATTTCGATGAGTTGGGCGTAGAGTACTACTTTGAAGTAACCGACCGAGCCGGTAATATGACCCGCTCGCCAAGAGGCTATACCTATGTCCGCTATTCAAGCAGTCGCGGATTGCAAATTCCCGACATTCGCTTTGGCGATACTCAACAAGCCTATCAAATCATCTCTGTGCCGCTCAATTTAGACAATCGCGACGCACTTGCCGTACTCGAAAACGAGTTAGGACAACCCGACAACAAACGCTGGCGATTGTTTCACTATGACAATGGTCAGAACCTCGAGTACCCACAGGGGTTCCGCAACATTGTACTCGGTAAAGGCTACTGGCTCATTGTGCGAGAACCTTGGGCAGCCACTTCCAACAGCATTGACACCGGACCGGGCGACGGCGCACGCAATAACCAAGCCAATCCTTTTGTAATGAATTTGCAACAAGGATGGAATCAGATTGCTTCTCCGTACAACTTTAACATTTCTTGGGCAGATGTACGTGCTGCTAATAACAACCCTAATGGACTGGGTAGGTTGCGCACTTTCGATGGCAACTTCCGCGACGACGACGTGCTGCGTCGTTTCCGCGGTGGTTTTGTATTTGCTGACCGCGCACTAAGCCTGAACATTCCAGTGCTGAAAAACCGAAACATCAATAGCGGCAGAGTAGAAGCCAACGAGCCTCCTACGCTGCGAAACCCTATTGGCAGCAATGAATGGGAAGTGCAACTACACGTGCGCCATGGCGAGCTAAGCAATACCTTAGCCGGTTTTGGCATGCGTCCAGATGCTGCTGAACTCAAAGATGACTACGACGATATGACGCTGCCTCGCTTTGCCGACTACTTAGAAGTGAATTTTCTGCATCCTGAATACTTCTATCCTAAATTCACCAAAGACATCGTGCCAACTACTAACCAGTACGTTTGGGAATTTACCGTAGAAACCAACCGGGTAGGTAGCCATACGTCTATTGAATGGGACAATAGCTATTTTGGAAACAGCGCTATGCTATTCTTGTACGACCGCGAGACACAGCGCTATGTAGACATGAGCAAAACCAATCGCTATACGTTCCGCAATGAGCAGGGTGTTCATCGCTTCCGCATCATTTACGGCAACTGGGATTTTGTTCAGAAACAAATGAATCCAGAACAGCTTTCTGTACAAGTGTATCCCAATCCTGCTCGCAACCAAGCTCACTTAGACTTTGCCCTTCCCGACCGCTTAGAAGGAGCACAAGTGCGCATCAGCCTTTTCAATAGCATGGGGCAAGAAATGCTGAGTGAATGCAACCTTTACCATGCTGGCTTTCACACATATACATGGCAGCGCAATACCTCCCAATCATTTGCCTCGGGAGTCTATCTATATCGTTTAGAAGTGAGCCATGCTACCCTTGAAAAGCCGGTAATTATCACCCGCCGTCTGGTGATAGAATAGGCGCCACTTGATGCCATGCCCAATTTGTTGCTAATTTTGGCAGGGGATTGTATCCTCTGCCATTTTTATTCAATCAAACATGAAAGGAATCATATTAGCCGGAGGGTCTGGCACACGTTTGTACCCTATCACCATGGCAGTAAGTAAGCAGTTAGTACCTGTTTACGACAAACCTATGGTGTACTATCCGCTTTCAACCCTAATGCTAGCGGGCATCCGTGAAATATTAATTATTACTACCCCCGAAGACCAAGCCGCCTTCATCCGCTTATTGGGTGATGGTAGCCGAATAGGGTGCCGCTTTGAGTATGCCGTGCAGCCGGTTCCTAATGGACTGGCACAAGCCTTTGTGATTGGGCGCGAGTTTGTAGGCAACGATAAGGTTGCTCTAATTCTGGGCGATAACATTTTTTACGGTGCTGGTATGTCAGCATTGTTACAAGCCAACAACAACCCCGATGGCGGCGTTGTATTTGCTTACCATGTTTCCGACCCAGAGCGATATGGCGTAGTAGAATTTGATAAATCTATGAACGTAATTTCAATTGAAGAAAAGCCCAAACAGCCCAAATCTAACTATGCCGTGCCGGGACTGTATTTCTACGACAACTCTGTGTTAGAAATTGCTGCTGCTATACAACCCTCTGCACGCGGCGAATATGAAATTACCGATGTCAACAAGGAATATCTTCGCAGAGGGAAGCTGAAAGTAGGAATATTGCAACGCGGTACAGCATGGTTAGACACAGGTACGTTCAACTCCTTAATGCAGGCGGGGCAATTTGTACAAGTGATAGAAGAGCGCCAAGGGCTGAAAATTGGTTGTATTGAAGAGGTAGCCTACAAAATGGGCTTTATTGACAAAGAACAGCTACTAAAAATAGCTGAACCGCTGCTTAAAAGCGGATATGGACAATACCTGATTAGGTTAGTACAGCAAGATTAGTGTAAGTAATGCTGTTGAGCACTTGCAAAAATTGCAATGAGTGCCCTGCTATTGCATGCTATCGTTGTTCGTATCCCTACCCAACCAACATGGCATAAGGTCGCATCCTGTTCATCCTGTAGCCTATGAAAATAGTTTGCAACCTGCCGTTGCATGGCTCTTTGATGTATTACCTATAAGCAACTGGTTATCAAGCCAATGTATGTACCATAGACAAGATGTAAAGCCTAACAAGATATTTGTTTGGTGAAGAAAGAGTACACACGCCATGTACAGGTAAGCTGCTCAGTGCTTATGCGCCTTTCCACTGCCAGCCAATTACCAATACATCGTCGGTTTGTGGCTGTCCATTTTTCCAATTGTCAAAAATTTGGGCAATTACGTACTCTTGCTCGTGCATGGGGTAGACTTGCACTTGCATCAGCATTTCTTTGAAACGATTGGCGGAAAATTTTTTCTGCAAATCACCTCCAAATTGGTCTTTAAATCCGTCGGTGGTTAAATAAAAGCGCATTCCCGGTGAAATAGGCACGGGGTGACAAGTAAAATCACGCTTTACTTCGGGTTGATAGCCGCCAATGCTGAGGCGGTCTCCCCGAATGACTGTTAATGTATTGTTATGAACCACATACAAATCGCTTTTAGCACCGGCAAAATATAATTGTTGAACTTGGGTATCAATAGTACAAAGGGCGATATCCATTCCGTCCCGATTGTCACTGCTATCTTGTCGCAACATGATGCGCACTTTTTGGTGTAGCGCTTCTAAAATTTGCGGTGGCGCACTCATGCCTTGCACTTCAATTAATTGGTTAAGTATAGCGTTTCCAATCATGCTCATCAGTGCACCAGGTACCCCATGCCCAGTACAATCTATGGCAGCAATTATCACACTTTGGTTTTGTCCTACTACGGCAAAGTAGTAAAAGTCGCCACTGACAATGTCACGTGGTCTGTAAAAAACAAAAGCCTCCCCTAAGTGCTGCACCAACAATTCGCGGCTTGGCAACAAAGCAGTTTGGATGCGTTGGGCATAGTTAATACTGGCAGTGATAGCATTGCGATGGTTTTGAATTTCTTCGTTTTGCAACTGCAACACTTTATTTTGTTCTTCTACAAGGCTGCTTTGTGCTAACAACTCTTCTTTTTGTTGCTCCAGCTCCATATTTTTTTGAGCAATTTCATTGTTTTTTTCTACGAGCAAGCGGTTAGCACGTTGTTTTTGCCTGTTATTTCTTATCACAACACCTAATAGCACTCCACTCATTAGTACGAGAGCCAAAAAGAAGTAACTTGCTATGCGAGCAATGCGTGCTTCTTCTTCTTTGAGTTGTTTGTCTTTCTGCAAAATCTCTATTTCCGCCTGCTTTTTCTCAGCTTCGTAGATGGTTTGCATCTGTAACATGCGGCGGTCGCTGTTCTCGTTAAAGATGGTTTCATATAGCCTAAGGTATTGTTGCTGATACTCAAAGGCTTCCTTAAAATTGCCTTGTGAGGCATACACTTCTGCAAGTGCTTGACAAGCATCTTTTTCAAAAATTTTATTTTGCAACTGCTGGCTAATTGCAATAGCTTCTTGCAGAGCTGCAATAGCCCGCAAGTTATTTTTGAGGCGTTGATGTACTTTTGCCAGTTGAATCAGATATTCGGCTACGCTTGCTTGGTCGTCTATGCTGCGGAAAATGCGTATGCTGGCTTCTATATTAGCAAGCGCTTGTTTGTATTGTTTTTGAGCAAGCTGACACTTGCCGATAATCCCCCGTGAAAAGGCGATACAATCTTGCATGTTAGGGTCTAACTGACTGATTTTCATCGACTTTTCCTCATAAGCGATGGCTTTGGCATAATCGCCCATTTCCTGATATACCTCGCCTATGTTAAGCAGATAAACGGCTACTGCTTCCTGTAAATTTTGTGCTTGTGCCAGTTGTAGTGCTTTTTGGTAGTATTCAAGTGCTTGCTCATATTTTTTTTGACGAAAATACAAGATGCCGATGCTGTTGTAGCTTCTTGCCAGTGAAGAGCGGATGTTGATTCGTTCGCTAATTCTGAGTGCTTGCAACTTGTACTCCAGTGCCAGAGCATAGTCGCCAAAGCGCTCGTAAAACGTACCAATAATGCCCAGAGCTGCACTTTCTCCGCGTTGAAAATTCAGTTGCCGCGCTAACTCCAAGGCTTCTTTGGCATATTTAAACGAAGCTGTTGGTTCGCTACTAGATGCAGCAAAGGCAAGCTGATTGAGCAGATTAACGCGCGTGGTGTCGGAGGCAGTAGGCAGTATTTGCATTAAACTGTCTATAATGGCTTTATTATTTTGAGCCTGTGTAACAAGGTGCCAGCAAAGTAAAACAAACCACAAAATACCTTTCTTGGGCAGCATAGAGAACAAAAGTACGGTATTTTCGCAGCAAAAATGTATCTTGAATGCAAGAAATACTCCCGATACCCTATGCGTTACTTATTGCTTGCCTACTGTGTTCTTGCTGTTTGCTTTGCTACATTGGCTCAAAAGAAGATAAAAGAGCGAAAAGCATTTCAAAAAGAGCCCGATGGTATAGCCAGTCGTCTCATCCTTCATGAGCAATACGACCCACAAGGAAATTTGCTATATGCCTATCAGCCCGATTTGCATTGTGAAATGACATATAGCTACGATGAGCAAAATCGCCTTGTGCAGTCTTACCAAATGTGTGGAGAAAATGTTTGGAATGGAACATTGGTATATAGCTATCCTGCCCCAAATGTAGTAGTAGTGCAAAGCCGAGAGATGGTAGCAGGCAGCACCTACCTGCGGCGCGACACGCTCGATGCAGCACGCAAACTGATTGCCAGTTGGTCGTATTGGACAATGCCCAACCAAACAGCTGATTCCATTATTACTTACACGCGCTATACCTACTCTCCCAAGGGTTTGTTGTTGCGCACGCAAACGCGTACCATAGTGTACGACCGGCGTTATCCTCAGCAGCCTGACAGCCAAACTGACGAGGTAGAAGAGTTTGAATACAATCGCTACGACAGTCTCACTACTCGGTATGTGTACGCTGCCAATGCACCTCAGCAAAAGCGCATGACCTACCAAGCACAATTCGATAGCCTAAGTGGCAGAAAAGTAGAGTCTTTTGAACAACCCTCAGCAGACGGCGCTATTACGCGTCGGGAGTATATTTATGACGAAGTGGGGCGCCTTAGCCATTTTAAAAGTTGGTACCTACCCTCAGACGAGGCGGCATGGATGATGAGCCACGAAATACTTTATCGCTACCCTAACGAACGAGAGCGAATAGAAATATGGCGCACTTACTACCAAAATGCATTTGATGTGGAGGAAGTCAAAACATTTCAAGATAATTTGCTCACACGAGTTACAGTGTTAGATGAAAAAGGACAAGGAAGGCAATTGGTTGTGTACCAGTACACCTACTACGATTAAATTACCAAAAACCTTGGTTAAAATCGTATTCACTGACAGTTTTGTATCGAACAGAAATTTTTTTGCCGATAGCTTTTTCCAAATCATGCTTAGGAAAGGCTATCAGTGGAATGTCAACTTGCTTCGGATTTAACTCGGCAGGTAAAGCAAACACCCACATCTCCAAGTTACGCCATCGCTCAGCGTATACCACTACAATATCTTTCTCGGAAAACTTTAAAGAAGTTGCTACGTTAGAATAGTGCAACTTATCGGGTAGTTGTTGCACCGATATCATCATGCGGCGAATGCTGTCGGGCTCAAATCCTGTTAGCCGAGCTTTCCGCATGGCTTTCACAGCACGCGGAAATATTTTTTTGGCTTTGCGGTCTTTTTGTCGGGCTAGGTTGCAAGCAGCCAGTATCCCTTCGGAGGTAAAGGTTTGTGCAAATTCTACTTGCACAGTACTCCGACAGCCCCAACTTAGTAGCATGCTTGCTACCATGAGAAGGAAACAAATATATTTCATAGGCATACTGATTTGCTTGCGTCCAGCAGCTATTGGTTGCTAACCAGCCGATGATAGTCGGCTAGTACTTGTTTGACAAACTCAAAAGCATTTTTTTCATCAAAACCATCTACTCCCATCACCAACAATACTTTTGCAGCTGCTGCTTCCACCAATGCCTTGTTACCTGTGCGATTAAAAGTGGCAATTACATCTTTCAAGATGCTAATATCTTGATCAGATAATTGCGCTGCTTGGTGATATTTTAGGGGCTGATTTACCGATGATACATATCTGGTAAGTGAGGCTTGCTTTATATTCTCTTGTATACGCACCACAGCCGTGCCAGCCGCCATATCTCCTAAGCGTTGCCCTTTCCCACTCATAACTATAGCAAACATAGCTAGCAAGCCACCTAGTATTCGGAGTTCTATCATTCCTAAAAGCCATCGGAGTAGATAGTTGCCCAGTGAAACAGCTGCTCCGTCTAGCCGCACTACTTTAATTCTCATGATTTTTTTGCCAAAACTTTGTCCTTCCATGAACACTTCACACAATAAGTCATAGAAAAACCATGGCAAAATGACCACAATAAACAGCCATTCGTTTTCGAGGATGTAATTGTTGAGCAAAACTTCATTAAGGTAAAAGAGTAGAATAAAATACGCTGAAATTACGACAATATCGAACAAATGGGCAAGTAGTCGGTCTCCAAGGCTTGCCAGCTTGTACTCTATGGTTACATTTTGAGGCGTTCTCACTTTTATGACTTGCATGGCATCAGGCTGTTGCGGGTTCTACGGCTTTCTTGTAGCCCACGAGCAGGTTTTTTCTTTTTAAGATAGTTTCGAGTAATTTAACAGACTGCTCGCCTTGAAAAACATCGTAGGGGAAATATAAAAATTGTGCTTTGGATAGTACGAATAAAAATCCTTTTTTCTTTTTTTCTACCCGCAAAATTTTATTCCACTCTATAATAAAGCCTTCTTTGTCATTTTTCATTACCCTAATGTTGCGGCTATCAATTTCGTAGCGCAAGCGCTCAAACAATAATTTAGATTGTTCCAGTTGTGTTACAGCTGTGAATTGGATAAACCAAAAAAGCAAATAAAGCGCTACAAGCAGCAGAGCTATAAAAATAGACCATCCTAAGGTATCCTTATAAAATACAGGTATAAGCATCACGGCTGCTGGCACCAACCATGCCCACCACCACTCGCGAGCAATGTTGAGCATTGCAAATTTGATATACTGGTCTTTGGTGAACTGAAATTTTTTAGTTTTAACAATCATAAATCGGATAGAAATTTGTCTTCATCAACTCAGTCAAAAGGCTTTTAGGCTAAGGTCTAATATTTTTGCTGAATGTGTGAGTGCTCCCATAGAAATAAAATCTACGCCTGTGGCAGCAATTTGGGGCAACTCTTCTAATGTAATGCCACCCGATGCCTCGGTTTGGCAACGTCCTCCAATAAGTTGTACGGCTTGTTGCATAGTAGGAACATCCATATTGTCCAGCATAATCACATCTACCCCTCCTACTTGCAATACTTCTTCTACCTCGTTTAGGCTACGGGTTTCTACTTCAATTTTAATAGGAAGTCCTTTTTCGCGCCTATAAGCTTGTGCAGCCTTTACCGCATTGGTGATACCTCCGGCATAGTCGATGTGGTTGTCTTTAAGCATAATCATATCGTAGAGCCCAAACCGATGATTAGTAGCTCCGCCAATAAAGGTAGCCCATTTTTCAAGGATGCGAAAGTTAGGTGTAGTTTTGCGTGTATCCAAAATGCGCGCCTTGTAGCCTTTTATCATTTGTACTGCTCGGCGGGTTTGGGTAGCAATCCCGCTCATGCGCTGCATACAGTTGAGCACTAAGCGTTCGGCTTTTAAAATAGCTCGGGCATTTCCTTGTACAACAAAGGCAATATCTCCGGGGCGAATAGCACTGCCATCTTGCATCAGTGGAGTCATTTGTACATCGCCTACCCGACTGAAAATGATTTGGGCAAGGGCTACACCTGCCAATATACCCTCGCTTTTTACTAGCAGTCTGGCTTTGCCTTTTGCATCAGCAGGCACTGCCGAAAGGGAAGAATGGTCGCCGGAGCAAGGTCCCGTTCCCAAGTCTTCTTCAAAAGCGGTGCTAATCAGCCGATCGAGCGCATGTGGAGTTACGTAAGGAGGTATCACAGCGCAAAAATAGTGAATGTAGGCTGATTAGTTGTTATTTTCTGGGCTTTCGTCTTTGCTGAAATCTATGGCATCTATTACAAAACTGCCGTTTTGTTGCTTTAATTTCATAAACACGCGAAAAGAAACGGCTTTATTGTTGCGGTCGCGGCATACGTATTTGCCAATAGTATAGCGCAAATTGCCTTCTCTGGAAGCCCCTTGGTGAATGTATTCAAAACTTTGGGGGGGATTGTCGCGAAAAAATTCCCTCAAAATATATTCTGCTTGTGTTTTGCTATAATCTTTGGAGTTGGCTTTACTTACGTTGGCATCGTGAATTTTTAGCTCAACAAGGCTGTTAAAATATCGCGCCAACTCTTTGGAATCCCCAGTTCGGATAGCAGTTTTAGCAGCATCGGTAATGGTTTCTGCTTGTGCCTTGGCTTGGTGAGTAATTAAAGCGGCAACTGTTAGTGATAACACAAAAAAACAAGCAAGTAGTTTTGTAGCATACATGGTGTTGTAATAGTTAAGTCGGGGTAAATAATTATTGCTCTAAAATAATGCCAATCAGACACTTAACTCTTGTCAATTTTTTGTTCACTTGGTCTTAGTTGGGGCTGGCTAAGCATCTGATTGTTCGCTATTGTCCGTATCGGGTAGTAACTCGATGTCGTGAATAAGTACTTGGCGTGCAATGGCTTGCCCAGTAGGAGTGGCAGCAAGCCCTCCAAGAGCAGTTTCTTTGTAGCGACTTTCCATGCTCTGACCGACTTCTCCTAATACGCTTACGCATTCGTCTACGGGAATCACTGCATGAAAGTTGGCAATTGCCATTTGTGCAGCGGCGTAGGCAATAGCAGCAGCACTGGCATTGCGCACAATACAAGGCATTTCAACCAAGCCAGCAATGGGGTCGCAAATTAGTCCTAGCATACATTGAATTGTAATAGCAACCGCGTTAAAAACTTGCTCTGCATTGCCGCCCAGTGCGTACACAATTGCACCAGCCCCCATAGCGGCTGCTGTGCCAGTTTCTGCTTGGCAGCCACCTACTGCCCCTGCAATAGAAGCATTGCGCTCAATAATCAGCGCAATGCCTGCTGCCACTAACATAGCTTCCAGTATTTTTTCATCGGAAAGCTGATGGAGTTCTTGCAAGGTATAAAGAATGCCCGGCAATATGCCTGATGCACCGGCGGTAGGGGCAGCTACGATGCGTCCCATGCAGGCATTCACTTCTTTGGCAGCTAAGGTACGCGCCACAAGTCGCTGGAACTCAGGAGAAAGCACTGTAACTGGACTTTGATATACTTTTTTGCCTCCGTTTTGTACCATGCCCGAGCGAGAGCTCATGTCTTGAGTTAATCCTGTTTCTACGGCTTCACACATAACGCGGTAGGCACGTAGCAATCCTTCTCGTATATGAGACTCGGTAGCACCTTTTTGGGTAATCTCATATTCTATAACCGGTTCAAAAAGTGGTTTCCCAGTAGTTTGGCAATACTGTTTCCAACTTCTAAAATCGTCAAACAAGATGCTCATCTTATTGTTGTTTTTTGACTTCCACCAAAAATACTTGTTGTAGTACCGATTGCCGCGTGCGCGGATTGAGAAATTCGGGAGTGAGCATGGAAATGTGATATTTCTCGAAGCGCTGCAATGTTCGTACTTTAGCCGGCAGTGCTTGTAACTCGCGCATTCCTATTGTGTCGGTATAAACATAACAAGTACCTTGTGCAAGGTGTTGCATCAGATCACTGGCAGACTGTAAACTGGGCACTGTTCGCTGTACTTTAAAATCAAGCGAGTGCGTAAATAGTTCTTGGTTGTTGTCGGTTAGGCGCGAGAGTACCCAAAGCCGCTCAACAGGAAGCTGGTGTGCCAGCATGTAATTACCTACAGCACTACCTGCCTGATAGCGAAACAACTCGGGGTATACCTGTACATTGAGCGTGGCACAAGCTGTTATCATTCCTACCACCGAAGGTCCTAGTAAGCTTTGCACAACGCTTCTCGGATTGAATGAAAACCAAGACCACAAGAAAAATAGTAGCACCCAGCCTGCCCAAAACCACCATGCTTTGGTAGGTGTTGCCCAGAAGACAAGCAGCAAAGCAGCCGTACATAGCAAAAAGCCAAGAAAAGACTGCACAAAGCGCAAGGTTTTAAATATGGGCTGATTGGCATTTGCCATCAGATAGTCGGCGTACACACCGGTTAAGACTGCTCCCAATGGAAAAACAACGAACGTGTAGTGCGGTAGTTGATAGCGCGAAAGAGAAAGGCTTATGAAAGGCAGCACAAAGCCGCCTAATGAGATGAGCTCCGGTGCTTGTTTGTTTACTACGCGGCGAATGTGAAATAGCATACCAGCAACAAACAAGATGACCCACGGCAAAAAACTCCAAAGGAAATTTTGGGCTTGAAAAAATATGTTTACATCGTTTACCCATTCATTTTCGCCTGTAATACGCCCAAAGCTCTGCTTCCAGAAGTAAAAATAAAGCCCGTTGGTACCGTATTGTGCGTACAGCCCCCATAACATAGGGGCAAGCATGAGGGCAATTATCAAAATTAACCATAGCCATTGTAGGCGAAAAAACTGATGCCACTCTTGTTGATAGATAAAATGAGCGGCAAATGCCAATACTGGCACTGCCAAACCAATAGGACCTTTGGCAAGCAGCGCACAGCCCAAGCCAAACCCGCCTCCAAGCAAATACAGCCAGTTTGCCTGTTTGCCGGCAGCTTGGCTATTGAGCCATGCTGCAATTTGCCAGATGCTGAACATTACCCATCCGGTTAACATCGTGTCGGTGCGTACATCGCGGTGCATCAGAAAGAATGCCATTGAGGAGGCAATAATCAGAGCAGCGCTGTAGGCAGCTCGTTGGCTGTAATAAAGCCGTGCAAACCGATAAGTAGCGTAAATGCCCAATAGAGAAACCAATAGTGGGATGAACCGGTAGGAGAAGTTGCTCACCCCTAATAGCTTGAAACTGATAGCAGCCACCCAGAAAAGCAGCGGGGGCTTGTCTAAGTAATTCTCACCCCTATCTTTCACTTGCAACCATTCGCCAGTGCTTGCCATTTCGCGGGCAATAGCAGCATATTGCGCCTCGTCTATATCCATCACTTCTAAAAAAATGCCTGACACATACACTATTATGATAGCCAGGAAGGGTATTTTGCTGTTGTCTAAAATGCTACGTTTCATGATCGGCTGCTTGCTGAATCATGCTGCAAAGTAAAGCAGCTTTTTGCTGAAAGGTTTGCAAAAGTTCGGCAGAAGGAGGTGAGGGGGCATTAGCCAGTTGCCTCATGAGCTTTTCTAATTCAACGGCTTGAAGCGATTCTAAATGAGGACGTAGCTTATGAACAGCACGTCTTATTTGTTCAGTATGACCTTCCTGTACAGCCATTGTCAACTGCTCAAAGTATTGTTGCAACTCTCGTGCGGTTAGCAAGAGGATGTATTTCATGAATTGCTTGTCACCATTAGCAGATTCCCTGAAAAATGCCAAACTAAATTCATTTGCTTCCATATATTGCGTATCTTTCTGTCAAAACTTGTATTTGTATGCGCTGTTTGGTACTTGATGATGATTTGATTACCGCAGAGCTGATTGCTGAGTTTGCAAGAAGAGATAACTACTTCCAACACGTGGTTGTTTCCAATCATCCTGTGCAAGCATTGCAAATGATAGAAAAAGAGCATTTCGATGTGCTCTTTTTAGATATTGACATGCCCGAAATGAGTGGACTGGAACTTCTACAAACACTCAAAGAACCTATCATATGCGTTCTGATTACTTCTAAAACTGAACATGCCATTGAAGCGTTTGAGTATGGTGTTGTTGATTATTTAGTGAAGCCAGTGCGTTATCATCGGTTTCATGCGGCGCTTCAAAAGATAAAAGATTTTATCAAGTTGCGTGTTTATACAGGTGCTGACGATGACAATGTTTTTATTAAGTCGGGCACCAATCAGTACGTTAAAATACAACTGAGTAAAATTTTGTATTTAGAAGCAATGGCTGACTATGTGATATTTCATATGGAAGGGGGAGCGCAATATTTGGTGCTCACTACTATGAAGGCAATGGCTTCCAAACTACCTCCCCACTTTCTACGCGTTCATCGGTCATTTTTAGTAAACTACCATAAAATAGACTCGGTAGAAGACGATTCCGTAATTATTCAAAAAAAGAACATTCCCTTAGGAGGTACTTATAAGGCACTGCTTTTTAAACACTTGAAGATGCTTTAAAAGTTAGTTATCAGAATTTTTCCGGTTCTGCCTTCCTGTTGTGCTGCTGTTACGGCTTGTATGGCTTGTTCTATTTTGTATTGAGCAGCTACTTGTACTTTAAGGGTGCCGTCGTGTAGCAGGTTAATAATTTCTTGTGCAGCTTGCTGCCGCACCTCACAAGGGGCGTTATTGAGCCAATCGGTTAGCCAGAAGCCTTGAATAGTTAGTCCTTTGAAAATGAGCAAACCGTTGTTTACTGGCGTTTCTTTGAGGCTGAGCATGCCATATACCCACATGTGCCCCTTGTTTTTCAAGCTATTGAGCGCCAACGCCGCCAAATCGCCTCCTGTGGCATCAAAGCAGCAGTCTGCCATAGCTCCGTTGGTAAGTTCCTTAACGCGCTTGGGTAAAAATTCTTTCTCGGTATTGATAACCGCAGTGGCGCCTAATGCAAGCAACTGTTCTGTTTGTGTATCGCGGCGAACTGTGCAAATGGTGTGAATTCCTCTTCGAGCAGCCATTTGAATCACCAATTGACCAAAGGTAGAACCTCCGGCAGTGAGTAGTAGCCATTGCCCGGCTTGTAAGTTGGCAGCATGCAACATTGCCCAAGCAGTAAACGGATTGACAAAGATTTGCGCACCTACTTCAAAGGGCATGGTAGCCGGCAGTGGAAATACAGCTCTGGCAGATACCACTACGTATTCCGACCACGCCCCAATGGTAGTGAAAGCTACGCGGCTGCCTAAGGGAAGGTTTACCCCTGCTCCTACCGCTTCTATTATTCCACATCCTTCAAAGCCTGCCCCAGAGGGCAACTGAGGACGCAAACCGTACAAACCTTGTACAAACATAATATCCGACGGATTAACAGGGCTTGCCATTACTTTTACCAATATTTCACCCGCTGCAGGAGTGGGTTTTGCTACTTGTTTGAGCTGCAGCACCTCCTCAGGGCGACCGAGTTGTTCAAAAACAATACTCTTCATGTTACTTTTTCTTGATTAGTAGTTAGCTGTTAGGGTGTTGCCACACATGTAAAACAAAGGTATTAATTTGCAAGTGTTTGCAAAACTTGCCTATGTCTGCATTCAAGTGGATGTTGAAAATAGGCTTGCCAATAGCTGCTCTGATATTTCTGTGGTACATCAGCATATTTTGGTACAAGCCTTTTGCTATAGAAGATTTCTATGAGCGGGTAGCAACTCGTTACATGTTGCCACGCCAAGCTTGGCAAACAGGTGCCGTTACCTCAGAACAGACCCGAAGATTAGGTTTTTTGTTTAAGCCCCAGCCACCTTTACGTGAGCGAGATATTGCCCCTGCCGATTTAGCAGCCGATTTAGCCATATTGCAGAGCTACCGACGTGAACGCCAAAATGCCGAACAACTACTCTCTACCGATGCTTTAATATGGCAAATCCAGCATCTGCTCATGGCAGATACCTGTACAGATGTTGTGCATCCGTTCAATCCTTTCTCTGGCATTCACCTGATTTTTACTGAACGCATGTTGTTAGGACAAGCTCCACACAACACCAAAGACTTTTCTGAATATTTAAAACTAATGGCAGGTTTTACAAGCCATACCGCCCAAGCACTAAAAACTGCCTTCCGGTTAGACAACCGATGCAATAAACACCTGCCTTGTTTTGCTGCTGCTGCTACCAAAAAGCAATTAGAGCGTTTTTTAGCGGTGAAACCTATTTCCAATCCCATTTACTTGCAGTTCAAAAAGTATTTAGCAAGGTTAGAAACTGGTAGAGATGCCAAGCAGGAGCTCGATGCAGAAGCGCTGTTGTTGCTGGAAACATCTGTTTACCCCGCTTTTCAGGCAATTTATAATTATTTGGACAAATACGATTGCTATTCTTTTCTGCCCCCTCAGCACGCTATTGCCGATACTGTACAATTCTACAAGCTATTCAATGATTTCGCCGAAAAAACCATTTCACCACAATCTTTTTTTCAATACACAACCCATATAGTAGACAGTTTGGAAAATGAAATCACCAAACTGCTTAAAAAACCTGCTCCAGATTGGCAAACTGCCTACAGGCAACTCAACGAAAAGTTGCATCAGCAAAATGCACAAACCACTCCGCCAATAGTTTTTGCACATGCTATTCAGCAAGCTATCCAATATTTAGATACAGCAGCCATTTATTTGTTTGAGACTGCTCCCACCGCAGCATATCAGCTATATCGCATACCTGTTGCATTGGAAGACTTAGTACCTACGGGCAAGTTGCACCCTACTGAACCCAAAATATTGTTCAATCCCGCAGACAGCACTACTATTCCGCCGGCTGAAATTATGGCTTTTGTAGGGCAAGAGATTGTGCCGGGCAGACTGATGCAACGCCAATATCAGAGGCAACAATACAAACTGCCTACCTTTCGCCGCTACTGGGACGAGCCGGTATTTACCAACGGATGGAGCAGCTACGCTGCAACACTTTTAGCCGAAGAAGCTATTTTTGAAAATACTGCTTTTCGCTGTGGGCTCATCCATCGGCAGTTGGTGCGGGCAGCCTTAGCAAAAGTAGATGTGGGCATGCACCTATATGGTTGGACGTACAGGCAAGCAGTTACTTATTTAGTGCGGCATACTGCGCTGCCAATGGCAGAAATCAACAAAAAATTACATCATATATTGCTTTTTCCTGCCTACAGTTGCACATACTTAATCGGTTGCCGATGGCTTTTGCAGTTGCGTAAACAAGCCCAAAACCAATTAGGCACCTTATTCGATATTCGGCAGTTTCATCATCGCATCTTGGCAGAAGGTGCCTTGCCGCCGCAATTGCTTAATAGGGTTGTTAAGTATTATATTACCTCCATCAAACATCAATAGCATGATACCCAAGCATCTTTATTGTATCTGCAGCATTGTTGCAGCTTTATTTTCCTGCAAACCTACCGGTCAGTCACCCCCAGACGGTCAGGTGAACAAAGCAGCTCATAGCCACGCAAGCACTATGAACAGGCAGCTACTAAGCGTAGCACCAGCCGATGAAGTAGGCATGCTTGCGCATCGCCTTACCTATATTGATACGTTAGTACAGCATTATGTAGCCAAGCAAGCAATTCCCGGCGCTGTTTGCCTGATTGCGCGTCGAGGAAAAATTGTGTATCACAAAGCCTTTGGCTACCGCCATGCAGAGTCGCAAACCCCCTTAGACAAAGACGATATTTTCCGCATTATGTCTATGACCAAAGCCATTACATCGGTGGCAGTTATGATGCTATATGAAGAAGGCAAATTTTTATTAGACGACCCTATTGCCAACTTCATACCCGAGTTTAAAAATCCGAAGGTGCTGAAAAAACTGATTATCAACAGTCGTGATACTTCTTTTACAGCCGTACCAGCAAAGAATGAAATTACCATACGCCATTTGCTTACACATACTGCTGGTATTCCCTATGGGCATCCGCTGCAAATTAAAGCTGGCATTCCGCAGTTTCACAGCACTCGCCCGCTTACCCTGTCGCAAACTATTCCCAAGTTAGCACAACTGCCGCTCATGCACGAGCCGGGCGAGCAATTTACGTACGGACTTAGTACCGATGTATTAGGATATTTGGTAGAAAAAGTTTCGGGAATGAGTTTAGCTGAGTTTTTCAGGAAACGTATCTTTCAGCCATTAGATATGAACGATACTTTTTTCTATGTGCCAAAAGAAAAACAAGACCGCTTGGTAAGTCTTTACGAGGAAGGAGCAGACGGCAAAATTATGCCTCACTCCAAACCAGCTGAATATGCCGATTACGCTACCCAAGGAGCACAAACCTACCACAGCGGTGGTGCAGGCTTGTGTAGCACTATTACCGACTATGCCAAGTTTGCCCAAATGTTGCTAAATGGCGGACGCTACAATGGCGTGCAGCTGCTCAGTCGCAAAACCATTGAACTGATGGTGCGCAACCAAATTGGGGAACTGACTACTTGGCGTGGCACCAAATTTGGCTTAGGCTTTGAAATTATTGATGCCTCCAAAGCAACGGTATTGTTAGGCTCGGAAGGTATTTTCCGGTGGGGTGGCATGTATGCTACCTCTTACTGGATAGACCCCAAAGAGGAGTTAATTGGATTGTTTTTTACACAGGTTTGGCCTTCTCAACATCAGTTTCTCTCACAAAGGTTTCAAGTATTGGCTTATCAGGCAATTGTAGATTGAAGTTTTCGCACCGCTTGCGCAAGTACCTGCCGCGTATGTTTGTAGCCCACATCGAAAATCTCACGCGCTTTGGCTACATCAAAAACCTTGTAAGCTGCCATTTCGGGAGGCTCTATAAACAAATGGCATAAAGGTTTGCGAGAAGTGATGTTAGCATTGATAACTAAGTGGAAGGTACGCTCTATGACTTGCTTCATATTGCTAATTTTCAACTCGCTGACAGCATTGGAATGGATGCCAATGATATAGTCGCAGCGTCCTACCAAAGGTTCAACAGGCAAGTTGTTCAGAATGCCGCCATCAATATAGTATCGCCCATCAATTTCTACAGGTTCAAATAAAAATGGAATGCAAGAAGATGCTTGTAGTGGCTTTATGAGTTCACCTGAATGAAAAAAAACAGTTTCGCCTCGCTCAATATCAGTAGCATTTACAAACAAAGGTATCTTCAAGCTCTCAAAATTATCTTCGGCAAGAAATAGGCGAAACGCCTCGGCAGTCTTTTCTAAACGCAAAAGACCTGTAAAATTGGTAGCAGGTTTGAAATAGCGCAAAATATTAGTCTTGGTGATAAAATTGAGAATTTCAGCAGGCGACTGCCCCGCAGCATAAAGCGCTCCTACAATGGCACCAGCGCTTGTTCCTGAAATTAGCTTAGGGCGAATCCCCCACTCGTTGATAGCCTGCAAAGCACCTAAATGCGATATACCCCGTGCTCCGCCACCCGAAAGCACGATGCCGATATTTTCAGAGAGGTTCATTTGGTAAAAATACACATTAAAAATGACGGTAAATTTGTAGAAAGTGTTTTACATTGTTTTTTACGCAAATTGAGTAAGTTATGAAAATTAACAAAAGCTATTTATGGCTATGGGTGGCAGCCTTCGTACTTGTGTTGGCTGTGGGTGGATGCAAAGTTCATCCGCATGGCGCACCGCCGGGGCAAGTAAAAAAGGTAACTGGTGTGCACCCAGTAACGGGTAAGCCTGCTGCACCTGGGCAGCAAAAGAAACAAAAAAATTGACAGCCAGTAGGCAGCATGTATTTTACCCTGACTTTGTTATATTGTTCAAATCAACCTGTCAAGTGATATGTTTGTGTTAAAGCGCACTGCCATATGGCTACTAATGGTTGGCTGTATAAGCATAATAGCAATAGGGAGCAGCTCTTGTTCAACAGGTGCTCGTGGGCGCTCTACTGCCCATATTAAAAAACATACAGGTTTCCGACCGGGCAAAGGGAAAGCCAAAGCGCCTGCTAAACGCATTAAGAGCAGTAAAAAGTAAGCACCGCCTACCCGGGTCGGGTTTGGCACTAAGAAAGCAAAAGCAATTGACAAAGTTACAAGCCTAAGCTACTAACTTTGCTAATATCTAACTGTTTAATCTGTCGTTGTTGTGAAAGTTACCGAGCATCTAAAAAACGCTAAGACCACACTCTTTTCTCTTGAAATCATCCCCCCCATAAAAGGAGAGAGCATCGATTCCATCTTCCGCGTTTTAGACCCACTGATGGAGTTTAACCCTCCTTTTATAGATGTTACCTACCACAGAGAAGAGTATGTTTACAGGGTTAGCTCAGAAGGCATACTCGTGAAGCAGCCTGTTCGCAAGCGCCCCGGCACTGTGGGTATTTGTGCCGCCATTATGCACCGCTACAAGGTAGATGCTGTGCCACACATTATTTGTGGAGGATTTAGCAAGGAAGAAACTGAAAATGCCCTGATAGACCTGCACTATTTGGGCGTAGAGAACGTACTGGTGTTGCGAGGAGATGCAGTTAAGTCAGAAGGGGTGTTCATTCCCCAACCGGGCGGACATGAGCATGCTACCGACCTACTCAGGCAAGTAATCGGCATGAACAATGGGCGCTATTTAGATGAAGAACTACAGCATGCCACTCCTACTGATTTCTGCATAGGCGTAGCAGGTTATCCAGAAAAACACTTTGAAGCACCCAATATGGAGTCTGACTTGCGTTATTTGAAAATGAAAGTGGATATGGGAGCAGACTTCATCGTTACGCAAATGTTTTTTGACAATCGGAAATATTTCGATTTTGTAGCCCGCTGTCGCCAGATGGGTATCAATATTCCGATTATTCCGGGTTTGAAACCTTTAACTACCAAAGCACAACTCAATACACTGCCTCGCGTTTTTCATATCGATTTACCCGATGAGTTAGTACAAGAAGTAGAAAAATGTAGCAATAACCAACAAGTCAAACAAGTGGGAATAGAGTGGTGCATTCAGCAGTCAAAAGAGTTAATCAAGTTTGGTGCACCTTGTCTGCATTATTACACCATGAGCCGCGCCGACTCGATAAAGCAAATTGCTGCTGCGGTATTCTGAGCAGTTAGCCTGCCCAGTTTTCGCGGTCTAAACTTCGGTACTGGATGGCCTCTGCTAAGTGCTCAATTTTAATGTCTGGGCTGCCTGCAAGGTCTGCAATCGTACGTGCTACTTTTAAGATGCGGTCGTAGGCACGGGCAGAAAGCCCTAAGCGCTCCATAGCAGTTTTGAGCAATGTTTTCCCCGGGTTGCTAATAATGCAAATTTCTTTTACCATTTGCGAAGGCATCATGGCGTTGGCATAAATACCGGGGTGGTTTTTAAATCTTTCCGTTTGAATAGCACGTGCTTTTACAACTCGCTCGCGGATTTGGGCACTGCTCTCAGCTGGGCGGTTGCTGGTCATTTGCTCAAAAGAAACGGGAGTAACCTCTACGTGCAGGTCTATTCGGTCTAATAACGGACCACTCACTTTGTTGAGATAGCGCTGTACTACTCCCGGACCGCACACACACTCTTTCTCTGGATGATTGTAGTATCCACATGGGCAAGGGTTCATACTTGCCACTAACATAAAGTTAGCAGGAAAATCTACTGTTATCTTAGCACGGGAAATAGTAATGCGGCGTTCTTCTAAGGGTTGGCGCATTACCTCTAACACGCTTCGCTTAAACTCGGGCAACTCATCTAAAAATAGCACACCGTTATGTGCCAACGAAATCTCTCCGGGTTGAGGAATACCACCACCACCCACTAAGGCTACGTCGCTGATGGTATGGTGCGGTGCACGAAAAGGGCGCTGGGCTATTAATCCTGCCTTAGCGCCCAGTTTGCCTGCTACGGAATGGATCTTGGTGGTTTCCAGTGCTTCTTGCAAGCTCATCATGGGCAGTATAGAGGGCAACCGCTTAGCAAGCATGGTTTTACCGGCTCCCGGCGGACCTATCATAATGACATTATGCCCGCCAGCAGCAGCAATTTCCAAAGCTCTTTTGATATTTTCTTGCCCTTGTACATGTGCAAAATCGGCTGTGTACTGGGTTTGTTCATGAAAAAACAATTCTCGCGTATCTTTTTTCAGGGGTTCAATTTTCTTGGTGCCATTGATATGTTCAATGGCTTCTAACAAGGTGGCTACGCCAATCACATCAATATTATTGACTATGGCTGCCTCATGCGCATTTTCTTTGGGAACAATCAAGGTTTGGTAGCCTCTTTTGCGGGCTTCTATGGCAATTGGCAAAACCCCCTTGATGGGTCTTACCATTCCATCCAAGGAAAGCTCTCCCATAATCAGGTAACTTTCCAAATGATGGACAGCCAATTGTTCAGTGGCATGTAAAATGCCAATGGCAATGGTAAGGTCGTATGCAGAGCCCTCTTTGCGCAGGTCGGCGGGCGCCATATTAATAACAATGCGCTGGCGAGGCATTTTGTACTTAAAAAATTTGAGAGCAGACTCTACCCGCTGGGTACTTTCTTTAACAGCGCTGTCGGGCAAACCTACCATCATAAAGCCAGTACCCTGCATAATGGTTACTTCTACCGTAATGATAGAGGCATCTACTCCAAAAACAGCCGCACCAAATGCCTTAGCTACCATGTTTTGTTGTCAGTTTAAGGGCTTATCTTCTTGGGGCTCTGTTTTTTTAGGTTTCAAGAAAACTTCGCTGAAATCGCGATACTGCATTGGGTTATTGGGTAGGTTTTCTACATGCTGTTGCAACAACCGATAGCACTCGTCGTACCACAAAACCAAAATAGGAGCGTCTTGCATCATGATAGATTCAGCTGCTTGAAAATATTTGGTTTGTTCTTCTATACTGGAAGCTGCCAATGCCTTTTCGTAGTTCTCGTTAAACTTCGGGTTGTAGTAACGCGGGATATTCGGATAGGTATTTTCTCCCGGCTTGAAAGTAGGCTGCTTGCGATAGAACATCCAAAGGAAGTTCTCTGGACTGGGAAAATCGGCAACCCAAGACAGGCGAATGAGTGCATAGTTGCCCGATATACACTTGTCAGTAATTTCTGAGTGCGGTATTACATTCAAATCAATGTCTATGTTGAGCACTTCCTTGAGTTGACGTTGTATTTCGGTGGCAACAAGGGTGTGTCGGTCGCCTTCGGAGTTGAGGTCTAAGGTTATTTTGGGAAAGTTTTTACCCATAGGATAGCCAGCTTTGGCAATGTAGTACAAAGCTGAGTCTTTGTTGAAGTCATACCCTTTAATTTTGTGAATGTCGTACCAACGAAACGAAGGTGGTGTAATACCGTATAAGCCAGCTTCGTAACCCTCGCCATTGAGTACGCGGTCTAATATTTCTTTGCGGTCAATAGCATATGAAAAAGCCTTGCGCACATTAATGTCTTTGAAAACTGGGTGAATATTGAGCATGGAGTAGAATTGAGTTTGGGTCTCTGGCTCGCGTTGCAAGGTATACTTAGAAATACCGCCGTCGGGGTCAGTTTCGGCTTCTTCCAAAATTTCAATGATGTAGTCGGTAGGTAGGCGATACATCATGTCTAAGTTGCCTTTTTTGAACTCAAAAAACTCGGTTCGTTTTTCGCGGATAAATTGAATAAATACGCCATCTAACAAAGGTAACTGATTGCCAAATTGGTCTTTGCGGTGATAGTTCGGGTTGCGTTTTAGAGTAATCGAGTTGTTGTCGTCAATATTTTTCAAAACGAAAGGACCTGTACCCACTGCTTTGAATTTCATTTCGGTGCCATATTTTTCATGGGCTTCGCGCGGATAGATAAAACAACCGCTACGAGCTAAGTTAGAAAGCAGTAGCGAGTAGGGGCGTTCCAAAATGAGCTGAATAGTGTACCGGTCTACTATTTTGATACCTTCTATTTCAAAGTTGGGCTTTTTGCCGCCTGCCGATGCTTCATAATAAGCCTTGGCTCCTTTGAGGATGCCATCAAACAAGTGGAAAGACTGGTTGTCGGGGCTTTGGGTACATACTTGTGTGAAGCAGTATTTCACGTCTTCAGCAGTCAGTTCACGTCCTTTGCCTCCTTCAAAAGCTGGGTCGTCGTGAAAAAATACGCCCGGCTTAATCTTAAACGTATAAATGGTTTTGGTAGTATCTACATAAAAAGTATCTGCTAAGGATTTAATGACTTCCATGGTAACTTGGTCGAACTTAAAAAGTCCTTCGTAGATGTGGGTGGCTACGCGATAAGAATACACATCTACAATGGAAGGTGGATATAAGGTTTTGATGTATTCTGTTTCATTAATACGCAATATGCCTCCGTAAAAACGCCCGCCCGCTGCCTCGCGCAGGGTGTTAGATTGTTGCTCTGCATTATCAGAAGAACAGCTGTAAAAAGTGAAAAGCAATAGTAGCCCCACAATAAACTTGGAAAGCCTTTTCGCTTTTTCAATTAAAGTGTTGCGCATATAAAATGGGTTAAGCATCATAGATTCAAGGTTTTGCTGCAAGGTACAAAGCATTGAAAACAATATGCAAATTGATAATTATGCTTGCTATATTAAGCATAAAAAATCACTGTGCAAATAAAGGAACAATACTACACACGAATTTTTACAGTTACCGGACAGTGGTCGGAGTGTATAACTTGTTGCAAAATATCGCAATCTGTAACTTGTTCTTGTAGCGTAAAGTCAGCTACCCAGTAATCTATTCGCCAGCCTAAGTTTCTGGCACGTGCATTAGCACGTGTGCTCCACCACGTATAGCGGTGCGGTTCTGGGTGAAATTTGCGAAATAAATCTACAAATCCTTGGCTAAATAAGGCGTCCATCCATGCGCGTTCTTGGGGTAAAAAGCCAGAGCTATTTTTGTTAGCAACCGGATTGTGAATATCTATTGGTCGGTGGGCAATGTTGAAGTCGCCGCCTATGAGCAAGCCAATTTGCTGCTGTTTCAGCTCTTGCAAGTAAACCATAAAATCGTCTAACCATTCGTACTTAAACTGCTGTCTTTTTTCGCCGGTAGTGCCAGAGGGCATATATACATTTAAGATAGAAAAATGTGGCAGGTCGAACTTGATTACACGCCCTTCTACATCATACTTAGGGTTCCCCATGCCATAGGTGATATGGACAGGTTGTATTTTTGAAAAAATAGCTACGCCGCTATAACCTTTCTTTTCTGCCTCATGCCAGTAGGGTGTGTAGCCCATTTGGGTAAAAGGCGTTATATCTATCTGAGCAGGCGAGGCTTTCACCTCTTGCAAGCATAAAATATCGGGCTGTTCTTGTGCAAGCCATTCTACAAAGCCTTTTTTTATGGCGGCGCGAATGCCGTTCACGTTGTAACTGATGATTTTCATGTTTTTGAACCGATTACAAACGTTTCGCTTCTGCATGCTGCAATGTATGTTCGTTGTATGGCACATATTGCAGCATCTACGAAGCGCATTTGCCTATCCAAATATCTGTTGCAATAGCAACTTTTTTATAAGGCAATTTTCACAAGTTTATTGGCTAAATACTTCTTTTTGGAAATACTCTATGATGTGTTGTTTGAGTAGTTCTTCTTGCAAACGAAGGTTGAGGAAGGGTAGCTTGGCAGTTGGCTTCCAGTGTGGCCAACCGTCTGCATCTAATCCTTCTAACTCGTAAAACCCAGCATAGCTCAGTACTTTGCAAACAGCAATATGCATGAGGTCTTGTTTCTCTTCTTTGCTAAAAGGGCGTACGCCCTGCCCCAGTTCTTGTACGCCAATGAGAAACAAAATGGCATTGAGGTCTGGTTTTTTGCCAAAATGAGCTTCCAGTCGCTCTAAAAGTGCCTCCCAGTCTTTTTTAAGGTTGGTTTCATTAGGTATCATCACGGGCTTGTTGTTGTTTAAATTCGTCTAAATACTCCACAGCACGGCGCAAATGTGGAATAACAATGCTGCCACCAATTACCAAAGCAATGGAAAATACTTCTTCTATTTCTTCTGGGCTTACACCAGCTTCTACACATTTGCCAATGTGGTATTTGATGCAGTCGTCGCAGCGCAACACCATGGAACAAGCCAATCCTATCATTTCTTTGGTGCGCACATCTAAACGCCCTGCAGCATAGGCATTTGTATCTAAATTGAAAAAGCGCTTGATAACCAAGTTGTCTGAGCTCAGAATGCGCTCGTTCATGCGGCTGCGATACTGATTGAACTCTTCGATTTTTCCCATGTAACTGTTTAAATTTACCTTAAAAGTACATCAAAGCAGCCATATGTTGTTAGCTCGGTGGTGGCACGATTTTGTACAACTGGTTTTTCCTAACCTTTGTGGAGCATGCCGGTCGGCATTGCTATTGGAAGAAGAAATGGTTTGTACCTACTGTAGGCTGCATTTTCCACTAACCAACTTCCATCGGTTTCCTACTGAAAATCAGATGTTTGACAAGTTTAAGGGCAGTTTACCGATTGTTTATGCGTCTGCATTTTTGCATTTTTCAGAAGGAGGAATAGCACAGTTGCTGGCACATGAGATAAAGTACAACCGCCGTTGCGAACTGGGGATTTATTTGGGCAAATGGTACGGCTCTCAGTTGGCTGCTGTGGATATTAGTAAACAGTTTGACTGTTTGGTGCCCGTGCCATTACACAAGGATCGACAAAAACGGCGAGGATACAATCAAGCTGCTTGTTTTGCACAAGGCATTAGCCAAACCACAGGTATTGCACTGCGAGAGGACTTGGTGATTCGTGCCAAAGCTACTGTATCGCAGGTTTATATGGAACAAGAGCAGCGTATTGCAAATATGGCAAACGCATTTCAACTGTTACCACAAGCAGAAGTAGCAAACTTGCGGATTCTGTTGGTAGATGACGTAGTTACTACAGGAGCTACTATTGAAGCTTGTGCGAAGCCTCTTGTTCAGAAAGGTTGCCGAGCAATTGGCGTGCTGGCATTGGCAAATGTTTAGCAGTACTACTTTCAAAAAGTTGTGTGCTGTTGGCTGATGTGATGTAAGTGATGCCATTATGCATTGGACAACTCAATTGCAACGCCGCCGTTGCACGTTGCCGTTGCACGTTGCCGTTGCACGCCGCCGTTGTTTGTGTCTTGCGAACAACGCGGTATATGAGCACACACACGAGCACAGGGTTTGTAGTATTGTGCAGATATAGCAAAATGCCAAATAAAGCCATACTTTTTCCGACCTGTTCCTGCTTTTTTACCACTGTAAGCAACTGACTGTCAAGCTGATTTACGAAAGTTCGACAATGTTTTCAGATGCCACATCCGGATAGCCACGCATTGCCAAATAAACCTGTGCCGTCACGCGCACATCTTGACGGCAATAGGCGGCTATGCGCTCGTAGTCCTCGTCGCGATAGAATACATCATGTACCATACTGCCCTCCATGGTATCTTCTCCTATGTTGATGCCAAAAATTGTTGCCAGTAGTCTTAAAGAAGTGAAGTAGCGTCTGTCGCCGTATTGCCACATTTCCATTGTGTCTAAATGAGTAATTTCCCATGGTTTTTGGTCGGCAATGTTCAAAATAGCGGGTGGCGCAATGCGGTTAATCAGCATTCGGCGGCACAAATAAGGGTAGTCGAAATGTTTGCCATTGTGGGCTACCAACCGCGTGCGCTTGTTGAATCGGTTTTCTAATAGTTCTTTAAAGTCTGTCAGCAATTGTTTTTCGTTTTTGCCTGAAAACGATTTGATGCGCAAACAAAGTTGCTGTTCCTCGCTAAGGTAAAAATAACCAGCTGCAATACAAATAATTTTTCCAAATTCGGCAGAGAGTGCTGCATATTGTCGGTACAGGTCGGCAGCAGGTTGGTCTGGGGCTAAACGATTTGCCCGCTTTTTCCAAAGTGCTTGCATAGCGCTGTCTAGCAAATCTAAATCGGGCTGCAGGGCAACCGTTTCAATGTCTATGAACAGCAAATTTTTAAGTTCGCGGAAAATTTGCGCTAGCATAGGTGGAGTCATAGCCGCAAAGCCGTTCAAACCACAATAGAATTGTTACAAATTAAAAAATTCGCCTGCAAACCAACCGTTGCGTTTGGTTATTTTGCTCTAATGTGGCGCATAGCAAAACCATTGAGTTGCCTAATGTTGTCATTTAGCGGTGGGGCTGTGAGGTCGCTTAAATCTACTTCGTAAGTATCTTCATGAAATTGAAACTTTGTTCCGTCTTTTCTGGTGCGCCAAGAACCAGCAGGATAAAATTTGCCAACCACACCATTTTTAATTTCTTCTTTGCTAACAAAGCCAACAAAAGATGCAACTAAATCTGTGTCGTTAGCTGTTTTGGGGTGAATACTGATATGGAAATAGTAATCTGTAAGTGAGTGCTTTTTGTGCAACTGGGAAGAGGGGATATTGAGCACATAGCCAGTGTAAAACAGATTGGTGTTTCGGCGCATGGTTTTAATGTCGAAGTTGCAAACCTTGCCATTTACCAGTAGTTGGAAATCTTTACCCAAATCTTGCCCGTCTGCTGCCCCAAAAGAGCGAGTGGGTCTTGCCAGTCCGTAGGTATCGGCAAATACTACTTCGCCCAGTGTGCCTGTGAACCGCAAATCTGCCGTTTCTTTTACTTTTTCGGTGTTGTCCCAAATGTTAGGAACGGTGTGGTATTGGATAGAGTGCTCAACTAAGGCTTTGGCATAGGCTACTTGTGCAGCAGCAATTTTGATTTGAAAGTAAAAGTCATTTCGCATAATAAATTATCGGCTTTGAGCACAGCATCAATAGTGCAAAACACCTTTTAATTTCAGTTGCGGAATGTAAACCAAATTTTCACCTATAATGCTTTCTGGAACAAAAATGAATTTCTTGTCATAGATTTGTCCATCTACGTAATAGCTCACCCAGTATTCATTGAACAAATGAAATACGGAGGGGTCTATCAGTTCTATTTGAATATGTTCACCAGCAGCAATGGTGCCCAAATATTGCCGCAAAATAGAGGTGCGCTGTTGTTGTGGTTGCTGTTTTTCACTGTACCCTTTGGAAACAACTAGCACATTGTCTATGTCAAATGCGTTGGTGTTGAGTAGGTAAACTGCCCATGCAGGCGTCTCTGCTGTTTCATCTTGGCAGGCAATGGCTACTCGAATGCCTTCTACAACTGGAAATACGATATCTTTTCTCATGATTTAACAAAAATAAGTGATTAGCCCCATATGCAAAACAGCGTTTATGTACTTGGCATGATGTCTGGAACTTCTTTAGACGGACTTGATTTGGCATTGGTTGAATTTTGGCAAAACAAACAGTGGCAGTTTCGTTTATGCAATGCCGAAACGGTGCCTTACAGTGAAGAGTGGCAAGCCAAGTTAAGCACATTAGAAAACAGCAGCGCATTCGACTACGCACTTACCGACGTAACACTGGGGCGCTATTTTGGCGAACAGGCACGGTTGTTTATCAGTAAACAAGCCCAAAAGCCTCTTTTTATTGCTTCTCATGGGCATACTATTTTTCACCAGCCTGCCATTGGGCTTACTGCTCAAATTGGAAATGGAGCTGCCTTAGCAGCTACGGCAGGCTATCCGGTCATTTGTGATTTTCGCCAGTTAGATGTAGCCTTAGGTGGACAAGGTGCACCACTTGTGCCCTTAGGCGACCGCTTGCTTTTTGCGCAGTATGATTTTTGTGTGAATTTGGGAGGCATTTCCAACTTTTCCACCGAGTATGAGGGCAAGCGCATTTCTTATGATGTAGCCTTTACGAACATGATTTTTAACTTTCTCGCCAATCAACTGGGGATGCCATATGATAAGAGTGGAGCAGTAGCTCGCAGTGGCAAGGTGCTCGCCGACTTGTTGGAACAGTTCAATGCAGACCCTTATTTACAAAAGCCTTTTCCAAAGTCGTTGGGTAAGGAGCACTTTGTTGCATACTATGTGCCGCTGATAGAAGCAAGCCGTGCCACAGTAGCCGATTTGCTCTGTACAGCAGTGCATTATTCTGTACTGCAGTTGGCTAAGAACATCAAGCAGTTCGAACACAAACACCCCAAGATATTACTCACAGGCGGAGGTGCTTTTAATACTTTTTTTGTAGAGCTGCTGCGTAGCCAACTGCCGCATGCTGAAATAGTTGTTCCTGCCCCAGAGATTATTGCGTTTAAAGAAGCCATTGTATTTGCCTTCTTAGGACTACTGCGCTACCTAAGGCAACCTAACTGTTTAGCCTCCGTTACTGGCGCCTTGGCAGACAATTGCGGCGGTGCTTTTTGGGAATGCCTGCGTATGTCCTGATACCGACGTGAGTGATGCTATTCCATATTTGGAAAATTCAATTTTTAGCCTACCGTTGTTTCGTCTCGCGAACCATTCATTTGTAGCGCGTGCGAAGGCGCACTACGGTGTAGGCGTACTGCTGTCTTGAATTAAACAAAACTTTTTAGCATCTGGTCAGCTTTGCTTATTTCACCCGCCACACTTGTACTGGCTCATTGTTTTTAGCAGCAATAATTAGCGGTTTACCATTTTTAGGCGTCACTGCTCTTAGGTGGCGCACCTGCCCTTTCATGACCATACGGCTTTCTAAGGGATGCACAGGATTGAAGTTTCCTTTGCCGTCGCCTGCCAGCAGTAGTCCATACAGGGCATCATAGCGCACAATTTCGGGTAGCACGTCGAAGAAGTTGCCAGCCAGTAACAAGTCTGTATTGCCGTCGCCGTTGAAATCCATCGGCAGAATAGCCTGCACGGGCGATACTTGTGCCTGCCATGCCAGTGGGCGGAACTCCCAGCCTGCCGCGCCGTTGTTAATAAAAACTCCCGTGCGCTGTTCGGTGGCAGTTTTTACGATAGCGCCTTCCATTTGCGCCGCATCAAATATTTGGTTGATAGGTTTGGCGGCATAGTCGGTGAATTTCAGGTATTTTTTCTTAATCATTGGCACCTGCACTTGCAGGTCGCCTTTGAGCAGCATGGGGTAGTTTTTGCCATCTTCGGCAGGGCAAGAAATAATTTGCTCAATTTCGCCGTTGCGGTCAAAATCGTTGATGTGCAACTCAGCCGGATGTGCGGCATCTATCCGCAGACGAGAATTTAGCCCCAAATTGCCCGCTATCAGGTCTATGTCGCCGTCATTATCCACATCCATTGGCACAACAGTATGCCAAAAGCCGCTTGCCGCCGCTTTGGCAAAAGATTCATCGGCTATGAAATGGCGTCCTTGCTGATTTTTGTACAAAATGGGGGCGTTCCACTCGCCGAAAAGTATCAAATCTTGGTAGCCGTCGCCGTCGGTGTCTGCCCATGCCGCATCGGTCAGCATCCCGATTGTTTCCATGTCGGGCAGGTAGCGCTTGGTATAGTTTTTAAAATTGCCTGTTCCGTCGTTAATGAGCAAGGTATGCGGCGGATTCAGTCCGTATTTAGCAGGAATCAGCCGGTTAGCTACGAAAAGGTCTGTATCGCCATCTTTGTCAAAATCGGCGGCAGCAACGGCTGCTCCGCTGTCGTAGAGTTTGGGCAAGCGCTCATCTTTGGTGAAATTGCCTTTGCCGTCGTTGAGGTAGAGCAAGTCTTGCAACAGGTCATCTTCGGGGTTGAACTCGTTGCTGCCCGTAACTACAAACAAATCCATGTCGCCGTCGCCGTCGGCATCAAAGAAAACTGCATCAACGGCTTCGGTAGCTTTGTCGGCATCGAAGGCAGCAACAGGTTTGAGAGCAAACTTTCCGCCGGTTTGTTGCAGCCAAAGCTGCGAGGGCTGACCTGCTGCACCGCCAAAGAAAATATCTTCCAGCCCGTCGCCGTTTACATCGCCCGTTGCCAGTGCAGGACCTTGCGTAGAGTATTTTTGTTTGAGCAGCGCATCGCGTTTGAAGTCCACAAACTCGCTTTCCCGATGAACGAACTGAAGCCCTGTTTGGGCAGTGGCATCGGCAAAATAGCCTTCGGATTGTACTTTTTCGGGTTGCCAAGTTTGGTTGGCGTTGGCATAGTTAAGTGTTAAGGTCTGATTGATTTGGGTTTTGCCCAAGGTCTGCATCTTGTCGTCTGTCCAGATGACCACAACCGAATCTATTTGTGTAGCTTTGCCTAAGCCAAATACCAGTGTCCAATCTACCGAAGACTGAAAGCCGCGATTGGGCATTTGTTGCAACCATTGCACAGTGCCGCCGTGGTAAACAGCCACTTTCGCTCCGATTCCGTTGGGATTGGTAGGTGTGCCTTTAAGTTTGATTTTCAGGAAGTTGTTTCCTAACTTCTCTGTTGCATTATTGCGGTAAATGCCAACGGGCATGTTCACGTTGTTCACAATCAGGTCTAAGTCGCCGTCGTTGTCCAAGTCGCCATAGGCTGCTCCGTTGGAAAAGCCGGGTTCACCAAGTCCCCATTCGCGGGCTTTGTTTACAAAATGCATGTTGCCCATGTTGTGGAAGGCATAGTTGCTTACGGGTTTGGTTTCCATCAGGTCTAAATATTCCTGAATGTTGAAATTACCGGTTTGTACGCGGCGCAGATTTTCTTCGCTTGCCAGAAAATTGACAAAATCTTGGTCGGTGAGGTTTTTATGGATACCGTTGGCAACGAAAATGTCTTTTTGCCCGTCGTTGTCCATGTCAAAAATGAGTGCTCCCCAGCTCCAATCGGTGGCATGGACTTGTGCCAGCCGTGCCACTTCGCTGAATGTGCCATTGCCGTTGTTAAGTTGCAGCGAATTTTGGTTGTACTGGTAGTAAAAATCGCGGCTGAGTTTGAGGTTAAAGAGGTCATAGCCTTCAAAGGTAGTGGTGGTTTTCAGGCGGTAATCGTCCCAAGGCAGCATATCGGTTACGTAGATATCCTGCCAGCCGTCGTTGTTCAGGTCGGCAATATCGGCTCCCATGGAAGAGAGGCTCTCGTGTTGGAAGTAATCTTTGGAAAGTTCGGCAAACGTGCCGTTGCGTTGATTCACATAGAGGTAGTCGCGTTCGTAAAAGTCGTTGGAAATGTAAATATCCAGCCAGTTGTCATTATTTACATCTCCAATGGTGATGCCCAGCCCAAAGCCGATAAGGCTGCCGTAGATGCCTGCTTGTTCGCTTACATCGGTAAACTTACCGTTGTCGTTGCGGAAGAGCTTGTCGCCACCGAGCGGGTCGCGTTGTTCGCGCAGGTTGGCATAGCCCAGCCGCCCGATGGGCGTAAAACTGTTGTTGAGCAGGTAGAGGTCTAAGTCGCCATCGCGGTCGTAGTCAAAGAAGGCGGCGTGTGTGCCATAGCCGCGGTCGTCTAAGCCGTACTCAGCGGCTTTTTCGGTAAAAGTCAGGTTGCCGTTGTTGATGTAGAGTTCGTTGGCTTTGTCATCACCTTTTTTATTGCCGCTGTTGCACACGTAAATATCCATCCAGCCGTCGGCGTTGATGTCGGCAAAGGTTACCCCTGTGCTCCATGCGCGTTTGCCGGCTACTCCTGCTTTTTGGGTGATGTCTTCAAATTGGAAGTTGCCTTTGTTCAAAAACAATTTGCAGTCGCCCTGATTGGAGGTTAGGAAAATATCGGGCAGCCCGTCGTTGTTGATGTCGCCAATGGCAACCCCGCCACCGTTGTAAAAATTGCGGTAGTTGAATATGTTGAAATCCTTTTCGGGGGTAACGGTATTAGTGAAACGGATGCCTGTTTCGGCAGGCGAAAGTGCAGTAAAGAGTGCATCTTGTGGTTGATAAGTATTGTTTTCCTGCTTACAGCCAAGCAACACAAGCGTAAGGGCTATTCCATAACGTATAGTCTTCATGCAATCCGGTTTGTTTGGGCAACCAAATTAGTCAAATTAGGATTTTATTTTGGGGGTGAGCAGCCGACTTATGCAATTACCCTTTGCAACAAATGTAAACTGATTTGTTTTTGCAGGTGATAGTTCCCTAAAACGGTCAGGTAAAACAAACCCATGGCAAGCAAAAGAGTAACAGAGTAAATCCACTCTTTTTGTATGGTTAAGTAATACAGTGCAGCAGCCAATAAGAACAATAAACCTGCTGCCACCAATACCTGCGTGCTGAAAAACAGGCTGCACCGTACAAAAATCAGGCATCCTGATTGGGTTGGTTCAATTTTGCAGTGCAACAGCGGCAAAAACAGGTTGGGATGGCTGACCCACTGTGCCAGTTGGAAACTACCATCGCCAGTGCTTATTCCATTAAACTTATGCCGACTCATGCGGGCTTCACCTTGCTGATAGGTCGCCGCTATAATTTTTCTACACAAGGTTTCTTTGTCGTAGGCAGAAACCCATATGAGGCGGTCTTGCGGAACAAAGCTGAAGGGATAGTTGGTCATATTTAAGTTGTCATACTGCAAACTTGTTTAGAGGGAAACTGCATACTGCTACTCAGTATCAGCCAATTTGACCAACCGTTTGGCTCACACGACTATTACGGAAACTTAGGAAACTTGCTAAAGTCGGGCTTGCGTTTTTCTAAGAAAGCATTTTTACCTTCTTTGGCTTCGTCGGTCAGGTAGTAGAGTAGGGTGGCATTACCTGCCAGTTCTTGAATGCCTGCCTGTCCGTCTAGCTCGGCATTAAAAGAGGCTTTCAGCATGCGCAGTGCAATCGGAGATTTTTCCAAGATTTTGTTACACCAAGCTACTGTTTCTTCTTCCAACTTTTCCAACGGCACCACTTTGTTCACCAAGCCCATTTGCAGGGCTTCTTGTGCATCGTACTGGTCGCATAGATACCAAATTTCGCGGGCTTTTTTCTGCCCAACAATGCGAGCCAGATAACTGGCGCCAAAGCCACCATCAAAGCTACCTACCTTCGGTCCGGTTTGTCCGAAGCGGGCATTATCGGCAGCAATGGTAAGGTCACAGACTACGTGCAGCACATGCCCGCCGCCAATTGCCCAGCCTGCTACCATGGCAATGACAGGTTTGGGAATGCTTCGGATAAGCTTTTGCAAGTCTAATACGTTAAGCCGCGGTACGCCATCTTCGCCTACGTAGCCACCATGCCCGCGCACGCTTTGGTCGCCGCCACTGCAAAAAGCTTTACCGCCTTCACCGGTTAGAATAACAACACCAATGCGGTCGTCGTAGCGGCAGTGCGTCATAGCATCAATCATTTCTTGCACTGTTAGCGGCGTAAAGGCATTGTGCACATGCGGGCGATTGATGCTAATTTTGCCAATGCCATTGTAGTAGGTGAACAAAATTTCTTTGTATTCCTTAATGGTTTCCCATTGAATTTGTCCCATAATTCAAGTGATTTAGTGTAATTGAAATATCTCTGTGCAAAATTGTTGCATCGGAGTTAATCTGGCAACAAATAAAACTGCAATAAAACCCACTCGGTTTTTTCTTTTTTGCAAAATTTTATTGATAGCTTTGCAACGCCTTATCCACACCGGTACAGTATGTTCGCAATAATTGCTGCTTTTCACAACACAACCACATGCGGCATGACAACCACTATGCCCTTCGGGGCATGCTAACTGTACACACTCGTATCGAACTTATTTCTGTTTTGTAGCTATTTGACAACGGCACAAGAAGTGTCTGAATTGTTTTTAACCTCACTCATCCAAACCTATTATGAAAGTACTAAAATTCGGAGGCTCTTCGGTGCAAAATGCCGAGCGCATCCGCCATGTGGTAAACATTATCAAAAATGACCCAGAAGCAAAAGTAGTAGTATGTTCGGCGTTGGGAGGCATCACCGATGAACTCATTGCAACGGCAAAAGCTGCCGCCAACGACGATACAAATTACAAAACACTTTTTGCCCATATTGAGAAACGCCACTTAGACTGTGTAAAAGAACTCATAGATGTTCGCCAACAAAGTGCCACACTCGCCAAAGTAAAAGCTATGCTCAACGAGTTGGAAGAGCTACTCAATGGCATTTTTCTGCTTAATGAAATGAGTGTGCGCGCATTGGACTACGTCATGAGTTTTGGCGAACGACTCTCCTGCACTATCATCAGCGAGGCAGCACGCGAACAGGGCTTGCTGGCAACGTATTTGGATACTACCAAAGTTATCAAAACCGACGGGCGTTATGGCAATGCCACTGTTGATTTTGAAGCTACCAATCCGCTAATTCAGGAATATGTGGCGGCTACCCCGGGACTAATTATTGCTACAGGATTTATTGGCAGCGCCCCTAACGGCGATACGGTTACATTGGGACGCGGCGGTTCGGATTACACATGCTCCATTTTTGCAGCAGCTTTGCAGGCTTCCGTCGCCGAGATTTGGACAGACGTGGACGGGGTGATGACTTGCGACCCGCGTAAAGTACCGCAGGCTCAGTCTATTCCGGCACTGACCTATGAGGAAGCTATGGAAATGTCGCATTTTGGGGCAAAAGTTATTTACCCTCCCACAATGGTACCAGCCATGAAGGCAGATGTTCCCATTGTAATTCGCAATACGTTCAATACCGACTTTCAAGGCACCTTCATTAGCAAAGAGTCTGCCTACAATGGTCGCCCGATTAAAGGCATTACTTCAATTAGCCATATTGCGCTGTTGCGTGTACAAGGAAGTGGTATGGTAGGAGTAGCTGGTATTTCTGCCCGCTTGTTTGGTGCATTGGCAGCAGGTAAAATTAGCGTTATCCTCATCACACAAGCTTCTTCCGAACACTCCATTTGTCTGGCTGTAAAACCCGAAGAATCGGCAACTGCAAAGCAACTCATCGAAAAAGAATTTGCCTTTGAAATTCGCAATGCACTACTGGATGAGGTAATTGTAGAAACCAACCTTTCTATTATTGCCATTGTAGGCAAAGATATGCGACGCACTAGTGGCGTTGCTGGGCGGATGTTCCAAGCATTAGGACGCAACGGTATCAACGTAGTAGCTATTGCACAAGGTTCTTCGGAGCTGAACATCTCAGCCGTTATTAGTAAGGCAGATGAAGTGAAAGCTCTCCGAGCATTGCACCAAGCATTCTTTGAGTCGGACACAAAAGTGCTCAATATTTTTATGGCAGGTACAGGGCTAATCGGTAGTACCTTGCTCAAACAAATGCAAGCCCAGCGCGACTATCTCAGACAAGAATACAACCTTGAGTTTCGCATTGTGGGACTTGCCAATAGCCGCAAAATGTTGTTCAAAGAAAACGGCATTTCAATTGAGCAATGGCGCGAAGAGCTGGAAGGCGGTGTGCCTTCTGATATTCATGAGTTTGTTAAGCAAATGAATGAAATCAATCTTGCCAATTCGGTGTTTGTAGATAATACTGCCAGTGCGGTAGTTGCTAACACATACGACGAAATTCTCAAAGCCAGTATTTCAATCGTTACACCTAATAAAATTGCCTCTTCAAGCAGTTATGAACAATACATTCGCAATCGGCGCCTTGCTAAGCAGCACGGTGTTATCATGCTTTATGAAACCAATGTAGGAGCGGCGCTACCTGTCATTAGCACTTTGCGCGACTTAATCAACAGCGGCGATAAAATTATTCGCATAGAGGCAGTGCTATCCGGCACATTATCTTATATTTTCAACACTTTCGATGGCTCAGTACCTTTTAGCCAAGTAGTGAAAGAAGCTAAGCAAAAAGGCTATACCGAACCCGACCCGCGTGAAGACCTGAGTTGCAAAGACGTAGGACGCAAAATTCTCATTCTGGCACGCGAATGTGGCTATGCCATGGAGTTTGAAGATATTACTATTAACGGGTTTTTGCCCCAACCTTGCATGGATGCCCCAACCGTAGAGGAGTTTTTCCAAGTGTTGGAAACTTATGATGCTCACTTTGAGCGTATGCGCCAACAAGCTGCTGAAAAAGGCGAAAAATTGCGCTGCATCGCCCGTTTTGAAGACGGAAAAGCTACCATTTCTCTTGATGCTGTTGGGCAAGAACATCCTTTTGCTTCACTCTCCGGCTCAGACAATATTATTGCCTTTACAACCGTTCGTTATCCGGAGCGCCCAATGGTGGTGAAAGGCTCGGGCGCAGGAGCAGAGGTAACGGCAGCGGGCGTATTTGCCGACTTAATTCGCATTGCTAATTATTTGTCCTGAGCCTCGCTTATCTGCAAAAATCCGAAGGAACGGTTGCTCCGCTTACCCTTCGGATTTTTTTATTACTAAGCGACTGTGCCGTTGTTAGCACCCCATACCTTTTTACAGTTTTTTTGAGGTTAACAAGATGATTAGATAACAGGGCGTGTAACAGGGCGCGGAAATTGAAATTTATGAGCGCCTTTTTAAGGTAGCTTCCCTAACCTCCAATATATTTTTGCATCCTGATAGCGCCATGTTGAGTTCAAGGTCTGCAAGAAAATGGCTAATTACTTCGCGAACACCTCTTTCTCCACCAATTGCCAATCCAAAGGCATAGGGTCTGCCAATACCCACCGCCGTAGCCCCTAAGGCAAGCGCTTTGAAAGCATCGGCACCGGAACGAATGCCGCTATCCATCAGCACGGGAATTTTGCCTGCAACAGCCTGTACTATCTCGGGCAAGGCATCTATGGCAGCAATGGCACCGTCCACTTGCCTGCCACCATGGTTAGAGACCATGATGCCATCAATGCCTTCATCTATTGCACGGCGAGCATCTTCTGGGTGTAAAATACCTTTCAATACGATTGGTAAACGCGTATGCTGCCGCAAAAATCGCAGGTTTTCCCAAGTGAGTGAAGGGCGCGAGTAGATATTGACAAATAGCCTCACAGCAGCACGAGGCAGTGGCGAAAACATATTCGCCAAAGGATTGCCGGGAAAAGCGCTCGCCATTTTCCACAGCCCTCTGATGGCTTGCCAAGTAATGGGGGGCTTGGTTTCCAGCGCTTGTGGTTGGTGCAACTGTTCGCGTACCAGTTGCATAAAAACAGGGTCGGAAGTGTATTGTGCAATACCTTTGCCTTCCATAAAAGGCAAATAGCCCAAATTTAGGTCGCGCGGACGCCAACCGAGCATTGTAGTATCTAAGGTAACCACAATGGCTTGGCAGCCACTGCGTTCGGCACGCTGTACCAAACTGGCTACTAACTCATCCGACTTACTCCAATAAAGTTGAAACCATCTGGGGCTGTTGCCCATAGCAGCAGCTGTTTGCTCCATTGGCACAGAGGCTTGGTTGGAGAAAATAAAAGGAACATGGAATGCTGCCGCTGCTCGTGCCACTGCCAAATCTGCCTCGCTATGCACCATTTCCAACACACCTATGGGGCTGAGCAGGAAAGGCGAAGGCAGTAACTTGCCAAAAAGCGTGATGCTTAGGTTGCGCTGTTCTACATTTTGCAACATGCGCGGCACAATTTGCAGCTGCTCAAAGCCGCGACGATTGGCTTCCATGGTTTTTTCCAAACCTGCTCCACCAGCTATGTAGGCAAAAGCCTTTTCCGACATAACCTCTTTGCCTGCTTTGTACAGCTCGTGCCATTGTGCAGGCACTTTGGGGCGTTTGCCTGCAAAGCCGTTGACGTAGAGCGTGCGCTGCCAACTTAGCGCCGAAAAAGCATTTTGCACCATGATGATTCTTTGATTGGGCAGTTAAGATAGAGAAAGCCCCTGAACTGTGCAACCTTTCTTTATGGAAGCGCGCTGCAAGGTTAGTGTATTTTCTTGCAAATCAAAGCTGTGTTCGTTTATCTTTGCAATCTTGCAAGTGTATAACCTGAAACTTACAACGAAATCAGATTTTGCATGAAAAACCTTATCTACGTGTTACCCGGATTGGGAGCAATTGGTCTCCTATACGTTTTTATTCGCACGGCATGGATTAATAAACAAGATGTCGGCTCACCTAAAATGGCAGCCATTGCAGCGCGCATAGCCGAGGGTGCTATGGCATTTTTAAAGGCTGAATACCGCATTTTAGCTGTTTTTGTACTGGCTATTGCTATTTTGCTTGGGGTTTCAGCCAACGACCAAACTTCTTCTCCGTTAGTAGCGCTATCCTTTGTGCTGGGGGCTTTCTCTTCTGCTTTGGCAGGGTTTATTGGGATGCGCGTAGCTACCAAGGCTAATGTGCGAACCACGGCAGCAGCCCGCAACAGCTTAGGCAAAGCCTTAGAAGTTGCTTTTGCTGGTGGCTCAGTAATGGGTATGGGCGTGGTAGGTTTAGGCGTCATTGGGTTGAGCGTGTTGTTTATTGTCTACAGCCACTTGTTTGGCAGCGATACTGCTGAAAATGTTACACGCGTGATTACCGTGCTCACTGGCTTTTCTTTTGGTGCCTCTTCTATTGCCCTTTTTGCACGTGTAGGAGGAGGCATCTACACCAAAGCCGCCGACGTAGGTGCCGACTTAGTGGGCAAAGTAGAGGCAGGTATCCCCGAAGACCACCCCCTCAACCCCGCTACTATTGCCGATAACGTGGGCGATAACGTAGGGGATGTTGCGGGCATGGGTGCAGACCTATTCGAAAGCTATGTAGGTTCCATTATCGGCACAATGGTATTGGGTGCTGCCTTCATGAATGCTGAATTTATCGGACTCGACAAAACATTTAACGGGCTTTCGGCTGTGTTGTTGCCTCTCATGCTAGCAGGTGTAGGCATTCTGGTTTCTATTATTGGAACGTTTTTCGTAAAAGTGAAAGAAGGTGGTAATCCTCAAAAGGCGCTCAATATTGGCGAGTTCGGCTCTTCTGCCATTATGGTCGTGCTTTCCTATTTCATCATTACCAGTATGTTGCCAGAAAAATGGCTATTTAACGATACCTTATATGGTGTTACTCGTGAAATGACCTCTATGGGTATCTTCATTGCAACTGTGGTGGGGCTGATTGGTGGCGTGCTGGTAGGTATTATTACGGAATACTACACGGGCATGGGCAAAAGCCCAGTGCTATCTATCGTGCGGCAGTCTTCAACAGGTGCTGCTACTAATATTATTGCTGGCTTAGGCGTAGGCATGATGAGCACCGCCTTGCCCGTACTTATTATTGCAATTTCTATTGTGTTAGCATTCCACTTTGGCGGCTTGTATGGTATTGCTATTGCTGCCGTAGGAATGCTCTCTAATTTGGGTATTCAACTGGCGGTAGATGCGTACGGACCCATCTCAGACAATGCCGGCGGTATTGCCGAAATGAGCGAACTACCCAAAGAAGTGCGCAACCGTACCGATAAGCTAGATGCAGTAGGCAACACCACTGCCGCTATTGGAAAAGGTTTTGCTATTGCCTCGGCTGCTCTCACTGCTCTGGCGCTATTTGGCGCTTATATGACTTCTGCTAAGCTGCCCTCTATTGATATTTCCAAAGCCAACGTGATGGCAGGACTCCTCATTGGCGGCATGTTGCCTTTTGTATTTTCTGCTTTGGCAATGGGTGCCGTAGGACGAGCAGCTATGTCTATGATTCAAGAGGTTCGGCGCCAATTCAATGAGATTCCGCAATTGAAGCGGGCTTTGGAGGTAATGCGTCGCAATGGCGACAAAGACCAAAAAGATTGGAGCGAAGCCGATGTAAAAACCTTCCAAGAAGCCGATGGAAAGGCTCAGTATGGCAAGTGTGTAGAAATTTCCACACAAGCTGCCATTCGCGAAATGGTGCTGCCGGGCTTACTAGCAGTGGCTGCACCCGTTGCTATTGGCTTGATGCCAGGCATGGGAAAAGAAGCGCTCGGAGGGTTACTGGCAGGCGTAACTGTTTCCGGAGTACTGATGGCAATTTTCCAGTCCAATGCAGGTGGCGCATGGGACAACGCCAAGAAGAGCTTTGAGGAAGGAGTTGAAATTAACGGTCAGGTTTACTACAAAAAGTCTGACCCCCACAAGGCAGCAGTAGTAGGCGACACCGTAGGCGACCCCTTTAAAGACACCTCCGGTCCTTCGCTGAATATCTTGCTGAAACTTATTTCTATCGTAGCCTTGGTATTAGCACCATTTATTGTATAACCAAAAAACACTTCGGTACATTGCAAAGCCGTCCCGATACATTGCATCAGGACGGCTTTTGTATTCATAAGCTCGCATATAAAGCAATTTGCGTTTCATGTAAGCTGTAGTAATAGAAGTATGATTGGAACGCAAGTATTGCGGTTAGTCATGTAAAAATGTAATTGCCATGCCGCCGTTGCACGCTGCCGTTGCACGCCGCCGTTGCACGCCGCCGTTGTTAATTGCTCACCACCCCCCTGGCAAAAAGCTGTACAAGGTTTTATAATGATTGCTTGCTGTTAACACAGCAGCGTAGCAAAAGTTGTTTGCTTTGAAAAATGAAATTTTTTGGCTTACCCTCAGTGATTTGCCAACAGCAAAAGCTAATGCTGTGTAACTCGCATCACTTGGAAAAATACGACTTCTCTTTGTGAACATATGTCCGAAAACAAATTGTTTGCAAGGTGCAATAACAAACATATTTGAGGCTAATCCTTGTTTATTTATTGACTGCCCAGCCAACATTGCCTCATTCATGTTAGAGTTGGCAGTTTACTTGTTAAGCTTCGCTCAAATAAAAACTATCACAAAGCCGATACTATCTTATAAATTTGCGGCAATGTGTCGCACCATTTACTCCTTAGGCGCATGGCTAGCGCTTTTTTTTCTCATCTCATTAGCATTTGGGCAAAGTGAATATTGGCAACAACAAGCTGATTATCAGATAATTGCTAACTTAGATGACCGTGCTGACTTCATTGCAGCAGAGGCTTTGCTGACCTATTACAACCGTTCTCCCCATACCTTAAACAGGCTGTATTTTCACCTGTATGCCAATGCTTTCCAGCCAGAATCGTATTATCATCATCTTTATCGAGCTAATCGTGCGCCTGTTCGCTTTGGTAGCAACGAGGCAGCGGGGCTTGGCACGCTGATAGACGGGCTGCTCGTTAATGGTGACTCTGTGCAGTACACCATAGACAATACCATTATGGAAGTGCGCCTGAACCAACCGCTACAAGCAGGCGATTCCTTGCAGGTCAAAATTCGCTTCCGCACTTTTTTTGACGACGGGGGAACAATGCGCCGCCGACAAAAAATGTTTCGGCAATATGGGGTTAAACACTACAACGCGGTGCATTGGTATCCGGTCGTATGCGTATATGACCGCTACGGGTGGCATACGCCGCAACATTTAGACAAAGAATACTACGCCGAATTCGGCAATTTTGAGGTGCAACTTACTTTGCCACAGCAGTACATTGTTGGTGCAACTGGACTGCTAATTAACGAGGAAGAAGTGTTGCCTGCTGACCTTAAAAAGCGCTTGCAACTGAGCAACTTCAAAAACAAGCCTTTATACGAGCAACCCTCTATTATTATTCCCGAAGCGAATGGAAAAACCAAGACGTGGCATTTCAAAGCCAACAACGTGCATAATTTCGCCTTCACTGCCGACCCAACTTACCGAATTGGCGAAATTATTTTGCGAGGCACCAAAATTCAAGTGCTAGCACGCGAGCCTCACGCTGCTCGTTGGCAAGAAATACCCGGACTGGTAGCCCTTATGATGCGCCTGTACAGCGAACAGTTTGGCGCATACGAATACCCCTCGTTAGTAGTTGCCGATGCGCAAGACGGCACCGAATACGGCATGATGGCAATTGTTAATGGCTTTTACCCAGGTAATGTTGGGCTGATTGCACATGAATTGGCGCATCAATGGTTTTATGGGATGCTTGCCAACAACGAAACTTACCGCGCTTTTATGGACGAAGGTTTTGCCGAATTCCTGACGGTTTGGATGCTGGAACAGCTCTACGGCGGCAAAGAAGTGCCGCAGAGCGTAAAAAGCAAAGCCATTACACGCCGACTGCAACCCTACAATTTCGGCTATGCAAGGCTGATTTACCCGTACTTAGATGCCGTTCATCAGGGATTTGACAAGCCGCTCAATACTCATTCCAACGACTTCAACGGTGGTATCGGTCAAACAGGCGGCTACGGGCTTGCCTATTCCAAAGGCGGCACGATGCTCATGCAACTGCGCTATGTACTGGGCGATGAGCTTTTCTACCGCGCCATTGCCGACTATGTACAGCGTTGGAAATTCAAACATCCTTATCCCGAAGACTTCCGCCAAAGCGTAGCTGCCACTACCGGACAAAACCTCAACTGGTTTTTTGACCAATGGTTAGAAACTACTAAAACTGTCGATTATGCTGTTACAGGGCTTCGCAAAGGCAAAAAATCGGGCGAATATCGCTTGGAACTGACCCGCAAAGGCGATATGCAAATGCCCTTAGACCTTAGCATTACCCTTCGCAATGGCGAAGTGAAAAATTTCCACATACCCAATGAATGGCTTCAAAAACCTACGCAAGCAAGTATCTTGCCCAAATGGACGGGCTGGGGCAGCGTGTTGAACCGCCGCTATACAGCTATTGTTCACTTAGAGGCGCCACCTGTTCGCGTAGAAATAGATACCTCTCAAACCCTTGCCGACACTGACCGCAGCAACAACATATGGCAGCGCAAACTGCCTCCTGTTCAATGGGAACACAAAGTAAAAAACCTGCCCTACTGGCGCGGTTGGCAATATTTCTGGCGCCCCGACCCTTGGTACAATAACTACGATGGTTTGCAGGTAGGGGCACGGCTTTCGGGCGATTATTTTGAGGGCAGAAAAAGCTGGTTGCTTGCCTTTTGGTGGAACACAGGGCTGTTGCAAAACAACATCCCCGAAGGACAGCAACCTTTTCACCGACCTTGGTCGGCACAACTGAGCCTCAACGGCTACTACCTACCTTGGATGCCCCACTGGCAGCAACACCTGAATGCTAAATGGAATGCGGGCATTTACAGGCACCAAATAGGTCTTTCGCGCATCTTCCGCCGACGCGACCAGTACAATCCCAACTACCACCTGTTAGAAATCAGCCAACAACTGTTGTATCGTCCGTCAAATACCGACCGCAACTACCTGCACTATCCTGCCTTTTGGCGCATTGGTGTTGCCAACAGCACGCTAAACACTTCGCTCACACGATTTTATCAAAAAAGCAAGAGCCATGGACAGGCAAAATTGCTCTTGCGCAATCCCTTTTGGGTAACGCCCGACAACTACGGCTACTTGGAAGGCGAATGGAAACACACCCTTGTGGGCAAAAAGTCAGACCTGCGCATGCGCGGCTATGCCCGCTTTACCCAAGGTGCACTCTTGCATTTTGAGTCCGATTTATATGCAGCAGGTGCTAACCCCGAGCAGCTATTGAGTAATCGCTTTACCGAAGCCGCCATTTTTTCGCCTTTGTTTTTCATCACCGAAGACAGCGAATGGAACAGGTTGCACATGGCAGGCGGCATGAACATCCGCGGATTTGCCCCTCAATCCTTTGGTTCATTGCAGCGCTCTTTTATCGGCAGGCACGGCATCAGCGCCAACGTAGAGTGGGATTTTAGCAAACTCATTGCCATGCGCTCAAAAAAACTGAAACAGTACATACAAATCAACAGTTATCTGTTTGCCGATGGCGGGCTGCTGTACAGCCGACGCAATCGGTCGGAATGGTTGGCTGATGTAGGTTTTGGGACATACGCCACTATTTACCTCGGTGGAGAAAATCGCGCCTATAAGCCACTCATTATTCGCGTAGATGTGCCTATTTGGGCAAACCGTCCCTTAGAAGGGCATTACGTAAATTTGAACCGATTTATTCTCGGAGTAGGTAAGTCGCTGTAACCTTTTCGCTAAGTTTAAACGTAAAAGACTACATCATAGGTCGAATCTAAATCAAAAACATCTTCAACCCATTTGCACATATGGATTTTTACGCCAACACCTTTATGCTGCTTGAAGGCGCACTTATTGGCGCTAAATTGACCGATTGCTGTGTGAATGCGAAAAATATTCGTTGTGCCATGCAACTAATTGATTATCTGCAGGGTCTTTTTGATGAACAGCGATTCTTCTAACCATAACTGACGACAAAGCCATGATGCAGCCGAAGGAATGGACAGAAGAAGAGCTGATTGAGATGTGCGCCAGAGGCAATGGAAAAGCGCAACGCGCACTCTACGAACGATTCTACAAGAAAATGTACGTAGTAGCGCTGCGCTATTCTAAAACCACCTTTGAAGCCGAAGATATTTTGCAAGAGTCTTTTGTCAAGATTTTCGGAGCCATTGGCAATTTCAAAGGCGATTCTACATTGGAGTATTGGGTCAAGCGCATCGTTGTCAATACCGCCTTAAAGCAAAACCGTCGGCTGCTTGACAAGATGCACATGGACGATGTAGATGAAGTAACCGAAGAGCCTGTATCTGAAAATTTGACAGACCAGTCATACGACTTCAAAGAATTACTGGCAATCATCCAAAAACTCTCACCGGGCTATCAGGCTATTTTTAACCTGTATGCCATTGAGGGATATAAGCACCACGAAATTGCAGAAATGTTAGGCATTTCTGAGGGAACATCAAAATCGCAGTATGCAAGAGCTAAGGCGTTGATACAAAAAATGCTGGCAAAAGACGAGTCAAAAGTTTATGAAAAGCAACGGTAAGGAATGGGAGGATATTTTTAGAGAGGCATTTGAAAATGCTGAACTAATGCCCTCTGAAAAAGTTTGGGAACGCATAGAGCGCGAGGTAACTAAAAAACCGCATGTAGTTGTTTTACCAAAGTTGAAACAACTGGGCATTGCGGCAGCTATTATGCTGTTTGCACTTTCTACCTCCTATGTTGTTTACCGCTCATTCTTCAACAACCCTCCTTCTGTTGCTATTGAAAAAACTGTTACCAACCCTCCTGTTACCTTACAACCTGAGTCTGAAAAAGCCGGCATGCAACCACAAGCCGACCCTGCCTTCACCCCTAACCCACAAACATCTTCTCAACCTGCTGGTAATGGCACGCGTCCGCCTGTCCATAGCATAGCTGTTACGGATAGCAAATCCCCAAAAGGATTTGTAGCAGGCGCATCTCAGCAAAATAGAGAACAACAGCCCTTCCCCCATGTTCAACTTGCTGAGAACAGCCATACATCTGTTGCATTTTTGCCTCTGACAAAATTGCAACCCTTGCATACCGAAGCGCCTATTCAACACTCGCAAATAAAAATATTGCCTCTTACCGTTCCAGCTCATGAAGAGTTAGCTAAGCCCGAGGAACTTGCCGCCTCTCGTCGCGGATGGATAGGACTAATAGTTGCACATAACAGATTTTCTCCCGGCTTTTCGCAAGTGAGCAATGCACAACCTACCCCATTTATCCGAGGACAATATGCAGATGCCTCTGTTGTTTATAACGATCTGACAGACAGCTTGTTCAATAAGTCTTCGGTGAGCTTACAGATAGATGGCAGTTACTTTGTCAGTCGCAAGTGGGCAATTCGCTCGGGGCTCACCTTGATGCGCAATGCGTACAGCATCAACAGTTCTGCAGAACTGATTCTGCCGCCGTTTTTACAGGGTAGTGCTGCCAAAGCCAATAGCATCGATGTCAATATGCAAATGCTGAGCCTACCGTTGCAAATCGCTTATGTTTCCGAAGGAAAATTTGGCTATCAAATCTCCGCAGGTATTGCAAGCGACTTTACCTTGAGCCACCATATTAACAGCAGCCAAGTAGAAGGGGTACAGTACAGCTTTGGCGACTATAAGCGATTCAACATCAGTGGGCTGGCAGGTATAGGCATCTTCTACAACCTTACACCACAGGTTGGTATTCATTTAGATGCTACCTATCGGCGTAGCCTGACTTCTGTCTATCAAACCCCTCATCTACGAGCAAATCCGCAATGGATCTCGCTGGGTGGTGGGCTGTTGTACAAGTTTTAGACAAGTGGCGTAATTTTGCAGAATGAGAATTCGATTGGAAGATTTAATTCTGCACGAAGACAAGGACTACATCCTGATTAACAAGCCCCCTCACGTTTCTACCTTAGACGAACGCACGATTAATACCCCCAGTATTATTCGCTTAGCAAAAGCCTACTGGGAGGATGCTCAAGTGTGTCATCGCTTAGACAAGGAAACGAGCGGTATTTTGGCAATTGCCAAAAATCCCGAAGCTTATCGCAACTTAGCTATTCAATTTGAAGACCGTGCCGTTAAAAAAATATACCATGCTGTGGTAGAGGGCATCCACCAGTTTGATGGAGTAGATGTATATCTGCCCATTGCTCAAACATCGGGGGGCGGCGTGCGCATCGACAAACAGGAAGGCAAAGAAGCCGAAACAATTTTTTATACCAAAGAAGTATTCAAAAGGCATACATTAGTAGAATGCTTTCCGCTAACGGGACGGATGCATCAAATTCGCATTCACTTAGCTTGCCTCAAAGCCCCAATTGTTGCCGATGAATTTTACGGTGGGCACAAATTGTACCTTTCCGAGTTAAAACGCCGTTTCAACCTGAAAAAGTTTACCGAAGAACAACCGCTGATTAACCGCGTGGCACTTCATGCTTTTGGGTTGGAATTTACTGACTTAAACGGCAAGTTGCTGTATGCAGAAGCGCCTTATCCTAAGGATATGGCAGCCCTAATACGCCAATTGCGGGCGAATGTGTAAATTGAAGGGCTTATTTTAATTGTAAGACTCCCGTTCCATGAAGTTACAGTCTTTGTATTTGCAAAATTTCCGTAAGATCAGCAGCCTGCAACTGCCTGAACCTACTATTGTGTTTAACGAAGACATCAACGTATTGGTGGGCGCAAACAACACGGGAAAAACAAGTATCCTGAAAGCCATTCGCAAGTTGCTCAATGCAGAAAACGTAGAAGTAAATGATTTTAATTTTTTACAGCAAGACGGTAACTTAGACATCAAAGGCGATATGCGTTTTTCTGCCGATGAATGGCAGACTTTTATTAAAATCGCCTGCGACAGACAGATTGCACGCGGAGTTCCTACGCTGTCGGGGGAGCAGACAAAAGCAGTGCTTTCCGAAAAAATCAGTAACGCTACCATTTCGTTTCGTCGGAATGCCGTTTTTGTCAACAGGCGCATCGTGAATCATAATTATCACGTTGATATAGATTTTACATCTGCCGATACAACCGAACAGCGGTTCATATATGAAATGCAAGCCATTTTAACGGGTGCAAGTTTTCAGGATAGCCATAAAACACCGCTTTATCTGGATTCCAAAGGCAACATAGAAGACAAAGAACGTTTTGTGCCACTGTCGGAGTTGGAAAAAACGGATAAAGTGGGGCAAAACAGGATTCGTGGCTTGCTTTATGCGCTCAAAAAGAAAAATACTACTGATTTTGAGGATTTTAAAAAACGACTGCTAGCCATTTTTACAGAAATTGACGATATAGACGTTGTTCACAACGAAGAAATCGGCGAATTTGAGTTGCACATCAGAGAAACCATGCGCGACAATGGCCATTCAAAATCAGTTCCTTATGACATCAGGCACACCGGACAAGGGATGCAATCGCTGGTGCTGATGTTGGCCGCCATCCTGCTGCTCAAACCGCGCATTGTGCTGATGGATGAGCCGGAGGTACATATGCACCCGACGCTTATCCGCGATTTTGCGCGTTATATTAAACAGCTATCTGCTGATATTCAGTTTATTATGACCACGCATAGCCTTGTGCTGATGCAAGAAGTCGGGCTGGATAAAGTCTTTTTACTGACCAATGAAGCCAAAGGAGTGAGGGTTTATCCGGCAACAGCCGCCAATGGCTGGCAGGAGGCTGTTCAAAATCTGGGCTATCCCGTAGAAGCGATTCACTATGCGCTGCAACCCAAAGTCATTGTATTTGTAGAGGGCGATAGTGATAAAACATATTTACTTTCTTTTGCTGCAAAAGCCGGCTATGCACATCTGATTAACGAAAAAACAGTTGCTTTTGTAAGTATGCAAGGAAAAGGCGACCGTTACAAATTAGTCAACCTGATTCAGAAATTACAGAAAGACGTGCTTTCTTCGCCCTGGCTGCTTGTACTTGACCGCGATGAAATAAAGCCTGAGGACATAGAGGAGTTCAGGCAAAAATATTTTAGCCATTACCCTGATCGCTTGCATTATCTCAGCAAAAGGCAAATTGAAAATTATTTGATTAATGCGGCAGCGATTCAAAAATTAGTCGCAAGCAAAATAAAAGACGATGCGCTGCGCCAACAGTGGGAGCAAACCGATATGCAGGCTTTGCTTTTACAACTTTGCGAAAAGCAAAAAGAAGCCATTTATGAAAACTTTGCGACCGAAGCTGTCATCAACGGCACGATTATTCAAACTGAAAAAATCAGGGAATTAGTGAAGCAATCAGGCAGTCGGAATATTGCTGATTTTGCTGCTGCACTGAATAATATCATTTTCAAAAAATCATTGGAAATCGGCAGTATAGCGGACTCCATGCGCGATTTTTTTGAGAGGGAATGGGAAGCAAATAAGTTAGATATGTGCGATGGACGCAAGCTACTCAAAAACCTGCGCCAACAAATAGATGCCGAGTTTCGTGTGTCTTTTACTGATGATGAAATTATTGATGCAATGGAAATGCTGCCCGAAGACATTACAACATTGCTTGACAAAATCATCACTACCCCATGAGCCCCAAAGAAACCCCCTTGATGCAACAGTACAAGGCTTTTAAAGCCAAGTATCCGGGTGCTTTACTGCTGTTTCGCGTGGGTGATTTTTATGAAACCTTTGGCGAAGATGCGGTGCGGGCAAGCCGCATTTTGGATATTGTGCTCACCAAACGCGCCAACGGTGCGGCAGCAGAGGTAGCATTGGCTGGCTTTCCGCATCATGCCTTAGACACTTACTTGCCTAAGCTGGTGCGGGCAGGCGAGCGCGTTGCCATTTGCGACCAACTGGAAGACCCACGCTTTGCCAAAGGATTAGTCAAACGCGGTGTTACCGAGCTAATTACGCCCGGCGTTGCCTATCATGACCAAGTGTTAGACACGCGCCGCAACAACTACCTCTGCGCCTTGCACCTTGCCGGCAGCAACCAAGCTATCGGTATTGCACTGCTGGACATCAGCACGGGTGAGTTCCTAACCACACAGGGCAGCCTTGCGCACATCCAACGGCTGCTGCAAAACTTTGCCCCTGCCGAAATTATTTTCAGCAAGTCCTGCAAGAAGTTTTGGGAAGAACATTTCATAGCCACAGGTGCCGCCGACAAAATCAGCAGCTATCCGGTAGAGGAATGGGTGTTTCACTACGACTACGCTTATGAAAAGCTGACGCGGCACTTTGAAACCGCTTCGCTCAAAGGTTTTGGCATAGAAAACCTACCTGAGGGAATTGTAGCAGCAGGGGCAGCGCTGTACTACTTAGAAGCCACCGAACACAAAGAAATTCGCCATATTTCTTCCATCAGCCGTATTGAAGAGGAGGGCTACGTTTGGTTAGACCGTTTTACGGTGCGCAATTTGGAACTGCTCTACCCGCAACACGAAGGCGGAGTGCCGCTGATTCAGATATTAGACCATACCCGCACCCCAATGGGCGCACGTCTGCTGAAAAAGTGGGTAGCCCTGCCGCTGACCAACAAGGCAAAAATAGACGAAAGACTGACTGCCGTAGCATATTTGGTTGAACATGAAGACTTTCGCGAGCAGTTGAGCCGCTATTTTGCTGCCATTGGCGACTTGGAACGCATGGTTTCCAAAGTAGCTGCTGGACGCATCAATCCGCGGGAGTTGCAGCAATTGCGCCGCTCGCTGTTGCAGGTGCAGCCCGTAAAGCTGTTGCTCACACATGCCCACCTGCCCGTGTGGAAGCAATTAGCCGACCAACTCAATCCTTGTCAATTCCTGCTGGATAAAATTGGAGCGGAGCTCAACGAAGACGCACCTGCACTAATTAACCAAGGCAATCTCATCCGTACAGGCGTACATCCTGAACTGGATGAACTGCGTGCCATCGCATTTTCAAGCAAAGATTTTCTTAAACAGATTTTAGACCGAGAAATACAGCGAACAGGTATCAACTCGCTGAAAATCAACTATAACAAAGTTTTCGGGTACTACATAGAAGTCAGCAATACGCACAAAGACAAAGTCCCTGCCGACTGGATTCGCAAACAAACCCTTGCCAACGCAGAGCGCTACATCACCGAAGAATTGAAAGTCTATGAGGAAAAAATTCTAACAGCAGAGGAAAAAATGGCAGCACTGGAACTGCAAATTTTCCAGCAATTGGTCACCACTGCCGCAGAATACGTACTACCCATTCAGCAAAATGCAAAAGTAGTGGCAACACTGGACTGTCTGCTGTCCTTTGCCGATGCGGCAGCAGCTTATGGCTATGTGCGCCCTGTTATCGGCGAGCATCAGGCTATCGACATCCGCGCAGGCAGGCATCCCGTTATTGAGCGGCAATTGCCCCCGGGCGAGCAATATGTCCCCAACGACATTTTTTTAGATACCGAAAATCAGCAAATTATCATCATTACAGGACCGAATATGGCGGGTAAATCTGCCCTGTTGCGGCAAACCGCACTGATTGTGCTAATGGCGCAAATGGGCAGCTTCGTGCCTGCTGCCGAAGCCAAGATAGGTCTGGTGGACAAGGTTTTTACCCGTGTGGGGGCAAGCGACAACCTCTCTCGCGGTGAGAGTACCTTCATGGTAGAAATGACCGAAACGGCAAGCATCCTAAACAACCTCAGCGAGCGCAGCCTGTTGATTATGGACGAAATCGGGCGCGGCACAAGCACCTACGACGGCATTTCCATTGCTTGGGCAATTGTAGAGCATTTGCACAACCACCCCAAGTTTCGCCCCAAAACGCTGTTTGCCACGCACTACCACGAGCTTAACGCACTGGCAGCCGAACATGAGCGCATTCGCAACTACAATGTAGCCGTAAAAGAAACAGGCGGCAAAGTTGTGTTCCTGCGCAAACTGATGCCGGGCGGTAGCGAGCACAGCTTTGGCATCCATGTAGCACAACTGGCAGGTATGCCCAACTCTGTGGTGATTCGCGCACACGAAATTATGCAGCACTTGGAAAAAGACAGCTCTCGCGAGCATCATCGCAAACAGATACAGGCAAAACTGAGCCGCCTGCCTAAACCTCAGGTGTACCAAATGAGTCTGTTTGAAGCCGCCGACCCTCGGTATGCACAGGTTAAAGAAATGATAGAGCAATTAGACATTAACACCATTTCACCAGTAGAAGCTCTGCTGAAACTAAATGAAATCAAGAATTTGTTAAGCAAATGATGGAAAAAAATAAAAATAAAATGATAGACACCGCCCCTGTTCAGCCCACAGCTGTTCTGGTAGCGGTGATTACACAAAAGCAAACCGAAGCACAAGCAATTGAATATTTGAATGAGCTTGAGTTTTTAGCTGAGACAGCAGGTATTCGCACGCTGAAAAAATTTCGCCAGAAATTAGAACGCCCGCATCCGCGCACTTTTGTTGGTAAAGGGAAATTGGCAGAAATTCAGACATTTGTGCAGGCAGAGAAGCCCACCATGGTCATTTTTGACGACGAACTGAGCAGTTCGCAAATGCGCAACTTAGAAAAAGAGCTGAAGTGCAAAATTTTAGACCGCACGATGCTCATTATTGAAATATTTTTGTTGCGCGCTAAGACCGTACAGGCGCGCACACAGGTAGAGCTGGCGCAAATGCAGTACATGCTGCCACGCCTAACGCGCATGTGGACGCACCTTTCACGCCAACAAGGCGGCGTAGGCGTGCGCGGCGGTCCGGGTGAAAGCGAACTGGAAACCGACCGTCGAATTGTGCGCGATAAAATTGCCCTGTTGCGCGAAAAACTCAACCGCATCGAAAAACAAGGAGAAACCCAACGCAAGTCGCGCGAGACAATGGTGCGCGTAGCCCTCGTGGGGTACACCAATGTAGGAAAATCTACCTTGATGAACTTGCTCAGCAAAGCAGATGTTTTTGCAGAAAACAAATTGTTTGCAACCGTAGATGCTACAGTGCGCAAAGTGGTAATAGACCAAATCCCTTTTTTACTAACCGATACCGTTGGTTTTATCCGCAAATTACCCACACAATTGGTAGAAAGTTTTAAATCTACTCTTTCAGAAATTGTAGAAGCAGATATTTTGCTGCATGTAGTAGATATTTCGCACCCATCGTTTGAAGAGCATATAGAGGTTGTAAACAAAACACTTGCCGATATAGGTGCAGGCAACAAAACAACCATTTTGGTTTTCAATAAAATTGATGCTTACCAAAACCCCGAACTGGAAAATGGTGAGCCTTTTGAAATACATCAGGGGAAGCCTACTTTAGAGCAACTCAAAACCATGTATCTGAACAATGGCTCTCGTGCTATTTTTATTTCGGCGCAACAAAAAATCAATATCAACGAGTTGCGGCAAATGATGATGCAAGAAATTGCCAAAAAGTATTTTAGCATCTATCCTAACTTCCTCAACCGCAATCAGATGCCTGACTATTTACAGGAAGAACTTGCGGTGTAGCTTCTACTTTCCGGTGGTAAGTGCGGAACCAACTGCAAATTTTGATTTGTAAAACACCGAAAAAGGCTTCTTTAAAAATTTTACTAGACATTTTAGACACACCTTTTTCGCGGTCTTTGAAGATGATGGGAACTTCTTTGATTTTGAAGCCGAGTTTCCAAGCATTGAACTTCATTTCGATTTGGAAAGCATAGCCAATAAATTTAATTTTATCCAAATCGATGTTGGCAAGCACCGTTCGCCGATAGCATTTAAAGCCAGCCGTAGTATCCATAATGTTCATGCCTGTTATCAAGCGTACGTAGGTACTGGCAAAATAAGACATCAAAACTCGCCCTATAGGCCAGTTGATAACTGTTACACCATTGATGTAGCGAGAGCCAATAGCAAGGTCATAGCCCTCTTCGGCACACGCATGATACAAACGCGGCAAATCGGCAGGATTGTGCGAAAAGTCGGCATCCATTTCAAAAATATACTCATAGTGGCGTGCCAATGCATAGCGAAATCCATGGATGTATGCTGTACCCAGTCCTAGCTTCCCTTTGCGTTGTTCTAAGTGCAGCCTGCCGGGAAACTCTTGCTGCAACACCTTCACTTTTTCAGCTGTTCCGTCAGGAGAGCCGTCGTCTATAATGAGCAAGTCGGGTAAAAAAGACAAGCCCATTACTGCACGAATAATGGGCTCAATATTTTCTAGTTCGTTGTAGGTCGGGATAATAACAAGCGAGTCAGACACAGTTTTAATATTTGCTGCAAAAAAAAACAGTTATACTACAATAAGCAAATGTTGCCTGTGTCTGTTGCATGGTACTTGCCCCAAAGGGTATCAGTCCCATTTTAAGCCTTCTTCAGAAAGCCCGTCAAATGATTCTTCCACTTCCGATTGCTCGAATTGGCTAAAATCCACATCGGGCATGAGGTTTTGTTTGATATGTTCAATTGCCTGATTAAGCGCTTCGGCAAACTTGAAGAAATCTTCCTTGTAAAGGAAGATTTTGTGTTTGTCGTACACAAATCCGTCAGGAGTGATTCGCTTTTTACTTTCGGTGATAGTAATGTAATAATCATTACCACGAGTAGATTTAATGTCAAAAAAATACGTACGCTTTCCCGCTCTAATGCGCTGGGAGTAGATTTCACCGTTTTCTTTAAAGTCTTCCACGTTCCTAATTGATATTTGGTTGGCTGTCAAAGATATGATTTTCTTTTATGATACAAAAAAACAACATCAAAAAACAGCATTTTCTCGCTATTTTTCATCTAAATTTAATGCATGAGCACTGAATGGGAAAATCAGCTGCGCTACTTGGCACGCCACCTACTGGCAATATTTTTTACATTAGCCGGCATAAATCACTTTGTAATGCCCAATTTTTACTATCCGCTGATACCCACCTATTTTCCTTACCCCCAGCTAATTAACACCTTAGCAGGGGCAGCAGAAATTGCCTCTGGAGTAGGTTTGCTAATAGCGCCACTGAGGCAGTGGGCTGTTTGGGGGATTATAGCACTCCTGATAGCCTTTATTCCCTCTCACATTTATTTTATTCAAATTGGCGCTTGTGTGGCAGGCGGGCTTTGTGTACCATTGTGGATAGCTTGGGTGCGTTTGCTTTTTATCCATCCGTTGCTAATTGCTTGGGCATGGTGGGTGCGCAAACGCTAATTAAAAATTAAAAAGTGCCTGCCAAGGACTTTCCAAAGTAATGTGATACCTTGCTGCTGCCTGAGCCACTGTTTTGGGCAACCATTGTTCGCGCACAATTTGCTGTGCTTGTAAAATATCGTTGTAGAATAGCCGGTCGCTTTCTGCATGATCTATGTGACTACGCACCAATTCATGGCAAGCCTCTAGCAAAGCAGTAGAGCGCAAAGGGCGACGAAAATCGAAGGCTTGGGCGGCACAGAGCAGTTCAATAGCTAAAATATTTTCTAAATTTTCAATCACTTGCAATGCCTTGCGCCCACTGATGCTGCCCATACTCACGTGGTCTTCTTGTCCTAATGAAGTAGGAATGCTGTCTACACTTGCCGGAAAGCACAGTGATTTATTTTCACTTACCAAAGCTGCTGATGTGTATTGTGGAATCATAAATCCTGAATTGATGCCAGTATTGCGCATGAGCAGCACTGGCAAACCGGCAGGTCCTTCTAACAACAAATAAATGCGGCGGTCGGAAATGTTGCCTAACTCGGCAGCAGCTATGGCAGCATAGTCTAAGGGTAGTGCCAACAGTTGCCCATGAAAATTGCCTCCGCTAACAGCACGCTGATGGTCTAAAATAATCGGATTGTCGGTAACTGAGTTGATTTCTGTTGTAACCAAGTCTTTCAAATGCAGCCAAGCATTGCGCGAAGCGCCATGCACTTGCGGCATGCAGCGAATGGAATAGGGGTCTTGTACGCGCCCGCAATTGGCGTGGGAGGCTACCATAGGCGAGTCTTTCAGTAGGGTGCGCAAGCGATAGGCTACGTGCTGGGCGCCTACAAAAGGACGGATGGCATGTAACTGTTCATCAAACGGACTTACAGAGCCCAGTACGCCCTCTAAGGTCATTGCGCCAATAATATCAGCATTTTCTAAACAGTTGTGCAGCCTTTCTACTACTTTTACTGCATGTGCTGCTATAAACTGTGTGCCGTTGATGAGTGCCAACCCTTCTTTCGCGTGTAATTCGAGCGGAGACAAGCCCATCTGTTGCAACCATGATTCAGCAGGTAAGATTTTGCCTTGCCAACTAACGTATCCTAGTCCTATGAGGGGCAAGAAAAGATGTGCCAAAGGCGCTAAGTCGCCCGACGCTCCCACAGAACCCTGAGTAGGCACCACTGGAATAGCATCGGTTTCTATGTGCAATAGTATCCTTTCCATTACATCCATAGAAACACCCGAGAAACCCATTGCCAGCGAATGTGCTTTTAGAATGAGCATCAACTTAGCAAGGTCGTTGGCAAGCGGAGCCCCTACCCCAACACTATGACTGCGCAACAAATTGAATTGCAACAAAGCGGTTTGTTCCGGTGAAATAACGGTGGTGCAAAGCGAGCCAAAGCCAGTATTGATGCCATAAACTACTTGCCCAGCAGCAACCATGCTTTCTACTGCTGCCCGAGCAGCGGCTATCTTTTGACGCGTTCGATTAGAAAAAATGCCTTTGCAATTGCCTTTTACTATTTGCAAAGCTACTGAGGGAGTGAGGGTATCTTCCCCAAAACGAAAAACAGACATGTTACAACTACATTATTAAATAAGTAAAAACAAATGCAAAGCTATTCACCAAGCCCAACAGCATTAGCCTATTATTAAAAAAATAGCTCAATCACGCTCAAAAACTTAAAAATGCACTACATTTGCGGCTCATTAAACGTTACAACCATGGCTGTTACCAGATTGAAGCGGAAAGACAGACGCAACGCTAGCAACGCAAAAAGACGCCTTGCCGACATTAAGTTGCTTACCAAATTGCCTACAATTAAAAAAGTGGATGTGGAAGCTATCAAGGCATCTTTTGCGGCAAAAAAAGCATAGGCTCCTTACTATTATCAGTACATTTTGCGCAAAATGTAAAAGCCTTTGGCAGCTAATCTGTCAAAGGTTTTTTCGATTGGGTAGTTTTGGTGTTTGGGTCGGTAACATAGCCTTTTACAGCCTCTTGTGTTGAACAAGTGCTTACAGCACGCATTGACAATTAGTATTTACCAACAACCAACAAGTAACGCACGGACATTTTTTCATTTTGCACTTTTCAAAGAAAACATTTTTCTGCTATGCCACTGGGCTAACAGCAATTAATGCTAAATAGTTGTTTGTGAGACGCTAACAACAGTGTGAGTTGTCAGCAGAGATATGCACAACGGCGGCGTGCAACGGCGGCGTGCAACGGCGGCGTGCAACGGCAGCGTGCAAATCGAACTTTTGCAAATGATCAATCGCATCATCTTGAGGTAACTTACTAGGTGCTACTGCGCTAATGCCAATAGGCTAATGTAACAAACCGTAAAGCCCACGGCAGAACCCGCTAATAACTCGCTCAACGAGTGCGCCTGCAATGCCAATCTGGCTGAAAGAACCAGCCCCCACAGCAAGATAACCCCTATTAAGGGGTAAAAAAATGCCGATTCGGGGAACAGCTGTTGCAAACTTATAAGAGCACCCGCTACGCCACTAATACCCGTAGCATGAGCGCTCACTTTGCAAACAAATAAGGTGAGCAATAAGGTGGCTAAAATAGCCAAGCAAATGGTGGTCATAATGGCAGGTAGCAGAAACACCTGAGGCAATTTGACAAAAAAATAGTAAGCTGCTCCACCGTAGGCAAATAAGCTCACTAAGAAGGGGGCAAAACGGTCTTCTCTTTTAGGCAAGGTCAGGTCTTTCACGACCCCTCTTTGTCGCAAAAAAATGACTGTTCCTGTTGGTATGAGAAAAGTGATGATGAACACTATCTCTACCAACAACATGCGAACTGATTCACTGTATTGTGTAAACTCGGCAGGTCCCCAAAAAAGAGCTAATGCACACAAGTAAGTCCCCATCAGCGAAGGATGTAACACGACGGAGAGCAATTGGGCAAACCAACGGTTCATAACTCTTTGCGCAGACGGGCTACTGGAATGTTCATCTGCTCTCTGTATTTGGCTACTGTTCGGCGGGCGATGTTATATCCGCGCTCATTCAGCATTTTTTCCAGTTTATCGTCGGAGTAAGGCTTCCGCTTGTTTTCATTATCGATAATTTCTTTGAGAATATGCTTTACTTCTTTACTGCTGACATCTTCACCTGATTCTGTGCTGATGCTTTCCGAGAAGAAATGTTTGAGCGGGAACACGCCAAAGTCGGTTTGAATGGATTTGCTGTTGGCTACACGCGAAACAGTAGAAATATCCATTCCAATTTTTTGGGCGATGTCTTTAAGAATCATAGGTTTTAATTTGCTCTCGTCGCCCTCTAAGAAATACTCGCGCTGATATTCTACAATGGCATTCATGGTTTTGAGCAAAGTCTGCTGACGTTGTTTAATGGCATCAATAAACCATTTAGCTGCATCTAACTTTTGCTTGAGAAACATAACAGCTTGTTTAAGCGACTTGTCCTTCTTGCTACTTTTTTCATATGAATCTAACATTTCCAAGTAAGAGCGACTGATGCGCAAGTCGGGTGCATTGCGGGCGTTGAGCGTTAGGTGGAACCGTCCTTGTTCGTCGGTACGCAAAATGAAGTCTGGGGTGATGTAGTGATTGCGAGAAAAGTCGCTGGTGCTTTCTCCGGGCTTCGGATTGAGATGTGTAATGATATCTACTGCATCTTTTAACTGTTCTTCGGTGATGTCTAAACGTTTTTCAATTTTGTGATAATGTTTCTTGATAAACTCATCGAAACACAGCGAAATAATCCGCAATGCATTGCGCACATTGGGGTCGCGCTGGTCTTTTCGTTTTAGCTGGAGCTCTAAACATTCTTGCAGGTTTCTTGCTGCAATTCCCGGTGGGTCAAAAGTTTGAATTTTGTGCAAAATTTTTTCTACCTCTTCTTCGGTAGTTTCAATGTTTTGCGTAAAGATTAAGTCATTTACGATACCTCGTAACTCGCGGCGGATATATCCTTCGCTGTCTATATTGCCAATCAGTTGCATACCAATGGCATACTCTCGTTCGTCTAAGTCTAAGTAGCCCAGTTGGGCAATGAGCGAGTCGGTTAGCGAGTCGCTGGTAGCCAAGGGCATCTCGCGTTCTTCTTCTGTGCCCGGTCCGTCGCCTTGCATTTTGTAGCCTGCATCGTCGTTGTCGGACAAATAGTCCGACATACTGAAATCAAAACTATCTAAGCTTTCGTTTTCTTCATGCCCGTATTCCTCGTCAATACCTTCGCCTAAGTCATCTATATTGTCGTATTCATCTTCGCCAATATCAGTTTCTTCTTTTTCTTTGGCATAGTCATCGTCATCGCTGCGTCCTTCTTCCAGCGCCGGATTTTCAGCTAATTCTTCTTCAATGCGCGACTGCAGTTCGGCAGTAGGCACCTGCAACAGTTTAATAAACTGAATTTGTTGCGGCGATAGCTTTTGAGTAAGCGACTGAACCTGTGTTATTTTTTGCATAATCGTCGGGGTGAAAAAGAAAAACTGTGGAACGCTTTTTGCTAAGTTACGCTTTTTCTTGAAAAAGGGTTTAACTTATTGGTATAATTTTCTTGTCGCCATGAAGCCATGTGTGGCTATATGCTCTTTGTGGAGTTGCGTAGCACCTCTGTTTTTGCAAGCACAACCTGCTGAAAGTTATTTCCCTGCTGTTCGCGACTCAGCTGCTCAGGTGCGTGCCTTTTATTTAAAAAATGCTGATGAGATAGAAGCGCATGCCAATCGGCTTTTCAACCAAGGTAACTTTGCTTCTGCATTGGCTTACTACGACCGCTTGATTAGTGTACAGCCTTTGCAAGGACAGTTTTATTTTGAACGCGCCCGATGTTTAGAAGAGCTGAAAGCTACCGAAGAGGCACTTGCAGACTACAACAAAGCACTGGAGCTAAACCCATATTTTGCTGAGGCTTTGTTCAACCGTGCGCACTTGCGCTTTCAACAAGGATTGTATGGATTTGTCATTGCCGACTTAGACCAGTTGTTAGCCCTGCCCGATGAGCGCTTGCCAGCAACAAACGCTGTTTACTTTACACAAAGCCATGCAGGTGTTTTGAATATGTTTAGCATGCACAATCGGAAAACACATGCTTACAGGCTGCGCGCAAAAGCGCGGGAGAAAACTGGCAACTTGCTTGGGGCTATCGAGGACTACACGGCTGCCATTGGCGATGGTCAAATGGCAGACGCCGAATTATACTATGCAAGGGGAGTGCTGTACAGGCAATTGGGAAATGAAATAGCAGCACAAGCCGACTTTCAGCGCGCATTGTGGCAAGACCCACAACATCATCAGGCGCGGCTTGCCTTGGGCATTGGCAACGGGCAAGTGCAAAAACACCGCTTGCAAGTCATTATTGCTGAACAACCCGATAATGCAGTTGCTTTTGCTCAAAAAGGTTTGCTGTTGTTAGAAGAAAAACAGTATGCTGCTGCTATTGCCGACTTTGACAGTGCTGAGCAACATGGCTACAGGGAAGCAGCCCTTTACTTGAATCGAGGAATTGCAAAACAAAAAATGCTTTTGACCGATGCGGCTTTGGCAGATTTTTCAAAAGCGCTTAGTCTTGCTCCCTCTGCTAAGGGATATAATCTTCGTGCCAATTGTTACTTCAAAAAAGGCAATTATGAAAAAGCTGTTTTTGACTATACGCAGTCGCTGGCAATAGATGCTGCTCAGCCCGATGTGTACTACAATCGGGGCATTGCTTTGTATTACGCACGGCGAAGCACAGAAAGTTGTCGCGACTTGCAAACGGCTATTTCCATGGGCAACTCCCAAGCAAAAAGGGCTTATGAAAAGTTATGTCGCTAAGTGCTATTCGCTTATGTCGGTTTCGTTGTTAGCAGGCGTACTTTTACCGTTGAAGTTGAACAACAGTGAAAAGCGCAAAGTATCGGCAAGGGGCATATTTTGACGCATAGGTATCAGATAGGCAAAGTTGATATTCAACACGTTGAATTTCAGCCCTGCTCCTACTGTGGCAAATTTGCGTCCGCCTTTGGAATCAGCTTCGTGAAAGTAGCCCCCGCGTAGGGCAAAAATATCGTTGTACCAATATTCCATGCCTACGGCAAGCATAATTTCCTGCAGCTCCTCGCTCAGCGGGGCATCGCTAAAAGAGCCAAAGATGCCAGAGACCAACGAGCGGTTAGGGATGGTCAGCCTTCCGTTTTGCAGTACAGGCGAAGGCACCATGAGCTTATTGAGATCGAAGGCAAAGGTGAGCTTGTTGTACTCATCAAATTCACCGGTTAGGGCGGTACCTAAGCGCAGGTTGGTTGGAATAAAGTCTCGGCTTTCTGGGTCGTTGTAGGTAAGCTTCAGCCCCACATTGGAAATATTCCCGCCAAAAGCAATACTGCCTGGAATAGCGCCAAAGTTGGCTGCTTTCTGGTAATACACCCCCAAATCAACAGCTACGGTATTGCCGGGCTGTGCGTTTATGTTAGTTCCAGCATTGCTAATGTTACCTGCTAGGTTGGAGTGAATAAATCGGAATGCTGGGGCAATGCTTAGGTTACTGGAAAGTTTACGTGCGTAGGTGATGTCGATAGCTATTTCGCGGGGGTTAAACTCTTGCAACGGATTGCCCAGCAAATCGGTAAACTGCATGCTGCCCAAGTTCATGTAACGAATAGAACCTCCAACGGTTTCTAATTTACTCAGGCGCTTGTAGCCAGACAAGTAGCTGAGCCACATATCGTTCACCAAGCGTATGAGCCAAGGATTATAGGAAAGGCTAAATCCACTGGCTTGCTCAATAAATGCCAGCTTTGCCGGATTCCAATGAATAGCGTTAGCATCTGGCGAAATGGCTGCCCCTACATCCCCCATTGCTCCTGAGCGCGAGTCGGGCGCAATGGTTAAAAACGGCACAGCAACAGGTATGACACGCCTACTCTGGTCTTGCCCTAATACGCTCCCCGAATTCTGCGCCAACGCCCACATAGGAAGCCAACTAATGCAGAGGGCTACAATTACTTGCTTGTTAAGAAACATACAAATGGAAAATTAAATGGGATTAACCTTCACTGGATAAAACTAACGGGTAGAGCATACAGCATAGGCAAACCAGATTGCGCACAGAAAACGCGATTTGGCAGCAATATTAGCAGGTAGGGCTTAAAAAAGCAATATATCAACGCATCACAATTACTCGCCCAAAAAAGCGCGCCTTTTCTTTGCCACCCGACAGCGATTCTATGATGACTTGATACAAGTATGCTCCCTTAGCCAAGTCGCGAAGTTCTATTGGCATGGCTTCTTGCAATATTTCTATTTGTGTTTGTCTAACATTGTATAACTCAGTTTGTTGTTCAGCAATTTTTCTGCCCATTAGGTCGTAAAGCACAACGCTCACAGCAAAGTCGCTACCAGTTCGGTTGTGCGTAAATTGCCACCGAAGAACATCGGTGTGCGACGTAACAGGATTAGGAAATACTTTGACATCTGTAATTTGCAAAGGTTCTTCTTCTACCCAAAAGCGTATGGTAGCCTCTGCTGGGTTGTTGTGCAAGTCCCACGCTTTTACATGGATACGATGCTCACCTTTTTCAAGTCCTTTCAGAGGGAGTCGCAAGCTGCCTTTTCTTGGGTTATCTATATCGGCGCCATACAAATCATTCAGTATAAAAGTTTGACGCTCATCTAAGGTAGCCACAATATCGTGCCCAATACCTGTACGGCTAATATTAATGCCGGTATCATCTTGGAAAAAAGCTAATAGTTCAGTGTCGGGTCGAGTTGAGCCTCCATTTTGGAACTGTTCGCTATCCATAAAAAGGCGTATCTGAGGCGGGGTATTGTCGGGTATGATGTTAGTCGTGGTGCCACCTACTATGGCATCCCATACTCCGGCTGCATCTGCATTGCGGTTATTATCCATGGCATAAGCATAAATTTTACCCTTCCCCCAAACATAGTTGATGTTTTTGGGCACAGTAAACTGCACAGAGAAGCGCCCTTGCCGCACGCTTGCCAAACCGCGAAATAAAACAGAAGGACGGTCTCGATACATTGCAGGCGCATCCTCGTCGCCAAGCGTCTGCATTTCAAACTCTTTGTCCATTACTTCTATTTGCAGCAAGCCATTGAAGTTGGCGTCTAAATTGCCTTGCTGTTGCACTTCGCCAGTCAATACAACATTAGCCAGTGCTTTGAGTGTATCTGGAGCATTAGTAAAAGTTATTTGTTGTTGAGGTAAGGCTAATTGCATCGAGGGGTCGCCTAATAAGGCAAAATTTCGATTGACTACGCCATTGATGCTGTTGTTTTTGGTTTGCCGTTGTATGTCGCCTAAACGAGGCATCCGACCATTGATAGAGGCAAATACTGCTTTGTAGAATGCTTCGTTTAAGATAAAATTGGTGCTGGAAAAAACGGGTCGCGTAGTGGTTATCAAGGCAATAGCACCGCCGCGCGGATTGAGTAGGGCATACTCTGCGCCGGAAGTGAGAAAAGGGTTGTCATACCGCCCAAATTCGCAAGTAGCTGTTATCATTAAAGGCAGACGGTCGTAGTTAGTCCAGTTGTTAATGGAAACAACATCCAAAATTGCTTCTGAAGCCCAGCCTGTTTCTGAACCATGACCGGTATAATTGACAATTAGAGCGCCCTCTGCTATTTGCCGGTTGAGTGCCTCGCGTGCCTGAGGGGAGCGCCTTCCTGTAGGAGTAGCTACTTGCGGGAAAGCATCTATGTAAATTTTTTTAATTTGGCTACTGGGGCTACGTTGTTGTACAAGGGTAGAAAGTTGTTCACTATCGGTAAGGTGAACATTAAAATCACCGTCATCGGCTACAAATACAATCCGCCTTCTCCACTCTCCTAGTGTAGCAGCAGTAGTGTAGTAAATGAGTTTATCTACTACTGCTGCTGCCTCGCGTGCCGTTTTAACAGGTAAACGCCCTATACCAATTTCCAGATTATACGCCCCGCCAAAATCTTCTTCCCAAGTTCCTTCGTGTTCGTCTAAAAAGCCAAAGTAATCGTCGGATGAAAAGCTGAAAATGGGGTGCAGCGATTCGTAAGACTGGTAAACTGGAACAAAGTTAGTATTGTTAGGGGTTCGGTCTTTGTAATCGTAGGAGGCATCCCCAAAAAGCAACAGGTATTGTAGCTGGCTTTGGGGTTGTAAATAGCGGTGGCGAACAAAGTCGCGGATGGCTGTGAGGTCTTTCCGACCAGAAGAAAACTCATTGTACACTTGCTCTGTGCTGACTACTTCCACTTGCAAGCCGTCGTGTTGGCGGCGAAACTCGGCAAGCCGCTGAGCAGCTGGCAGAAAAGGAGGGGCTGCCACTATGAGCAACTCGGGGCGTGGCGTTGTCTCTCGCAAGTTTTGTGGGGCTACAATGCCCACAAAGCGAGGTTCAGGTAGTCCTTCGGTGCGAAAAATGGCATACTCGCGCAGTTGCCGCTGTGGATTGGCAGCACTGAAAAATGCCTCATTGCCCGAAAAGCGCATCCTCATTACTTGCGGACTGGCAACATCAGTGATATCCCATACCTGTAAGTCGGCTGTGGCAGCTGCTATGCGAAAAGTATTAGTGGTTTGCTCGGTGGCTGCAAACGAACGGAAGAGGGTGGGGTTTTCATAAAGTTGTAGCCGACGCTGATAGCTGAGGGTGAGGTAGTCTAAATGTCCAAATGCAGCGTGGTTGCCTGCTCTGTCGTAGCGTATGCGCACAACAAACTCATTGGTACCGGCAGGCAGAGTAGGAATAAGGCTAAAAGCCACCTCAGCAATGGTTCCTCGGCGCGCGTACGTACCGGCAGGCACCACTGCCATTTGCCGACTGCCAAGGTCTTGTCCGTTGAGCTGCCAACTAAAAGTAGTTGGGCTGACAGACTGCGCCATTACTGCCGATTGTATCTGTATACTTGTGCCTGAAATCCAGCCGTTTGCAGGAAAACGGATTGTATGTTCGTTCACTATGTCGAAACGTTCGCCAAACCAGCGCCTACCAGAGCTCACCAAGTTAAAATCGTCTTTCTCATGATAAAAAAAAGTCTGAAAATCGGAGATAACTGCATTCGTTTCTGGAACAAGGCTTTGTTGGCTGATGCGTTTCCCGTTGGTAGCATCAATACTCAAAAAGCAGTAGTTGTAGTCGTCGTAAAGATTTTTTTCATGCCTAATTTGCCTACGAGCAGCGTCTGGCCATATTTTGTCTGCTCCTTGGGCGTAAAACACAATAAAATCATTGGCATCAAACCTGCCATCTTGCTCTCCCTGTACGTAAATAGGTAATTCTACTAACCCGCTTCGAGGCGCACTATTGGCTTGTGGTAGCATGCCTCCTTCTGCACTCCATATGCGAATACGACGTGGGTCAATTTCCTCTGGATTGACACCCATTTCCCTCAACAAAGACCTGTTGATACGGTAAATGCCTGTTTTGGGGATAGCCAATTTGTATGTTGGATTTTGAGCAAGCGGCTGAGCAAAAGCTAAATCAACATAGAAGAACAAACAGCACAACAAACCAATACGATATCTCATTATCGGTTAAGGTAGGATAGTGTTCAAATTTACGCCGATGAGGCGACAATAAAAAAAGAACCTGCTCTCAACGAGGGCAGGCTCTACAGCTTTAACAATTAAACCAAATAATCCTTAAAAAATGTCGAATCTTGTTCTTCAACTCTCTCTGGTACAAAGTTATGCAATCGCGTAATACAATTTACAGCCTTTCGACCAACAGGGAGGGAAATCAGATAAATTAGGAAAAAAATCGGATAAGCAATGAATAACTACCGATTTTACCCCTCTGTTTTTATTTTAAAATTCCACGAGAAATGACAATTTTCTGAATTTCGGAAGTGCCTTCATAAATCTGAGTAATCTTGGCGTCGCGCATGAGGCGTTCTACGTGAAACTCTTTTACATACCCATAACCACCGTGTATCTGTACTGCTTCTGTGGTTACGTCCATTGCCACTTGGGAGGCAAACAATTTTGCCATAGCACTGGCTTGTGCATATTCGGCGTGTTGGTCTTTCAAGTAAGCGGCTTTGAAACACAACAAACGCGCTGCTTCTATTTGCGTAGCCATGTCTGCCAACTTAAAGGCAATGGCTTGGTGTTTGTAAATTTCTTGCCCAAATGCCTTACGCTCTTTGGAATACTTTAACGCTAGTTCGTAGGCACCAGAGGCTATTCCTAATGCTTGGGCAGCAATACCAATACGACCGCCGTTGAGGGTTTCCATGGCAAAGGTAAAACCAAATCCGTCTGGTCCGATGCGGTTGGCTTTGGGCACTTTCACGTCTGTAAACATTAGCGAGTGTGTGTCGGAGCCACGGATACCAAGTTTGTTTTCTTTTTTGCCAACTACAAAGCCGGGAGTATCGCGTTCTACGATAAAAGCATTAATGCCTTTGTGTCGTTTTTCTGGATAGGTTTGAGCAATTACAATATAAACCGAAGCACTATTGCCGTTAGTAATCCAGTTTTTAGTTCCATTTAGCAAGTAGTAGTCGCCCATGTCCACAGCAGTGGTTCGCTGGCTGGTGGCATCGCTGCCGGCTTCGGGTTCGGAAAGGCAGAACGCCCCAATTATTTCTCCTTTGGCGAGGCGGGGCAAATATTTGCGTTTCTGCTCTTCGGTGCCGTAGGTTTCTATGCCCCAGCAAACTAGCGAATTATTAACCGACATACATACCGAAGCCGAAGCATCTACTTTGGAAATCTCTTCCATTGCCAGTACGTAGGAAATTGTATCCATGCCGCTGCCACCATACTCAGGCGACACCATCATACCCATAAAACCTAATTCGCCCATTTTTTTTATTTGCTCGGCAGGAAAAATCTGATGTTCGTCGCGTTCTATCACCCCGGGTAACAGTTCGGTTTGTGCAAACTCTCGCGCAGCTTGCTGCACAGCCAGATGTTCTTCAGTGAGTTGAAAGTTCATAACTTGAAAGGTCGTTTGATTGGAGAAATATCTGTAGCTTCAAATTTAATGGCTTTTTGTGCGAATTAGATGCAATTGCCCCAGAAAGTTATGCATGCATACGTTCTAAGAAATGTTTTTAATCTGCTCATTTTCCCCGTGCTTCTTGTAAATTGCCGCATTTTACAGCCTAAACACCATGTTCGACGTATTGTTTACAACCGAAGGGATTATCAGTTTACTTACTCTAACCGCACTTGAAATTGTCTTAGGTATAGACAATGTTATTTTTATCTCTATTATTGCTTCTCGACTGCCAGTTGCGCAGCAACCTATAGGCAGAAAAGTAGGATTGCTGTCGGCGTTAGTAGTGCGTTTGCTGCTGTTGCTTGTGGTCAAGTGGATTATTGGACTCAATGCCGACTTGTTGACCTTGATGGGCATTGGCTTTAGCGGCAAAGACCTTATTTTAATGGCAGGAGGACTTTTTTTAATTGCTAAAAGCACTTCCGAAATTCACGCCAAAATGGAGCATGCCGGTAAAACCGAAGAAGAATTGAAGAACACCGTCTCTACTGGCTTAGCATGGGTGATGCTGCAAATCATTTTTGTGGACATTGTATTCTCTTTCGACTCCATTCTTACTGCCATAGGTTTAGTGAAGGAAATTATCATCATGGCTATTGCTATTATTATTTCTATTGGTGTAATGGTGGCATTTGTTAATCAAATTAGCGACTATGTGGAGCGACATCCAACAGTAAAAATGCTCGCGCTTTCTTTTCTGATTATGATAGGGGTGTTACTGGTTGCCGAAAGTTTAGACTTCCATTTTCCAAAGGGTTATGTGTACTTTGCTATGGCATATTCGTTTGTAGTAGAGTTGCTCAATATTCGCCTTCGGAAAAAAAGCGGCGCAAACTTTTGATAATAAGCAAAATGCTGCTACCTTTGCAGCCTTAAAAGTTTTGCAACGAATGTTTCTGACGATAAATATCTGAGCAATGGCAAATCATAAGTCTGCACTGAAAAGAATTCGCTCTAACGAAACTAAGCGCATCCGCAACCGCTATCAGTATAAAACAACTCGCACGCTCATTAAGCGGCTACGCGCTATGACCAACAAAGAAGAAGCGCAAGCACTGCTGAAAGTGGTTTACTCTAAGCTCGACCGTTTAGCACGGAAAAATATTATCCACTGGAAAAAAGCAGCTAACAACAAATCGAAGTTGACCAAGTTTGTTGCTTCTTTGGCTTCCTAATGGGAAGTGCTGTCGGTATTGTACAAAATGATTAACAGCCACCTGTTACCGGTGGCTTTTCTGTTTATAGCCTATCTCTATGCTGACAGAAAATATTGTGCGCAGTATGGCATTGCTATGGCAGGAAATTGTTGTAGCAATCCTTATCATTGTGCTGCTATTGGTGCAGATAGTTGTAAAAAATCATGAAAGGATACTATTGAAAATTGCACTGGCAGGTTTGACAACACTGCTGTTGGGTCAGTGTTTCTTAGCAGTAGAAACAACAGCATCATTTTTTTTCAGCATGGCAGTGGAAAGTCCACTGGTGCGTCAGTTTGGGATGTTGCTTACTAGTGGCGTTTTGCTTACCATATTGTTGGGGGTTGTTTTTCCTGCTGCCCCTGTTCGCTCAGAGTATTACGTATTGTTGTGTGGAGTGCTATTGGGGTTGTTGCTTTTGGCACGCGCTCAACATTTTGCCCTACTACTGATAGCATTGGAGACAGTTTCGATTTGTAGTTACGGACTGGTATTTTTTACGGCTGATAAGCAGGCTATCGAAGCAGGCGTGAAATATGTTTTGTTTGGCATTTTCTCTTCGGCACTGATGCTCTACGGCATTTCGCTGTGGTGGAATGTTAGCGGTAGCTTAAATGGACTGCAACATGTGCCCGAAGGCATACCTGCATGGAGTATAGAGTTGATTTTTTTACTCATTCTAACAGGGTTACTCTTCAAAACTTCTGCTGTTCCATTTCATATTTGGACGCCCGATGTGTTACAAGGGGCACATTTACCTGTGGCTGCTTTCTTAACTGTTGTTCCCAAAGTAGGTGCGTTGGCTGCCATTGCAATACTTTATCAGCCACAAATGGACAATGTGCTTGGTGTATCTGCCTTAGCTACTTTGTTATTAGGTACACTAACGGCTATTTGGCAAACCAATATGCGCAGGCTAATGGCTTATTCAGCTATTGCGCAAGCCGGTTTTTTGCTGGCGGCAATCATTGCCCAAAATACCGAAGCACTGATTTATTATTTGTGGGCGTATTTGCTAATGAATTTTTTAGCTTTTGCTGTAATGGCGTGGAAGGAGCGCCAAACCAATAGCCAACAAATAAAAACATTTGCCGGAACAGGACTCGCTGTTCCTTTGGCAGGTATTGCTATGCTTGTAGCCATGGCAGGATTCATTGGGCTGCCCCCCACAGCAGGGTTTGCTGCCAAGTTAGTAGTATTTTCAGCTCTTTGGCAAAAATGGCAACAAACACAAGCACCGCTCTTGCTTTTTTTATTTGTATTGGGTTTTGTTGCCACAGTAGTATCGGTCTATTTTTATTTGCAAGTTCCCTTCCAGATGTTTTTTCGTAAAGGTATGCGCGTGAGGCAACTTTCCGTTTTGCAGCAAATTTGGCTTTTGTTGTTGTCGCTTGCCATTATTGGCTTATTGTTGTTCAATCTTTAAAAAAAGCACTTGCGTTACACTGCTACTTCGCTCACTCATCTGCATCGCGAGCGGGCAAATACCGGAGAATTTTATCCCGAAGCAGCTGTTTATCGAAAGGTTTGGCAATAAAATCATTCATGCCGGCTGCCATGCATCGCTCTACTTCTCCTTTGAGTGCAGAAGCCGTCATAGCAATAATGGGAATGTTAGATTTTTTAGGATATGGGAGTTGTCTGATGTGTCGGGCGGCTTGGTAGCCATCTATTTCAGGCATTTGTACGTCCATGAGCACCAAGTCATAGTCGTGGCTAAGTATCTCTTCTACTGCTTGGCGACCATTGTTGACAACAGTGGCTTGCATGCCCCACTTTTTCAGTAGGGTAGTTACCAATACCTGATTAAACTCGTTGTCTTCTGCAAGCAAGATGCGGACATCGGCTGTGGCAACTGCTTCGGCAGCAGCACTGGCAGGCTGCGATAGCTCAGTCACATCGGTGGTTGTTTGGGCAGCTTTTTCAAAGCTGATTTGAAAGGTAAACTTACTTCCTACACCGGGCTTGCTTTCTACGTAAATTTTTCCTCCTTGCAGCTCAACCAGTTGTTTACAGATAGAAAGCCCCAAACCAGTGCCTCCGTATTTGCGCGCCGTATCACTACTTGCCTGTGTAAACGGTTCAAAAATATGCTGTTGCATGTGTTCCGGTATGCCAATGCCTGTGTCTTGCACAAATATTTCTAAATGAATTTTCTCAGCCGTTACGCCAAGCAAACGTGCGCCAATAGTAATGCTGCCCCTTTCTGTAAATTTGATAGCATTGCTGAAAAGATTGACCAAAATCTGATTAAGCCGAACAGAGTCGCCTATGAGTACAGTTGGGATGCACTCATCTATTTCCAGATTAATCTGTAATCCTTTTGCATCGGTTTTGGATTTGTAGGAAACAACCAAATTTTGAATCATGTTTTGCAGGTAGAGAGGCTGCTTTTCAAAGGTCATTTTGCCAGATGCAACTTTAGACAGGTCTAAAATATCGTTGATAATCACCAGCAGATTTTCAGAGGAACTGCGAATAATTTGCAGGTACTCTCGCTGCATAGGGGTAAGCCTTGTGTCCAACAACAAATCGGTCATGCCCATTACGGCATTCATAGGTGTTCGGATCTCGTGGCTAATGTTTGCTAAAAATTGCTCTTTGGCTTTGGAAGAGCTCTCCGCTTGTTCTTTGGCCAGCACCAGTGCATCATTTTGTTGCCTGAGGCGCTTGAGCATTTCGTTGAAATTATGAATCAAAACGCCTATTTCATCTGTGCGGGGAGTAGAGGTATCGTCGGGGGGAGTATAGGTGGGGTCGTTAGAAATGCGCTGGGTCATAGCCGCTAATGCTAAAATAGGTTGTGAAATAAATTTTTGCAGAAAAGTAGCCAGCAGCATTGATAGAATAAGCGCTAAAAAGAAGGTGAAAGTAAAAACGTAACTGTATTGCTTAGCACGCACATAAAGTGGTGAAAGTTCTGAATGAATGTAGATTTCACCTTCTTTGATACCCTCGTCGCTCACATAGCGCTGATGTACTTCTAATGAATTGTTCCAGATACTCACATGATAGTCTTGGTCTGGCGGCAGTTTAAACACTTGGTTTAGTTTGTTGCTATCGCGGCGATAAATAAAAAATGCTTCTCCTGTTGTGTCATAAACAACCACCGTAGTAATGTAGGGTTCGTTGAGCATAGCTGTGCGAATGTTGCGCTCTACCCGCGAAAGCATATGATAGCGCATTAAATCTTTGTTTTTATCGTGGATTTGCAGCGCTTTTTGCCTCAGATTATCCAACATCTCGGCCTCTTTATTGAACAAATCGAATACAAAGAGTACCGACATGGCAAAAAACAATGCTATAATGCTTACCAACAGCGCTATGAAGGTAATCTTGTACTTTATGGAAATGTTTTCGAACATTTGGAAAAGTTAGTAAAATTGTTGCTAGTTGGTAGCAGAGACAAAATGAAAGCACAATCTTCTACGCATGAACAATGTTTGTCAAAAATTGTTTTTAAGCTGCTACTGATGATGCTCATCAGTTTTGCCTCTTGTCAGAAGCGCTCTTCTTGCCCTCATTACATGCCAGAGCAAGTTTGGAAGGAAAAATACCAAAATATGCTGAAAAAAGACGAGAGCACTAATCAAAAAAAACGCAAGCAAGCTGCACTGAGGAAATAGTTGACCTAATATTGAAGTATTTTTGACTGCTCAAATCAAAATCTATAAGCATAATGAAAACAAGCATGAAACACTTTGTATGGGTATTGATGACTTTTGCCATAGCAGCATCGGCAAAGGCTCAACAGTTAAATACGCCCCAACCCAGCCCAGCAGCCAGAATTACGCAAGCAGTGGGTTTAGGAGAAATTACCGTGTCTTATTCCCGCCCCTCTATGAAAGGGCGCGTGATTTTTGGCGACTTAGTACCCTACGGCGCGCTATGGCGCACAGGTGCTAATGCAGCAACTAAGTTTACTTTTACCGACGAAGTAACTATTGCGGGTAAAAACCTTCCAAAAGGAGATTACTCACTATTTACCATTCCCGGGCAAAATAACTGGGTAATTATTTTCAACAAAAATCCTAATGCAAGTACGCTTAGTTACAAACAAGAAGAAGATGCGGTGCGTTTTGAAGTAAAACCAGAAACCCTACCTACCCCAGTTGAGACTTTTACCATCAACTTTGCCGACCTGAAACCCAACAGTGCTCTGGTAGAATTGATGTGGGAGAAAACAGCGGTTCGCTTCCGCATTGAAACAGAGGTAGACAAAAAAGTGATGGCACAAATTGAACGTGCCTTAGACCCTAAAAAAGATGCTGGTTTGTATTATCAAATTGCTAGCTACTTATATGACAACGATAAAGACATGGTGCGTGCTTACGACCTGATTACTAAGTCGGTAGAATGGCAACCCCAGTACTGGACAGTTCACCTAAAAGCTAAAATTGAATACAAGCTCGGCAAATTCAAAGAAGCTATTGCTACTGCTGAACGCTCAATGGCAATGGCAAAAGAAGCCAATAACAACGACTACGTTCGCCTAAATGAAAAGCTAATTGCGGAAGCCAAAAAAGGCAAGTAAAGTTCAAATTGCTATGCTGTAGGCAAATTGCTCTCAACTGTTAGGTGTTCAACAATTAGCTTTCTTAAAAGCAACAAAAAACCGACAGATTTGCCATCTGTCGGTTTTTGAGCAATTGAACGTTACCTGTTAATTAATTCAGTAATTCATAGATACCTGCTACGCCTTGTCCGCCGCCTACGCAAGCTGTTACCATGCCATACTTTAAGTTGCGCCGACGCATCTCGTTGAACAACTGAATAGAGAGTTTTGTACCGGTACAACCCAAAGGATGCCCCAGAGCAATAGCGCCGCCATTTACGTTAGTAATTTCTGGGTTGAGGTCTAATTCCTGCATCACGGCAAGGGCTTGTGCAGCAAAGGCTTCGTTGAGTTCAATGAGCTGAATGTCTGCTAGTTTCAAACCTGCTTGTTTGAGAGCTTTGGGCACTGCCGCCACCGGACCAATGCCCATAATACGCGGGTGTACTCCTTCAACTGCATAAGCCATCATGCGAGCAATGGGTTTTAGTCCCAGCTCGTTCATCATCCGCTCAGACATCACCATTACGAAAGCAGCGCCATCAGAAGTTTGAGAAGAGTTGCCAGCTGTTACTTGTCCTCCCATAGCAAAAACAGGCTTTAATTTAGCAAGTGCTTCTAAGGAGGTATCAGCGCGCGGTCCTTCATCGGTATCTACTACAAATTGGCGTTGTTTTTTCTTGCCAGTTTCATCTACATAGGTTTCTGTAACAGTAATAGGTACAATTTCATCCTTAAACTTGCCTGCTTGAATGGCTGCAATGGCTTTCTGGTGCGAGTAGAAAGAAAATTCATCTGCTTTTTCGCGAGAGATTTTGAACTCTTGTGCCACTTGCTCGGCGGTTAGTCCCATACCCAGATAATAGTCGGGATGTTTTTCAGCAATTTTCCAGTTAAGAGCGGTTTTCCACCCAGTTGTTGGCACCAGCGACATAGATTCTGTACCGCCAGCAATAATACACTCGGCATGACCCGCTTTTATTTTGGCAGTTGCCATAGCAATGGCTTCTACGCCTGAGCCGCAGTAGCGATTGATAGTAACGCCCGGCACGTTGATAGGCAACGAAAGCAGTGAAATCATGCGCGCCATTTGCATGCCTTGCTCTGCTTCCGGAACAGCGTTGCCTACAATTAGGTCATCTACGCGGGAAGCATCAAAGTGAGGAATAGAAGATACCAAATGTTTGATGACGTCGGCTGCCAAATCGTCAGGGCGCGTGAAGCGAAAACCGCCACGACTTGCTTTTCCTACGGCTGAGCGATAGCCTGCTACAATATATGCGTCCATAATGACCGGTTTGAAATGTCTGGAATTAGGTGTTTATGCAAATCTAACCATATGCACCTATCTCGCCAAGCATTTTTCAAAAAATATTATGCAAGCCGAATATTTATTAGTTCTTGTTCTGGGCGAAGCAAAATGGACACGTTGTTTTTCGTTAGGCATTGTTCTGTTTCATGAGAACATATCTTTATTTTTGTCGCCCGTTGCATTTATACAATTGCATCTAAAACCCTTACCGTACATGGCAACTTTTGAAGTAAGCGGTGGCGCACATCTGAAAGGCGAAATTATTCCACAAGGAGCCAAAAATGAGGCATTGCAAATTTTGTGTGCAGTGCTACTCACCTCTGAGCCGGTAACTGTTCACCACATACCCGATATTTTAGACGTTAACAAACTGATTGAGCTGCTTGCCGCCTTAGGAGTAGCCGTAGAGTATTTGGGCGAACATCCTGCTGGTAGAAGTTATCGCTTTACTGCTAAAAATATCAACATAGATTATTTAGAAACCGAAGATTTCCGCAAAAAGGCATCTGCCTTGCGTGGTTCTATCATGATTCTTGGTCCGTTGTTGGCACGTTTTGGAAAAAGTAAAATGCCCAAACCGGGAGGCGATAAAATCGGACGCCGCAGGTTAGATACGCACTTTCTCGGTTTTGAAAAACTCGGTGCGCGTTTCAACTACGATGCCGATGACAATTTCTACCACATTGATGCTACGCAACTCAAAGGTACTTACATCTTGTTAGATGAGGCTTCGGTAACAGGTACAGCCAACATAGTAATGACTGCCGTACTTGCCAAAGGCAGAACAACCATTTACAATGCCGCTTGCGAACCCTATTTGCAACAACTTTGCGCAATGCTCAACCGAATGGGAGCACAAATCTCAGGCATTGGCTCCAATTTGCTCACCATTGACGGTGTAGAAAGCCTCGGTGGAACAGAACATACCTTGCTCCCCGATATGATTGAAGTGGGTAGCTTCATTGGTTTGGCAGCTATGACTGCATCGGAGCTCACTATTAAAAATGCCCGCATAGATATGCTGGGCTTGATTCCGACTGTATTTCAGCGCTTGGGTATTCAAATGGTTTTTGTAAATGATGATATCCACATCCCAGCGCAAAAACATTACCATATTGACAAATTTCTCGATGGCTCTATCCTGACAATTGCCGATGCACCTTGGCCCGGCTTTACACCTGATTTGCTGAGCATTGTACTGGTTACAGCCACACAGGCAAAAGGAACGGTGCTGATTCACCAAAAAATGTTTGAAAGCCGCCTATTCTTTGTAGACAAGCTAATAGATATGGGGGCTCAAATTATCCTATGCGACCCCCACCGCGCTACGGTCATCGGCTTAGACCGCAAATATCCGCTGCGTGGTATTCAGATGACTTCGCCCGACATTCGCGCAGGAGTTTCCCTGCTAATTGCAGCACTCTCAGCACAAGGGAAAAGCGTGATTCACAATGCTGAACAAATTGACCGTGGCTATCAACACATCGACAAACGCCTGAATGCCTTAGGAGCCAATATCAAGCGACTGGCGAAACCTTAGTGTAAAAAATACGTTATGTAGGGTAACACACCATTCTTATGACCATGAAAGCACAAAATGCCCTGCTAATTATAGACCCCCAATACGATTTTTGCAACCCGCAAGGTGCACTGTTTGTTCCCGGTGCAGTAGAAGACATGCAAAGGCTGGCACGCTTCATTACACGCAAAGGCAATGAACTGGCGCAGATTTTTGTAACCATAGACAGCCACCCAGTCAATGATATTTCGCATCCGAACTTCTGGCGCGACAGCAACGGCAACCCGCCTGCTCCTTTCACCCAAATTACCTTTGCCGACGTGCAAGCAGGTCGTTGGATACCGCAGTTTGAACCTGAAAAGGCTGCACAATATTTGGCTGATTTGGAAGCACAAGGGCAGTTTCCACATCTTATATGGCCCGAGCATTGTCTGACTCACTCCAAAGGCAGTGCCATAGACGACACGCTGATGGAGGCACTTCGGCAATGGACGCGCGGCGGCAAACAATACATAACCATTCAAAAGGGTACCTACCCACTCACTGAACATTTTGGCATTTTTCAGGCGCAGATTCCCGTAGCCGACCGCCCAGAAACACAGTTGAATACCTCGCTCATTGCCGACTTAATGGTTTATGATAATGTGTATTTAGCAGGGGAGGCTAAATCGCACTGCGTAGCTACTAGCCTGAAACAAGCAATGGACTATGCCCCCGAGTTGGCGCAAAAAATGATTGTGCTGACCGATTGCATGAGCGATGTTCCCGGCTTAGGGCATTTGGGCGAACCCATTTATGCAGCAGCCAAAGCAAAAGGCATCCGTTTTGCTGATTCTTCAAATGCCTAATTGCGTGCGTATGTCGTTAATAACGCGCTCTTCTTCTTCCGATGTGTTTTCAGAGGCATCGGCAAACAGGTAGAGTACGTCCAGCACTTCATCGGCAATATCGGGCAGCTCTTCCAAGTACCTTTTTAGGGTTTCCAAAAAAGGCTCTTTCCATGCTTGCATGTGCTCTGTAAGGAATTGCAGGTCGGCAAAAAAGTGTGCTTTCAGTTGCATGCGGGCATTGTAGTCGGGTAATTCGTCGCGAAAAGTATCTGCCATTGCCTTGGCTATGTGCTCTACAAAAATCCATTCCT
>JANWVT010000012.1 GCA_025056255.1 Bernardetiaceae bacterium | reverse complement strand
TGGACGGAGAAGTTGTTGAAGGAGTAGGGTCAGCGCATCTGTTGGCGGCAGGAGGAGTTCCTCCTGCCGCTATTGTTTTTATCACAGTTGCCGCAAGAATGCGGGCAATAGTGTCATAGCCTGTCAATCCTGCAATCCTGTCTGTAAAAAGAAGATGCCACGCTGCTGTTGCTTCTCGCCATTGCACGCTGCTGCGGCACCTCGCTGTTGCACGCCGCCGTTGCACGTCGCCGTTGTTCGTGTCTTCACGAACAACCCTTATCAACCTCCTTGGCGGTGTGTGAGGACACACACCGCGGCATAGGGAGCATAATAGCCGAAATCCTGTCTGTGAAAAGAGGCACGCCGCTGTGGCACGCTGCCGTTGCACCTCGCCGTTGCACGTCGCCGTTGTTCGCCTCTCCACGAACAACCCTTATCAACCTCCTCGGCGGTGTGTGAGGACACACACCGCGGCATAGGAAGCATAATAGCCTGTCAGTTACTATGGCTTGGGTAAAAACTTTGTAAACCCTTAATTTAAACCCAATAAGCTCTTACACCTAATAATTGCTAACCGCTTATTTTCGATATGCATGTAGCTGTTCTGCTTAGTAACCTATTACAGGACTCAACCAGCGTTCTATTTCTTCTACGGACATATTTTTACGGGCGGCATAGTCTTCCACTTGGTCTTTGCCAATTTTGCCCAGTCCAAAATACTTGGCTTCTGGATGTGCATAATACCAACCACTAACAGATGCAGCTGGATACATAGCGCAGCTCTCAGTTAGTTGCAAACCAATATGTTCGGTTACGCGCAGCAGTTGGAACAAAGTGCGCTTTTCCAAGTGGTCAGGGCAGGCTGGATAGCCCGGAGCAGGTCTGATACCGATATATTTTTCACGGATCAAATCTTCGTTGTCAAATTTTTCATCAGGCGCATACCCCCAGAATTCTTTTCGCACTCGTTCGTGCATGCGCTCGGCAAATGCTTCTGCCAAGCGGTCTGCAAGAGCTTTCACCATGATGCTGCTATAGTCGTCGTGCATAGCTTCATAGTGTTTAGCGAGTTGGTCGGCGCCTATACCGGCTGTAACAGCAAAAGCACCGATATAGTCCTGACGCCCACTTTCTTTGGGGGCGATAAAATCGCTGAGACAGAAGTTAGGTAAGTTTTTGGCTTTTTTATTCTGCTGGCGCAAATTGTGCAGCAAAGCTTTTACTACCTGCCTATTTTCTTTGTAACACACTTGCCGATGCGTAGTGTGTGCATCGCATGGTGTTTCCCAAACAAGTTCTTCGAAGTCGTACAGTTCTATGTCGTCTGTCACACTGTTAGCAGGGAAGAAGCCTATTACTGCTTTGGCTTGTAGCAGTCGGTTTTCTACAATGTGTTTGAGCATCACTTGCGCATCTTGATATAGTTTGCGCGCCTCACTTCCTACTATGGGGTCATTTAAAATGGCGGGAAAGCGCCCCGCTAATTCCCATGATTGAAAGAAGGGGGTCCAATCTATATACCCAACCAGTTCACTAAGTGGATAATGGTCGAAGACTTTTATGCCTAAAAATGAAGGTTTTACAATAGGAGCGGCATGCCAGTCTATCTGTACCTTGTTAGCGCGGGCTTCGGCAAGAGAAATGTAGTTTTTATTGCCTTGCTTAGCAGCATGGTCGGCGCGAAGTTTTTCGTACTCTTCTCGAATCTGATTCACAAACGATTCTCTGACGCCTTGTTCTTTACTCAGCAAAGCAGTTGCTACCGGAACACTACGAGAAGCATCTAACACATGAATGACAGGATGGCTGTACTGGGGTGCAATTTTAACTGCGGTATGCATGCGAGAAGTAGTTGCCCCTCCAATAAGCAGTGGAATAGTCATTTTGCGCTTTTCCATTTCTTGCGCCACGTAAACCATTTCATCTAAAGAAGGCGTGATTAATCCCGACAGACCAATCATATCTACTTTTTCGTGTTGGGCAGTGTCAAGTATTTTTTCCATTGGCACCATTACCCCTAAGTCGATAATCTCAAAGTTGTTACATGCCAGCACCACTCCCACGATATTTTTGCCGATGTCGTGCACGTCTCCTTTAACAGTTGCCAGCAAGATTTTACCAGCCCCGTTTCCTTGCACTGCGTTGGGGTTGTTGCGTTTTTCTTCCTCAATAAACGGAATCAGATAGGCAACGGCTTTTTTCATGACGCGCGCACTTTTGACTACTTGTGGAAGAAACATTTTACCCTCTCCAAAAAGGTCGCCTACAACGTTCATGCCGTCCATCAGCGGACCTTCAATCACCTGTAACGGACGTTCATAGAGATGGCGTGCCTCTTCGGTATCTTGCTCAATGTAGTCTACAATGCCTTTAATGAGGGCATGTTTCAAGCGTTCCTGTACGGGTTCGTTGCGCCAAGATTCATCTTTGATTACTTCCTTGCCTTTGTTTTTCACTTGTTCGGCAAACTCAATCAGTCGCTCGGTAGCATCTGGGCGACGATTGAGCAACACGTCTTCTATGCGTTCTAAGAGGTCTTGGGGTATTTCTTCGTACACTTCAATCATGCCAGCATTGACAATGCCCATATCCATACCTGCCTGAATAGCATGATAGAGGAAAGCAGCGTGCATGGCTTCGCGTACAACATCGTTTCCGCGGAATGAAAAAGAAATATTGCTTACCCCGCCAGAAACTTTTGCACCGGGCAAATTTTCTTTAATCCAACGAGTAGCTCGGATGAAGTCTACTGCATAGTTGTTGTGTTCTTCGATACCAGTTGCAACCGTGAGGATGTTGGGGTCGAAAATGATGTCCTGAGGTGGAAAACCCACTTCGTTCACCAAAATGTCGTAGCTGCGTTTGCAAATTTGGATGCGGCGTTCGTAAGTGTCTGCTTGCCCTTGTTCATCAAACGCCATAACTACCACAGCTGCTCCATAGCGCCGAATGAGGTGCGCCTGCTCTTTAAATTTAGCTTCTCCCTCTTTTAAGGAAATGGAGTTGACAATACTTTTTCCTTGTACGCATTTCAAACCGGCTTCAATCACACTCCACTTAGAGGAATCAATCATAATGGGCACACGCGCAATATCGGGTTCGGCAGCAATTAGATTCAGAAACTTTACCATGGCTGTTTCTGAATCTAACATGCCTTCATCCATGTTAACATCGATAATTTGCGCTCCTCCTTCTACCTGCTGACGGGCTATTTCTAAGGCTGCTTCATAGTTACCCTCTTTAATGAGGCGGGCAAACTTGCGGCTACCAGTTACATTGGTACGCTCACCAATATTGACAAATCGGGTTTCTGGAGTGATATTCAAAGGCTCTAATCCGCTCAGATGCAGGTAGTTGTCTTTTTCTGGAATGGTGCGTGGCTTGTAGCGTGCCACTGTTTCGGCAATGGCGCGAATATGGGCAGGCGTAGTGCCACAACAGCCGCCAACAATATTGAGCAAGCCAGCTTCAGCAAACTCGATAAGCTGGGCAACCATTTGCTCAGGCGTCTCGTCGTACTGACCAAACTCATTGGGCAAACCCGCATTGGGGTAAATACTGATTGCCACATGCGCTACACGGCTGAGTTCTTTGGCATACGGCAACATCAAGCGTGCACCTAAGGCACAGTTTAAGCCCACGCTCATAATGTTGGCATGAGAAATAGAATGCCAGAAAGCCTCTGTTGTTTGTCCGGAAAGTGTTCTTCCGCTTTGGTCGGTAATGGTACCAGAGACCATTACGGGTAGGCGTTTACCGGGAACTCCCAAGAATGGGAAGTTTTGAGCCGCTCCGTTCATGCGCTCTCGATGCGGAGGCGTAGATGCAGCATGAAATTCATCGAAATATTTTTCAATAGCAAAAAGCGCTGCTTTGGCATTAAGCGTATCAAAAATGGTTTCCACCAGCAAAATATCTACTCCACCATCTACTAATCCGCACACTTGTTCATAATACGCTTCTACTAATTGGTCAAAAGTAACAGCGCGATAGCCGGGGTCGTTCACGTCGGGAGAAATAGAAGCCGTGCGGTTGGTCGGACCAATAGCACCTGCTACATATCGAGGTTTTTCGGGCTGCAGAGCAGTGATTTGGTCAGCTACTTGGCGGGCAATTTTTGCCGATTGATAATTAATTTCGTATGCTAACGCCTCCAGTTGATAGTCTGCTTGTGCAATGCGAGTAGCGCTAAACGTATTGGTTTCTATGATATCGGCACCTGCCAGCAGATACTGCCTGTGGATTTCTTGAATAATATCGGGTCGGGTGATGGAAAGTAAGTCGTTATTGCCCTTTAAATCATGTGGGTGATTTTTGAAACGCTCACCCCTGAAATCATCTTCAGAAAGTTGATAACGTTGAATCATGGTACCCATTGCGCCATCTAATACTAAAATGCGCAAGGGTAAGAACTGCCGTATATCGGGTTTCATAACTTGGTTGAACGTTTTTTACCAAGGCAAAGGTCAACCTGTTTCTGCTTTCTACCCGATAAATTGATAGCTTGTCTATCGGAAAGTTACAGGATGACGCGAAATAAATTTAAACCGCAAATGTACAGCATAAAAACGGCATTTTGCGTATTTATTTGAGGCGAATGCTGCCATACTTGGTAGTAATGCGTACCTTACCTCCTGCTTTACCTACTTGCCCTTCCAAAATTTGGGTGTGTGATTGGCTTACCTCGCGTCGGATTTCTGCTTCTCCCACGTCTATTCGGATACTTCCATAAGAGGCAGACAAAGAAAACTCAAAGTGGTGCTTGCTGCCAAAGTAAACAGTAAAAGAACTATAAGTACCGTCTAAAATAATCTGCTCGAACCCTTTGCTTACCTCGTCTATGCTGAAATTCCCGGCATAACGAGCTTCTATCTGGGCTTGCTTTTTTAGGCGATGCGCGCGGAAATCGGAGTAAGCAATGTTTCCGGTAATGGTTTCTACTTCATTTTCAATCAAAATACCACCGTATTTTGTTTCTGTGTGGAGTTCTTTTACATTTTCATACTCCATTTTGCTATATCGGTTGCGAACCGTTAGCTTACTTGCTTCCCGAATGATGCCATTGCCGTATGCGATTTCAAAGATGCCGTTTTCTAACTGTTCAATATCGGCATTTCCATAGGCAATATCAATTTTTTTATCGCCTCCCGTCATTTTATTTGTTTTTAAGTTGCCATACCGAACAAAAGCATCGAGCGAACCATTAAAATTATCTATAAAAACACCACCATAGCGGTTGCTGAGCTTTAAGCTATTGCTAATGGGCATGTAAACTAAGTAATTGATTTCAAAACCACTGTTTACGTTGATAGAAACATTTGCAGAAGAGTTAATTTGGGTTTCAAATTGTACAACGCTTCCTGTTTTTCCATACTTAATTTGAATGCGGTCGAGAGCTTCTTTTGCGCGGCGCTCGTTATTACTCCATGCACGCACAGTTACCTCTACCATTACTTCGGATTTTTCCCAAGTATGAATGTGTATTGTGCCGTATTTATTGCTTACATCCAGCATATCTTGAGGATGCATGTCGTATTTTTCAGTTATTTTCTTGCTTACTTCCACACGATCAAGTGCATGAAGCGCTGGTTGTATGAAAAAAAAACCCGCTGCTATTAGTATTGATAAGATTTTAGCTGACTTTGTCATGTTTTTGCCATTTTTGTTGTTGTAGTTTCTTTATAATTTGCAACTGTTGATTGAGCAGTTCCATGCGATATTGTAGGTTTTGAATCATTGCCCCTATCACTTGTTCACTGCCTGTTTGGTACAAATCTGCTTTGAGCTCTTCATAAGCCGCTGCCAGTCTGTTTAGCTCTATTTCATAATCTTTTTCCATGCTGAGCGCCGCCCAGTCTTGGCGACTCAACTCTAAGGCTTTCAACTGAATCTGTTGTGTGTAAAATGCCTCTGCTTCGGCAAGTTCTGGAACTATTTGTGCCAAATCGGGTGCCTTTTGCCGAGTGAAAGTTTTAACGGAGGCTATATGTTTTCTCAGCTCATCATTTTCATACACTAACCACGTTGCAAGGCTTCCTAACAGCATCATGATGATAGCAGCTGCTACTCGCCGAAAAGAATAAAAACGAACCACACGTGGCGAGTTATTGGCTTTCATTTTTTGCTGAATCCTCTCCCACAACTCGGCAGGGGGCTCTTCACTGTCAAAAGCATCTCTATTTTGGTAGATAAACTTTTCTATTTCATCATTTTTCATAACAAATGCATCGGTTTTATTTACCAATCTTTGCGTTTCTGCAGTAATATTTTTTGTAGCTTTGCCTTAGCGCGGCTGTACTGTGTTTTAGAAGTGGAAACTGAAATACCCAGTATGTCAGCTATTTCGCTGTGTTCGTAGCCCTCGATGGCATACAAGGAAAACACAATGCGAAAGCCATCGGGTAGTTGTTGGATGGCTTGCTGTACAAGAGCTATTTTTAAAGGTAACTCCTCGTCGGTTTCTGGCGTTTCTTCGGGTATATCGGCTAAGGGCTCGTCGGCAAGCCATTCGCGCTTCCATTTACGCGTATGGTTAATGGCAGCATTGATGGCGATGCGTTTGAGCCAAGCCCCAAAAGAAGCCGCACCTCGGTAGTTATCTATTTTTTGGAAAGCCGTTAAAAAAGTCTCTTGCAAAGCATCTTCTGCCATTGCTGTGTTGCCTGTAATGCGCAAGCACGTGTTATACATAGCTTTGGCATATAAACTATATAGGCGATATTGGGCATGGCTGTCTCCTTGCCGACAAGCTTCTATCAATGCCTGATGCTGATTACAGTAAGAAGTTTCTTCGCTCTTGCTTGAAATAAATGCCAATTTCATGAATGCCTGCACGGCTGTTAATTGGTTGTTTTGCTTTCCAAAGACAAGCAGCAAAAAACGAAGGTTGCACAATAGCAATTATTTTTTTGCATTTTACTTACAAGAAAACTCTCTGACGATAGATTGGGCAGCAAGACCACTCTGCAGAAATAGCGTTACCTCTTGGTCAAAATCTACTGCAATGCACGAATGGATATGCCTGTAGCGACTTGTTACTTTACCTCAAAATCAAAAAATAGGTCGTTTTCAATGTAACCTTTCAAGCGGTCGCCAATGGCTACAGGTGCTACGCCGGCTGGCGTTCCAGTAAAAATGATGTCGCCTTTTTTAAGAGTAAAAAATGTAGACACATAACTAATAATAGTGGCAAAATCGAACAACATCATGGAAGTATTACCTTGCTGACGAATGGTGCCGTTTACTTCTAAACGGAAGTGCAGGTTTTTTAAATCAGGATATTGCTGTACAGGTACAAAATGAGAAACCACTGCCGAGTGGTTGAATGCTTTGGATATTTCCCAAGGCAATCCTTTGGCTTTTAATTTAGATTGCAAGTCGCGCGCCGTGAAATCTACCCCCAAACCGATTTCTTCAAAATAGTGGTGAGCAAATTTGGGTTCAATGTATTTGCCTTCTTTGCAGATTTTCAATAAAATCTCCACTTCGTGATGTATGTCGTTAGAAAAGTCGGGCAGATAGAACGGCTGATTGTCTTTCAACAAAGCAGTGTCAGGTTTGAGAAATACCACAGGTTCTTCGTTGCGCTCATTTTTTAATTCTTCAATGTGCGCAGCATAGTTGCGTCCGATACAAATAAATTTCATGTGTACCCTATTTTGAGGGGTGAAAAGTAAGTAGAAATTTTTGAAGCGCCAGCACTTCTTGGTCGGTAATAGCAGGAAAGTTGGCAATTCGGAGGGTAGTATCTTTCCATTCGCCGTAGCCGTTGCCTAAAACAAAGCCATTTAGGGTGGCTTGTTTTTTCAGGGTTGCAATTTTTTCGGCAGGAGCTTGCAGGGTAATCACAGTGGGGCTACGAGTGGCAGCGTTACCAACCAGTAAATCAAAGCCGTTATTTTCCAGCCATTGGTACCACCATCGAGCGCGCTGGCGCAAAGTGCAGTCTGTTTCGTTTACAGGCGGTATATGTGCAGTTAGTTTCATGAGCAAAGCCATACCAAGAATATTAGGCGTATGTGTGGTTTGGTATTGAGCAGCAAGGGGCAAACTGTTGGCAAGGCTGTTGTAATGAGTAGTGTGCGCCAGTTGCAATGCCAGTGTGGTCGCTCTGGGTGAGCACACTAACACAGCCATACCAGAAGGCAATCCCAAACATTTTTGCACAGAAGCAAAAACGTAGTCGGTTGCCTGCCAAGGAATGCAGATACCCCCCAAAGAAGAAGTGGCATCTAAGGCAAGTAACCTTTCAGGGTATAGTTCTTTGGCTGCTAATAGTAGTTCATTGGCAATATAAGTGCCGTTGGAGGTTTCACAATGCGTTAGGCAAATCCACTCCGAAGCAGGCAGGTTGTTTAAAGGCAGCAAGTCATTATAGCTATACCGAAGGGCATGTGTTGGGTTGCCCAGTTTTTGGTTCACCTTCGCCCATTTTTCTCCAAAAGAGCCGTTAAAAATGTGCATAAAACGGTTGCCAAAGAAAGACTGCCCCAAAATTTCCCAGCATTCTGTTGCCGATGAGGTAAACAAAATTGCATAGTCAGAAGGGATGTGCAGTTTCAGCCGCAAACCCTCTGCTGCCCTTTGGTAACAATGGATAATCTCTGGACTGCGATGATTGCGACTGGTTAACCCTTCAGCAAAAATTTCTGCCGTCCACTGCGGCACCAGAGCATGTAGCTTAGCAGGTCCGGGATAAAAAAAATACATGATGTGGCAAAGCTATATTGTCGCAAATTTGCCAAATTGCATCTAAAATAGATGAGCCTATGCTAACGGTTGTGAAAATTGGAGGCAATATTATAGACGCTCCCGACAAACTGTCTGATTTTTTAACCGATTTTGCGGCATTAGAAGGGTTTAAAATATTGGTGCACGGAGGTGGCAAATTAGCTACTCGGTTTGCTGAACGGCTTGGCATACCTGTCAAAATGCACGAAGGAAGGCGCATCACCGACCAAGAAACCTTAGAGCTTATTACAATGGTTTATGGCGGATTGGTTAACAAACAAATTGTGGCTCATTTGCAAAGCAAAAAATGCAATGCACTTGGGCTGATTGGGGCTGACTTGAACGTTATCACTGCCGCCAAACGTCCTGTAAAAGAAGGGGTTGATTATGGCTGGGTGGGCGACATTCAAAAAGTAAACAGCCTGACGTTAGTGAATCTTATTGAAGCTGGCATAACCCCCGTGATTGCACCTCTAACGCACGATGGAGCCGGTCAGTTGCTCAATACAAACGCCGATACAATAGCATCTGCTATAGCCAATGCGCTGGCACATCATTGCTCTACAAGGTTGATGTACTGTTTTGAAAAAAAAGGCGTACTTAGCAATCCCGACGACGAGCACAGTGTAATTCCCAAAATCAACCGTGCCCTGTTTGAACAGTACAAAGCAAGCGGTGCCATTTCAGCAGGCATGATACCAAAGTTAGAAAATGCCCTCGCTGCTGTTGAAAACGGTGTTGAACAAGTTATCATTGCCCATGCTAATGCATTAAGTTGCTTAGACAGTCCCGACTTTGTAGGAACGAAAGTGTACTAAAAACAACCGTATTTACGTGGTCAGCCTACTTTAATTGCTATCAACATAGTTACCCATCCCTCAATAATGCACGTTGACGCTGCACGTTGATGTTGCACGTAGTTGTTGTTTGCGTTTTCACCAACAACCCTACCAAGTGCAAGATAAAGGCGCCTTTCCAGCTAATTGTTGCTTTTGTATTTTTTACTTGTAAGTAGCCAACCTGCAGGTGAACTTCTTACCATTTGCGCGCTTCTACTTGTAAGCGACTGATTATCAAATAAGTTACAAACAACTTGCATTAAAAATTAAATTTGCTGCCGAAAATCCGTTTGTTTTTAGCTTGTTTGCAAATAAATGCATCCACTTTTTAAAAACCGTATTGCCGCTTTGGCAACTATGCATGCCAAAGAGCAAATTATTGCCCCTATTCTTGCAGAGCAACTGGGCATGCAGGTTCAGGTAGCAGCTGTTAATACAGACTTGTTTGGTACTTTTACTGGAGAGATTGAACGACAAGGCACCCAGCGGCATGCTGCCAGACTTAAGTGCGAGGCAGCCATCCGGCAAACAGGCTACCCTATAGGTTTAGCAAGCGAGGGCTCGTTTGGTCCGCATCCTACTGTTCCTTTTGTAGCTGCCAATTGCGAAATGGTGATGTTGGTAGATACACAACTGGGTATAGAAGTTTGTGGAGAATACTTCACTACCGAAACGAACTTTTCGCAAAAAAGCGTAACATCTGTGGAGCAAGCATTGGAATTTGCTGACAACGTTGGTTTTCCTGCACATGGCTTAATTGTGCGCACTCAGCCAATTGTAAAAGGCATTCGCGACTACGAAACACTGACTCATGCAGTTAGCAAAGGATTGGCAGCCAGTGGTGCGGTTTGGATAGAAACAGATATGCGCGCTATGCACAACCCCACTCGTTGCAAAGCTATTGCGGCTGCTGTTGCAGACTTGGTAGCACGACTAAGCGCATTATGCCCCCAATGTAGCAAACCCGGCTTTGGAAAAGGGAAAGCCATTGTTGGGTTGCCATGTAGCTGGTGCGGGCTTCCTACTCAACAGCCCAAAGGATATACTTTGGAATGCCCTACTTGTGGTTACGCTGAGGAAGTGCTCAGCAAAGAGCATCAGGAAGCTGACCCAGCTTTTTGTTCGTTTTGCAATCCATAAGTCAAGGGCGTGTTTGTCCGTTTCCTCTGATTTTCCACTTGTAGCTGGTTAGCTCGGGCAATGCCATCGGACCGCGTGCATGCAGTTTTTGCGTACTGATGCCTATTTCTGCCCCCATGCCAAACTGTGCCCCGTCGGTGAAGGCAGTAGAGGCATTAGCATACACTGCAGCAGCATCTACTTCATCTAAAAAACGCTCAATAGCAGCACTATCCTCCGCAATGATAGCTTCGCTGTGTTTAGAAGAGTATGCGGCTATGTGTAATAAGGCTTCCTCTATATTTGCTACTGTTTTTATGCTCATTTTGTAGTCTAAAAATTCAACCCCAAAGTGTTCTGGGGCTGCCTTTTTTAGCAAATGCTCTGGATAGTGGTGCTTAAGTGCGGCATAGGCTTGTTCGTCAGCAAAAATTTGTACTTGCTTAGCTGCCAGTCCACAAGTGATATCGGCTAACTCGGCAAGTTTATCTCGGTGAACAATCAAGCAATCTAACGCATTGCAAACACTCACGCGGCGGGTTTTGGCATTAAAAATAATATTGGCGGCTTTGGCTGTGTCGGCACTGCTGTCTACATAAGTGTGTACAATACCTGCTCCTGTTTCAATAACAGGTACGCGTGCATGTTGGCGCACAAAGTCGATTAGTTGCTTGCTGCCGCGCGGGATAATCACATCCACCTTTCCTACTGCTTGTAAAAGTACTTCGGTGGCTTCGCGTGCAGCAGGTAACAGTATAATGGCATCAGCAGGTAAGTTGGCAGCAACAAGGGTTTGCCGAATAATTGCTGATAGGGCTTCATTGGTAGCAGAGGCATCACTCCCTCCTTTCAGCAAGGCTGCATTGCCCGAGCGAAGGCACAAAGCCGATACATCTAAGGTTACGTTAGGTCGAGCTTCGTAAATGATGCCCACCACACCAAGCGGCACACGAACTTTTTGCAAGTGCAGCCCGTTGCTGAGTCGGCGCTCTTCCAATATTTCGCCCAACGGTGAAGGCAATTGCGCTACGTGCCTGATTTCCTGAGCAATATTATTAATCCGCTCTGTGGAAAGCAGCAAGCGGTCATATTTAGGGTCGTTGGGCAACATGCGCGCTAAATCTGCTGCATTGGCAGCTAAAATGGTCGGAGCTGCCTCCACAATAGCATCAGCAAGCATCTGTAACGCTCTGGCGACAGTTTGTTGGGGTATTTGTGCCAGCATGCGGCTTGCCATTACCGACCGGTCAATCAAACTTACAAGGGTATTCATTTGTAAAGTTTCAAGCTATTTTAAAACTGAATAATGCCACTAAAAACATACTGGGCAGGTCCTGCCAACCAAACATCGGAAAAATGTCCCGAATCACACCGAAAGCTCACTTGTAAATTTCCGCCTTTGGTACACACCCGAACCGTTTGCTGACCATTAGCCAAGTGCTGTTGAGCGGCATGGTAGGCTATGGCAGCTGCTGTTGCGCCCGTTCCACACGAATAGGTTTCATCTTCTACCCCTCGCTCATAAGTACGCACGTGTAGCAACTGGTCAGCAAGTATTTCCACAAAATTGACATTAGTGCCTCCGGGCGCAAAATCTGCCGAATACCGAATTTTTTTTCCTTGTTCGTACACGGGAAAGTTGGCAACGGAAGGAACAAACAGCACCACGTGCGGCGAGCCAGTATCGAGAAAATACCCTTCCTGCCAAGTGCTCATATGTGCCACGTCTGTCATTTGCAGCCACACTTGCTCTTGCTCATCTATGCGTGCCCGATGCAGACCGTCTGCCGCCCAAAAGTCTGCATTGCGGTGAATCATACCCAGTTGAGCGGCAAAAGCTACAGCACAACGTCCGCCATTGCCACAAAAACTGCCTCGCTTTCCGTCGGCATTAAAATATATCATTTCAAAAGCATATACTGGGTGAGTTTGTATCAAGATTAATCCATCTGCTCCAATGCCAAAGCGGCGATGACAAAGCGCAGCTATGCGCTCTCTATCTTCAACTGGAAACTGCTGCGACCGATTGTCAATCATGACAAAGTCGTTGCCTGTACCTTGATACTTGAAAAAGCGTATTTCCATCCGTTTTTACGATATTTTGCGTTATTTTTGCGCTGCAATTTCGTGAAAAAATTGGGTAGAATTTTAGCCATTGACTACGGCAGCAAGCGCACAGGTATTGCAGTAAGCGACCCTTTGCAACTAATTGCTTCTCCACTGGAAACAGTTGCTACTGCACAACTAATGGATTTCTTGACAAACTACCTCAGTACTGAGCAAGTAGACGAAATAATAGTTGGATTGCCAAAAAAACTGGACAATACTGAAACCAGTACTACTCCATTAGTAAAGGGTTTTGTCAAATCTTTGCGAAAAAAATATCCTCATATTCCCGTTTACGAAATGGATGAAAGGCTTACTTCTATTATAGCCATGCAAAGCATGATTGCCGCCGGAAGCAAAAAAAAAGACCGCAAAGAAAAGGCAGGCAATTTAGATAAAGTGAGCGCTGCCCTTATTCTACAATCGTACATGGAACAAAAAAAGAATACAGCCTTATGATTTATCCAATCGTAGCTTATGGCGACCCCGTATTGCGAAAAGTGGCTGCAGAGCTAACCCACGACAATCCACCCAACCTGCCTCAACTCATTGCTGATATGTTCGATACCATGCACCATGCAGAAGGTATTGGGCTGGCAGCCCCCCAAATAGGGCTTTCTTTGCGCCTGTTCGTGGTAGATGGCAGTGGAACGGACGATGAAGAGATAAAAGATTTCAAAAAAGTATTTATCAATCCTGTTATTTTAGAACAAACAGGCGAGAAGTGGGGCTTCGAAGAGGGCTGTTTGAGCATTCCTTCCATCCGAGAAGAGGTAATGCGCCAGTCGCAGGTGCGCGTTCGCTATTATGATGAGAACTGGCAGCTCCACGAGGAAACCTATGACGGCATGAAAGCCCGCGTCATTCAGCACGAATACGACCATATTCAAGGCATCCTTTTTATTGACCATCTCAACCCACTTAAAAAGCGACTGCTGCAAAGTAAATTAGCTAAAATCAGCAAAGGAGAAGTAAAGCACAACTATCGCATGCGTTTTCCACTAGCTAAGCGATAGCCCGTTGTTTTGGTAGTCATTTGTCAAATAAATTTATCTCTGTTCTAATCATATGAACCATTCAACCAGTCAAGAGCTTTTTCAACGTGCACTACAAGTAATTCCTGGCGGGGTAAATTCGCCGGTGCGCGCTTTTCGTGCTGTAGGAGGCAGCCCAGTATTCATCAAATCTGCAAGAGGTGCATATATTTTTGACGAAGACGGCAACCGCTACATAGAACTCATCAATTCGTGGGGACCCATGATACTCGGGCATGCCCATCCTGTTGTGCAAGAAGCAATTGTAAGAGCAGTAGAAGACTCTTTTTCTTTTGGGGCACCCACCCGCAAAGAAATAGAAATGGCAGAACTGATTTGCAGCATGGTGCCTTCAGTAGAAAAAGTACGCATGGTAAACAGTGGAACAGAGGCATGTATGTCGGCTATCCGCGTTGCCAGAGGATATACGGGACGCAATAAAATTATCAAGTTCGAGGGATGCTATCATGGACACGGCGACAGTTTCCTGATTGCAGCCGGCAGCGGTGCGGTTACCATGGGCACACCCGATAGCCCCGGCGTTACGCAAGGAGTTGCCAACGATACGCTCATTGCTCCGTACAACAATTTAGCTGCCGTAGAAGCCCTCATTGAGGCTAACCCTGACCAAATAGCTGCCATCATTGTTGAGCCAGTAGTAGGCAACATGGGCTGTGTACTGCCTCAAAAAGGATTTTTGGAAGGGCTTCGCACTCTTTGCGATAAGCACGGCATTGTTTATATTTTTGACGAGGTGATGACAGGTTTTCGCCTTTCCCAAGGTGGCGCTCAAAAAATTTTCAATATTTGCCCAGATATAACTACTATGGGCAAAATTATTGGCGGAGGACTACCTGTAGGTGCCTATGGTGGCAAAAAAGAAATCATGGATTGCGTATCACCTGCCGGAAAAGTTTACCAAGCTGGTACCCTTTCTGGAAATCCTATTGCTATGAGCGCCGGCATTGCTACGCTTCGCTATCTAAACGAACACCCAGAAATATACGAACAGGTAAACCAACACACGCGCCAAATTACCGAAGGCATTCGCAAGGCATTAAAAAATAACGGGCTAAACTTCACCATTAACGAAATGGGCTCTATGTACAGCTTATTTTTCACAGAAAAACCTGTTACCGACTTTGAAAGTGCTAAAACTTCCGATACGGCAATGTTTGCTTTCTATTTCCGCGAAATGTTGGCACGAGGTGTGTATTTAGCACCTTCTCAGTTTGAAAGTTTATTTGTATCAGCAGCGCTAAGCGAGGCTGACTTGCAACATATCGAACAAGCTCATGCGGAAGTGTTGGCTATGGTAGCCGAGCGAATGGCTGTAGTGCACAAATAAACTAATGTGCGCAATGTAATCAATCATTTGAACATGCAACTTCTATTACGTTGCGCACACCGTTACATGCGCTATTGTTGCGTGTCTGCTACTCAATGCTACAATTTTGAATCTTGCCATCCTGTCTAAGTAATAATTTAGGTTTTTTATCCATCCTGTTTGCCCCTGCAAAACCTAAACATGCTCTTAGCAGACAAGTAACTCCAAGCTGATTATATAAAAAAATGCAGTTTTTTCTACAAAAAGTTACAAAAATAAGCGGCGCACAATAATCACAATTAGACATATCAAAAACATCACAATGGAAATGCGGTTGATGCCGTGCATCATGCGTAAATTGAAATTAATGTGTCCGCTGCCACCATCTTTCCTAAAAACGCGAAAAAAATAACCTATCATAGGACCGAACGAAAAATAGTCGGCAAGGGTATTTTTTTCTCTTTTAACAGGTTGTTGCTCCATAGTTTACAAAGATTTCAGCTATAACCACAAATTTAAACTCAGTGTTTCAATGGTTTGAGTAATTAACAAATGAAAAGTATCTTTGTTATAAATTTTGTCCAGCGTTGAACAAATGAGCAAAGAACATTTCAACCTTATTTACGAAGGTGCTTTGGTGCATTGCTCTATTGAGCCTACAAACAAAATACTTTACTGTGAATGGTTAGCCGCAAATGAAATGCCTAGTGAAGAACTTTTCAAACAAGAAGTAATAGCTTGTTTTGAACTTATTCGCGAAAAAGCTTGCTCAAAAGTGTTAGACAACAGCATAGCTGTTAACTATCCTATCCACCCTGAAATTCAGCAATGGGTAGCAGATTACATGCAACAGTTAGCCAAAGAAGGCTATTTAAAAAAGTATGCCCTGATAATGCCCGTAGATATGATTGCTGAACTCTCTAATGAACAGATTATTGACGAGGTAAATCAGGCACAGCAACACAACGAGGCTGTTGTTGATATTCGGAATTTTTATGATGAGCAGCAAGCACTCAATTGGCTTATTTCGTAAAAAATATGCAACGAAGAAAATTCATTCGTCAAACTTTAACTACTGCAAGCAGCATTGCCTTGGTGCAGCCGAAGGCTCTTGACTATTTGGAAAAAGAACTTTCCCAATTTGAACGAACCGGCAATCTGGAAGAGCTAGCCCGCGACGAACGCTTCTGGCTACCCGTTCAGCGAATGTTTCGCCCTTCACCTCATTTCATCAATTTAGAAAATGGCTATTTCAGCCCAATGCCCTTAGAAACGCAACAGGCATGGATAAACAACATTGAAGAAATCAACCGCTTGCATACATTTTACATGCGCCGTCGCCAGTTTAGCGAACGAGAGGGCATTCGCAGTTTATTGGCTGAGTTTGCAGGTGTTTCCCCTGATGAAATTGCCCTTGTACGCAATACTACCGAAGCATTAGACAACCTGATTATGGGGTTGCCTTTGCAAAAAGGCGATGAATTTATCATTTCTGACCAAGACTATCCCAACATGGTAGAAGCAGTTCACATGCGTGCCAAACGCGAGGGAATTGTAGTCAAAACGGTTTCTCTACCACTACATCCTAAAACTGATGAAGAAATATTACAAACTTACCAGCAGGCTATCACCAAGCGCACCAAAGCCATGCTGGTAACGCATGTCATCAACCTAACCGGACAAGTACTGCCCGTACGCCAGTTATGCGAACTGGGCAAACAACGGCAAATAGAGGTTATTGTTGACGGCGCACACGCATTTGGTCAATTACATTTTAAAATACCCGATTTAAACTGCGACTACTACGGCACAAGCCTACACAAATGGCTTTGTGCACCACTCGGCTCAGGAATGCTTTACATCCGCAAAGAAAAAATTGCCAACATTTGGCCACTATTTGGCGATGTTTCTACCGGTGAGCACAACATCCGCAAGTTTGAACGCAATGGCACACAACCCTGCTCTAACCACTTAGCTATTGCCGATGCCCTTCGCTTTCATCACTTAATAGGCGGCCAACTCAAAGAAGCCCGCCTTCGCTATTTGTGCCACTATTGGGCGGAAAAAGCCGCTACTATGCCACATCTGACGCTCAACATGCCTTTGGAAAAACAACGCTCCTGTGCACTGGGCAATGTAGCTGCCAAAGGAATGACCCCCACACAATTAGCTGATTTTTTATACGATAAACACAAAATATTTACCGTAGCAATAGACACACCTGCCGTAAAAGGCGTGCGCATCACTCCTCATTTATATACTACCATAGCTGATTTAGATAAATTAGTAGCCGCGCTCAAAAGTCTTGCCTGAATTGCATAGCTTTGCGCCCTGAAAAATAGAATGTAATGGGACTTAAATGCGGTATTGTTGGACTGCCCAATGTAGGCAAATCCACGCTGTTCAACGCACTTTCTAATGCCAAAGCTGAGGCAGCAAATTATCCTTTCTGCACCATTGAACCAAACGTAGGGGTTGTAACCGTTCCCGATGAGCGCTTGGATATATTGGCTGAAATTGTCAAACCGCAAAAGGTTATCCCTGCTATCATTGAATTTGTGGACATAGCTGGGCTGGTAAAAGGCGCTAGCAAGGGCGAAGGATTGGGCAACCAGTTTTTGGCAAATATTCGCGAAGTAGACGCCATCATCCACGTAATTCGCTGTTTCGACGATGACAATGTGATTCACGTAGCTGGCAAAGTAGACCCCGTTGCCGACAAAGAAATTATTGATACCGAGCTACAACTCCGCGACTTAGAGTCGGTAGAAAAAAAATTAGCCAAAGTGCAGCGCGCAGCCAAATCGGGCGATGCTAAAAGCAAAAAAGAACTGGCAACACTGGAAAAAGTAAAGGCACATTTGGAACAGGGTAAAAATGTACGCACCCTCGAGGCTGACCCAGAAGAGTGGGAAGCCGTAGCAGACCTGTTTCTACTCACTCAAAAGCCAGTTATTTATGCTGCCAACGTAAAAGAATCAGACCTTGCCCAAGGTAGTAACCAACACGTAGAGCGCTTGAAAGAGGCTGTAAAAGACGAAAACGCACAAGTAGTTGTTATTTGTGCTGCTATTGAAGCGCAAATTGCTGCTTTGGAAGACCCCGAAGAGCGCAAAATGTTTTTGGAAGAATACGGACTGAAAAAATCTGGTTTAGACCGGCTGATTCGTGCTTCTTACGACCTGCTCAACCTGATTACCTATTTCACAGCAGGCGAAAAAGAGGTGCGCGCATGGACTATCCATCGCGGTTGGAAAGCCCCACAAGCCGCTGGCGTCATTCACTCCGACTTTGAACGCGGATTTATCAAAGCGGAAGTCATTAAACTACCCGACTATATTCAGTATCGGACCGAAGCCGCTTGCCGAGAAGCAGGCAAAGTGGCTATTGAAGGAAAAGAATACGTAGTGCAAGATGGCGATATTATGCACTTTCGCTTTAACGTATAAACACTTACGCAATCAGATACTATACAGCAAACCACCTCAGAAATTGTTGAGGTGGTTTTTTTATGTACAGCTCAACAAGGATGAGTTGAAAAAATTTGCTTTTATTTTCTATACTTTACAAACAAACTATTTGCTGTGCTGTTGTGTGCCCTTAAAGTGATTATTCGTGAACAAACCAACAATGGCGGCGGGAATGCTTGCTATTATGCGTATGTATGCACAAACACCAGCGTGCAATGGCGAAGTGTACATTGCATTTGCAAGTGTTTAATTACATAGTGTACAGTTCTGTCTGTAAGCAACGGACTTACTCCCTACAAATCGGTTGAAATAATCAGCTGCTCCACTGGTTTGGAAAACAACTTAGGATAGTACTTTTTCCATTCGCCTATCATCATATCAAATGGCAAGTCTTCAAAAGAGCCGTAGTAGTGCAAGTATTCCATAAACCGATTGCCATTTTTGCTAAACTGTTGAAAAACAGAGTCTTCCCTGCCATTAAATTCTAAAGGCGCAACATCGAGTTTTTGACAAAGTTCGGCATTGAATGCAGGCGTAGCTTTCACCCACTGGTTTTCTAAAAAGAGTTCTGCAAACCCGTGAAAAACCAAAACAGTTGTACCTAATACTTTTTCTAATTTTTCTGTTCCAATGTGATTAGTAACGTTGGCAAATCCCAGCCGTGCAGGAATGCCCAAGGCGCGGGCGGCTGCTACCAATATATTAGCTTTGTCAATGCAATGACCCTCGGGGCGCTGCACTTGCACACTGGCGCGAAAATCTTCAGGTTGCATGGAAATACGGTGTGGATTGTAGCGAAAACCATCGCGCACAGCATAGTATAAACGGACTGCTTTCTCAACAGGCGCAGCACAATTGCTCCAATCGATACTCGCCACAAATGCACGCACTGGAGTGCTTTCGTGGTCAATAAAAAACGTGTTTTTTAGGTACTGTTCCATAGGCTACTCAGTCAGTTTTGCTAAAAACATACAAGCATAAGCCATCGGACTCATGCTTGTATCAGGAATAAATGAAATGGAAATATGATGAATTAGAAAGGATACTTGTTCTGCGCAATTACGTAGTCAGCCAGTTGGCGGCGAATAGCAGTAGCATTAATTGGATTCATCTTAGCAAAGCGCTTCAACCCCATCAGCATTACTTTCTGCTCATCTCCTGTTGCAAAGCTGTTGATTGCCTCTTTGCCATGATAAGCTACTTTGTCAACTGCACGGTTCAGGTACAAACGCGCCATGTTGATGTATTGCCGGCAAGCCTCCTCTCCGCGAATGTTCACCAGTTTTTCGGTGCGCAACAAAGCCGACTCAGCCACATAGGTTTCAATAATCATGTCGGCTACGTGCATCATTATTTCTTGTTGTTCTTCTAGTGCAGGTCCGAAAGTTTGTGCTGCCTTGCCAGCTACCATTAGCACGGCTTTTTTTAAACCCTTAATCACCTCTTTTTCTTCTGCAAAGAAAACAGAGGCATCAATAGCTGCAAACGAGGGCACACTGGTCAGTTCTTTGGCAACAGCCATAGCTGGACCCAGTAAATCCAACTCGCCAGACATGGCACGTTTCAAAATCATGCCCACCAAGAGCATCCGGTTAATTTCATTGGTGCCTTCGTAGATGCGTGTAATGCGTGCGTCGCGATAGGCTCGTGCCATAGGCGCTTCCTCAGAAAAGCCCATGCCGCCGTAGGTTTGCAAGCTCTCGTCTACCACATAATCCAATGCTTCCGAGCCGTGCACTTTCATAATGGCGCATTCTATTGCAAACTGTTCTACACCTTTCAATTTAGCCTGTGCCTCTTCCATGCCTTCGGCTATGAGTGCATTAATTTTATCTTCGATGCACTGCCCTGCCCTGTATGCAGCCGATTCGGTGGCATAGGTGAGCATTGTCATCTCCCCAATTTTATATTTGATAGCGCCAAAGGAAGAAATAGGCTTGCCGAATTGCTTGCGCTCGTTGGCATAGTTAGTAGCCATTGAAATTACGTCTTTGCAAGCACCAATAACGGCAGCAGCCAACTTAATGCGCCCAATGTTGAGAATATTAACGGCAATCTTAAAGCCATTGCCTCTGGTAGAAAGCATATTTTCTACCGGTACTTTGCAGTCGTTGAAAAATACCTGACGAGTGGAAGAGCCCTTGATGCCCAGTTTTTTCTCTTCATCGTTCATGGTGATGCCACCATAGGACTTTTCTACAATAAAGGCAGTCAGGTTTTTATCATCATCAATTTTGGCAAAAACGATAAACAAATCGGCAAAACCGGCATTAGTAATCCACATTTTTTGCCCGTTGATGATGTAATATTTACCATCTTCACTTAGGCGGGCTTTGGTTTTGCCAGAGTTAGCATCTGAGCCGGCATCGGGTTCGGTCAGGCAATAACTGGCTTTCCACTCGCCAGAGGCTAACTTGGGCAAATATTTGCGTTTTTGCTCTTCGTTTCCATAGTAAAGAATAGGGAGCGTGCCAATACCTGTGTGTGCGCCAAACGCTGTGGAGAAAGAGCCACCTGTTCCCAGTACGTCGGCAACCAACATAGAAGTATTGAAACTCATGCCTAAGCCGCCATATTCCTCAGGAACGGAAATCCCTAACAAGCCCAGTTGACCAGCTTTATTCATCAACTCGACCATAAAGCCAGAGTGCACATCTTCCATTTTATCTATGTTAGGGAAAACTTCGGTGCGCAAAAAGTCCGAGCAGGCTTGCGCCATCATGCGTTGCTCTTCGGTGAAATCTTCGGGAATGAAAACGTCGTGCGCTTCCGATTCACGAATTAAAAACTCGCCACCTTTAAGGGCTTCTTTTCTTTCTACCATTTCCATAATATACAGCGTTTAGATGCGAAACAACAAGAGAATGTTATGCTTGCATAACAATACAAAAGTAAGCAAAAAAATGTTATGCAAGCATAATAACTAAAAATTTTTTTTACCTCAGTCCAAATTGTTAAAAATGGTGTTCAAGATGTGGATAAGCCTCTGATAATCAGCTATGTTGAGCCCTTTCCAGCCTTCTTTGCGCATTTCAACTACTACTGGCAGCATCTGATTGACTTTTTTGTGTCCTTTGGCGGTTAGTTCTATAATGAACCTACGGCGGTCGTTTTCGTCCACTATGCGGGTGGTCAATCCTTTTTTGCAAAGTTGGTCTATAATTCTCGTTACGGTAGGGGCGTCTTTAAAAGTACGGTCGGCAATTTCGTTTTGGCTAATACTTTGGTTTTGGCGAATGCAATCTAACACTACCCACTGGTCAACCGTTACGCCAAAATGATGAGCATTGAAACGGCGTTGCAGGTTTTGTCGGATTCGCTTGGTAGTTCGCTCAATCATGAATCCGTAATTGGTAATTTGAGTAAGAAACTCTTGCTCCAAATTATCGGTTACTAAGGTATTAGTAGTAGCATTTTCCATTTGTGAAATTTTCAGCAGTTTGTCTGAAATGTTTTAATGATGTAGCGAGATATGTAAACGTTTGTTAAAAATCCTGACAGAAAGAAGTACCTGTCAGGATTTTGCGGCATAGCTGCCAGAAGTGTTTTGTTAACTTGCCAAAGCCACCATCAGCCAGATTTATTATTCTTCATCATCTTCCTCAGCAGCATAGCTGAACGAGTAAACCGAATCGTCTAACTCCAGTGTACCATCATTAAACTGGCGCACAAAGTTTTCAATCACTTCGTCGTTAATTTGTTCTACGTTCAAGCAAATATCAATGCCTACTCCAAAATCAACAGCTTCTTCTATGTGCACAAACTCAGATACGCCTACTTCGTCTTCGGTTTCTATTTCATCCACTAGCAAATCCAAGTAGTCTTGCTGCTCTTCGGTGGCGTGGTCGTAGTCGGTGTAATCAGGAAACTTTTCTTTCATGCGTTGTTCTGCTAAGTCAAAAACAGCCATTTCGTATTCGGCGCGGAGGGTATAAATAAATGCGTCAAAAATGACTTCTTTTCCATCGTGTTTACCTACAAAACGAAAATGAGCAGACTCTCCATCGGGCTCATGCTCGTCGGTTACATATATAAATGACTTTTTTGCTTGCTTGCACTGCTCCTTTAGCGCAGCAATTTTTTCGGGGTTGAATCCATCGTTCATTGTCTTAAAAGATTAAAAACCATAAAGCAAAGTAACAAAGTTTATAGAAATAACGACGAAAAAAATCCGATATTTGCCGCCTAACAAGGTTTTGAATGGAACTTTCTTCGCTTGTTGCTATTTCTCCTATAGACGGGCGCTACCGAAAGCAAACCGAGGCTCTTGCTCCATTTTTCTCTGAACAAGGGCTCATGCGCTATCGCATACTAGTAGAGGTGGAGTATTTCATTGCGCTTTGTGAGTTACCGCTACCACAGTTAGCCCATTTTGACCGTCAATTATTTGAGCCATTGCGCAATATTTATCGCTTTTTTTCTACCGAAGACGCCAAAAAAATCAAAGAGTTAGAAAAAATAACCAACCACGATGTTAAAGCGGTTGAATACTTTTTGAAATCGCATTTTGAGCGCCTGCAAATAGCTCGCTACCAAGAGTTTGTACACTTTGGGCTCACTTCGCAAGACGTGAACAACACGGCTATTCCGCTGTCGCTCAAAGAAGCTATCACAAGCATTTATCTGCCCATGCTGCAGGCAGTAATAGGAAAACTTACTTGTTTGGCAGCCCAGTGGGCAAATGTGCCGATGCTTGCCTTCACGCACGGGCAGCCTGCCTCCCCTACTCGTATGGGCAAAGAAATTCGCGTGTTTGTGTACCGCTTAGAAGAGCAACTGAAAACCCTTTTGGCTGTTCCTTACAGCGCTAAATTTGGCGGCGCTACCGGTAACATGAACGCTCATTATGTTGCCTACCCTACCATTGATTGGAGAAACTTTGCCAACCAATTTGTCAATCAGCGTTTGGGCTTGCAACGAGCCCAGTGGACTACCCAAATTGAGAACTACGACCACTTGGCAGCATTGTTTGATGCGCTACGGAGAATTAATACTATCTTGATTGACTTTGCCCGCGATATGTGGACTTACATCTCGATTGGGTACTTTAAACAAAAAGCCGTTGCTCATGAAGTAGGTTCTTCTGCCATGCCCCACAAAGTTAATCCCATCGACTTTGAAAATGCAGAGGGCAATTTGGGCTACGCCAATGCTATCTTTGGCTTCTTAGCCGAAAAACTACCTATTTCGCGCTTGCAACGCGACTTGACTGACTCAACTGTATTGCGCAACATAGGCGTACCCATAGCCCACACCTTAGTAGCGCTGCATTCCCTACAGAAAGGTTTGAACAAAATTGACCTAAATGAAAGCCGCCTATATGCCGACTTAAACGATAACTGGGCAGTTGTGGCTGAGGCATTGCAAAGCATTTTACGCCGCGAAGGCTACCCCCAACCCTACGAAACCCTAAAGGCGCTCACTCGTGGGCAAGAAGGCATCACCCAGCAACGCATTGCTGAATTTATTGCCTCTTTGCAAGTTCCAGAAGCCGTAAAGGCAGAAATGCTAGCAATCAGTCCGTTTAATTATACAGGTGTGTAATGGTCTTCAACGTTACTATCCTTGGCTGCTCGTCTGCTACTCCGGGGTGGGGACGCGGATTACCTGCCCAAGTAGTAAACTACAATGAACAACTCTACCTGATTGATTGCGGCGAAGGTACCCAAATGCAAATCCAAAAGTTTCATCTGAAAGCTAACCGCATTCGCTACATTCTCATTAGCCATTTACATGGCGACCACTACTGGGGGCTACCGGGACTGCTTTCAAGTATGAGCCTACAAGGGCGCACTCAACCACTCGACCTGTATGCTCCTCGTGAACTGGCTGAGATTCTCACGGTGCAGTTTCGTTGTACGGGCATTGTGTTGCAGTTTCCGCTGCACTTCCACGCTTTAAACATGGAACAGCCTACTGTTATTATTGACAATGAGCAGCTGAGCGTTAGCACCCTGCCGCTTGTGCACGGCTTGCCTACGGTTGGTTTTTTGTTTCGCGAGAAGGAAAAACCACGCAACTTAATAAAAGAACGGCTGCCTTCCGACCTTCCATTCGAACATTTGAAAGCTCTTAAACGAGGCGAAAACGTTAGTTGGCAGGGCAAACTGTTAACTGCGAGTGACTATACGCGCCCCCCTAAACCCCTGCGCAGCTACGCCTATTGCAGCGACACGCGCTACCACGAACCACTCATTGACCACATCAAACAAGTCAGCTTATTGTATCACGAAGCTACCTTTGCCGAAGATATGGCAGCACGTGCTTATCAAACTTTTCATGCTACCGCTAAGCAAGCTGCCACTATTGCTCTCAAAGCCGAAGTAAAACAACTGGTTTTAGGACATTTTTCGGTACGCTATCGCGAATTAGCCCCTCTGCTCAACGAAGCACGTGCTATTTTTGCCAACACTGCAGCTGCAACCGATGGTGCAACTTTCCAAATTGCTTGATGGTAAGCCTTCTTAGATTGCTTCACATAGGTAGTTAAACAGGGAGTAGCCTGTTTTTGAAAACCCTGTCGATTTTTTTGGCTGCTCATTACTTGTAGCGCGTGTTGCCGTTTATGCTTGTGTGCCCCCTCGTACACAAACACAAACAACGCCTACATGCAATGGCGTGTAGGTGCTAAATAGCTCCATTACTTCATCTTATCATTTACAGGCAAATTCATTTTTATGCTACTTTTTTATTAGCTTCAAGCTATGAAAAACGCCTTACAGTTTACCGTTTTGTTGTTAGTTGGCATGAACCTGCTGAGCGCCTGCCATAGTGCACAACAAATATCGGGCAGCCAGCAGCCCCTTTCAGCAGCTGATATTTTAAAACGCGCGGTAGCTGCTGCTGGTGGCGAAACGTGGCAACGTCCGCAAACCCTTGTTTTAAAGGGTAGTGCCGATTTTTTCCCTTATGGAAAGCAAGCAGAAAAAATACACTTCGACCAGTACGCCATGTATCGCGTTTATCCCCCCGACAACGACGAGGCTCACAAAGCCAACGGACGAGTTCGTTTTGACGCTCTGGAAGGCGACTCAATATTTTTCAAATTAGCATTTGACGGGAAAACCTCTTCCTCCTACCTATCTTACAAAGCCAAACCCTACGAGAAACACTTTGCATGGAGCAATAACTTTGGCTTTGGTATCATCCGTTTTGCCGATTCGCCGGGCTTCCAATTAGAACGCCTCGCCGATGACCAAGTAGAGGGACATCCTTGTTACTTCATCCAAATTACAGACCCTAAACAAAACAAAACTACTTTTGCCATAGATGCTAAAAATTTCTACATACGCATGGTGGGGTTTCAAACAGAAGTAGGCTATCACCACCGCATTTATTCTGATTTCAAGCAGGCTCGGAACGTAGCTTTTCTGCAGCCTACGCGTGTGCGGCTTTATTTTGAAGGTGTAAAATGGATGGATATACACTGGAAAGAGTTCGCTGTAAATCAACCAATTAGTCCACAGGTGTTTGTAGCTGCAAACTAACAAAAATTAAAAAACGCGCATCATATAGCCTCATTGCCAGATGATATCGGGCAATGATTTTTGGCAGTACAGCTCAAATATCAACCAAACCATTGCCTATGAAACATCATTACCTGCTTTGCTTATTCGGATTGATTTTATACGTACCTGCTGCGGCACAGCTACCTAAGCGCGAGTTTCGAGGTGTATGGATTGCACACGTCAATAATATTGACTGGCCAAGTCGTAAAGGCTTGCCTGCCCGTCAGCAGCAACAAGAGTTTATCAACCTGTTAGACGAGCACAAACGCAATGGCATCAATGCGGTAGTGGTACAAGTGCGCAGTGCTTGCGATGCTATTTATCCCAGTGAAATAGAACCTTGGAGCGAGTGGCTAACTGGCAAGCAAGGAGACCACCCGGGCTACGACCCGCTGGCTTTTATGATTGCAGAAACACGCAAGCGCGGCATGGAATTTCACGCATGGTTTAATCCCTTTCGCGCTGTTACAGATGTACAGTCAGCTAATATTGCCCCTACCCACATCAGTGTAACCCGCCCCGAGTGGATACTCCCCTATGGCAACCTCCGCATCCTCAATCCGGGTATTCCCGAAGTAAGAGCTTATATTTTGCGGGTTATTATGGATGTGGTAAGAAAATATGACATTGACGCTGTGCATTACGACGATTACTTTTACCCCTATCCTGTTGCAGGACAAGTATTAGACGACGAGGCTACTTTCCGCACCTTTGGGCGTGGCATTTCGAATAAAGACGACTGGCGACGCGACAATATTGACCTATTTATTCGCGCCTCTTACGATAGCATTCGCGCTGCCAAACCTTGGGTTAAGTTTGGTGTATCCCCTTTTGGCATCTGGCAAAACCGCAGTAGTACGCAGCCGCTCGGTTCGGCTACTTCGGGCTTGCAAAGTTATAGCGCCATTTATGCCGACTCGCGCAAGTGGGTAGAACAACACTGGTTAGACTACATCGCTCCACAACTGTACTGGTCAATTGGGTTTAGTGCGGCTCGCTACGAAGTGCTATTGCCTTGGTGGGCACAAAACAGCTTTGGTAGGCATTTGTATATTGGGCAAGGTGCATACCGCATCAATGAAAGTGGCTCAGATGCCAACTGGCGCAACCCCGCTCAGATGCCGGAACAGATACGTTTGAACCGCCGCCTACCACAAGTGTTGGGAAGTTTGTTTTTTAGTTCGCGCTCACTATTAGCCAATCCGTTGGGATTTGGCGATTCGTTGCGCCAAGATTTATTTCGCTTTCCTGCTCTTGTACCGCCAATGCCATGGAAAGATGACAGCCCTCCTGCTGCCCCTCAAAACCTGACTGCACAAGTAATACGCAACAGTGTATTGTTAACTTGGAACAAACCCGCTGCTGGCACTGCGGCAACAGATGCCGTGCGCTATTTTGCCGTCTATCGCTTTGAGCAAGGCAGTGCTATTAACTTGAATGATGTACGTGCTATTCGCATTGTTACTGCCAACGATACCACCGCCTTTATCGATGAAACCCATTCGTTGGCAGAGGCACGCTATCAGTACGTTGTTACCGCATTTGACCGGCTGCATAACGAGAGTTTGCCCTCCCAACCGGTGAGTGTAGTGGTTACCTCTTCCGAAGCAGCACTTGCACAAGTAAAGCGCCTTTTTCAGAACTTTCCCAACCCGTTTGCGCAGGAAACATACATCCAGTATTATTTACCACAACGCACTCCTGTATGGTTGCAAGTTCATGACTTAACCGGCAAACCTATCAGTTTGCTGGTTGAACAAATGCAAGAGTCGGGACTACACGAATTCCGATTCGATGCTTCCGATTTACCTGCCGGAGTGTATATTTGTACACTTCGCACAACCTACATGCACCTCAGCATACGCATGTTATTGGTGAAATGATTGACACAAACCTTCTATATTTGAAATGACAACGATTTTCTACAAAAAACTTTATAAAAACATTGGTGTGCTGCTCTATGCTATTGCCAAAGCCGACGGTCAAGTGCAAGAACCAGAAATTAAAACCCTCCACCAAATTGTGATAGAAGACCTTGCCCCCTTAGAAGACAGTGTAGATAGCTTTGGAACAGATGCTGCTTTTTTTGCCGAATTTGAGTTCGATGTTTTGCAAGACCGCAACATTAGTGCCCAGAAAGCTTTTGAGAAATTCATTGCTTTTGCCAAAGAAAACGATGAGCATTTATCTCCTCAGCTACGTGCTCTCATTGTCAGAAGCGTAGAAAAAGTAGCCGATGCTTACTGTGGCATTAACAAAGCCGAACACGAAATGATTGAAGCACTGAAAAGAGCACTTTTTTACTAATTTTTCTCAGATTGAAGGGAACCTTTTGAATAGTCGGGGTATCAAACAAAAAAACAAGATGCTTATGAAGAATTACGCATTGCCCTCATTCATCCTTTTGCTGTTAACTATTTCAGCACTAGCTCAAACACCAGAGATGGTTTTTAAGAAAGCACTGCCTTCTACTGTTAACATCATAGGCAGCAAACAATCTGGTTCAGGTTTTTTTGTATTGCCCGACGTAGTAGTTACTAATTTTCACGTTATCGAGGGGGAGGGAAAGTTAGAAGTTCATGTTAATGGCTCCCAAGACATAAAAAGTGTGGTGGGGGTGGTAGGCTACGACATTAAAGCTGACTTAGTGCTTTTAAAAGTAAACGGCAAAGGTCAACCACTAAAACTGGGTAGCAATCCGCAAGTAGGACAAACTGTTTTCACTATTGGCAGACCTTTGGGTTTCTCAGCCACTTTTACTAGCGGACTGATAAGTGCCATTAGAGAATCTGGCGATGATGTAAAAATGTTGCAAATTAGTGTACCTGTTTCTCCCGGAAATAGTGGAGGTCCGTTGATTAATTTGCAAAGTGAATTGGTAGGGGTTGTTGTAAGCTCTGTTATGAGAGGACAAAATCTCAACTTTGCTATTCATGTTGACCATCTTACTACATTGCTTCAAAACCGCCTGAGCGAGCCCCTACCTTTAAGTAGCTTTTTGAAAACAGTACAAATAACTGGCTCGCGTTCTGCAACTGGGTACTCTAATGAAGATGCATTTATTGCTGATGTGCTGCAGATGCTTAATGGTTTCAGAAAAGGTCCTTGGCCAAGCCAATTTGGCTTGCCTGCCTGTACCAACGATTTGAAATGGAATGACCTACTGGCACAAGCAGCACTTACTACCTTAGATAAGATACAAGGTAATGCCCCCATGACTGTCAATACTTACGATGGACAAACTTCTATGCAGCGTGCCCAAATAGCAGGCGTAAAAGCCAACGGTGTTTATGAAATGTTGATTTATGGATTCGATGATATAGTTGACTGCCTGAATGCTTGGGCGAAATTTGCTCAATTTCGCAATAAAATGTTAGACCCACGCGTCAAAGAAGTAGGTATTGCCAGAAAAGGAGGGTATTGGTCTATGATGTTGGCATATTAAAGCTCAACTGAGACATAAGTAGTAGTTGCACAGTGCATGCCGTTGCACACCGCCGTTGCACACATCTTGCGAACGACTTCTTGTTGCGCGTGTGAAATATTAAAGTAGTACTTTGGCTACCCAAACAACCCGACGAGGTTTCGAAACCTGTCGGGTTGTTGCATTATTGTTTGCCCTTTGGGTGTAGCAAAAAATGCATGCTTTGTAAAATGATGTGCTTTCTTGTTGGACTTTTTTGTTTGTAGAAGACAACCCTTCAAGCTACTCTTGCATAAATAGGCTTTGCACAAAAAGACTCGTTAGCAGCCTTGCCTGTCGTTTGTATCTTCAACGAACAATTTGTTTGAAGAAGGCACATAACAGCATTTTCTTTGAGAAGTGTAAAATAAAAGCACGCCTTTTCAGCTCATCCTTACCTTTCGCTTGCTTACTTTCCCCAGCGCCAATCACCGCTAATTACTAGCGGCTCTTTTAATCCATTGGCAATCAGAAAGTTCTTTACTGCTTCGTCGTCCATTTTTTGCAAAGGCAATGTAGGGGCATTGGCAAGTTCATACAAAGCCATGCTCATCAGGCGCACTGTATTCTTTAAAGCTTGTGCATCTACTAAATCTATATTGTCGCAGTCGGCGTGGTAGCAGTTGAGTGCTTTGGCAGGCAAGCTACCTACAAAACTCATCACTGGTACGCCTTGTAACATAAAAGGCTGGTGGTCGGAGTGCAACCCTGCTGCTGAGCTGAACGTATTGGTAAAACGGTTATCTATGGCTCTGATTTTTTCGCCGATGGCTTTGTAAAAAGTTTCGGCTTGTGCTTGTCCGGGAACAGAAAAACCAATGGGGTTGGAGGTCATATCTACGTTAATCATCAAAGCAATTTGCCCAATGCTGCTATCAGCAATGGCTTGCTGAACATATTGGCGTGAGCCCAGTAGTCCTTGTTCTTCGCCCATGAACATGACAAACTCAATAGTACGCTTGGGTTTTAATTTTAATGCAGCAAAAGTGCGTGCCACATCTAAAATGGCAAAAGAGCCGATGCCATTATCAGATGCGCCTGTGGCTAAATCCCAAGAGTCTAAATGACCGCCAATGACAATTTTACCAGCAGCAGGGTCGCTACCTACAATGGTGCCAATAACATTGCGGGCTTTGATGACGCCAATTTGATTGGTCATTTGAATGCGGGCAGCTAAGGGTTGTTTTTTCAATTCTTCGCGCAGGCGCGCACCGTCGTCGTTGGTAATGCTAACTGCTGGAATAGGAATGGTTTTGCCTGTAACTGAAGCCGTTCCAGTAAGCAATATCTTGCCGGGTGCATTGTTAATCATGATTACGCCTACTGCGCCGTGTTGAATGGCAAGGGCGGTTTTTTCAGAGCGATGCAGGTTTTTTCTGGACTCAGTCCGATTTGTCAACCCTATATTCATCAGCACAATCTTTCCCTTGACTGCATCGGCAGCTGATTGAAATTCTTCTGCCAATCCGTCGCCCAAATCAATAATAGGAGCGGTTACATCAGCCTGAGCAGGCGAATGAGCTAAGGTAGCCGTGGGCAGTTCGGTGAATATATCGGTGTTGATTGTACCAATGCCCAAAGAAACACTCCCACGCGACCACGACTGTACTTCAAAAGGCTGGAAACGAACATTTTTCAATCCCGATTTTTTTAGAAAATCGTAGGCATACTGCTCCGCTTTTTCACCATTTGGGCTGCCCGTTAGCCGATGCCCAATAGTGCGGCAGGCTTCTTCCAATGCAATGTAGGCTTGGGAGTGTGCGGTAGTATGCCGAGAAATTTTCTGCAATACTTTGGTGTTGCTTTGAGCAATAGCTGTGGAAGCAACTACCGACAAAACAATGGCAACAAATTTCTTCATTTCTGCAAAGGTTTAAATTTAAATAAGAGGCTCAATGTAGTCAAAACGCAATTACCCGTAGTGTAAGTATAATAAAGCATAAATTTAGCCATAACTTTGCCACATGGCAAACCCAGAAACAGTAGCACTCTTCCAAATTGTAGAAAAATACTTTCCTGACCTGAGCGACAAGCAACGCCAGCAGTTCTTAGCGATGTACCCCATCTACCAAGAATGGAACGGCAAAATCAATGTGATTTCGCGCAAGGACACACCAAATTTCTATGAAAGGCACGTACTCCATTCGCTTTCAATTGCTAAAATCATCCGCTTTGTGCCCAATAGCCGGCTGGTGGATGTAGGTACAGGTGGGGGCTTCCCGGGCATTCCCTTAGCTGTACTATTCCCTGAGGTAGAATTTTGGCTAGTCGATTCTGTTGGCAAAAAAATGCGCGTTGTGGAAGATGTAGCTCGGCAGTTAGGACTTAGCAACGTGAAGGCGGTTCAGATGCGCGCCGAAGATTTAAAGCAAAAGTTTGACTTTGTGCTTAGTCGTGCAGTAGCCGACATAAACACCTTTTGGCGCTGGACTTCGCACCTTATTGCTAAGAAATCGCGGCACGATATGCCTAACGGACTGCTGTGCCTAAAAGGCGGCGACTTGTTGGAAGAGTTTGCCAACTTTCCGCATTTTTTCAAGTTTTACGAACTGCGCCACTATTTTTCTGAGCCATTCTTTGAAACCAAAAAATTAGTGTATGCACATCCCTGAGGAACATTTGCGGGTGAGTGTTTTGCAAGCAGACTTGCATTGGGAAAATCCCGAAGCTAACCGCGCCATGTTCGAAGAAATGATTTGGCAACTGAGCAGCCCCACCGACGTAATTGTGTTGCCAGAAATGTTTACTACCGGATTTACTATGTCGCCCGAAAAATGGGCAGAACCCATGAATCTGCACACGCAAAAGTGGATGCACCAAATGGCAGCCCAAACCCATGCAGCAGTATGTGGTAGCTATATTGTGCAAGAGAACGGGCGCTACTACAACCGCTTTTTGTGGATGCAGCCCGACGGCAAGCATTTTCACTACGACAAAAAGCACCTGTTTGGCTTGGCTGGCGAAACGCTCCACTACACTGCTGGCACAGTGCCAATAGTAATAGCGTGGCGCGGCTGGCGAATTTGCCCCATGATTTGCTACGACTTGCGCTTTCCAGTGTGGTCGCGGCTGCGAGCCGAGTTGCAATACGACCTACTTATTTATGTAGCCAGTTGGCCTGCTCCACGCGTGCATGCATGGAACACGCTGTTGAAAGCACGTGCCATTGAAAACCAAGCCTATTGCGTGGGAGTCAACCGAATTGGTACAGATGGATACGGGCATTATTACACTGGTGAGTCTGCTGTAATAGACTATACAGGCATAGAACTTTTTTATGCCAAAGAAACAACAGCTCACGCTACTGTTAGCTTAGACAAAAAGCAATTGAACAAGTTTCGGCAGGCATTTCCTTTTCAAAACGATGCCGACCAGTTCAAGATGCTTCCATAAACCAACGACTATACATTACATAGTTGCCCGGTGTGCGTTGTAAAATATCGCGCAACTTATCGTCTATGGGCTTGATTTTTTTGGCAGGAATTCCCGCGTACAGATATCCTGCTTCACAAGTTGTATTTTCTAACACAATGGCTCCGGCAGCAATAAAGGCTCCTTGTTGTACAACGGCATGGTCCATCACAATAGCCCCCATGCCTACTAGCACATCGTCTTCTAACGTACAACCATGAATGATGGCATTATGCCCAATAGAAACGCGGTTGCCAATAACAGTAGCCGCGCGTTGATAAGTGCAGTGAATAACGGCACCATCTTGAATGTTGGTAGTGTGCCCAATGGTGATGCTGTTCACATCGCCGCGCACCACAGCATTGAACCATACGCTGCAATTGTCGCCCATAGTAACTTGCCCCACAATGGTAGCATTGTCTGCCAAAAAACAATTCTTGCCAATGATGGGCATTACGCCGTTTACTGGTTTGATTAACGCCATATAAAATTGTATAAAAACATACCTGTTTGTAGCTTTGCCGCCAAAAGCAAATTTGGCTACACATACAAAAATAATCAAAACATACCCAATGTCAAGAATTCTTACAGGCATTCAAAGCTCAGGCAGACCACACTTAGGCAATTTACTAGGGGCTATTATCCCTGCTATTGAATTATCAAAAAGCCCTGACAATGAAGCCTTTATATTTATTGCCGACCTGCACTCGCTCACCACTATTAAAGATGCTGCCTTGCGCAAAACAAATACCCGAGCAGTAGCAGCGGCATGGCTCGCTTTTGGCTTCGACACCTCCCGCAACACATTTTATCGCCAATCCCGCGTGCCCGAAGTTTGCGAGTTAGCATGGTATCTGAACTGCTTTACTCCCTACCCGATGCTCGCCAATGCACACTCCTTCAAAGATAAAGCCGACCGACTCTCCGACGTGAATGCAGGGCTGTTTACCTATCCGGTACTGATGGCAGCCGATATTTTGCTCTACGATGCTCATTTTGTGCCAGTAGGAAAAGATCAAGAGCAGCATTTGGAAATTACTCGCGACATTGCCCGCTCTTTCAACTACCAATATGGTCAAGAAGTATTTGTGATACCTGAGGCACGCATTAGCGAACAAGTAAAAACTATTCCCGGCACCGACGGGCAAAAAATGAGCAAATCTTACAACAATACTATCGATATTTTCCTGCCTGAAAAAGACTTGCGCAAGCAAATTATGAGTATCAAAACCGATAGCAGTCCATTAGAAGCTCCCAAAAATCCTGACACATGTACGGTTTTTAAGCTATATTCGCTTATTGCAACTGCCGAGCAAACTCAGCAATTGCGACAAAAGTACCTCAACGGAAACTATGGCTACGGGGCTGCCAAGCAAGAGCTTTTTGAATTAATCCTAACCAAGTACCGGCAAGAACGGGAAAAGTTCGATTACTTCATGTCCGATGAAGCAGCATTAGAAGCAGAATTAGAAAAAGGAGAAGCCAAAGCACGCTCAGTAGCTCGCCACACACTTCACAGGGTAAGGCAAAAACTCGGATTTAATTAAACAATACTACTAATGGCATCACCTGAAACAGCACTCTTGCAAGAGCTCATAGAACAATACAACTATCCAGTTGTGCTGTGTACAGCCGATGGAACAATCAGGTATGCCAATCGAGAAGCTAACCAGTTAATAGCTTCTGGCAAACTGGTCGGTCAGTCAGTTATATGGGCTGACCCACCTTATATTGAGTTAAACCATGAAAAAATAGTATTAGAAGAACAACCGCTACAATCGAAAAATCTTCGGTGGTTGTTTCTACTGCCCGAAACACAATTAAAAAAAGAAAAATTGTTGCAAATTCCTCACAAATGGGATAAAATTTTACAAGAACTTGCCGACAGAAATTACGAATTAGATGAATTTATTCACCGCGTTTCACATGACATTCGCGCTCCCCTTACGACCCTGTTGGGATTGATAGATATCATGCGCAATATTTTTCTGCACAATCCTGAAATGCTCAAAGAGCTGCTTGAAAAAATGGAGATAACCATCAAAAAACTCGACCGGTACGTAGAAAATTTACACGATTATTTGAAAAACAACCGTCAAGATGTCAGAATAGAGCCTATTGACATAGAAGAGCTATTAGATGAATGCCTCTCCGACCTAAGCTATTTGCCTAACTTTGCACGTGTAAGAGTATTTTACGACTTACCTGCTCGGCAGGTACCTTTCCAATCTGATAGAACAAGGCTAACCATTATCTTACGCAACCTGTTTTCAAATGCCATTAAGTTTGCCAACGTGTACAAAAACGATAATCATTTGAAAATCAGTGTACAAGTTACTTCCGAAGAAGCAATTTTCACTGTACAAGACAACGGAATAGGCATCAAGCCAGAACTGGCAAATCAGGTTTTCGATATGTTTTTTCGTACCGATGCTCATGCCTATGGTGCAGGGTTAGGCTTGTACATTGTTAAAAAAGCAGTAGAGCGAATGGGAGGCACTATTGCTATGCAAAGCTGCTATGGGCAGGGTACAACTTTTACGGTAACTTTGCCCAATCATGCTTAATCGTTCTTGCTTGAAAAATATGTTATGCCCTGTAGGCGCATGGCAACTGTTTCACTGGCTCGCATTGCTAATTGCTTCCATGCACTTTTTTGGCTTTTGGCTAATGTTGTGGCAACCTACTTCTGCCTTCTTTGTATCGCTAACACCACTCAATCTGCTGATTTCGCTGGGTATGCTACTCTATTTTCATTCCCACCGCACTTTATTGTTTTTTATTAGCTGTTTGTTGATATGGGCAGGCGGCTTTCTGGTGGAGTTAGCCGGTGTTCAAACCGGGCAATTGTTTGGGCAATATGCCTATGGTGATGTATTGGGCATCAAACTTTGGGATACGCCTTTGATTATTGGTGTGAATTGGCTGTTGCTGATTTATGCCATTTCAGCACTTGTTGCGCATCAGCCTTGGCAGATTTGGCAAAAAGCCTTATTTGTTGGCACAGGCATGACCTTGATGGATGTACTGATTGAACCTTTTGCTATTCGTTTTGGCTTGTGGCATTGGTTTGGAGAGTCGGTTCCCTTGCAAAATTATATAGCATGGTTAATTACGGGAACCATCATGGCGGCTGTCTTTTTATACTTGAATCAGAAAATATCGCTAAAAAACCGCATGGCAGCAGTTGTTTTGTTATCTCAATGTTTCTTTTTTTGTGCGCATAACCTTGCCATATGGTTTGTGGCATAACTTTGTTGAATGCCCGAGGAAAATTGCAATGGTACTAATCAAGCTACTACAAAACCCAACAGTTTTTTTAATATGGCTTACCATTTTGCCTACACACAACCCAGTAGCATGACCAGTTTGATTTTGTATCATTTGCGCTAACGTTCAGGATTGTTGAACAAGTAAGAAAGCTAATAAGTTTAGCCGTTTATCTTTTTCTTTTTTTGGATGATTTGCGCATGGCATCTTGATGCGGGTCGCGTCTCATTTTGCCAAAGCCCTCTCCTACTTGTGGGTTTTTGCCCATATAAAACCAAGACTTCAAAAACCAGTGTTTTTTGCCGAAGTACAATGCTCCTTCGTGTTCGTGTATCATCCGAACATGGCACGACTCTAAGCGGCATTTGCGAATTTTACCTTTGTTTTTGCTGTCTTCGCTTGCTTGGGCTTGTGCTTTTTTGCCTCCGCCAAACAAGCTACAAGAAGGCAAAGCCATTAGCAATAGGCCAGCCAATAACAACTTTGCTAAAACAATGCGCCCCGTTACCATGATTGTGGCTTAATAACACATTTGTTTGTTAAAGCCGCAAAAAGTTGTCCAAAATTTTTGCACCTACTGCACCACTCTTCTCTGCATGGAACTGAATGGCATAAAAATTATCCTTGTGCAATGCAGCAGAAAAATCTAAGCAGTAGTTGGCTTTTGCAATGGTGTAAGGGGAAAGTTCAGCATAAAAACTATGAACAAAATACACATACGCATCTTGCGCTGAAATACCTGCAAAAAGCGGCGACTGCATGTCAAATAAATTATTCCAGCCTACTTGTGGCACTTTTAAGATATTTTTTTGCTCCTCAGAGGGTTGAAAGCGGCGTACTGCTACATCAAAAATGCCCATACATGTTGTGTTATTTTCCTCTGAGTGTTGGCAAAGCAACTGCAACCCTATGCAAATACCCAGAACAGGTTGACGCAGATTTTTAATAACTGTATCCAGCCCTCTTGCTTTGAGGTAGCTCATAGCGGTACTGGCTTCTCCTACTCCCGGAAAAATAACTTTATCGGCACTTTGCAGCACCTCTGGTTCATCGCTCACAACTGGCTCTACCCCCAACCGGTTTAGTGCATAAATAACAGATTGCGTATTGCCCGCATTATACTTTACTATTGCTACATTCATATAAAACGCAAGTTATGCGATTACTCATTTTTAAGAAATTCAGCTTGTGCGCCGCAGTTGTTTGTGTTTGTAGCGTACCATTGCTACTATCGTATTGTTTGTAAAAACAGCTTCAAGAGTGCTAATTTAAGAGCTGCTGTGATTAAAATAAGTTCATCTGACCTGCTTTTGCAGCAAATTGTGGGCGCTTCAAGATAATGCCGAGGCGTTTATTAAGATTTTCTATCAGATAATCAGACAGTTGTGGGGAGAGAATATTGTCTGGCTCATGCACAAAAAAATAAATTTCATCTAATCCTTTCGCCAACCAAGCCCGCAGGCAATCAATCCATGCATCTATTCGAGTGTAGTCGGTAGGGTGCAGATTATTGCCCACAAAGCGAATAACAGCTTTGCGGGTAGTAAGTCGCTGGTGCAACACGTCGCGCCTACCTGCAACATCGCAAATGACCGTGCTGATGTGCCATTCTTGCAACATTTGAGCGGCTTTGTCAAACGGGCGGCTGCCCGCTGCACCAACAAACCAACCCGGATGGCGAAACTCTACTGCTAGCGGAACTTGGAGGGGAAATTGCTGCAAATAGCGCATTAAAATCGGTAAATGCTCTGGTGCAAAATAAGGCGGCAATTGCAAAAAACATATCCCTAAGCGTTCTCCTAAGGCTTGCATGCGTTCACAAAAAACTGCCGTAAGCGACTCGGCATTTTGTAGCATTTTTTGATGACTAATCTCTTGCAGCACTTTCGGACAGAAGCGAAAACCCTCCGAGGTTTCAGCCATCCACCGCTGAATAGTAGCAAGTTCTGGAATGCGGTAATGGGTGGTGTTCAGTTCAATAGTGTTGAATTGGCGGCTGTAGTATCGCAAATAATCTTTCTCGCGTGCAGAAGCAGGATATAACACGCCCACCCAGCCTTTGCAAGCCCAAACAGGACAGCCTACATAAATTTGAGGTACCCGATGACGCACAGCAGGTAGCGCCGCCCAATCGGTAGAATCAGGCGGCATGCTGAAATCTACTCCCGAAACATCATCTAATTTGCCGAAATCCATGCTACTTTCTTACCTCAGACTCAGCCATTAGCCAATCCATAGCTTGCTGTTGGTTGTCGAAATATTGAGTAGTGAACACAAAACCAGACTCTTCCATTGTTTGCTCAATGGAGAGTTGTGCAAAAATATCTTGGCTTACTATGTAAGCAAATTTTTTGATACCAGCTTTTAGAGAACGGGAGTGAATGTTTGCTTGTACCCATTCTTGCGTTTCGGGGACAATGGTCATACCAAATACGCTCGTATCTATCAAACACTTTTCTGGGCGGTACTGTTCAGCTACTTCGGCATAGCGTGTCAATTCAGCTTTGAAAATTTCATCGGTCATTTGTGCGGTAGCAGGTGACCAACTCACTTGCATGAATTTTTGTTCAGGTATCACCTCCAATGTAAGGTATTTGCTTTGGTAAACTTGCATATGTTTGTGTTGTTATGTAGGGTTTTCAATAATTGGCACAGCGCGCTTCACTGTTGTTTAAAATGCGATTGATAGCGTGCACCATATACCAAGAGTTTACTTTGTTGGCATGGTGCAAGGAAATAATGGTTCGGTTGCAATCGACAATCCTAATCAGCATGGGGTTTGCCCCCTGCCAAAAACCTTTATGGTAAATAATTTTTTCACCAAAGTCGGTTTCAGCAATTCGCCAACCGTAGCCATAGTTAAATTTTTGCTCTCCCAGTGTAATGCCTCGCTCAAAGGCGGCTTGCAAGGTTTTTTGACTGATTAATACATCTGTGTAAAGAGCTCTGTCCCATTTAAACATATCATCTACGGTAGAAAAAATACCTTTATCGCCTAAAATGCCGTCTCTGCTTTCATTTTCGCGCAGCATTTTGGCATGGCGCATTGGGCTGTATAAGTAAGTCGATTTCATCCCAATTTTATCAAAAATATTTTCCTGCATAAAATCAGTAAAAGAGCGCGCTGTTACCCGTTCAACAATCAAGGGTAGCAAAGCATAGCCGGTGTTGCAGTAATGATGTTTTTTGCCGGGTTGAAATTCCAATGGAATGCGGTATTTAGCAAGAATTTGAAGTAAATCTTGGTTGGTCAGATATTCTTTTTTACGAAAATATTTTTCAAAAACTCTGGGTCGGTTCAAGTAATCGGGCAATCCGGAGGTATGGTTGAGCAAATGCCGAATAGTAATGCCCCGATAAGGCAACTCTGGCAAATATAAGCGCACATCGTCATCGAAATGCAAAGCACCTTGCTCAATTAACATCAGAACAGCCACTGCAGTAAAGGGTTTTGATACCGATGCTAATTGCATTTCAGTATCAACGGTGAAAGGTTTGCCGTCTCCCAGTTTGGAGTATCCATAGGCTTTTTTGAATACTACCCGTCCTTCGTCGGCTACCAATAATACGCCGTTGTATCTGCCCAACCGCGAAAGGCTGTCCATCAACAAATGCAACATGCTAACTTGATAGTCCTTTTTGCATTGTGCCTGTATGGTCAGTTGATTTTTAAATGGCTCATCGGCATTTTTCAGCAAAGCTCTCAATGGCTGTATTGCCACATGAGTAATTCCCACCAACAGACAATAAAATAACACCTTCATTGGCTACTCTTTTACAATAAATACACCTAATGTCATACAGCTTGCTACATGCAAGTTGTTCAACAGTGAAAGAATGCGTTGTTTCGGGAAAGGAGAGGCAGTAAAATTTGTCTTCGTTTCAAATGTAACTAATAGCAACAAAAAAGCAAATCTTTTTGCTCAAAACTGGCACTAAAATAGAAGAAGAGTTATACGATGTTTCTATTCATGTCCATTATGATGTATTGGAGAGTATCATTGTTGTGCATGATGCTAGCTTGGTTGAGCACTACCCGTGCATTAGCACAAGACACGCGTTTGGGAAATACCCGAGCGGAAGCAGGTAGCTCAGAAGTATTTATGCGCGAGCGAAACGTTGCTAAACATTGGGGGCTGCGTTTCCGGGCTGCTCCCACTCGCAATGCATTTGCAGAAGCGCGCTTGAAGGAACGCCGGAAGATAGCCGAAGAAATGAAAAAGCCTCAATATGCCGACAAAATGTATTTTGGGCACAAACGACCTCCTAAAAAACGCCCCTTGCACAAACGCAAATTTTGCAAGGAATGCGGTATTGTACACTAATCAAAATACAATTGGGCAATCTACGTGCTTGCTGCCGCGCTTGCGGCGTTTGTCTGCTGGTTCGTAAATGACAGAGATTTCATGAGCCCCTCCCGAACGGTTTAGCGTGGAAAGGGTGACGTCGTAGCTGTAGCTAACGGTAAGCGAGTTTTTAAAGCGCACACCTACCAGTCCAGCAATGGCATCTTGGTTGATACTGCCTCGAAGCGTAGAGCTGATGGGTAAACCTCTGTACCAAATGCCTATTAATAAAGGATGGTAGTACAAATTTGCACCTAAATCTAACTGATTAAAGTTGCCTTGTCGCTGATAAAGCAAGGTAGGCGACAAGGCAATGTTGCCTTCCCCCAGAGGGTCTAAATCAATCCGATAGCCCGCTTGAGCTGAAAAACGCATAGGTAACTTTTCAGTATTGCTCAACAAACCTACCGAAGGGCGAGATAAATGAAAGGCTGCCAATCCTATCCAGAAATTAGTGCGATGCAATACAGCACCGGCAGTAAAATCAGGATATATCACCGTAGGTTGCGCAAAGGATTCTGCTGTAGCTCCCCCGCTTTGCAACTGGTCTTCAAACACAAAACGCCCCCAGTCGGTATTGCGTATGCCTATACCGCCTTGAATGCCCATGCGCAACATCATTCCCCAACGCAAACGCACGCGATAGGCATAAGACAGATTTAACTGCGTAATGCTTGCTGCTAATGCACCAATTCGGTCTTGCGACAACAACACCCCTATGCCACTGTCGTAATAGTCCAAGTTGAAATCTGCTGAAATTTGATTAGTCTGATAGTTATTAGGAACTTGCCACCATTGATTGCGGTAAATGGTATTGAACCGAAAGTGAGGAGTAGCTCCTGTAAGCGCTGGATTTAAATAAAGCGGGGAGGCATAAAACTGCGTAAAATTTGCGTCCTGTGCAACGGCAATGTGCATCCACGCCCATATACATCCAGTCAATAGGGCGGTTGTAAACTTTCTCATGTGGTAAAAGTAAAACAACTGGTCAATATCGTACTATTTACGGGGCAAAAAATTTGCCGAGTGCATCCCTGTTTTACACAAAACCTACTAACTTTGAACATACCTTCTACCAATACTAAAATGATGCCATGCATACCTTAGAGCAATTTACCGAAGATGTGCGCAACATTGTAGCTAAAAACCCGCAGTTTAAAGGGACGGCAAAATTCATCCTTCCCGAAGGTTGCGTGTATATTCATGCCAACCAAGAGCCTGCTTATGTAGATAATAGTGATGCAGAAGCCGATTGCAGCATTAAGCTTTCCTTAGAAACGGCTTACAAGCTCATGTCGGGGGAGTTGAACAACTTCACTGCTTTCACCTTAGGAAAGTTAAAAGTGTACGGAAGCATGGGTAAAGCAGCCGTTATTGGACAAATTTTGAGCGATGTAGCCAAATCAAAAAAACAATAAAAATATGTTCAAACTGCCTACGCTTACCAAATTGCCTCAGCCTCGGCGCTTCAACTACGAACCGCGCCACTATGACCCAGAAAAGGAGGCTATTAAACAACGCATTGCCGAAGCAAAGGCGCGCGCTAATAAAACAGCTGAAAACTATTCAAGTGAGCATGCGCTGCGAGGTGCCATCCGACGGCACTCCAGACTCAGGCAAAAAACTACCGACCTTTCACAATTGATTTTCGTGGTCGGATTTGGTAGCATTGCTTTCTTATATTTTGAATATGGCAAAGATGCCCTGTGGGCTTTCGTAGTTCTCATATTGGGATATGTGTGGTATAAAATTCGCAAATGATTGATTATCAGGAAATTGCTACTTATATTACACAACTCATAGGCGAGCAGCATCTTTTGCGACAAGAGCCAAACGCCTTTCCCCCGTGTTTTGTTATACATGCTGAACAACTCTTGGAGCTGTGTAGCAAGCTCCGCGAAAACTATTTTTTTGACCATTTAAACTGCATCACTGCCATAGATAATGGTCAAAAGGCAGGAACCATTGATATAGTCTATCACTTAACCGCCCTTACAAAGTCCACTACTATTGCTCTTAAAATTACTATTCCCAGAGGCAATCCTCCGCAAGTGATGCCACAAGCCCCTAGCCTCACCCCGTTGTGGCGCACCGCCGACTGGCACGAGCGCGAAGCATATGATTTGTTCGGCATTCAATTTGTCGGTCATCCTGACCTAAGAAGAATTCTACTACCAGCAGACTGGCACGGTTTTCCTCTTCGGAAAGACTACACCGAACAGGAAACTTATCACGGAGTCAAAATAAAATATTGATTTTGTACATGACCTATTTGCCACAACCCAAACACACTGCCATAGCTACTATGAATCGCTATGGAGCAGCACAAATACCTTTCCTATTTATAATAGACTACCTCATGGAGCAATGTCTGGTAATTCCTATAACAGAAATACAAAATGATAAAATTTTATACCAAATTGGAGAAAAAACCAATGCTTGCATCACTACTGAAAAGCCCGTGATATCTTATTTTAGCAAGCACCCTATTCCATTTGAAAAATACTTGCCCCAATTTGAAGCGGTTATGCAACAAATTGCACTGGGCAATACCTATTTACTCAACCTTACTTGTGCTACTCCTATTAGCTGCAATCTTTCGCTACAAGAAATTTTTTTCGTTAGCCAAGCCAAGTACAAATTGTGGCTAAACGGGCAATTTGTTTGCTTTTCTCCAGAAACTTTTGTGCAAATCATCGACTCTCAAATAATTTCATGCCCCATGAAAGGCACCATTAATGCAGCCATACCCAATGCTGAGTCTTTGATTCTCAACAACTTAAAGGAAACTGCTGAACACTACACAATTGTAGATTTAATTCGCAACGACCTGAGCATGGTTGCCAAAAAAGTTCGAGTAGAAAAATTTCGTTACGTAGATACTATTCACGCACACGACAAAACACTACTACAAGTAAGTTCGCGCATTGTAGGAGATCTGCCCGAAAACTATCCGTGCCACATTGGCGAGCTGATGTTTCGTCTGCTACCGGCAGGCTCCATCAGCGGTGCGCCTAAACTCAAAACAACGGAAATTATTGCAGCAGTAGAAAATTATCCCCGCGGCTACTATACAGGTATATTTGGCATTTTTGATGGCAAAAATTTAGATAGTGCTGTTGCTATTCGATTTATTGAGCAGACCCACGAAGGATTAGTGTTCAAAAGCGGCGGCGGCATCACCTCTCATAGCTCCGCCCAAGCCGAATATAACGAAATGATTGAAAAAATATATGTCCCTGTTGCTTGAAACTATACGCGTTGCCAATCGCACCTTTTATCACTTAGCATATCATCAAATGCGCATAGAAAAAACGCTGCAAAAATTGTTTTCGGGCAGAGTAACAATATCGCTGTCAGAAACACTTACTATCCCCCATTATTTAGACAATAATGTTTACAAATGTCGTGTTGTATATGATACACAAATCAGAGCAGTGCAGTTTTTGCCATATGCACTTCGCCCTGTTCGTTCGCTCCAAATAGTAGAAGTACCTCCTGATTTTGACTATTCTTGCAAATGGGCAAACCGAACTGCCATTGACCAATTGAAACAGAAAATTACAACAGATGATATTTTAATAGTCAGGAATGGAAAAATTACCGACACAAGCTATGCCAATGTAGCACTTTGGGACGGCTACCAATGGTTTACCCCTCAGCAACCTCTATTGGAAGGCACTAAGCGCGCACAACTCTTGGCAGCAGGCATACTCTCGGAGGCAGATATAGGTGTTAAGGAGCTCCGCGATTTTAAATGCATCAAATTATTAAATGCAATGATGGAGTTTTCAGAAGCGCCAGTTGTAGAAATTGCTAAAATTGTGTAATAACAAAAAAGTAGACAATTTTCATTAGCAAAAAAGTTGTTGTTAGTATAGCATCATTTGTCTTCATTTGGCTGATTTTTGATTTGCGACACAGCCCGCTCTTTAATTTTTCGTGTTGCCTCTTGCAACTTGCTGTCGCCCCATTGCTGACGTGCAGAGTCCCAACAAAGCAATGGACACATCGATTTGACAGGTTTGCAAGACTTTCGCTTAAACGAAAATTCGGGTAACATATTATTAGCTTAATGGTTAAACCAAATGTAAAAGAAGCCTGTTTCGAAATACAACTGCAAAATTAGTCTTTTACTTGTTCATCGGTTTTGCTGTTCCCAAAAGTAAATAAAGTCGCCATTTTTCTGAATATTTTCTTCTCAAATTCCCAAAAAAAGTAAAATTGACCAAATAAAAAACCGTAAAACAACAATACTACTTGATATAGCGGTATCACAATAAAACAGAATATCAGCAAGCGAATTAGGAAAGAGGAGTGTTCATGAATGCCTAAAAGCAGCAATAACCACTTTTTAAGATATAGTACGCTAAATCCCGTACAAGCAAATACCAGTAATACAACTACTACTTGCCACGTGCTTTTTAAACCCCAACGCTTTTTTAAGCGTTGTATCCAGTTTTCTGCCATTGATAATCTATCTTTCCCTCAAAAATACAACTTTATGGAAGCGCTACTCTACTTGCTTTTGGGAATGTTAGCAGGCAGTATCCTAACATGGATATGGATGCGTCATAAAACAACCATTCAATATGCTGACTATCAAGCACAAATTATCAAACTTACAGCCGACAAGCAACTTGCAGAAACGCGCCTGCACGACAAAGAAAAAGACTGGTTGCAACTACGCAACCAACTGCAAGAACAGTTTCGACAAATAGCCGGTGAAATCTTAGAAGAAAAAGGAAAAAAAATAGCAGGCGCTAACCAAGAACAAATAGCGCTGTTGCTTACACCACTACAACAACGCTTGTATGAATTTCAGCGCAAAGTGGAAGAAGTATACGACAAAGAATCGAAGCAACGGTTTGCCTTAGAAAAAGAAATTAGGCAACTACATGAACTTAATCAACAAATTACAAAAGAAGCCAACAATCTTACTCAGGCACTGCGTGGACAAGCCAAAATGCGCGGCAACTGGGGAGAAATGATTTTAGAAAGCATCCTTGAAAAGAGTGGCTTAGAGCGCGAGCGCGAATATTACTTGCAGGTAAGCCTCAACAACTCCGACGGCAAACGCTTGCAGCCCGATGTAGTAGTAACACTTCCCGAAGGAAAATACTTTGTCATAGATGCCAAAGTGTCGCTGAATGCCTATGAGCAGTATATTGCTGCGGAAGCAGAACAGCAACGCCAACACTATTTACGTGAACACATCCAATCTGTGCGGCGGCACATCCAAGAACTCAGCCAAAAAAATTACCAGCAATGGATTGACAAAGGCTCACCCGACTTTGTACTCATGTTTATGCCCATAGAGCCAGCTTTTCATTTAGCTGTACAACATGATTCAGAACTATTTTTTTGGGCATTTGAACGGCAAGTAATTCCTGTAAGCGCCTCTACCCTTATGGCTACCCTTCGTACAGCTGCTACTCTTTGGCGACTGGATAAACAAAACAAAAACGCAGAAGAAATTGCGCGAGAAGGCGGAGCGCTGTATGAAAAATTGGTCAACTTTGTTGCTGATTTTCAGAAAATTGGCAACGAAATCCAACAAATGAGAACTGTTTACGAACAAGCTTTTGCCAAGTTAAGCTCTGGCAAGGGTAATTTAATAGCACGTGCTGAAAAAATGCGCAAGTTGGGCATCAAAACAAGCAAACTCCTCCCAGAGAGTTTATTTAATCAGCAAGAAGAAGAAAAATAAAAAACACGCTGAACGCAAGGCAATCAGCGTGTTTACAAGTTTCACTAAACTAAAAATACCATTATATACAGCTCTAACAATTAATGTGCGGTAACATAAATTGTTAAATGCACACTTCAAAGATGGATTATATTATCGTAAAAAGCTAATTGCTCAATGGATTTTTAAATACACACGTAATTTTTTATGTAAAAATGCGCTTTTTATTGTGTTAGGGAATGTAAAAAATTGATAATCAGCTGTATAATTTACTTCAATTAAGATATTCTAAGCATTTATGCAAGAAAAATTGTTTACATTGCTACAACTCAACAAAAGTATTCGCAACTTAATAGCAGGCATCAACCGAGAGTTTTGGATTGTAGCAGAAATTGCCCACATACACATACAGGAACATGCCTATCTTGAACTGGTACAAAAAGAAAACGACCGAATAGTGGCAAAGGCAAGAGGCATTATTTGGAGCCCTATTTTGCAACAACTACTCACGGAACACTCCTTGCTTGCATCCTCCATTTTGAAAGCAGGCACTAGCATGCGCTGCCGTGTAGCCGTAAATTTTCATGAAATACATGGACTTTCGCTACATATTAATGCTGTTGATACTGCTTATTCCTTAGGAGAAATGGAACGCCAACGCTTGGCTATATTGGCTAAATTAGAAAAAGCGGGATACATACATCTGCAACAACAATTAGGGCTTCCGCCTGCGATTCAAAAAATTGCTGTTGTATCTTCTGAGAATGCGGCAGGATTAGGTGATTTTATTCACCAGTTGAGGAATAATCCATGGAAATATGGCTTTCTTATCCGAATTTTTCCTGCCTATGTGCAAGGCGATAATGCCATTCCCAGTTTAATAGAACAAATCAGCAAAGTAGATTGCCAATTTGATGTGTTGGCAATTATTCGTGGAGGAGGTGCGCGATTAGACTTGGAAGTTTTCAACACCGAAGCCGTTGCCCTTGCAGTGGCTCGATGCCCAGTACCCGTTTTAACAGGTATCGGGCATCAGCGAGATATTACTATTGCCGACCGTTGTGCCTACCTTGCACTAAAAACCCCCACAGCAGTAGCTGAATACATATTGCAGCATAACTTACAATTTGAAAACGAAATACTAGCACTCATTCAGAAGATAAGTTTACATGGCATTAGCAAAATAAATGAAGAAAAATACTGGCTTAGCCAACAAAAAATACTGCTTATGCGTAAGGCGTACGAAAAAATCCAACAAGAAAAATTAGTACAACAAAAAATAGCTGTCACAATAAGCATAAGAACAAAAAATAAACTGCACGACACACGCCAAAAAATTCAATCCTTAGAGCAATTTTTTAGACTTTCCGACCCTAAGTATTTACTAAAAAAAGGTTATTTTCTCATTAAACATCAGCAACAGTACCTAACCAGTCATCAGTTGGAAGAAAACATGCAAATAGAAATAGAAGGAGGGCATGCCTTGTTTGAAGCATATATCCAAAAAAAGCATATGCAATAAGTTTTGTAGTGGCAGGGCATGATTTTTGCGAATTTTTAGTAAAATACTAAAAACTTACTTATGTTGGATTTGTTACGTTTCTTGTTTGCTGGCGAACAAAAGCCTAAAAAGGCAACTGTCATTTGTAGCAGAGCCTATGCTGAATAGAAATACGTCCAAAATAGAAAATGCTTAGTAATCACTTTCTGCGATGTATTCACCGAATCGGATGCTTTGGATTTGGTTCAACATCTTTCCGAGCAGCTAAGAAAACTTTCGCCTATCGAAACCATCCCCCTCATATGCCATTGCCAAGCCATGACTGATTATGAGGTGCAATCGAGAATCATTTTCCAAAATTTTCTTAATAAATACACCCGTCAGATTGAGGGGCTTTGGATTATAACAAGTTCCAGTATCATCAGATACTGCGGCAAACTAATCGGTATGTTCACTAAAATACCCGTTCACGTTATTGACCAAGAAAACCAAGTCAGTTTTCAGTGAGAGAGGATAGCATGCGTTTCCATTTTACATGGTAAAAAACGAAGCACGCTACAAGAGCTCTACCAAATAAGCAAAATAAATTTACCTTACAGCATCAATAACGAATTATAATTTGACAGAAACTGACTACTTTTTCAGCTTATGTTTAAAAATTTTTTGAAACTTCTCTAATTTCGGTGCAATAACAAAAGCGCAGTAGCCTTGGTAGGGATTGTTGTTGTAGTAGTTTTGGTGGTAATCTTCGGCTTTGTAGTAGTTGCCATTGAGCGGCACAATTTCTGTTACAATAGGCTTATCGAATACTTTTGCTGCTTCCAACGCTGCTTTGTATTTTTCAGCCAACTGTTTTTGCTGTTCGTTGTGATAGAAAATCACAGAACGATACTGCGGACCTACATCATTGCCCTGCCTATTAGGAGTTGTGGGGTCGTGTGTCTTCCAGAATACTTCTAAAAGTTCTTCATAAGAAATTTGAGCGGGATCATACACAATTTGGCATACTTCGGCATGTCCGGTATTTTTCTGACACACTTGTTCGTAAGTCGGATTTTTTACATGCCCGCCAGCATAACCCGACTCTACATGTATTACACCTTGTAGGCGCTGAAAAACAGCTTCTACACACCAAAAACAGCCTGCTCCAAAAGTAGCAGTATCGACTGATGTACTAATATTCATAGCAAAAGCATTTGTTTTGTCTTTTTTTTGTGCTTCACAAGCTAAACTTAAAAAAGCAATTACTATACATAATGTCCAATACAAAGAGCGCATAATTTTGCTATGTTGTTACTGCATTTTGCAGAAATGGTGTTTAAATTTAAATCAAAATATTAACCTTTTTGGGTGGCATGTTGTTTAGTTCAAAATTTTTGATGGTGCTATCAGCAACTTTACTCATGTTATTTTTGGGCGGAGGCGTAATGGTTGGCTCAGAAATGCTGCTTCAACAACCTGCCTCAGATTCTCTGAAAACTTTTAAAAAACAATATATTAGCACATTTCCTTTGCCTGAGCGCTTCAATTTTGCAGGTGAACCTGTACCCATGCATGACCCTGATGTTCGGGAGCGGATTGAACGCGAACTCATTCAAAACTCTTACAAGCACTCTGCCACTATTTTGATATTGAAGCGCGAAGGGCGGTGGCGAGAACCTATCACGCGCATTTTGAAACAAGAAGGCATTCCTGAAGACTTTTTTTACTTGGCTGTAGCAGAAAGTGAATTAGACGAGCATGCCCAGTCGAGCGTGGGAGCAATTGGGTTTTGGCAATTCATGAAAACTACTGCTTCCTTATACGGACTGGAAGTAAATGAGTATGTGGACATGCGTAAAGACCCTATTGCCTCTACTTATGCTGCTTGTCGCTATTTGAAAAATGCTTTTAATCGCTTTGGTAGTTGGACACTTGCTGCTGCTTCCTACAATCGGGGTATAACAGGTTTGGAAAATGCCATTAAAGCACAAAAAGTCAATAATTTCTACGACTTATATCTGAATCGCGAAACTTATCGCTATATTATGCGCATTATTGCCTTGAAACTTATCATAGAAAATCCACAAGACTACGGATTTTTTATCAACGATGCCGATAAGTACAAGCCATTAGCAACTCGCTTCATCCAAGTGGACAGCACTATTAACGATTTACCTCAATTTGCCCTTGCCCAAGGGATTAACTACAAAATTCTAAAAATTTATAATCCGTGGCTCAACAGCTCCGACTACAAGTTGATTGTTCCTAAAGGCAAAACCTACACTATTACTTTACCCGACTCTGTACGTGTAGCGGCGGAATAAAAGGGGAAGCAGGAGCATGTTCATGATAGCCGGGCAGGTCTTGAAATACAGCAAGAGGTTCAAATGTGTTGAAGTGTCGCAAGTAGCGCGCTTCGGTTGTAAAGCAAAAATCGGTTAGCAGCAATGCCTCTGCCCAAGGCTTGAGCGGCGGAGAGGGAGCCCGATAACAAGCGATTCCTGCAACGCTTATCAGCAATAGAAAAAGTACTGCCATGCAGGCAAAATACGGTATGCGATTGGCTGTCATAGCTTATACTTCTTCCAATATTTTCCTGATTTTTGCAAAACTAATATCTGCTTGGTTTATTTTTTTCATTAGTATTGTCAAATTATTCCTGCTCTCTTCGTTCCGATATTGGTATAACCATGCTTCAAATTCTCTGGCAGGCAATAGTAGCACAGTATTGTCTGGCATTACACCAATCAGATGCCCACCAGAGGCATCAAAAGCAATATTTGTTGGATTTTGAAAAGAAAACTTACCCAATGGCAGCACCACATTGCGTTTAGCGCCTGCAAGCTGAAACAGCTCAACGCTGTCGCTTGCAGTAGTAGATTCAGCAAACAGTTGCAGGTTTTTGCAAACTGCTGGCGACTCAGAAAAAGGACGACTGGCACTGTAAACACCAAACTGCGAAACTTGGAACACGCGTAAGTAATCTGCTTGGTGTGCATATTGCTTGCGCATCAGTTGTAGCTTTTGGTTGGCTGCATTGAGGTAGTTTTGTAACAGTTGCTCATAAGTTGGTGCCTGTTTTTTGCTTTCTTGCTGCCGAGTGCCTACTTGCACATATGTGTAAAAGCGAGCCCTTGTTGCTTGCAACAATTTTACCATACTATTGTTGTCTGTGTATTCAAAGCTTGCCCCTCCTGACAATGCCATGCGATATACTTGCTTTTCTCTGCCGACTTTTTGCCACATAAGCAACTCAGGACGATGATGGATATGACTTATTATCATAGCTACATATTGTCCGTCGGGAGAAATAGCATAACTACTCGGAGTGCCACTACTTTGATACAGCGTATCTATGGGTTGCCAGCGATGGTCTTGTTTATAACTAACATAAAAAAAGTTCTGGGGTACTCTTTCATAATATACATCGGTAAGATTATTAATTGAGCGAGGATCTATGGTTGGATGTGGAACAGATTCTTTATGCAGCGAAAGAGACCATTTTTGTTCTGGGTAATACTGAGCAGGTCTGTCAAAAGACTTGGCTCTGCCTGTAATTTGCCATTGTGCATTCAGGTACACTATTGTTTCATCGTGCATTTTACCTATCATTTCGCTGCCATCGTAATTAGTAAACATCACTTCGGTAAACCAGCTTTTGGGCAGTCCTTTTCGTTTGCTAATGAGTTTGCCAGAAATGTCCCACAAGGCTGCAGTCTCGTCGTTATGCACCGTAACTACACGCTTACTGTTCAGAGAAACATCATATTGTACAACCTGCCCAATGTGATGTGTGGTCATAACTTTGTTGATGTTGGATCTGAAATCATATTCACGACTGTTGACAGCTATTAACTCACCATATTTGGTTACAAATTTACCATCTGCTACGCGGTAGCATGCCAGTTCTCCGTTAATGGATAAGCCTATTACATATTCACTATTAGCAGTAAAGAGGGTATTTTGCAGAGGTATTTCTGCTATAAAGCTACCGTCGGAGTGGTATAAGAGGGCACGGTTGTTATATTGGATGAGTAAATTTTTACCGTCGGGAGTGAAAATAATTTTTGCTAATACATCCTGAGTGGATAGTTCCACTCTGGAGAAAGGCACATAAGAGGCTGGGGTGGCATGAGCTCTTTGCCAGGTGGCAGCTAACACCCATTTTATATGTTGGGGGTCTTCTTGTTGTGGATAAAGACCTGCATACTCCATACCTTGTTGGTTGAGCCAGTCAGTAATCACGTCGCTTTTGAGCGCTTTAATCTGCCATCCGTGCAAAGCCTGATGTTTCAACTCACTTTGCTGTTTTTCATAGGATGTTCGAGCATAAGCTTCTGCCTGAGCATAGTAAGCAGCGCGCAATGAATCGAAAAATTTGCTTTTGTTCAGATTGGGAACAAGTTCCGATACAAAAGAAGTTGAATGCCACTGCACCACAGGCGAGCCATTAGGCTCTTCTACGTGGTAATGAGTCAAATAATGCTGTTCATAGTTTTTCTCTCTAACAAAGGATGCGAGTTGTACGTTGATATTTTTTACCAAGCTTAAGGCTTGTTGGCGTTGGTCGTAGCCTTTTATCTCAAATAGTCCTACCGATTCTTGTCTTTTGCCAAGGTTTTCTAATGGAACCCCACTTGCCAGCAGTTCTAATCCGTTGTGAAATTCTCGATAGGTTAGGTACACACTTCCAGAAACTAACTTGCCTTTGGCATTGACAAAAGCATTCGGGGGCACTTGGATTGTAGTGCCACTTGGTAGCTGAAATATTTTGCCTTTCTCTGCCTCTAATTGTAAAATTTGCGGGGCTACCTCTAACCCTTTAATAGGGCTTCTAAACTCCAAAGATGGTTGGAAATTTGCTACAACCGGTTGGTCGGCAAAATAGTTTTGTAACAGGGGTGCCAGCCAAAATCCAAGCAGTAATACTGCCGCTATGCTTGCCGCAACAGACAACACCCTGACGAGGCGGGTACGCAACGAAATAATGTTTGTTGTTCTTACCTCGCGGCTTGTGTTAGATGCTGGCTGAGCACCTATGTTTTTTTCAGAAAGATATATTTGAGACTCTAACAAGCGCAGTTGTTCGGCTATAGCATGCCGGCGAATAGCATATATCAGTTCTTGTTGTATGTGCAGTTCTTTTTGCAGGGCAAGGTCTTTTTCTATTTCTCTCTCAAAATTTTGGCGCTCGTCTGGCGTCATTTCCTCGGAGAGATATTGCTGCACTCTTTCTATAATGTTCTCCTCAGGGTTCATGGGTAGCAGTAATGGACAACATTGAGTCTAAACCACGTTGCAAAGCTACTTTACGTAGATTTTCCAAACATCGGAATCGCTTGGTGCGCACTGTAACATGGCTATTAATAGCATAACGACTGGCTATCTCTTCATCAGACATATTGTCGTAGAACCTAAGCCGAAGCAAAGTAATGCAATCAATATCGTTATGAGCGTTTTTTTTAGGTTTGTTAGCAAAATCTTTTATGAGAGAGTCGAGTATATGCTTCATTTGTTCTTCTTTCTCTTCTACTACTTTTTCGCCCCAATCGGCTAATACGGGCATATCTTCTGTATCTACTATCACTATGCGCTTGTTTTTTCTCAACATTTTTAGCCATTGATTGCGCACAATAGCATATATGTAGGTTTTAATACTTGCGCTTCTTTCATATTTTTCACGTTGAATTTGGTCAAAAAGTTCCATGATAGCAATGTGGTGCATATCGCTTACATCCGATTCGCTACCGTTATTTTTCAGTATAAAGTTGCGAATGATGTTTCGATAAGTGGGACTAAGCAACTCTTGCATTGCTCGGTTGCGTTTTGCTCTGTCTGTGCCTTTCAGAGCGGCTATTATCTCTTCATCGGTCATGCAAGGCGAATGAAGCTATTCATACGGATGTTGTAAAATTATTTTATTTTTTTGAAATAAAAAAACATAAACAAAAAAAGTCGCCCAAAAATGATTAGGCGACTTTGTTAAGGGACTTATATTACAATTTTATTTGACTACAATGGCAACAAATTTGTTTTTCCAAAAAGTACGCGGGTCTGTAATTTTCAAAGTAACGGAGTTTCCTGACTCAACAAGTTGGTAACTGGATGCCGCACGAGCTGGCACTAATTCTATTCGCTTAGCTTTGTAGTTACCTATTTCTATCTCGCTTGTGGTGCGGCTGTCTAACTTTGTAAACTTAGACTCATCTATGTTGGCGGAGAGGTCTTTGTTGCGGTTAAACAGTCCTTTTGCATCTATAATGCCTCTGCTTTCCAATTCTTTGCGGGTGCCAATGGCGTAATACACGCTGTAAAGTTCAGTTTGGGTTTCTACTAAGGCAGCTTGAGTGCGTTCTTGTTCTTCGGCTTTGGCAGCATACTGCGACTTCAAGCCTGCTACTTCGTCTTGCAAGGCAGCAATAGTGCTTTGCAGGTCTTTAATTTGGGCGTCTTTGTCTTGAATGGTTTTTTGCAGTTCATCTACCATTTTCTTCAAAAAAGCATTTTCTTTGCTTGCCTTAGCAAGTTTGTTTTGTAGCTGGGCAATTTTAGCTTGGTTTTCTTTGTTTAGTCTTTCCAATTCAGCAAAACTTTGGTCAATAGTTAGCGAACCTTCCTGCCCACTCATCGTACCGGCTCGCAAGCGAGCAGCTGCCTGACGAATGCGTTCTTCTCTGGCACGCATGGTATCCAAGTTGGCATATAGTTCATCCATTTCTGCATTAAGCCCAGCGATGTAAAGGCTGTCTTTCCGGATTTTTGCAATTAATTCTTCGTTTTCTTGTTTGAGTTTTTCATATTCGGCGCTTCCTCCTCCTGAACAAGCTACGGTCAGTAAGGCTATAGAAACTGAAAAAAAGACGTTACGCCACTGCTGTTGAGTTTTCATAGGTAGAAAATTGATTTAGTTGAGCGGTTTAGGAAATTGATGATGCAATTTAACACAAGGGTGTCTTCATTTGCAAAAAGTAGGGTTAGATTTAGCGCCTATTGTCTTCGTCTACAAGCATACTGAGGTAACTTTCGTAGCGTGAAAGGGCTATTTGCCCAGATTGCACACGTCTAACTACTTCACAGTCGGGCTCTTGTATGTGTTGACAATCGTGGTAGCGGCACATGCCTAAGCAAGCGCGCATTTCGGGGAAGTAGTGTGCAATTGGCTCGTTTTCCATGTCTGCCAGTCCCAGTTCTTTGATGCCGGGTGTGTCTATCACGAAAGTATCTGGGCTGAGTTCGAACATTTCTGCAAAAGTAGTAGTGTGTACTCCTTTGCCAACAAAGGCAGAAATGGGCGAAGTGCGCAAGTGTAACGCTGGATTCAGGCTGTTAAGCAGTGTAGATTTACCTGCTCCGGAATGCCCGGCTATCAGTGTTTTCTTTCCTGTTAACAGGTTGCGCACTGCTTCTAAGTTATCGCCTTTTAAAGCAGAAATGCTAAGGCAAGTGTAGCCTATCTGCTGGTAAGTATTTATCAGTTCTTGCTGAAAAGCAAGCCCCTGAGCATCTAATAGGTCATATTTATTGAAAAGAATAATAGCTGGTATGCGGAACGATTCGGCAGAGACCAAAAAACGGTCTATGAAGCCCGTAGAGGTACGCGGTAGTGCTATAGTAGCCATCAGAAGGGCTTGGTCTATGTTGGCAGCAATGATGTGGGCAAGCGTTGTTTTATGAGGCGACTTGCGGCTAATGTAATTTTCGCGCGGAAGGATGTCGGTGATGAGTACGTTTTTTTCAAGCTCATCTTCTACTTCAAACTCTACATAGTCGCCTACTGCTATCGGGTTAGTTGCTTTGATTGCTTGTAATTTGTGTTTGCCACGCAACCTGCCTTTCCATCGGTTGCCCTGCTCGTCGCGTATATCGTACCAAGAGCCGGTAGAACGCATAATTAAACCGCGTTGCTTCATTATGTTACTGTGGAATGAGCAGGCAAAGTAAGAATATTTTTATCTACCTCGAAACTACTCGCAAAGCCAAACATTTAGATGCGTACCTGTAAGCACCCAATTTGATGTTACTTTTGAGGTATTATTGTGTATGAGTTTTGGGCTTTAAGCAAGATTGAATCATTCTTTTAACTTTGTAACCTTGTGCTGCTTTTTTGTCGAAATTAGGCGATGTTGGCTAATTGAAAGCATACGACTTTTGTTGTAATCAAATTTTGAATATTTGCGATATACTAAAAATTAATGGGCGCAATAACGTTTTGATTCACCAGTAAATACTTTGAGCATGAAAAGCAACTTCTTACTATTTGTCACATTTATTGCTGCATTTGGCGGTTTTTTATTTGGTTTCGATACAGCAGTAATTGCAGGAGCAATTCCTTTTGTAAAAACCTACTTTCAGTTAGACGAAATTGGAGAAGGCTGGGCTGTAGGCTGTGCTATCATTGGTTGTGCCATTGGTGCGGCAAGTTCGGGAGCACTTAGCGACCGGCTGGGGCGTAAACCAGTGTTGATTGCAACAGGTTTTTTCTTTACTATTTCTGCTATTGTAACAGCCATTGCTACTTCTTTTAACATTTTTATCATTTTTCGTATTGTAGGTGGGTTGGGCATTGGTGCGGCTTCTGTGCTTTGTCCTACTTACATTTCTGAAATATCACCTGCTCATGTACGAGGCAGGTTGGTTTCGCTCAACCAACTCATGATTGTGATTGGCATTTTGGTCGTGTACATTTCTAACTACTTGCTTGTTGGGGTTGGCGAAAATAACTGGCGTTGGATGCTCGGCGTAGAAACTGCTCCTGCACTTATTTTTTTATTGGCTTTGTTGTTTGTGCCAGAAAGCCCGCGTTGGTTAGTGCAGCGCAATCGCTCCCAAGAAGCGTTGGCAGTGCTCACCAAAATTAACGGAGCAGCATTTGCGCAAAATGCTATGATAGAAATTAAGGCATCTTTGGCAAATGATACACGCGAGGCAGTAGGATTTAATAACTTGTTCAAAGGTAAAATGGGCTATGTAATTACTATTGGTACGCTACTGGCTTGCTTTCAGCAAATTACAGGGATTAACGCTATTATTTACTATGCGCCCACTATTTTCATGAAAGCAGGTGCAGGGATTGGTTCAGCTTTTTGGCAATCTGTCATTATTGGGGTTATCAACCTTACATTTACGTTCGTAGCTATTTGGCTGATAGACCACGCCGGGCGCAAATCGTTAATGTTGTGGGGCTCGGCAGGTATGGCTGTTTCGCTGGGCATTTTGGTAACAGCTTTTGCCATGAACCAATTAGAAGGTTACTGGGTGTTGTTTGCCATTTTGGGGTATATTGCATCGTTTGCCGCTTCGCTTGCTCCTGTAATGTGGGTAGTAGTTGCCGAAATGTATCCTAATCGCATTCGGGGGGCTGCCATGTCGTTTTCTATTTTCTTGCACTGGTCTTCTACGTTTTTAGTGGTGCAAACCTTCCCATGGCTGTTGCAAAATGCTGGGGGAGCAGTTGCTTTTGGCATTTTTGCCGTGCTAAGCGTGATAACATTCCTGTTTGTGCAACGCTTCATTCCTGAAACCAAAGGAAAGTCGCTGGAAGAAATCCAAATGCAACTGGGACTTTCGGAATGAGTTTGAAAGACATGTATGGCTGGTAGCAGTAGGGAATGCAGGCGATAGTAGGAAAAATTGCACTTTGCAAATGCTACTTGCTACAGGCAACTGGCTTATCACTTCCTTTGTAGGGTGGCTTGGACAAATTCCGACGCGATTTTCAGCATAACCAGAGGTTTACTCTTTCTGCTCATCGGTCAGTCGGTAGGTGATTTGAGATACTTCTCGCACTACTTTATCCATTTCTTGCAGGGTTTTATCTAGCAACTCTATCAAAACAGGGTCATGATTACCTTGTGCCGACTCCATTTTAATCAGATTGATTAGTCCCAGAGCAGTAGCAACAGGGGCGCGCATTTTGTGCGAATTGATGTGTGCAATTTCATCCATTGCTTGCATATGCCTCGTTTTATTGGCAAATAATTTCTGCCGCACACGTCGAAAAAGCATGTACAACAACAGCGTGATAAGTAAAAAAATAATCAACAGGGCAAAGTTGAGGTCGCGAGTGTAAGTTACTTGCTTTTCTTTTAGGCTTATTGCCAGTTCGTTCTGTTTACGTTTTGTTTTTTCTAATTCTAACTCCATTTGCTGTTCTCTGATCTGTTGTGCTGCATGTAATCGCTCTTGTTCCAACAATTTTTTTTCAGAGACTAGCAGAGAAAGTTCTAGTTGTTTGGCTTCTGCTATTCGTTTTTGGGCTTCCGCATCTTTTCTGAGCAATTCAATAATTTTGGCTTTCCGTTCATTGTCTATTTTTTGCACTTTAGCTTCCCAGTCGAGGCGCTGCAGTTCAAGTTGTTGTTGTTGCCAGTCGTAGCGCGCTTTGGCTTGTTCGGCTAGTTGTTGCTTTTCATGATTAAACAATATGCGGTTAACCGAATCTGCCAATAAGTGGTATTCTAAGGCTTTTTGAAGATTGTTTCGATATTGGGCAAGAGTAGACAGGTCTTCGTAGCAAGCATAAACGACTTTGGAAAAGTTGCGGCTAATTGCTAAGGGAAGTGCTTGTTCAAGGTAATAGGCAGCACTATCTAATCGGTTATTGTCTAAGTGCATTTTTCCTATTCCTTCCATTCCTTGTGCTATCAGGGCTGCATCTCCCAACTGCTGGTAAATGGCTAAGGCTTGATGGGTGGAAAGCAACGCCTCAGGATACTTTTTCTGCTCTGCATAAATAATCCCGATATTTCCCAAGCTGTTGGCAACCCCTCGCAAGTCGTTTATTTGTCGTTTAATTTGCAGCGAGCGCATTTGTAGTTGCAGGGCTTTTTGGTATTGCCCTTGGTTTTTGTAGGCAATTGCCATATTGCCCAGTGCTGCTGCCTGCAACTGCTTGTAGTCGTATTTTTCTGCTATCTCTAATGCTTGCTGGGCGTGGCTAATTGCTTGCAGGGTGTCGTCCATGCGTTCAAATAGTACGCTCATGTTGTTTAGCGTACGTGCAATGCCATAGTTGTTTTGCTGTGCGCGGTCTATTGCTAAGGCATTCGTATATGCTTCTAACGACTCAGCCCACATGCCCCATATTTGATAAATCGACCCCATTGCTTGCGACACATTGGCTTTCAGGGTCAGCAAACTATCGGAAGGGTTGTTTTTGGCATTTAGGTAGTTAATAGTTTGCTGTAAAATTTTCAATGCTGTGGCGTAGTTGCCAGAAACAAGGTGATACTGCCCCATGAGGTATTGTGCATCGGCATAGCTCCATGCGTTCATACCAGTAGAGGCAATTTGTAAATACTGTTCTGCAATTTTAAGGACTTCCTGCGGCTTGGAAGTGAGCATTTTTCTTGCCTCAACTGCTTGTTTTTGCCAGTAAGTGAGGTCTGGTTGAGCGTATGAAAATGATGTGCAAAAAATAATGATACTGGCAGCAAACAATAACCTATACATGTTAAAACACAAGAATCGCCAATTTGTAGCAAAAGATACTTCTAAAAAGTTTGCAAGCAAAAATTTATTTCAAAAATCCAATCTACTACCTTGCAAAAGTTGCATTTCAAGCAAAGCTGTATTTGATTTGCAATAAAATAGCATGTTATTGTCATGAATCTGAAACTGCGCAATCCACTGGCTTTTTTCGACCTTGAAACTACAGGCACTAACATTACTACCGACCGCATTGTAGAAATTGCAATAGTGAAAGTGCTACCTAATGGCGAAAAAATCACCAAGGAAATGCGCATCAACCCAACTATTCCTATTCCCTACGAGTCGAGTTTGATTCATGGCATCTACGACGAAGATGTGAAGGATAAGCCTACTTTTAAGCAAATAGCTAAAGATTTGGCTAACTTTTTAGAAGGTGCCGATTTGGCGGGCTTTAATATACTGAAATTTGACTTGCCAATGTTGGCAGAAGAATTTCTGCGCGCTGGCGTAGCCTTTGACCCCAGTGCCAGAAAAATAGTGGACGTGCAGCGCATTTTCCACTTAATGGAACCTCGCACCCTTTCAGCTGCTTACAAGTTTTACTGCCAAAAAGAACTGGTAAATGCACACAGCGCATTGGCAGATACGTTGGCTACTTTTGAAGTGCTAGATGCACAAGTAGAATACTACAAAGATGTGGCACTGCTCGACAAGGACGGCAAACCCTACTACCCTGTTCAAAACGATGTACAGGCGTTGCACAACCTTACAGCTTCTAACATAGTAGATTTTGCTGGCAGAATTGTTTTAGATGAAAAAGGAGTGGCAGTTTTCAATTTTGGCAAATACAAAGGCGTGCCTGTTTTGGAAGCCCTCAAAAAAGAACCTTCTTACTACGATTGGATGATGAACGGCGATTTTCCACTCAATACGAAGCAAAAACTTACTCAAATCCGGCTCAGCCAGTTCAATCAAAAGTAACCTGTGCTCACCCTCAGCTACCAACCTCACCTGTTGCATTTTAAATTTGAAGCAGGTACTTCGCGTGGCATAATGACCGAGCGCCTCGTATGGTTCATTTTCTTAACCGATGTGGCAACGGGATTATGCGGTATTGGCGAAGTGGCGCCTTTGGCAGGACTAAGTACAGATTTTTTGCCTGATTATTCACCTGAAATTGAAATTCTCTCAAAAAAAATTCAACAAGAACGTTTTCATTCTGCCAATGAAATATCTCAGGAATGGATTGAAAAACAAACGAAAAACTTGCCTGCTTTGCGCTTTGCCTTGGAAACAGCCGTTCTGGATTTACAAAATGGAGGCAAGCGACTCATCTATGACAATCCTTTTTACCATGGTAGCTTGTCTATCCCTATCAACGGACTCATTTGGATGGGAAATGCGGCATTTATGCTGCAACAAATAGAAGAAAAACTAGCAGCAGGCTTTTCTTGCTTGAAAATGAAAATTGGTGCAATAGATTTTGCTACTGAGTTGAATATTTTAGCAAGTATACGTAACAGGTTCTCTGCCAATGAAATTACCTTGCGCGTAGATGCTAATGGTGCTTTTACTCCTTCGGAAGCCCAAGAAAAACTCCATGCACTCGCTAACTTAGGCATCCACTCCATCGAACAGCCCATTCGCCCTCGGCAGTGGGAGGCAATGGCAGCCCTGTGTCGCCACTCGCCCGTGCCAATTGCCTTAGACGAAGAACTGATTGGTATTGACCATGTAGAGGCTAAAAAACAACTTTTAGAAACGCTCCGCCCTGCTTACATCATTTTAAAACCCAGTCTAGTAGGCGGACTAAATGCCTCGGCAGAATGGATAGCCCTTGCTGAACAAATGGGAATAGGCTGGTGGATGACTTCTGCCTTAGAGTCTAACATTGGTTTAAATGCCATTTGCCAATTCACTGCTCGCTACCAACCCACCCTTCCACAAGGGCTTGGCACTGGACAGCTCTATCACAACAACATCAACTCACCTTTGACAGTCAAAAACGGGCGTATGCAGTATGTTGCCAACAGCCCTTGGGCAAGTCTCCAACCTCCCTCAGCTCGAGGGTAAAAGACACTCACCTTCTGGACAAACCCAACGTGGTCGGTTGGTGCCATGCCAAAGCAAACAAAGTGCATTGCTATTACTGCCAACCTTGGAAATGTTGGTTGTGCCGGTTTTTAATTGATAATTTTGCACGCATGCTTGTAATTTGCAAACAATACCTTTCCAGTTAACTGAATGCTTTCCTCACCTAATTTCAGTAAAGGCAACGGACTGCTGCCTGCTGTTGTGCAAGATGTTACCACCGAAAAGGTGCTTATGCTAGGCTATATGAACGAAGAAGCCTATCAAAAAACCTTGTCTGAAAAGGTAGTAACTTTTTTTAGTCGCTCTAAAAATCGGCTGTGGACTAAGGGAGAAACCTCTGGCAACTATTTGCATGTACGAGATATTCTGGTTGACTGCGACGGCGACACTATTCTTGTGAAAGCTCATCCGCAAGGTCCTACTTGCCATACAGGAGCAGACACCTGCTTTTCAGAAGCCAATCAAAACAAATTGCTGTTTCTCAATCAGTTACTACAAATTATCCGCAGCCGTAAAAACGCTTCACCCGAAACATCTTACACTGCTAAACTTTTTGCCAAAGGTATCAACCAAATAGCCCAAAAAGTAGGAGAAGAAGCCGTAGAACTGATTATTGAAGCCAAAGACAACAACAAAGAATTGTTTTTGGGAGAAGCTGCCGACCTGTTGTTCCATTACTTGGTGCTTCTGGAAGCCAAGTCCGTAGAGTTGGATGAGGTGATTGAGGTACTCCAAAAAAGACACCGGCAAGATTAAAAATGAGGCTAATTTGTAGCGTATCATTTGGAATCTAATTTGCGTTCTTTATATTAAGAGCGCTTAACAACCTGTGTGTCTGCTATGAAAACCCTCAGTCCGAATTGGCTTACCGAGCAACTCATTGATTTTGAGTACAAAAAGTACGTGTTGCTCGCTTACCTACAAAGTGTGCGCGAAGAGTTGAAGGCGCAAAAATTATATCCTGCTTTTGCAGATTTAATTTTTCACTACCGCAACCTTTGCCATTTGCGCGACCACAAAAATCTGCTGTATGAAAATTTTCCACAGCGCATTAGTCATGCCGACTTTGAACGGTTGCAATTGGTTTACAAAAGCATTGTGGAAGACGACGAAACAATGCGCATAATTGAGGAACTGGTACACTATGCCATTCCGCTTGTGGGTGAAACCTTAGAAGAAGCGCGCGAAATTTACGAACACATCGAGCAGCAATTGGAAATTAGCCCCGTGGGAATTACGCCGCTTAATACCGACAAAGGCTATATGTTCCTCAGCAAAGCCCAAAGCCGCGACACACGCATCTACACTTACCATATCACCATTTTTGAAGACCGACACGAGCGTTTTAGAGGCATTCATACGCAGTATTTGGAAACGGTGAACATTACCTTAACACAAACCTATGAGCATCTGAAGCTAAGTCTTGCCCGTAGGTTTACTCACTTGCCTAACCCCGCTACTTTTGTGATTATTGCCAAAGTAGCTTGCCCATTAGAGGAGTCGTTGTTGCCTATTGCTCGGCGCGCCTTGGTGAAACATATTAGCCGAATGGCTGCTTAAATGTTTTAGTATGCTTGTAGCCCAAAATCTGCACAAATATTACGGACAACTGCACGTACTCAAAGGAATAGACCTGCACATTGAAACAGGAAAGATTACTACTATTGTAGGACCCTCGGGAGCAGGAAAAAGTACGCTGTTGCATATTTTGGGCACCTTAGACAAACCTGATAAAGGCAGTTTGACGGCAGAGGGCATCAACTTGCTGACACTGAACGAAAAGGAACTAGCGCGATTTCGCAACCTAACCATTGGCTTTGTGTTTCAGTTTCACAACTTGCTGCCGGAGTTTACAGCACTGGAAAATATTGCTATGCCCGGTTATATTGCGGGCAAATCCACAGATGAGTTGCACCAACGAGCTATTATGCTTGCAGAAAAACTGGGCGTAGCACATCGGCTTTCGCATAAGCCCGCAGAACTTTCCGGTGGCGAACAACAACGCATTGCAGTAGCCCGTGCACTTATCAATAGTCCTACAATTGTTTTTGCCGATGAGCCTACTGGCAATTTGGATACACGCAATGCCGAAGAATTGCACAACCTATTTTTTAAACTCCGCGACGAGTTGAACCAAACATTTGTGATTGTTACGCACAACGAAGCCCTCGCCAATGCCACAGACCGCAAGATAACCATTATAGACGGGCGCATTGCTGACGACAGTAAACAAGGCTAAACAGTCTGTTAGGCAAAGCAACAACGCATCGCTTGTAATTTTGCTGAAAAATCAACTGTTTGTTGGCAGAAAAGCGCATTGTTGAATTGTATTTTTCTGATAGTGAAAGGCTTCTCTACCTGCTTGCAACAGGTGCGCCCTTGGTGTGTTGAAACTATCCTGTTAATCCCGTCTGATTAAATCGCCAGCACTACTGCTTGGTTGTGTGCCTTGTTACGCAAAAAGTTTTTCGTCAAGACACGAACAACTGTGGAGGTAAACCATCGGCTTTACACTTGCAGGCTTCCTAATGTCAGCTGCGCTTAGTATATCGCCTCCTCGGCAGCAGTGGCAGAGGAGGCAGGCACCAATCTGTTTTAGTAGCCCAAGTTGATTCCTTTTTCAGTCATTGGAATACCTTTTTCCATCCATGCAGGCATAGGAGCGTCTTTGAGGTAATGGTCGAAGAACTGCGCCATGCGAATAGTAAAATCTTTTCGATTTTTGCGCTGCGTGAGCCCATGTTTTTCGCCGTTGTAGTTAAGCATCCAAACTGGTTTTTGGAGGCGTTTCAATGCCATGAAAAACTCGATACCTTGATACCAAGGCACGGCGCCGTCGTCGTCGTTGTGCATCATCAGTAACGGGGTGTTCACCTTTGGCGCATAGAACAAAGGCGAATTTTCAAGAAAATGTAGTGGTTTTTCCCACAAGGTTCCGCCGATGCGGCTTTGGGTATGTTCGTATTGGTGAATGCGGCTTAGTCCACTTTCCCAGCGGATACCTCCATAGGCACTGGTCATGTTGACGACAGGTGCACCTGCCTCTGCTGCCCGAAACAGGTTGGTACGCGTAATCATATAGGCAGTTTGGTAGCCTCCCCAGCTATGCCCCTGCAAACCAATGCGTTGGGGGTCTACAAATCCTTTGGAAAGCACCTTCATGATGCCCGGCATAATGCAGTTGTAAGCACTTTCGCCCGGATAGCCAATTTTATAAACAATATCAGGAACAAACACTACATAGCCATTGCTGACATAGTAGGTATAGTTGATAATAGACCGTCCGGGTGAAGGTGGTATGTGCTCATACAAATTGTCGGAGTTGCGTTCGTAGTAATACACAATCATGGGATATTTTTTGGAGGGGTCAATATTTTCGGGCTTGTAGAGCAATCCTTCCAGTGGAATGCCATCGTTTGAAATCCATTTTACTAATTCTACAGTTCCCCACAGATAAGCTGCCTGTTGTGGATTGGCATTGCTAATGCGGCGCAAATCAGTAAAATTCAGGTCGGTGAGGTGCAAATCAGGAAACTCGGTAAAGTTACCTCGCGTTACAAGTAGTTTGTCAGCATTTTTGGCTTTGATGACTGTTCCGAACGAATGTTCAGAACTTACAAGTACGGCTGGCTCCCAGCCCGGTTCCATACGCGCAAAGCCGCTTTCTTTGGATATTTCGCTAAAAATGCGCAATAACACTGGTTGGTTGCTATTAATAAATCGCTCCTCATTGTCTAAACGCACATAGCGATAGCGCAAGCGTTTGTTCCTACCGCTTTTAGTCAAGTTGCGTGCTTGACCGGTTTGTGGGTGAAGTGTCCAAATATCGTATCGGTCGTATACCCATATTTCTTGGTCATTTTCCGTCCAGCCTGCAATGCCGTAAGGGCGAGGGTAGTCGGGTATATCGTTTTGTTCATCTACCCAGCGTTTGTGATTAGAAAGTTTAATGAGCTTGTTACTGCCGATGTGATATGTGTACAGAGCCGTATCGGTAGCGTTGAACCAATAGACGTATTGTGCTTGTGGTGAAAGGGCTGGATTGGCTTTTACTGCTTGGGCAATCACTTTTCGGCTACCATCAGTTAGGTTGATTAAATAAATATCGCTGTCGGTATTCCAATTCCAACTAATTTGGGTGATGTATGACTGGTTGTTTTCTGCCACAGCCCAGTCGGCGTTGCCCTCGTCGCCCAAAATAATGTTAGGCAATGAGGCGTCGCCTAATTGTACTAACTTGCGGTCTGGCAGGTGATAAACTGCCATGTAGCTGCGTTTTTTGTCTTGTTCCAAACGTACTTTTTGCTGGGGCTGGATGTAGCCGTCTTGCCAGCTCCAAATATCAACTTGTACCACTTCTTCGGGCAGTAGGGTAGTATCTGCCTCTAAGGGTTGTGGCGATGTGCCAAAAAACAGGCGTTTGCCATTTTTGGAAAAGCGCAGGTTAGCATGCTCGTTGATAATCCAGTTTGGAGGCATGAACTTGTCACCTTGTTGAGCGACTATTTGCGCCGAGTCTTGTCCATTTTGCCATACACAGAGCACGAAATTGTATTTGGAAGCTTTGGCGGTGTCGCGGTTTGCCATGAAACCAATTGCGCTACCATCTTCGCTAATGGTGAGAGATTTGTATTTGCCTTTGCCGGTAGCAATGCGCTGCAGTTGTTGTTTGGCTAAATCGTAGCGATACACGCCCGGTTGTAGCGTGCTGTCGTTGCCAGTAGTAACAAAGGTTAGCGCTTGCCCGTAAACGGCAAAATGATAGTCGGTAACAAATGGGAAAATAGTTTCTTTGCCTGTCGGAAAGTTGCGAAGCACCAATTTAGAGCCGTTTTCATTGCTTTCTTTTTTAGGCGCCTTAGCAGGCTTGGCTGCTTTTGCCGTGTCTGTTTTGGTAGCAGACTTAGGAGGTAATGCCGGCTCTAACAAATAAGCCAGCCAGCCAGCAGCTTTCTCAGGCATTTTAAACGACTGCAACTCCCCAATGCGCACTATTTTGCGGCTTGCTGTTTGGTAGATTCCCAATGTGTCGCGAGGCATCTCTTCACGCTTTTTTTTCTGACGGCGCAAGTTTTTCATTACTTCAAATGGCGGCTTAATGCGGAATACCACATAGGCATCATCAAAACTGATGCGAGCACCGGAAGCACGTGGCACAGAATCCTCTTGGTTGTTGGTCAGATTTTTGATGAGCAATTTGCCGTCGCCCTCTTGTGGGTTGATAGCGAAAACTGCCAACCGACCATTATTAGCAATTTGCGGCTCTGCAATTTCCTTCCAACTGTCGTAAACACCGTGGTGCAAAGGCTTTTTGCCAACTGTTGGTTGTTGAACAGCAGAGCGTGATTGTCTGTTTTGCGCGGACATATTTGCTACACATGTTATCATGAGCAATCCGCTGAGTAGTAACTTTATTTTGTTTTGCATTAATTTGACCGAAAATTGTTTTTTCATCTTTCATCTGGATAAGACAAGCAATACGAAGTTGTAACAGTAGGTTAATGTTTTAATAGCCACGTGTCAAAATAATATAAAAATCGGCGCAAATGCGAAAAGTCTTGCTAGTTGTACAGCTATTTGTTTGGTCGATAGGATGTGTGGTGCTATTTTCATCTGCCCTTGCCCAAACTCGCTCTGAGGTGGTAAAGGCCAAGGTGGTTGCCAATCATCCATCGGAACGTTGGAACATGGCTGCCCATACCCAGTTGCCTTTGGGTACGCTGCTACAAGCTTTCCATGCAAGCACCAATCGAAAAGTAACTTTGAAAGTAAGCCGCAGGTTGCCCAAGAATTCGCCACACGCAATGGAAATATTTCAAGCAGCTGCTGATTCATTAGGCATTAGTAGTGAAGAAGCTACCTTGCAGATTGAGTACCAACCCGCCAAACTTCCCCGAAGCGGACAGATTGTGCAAGATGCTTACCGAGAAGTAACAGCCATGTCGCCTTCACCGGTAAAAAAACAACGAGAATACTACGAAAATGAGGACATTCCTAAGGAAGCCGAGCAACAAGCGAATGCTCAAACAGAAACAATCCCACCCACCCAAAAGCAGCCAGAAACCAAACCTACACCCACACCAGTTAGTAAAAAAGCTCCGGCTCGCTCTTCCAAAGACAGAGCAACCCAACAAGCACCTTTTGCCACTGCGGGCACTTACAATACGCGCGGCATAAAAGTTGCCGTGAAAGGCTTTGGTTTGCAACTGCACGCCTTTAACGAGGCAGCCAAAGCATTGAAAGAGGCAATCCATTTGGAAAAGAAAAAATTAGGCAAGGTGTATATTCAAGTTGCAAAAGCGGGTGACAGAACTAATTACCGTGTTATCGTAGGTGAGTACCCTACCCAAAATGCAGCTCAAAAAGCAGCGAAAGAATTCAAAAATAAATACCAATTGCAAGCAATTGTTAAACAGCATTTGTAAAAGGTATTATTACCCCAAACTGAAACCTGACTGAACGTGCGAACCATTCGTTTTTTATTGCTATTCATTTTGTTAGTGCCCTTAAAACTGAGCGTAGCACCCTTAGAACCTTCTTACAACCGTGTAGGATACAAACAACGTGGTGAAGCCTCTTATTACGCTGAGCAATTTCACGGGCGAAAAACTGCCAGTGGTGAAAAATTTGACATGAACGCCCTAACAGCAGCTCATCCGCGCATCCGGTTCCACAGCTTGTTACGCGTTACCAATCTGCGAAACAACCAATCTGTCATCGTGCGGATTAATGACCGCGGACCCTACAAAGACGGGCGCATTATAGACCTTTCCAAAGCTGCTGCAGCTAAAATTGACATGATTCGCTACGGCGTAGCACCCGTACAGTTGGAAGTTATCTACGTAGAAACCGGACCAATAACCGACCGCGAACGTAAAGAAAATGAAGAACGCATCCGCAAGCAAGAAGAAAAAGGTATCCGCATCGGTCCTACTCCTCAGGAACCACCCGCCGAACCTGAAAAAGATAGGCGCAGCTCTATATTGGAACGCATCCGGCGCTTACTGGGTAAGCCCAAAGAAAAACAAGAAAGTGAGCAGCACACCCCCCCGCAACAAACAGAAACAACTGAACGAGAAATGCCTGCTCCTCCTAAGCAAGAGCAACAGCCACCCGTTCAAGAAAATAAGCCTCAACCCGCGCCTCATGCTTCCGACCGCTCTGCCGATGCAGCAACCTTTGCAGGCATCAATACCTACACCTTAGATGGCACTATTCGCTACCCAGAGGGGTTTGGAGTGCAAATAGGCTCTTACAATAAACTCGAGGCTGCTCTTCAAGTAGGGCATCATGTAGAACAAACTCGCCTTGCCAATGTTTACATACAAACCGGTTGGGTAGGTACTGTGCGCATTTTCCGCGTGCTTGTAGGAGAAGGAACACCTGAACAAGCCCGCGAACTTGCTGCTAAACTCAAAGCCAGAGGATTTAATGGATTTTTAAAACAACACTACTAACGCACTATGAAACACATTCTAATATTTGCCATTGGCTGCAGCATACTCACCGCTGCTGCACAACCCATGCCCTCTGTGGGCACTTGGCGTGCTACTGTAACCATTCAGAACAAAGAAGTCCCATTTTTGATAGAAGTAAAGCCCCGTTCGCCAGAAGCACCACCCATTTTCGTGATTCGCAACGGACAGGAGCGCATTGAAGCAACCGATGTGAGCCTCCGCAACGACTCACTGGTGATTAGCATGCCTGTTTTTGATTCAGAAATAATTGTAAAAGCAGGCAGTAAACACCTAACAGGCTTTTTCAGGAAGAACTTGCCCGGCAATGCAATTTATCGCGTCCCTTTTGAAGCAAGATATGGCGAAATGCACCGATTCCAAAAAAATCCCAAGCCAGTTACCGCCCAAATATCGGGCAAATGGGAAGTGGTATTTACCAATCCCGACGGACGCACCTCACAAGCCATTGGCATTTTTCATCAAAATGACAATGATTTAACAGGTACTTTCCTAACCCCTACTGGCGACTACCGATTTTTAGAAGGACAAATCAGTGACAACCGCCTGAGCCTTTCTACTTTTAACGGGGAGAGCATTTTGCTGTTTGAAGGAGCGGTGAAAGGCGATTCCATTACAGGAGAAACTTGGTCGGGCATTAGTGGCTATCGCCGTTGGCACGCACGTCGCAATGAAAACGCACATCTGCCAGACCCAGAAAAACTAACCTATCTCAAACCCGGATATGACCGGCTGAGCTTTCGCTTCCCTAACATGGAAAACCAACCAGTGAGCTTAGACGACCCGCGCTACAAAGGCAAAGTAGTGATTGTGCAGCTACTAGGCTCGTGGTGCCCTAACTGTATGGACGAAACAGCCTTTTTAGCGCCTTACTACGATGCACACAAGGATAAAGGCTTAGAAGTCATTGGACTTGCCTACGAACGCTCTCCACAGTTTGAGGAGGCACGCCCTCGCATCCTCAAAATGATGAAACGCCTCAATGTGCACTACGAGGTGCTTTTTGCTGGCACCACCGACAAAGAAGCCGCTAACCAAACGTTGCCTATGCTCAATGCAGTTATTGCCTACCCTACTACTATTTTTATTGATAAAAAAGGAGTTGTCAGAAAAATTCACACAGGCTTTAGCGGACCCGGCACAGGACATTACTACACCGAATATGTAGAAGAGTTTGACCGATTTGTTAAACAACTATTGAGCGAATAAAAAAACAAGACAACAAGTCCTTACTGGCGGCAAGCAGTTGCCATTTCAGGAATAGTTTGCCGTTCGCCTTTAGCAATAGCTTGCTGCCACTCTTGGCAGGCGGCTTTTTTGTTGCCTAAGGCAAAGTGTGCCAATCCTAAATAGTAGTGGATTTCATCCGTATCGGGATTCATTTGAAAGGCTTTTTGAAGAACCGATAAGGCACTGTCGAGCTTGTGCTCTTTCAATGCCAAGATACCTGCATTGCGGACTGCCCAGCTGTTGGCAGGGTCGTAGTAAAGCGAAAGTTGCAAATCTTCCCGTGCAGCATCTAAATTGCCAGTCATTAAGTATGCAAAAGCGCGATTGTTCAAGTAGTAGGGTTGGCGCGCATTTTTTGCGATGGCTTTGTTAAGTTTTGCTAAGGCTTCGGCATACTTTCCTTGTGCTATTTGAACCGAAGCAATATTGTTGAGGGCATAGTCATTATCGGGCTGCAGTTGAAGAGCTTGTTCAAAATCTTGTAATGCTTCGGCATATTTTTTTTGTTCAAACAGCAACACGCCGCGATTGATGTAGGCATCGGTATTGCGTGCATCTAAACGGATGGCTTGAGTGAAGTCAGAAAAGGCTTTTTCGGGCTGCTTCAATCGGGCAAAAATGATTCCACGACTCACATACACATACGCCGAATCTTTGTAAGTAGGTATCACTTTTTCGATATCTGCCAATGCTTCTTGCATTTTACCAATTTCAAAAAAAGCATTTGAGCGATTGTAGTAAGCATCTATAAAATTGCTGTCTGCCCGAATGGCGCCTTCATAAGCCCGAATAGCCGCTTCTTGCCTACCCAATGCCGCTTCGGCAACGCCCCAGTTATTCCATGCTTCGGCAAAAGAGCTATCTTTGTTAATAGCCTCTTTGAACAGTCGGATGGCTTCTTCGTAACTTTTTCTTTGCAGAGCTGTTTTCCCGCGCAGAAAAAAATTACCTGCTTCTTTGCTCACTTTGCCCGTTTGTTCCGATGAGCAGGCAAGCACAACCAAACATGTAAGGGCTCCTAACCATTTGCTGCTGTTTCTGAGTACTTTTTTATAACTTAGCCCGCAGTTTTTCATGCTGAATTTTTGATTTGTCAAAAATTAAATTGGCTTCGGCTGTACTTAATATGCAAATATATACTCCGCAACAACGCCTCGCCCTTCATATTGCGCTCATTTTGCTGCTTGGTGGTGCTATTTTATACGGCTTAATGGCTTACATTCCTGCCCTAATAGGAAGCATTATTTTGTATGTTTTGTTTCGCAAAATGAACTTTTTTTTAAACACAAGAAGGGGATGGAAACCCGCTGTTAGCGCCATTGTCATTATTGTGCTGTCTCTTTTCATTATCATCATTCCATTGATAACAGCCGGCGTAATGGTTGCTAAAAAAGTGATTTTTTATGCAGGGCATGCGCCTAAATTGGTAAAATATTTAGATGGATTGTTGCAAAATCCTGTTGTTATACAATTTCAAAGCCTAACAGGTTTCGATTTTCAAAATCCCGAACTGTTGCAAAAAGTTGCTGGGCGGATAGGAGAGTTTGCTACTAGTTTGTTTACCCCTTTGCTTTCTGGTACGCTCAACCTATTTGTTGGCATCAGCATCATGTATTTCATTCTTTACTATCTGCTAGTAAATGAAAAAGAAATTGTCAAAGGCATTTACTATTACTTGCCTTTTGACCAAACCACTGTGCAGCAAATGTTCTCTGAATTAGAAAACAACGTAAAAACCAATGTGTTAGGGCAAAGTTTGATAGCATTTATCCAAGGTTCATTGGTTTCAATTGGGTTTGTCATTTTTAACATTCCCGACGCTGTTTTTTGGGGAGTTATCAGTTTTTTCATGGCATTTATTCCTGTACTGGGCACACCCCTGATTTGGGTGCCAGCAGGTCTGATTGCCATTAGCCAAGGAAATACTTTTAACGGCATAGGGCTCATTATTTATGGAGCTATTCTCGTAATGAATATTGACAACTTGCTGCGATTTCTTATAGCCAAGCAAGTAGGCGACATTCATCCATTAATAACCATATTAGGGGTAATTTTTGGGGTAAATTTTTTTGGTATTTTGGGCTTGGTCATAGGTCCTTTGCTAATTTCCTATTTTTTAGTGTTGGTGGAAGCCTATAAACGCGAATACACACAGCCATAGCAAGACCGATTTAGTTTGTTGAAAATTTTATTTTTGCCATACATCAAACCAATACTGTTGAAAATGGAATTGCTCAAACTCGATATCAGCAAAATTTTAGAATTTTTACTGTACAAAGATATTACTCGCTACCAAGCAGAAATCAATCAACACCATGAAGCGCTGCACAATCGCACGGGCAAAGGCAGTGAGTTTTTGGGCTGGGTAAACTTGCCAAGCCAAACAAGCGAAAAACTACTCAGCGAAATACAGACAGCGGCTCGCCGCATGCAAGAAATAGCCGATATTTTTGTAGTAGTAGGTATAGGCGGCTCGTATTTGGGTGCCAAAGCAGTAATTGATGCGCTTTCACATCATTTCAGCCCCCTGCTGACCAAAGAGCAACGAAAAGCCCCGTGGGTAATTTTTGCAGGGCAGAACATTTGCGCCGACTACCATGCCGATTTAATGGATATTTTGGCTGATAAAAGCTACGCCGTTGCTGTAATATCTAAGTCAGGAACTACTACCGAACCTGCCATTGCCTTCCGCCTCTTAAAGCAAGATTTGGAAAAACGATATGGCAAAGCGGGCGCACGCGAACGCATCATAGCCATTACTGACCCGCAGTCTGGTGCGCTGCGTAAAATGGCTACCCAAGAAGGGTATCAAACATTTTCCATCCCGCCCGACGTAGGTGGACGCTTTTCGGTGCTGACACCGGTTGGTTTGCTGCCTATTGCTGTTGCAGGCTTCGACATCCACCAACTTATTGCCGGAGCGCGCGATATGGAAATACACGCTCAAAAACACAGCGATATGAATCAAAACCCTGTTTCGCTGTATGCTGCCGTGCGCAATGCGCTGTATCGCCGCGGTAAAAACATTGAAATTTTGGCAACCTACCATCCGCGCTTGCAATATTTGGTAGAGTGGTGGAAGCAACTATATGGCGAAAGCGAAGGCAAAGACCTGAAAGCCATTCTGCCTGTTGGTGTAGGGTTCACTACCGACCTGCACTCTATGGGGCAACTGATTCAAGACGGAGAGCGCAATTTGTTTGAAACAGTGATTTCCGTTGCTCAAACCCGCCGCCGGATAGTCATTCCAACTGATGCCGAAGATTTGGACAAACTCAACTATCTGGCAGGCAAAGACATGCACACCGTCAATAAAATGGCAGAGAAAGGTACGCTGCTGGCACATATTGAGGGTAATGTACCCAATTTAGTGATTGAAATTCCAACCATTAACGAGTATTACATTGGGCAGTTGTTCTATTTCTTTGAGAAAGCATGTGCCATTAGCGGCTATATTTTGGGGGTTAATCCGTTTGACCAACCCGGCGTAGAAGCATACAAAGTGAACATGTTTGCCCTGCTGGGAAAACCCGGCTACGAAGAATTAGCTAAAACCCTGCGCGAACGCTTGTAGGTGTATGGATGAGCTGATAACCCAAGAAGACGTCGTTTTTAACTTTCATGCTCGCTACTACACACGAGGCGTGCTTTCGGCACAAACAGAAAAAATATGGTGGGTAATGCACGGCTACGGGCAGTTAGCTCCTTATTTCCTGCGCAAGTTTGCTCATTTAGACCCTGTCAAGAACTACTTCGTAGCACCTCAGGGACTTTCTAAGCACTATTTGAAGGGTTTTGAAGGCAGAGTAGGGGCAGTTTGGATGACCCGCGAAGACCGCCTGAACGATATAGCAAACAATATGCGCTACTTACAAGCAGTCTATGCGTCGGAGTCTGCCAAGCCATATTTCAACAGTGTGCCGAAAGTGTATATGTTAGGCTTTTCGCAGGGCTGTGCCACACTCTGCAGATGGCTGGCACACAGCCAAATACCCTACACGCGCCTGATTATGTGGGCAGGAGAAATGCCCCCCGACATATTGGCACAGGTGCATGAAACACCCATTCCTTCGCGTGAACTGTTTTGGGTGTATGGCAACCAAGACCAACTGATTACCGAAGCAGTAGCCGAACAACATTTTCATGCTTTGGAAAGCGCCGGATTGCGTCCGCAAATAGTCAATTTTGAAGGTGGGCATGAATTACCCGCCGAAATCATTTCCTTTATTAGCGAGTAGTAAATTCGCTGCCTTTTTCGTAACTATGCGTAGATGAAGATTGGGTTAAATCTTTTGTAGCTACGTAACCTTAATGCAACAAACTTAAACTGCATGGCTATGGCGCTCCGTCTTTTAAACCCTAAAAAAATGAAATTGCCACGTTTGCGTCTGTTGCGACGCGACCCGTTTGGCAATTGGTTGATTTTCAAACGACTTTTATTGAGTGTGTTTGCTGTGGGCACCTATGCCCGCTTCAATATCATAAACAAACTCAAAATAGAAGGCACCGAGTATTTGATGGATTTACCTGACCGCAATGTGCTGTTTATTTCCAATCATCAGACATATTACGCCGATGTAATTGCGCTTTATCATATTTTTTGCAGCGTAAAGTGGCGCATGAAAGACTCTATTCGCTTCCCTATCTACTTTCTTTTGCCTCGCGTTAAAAGCTTTTACGTAGCAGCCGAAGAAACGATGCTGGAAAGTGGCTTATTGCCCAGAATTTTTACATACGCCGGTGCAGTAACTGTTCGTCGCTCTTGGCGCAGCAAAGGCGAAGACATACAGCGCGGACCAGACAGGCAAGCCCCTGAAAAAATCAGGAAAGCATTGGAATATGGCTGGGTCATTAATTTTCCGCAAGGGACAACCAAACCCTACGCACCCGTGCGGAAAGGTACTGCACACATTATCAAAGACTTTAAGCCAATTGTGGTGCCTGTGGTGCTTAATGGCTTCCGTCGTGCTTTCGACAAAAAAGGGCTCAAACTCAAAAAGCGCGGCACTACGCTTTCTGTCCGGTTTAAACCGCCTATTGTATTCGACGATAGCTATACTATAGAGCAAATCAGAGAAGAAATTGCACGACTGATAGAACAAGTACCAGAGGGAACAGGTATTCCACCCGTACCCGAAGCCTAAAATTGCTCAATAATCGCTATTTTTATGCACGCATCAATTAATTTAGAGCTATGCTTAGCAAAATACATTATACAGCAACCGTTACTAATGTGGGCGCACGAACAGGCAATGTAAAGTCTGATGACGGCGTTTTAGACTTGGAAGTGCGGCAGCCTGTTGCTTTGGGCGGTCCAAAAGGAAACTACACCAACCCTGAACAGCTGTTTGCTGCTGCCTATGCCGCTTGTTTCGGGGGGGCTTTGCAAGCAGCCGGAAAAGGAAAAAATATGGCAGATGCCACCGTTACTGTAAAAGTACATATTGGCAACGAATTAGACGGTGGCTTTGGCTTGGGTGCTGAAATACACGTGTCACTGCCTCATTTAAACAAAGAGGAAGCCGAAGAAATTGTACAAAAAGCACATGCCATCTGTCCGTACTCCAAAGCTACCCGAGGCAATATTGATGTACAGTTAGTAGTCGTTTAATCTAACTGTATACAAGCCAGTATTGCCTATTAAAACTGACTTTCAAACAACAAATTCATTTTAGATTTTTTTGCATCATATCAAAACGAACTTGTACTTCCATGCTCCCTTAGAAGTACAAGAGATATGTGCGCTAGTCTTTTTAGTGGCTTATTTAATTTTATTGCATGCTAAAAATTCACCGTTTCACTTTCAACGAGTTTCAGGAAAACACCTACCTACTCTCCGACCCGCATGGCAAAACTGTGGTGATAGACCCGGGCTGCTATCACAGGCGCGAAAAAGCCCTCTTGCAACAATACATAGCTGAAAACGGGCTGGAAATTGTTTTGCTTGTTAATACGCACTGCCACATAGACCACGTATTGGGTAATTATTTTATCCAACATACCTATAAAGTTCCTTTTCTGATTCCCGAAAAGGAACAAAGCGTGCTGGCATCAGTTCCTTCATACGCCGGCTTGTATGGTTTTGGTGGTTATGAACCTGCCGAACCTTCGGGTTTTTTGACCGAAAAAGACGTGCTTGCTTTTGGCTCGGCACAAATGGAAATTCGCTTTGTGCCGGGGCACTCACCCGGTCATTTGGTATTTTACAGCCCTGCCGATGGATTTTGTATTGGCGGCGATGTGCTTTTCTACAATAGCATTGGCAGAACTGACCTGCCGGGAGGAAATCATGAGCAACTACTGGCTAATATCCGCCAACAACTTTACACACTACCAGACCAAACAGTTATCTATCCCGGTCACGGACCGGAGACAACTATTGGCTATGAAAAACGCACTAATCCGTTTTGTAAAATCTGATGAAAATTTTTCCTGAAAAAATCCTACAATTCATTCAGAAAATTATTATCTTAAAGGAAAGTTGGAGAGGTTCGAAAACGCATGTTTTTCCTAAAAATAGGCAAAAGCAAAGATACACAGCCAGAAGTCAAGCAATTGCAACCTGCTGCGGATAAAGCCCCCCTTCGCGGTCAATTAAGCGAACATACATGGATTTGTTTGCACGACCTTGCAGGTAATATTATTCGCCTCAATGATGCAATGGCAAGCTGTTTTGAAGCATTTAACAAAGCAGGCAAGCCTGAAAACATGCGTCATTTTATTGCCTACGACAGCCAACATCTTTTCGAGGAATATTTGGCACAAATTGCTAACAAACCATATGCAGCAGGCATACAAAAACTAATTGATAAAGAGGGCAACCTGCGCTATGTACAATTTGAAGCACGCGTAGAGCCGCCATCAGAGCAATACACAAATGCTTATTACGTGCGCTGGTCGGCTAAGGACATTAGTGATGAACAACCAGAAACCTCTCAGCAGGAATATTACCAACAACTGTTCGAAGACAGTCCCCAGCCTATGGTGCTACTCAATGCTGGTTGCTACATAATCCAAATCAATAAGGCAGCATTACAATTGTTACGCAAACCCTCTGCCAAATCAGTCATCAAAAACTCTTTCTATGAACTAATAGGAGCAGATAGCGATACTCAAAAAAAACTTCATGCACGTATTACAGAAGCTTGGCAAAATCGGCAAGCTACCTATCACCTAACAGGTGCAAACCTTGCCGACCAGTTCCAACAAATAGAAATTCTTTTCAAAAAAACTGCTTATGGCAAGCAAGAAGTCTTAATAGCTTACTTAACAGTTGTCAATCGTTGGTTGGAGCCAGTGTCTGTTGCATTAGCCGAACCTCTGGCACCTAAAATAGTTGACCAAATTATACAAGCTGTTGCTGCTATGCACCAAACCGAAGCAGTGTTAACAACAGCAATTACCCAACTCCACAAGTTAAACTACGTGAAAGGGGCAGGATTTTACCAAGTAAACGAAAACGCCTATTCAGCTACCTTGCAATACTTTTTTAACATAGACCATTTTTTTCTGACAGCTTTCAAAGAACTTTCAACAACTCAATACCCAGCTATATTTCAAGAACAGCAATTATTTGCTTTACCAACCGAAAAACTTGGGCACACGCAGATTAATCATTTCTTGTTTGTTCCTCTTGTAATAGAGTGCAAGGTTAGCTATGTATTGCTATTTGAGTTGGCAGACTCCGCAAATCAGTCGTGGTTATTGTTCTACCTGTTAGGTATAGCCATTAGCCATTTGATTGCACAGCTACAACTGAAAAAAAAATGGTTACAGAGCGAAAGCTGTTTGCACGCCATCGCCGATAGTTCGCCTATGCTGTTGCGCATTACCAACGCAGCCGGAGAATGTGTGTTTTTCAATCAGCAGTGGTGCAAGTTAATACAAGCCTACCAACAACCCGTTACTGCTTGGTGGCAAGCTATCCATCCTGATGACAAACTACAAATAAGCAATGTTTTCGATGAACACTTTGCTAAACAGCAAAGCCTTGTAGTTAGCTATCGCATATTTAGACCCAACGGCGAATGCCAGCAAATACAAGAAAAAGGAATACCTTACTTCAACAGTCAAAATAATTTTCAAGGCTTTATTTTCTCAGCTACTGATGTGGCAGCACACACAACAAGGGAAAACCACACGTTCCAAGCTGCAACTTTCCACTACTCGCGTGAAGCACTTGAAAGTACCTTAAACGATGCGCCCCAATTAGCTTTAACAATTGAACCCGACGGACGGATTTCTTATTGCAATCGTTCTTTGTTAACGGCTACTGGTTGGCAAAAGCAAGACCTAATAGGCATGCCCCTACAACAAATATTTGCCTTTGAAAGTGCTACCGAGCAGGCAACCAACACACTTTTGCACAAACAACTGCTCAGTGCGTTTCAAGGCAAATTCCGATGTGCCAACGACCAACACCTGCATGTACAATTTCACACTGTTGTATGGAATTATCCCGACCAAAACCGCACAGCTGTAACTATTGTAGGAGAACCATTGCCAGATAATTTGCACGTGCAGCAAACTTTAGAACCAAGCAGCCAGCTGCTACAAGACCTTTTTGATAATGCCAGTGACCTCATTCAAATTACCGATGCCACTGGTCAGTTCATTTTTGTCAATAAAGCATGGTACAACATATTGGAATACCGCCCCGAAGACGTTCGCTCGATGCGCTTGCAAGACATCATTCACCCCGATTTTGCCCTTGCTTGGCAACATACTTTACGTAAAGCCACTACCGAAGGCGCAATAAGTAACTTTGAAACCTGCTTTGTTAGCCGGAGCGGTCGCAAAATAAACCTACGAGGTAGCCTCAGCTACAATTTCAAGGCAGGAAAGTTGGGCATCTATAGAGCCATATTACACGATGTTACCGAGCAGATACGCTTAGAAAAAGCCCAAACCTTGTATTACAACCTTTCCAAACTGACCGTTAGCAGCAATAATTTGGAAGCGCTCTATCATAATTTTTATATCGAGCTGAAAAAAAATATCGAGATAGATAGCTTTTTAATTGCTCTACGCAACGAAAAAGACCAAAGTATCTACTTTCCTTACTACGTCAACTCCGACTATGCGCCTGATGAAGGCATCCAAGGACGTAGTTTTGCCGAATATGCCCTCAACTTCGATCGCCCTATGTTTTTCTACGGCGATATGCTGCAGCGCATTATGCAAACCAACAATATTCCCATTGATAGCCCTTTGCCTCAAACTTGGATAGGAGTACCTCTAAAAATTGACCAGAAGGTAATTGGCATATTGGTGTTGCAGTCATACAAAGACCGCCGCATGTATAACAAGCGCGACCTCGACCTGCTTAATTTCATTTCAGGACAATTGGCAACCGCCATTCAACGCACACAAAACCAAGAGAAAATTAATGAGCAGAATGCACGCCTACAAGCCATTTTTGAAAGCGGGCAGCACCTCATGTGGTCGGTTAATAAAGACTTGGTGATTACGCGTTTCAACGGCAACTATGCCAACTCGCTGCGTCAGTTGTACAACATTCACCTAACGGCAGGCATGTCGTTATTAGACATCTATCGGCAAAACGACCGCGAACAGGTTTATTTCTGGTTAGACAAATACAAACTTGCCCTTGCTGGTTATCCCCAGCAGTTTGAACGCAAAATGGTAGGCATCAACGGCGAAGAATATTGGTACGAAGTGTTCCTGAACCCTATTGTGACTACCAACAGTTTTGAAGTAGATGAAGTAGCAGGCGTAGCCCACAACATCACTGTTAAAAAAAGAGCTGCCGACGAACTGCGGCTCGCCAAAGAGTTAGCCGAGCACTCCCTTGAGGTGAAAAAGCGCTTCCTTTCCAACATGAGCCATGAAATTCGCACCCCTATGAATGGTATCATTGGCATGATTGACCTTCTTTCAGAAGCCGAAAACCTCGAGCCGGAGTACCGCCAATACATTACTACTATTAAAAAGTCGTCGGAAACTTTATTGCATATTCTCAACGACATTTTAGACTTGTCCAAAATTGAGGCGGGAAAAATGGAGCTGCGCAAAGTGCCCATCTCACTCAAAAATATGATGGACAAACTCATAGCCCTTTTCCAACAACGAGCTTTGCAAAAAGACATCGGATTTAGCTACCACATTGCACCCGATGTACCCCCGTTTGTGCTTGCCGACGAAACACGCTTACTACAAATCCTTTCTAACCTCACCTCCAATGCTTTAAAATTTACTGAAAAAGGCAGTATTGAAATTGTGCTGGAAGTAGCCCAAACACCCAACCCCGACGACGTTGTGCTCAACGAAACCCAACAGGGCTATTTGCTGAAAGCTAAGGTGATAGATACAGGCATTGGAATTGCCCCTGAGCAACAAGAATTGCTTTTCCAAAAGTTCAGCCAATTAGACAATAGCTACACCAAATCGCATGGCGGAACAGGGCTAGGACTTGCCATTTCGCAAGAATTGTGCAAACTGATGCACGGCGATATTGGCGTGTTGTCTCAACTGGGGGTTGGCAGTACGTTTTGGTTCACTTTCCGCGCCCAAGCTTGCTCTGCCGAAGAGGTGATGAGCAAACAAACCGAAAACTCACACGAATCGCCAATCAGTGGACAAATTCCTTTCCAGCCTAATATATTGGTGGTAGATGACAACCGCGTCAATCTCAATGTAGCGCGCAGCATCCTCAAGCGTGCCGGCTGTAATGTCAGCATTGCTCGAAGCGGCGCGGAGGCTATCGAAATGGTGCAACAACAACCTTTCGACCTTATTTTCATGGATGTGCAGATGCCAGTGATGAACGGTATTGAAACCACTCAACGCATCAAACAACTCTGCCTGCCACACTTACCTCCCATAGTTGCCATGACTGCTTTCTCTATGCAAGAAGAACGGGCAAGTTTTCTTCAAGCCGGAATGGATGACTTCATAGCCAAACCCATTAAAGCGCAAGCACTGGTGGCAAAAGTAAAAGAATTACTTACCAACAGCCAACCCTCCCCTCCCGTTTCTTCCTTAGAAGAAACCCAACCACCTGCTCAGGCTAACTTAGCCATTATCAATCCTGAGGTAGTAGCACAAATGACCAAGTACGGCGGAAGAGAAATGATAGCAGAAGCCTACACCGACTTTGACCAAGAGAGCCGTCGACTTTTAGAGGCACTCGCTATCCATATCTCCGAAAAACAATTTGACCAAGCTAAAAATATTTTACACACCCTAAAAGGCAATGCAGGCACGTTAGGTATCGAAAAACTCTACATGGCAACAGCAAATTTTGAAGCAGCAATTAAGCAAAACCAAGTGCATAATGCCGAAGAAGCATTTGCCAATGTCATTCGCTTTTTTACCGAGTTCCAGCAGCATTATCGAACTATTTTGCAAATTAGTTAGTAAAATAGTGCCATTGATAAACCCTTGTTAAATATGCCAAAGCAAGTGTTGATTGCCGAAGACAGCTCAGTTATTCAGAACATCACCCGACGTGTGTTAGAGTTTCAGAATTTCGATATTGTTACAGTCAAAAACGGGCAGCAAGTATTAGACTACCTAGCCAATCACAACTGTGACATTATTCTAATGGATATTAGTATGCCTGTTATGGATGGGATGGAGTGCGCCTCTCGCATACGCCAGTTGCCAGATGCACACAAAGCAACTATTCCTATTGTGGCTATCACCGGCAACGCTAAAAATTACACAATGGATGATTTTCGCCAAGTAGGTATCAACGATTATATCCAAAAACCTATCAACTTTGATGTGCTGGTAGAAACTGTTCGCCGTTTGACCAACACCTAATTAGTATGATTCGCTATACCAAACATTTTCTCGACTCCTTAGAGAGCATTATTGCCGAAACGGAATACATTTTGCGCTATGAAAAAGGTAATTTTAAATCAGGTTACTGCGTATTGAAAGATACGCGCCTGATACTTGTTAACAAATTTTTTTCGCTAGAAGGTAAAATCAACAGCTTAGTAGAAATTATACGCCAGTTGAATATATCTCCCGAAGGACTTTCGGAAAAATCACAGAAAAGACTTAAAGAAATTTTACAGGCAGCACCTATTGGAACAGAACAACCGCCACTAAATTAAAAATACTATGAAACCCTTGCTTTTGTTAGTTGCTATTGCAACCGTAGCTCGTATTTCCTTTGCCCAGCAAAACGCCTGCGAAGGCTATTTCCCCTTCCAAGAAGGTAAAAAGGTAGAAATGACTACCTATGACAAAAAAGACAAGCCTCTGAACGTTGTAAAAAACGAACTTATCAACAAAACACCTGCTGAAGGAGGATTTACCTTAGTTTATAAAAGCGAAATGTTCGATGCCAAAGGCAAACTGCTCAGTTCGGGTGAATTCAACGGACGATGTGCCGATGGCACATTTTACTGCGACATTCGCAACATTTCCTACGATGCCATGCCCAAAGGACCTGAATTTGAAGTAAACTTTATAGGAGAGCAAATTGCTTATCCGAGTCGTTTGGAGGCTGATACGCCGCTCAGTGATGCCAGTGTTAAAATATCCTCTGCTTTAAAAGGCGGCATGCCCATCATGAACATGTCGGTTGCCTACACCAATCGAAAAGTAGAAGGGCTGGAAACAGTAGAAACCCCTGCTGGTAAGTTTGAATGTGTAAAAGTTAGTTACAACCTTGCCATTAAAATCATGGGAACCCGCCAAATGAAAGGAGTAGAATACCTCGCTAAGGGTATAGGCATAGTTAAATCTGAACTTTACGATGAGAAAGGCAAAAAAGAAAGTACTACGTTGCTTACCAAACTGAACTAACCTACAACAAAACAAGCATTGAAACAGGGGCAGCTGTTTGCCTTACCACGCATTTAAGGCGAGTTGGCTGTTAAAAAAACATCCGGTTTTGCTTCAGCTCAACTAATAAACAGCAAAATGACAACTAAAAATGGCTGCAATGACTCGCGCAAACATTTAAGCGCCTGGCAAATATGATACTCAATAGTTTTTTCACTAACAGATAGCTTGGTGGCTATTTCCCGATGCGAGAGCCCTTCAAAACGGCTTAGGTGGAAAATGTACTGTGTTTTTTCAGGAAGGGTAGCAATTGCTTTGCTAATAACCTCCTGCATTTCTTTAACAGCATGCTCATACAAAGTCGCCTGTGTTTCTATTTGCTGCCAGCTATTGGTAATAAATTTTTCCTTGATGAGCTCTTGCCTGAAATGATTGAGCCAAGCATAGCGCACAGCAGCAAACAAGTAGGCAGAGGTGTTGCCAACTTGGGCACAAAGTTGAGGCTTTTGCCAAAGTCGCACAAAAACATCTTGTACAATTTCTTCGGCAATTTCAGCCGGTACTTTGCGACAGGCAAATTCAAACAACCGACGCGCATAGCGCATGTACAAAGTTTGAAATGCCTGTCGGTTTTTGTCGGCTATTAGTTTTAACAACTCCTCATCGGATAGCGATTGGTAATCCACCTTAGTAGCAGTCAATAGGCGAACAATATAAGCAAATAACTGCTTTATCGTGGAATCTGTTCGGCAATGTAGCCAGTAGTACCTATATACTGACCATTGCGATAGGTTTGTATAAAAAATTGATTATAACCGCAATAGGTGGCTACTTGCACACACAACTCATAGTTATTAGACTCATACACAGGAAAGCCTAAATAAAGCAGCCTGAAAGTCATTTTGGGTTTGTGAAACGAATCAAAAGCATGCGGCATAATCACTTAATCCTCCTGCTAACTTGTGTACAATTTTTATACCTTTATACCCTAACGAACAACTTAGTGACAAATTGTCGCTTTGGTTAACTAAATGCTATTGTATTAGGCAGTTTGGAGCACACCTAATTTATCTAACCTCTCTATCACCGTCATTTGGGTACGAATAAAGTGCTGGCGGTCGGGGTCTTGTACCAAAAGTGTGTTAGGTGGATAAAAACTGTGTTCCGAATAGCTTTGTGCATATAGTTCGAAGCGCTGCCGTGCCAGTAGGTTACCCATTGCCGGACGATGTCGAAAGTGTCGCAGCGCATGTAGGTCAATATCGGCATTGGCAACCATGCTTTCGCCGTAGCCAGCTTCTGCCAATACTATTCCGTTGTAATTGATTACTTTGGATACGCCGTCGGTAGAGGCAAAAGGAATAGGAGTGCCGCCCATGCCTGCCGAGTTGGCAGAGACTACATATGCCATGTTTTCAATGGCGCGTGCTAACTTGGCTACATTTTTTTGTGTAAGCAAGGGGCTTCCTACTTCTGAGGTGCTGTGTAAAAATATTTCTGCTCCGCGCATTGCCAAACAACGTGCAATTTCAGGGTATAAAATTTCTTCTGAGGCAATACAGGCTAAGTTGCCAATTTCAGTTTTTGCCACAGGAAAAACTCCTTCCAAGCCATAAATATCAAGATATTTCTCCCACACATCGTGCGGCGTAGGGGCAAACATAGAGTTTAAACGACGATAACGCAACACTACATCGCCTGAAGGAGCAATAATAAAGCTGCACTGAAAATACAAGCTCGGAAAATGACGATCTGTTTCATACACATTACCGCTTAGGTAAATGTTACTGTCTTGTGCCAATTCGCCCAGCCATTCGTATTCTTGTCCATCGGGAGCAATACAAGCTTTGTAGCGCCAGTTTTCGATACTTTCGCCCAGTGGAAACCCGGTGAGAAAATATTCGGGCAGTACTACAAGTTTGGTATCTTTTCCAATAAACCCAATAGAAGCGCGGATTTGTGCACCTATCCGCTGAATTTCACGTTGGATGTGTGAAGTAACTTCCTCGCGAGTTTGCAAACTGTTTACAGTGTGGCAGGTAGTTTGCAAAGCGAGCGCCTTGTAAATCATAACCTAAGAATATTTGCGTAGGTTAAATAACAATTTTTCGGACAAACAAACAATACTACTTAGCCTATCTTTACTGTTTTCATAATGGCATGAGCAATAGGTCGCCACTGGCTGCGTACGTCAGCAGGGCATGTAAAATTTAAAATGTAAACTTTTTCGCCTACTACTGTGTATAAAATGTAGGTATAATTTATCACTGGCGGACGTTTAATAATTGCCTTAGGGTCGCTGCGCACTTCGGAAATAAATTCAAACACAGCATATTTGCGCCCGTTAATTTCTTCTATTTCTTCTTTGATGATATTGACGCTGGTAAACATTTGCACAATACTTGCCTTGTAAAAACTCTTCAAAAGAGGCAAATCTTCATATTGCCAAGTAGTGGCAGAAATATTTAGACCAAAGTCTACTACTGCCCGAGCGTCAGTGAACATAGCAACAGGCTTGCGATAGGTAAAATAACGTTGTGCAATTTCATCGTCGGTCATAGGACGAAACCCCTCCGGCAGTTGTGCTGTAACCCCTTCGGTGAGTTTGATTTTTTTCATTTTGGGTAGGTCGGAAAAAGGGGTGAGCATTATCCAACCGATTACTATCCACATACAATTCATAGCCCAACAAGCCATAGCAACCATGCAATTAAAATTAAAAGTGAAATACCTTTGCAAAGGTAGCTTTGCAAATCTGATACCGAGTTCGGAAGATGACCAAAAAACAAAAAGCACGCGAAATAGCCGCCATTTTAGATGAGTTATTTCCACAAACTCCTGTACCATTACATCATTCAGACCCCTACACTTTGCTGATTGCTGTGCTACTCTCAGCACAATGTACCGATGAACGCGTCAATCAGGTTACTCCACATTTGTTTCAGCGTGCCAATAATCCATTTGATATGGCTAAACTACCTGTTGAAGAAATCAAAGAAATTATCAAGCCTTGTGGACTTTCTCCAAGAAAATCGGCAGCTATTTCCGAATTGTCTAAAATTTTGGTTGAAAAATACAATGGACAAGTCCCTAAGAGCTTTGAAGCATTGGAAGCTCTGCCCGGTGTTGGGCATAAAACTGCCTCTGTGGTTATGTCGCAGGCTTTTGGTGTGCCTGCTTTTCCAGTAGATACGCATATTCATCGCTTAGCTGCTCGATGGGGATTGAGTAGCGGCAAAAGTGTAGAGCAAACTGAGGCAGACTTGAAAAAATTGTTTCCTAAAAAAATGTGGAACAAACTGCATTTGCAAATTATTTTTTTTGGAAGAAAATATTGCCCAGCACGCGGTCATCAGCCTGAAAAGTGTCCTATTTGTAGCCGATTTGGCGTGTCAAATGCTTCTAAGTAGCAGGGCTATTCGTAAGAGCATATTTAGGCTTGTCATAAACAAGATGGCAGAAGTAACAGGATGTCAGGATTGAGTAGCTGAAAAACAAGCTCGCTACCGAAGTTTGGATTGAAGATTTCGAATTGCGGAATGCTCCTCTCCCCTACACGCCAAAATATTTTCGCCTTTGCACGTATTTCTACTTGCGGTAAGGGCAGGCGAACAACGGCGGGTTTGCCTGCATGAATACGAATTCGGCAAAATGAGCCTTACAAAAGTCCAACCAACCACTAAGGCGAGTGATGCGGTTAGCTATTTGAAAAACTTCATTTTTACTGCCGTTGCATGCCGCTGTTGCTATGGTCTGATAATGTTGTGTTAATAAATCTGGTCAGTTTTTTCAATGTCTTAACCAGACTGAGCGCCACCAGCAAAAAGTTTTTTTGTAAACTATTTCCTTTCCACAAAAAACTGGCAAAGTAGTAACGAAGAATGCAAAGTCCTTCTGGATGCCGGCGGTGCCAATAGTCATACCATATTTCACCAACTACTTCCTGCAAATCTTTTTGTGGATATGTGCAATGCTTGCTATTTTGAAGCAGCAGGTATTCTAACCATTGGCGGGCAGATTGAGCAAATACATTGGTTAGCTCAAACTGCCTATGGCGCAGTTGCTGGTGCAACATTAATTCTTTTTCGGAAGGGCAAATGTGTAAACGGCTGAGGTTTTGCCGAATGATAGTATGGAGTTGTTGTTTGCCTTTCTCTTCTTCCCGATAGGTCAGGCTGTTGTGGTATTCGCGCCTTGCCCCCAACTTTTGGGGAATGATGTGTAGCGGGCTAATCTTAGCAACCTCCGACCAGAGGGCATAATCTTCACAAGGTTCTGCCTCGCTTGGGAAGCCTGCCAATTGCTGCCAAACGCTCCGCCGCATCATTACTGAGGAGAGTGCAACTGCATTGCCAAATAGCAGAAAAATAGGCAAATGGGTGTCTTTTTCTTTGCGCCACTCCCACTGATGTGGATGCACGCAACTGTTTTGGTCTATTATGTCTAACCAATGTGCTACCAACCCTGTACGGCAGTGGCTTTGCAAATAGGCAACCTGTATTTCCACCCGCTTGGGATAGGCAATATCATCGGCATCTAAGAAAGCTATCAGTTCGCCTTCGGAGGCTGCCACTGCACGATTGCGCGTGTAGGCAGCCCCCATGCGAGTAGTATTTTGTAGCAAGCGGATGCGCGAGTCTTTTAGCACCCACGATTGGGCAACAGTAGCCGTATGGTCTTGGCTATGGTCGTCTGCAATAATCAGTTCCCAATCGGTAAATGTTTGGGAGAGGATGCTGCCAATAGCTTCATCTAAAAAAGGTACAGCTCTATAGGCAGGCATAATGATGCTCACAAGTGGCATCAGGATTGCTTATTTACAGAGATACGCTCAATGACATAGACCAATACAAAACCCAACAGACATAAGGCAATGCAAGCTGCTAACAAAGGCTCTTTGCCTGTCAGTTCGAGGTATTCAGAAGGCAATACGTTGCTTTCTAAAATGGGCTTTAGTTTGCCATGTCGGTCGGTATGATATGCTAAGACGTGTTTCCAAGGCCAAACTTTGTTAAGCGAACCCAGCATAAAACCCATGAGTAGCGCTACGGCTAAGTCATGGTAGCGTTTGAGCAGCCAGTGTAGTATATGTGAGAAAGTGAGCAAACCGGCTATACACCCAAGGGCAAATGTTACTATTACTTTGATGTTCAGTTCTGTAAGTGCGCGAATGATGTATTCGTATTTGCTCATGAGCAAGAGAATGAAACTTCCTGAAATACCGGGCAGAATCATGGCGCAAATAGCAACTGCACCGCTCAAGAAGATGAACCACAACCCAGTAGGGGTTTCTACTGGCACAGCAATGGTTATCCAAAAGGCTATGATGATGCCTGCCAATAGGCACAAGAAAGTTGCAAGATTCCACCGCTGCACCGATTGGGCAATAACTGTTGCTGAGGCAACAATTAGTCCAAAGAAAAAAGACCACAACAGTTCAGGATAGGCACTTAGCAAGTACAAAATGAGTTTGGAAAGTGCCAATACGGCTGTGCCAATACCGCTGAGTAGTACTACTAAAAATGTAGCGTCTGTGCGCTGCCAGAATTGTTTAATCTGCCATGAGAACAACAATCTCAGGGCGGTGGCATCAACAGAACGAATGGCATTGAGCAGGCGCTCGTAAATACCCGATATAAAAGCAATGGTGCCACCTGAAACGCCGGGAATGACATCGGCAGAGCCCATTGCAACACCCTTCAAAAACAGGAGAATATGCTCTTTCACAAAGAGATTTGTTTGCAAAAAAATGATTATTAGTGTTGTTAAGCAGTTTTAACTTCGTTTTGGCATGGCTCGCCTGCCTTTTTCCCACAAACTATGCAATCCACCCCGTTTTCGCGCAAGGCAGCACTTTGGGTGGCACAGGTGCCTTTAAACTCGCCATTTTTAACAAATAGCAAGCGCACGCTCATGAGCAAGAAAAAGACAGCCATGATGCCGATTGCTAGCAAGATAGTCATCATAAGTCTTATGATTAATGCACGTAGCAAAGATAGCGAAATTGGAGTGCATTTCACAGGTTTTCCAGCATGCGCTTTAAAACAGCCTGACAAGCCCACACGCGGTTGGCTGCTTGTGGAATAATGAGCGATTGGGGGCTATCGAGCACCGCATCGTCTACTACCACATTGCGACGCACCGGTAGGCAATGCATGAAATAAGCATTGTTAGTAAGTGCCATTTTTTCACTTGTTACTGTCCAAGAGCGGTCACGCAGCAGAATTTGCCCATACTCGCGATAACTCGACCAGTTTTTAGCATAAATAAAATCTGCTCCTTTAAAGGCTTCTGCTTGGTCGTAAACAATTTTGGCTCCTTTTGTAAAAGATTCATCCAATTCGTAGCCTTCTGGGTGTGCAATAGTGAAATCTACATCGGCAGCCAGCATCCATTCAGCAAACGAATTGGGTACGGCTTGTGGCAAGGCTCTGGGATGTGGCGCCCATGTGAGCACTACTTTTGGGCGAGGTCGTTTTTTATACTCTTCAATAGTTACCAAATCGGCTAATGACTGCAAAGGGTGCCGTGTTGCCGATTCAAGGCTTACTACTGGCACGCCGGAGTAGCGAATAAAATCATTGAGGTTTTGTTCAGCATAGTCTTCTTCTCTGTTGACTAAGGTAGCAAAAGAGCGTATTCCCAAAATATCGCAGTATTGCCCCATTACTGCTACTGCATCTTTAATATGTTCTGCCGCATCGCCGTTCATTACTACTCCTTCGCCTGTAGCCATTTTCCATGTGTCTTTGTCGGCATTCACTACAATTGTTTGCATGCCAAGGTTAAGAGCAGCACGTTGGGTGCTAAGGCGTGTCCGAAGGCTGGGATTCATAAACACTAAGCCTATTACTTTGTTGCGCCCCAAATGCTGGTGGGCAAATGGATTTTTTTTAAAAAAAAGAGCTTCTTGCACAAGTTCTTGCAAGTAGTGACGCACATCGGCTACTCCGGTAAATTGTTTCATGGTTTTAGCTGAGCAGATATGAATGACAAAAATTAAATCAGATGGAAAAATAAGCTAAAGCCCTAAGGATGTTTGGGAGTCCTCAGGGCTTTATTATGAGTTAGCATGCAGCTTGCAAATGCTTAGTCATCTAAACTTCCCAAACCCACATCTAAAACTTCGGCTCTTTCTTCGGCAATCCGGCGACGTATCAGTTTTTTGGCAGTTTTTTCGGGCTGTACGTTTTCTTCCACGCCTGCCAACACGCGCCCACAGTGCTCGCAAATGATTAGTTTTTTCTGCTCTCTAATTTCGGCTTGGCGCTGAGGGGGTACAATGTTGAAACAACCTCCGCACGCATCGCGTTTTACAGTAACTACCGCCAATCCGTTATTAGAATTTTCGCGAATTTTCATGTATGACTTATAAAGACGCGGGTCTATACTTTTAGCGCGTTTTTCCCGCTCCTTAAACAGCTTTGCTTCGTCTTCCTCGCTTTCTGCAATAATTATCTCGAGTTCTTTGCGCTTATTTTCTAAATCTCTTTCGCGCTCGGCAAGCAGTTTTTGGGTTTCCTCTATCTGCTTTTTCTTGCCTTCAATTTTCAACTCGAGCTCTTTGTTCTTCTTTTTAAAAATTTCAATTTCTAATTCTTGGAGTTCTATTTCTTTGCTGATGGCTGCAAACTCGCGGTCGTTGCGCACGTTGTTTTGTTGCGCTTGGTATTTTTCTATTAATTTTTCAGCTTCTTTAATGCCAAGCTTGTTATTAGTAACTGCTTCATTGAATGCTTTCAGTTCTTCATTGAACTTGGCAATGCGCGTTTGATAGCCTGCTATTTCGTCTTCTAAATCTTGCACTTCTTCGGGCAGGTCGCCTCTGATTTTTTCAATTTCATCTAATTTGGAATCTATTTGCTGCAGTTTGAGCAAGGCTTCTAACTTCTTTGCTATCGGGTTTTCCATGAGAGGACGGGCAAAAAGAACAATGATAGCCGCAAAGTAAGTCATTATTTCAGCAATAATCAAGAAATTGGTAGCCGAAAAGTAGTATTGCTAATTTTACTTTATGCACACCACATATTCCGACTTGCCAGTCAGCATTGTAGGAGCAGGCATTTCTGGTCTTTCATTAGCCGTCATGTTGCACCGAAAAGGCATGCGCACGGTAGTTTTTGAGGCGTCCTCAGAACCGGGAGGCAATGTTAAAACTGTCCGTTCCGATACATACCGGTTTGACACAGGTCCTAACTCTTTGTTAGTAGATGCCCAAGTTCTCAACTTTCTGTCTGAGGCGGGTGTGAATGAATTATTAATGCCTCCCTCGGTTGCATCTCAAAACCGCTATATCCTTTGGCAAGGGAAACCAGCACTTTTGCCCACTTCGCCAGTTAGTTTGCTAGGTAGCAATTTTTTTTCTTGGCATAGCAAGTGGCGTATCTTAACAGAATTTTTTAGAAAACCTGTGCACGTGCCCCACGAAAACTTAGCAGCATTCGTGCGCCGTCGTTTTTGTGATGAAGTAGTAGAAAAAGTGTTGAAGCCTTTTGTAGCTGGCATTTATGCAGGCGACCCCGAGCAATTGCTGGTTAGCGAGGCTTTTCCGCAATTGGCTGAATATGAACAAAAATATGGCTCTGTTTTGCGCGGCTTGGTTCAATCCAGTAGAGCAGGTAGTAGAAAGCAGTCGTATTCATTTAAAGGGGGAATGCAAACTCTTGCCTACGCTTTGGCAAAACAGTTGCCCGTTAGCTATGGTAGCCGCTTAACGGGTATTCGGAAATGGGGACACGCTTGGCAATTATTATTCGAAAATGGAGATTGCATAGCAACAGCACGCGTAGTGTTGGCATTACCTGCTCATCAAACAGCCCAACTGATTAACGATTTATATCCCCAAGCTGCCGGAGCTCTTAGGCGCGTGTACTACCCACCTGTTTGTGTGGTTCATACAGCATTTGCTAAAAACGCAGTTGGGTGGCTGCCGGAGGGTTTTGGCATGTTACACCCCAAAGCAGCACAAACCTTCACTGCTGGCAGTATTTGGAGTAGCAGCATTTTTCCAGATGTTTGCCCAGCTGACCAAGTGTTGTTTACTAGCTTTGTAGGCGGTGCTATGTATACTGAACATACTACTTTGCCGCCATCGGAAATAGTCAATAAAGTAGTAGAGGAGCTGCAACGCATTTATCAAATATCTGCTGCACCGCTTGTTACACATGTTACTTGTTGGCAACAGGCTATTCCACAGTACGACCAACACATTGCTGCCGCCAAATTGGCTGCTGCTCACTTGCAAAAAGAGGGCATTTGGTGCCACTCTAACTGGTTGCATGGTATTTCATTAGCCGACTGCATCAGAGCAAGCATGGCGCTTGCAGAAAAATTTTAAAATTTGATATGCGAAAGGGTACGGTTCGGCTTTGACTCTTCTACATATTTAATTGCGATGCAGTGCCTCGTGGGTAGCTTGTAACTCTTCCATGTTTTGGCGCAGTTCTTCTTCTTGTGCACGCATCATTTCAGTTTGCTTTTGGAGTTGCTCGAGCAAGAGGCGGTTTTGTTCTGCATTTTTTTGTGCAGCAACAGCAGAAGCCAAAAACTCCCCAGCACGCTCCAAAAAGGCTATGGTTTCTTTATCGTAGCTTTGTATAGTTGCTAACTCTATAACTCCCTCTATCAAGTTACTTGTTTTTAAAGGGATGATGAGAAGTTCCTGTGGCTTGGTGGTACCTAAACCTGCTGAAATGGCAGTGTAGTCCTCTGGGATGCGGGCTATGTGCAACGTTGCTTTTTCCAAATATACCTGCCCAATAAGCCCTTCACCCGGATAAATGTGGCGTTGTAGCGCCTTGATACGTCCATAGGCATAGCAGGCGTTCATTTCTAGTACCTCCTCGCCGTTGTGTTGTGTTGTAATAAACACCCCACCTTGCAAGCTGTTGGTGTAGCGCACTAAAAAGGAAAGAATGTGTGTAGCTAGGTCTTTTAAGTTGTTTTGGTATTGTCGGAGCAATTCATTGAGTTGTGCAACACCTTCGGCAGCCCAGCGACGGCGCTCTTCTTCGCGGCTAACGCGTGCGAGTTTTTCTTTTAGTTGCAGCAATTCTCCTACAACATTAGTAGTATTAAGAGCGGCGTTCTCAGGAGTTAGTCCGTGCCAAGTGGCATTATAGTTTCCTTCGGCAATTGCCCTAATAAAAGCCTCGGCTTGTTTCATGTTTTGCGTTACGTTGCTGATAACGTTTTCTGGTGTTAGCTCATCGTGAAAATGCCCATCGTTAAACAATTCGGTGCGGTTGGTCTCGTCCAACTTTTGAAGCAGGCTGCGGCGGTTTAGGGCATCGCGTTGCAATTTTACAACCAACCATATCAACAAAGGAATACCTACTACCAAAAGCGACAGTTGAAAACTTCTGTTAAGCGTAAATGCTAATTGCAGGTCTGCCTCTGCTTGTTTGACTTTTTGCGTTTCGTATTCGGCTATCATTATCCACGTAGGATAGTATTGTTTCCAAAGTTGACTGCCGCGGTCTTCACGCAGAAGTTGTTTGAATAATTCCATACTATCCAATCGCCCTAAACGCTCGAGTTGCTTTATGTGCTCTCCATAATCATTTATGGCATTTATAGCTGCACGAACCTCGTTTTCAAAGGGGTATTTTCTTTCTTTGAGCAAAGAATCAACTGTTTTGTTAGTGTTTTCTAAGCGGATAGGATTGTAATTGTATATATTTAGAAATAAAGTATCGTGAGTAGCTCCGAAACCGCGTATTCCAATATCCCATATGTGTATAATATCTACATATTCGCGGTTGTAATATCCGTACATTGCATCGTATATAGCACGACTTTTCAGCAAAGCATCTATTTTTAGCCTCATATTTTGAGAGGCAACTACGCCGATAATAATTAAACCGACAACAACATAAATAGAAACGTAAATAAAATTGCGACGTATAAGCTGCAAATAGCGATGCATGGCAGTTTGGATTAGTTGTTAGTTTTTCATTTTTACTGGTATGATAAACTTAACTAAAAAGTTGCATTTACAAAAACCGCTCGCCAATTTCTGCCCAATTGTTTACTCGTTCGTAGCCCTGTAAGTGCAAGTTGTGGGGGGCTGTGAAAATAATTGGTGTACCCGTGAAATGAATTAAATTTTTTTCGTGGTCGTCAATTAAATAGTCTGCTTGAATCATGTACTTGTGTCCACAAAGCACAATGTAGCGCCAGTCAATAAAAGGGAAATGCTCTGCTAACCAATCTACTTTTTCCCGAAGCGACTGCGGAAACTCGACCGCCGCTGACACTACGAAAACCTCGTATTTTTTCACTAATTCTTGCATTACTTTTTGGCTGTCGGGCATGGGCTGCATGTAGCGGAAAAAACCATCTTCCCAGAGCCATTTGCGCAGCTGCGCGTACGGAACACCTAATGTTTGCAGCACCTCGTCGCGTAGTTGGTGGCGTTCGATTACTACGCCATGCCGCTCGGCTATCCACTCTACAAATCTGCCAGTTGCATCTGCCATTACATCATCCATGTCTATGGCAATGCGTTGTTGGTAGTTGTGCATATTGCTTTCAAGTTAAAGATATGCTGTTGTACGCAAGAGAGCCATGAAAAGGTATATACGTAGTATTGTAATTGCAAATTTTATTCGGACTGGGTCAAATCTTTGAACATAATGTAAGCGTCCACAAGCCCTAAAGTTTGATGGCGAAACCCTTTGGGAATTGTTCCAATGATGTTAAAGCCCAATTTTTGCCATAATTGCACGGCAACTTGATTGGTGCTTACTACCATGTTGAACTGAATGCCTGTATATCCTTCTGCTTTTGCAAACTGAATAGAATGTTCGCAAAGTTGCTTGCCAATGCCACGCCCCTGATAACAAGGATGTACCATGTAGCTGCAGTTGGCAATATGGTCACCCAAATCAATTTGATTAGGCTTGATGATGTAGGTGCCTACAATGATATTATTTTCTACCGCTACAAAGGTATTCATATGGTCGGCAAACCAATATTGCTGCAAACGGTCTTTGGGTGTGTGTGGGTCAAACACGTATGTATCGCCTGTGGCAATCACACTGTGGAAAATCTCCCACACTGCATCAAAATCTGTATGAATATGGGCTTTCCTGATTTGCATACTCAACAACAATTACGAGAGGCGCATACAAGGCTTACACAAGATAAAACATTTGATAGCTAATATTTTGATTTTCAGGTGCAATCTTCATACAAGGCAAGTAGGTACTGGCAAAATTGTTCGCGCTGTTGTTTATGGCTCACAAATGGCTCTATCTTTCTTTTCTGCAGTTAGTCCTTGATTGCATTTGCAGGAAAATGCAACGGCATGGAAAGCTATCGGGGGGAGGGGTGTAGTAGTTGCTTGTCTTTGTTCACCTATTTTTCACAACAGTAACATGGCGTAGTAAGTAAACTGTTTAAAAAAAGGTACTTTTTGTTTTTACCTCCAAGTATATGCTTATGAGTATAGCAAAGAATCATGCCGTTGTGTGCGCCTAAGCATATACTCATAACTTTGAGAGTAGTTGCACGTTAGGATACAAACAACGGCAAGAAAAACTTAGTTGTGCATAGCTTGCAAGCCTTATTGCATTTTAGCACAGCGAATTATCTTAGGGCATGCAGAGCTTCTTGCAAAGCTGCTATTTTGGCTTTGGCATCTGCCTGTTTGCGACGCTCGTTTTCTATCACTTCGGGCTTGGCATTAGCTATGAAGCGCTCGTTGGCAAGTTTCTTTTCTACCGACTCTAAAAACCCTTGCTGATAGTGCAGCTCGGCTTCCAATTTTTTAATCTCTTCCTCTATGTTAACCGACTGTGCTAATTTTACAAAGCACTCATCGCCCTTGACAACAAATCGCACGGCGTTTTCCACAGAGGTAGCCGTGTATGTGAGGCTTTCCAAATTTGCCAACTTACCAATCAATCCTTCCAGCTTAGCATAGTGTTGTGGCTGTGGGGTTTTAATGGCAAGTGGTAGTTTTTCCTTAGGCGAAATCCCTTTGCTGTTGCGCAAATTGCGCACATGTTGTATTACCTCAAATGCCAGCTCCGCCTGTTGAAGCAGCGCCTTTTGTGCTTGGCTGATAGGTTGCACGGTGGGGTATGGAGCTACAATCAGATAGTCCTTACCTTGGCGTTCGCGCAAGCCGTGCCAGATTTCTTCGGTAATAAATGGCATGAACGGATGCAACAACTTCATTAGTGTTTCAAAAAAGCTAATAGTAGCCTGAAGAGTTCTAGCATCTATGGGCTGACCGTACTCAGGCTTTACCATTTCCAGATACCAAGAGCAGAAGTCGTCCCAAATGAGTTTGTAAACCGCCTGCAAGGCATCGGAGATGCGGTATTTTGCGTAGTGGTCTTCTATTTCAGCAATGGCTGTTTGCAACTTAGCCTCAAACCAATTAATAGCAGTTTGGTTAGCACTTGGCACAGCAAGATTGGCGCCCTGATTCCAGCCCTTTACTAAGCGGAAGGCATTCCAAATTTTGTTAGCAAAATTTCGTCCTTGCTCGCAAAGTTTCTCGTCGAATAGCAAGTCGTTGCCAGCAGGCGAACTAAATAGCATGCCTACGCGCATGCCATCTGCACTGTATTTGTCTATCAGGTCGAGGGGGTCGGGGCTATTGCCCAGCGACTTGGACATCTTGCGACCTAGTTTGTCGCGCACAATACCTGTTAAATAAACGTTTTGGAAGGGTTTGTCATTTTTATAATAGTAGCCGGCAATAATCATGCGGGCTACCCAGAAAAACAAGATTTCGGGTGCAGTTACAAGGTCTGTTGTCGGATAATAATACTTAATATCTTCATTTTCAGGATTGAGCAATCCATCAAAAACTGAAATAGGCCACAGCCCAGAAGAAAACCATGTGTCTAACACGTCCTCATCTTGGCGAATATCGGCAACCGATGCGGGTCTGGGGACTTTCAGCGTATTCATGCTGTTGTGCAGGTCTGCTTTTTGTTGCAGTTCCTGTAAGGCTTCTTCTGCGGTGAGGCACACAGCAATAAGGGAGTTATAAAAAGCGTTGTCATAATCTACCCCTTTGATATACCATGCTGGAATGCGTTGTCCCCACCATAGTTGTCGGCTAATGCACCAGTCGCGCACGTTCTCCATCCAGTTACGGTACGTATTTTTGAACTTGGCAGGATAGAAACGAATATTGTCGTTCATCACGTTTTCCAGTGCAGGTTGGCAGAGTTCTTTCATGCGCACAAACCATTGCATAGAAAGGCGTGGCTCTACTATGGCATCGGTGCGCTCCGAGTAGCCGATATTAGCTACGTAGTTTTCATCTATGCGCTCTAACTGACCGTTTTCTTCCAAATAGTCGGCAATTATTTTGCGCAACTTGAAGCGGTCAATTTTGTCGTATTTTTGAACGGCTAAGTACTCTTGGTCATTATCAAAGGCATCGGCATTGAAGGTGCCGTCGGCATTGAGCGTGTCAATGATGGGCAGGTTGTGGCGTTGCCCAATTTCGTAGTCGTTGAGGTCGTGTGCAGGGGTTACTTTGAGGCAGCCTGTACCGAACTGAATGTCCACGTAGTTGTCGGTAATCACTGGCACAGGGCGATTGACCACCGGCACAATGATTTGTTTGCCGTGCAGGTGCAAATAGCGCTCGTCTTGGGGGTTTACGGCAATGGCTACATCGCCCATAATGGTTTCGGGGCGTTGTGTGGCTACGACGATGTACTCATCGCTGCCTGCCACTTGGTAGCGAACATAGTAGAGTTTGGATTTGGTTTCTCTGTAAATTACCTCGTCATCTGCCAATGCTGTTTTACCTTGCGGGTCCCAATTGATCATGCGCAGCCCGCGATAGATATAGCCTGCCTTGTACCAATCTATAAAAACTTTCAGCACTTGTGCTGACATGCTCGGCTCCATCGTGAAGCGAGTACGCGACCAATCGCAACTGACACCGAGTTTTTTGAGTTGTTCCAGAATAATGCCGCCGTATTTTTCCTTCCACTCCCAAGCATACTTAAGAAACTCCTCACGGCTTAGCTCGTGTTTTTGAATGCCTTTTTCTTCTTTGAGCATTTTCACTACCTTAGCCTCAGTAGCAATGGAAGCATGGTCGATGCCGGGTACCCAACAAGCTTCGTAGCCGCGCATCCGCGCCCGACGTACTAGAATGTCTTGAATAGTATTGTTGAGCATGTGCCCCATGTGCAACACGCCCGTTACATTGGGCGGTGGAATGACTATCGTGTAAGGCTTCTTATGAGGATTAGGACGCGACTGGAAGAAGCCTTCTTGCATCCAGCAGGCATACCACTTGTCTTCGGTTTGTTTAGGATTATATGTTTTGGCAATAGACGACATACGAAAAAAACTGAAAATTATCGGCGAAAGTAGTACTTTTTTTGAAGTCCCGTTCCACATGGTAAGTTTTTTAGCATCTCATAATAGCACTCATTACAATTCATGTATCTTTGAGCACAAGGTTTTGAAAGCCAATCAAAATCGGTTTATAACATGACTATGTAGCATACCTTGTTACGCAACTCTACAAGCGTTGCTTGCTCAAGAGCATGTTAGGTTTTACCATCGTGGATAAAAACCAAAATTACTACTTAGGCAGAGTGGTAGAATCAACAAGGGTTTGGTATGGAAGAGCTGAAAGACAACCTCGCTACAAGACACAAACAACAGCTTTAGGAGTTTGGATGGAGGATTTCAGAATTTTCCACCCTCTATATGCCAAAATATTTTCGCCTTTGCATGTATTTCTACGTGCGGTAAGGGGCAAGCAAACGAAGGCGGGTTTGCCTGCATGAATACGAATTCGGCAAAATGAGCCCTACAAAAGCCCAAACAACCACTAAAACATATTCAAAACATAGGATTATTTACAGTTACACAATTCTTGCCTAACTTTACGTTTAGTATTCTTAGATGAAAGTGCTTTGGAGGCTCTTAGAACAATCTTTTGAATGGCATGCTCTTTTTAAATAAGCTTTCTTTTGCACAAAAAGTTGCACTGGTTGTATCTGCTGTACTGACTGTTGGCTTGCTCATTACAGCGGTAGTGTTCTACAATTTTCAGCGTCAAATTATTCTGAAAGGCAACGAAGAAAGGCTGAGCAGCCAAGCAGAAGACTTGCATCACATGTTTGTCATTCACCATCAGGAACAAGCCAAACGACTGGCAAGGATTCAGGAGGCGGCTCTGAATTTTTTGAAAATCAACAACAAAACCACTGAGCAGGACACTACTGTAAGTGCAACCAATGTTATCGACAATGTAACTACCCAAATTACTTTTCGCCCTTATCAGTTACGCGATTTGTACCGATTGGTAGTAGGGCAGCGCATGCGTTTGCAGGCTTTTCAAAAAGTAGAAGGAGGATACATCAATATCACCAACGAGGCTGCTAGCCTGAATGTTGACCAATATATTTTCATTCCTAATAATCAAGCGCCGTTTACTTACGAAGCAGACACACAAATTAAAGAAAATATTTACTTCGAAGGACGCGATGTAGTTCTGGTGCGCTACATTCCTTGTCGGCTTGGTTTGATTGACTATGGCTATTTAAAACTGGAGGTAACCGTAGATTTCAGCGGCTTATACCAACTGCTGGCATCTAAAAAATATTACAGCACTGGGTATGCCTATGTTCTCAATAACGAGGGTACTATTATTTTTCACCCTAACGAGGAGTTTTTGCTCCAAAATGCAGCCTCCGACCCCGAATACAAAGCCTTTGTAGATGTGATGCGTGCTTCGCGAAAGGGATATGGCGAAGTTTTCAGCAAACAACAAAAAGTGATGAAAATGCACTTTTACCACTTTATTGAGCCTTATCAAATTTTTTTGGTGATTGTAGTGGCTAAATCGGAGATGCTTGACCAGTTGCTTTCGCAAATCATCCAGTTTGTAGCCATTGTGTTCGGGCTATTAGTAGTTGTTAATGTCATTATTGCATATACTTTTGTAAATAATTTACTCTCACCTGTCAAAAAAATTTTACAAGCACTCAATCAAGTGAGCAGGGGAAACTTCCAAAAACTACCTGAAACAAACCGACAAGACGAACTCGGCGAACTGACAAGAGCACTCAACCGTGCTATCGAAGGACTTGAAAATGCCACTGCATTTGCCACCCAAATTGGGCAGCAGCAATACGACACCCACTTTGAACCGCTGAGCAAGGAAGACAAACTCGGTAATGCGCTACTTGCTATGCGCAATGCACTAAAAATAAACGTTCAGCAAGAAGCAGAGCGGCGCATGATAAGCGAGGCGCTCACCCATTTTTCAGATTTGATACGCCAAACAGGCGCCGACTTGGAACTGCTCTGTCAAAAAACCCTCTCCGAATTGGTTCGCTTTTTAAATGCTCAACAAGGCTGCTTGTATCTTGCCGAGCATGATTTGGTTACTGAGCAAGTACAACTTTCAGCAGTAGCTACCTTTGCCAACGGACGTTTGAAATTCAAAAAGCATGCTTTAGCACCCGGAGAAAATCTTGCTGCACAAATTTTTATAGAAAAGCAATCGTTGCAAATTAGCGATTTGCCACCTGACTATTTTACAATCGCCTCTGGGCTGGGCAGCATTCCTCCCAAATACTTGTTGCTTGTGCCTGTTAAGCACAGCGACAATGCGGTAGGCGTAATTGAAATAGCCTCCTTACACTTGTTCACTGAAAAACAGCAAGCCTTTGTAGAGCGCATTGCCGAAATGTTGGCTGTTTCGGTAGTTAATGCCCGCAACAATGAAAAGATGCGCCGAATGCTGGAAGAAACACAGATATTAGCCGAAAACTTGCGTGCCCAAGAGGAGGAAATGCGGCAAAACCTTGAAGAGTTGCAGGCTACTCAGGAAGAAATGGCACGTCGCGAAAAAGCCCGCATGAATATGATTTAAGATCATGTGTAGAGGGGACAGGATAAATCATTAAACCAAATTAGCAAGATTGACAGGGTTTCAGAACTTTGAGTAGCTAAAAACAACATTGCGATATTGTAGCGCCTGTCTTTACTGGCAACAGGCTTGCTGGTACAAATACGAACAACAGCCAGTTTGCCTTTATGAATATGAATTTGGCAAAATTGATCTTAAAAAATCCCAAACAACTACTAAAACATCGCCAAACAAGCACTTATTAGCAAGCGAAACAGACCGCTAAAACCATCGAGCGGCAAGTGCTCTGCCTTGTCATCGGGATGATGATAGTATGGATAATTTTTGTCCATTAGGTAAATAAAAAATGCAGGAACGTTTTTAATAGTGAACGGATAATGGTCAGAGTTGGCAGCAGATGCCCTAGGCACGAGTTTAGGAAGGGCTTTTAGCGAATCATTGAGGGTTTTCAAGCGTTCAAATGCCTGAGGATGCAGAGAAGCATTCACTACTGTTGCGCCATCTTTTCCCGTTCCTATCAAATCTAAATTCCACAAAAAGTGAATGTTGGCGAGTGGAAAGAGTGGCTGTGCCGTGTAATGTAGCGAGCCAAGCAGCCCAAGCTCTTCGCCAGAAAAGGCTATGAAACACACCGAAAAGTCGGGCGGATGTTGGCGAAAATAATGTGCCAGTTCTATCAGCATTGCTACGCCTGCGGCATTGTCATTGGCTCCGGGAATATAAGCTTGCTTGCCCAGTGTACCTAAGTGGTCATAGTGGGCTGTGAATACTACAAAACGCTCCGGCATTTTGCTACCCTTGATGTAGCCAATCACGTTTTGCGTGATGTAGTTCGTTTTTAGCTCACTGTCTATTCTGAATGCTACTTTTTTGGCAACTGTACTGATATTTTTTGAGTGAACAATCAGAAAAGGGGGCTGCAATGCCTGCCCGCTAATATGTGCCGTTAATGTAGGAGCAGTGCCCACCCATACCTTAGCTTGGTTGAGTTTGGGAAGGAGTTCAGGGCACCGTTCTAACAGTTGCATGTAGTCTGTCATGCGAAAAAGTACGCCTTTGCCTTTGTAAGAGGTTTGCATGGCATTTTTGAGTGCTAATGAGTCACCCTTCGCCAACAACGTATCTAAACAGACCAACCGAGCCTTTCCTCTTCCTTTTCCAGAAACGGGATTAGGGATAAAATCTTTACCGGGCTGTAACACTGTGCCGTCCACTTTCAAAGCCACTTGAGGATAAAAAGTATTGACCGTAAGGGGAAAAGGCTGAAAAAAGCTGTTGCCAAAAGGCTGTAAACCTGCTTGGCGAAATGCCGCTGCAATCCACTCGGCAGCCTTTTTGTCTCCACTGAGCGCATAGCCTCTGCCTGCCATTTCCGGTGCACACAGTACACCAATGTTATGACGAACGCGTGCCATATCTTGTGCCCGTGCATACATAAAAGCTATCAGAAACAAACTGCTCAGGAAGATTTTGAAATGAAACATAGCTGCTACAAGTAATTTTCTACTAAATTGCGTTATTGTGCGAATTAGTTCAAATTATGTATCACATTCAAGTTGAGAATGGCAATACCTATCAGGTAGAAAAGAAGGGGGAGCTTTGGTTAGTCAATCAGCAGCCTTTGCAATGGGACATTGTGCCAATTGCTCCCCGATGCTATCACATTTTGGTAGATAACAAAACTTTCAACGCAGAGCTAGTAAAAGCCGACTATCAAGCCAAATCTTTCACCTTCCGCATCAATAATCGCCTGTATCAGCTATTAGCTAAAAATCGCTTCGACTTGCTGTTGGAAAAAATGGGCATGAGCAATGCTGCCACCCGCAAAATCAACGATTTGAAAGCACCAATGCCCGGCTTGATTTTGAGCGTAAGCGTAAGCGAAGGGCAACAAGTCAAAAAAGGCGATTCGTTGCTGATTTTAGAAGCTATGAAAATGGAAAATGTACTGAAAGCTCCTGCCGATGCGGTTGTGAAGGCAGTGAAAGTACAACAGGGTGACCGCGTAGAGAAAAATGCTATTTTGGTAGTATTTGCCTGATGCTAATTGCTGCTTATACCGAAACATTGGTGGAAGCCGGCATAGATGAAGCTGGCAGAGGATGTTTAGCCGGTCCGGTTGTGGCTGCTGCCGTAATACTGCCTAAGGGCTATCACCACCCTTTGTTGAAAGACTCCAAAAAACTAAGCTACAGGCAGCGCGAAAAATTACAGTTAGAAATTGAACGCGACGCTCTTGCCATTGGCATTGGGCAGGCTACCCCCGACGAAATCGACCGCATCAACGTTTTACGAGCCTCCATTCTGGCAATGAATCGGGCAGTAGAGGCACTACCTTTGCAACCCGAGCTGTTGCTCATAGACGGTAAATTTTTTACGCCACAACTTCCAATTCCTTACCAGTGCATTGTTAAAGGCGACGGACTGTATTATTCCATTGCCGCCGCTTCGGTAATGGCTAAGACCTATCGCGACCACCTGATGCAAGAGTATGCAGAACAATACCCTCAGTATGGTTGGCAGCAAAATGTTGGCTATCCTACGCAGGCACACTATAGAGCCATTGCTGAGCATGGTGTTACGCCGCTACACCGGCGCAGTTTTCGCCTATTTAATCCTACAAGCGGTTGATAGCATCCAGTTGTTGTGAAATGGCAGTCAGCCTTTCCAAATTGCCCCCCCTCAGTTCGGCACTCATCCAGCCGCCAGCGTAGCCTACTTCCACCAAAGCAGTTTTAACTGCTTTCCAGTTGCAGTCGCCGGTCAGCAGCTCAGCTTCAAAGCCTTTCCATATGCCTTGTTCCTCTGCCATTTTTCGGCTGTACTCTTTCACATCTATTTTCAAGATTCGCTTGCCCAAAATGCGAATCCATTGCTCAGCAAACCCATAGCGGATGATATTTCCTACATCGAAATACCAACCTACTTGCGGAGAGTTTAACTCGTCTATATAGCGGGCAGCCTCCAAAGGGCTAAGCAAAAAGTTATTCCATACATTTTCAATGGCAATGCTCACTTGAAGACGTTCTGCCAGCGGTAACAGTTCGCGAATTGCTGCCTGTGAGCGCTGGTAGGCTTCTTGATAAGTAATCTGTTCGTTTACTACAGCAGGCACTAACAATACCGTTGAACCACCTAATTGTCGACAGGCTTCCAGTGCCTCGCGCATTGCCTCTAAGCATCGTTCGCGTACTGCTCGCTCAGGATGAGAAAGTGGTGAATGCCAATGCTCCCAACAAACAATGCCGGGTATAGCTAAGCCTGTTGCTCGAGCAGCGTAAGCAACTTCTTTCCAAGACAAGCGACTGTCTGGCTCCACGCCGTCGAAGCCCGCTTTTTGGGCGATAGCAAACTTCTCTATGATGCTTGTCCCCTCGCCTATCATGCTGTATTTGAGGCTCTTTTTTAAAACTAACTGCTTGGGTGAACTGTAAGTAAATAGCCAACTGAATGAAGCACTACCCACAGCAGCGAGTTGTATAAATTTTCTTCGTTGCATACTTAATTGGCTTTTTTCATAGGAACCGCTACTTGTACATTGTCCCAAGCAAGCACCATCTCAACATCATTACCTTTTGAATGAAATGAAATAGTGAACATTTCTACTGTATCGGCAGTATAGCGAGGCGTAACTTTTACTTTGAGAATATCTTCCTCAGGATTGTAATTAGTACCCCATTGTCCCGTTTCTTTGTTAAATATAATAGTCCATTCATCTTGCTGAGGAATTGTCCAAAGTGAGTAATTACCTTTGGGAAGTACAGAGCCAGCAATGTTAGTATCTTGTCCTAATTGGATAACAGTTGCTTCATTTGCACCCGTTCGCCATACTTTGCCATAGGGCACTAACCCTCCAAAAATGACGCGTCCCTTTTTTGACGGTCTGCAATAGGTGATTTCAGCAGTAAAGCCAGCCTTTTCGATTTTTTCCAGTGCCTCGGGACTAAACGATTTTGTCCATGTACGTAATCCAAAAAACGCAACCAACAACAGGACAAAGCCCCCTAGCAAAATCTTAAACCATTTTTTCATATTCATATTATTTAAAATCGCTATGAAATTACAGTAAAAGCTGTAATTTAAGCAACCACCTATCGTGCAAGCGGCAAAAAGTAGATTTGCAAAACAATAACATAGCGCTCAGGCAAACTTAATCTTTTTGCTTGAAGCGGCTTTTTCTTCATGCAAAATCTATTACAAGCGTGAACTTGTAGTAACGTTAAGCGGTTGGGGCAATAGGAACTTGGTAAAAAGCTGCCATTATTACGCTCCTTATGCTGCGGGGTGTGTCCGCACACACTGCCAAGGAGGTTGATAAGGGTTGTTCGTGGAGA
>JANWVT010000011.1 GCA_025056255.1 Bernardetiaceae bacterium | reverse complement strand
AAACACCTTTTTGAATAAGGTTAGCTGCCGGATAAATATATGAAAAAGAATCTCCATTTGTAAATGGTGAGGTATTCTCGTAGTAATATGGAGCAAATATAAAGATAAATAGCATTCTTATAATGAATGCCGAAAGCATTATGACAATCAGTTCTTTTTTCTGTTGCATATCTATATTTTATATTTACTTTTAAAGTTATTGTATTAATAACTCAGTAAACTGTTTCATGCACGAAACGTTTCCTTATATCAGAAAAAGTATTGTAAGTCAAATTGGGCTGTTATTAGTGTTCACAATGGGCTTTACCGCTTGCGAGCGTCAGCAGGTAACAGACCCAGTGCCTTATGTTTTTGTACAAAAACTCATAGACCTTAATAACTTGGCATATCAAGCACTTCGGTTCGACAGAGGCTTTGTATATGAAACCGGTGGCGTACGTGGGCTAATCATCTACCGGCGTGCGGCAAATGTATTTTTAGCCTTTGACCGCGTTTGCACGTTTCATCCGTCCAATCCTTGCGGAGTGATAGAGGTTGAACCCACTGGCTTTTTTATGCGCTGCCCTTGTTGTGGCTCAGCATTCGACTTTGAAGGCAACCCTATCAACGGACCAGCTAACTTTCCTTTGGTTCGGTATCGAACCTCACTAAATGGTTCACTGCTCAGTATCAACAACTAACGCAGGCTTGAATTTCATGGTTGGGTTGCTGCTTTTTCTATCAACCAAACACAAATGAACCATATTTTAAGTTTTACAGTGCTTTTTCTATTTCTGCTTTGTTTGCCAGCCCTTTGTGATGCCAAGTTTGTTGACCGTTTTTGAATACTTTCAATACAGGAATTTCTTCTACTTGTAATTCTTTTGCCAAATTGCGGTTTTCGTCGATGTTAATGCGTATAATTTTTACGCTTTCATTGTATTTTTTTGCTAAATCGTCTAATATTGGTTCCATCTGTTTGCAAGGAGCACACCAAGGAGCGTAAAAATCGACCAGTACAACTTTAGAGGAGGAGAGCATTTTTTCGTATTCCTGTCGGGAAATTTTATCTTGGGCAGCTACTTGGGGTACTTCAACTGGGAAGTTGTTTTTTTGCCATGCCAAGATGCCACCTTTGAGGTCATAGACTTCTTTGAATCCGTTTTTGCGCATGTAGTTGGCAGCTGCTGTGCTTCTCCCCCCTGAAAGACAGTATACAAAGTAGGTTTTATTTTTGTCTAAATGGGCTACCATTTCAGGAAATTTATCATCATTGTAGTCCATGCAACTGGCATTAGCCAGATGTCCTTTTATAAACTCTCCCTTAGTGCGCACATCTAACACTATATAGTTGGCTGTATTTGCCATTTTTTGCTGAAATGCAACGGCATCCAGCGATTCGCCGCCTGCCCGATTTTGCGCTTCGCAGGCAGTTGAAGTAAGGGCAAAAGCCGTTAAGTAAAACAGAACCAGTCGTTTCATAAGCAATTGAAAATTAGATGCGAAGAATATTAACGGTGAAGAGTACGTCGGTAATAACCAGTAATATAGCAACAAAGAGAAAATAAGCATAGTTATTGGCTGTAATGTCCATCTGCTTTTTGTCCATCAGCTCACCTTCTATTTGGTTAATAGTTTCAATCAGTCGGCTGGTTTCTACGGTGTTGTCATTGATTTCAAAGTAACGCCCTCCTGTTTGTTCAGCAATAGATTGGAGCAGTTCTGTATTGAGTTTAGTAATCACTTCTCTGCCCGATAGGTCGCGTTTGAAGCTATTGTCGCGGAAAGGTATTTTACTGCCTTGGGTTGTTCCTACGCCTACGGTAAAAATGCGGATTTCGTCTTGTTCAAATTTATTGACAATTTCTTGGGTTTGCTCCCCAAAATCTTCTCCGTCGCTGAACAGAATGAGCATTTTAGATTGTGGTATCTTTTTTTGTACCTCAGTAGTATCGGTTAGTTTGCGGTGTGCCAATGCTAATGCTTGGGCAAAATCGGTGCCTGTATTGGGCATTAGCGAGGTTTTTAACGACTCAATCCAGGTGTAAATGGCGCTTCGGTCGTAGGTAAGTGGGCATTGTATAAAGGCTTCCGTAGAAAAAATAATCAGCCCAATGCGGTCATTGACAAGATTATCTACCAATCTTTTCAGCTCGAACTTAACCTTCGCAAGCCGTGAAGGCTGTATATCGGTGGCATTCATAGAAAGTGACAAGTCCACAGCAATGTAGATATCTTTACCTACCGATTTGACTTCTTTTCTGATAAGTTCACCGAAAGAAGGTCCTAACAGAGAGATGATAAGTAGTGAAAAATAAGTAGCGCGCAAAGCAAATTTTATCCACACGCGGCGTGCATGGGTTTGCAGCATTTTTGCCAACTGATAGCTACGCAAGATATACAACCCGTACAACAGCAAAAAAGCAGCGATTAGTACGGTTTCTGTAATGCCGAAATTGCTAAACCATTGCATTGCTGGCCCATTTAACAACTTGTAAAGCGGCAAAAAATACCCAGTGGAAGCCGCTTACCAAAGCGGTCGGGAAGGTAGAGTTCGCCAATTTCCATATGGCGAACGTTTGTGAAAATACTGTTCACCAAATTTTCTACAATCAACGGAGAAAAGCCCATAGAGTACAAGTTGATGATACAAAAATAATGGCTTGGGTCAAGTATTTGCGCACAATTTTTCAGCAAGTTGTTGATGTGGTCTTCCAGAATCCATTTTTCACCATTCGGACCACGTCCATAGGCAGGCGGGTCTAAAATCAGCCCTTGATAGCGATTACCTCGCCTTACTTCGCGCGCTACAAACTTGGGGGCATCTTCCACAATCCAACGAATGCCGTCTAATTGGGAGGCTTCCATACTCTCACGTGCCCAAGAAATTACTTGTTTGACAGCATCTACGTGCGTCACCTCAGCACCTGCATGTCGGGCTGCCAACGAGGCTATTCCTGTGTAGGCAAACAGATTGAGCACACGCGGCGATTGGATAGGCATATGAGCGATTTTTTCAACTAAATAATCCCAATTCACCGCTTGTTCAGGAAAAATGCCAACATGTTTGAAGGAGGAAAGCGAAATTTTGAGTTGTAGGTTCATGTGTCCTCGTCGATAGTGCATCCACCACTTCTCTGGCTGCCCCGTACGCGTGTACCATTTGCCACGTTCGCTGTGGCGGTCTGTGTCGTTTGCCTCGCGGCGAAACCATGCGCCGGCTAATTTTTGCCACTCTGGCTCGGGTAGCGACTTGTCCCAAACAGCTTGCGGTTCGGGGCGTGCCACTATGTATTTACCGAAGCGTTCTAATTTTTCAAAGTTGCCGCAGTCTATCAGCTCGTAGTCTGACCATGGAACAGGTGCAAGAGCTTGTATAGGTAACATGTGGAAATGTCAAAGGTTAGAAATAATAAGCGCTACTTCGTTGACCTGATTGAGTGCATTGAAACGAATTTGGATGTATTGCCCTGCTATGCCACTGGTATCACCTAAGCATTGCCGCCCTCGAGTGAGGTAATACCTGTAAAATTTCATGCCTCGCTCGGCAATTTCAATAGCATCAGCTTTTCCTAAAAGTGCACGTACTTGCATTTCGCCAAGTGAGTTTTGCAACAAATAGGGCTTTACCACTTGCAAAAAACTTTCGGTTTGTGCAACGCGTTTGCTTTGACAGCCCAAAGGGTCGCTTTGCCAAAGGCGGCGGTCAAAACCTTTCAACTCATCGCTTTGTCGGCAGCTTATTGCTACAAAACATATGAGAGACAGACACAATATTCCCTTCATGAGCTGAATGATTGTAACTTAGCAGCAAAAGTACCGTTTTCATAAGAGAATCTTAAACTGCTAACTACTATGTTCAACTTGTTTAAAAAGAAAGACACTAATTTGCCAAAACGACATTACGACCCCACCAATATGAAGGTAACAGACCTTCGCATAGGGTTTGTTTTCGACTATGACTTGAAAACATGGGAAGTAATAGATGAATTTGAATACGACTGGGGAGATAATTTTTTTACTTATGAATACAAAATCACCAGTGGCGAGGAAACACTTTACCTACGCATAGAAGAAGATGATCAAGTGTATTGTATCTTTACAAAAAAATTGCCCTTCGGTCGCTTAGGCGAAGCAGCGCAATATTTTAAAACCCATCAGCAGGCGCCTTCTTCAATTTACTTTGATGGAGTAGAGTTTTTCTTAGAGCGCGAAAATCCGGGCTTTTTCCGCAGCACTCAAGACGAAGACTCCGTAGAGGTAATCCAATGGGATTACTTAGACGACTCGGGCAAGCGCATGTTAGTGATTCACCAGTGGGATGAGCAAGATTTTGAACTTTCGGTAGGAATTGTAGAGCCATCTTCGGTTATTACCAACATTTTGCCGCGCTGAACCTTCACCCGCTTACAAATGTTTTTTTAGCATATCTGCACATGCCAACACAGGCTTTAAACCTTAACTAAAATGCAAATGAAAAAATGCTTATTGATGCTTCCCCTTGCCTTGCTTTGGCTGGCTTCGTGCGGAGGCGGTAGCGAACGCAAGTTCGTAAAGTCCCCTTTAGATAATCTCATCCGCGATTTGGATGCAGAAAAAAACTTTACCATTATCCTGTATGACATGGATATGGAAGATAATATCGGTAGGGATGTGTATAAACATCGCTACAAAATCATTACTATGAAAGACAGTGTTCCGCAAGAACGCATTACCGACTGGATGGAAGTGGATGAACAATTCTTCTTCGAGCATCAAAACAACATGGGCATGGAAATTGCCAGCAAAACCGATGGCAAATTGAGCAAAGTAGTTGCCCCGCCGGGCTATTCTAACTTCGTAGGTAATCCGCAATATGGTCAGTGGCGAACCAATCCCGATGGGTCTTCTTTTTGGGAATTCTACGGCAAATATGCCATGATAAGCAACATGCTGGGCTTAGTGGGCAGCATGATTAACCGCAACAGCTACTACGACTACCGCGACAATTACTGGGGGCGCCGCCCCTACTACGGCACACTACCCGACGGGCGCCCAGCATATGGTACGTACTCGCCGCATGGGCAACGTGCCAATCCAGATTTCTACAACCGCATGGGAAGCGCTAATTCTTTCAAAGAGAAGGTAAATAGCAGAGTAACTCGCAGCAGTTCCTCGCCGCGTTCGTCTTCTTCATCAGGTTCTATTTTTGGCAGCAGCCGTAAACCTAGTAGCTCATCCTCAGGAAGTTCGCGCTCATTTGGTGGAAGGCGAAGAAGGTAGGGGCTGTCTACTTTTATAATAATACTCCGAAAAAGCTTTCACTTGTAAGTTTTTTTGGAGTATTATTTTTTTTCTTTAAAGAAAACACAAGCTGTTTTAATTAAAAAAAGCCGAAATGTACTTTTAATATAAAAAAAGTGCAATAATTTATTCTAAAAAGAAGATTTTGTAAGTGAATGATTTTTTTAAGAGGGCGTTGAAATTGCTTCAAGATGATGATGAAGTTACATGTAGCGAAGTGTAAAAATTGACTCCTGTTAACATTTTATTCTTTGTTTTCGTATCTTTACATGTAAACATCAGGTGAAATCAGATAATCAAGATCTATGAATAATTTTTTACATAAATGGTTGTTTGCTATTTTGGGTTTTGCAGGGGCATTTTTATGTAGCATAGCTTCATTTGCTCAGATAGACCGTACTTTCTGGTTTGCCGCCCCAGACATTACATCTTCCCATGGTCATGACCCTATCTTTATTCGGGTAACCGCATTTGCCAACCCGGCAACTGTTACTATTAGTATGCCAAGCAATCTTTCATTCACGCCAATTGTATTGAACGTTCCAGCTAATACTACAGTTAGCCAAGACCTTACCACCCAACTTGCACAAGTAGAAACGCCGTTTGACAATGGGGGGGCTACGCCTACGCCTCGTAATACAGGTATATTGATACAGTCCACAGCAGATATTGCAGCTTATTATGAAGTAAATCACTCGAATAACCCTGATATTTTTGCCTTAAAAGGTCGCAATGCATTGGGTACGCAATTCTACTTGCCTTTGCAAAATGTTTGGAATCATCAGCCTTTGACAATTGCTGGTCGTTCAGGATTTGTGGTAGTAGCCACTGAGGATAACACAACTGTTACAATTACCCCTACACAAAACTTGGAAGGCGGACGCACCGCTGGTGTTCCTTATACTGTAACCCTGAACAAGGGACAGAGCTATGCCGGCACAGTAGCAGGAGTAACCGGTCCGAATATGCCTGCCGGAACATATATCACTGCTACCAAACCAATTGCCGTTACCTTATTTCATGACTCTATTAACACTTCTGCTGGTGGATGCTATGATTTAGCAGGCGACCAAATTGTACCAGTGAATATATTAGGCACAGCCTACGTAGTGGTTCGTGGCTTTTTAGGCTTTGACAATAGCAACAATTATACCCCTGCCAATCCAGAGCGCGTGGTTATTATGGCAACTCAGGCAGGTACAACAGTTACGTATGAGCGCACAGGGGACCTAACTTCGACAACCGTCAATCTCGCTGCTGCTGGCAATTTTTCCATTATTACACTAAACGACTCACAATTGCGCACCTCTATTAGCTCTAATAAACCGATTTATGTGTTTCATTTTAGTGGTTTTGGTTGTGAAACCGGTGGTGCTATTGTACCGCCGTTGGCTTGTACAGGTTCGCGCAATGTGCGTTTTACCCGCTCTACCAGTGAATTTTTCGGCGTATTCATCTTAGCAAAGCCTGCCCACACGAGTAGTTTTTCATCTAACTTTTTAACAATCAACCCTAGCGATTTTCAAAGTGTACCTAATATGTCCGGATGGGTGGCTGCTCGTTATATAAATATACCGACTTCGAGTTTAGGCGTGGGCGCTACTGGTACTATTTCTAACTCTCAGGGGCTTTTCCATGTAGGTATTATCAACGGTGGAGCTTTTAGTGGGGCTCGGTATGGCTACTTTTCAAGCTTCAACTCTGTTAACTTGGGTGCTGATATTAACGTAGCTTTTGGCACAACCATTACTCTCGATGCCGGACCTAACGGCATTACCTACAAATGGTACAAAATGCCTAGCTTAACTGTAATAGGAACCAATCAAACCCTCACTCTCTCTGTTTTTGCCAGAGGCAACTATTGGGTAGAGGTAGAAGGAAACGACTGCGTGCTGCGCGATACTATCTGTATTGGTACGTTTGAATATGTATGGGAAGGAAGTAAAGATACGAACATTAACGACCCAGACAATTGGAGTATTCCTTGCGGTCTTTCTGGTGTTCCTAATTGCAATTACGACATCATTATTCCCAAACTTAGTCAGCGAGTAGGTTCTCATTGGCCTACTATACCAGCTAACGCCACATTCTCTTGCCGAGACATTACTTTGATGGAAACAGGCCAGCTCAACATGGCTGCTAACAGCACCTTTAATGTGTGTCGCCATTTTCGCCATGAAGGGGAACTGATTGCCAATGCATCTTCTACAGTACGTTTTATTGGTACAGTGCCGCAAAACTATGAATTTTTCGCCAATACGGCGTCCGGAGAATTCCCCAATGTAGTATTGAATAATACAACGACTACTGCATCGTTCGATACAGATGCTTACTTAAATATATTGGACGGAGCCAATCGTGGTAACTTAGTAGTGCAAAGTGGTTCTACTTTCACTTTTCAAAATGGGCATGTGCGCACACAAGGATTGCGCGAATTAGTCATTAAAAATCGAGCGCCTAATGCTGTACAAGGACACAACGAGGCTGCCAAGCGTTTTGTTGCGGGTCGTTTGCGCCGATATGTCAATTCGCTGGGCAGCTATGACTTTCCGGTAGGCATTGTGAAAAATAATACTGTTACTACTATTGACAATACTAAGCAAGGTACTTTGCAAGGCAATAGCGGCAACTTACCTACTTGGCAAACCGCCAATTACAGCACCGGTATTGGTACAACTACCGTACTCGACTTTAACCCTGCACACAACCAGTTTGTACAGCTTCCTGCTACTGTGGCTATTGCAGGAAACGCACCGCGCACCGTTGAAATGTGGGCGCGCCTCAGGGCTTTTGATGGCGATAGAGGATTGTTTTCGCTGGGCACTACAGGCACTAACTTGCGCGATTTTTCCTTGCGCGTTAACAACGGTTCTAATACTGTCTTCAATTTCCGCCTGCAATTTTGGGGTAGTGATATTGATGCTAACAATGTGGCTTTTGCTCTTAATGATACATGGGCACATTATGCCTTAACCTACGACGGTACAAAAGCACGCTTTTACATCAATGGAACGTTAGTTATAGATGGGGATAGAAACCTTAATACGCAAGTTACGACACAAAACTATTTGGCGCGCTGGTTGAACAGCTATATGAATGGTCAAATTGACGAAGTGCGCATTTGGAATGTGGCACGCACACAATCGCAAATAGACACGTGGCGCAATCAGAAAATAGACCGATGCAATCCACCTGCAGGCTTAATTGCCTACTACGACTTTGAAGAAGGTTCAGGCAATGTTATCAATCACCGGAATGCTACCTGCAGCGTCGAAAAACAATACCAACTGGCAAATGTCAATTTCACTACTGCATCAGGGGTAGACAATCTATTGGCTTTCTTCAATCAGTTTAGCGGAGCGCCTCCTACTTTGAGCGGATTGCCACTGATTTGTAGTGCCAATTATAATTGTCAGATGCTCAATCATGGCTTTTGGACTATCAATGCCTACAACTCATCTGGCACGCAAATTACTACTTCCGGCAATTACAACATGACGCTGTACAACCGCCATTACACCAACTTTGGACAAATTTGCAGCGGAGGCAATACCATCAGCACTACTATCGTTCGCCGTGCCAATGGTAGCAGCCCTTGGCAAGCAGGAACGGGATTCTGCATAAGCGATAACCCGAACAATACGGCACGTGGCGGTATGTCTGGTTTCTCCGACTTCGGCATTGGTCAGTCGCCTAATAATGCCTTGTTACCAGTAGAACTGATTAGTTTCACAGCCGAGAAGCGCTATGGCGAAGTGTTGCTCAAATGGCAAACTGTAAGCGAAGTCCGATTTAGCCACTTTGAAGTGGAGAAAAGTCAAGATGGAAGCAATTTTGCTGTGATTGCACAAGTACTGGGGCAGGGCGTGCACGGTGGCAACTACGTACTTACCGATACCGAACCGCGACGCATCAATTACTATCGCCTTAAAATGATAGATAAAGATGGTACTTTTGAGTACTCGCGCATTGTGGCGGTTGTGTTCGATGACTTGTCGCAAACACTAAGGGTTTATCCCAATCCGCTGACGGCTGGCAAGGGCTTTTTTGTAGGGGCATCGGTTGAAGCTATTAGCCAAATTGCTGTGCACAACTTGTTAGGACAATTAGTTTACCAAGGAAGTGTGCAAGCCATTGCCGACAGCCCAGATGCTTACGTTCCGGTGCAAATGAGTGCGGGCATTTACTTAGTGCAAGTTACGAATCGCTTAGGGGAGGTACAAACCGTGCGATTGGTCGTGCAGTAAAGGTTGGTTGAGCGCCTGAGCCAACAAGATTAGATGACTAATCAACCCGATGGGTGTTCAATCCTATCGGGTTGATTTTATTTTATTTCAAGAGTGGCAATGTTTAGGCAAGTCATAATAAACAGCCACTTGCACCTGAGGAAACACGAAAACGAAGGATAAGTTGGGAGAAGTACATCTTTATTTTGCACTTTTCAAAGTGATGCCTAACTGTAATCCGAATGTGCTGTTAACGGAAAAGTAAAGTTTACAGCCCATATCTGTTTGGCATTACCTCACTTGGATTTCAATAGTAGTAGTCATGCCTTTGTCGTCGGTACAGGCAATTTTGTGCTTACCGGGCGAGGGCTTGAAAAATACTGGGTCTTGCGAACGTGCGCAGCTGTAAAACTTATCGTTGATATACCAAAACACCTCGCTCACATCGTTAGCAACCCGACAAGCGAGCAGCAACTCAACGCCTTCTGCATCGGGACGAAGGTAGGTACGTCCTTCTGCTGGCGAAACAATAACAGGTGATTGTCGGTTGATAATTTTGGTGCAGGCGGCATAGTGCGGCGGAATTTGTTCAAACTGAATGCCCGAGGCAAATAGGAAAGCTACCATTTCAGGAGCATGATTGGGAAATAGCCTGCGTCCGAACTGTTCATTAGCAGGCAAGCAATAGGAGCAATAACTCACTTTGGCGTCGGTAGAAACAAAAACAGGCTTGAGATGTTGGCAGCGCACCGATGGAGAAACGCCCGGTACATACCAGTCGGAGACAAGTTGCGTACAAAACTCCGAAGGTGGCAACCCTGTTTCTATACAAACACTGCGCTTTTGCAAGCCAGTCGGTGGTTTGAACCATTGAAGGGGTTGGTTGTAGTCTATGGCATTGAACAGCCGGAACAAGAGCGGAGTGGCAACTGCTGCCCCTGTCAATTCGGGAGAGCCAATGTTGTTGAAGTTGCCCGTCCAAACAGCAATGGTATATCGCGTGTTGTAGCCAATGCTCCATGCGTCGCGTCTGCCATAGGAGGTACCTGTTTTCCATGCAATTTTGGGAATGTGTGGGTTGTGTTCGTAGTCGGAAGGCAACTCTGGACGAGTTACTTGGGTCAAAATTTCATTGATAACAAAAGCTGCCTGAGGGCTAATGATGGCTCGGGTAGTTGTATCTGTTGAACTGAGCACAAGCCGCAAAGGAGTAAACCGTCCTTGGTTGGCAAAAGCAGCATACAATCCGGTCATTTCCCAAAGGCTCACCCCGCATCCTCCCAGTGCCAATGAAAGCCCCAATTGTTTCTCTTGACGGCTAATGTATGCAAATTGCGCCAATTGAAGGGTTTTTACCATGCGGCTAACTCCTAACTCGTGTAAAACTTTAACAGCCGGTATGTTGAGCGAATGGGTGAGCGCTTGCGTAACGCTAACGTAGCCATTGAATTTTTGGTCAAAATTTTCAGGCGAATAGCCATTAAAATCTACTGGTACATCAGAAATAACAGTTTTGGGCGTTAGCAAGCCTGCATCAAAGGCTAAGGCATAGAGCAAAGGCTTTAAGGCACTACCCGGCGAGCGAATAGCATGCACTCCATCCACTTGCCCTGCATGAAGGTTGTCGCTGAAATCTTGTGAACCCACATAAGCCAATACTTCATGTGTGCGATTGTCAACTACCAATACAGCTGTGTTATGTACATTTATTTTTGCCATGCTTTTAGCGTAGGCAGCTGCAATCTGCATTGTTTTGAGTTGAATATCGGGATGAATGCAGGTAACAATGTTTGCTTCCGATGCAGGGGTAGCCCGATGCAGTTGCCTGCCCAAGTGTGGGGCTAACGAAGGCAGGGGTATCCGCTGTGCATTAAGTGGCTCGCTTAGCGCATCTGCTATTGCCTCCTCAGTAAAAATACCTGCTTGCTGAAACTTTCGGAGCCATTGGTTTCTGGCTTGTACAAGTTGCTGATTGTTTTTGCCCAATCCTAACGAAGTAGGGCGGTTGGGAACGATGGCGAGCGTTACCGCTTGTGCCAAACTCAACTTGTCGGGCATTCTGCCAAAATAAAGCAGCGAAGCAGCTTTTATGCCCTCTATGTTGCCTCCGTATGGCACTAAGTTGAGGTACAGCTGCAAAATCTCTTCTTTAGAATAAGTCCACTCCAACTGAAAAGCCCGAAAAATTTCTACTAACTTATGAGCATAGCTGCGTTTTTTCGGTTCAAGTAGTCGCGCAACTTGCATGGTGATAGTAGAAGCACCTGAGGTAGTTTTGCCTTGGATAATATTTTTTACCAATGCCCGTACAATTGCTAACGGATTGACCCCAAAGTGATAATAAAAAAAGCGGTCTTCTTTATTAATGAATGCTTGGCGCAGTTCAGGTGTAATTTCATGTAGTTCGGTTTTCATGCGCCATTTATCGTCTGGGCTCAGGTAGGCTTGCAATAGTGTGCCGTCGCGTGCTAAAATAAGGCGAGAATAGCTAATTTGGCAAGGCAAAGGAAATGCCATATGCAGCCCTGCAAATAGTATGCAGCACAATATCCCAGTAGCTACTATCCACCGCAGGTAGTGTAAAACAACTTTTTGTGTCCCCCATTTTTGAAATACTCGCCTCATTGCTTTTTAGTTTTGTAGTTTCAACAACAATAACTCATTTGCCGTTGCCGACATTTCCACTAATTGTTGAAAGGCATTGTCAGCAGGTTCATTGTTGCTGATAGCTTTTAAAATGCGTCGTAACAGACTTTCTATGCGCTTTGCTTTTAGACTTTGCAAGGTAGGTTTAACCTTGTGAAGCAAGGCATTCATTGCTTGTGTGTCTGCTTGTACGATACAGGTATGTACCTGTTGAGGGAGTTGCTGAAAAGTTTTCAGATAAATTTGCAGCAGTTCGCGTTCAAAGTTGGCATCACGCATAGCAAATGCTGCTATGCTGTCTAAGCAAATAACAGCATTCTGGTTTTTGCGTTTGCGGCTGCTTTTAGTAGGAGGTTCGCTTTGAGTAGTTGTTATTGTTGAGTTGAGGTGAGAGGGTAGCAGGTGCGAGAGTATTTTGCGATATAGTTCTTCTGGATGAAAGGGTTTGCTGATGTAGTCGGTCATGCCTGCTTGTATTACTTTGTTGCGCACGTCGCCCAGTACAGATGCTGTTAGGGCAATAATAGGAACTGGGGGTAAGTTTTTTGCTGCCTCCAGTTGGCGAATAGCAGCAGCAGTTTGAAAACCATCCATTTCAGGCATTTGCAAGTCCATAAGAATAAGCTGATAGCTTTGCTGGCGAAAAGCCTGTAAAGCCTGTACGCCGTTGATGGCTATATCGGGTTTAATACCCCACTTTTCCATAAATTTAGAAGCTACTATGCGGTTGGTTTCATTGTCTTCCACAAGTAAAATTTTTAGCTCTTGTGGTAAAGTTTTTGGGGCAACACTACCAATGAATATACTTTTGTGAGGGCGTTCGTCGGTTTTGTTGAACGCAAGCGAAAAATAAAAGCAAGAACCTTTGCCTTCTTTGCTTTGTAGAAAAATTTGACTACCTTGTAACTCCAGTAAACGCTTCACAATAGCTAAGCCCAGTCCTGTGCCGCCATATTTGCGTGTGGTATCGCCTGAGGCTTGGGTAAAATACTCAAAGATGCGCTGGTGTTGCTCTTCAGGAATGCCTATTCCAGTATCAGAAACGGAAAAGTGCAAAACAACGCATTGGGCAGACTGCTGCAACACTTTTACTTCCATTACAACTTTTCCGCGTTCGGTGAATTTAATGGCATTGCTGAGCAAGTTGGTAATAATTTGATTAAGGCGAGTAGGGTCGCCCTTGACATACTCAGGAACGTCTTTTGCTATTTTAACTCGGAAAGAAATACCTTTTTCTACTGCTCGCAAGCGAAATGTATTTTGCGTAGAACTAATAAGTTCGCGCAAGTTAAATGCAGTGTTTTCAAAACTGATTTTGCCGGCTTCAATTTTAGAGAAATCTAAAATATCGTTGATGAGCACCAACAGATTCTCTGCTGCAAATCGAAGAGTTTGTAAATGTTGCATTTGCTCAGGGCGAGGATTTTCTTCCATTAGCAGGTGAGTCATGCCCACTACTGCATTTAACGGCGTGCGCAACTCATGGCTCATGGTAGAAAGAAAAGTTTCTTTAGCTTTCATAGAGCGCAGTGCTTCTTCCCTTGCCTCAATAAGTTTTTGCTCAAAGGCTTTGCGTTGGTCTATATTGCGCGAGGTGCTTTGAATTTGGATGAGTTTGTTTTGAGGGCTTACAATAGCTTTGGCAATGGTTTCAAACCAGCAATAGGTGCCGTCGGAGCGCCTAATGCGATATTGAATGGCTTCTGCACTTCGGTTGCGAATGATGCGTCGGTGGTAGCGTGCCAGTTTTATCCAATCAGCTGGATGAACAAACAGGTGTGGAGAAAGAGAAACCAACTGAGAAGGTTCGTAGCCCAGCAAATCATAAACCGACTGGGAAACATATTGAAGCTCGCCATTAGGGGAGTGCACGCAAATTAAATCTTGGGCATTTTCCGATAGCAAGCGAAACAAATTAACACTTGCGCGAAGTTTTTCTTCGGTTAGTTTGCGGTCGGTAATGTCTTTAGGATGAATGTAGATATATCCCTGCGCGGGCAAAGGTGTAAAATTGAAGCGGTAGAAACGATTGCCCACCAATGCCTCAGTTTCAGAAATAATGCCTTTTGAAAGACTTTCCAACAACTGGCGCCCTTCTTCTTTGCTAAAAAGATTGTTTAAGTAAGGTTGAAAAATTTGATGCTTTTCAGAAAAACCTATCAGGTTGCCTTGAAAATCAATGCAAATCAGATTTTCAGTAGCGTTTACTGTTTTTGGTTGAATTTCATGCGAGCGGTCGTCAAGCAAGCCATAAAATAAATATCCGCCCGACTGCTGCCTTGCTACTTGCAACGAAAAATACTTTTTATGCCCGTGAGCATCTATCATTGAGAGTTGGATAGGTCGGCTGAAACCCGATGTAGGAAGTAGTGCAGTTAAAATATCGGCTGAAACAGCGCTCAAACGCTTTATAAAGGAAGCCCCTATGCTTTCTTCGCACAAGTAGCCTGTTGCCCGAACAGCACCGTTGCTCCAATGCCTTATTCGCCACTGCTCATCAGTGGCAATAAGTACGTGCGTGTCTAGCAACACCAGCAAGGTTTCAATATCTAAGCCTACATTATCCGGCGAGCAAACCATAGTTTCCCTTATTATCAGTAATATTGATACAATTTTTTTGCAAAACTATATGACTATTGACAATCAAATGTTTCGCTCAGTAGTCTATAGGCTTGCCATGTGTTTGCTTAATAAGCCATTGGGCAAGTGAAGGCAATTTGCGCAAACTTGCTACCAGTGCTTCGCTCAATAGAGAAGAGCCAAAAAAATGCTGAATTTGCCGCCCTACCCACAAGCGAGTGGCAAAAAGGCGCTGCCATGTTTGGAAATATTGCAGGTACAACTCTTCCCGACTAATTTTACCTGCCTCACACTGTAGCAGCAGGTTGGCTAACAAAGCGCCTCCGTGAATAGCCATTGCCATGCCATTGCCACAAAGAGGTGCAATCATACCTGCAGCATCTCCGCACATGAAAATACCGTTCTCCACAGTGGTTTTAGCTGCAAAGGAAATTTCATTGATAACCTTAGGGGCATCGTAGAGTTTTTCAGCTTGCAAAAATATTGCTCTTAGGAAAGGGTTTTTATGTAAGATTTTCGCTTCTAATTGCGCAACAGAGCCATGATTTTTAAGCTGCTGACGCGTTACTAAATAACACAAACAGCATCGGTCTGCCTCGATGCGCGAAATACCACAGTATCCTCCCTCAAAGTTATGCAATGCAATTAAATCTTGATTATGTGCAATTTTTACATGGTATTTCACCCCTACAAAAGGCGAGCGCTGAGCAAAAAATTTCCGGTTTAGCTGCTTGTCTAAGTTGGAGCGTTTGCCATGTGCAGCAATTGCCCATCTTGCCGTCCATCGTTGCCCTTTGCTGCTAACCGCTTCGAAGCCGCTAATGGCAGCGCTTGTGATGCGTTCTACCGTACAACGCTCTATTACCTCTACGCCGTTAGCAGCTGCCATGGCTGCCATTTGGGCGTCAAGCAAATAACGACTAACACCAAATCCGCCACTTTCCAGTGGTAAAGTGAGCGAAGTGCCCTTGGGCGAGGTCACCTGCAGGCGGCTAATTGGTACAGCCCCCCATTTCAATGGGTAAATGCCTAAACTGCTCAGCAAAGGCAATACCTCATTCGAAACATATTCTCCGCAAACCCGATGAAACGGATAAGCATTCTTTTCTAGCAATACCACCTTTGCACCTGCTTTGCCAAGCACCAAAGCAGCAGTTAGCCCACTTAGGCCACCTCCAATAATTACAAAATCGTACATTCGTTGAACAAAGTTCATCTAAGTAATATTACTCATAACATTTCAGAAAATGCAACATACTAAAACAATAATTTTGAACGTTCGTAAGATAACTAAGAGGTTTTAACATTTACCCCTATGACTCACAGTTACGTTTTTTCAACCAGAACAGGGTGGTTGTGTTTATTGTTTATTTGGTTTGCGTTTGCCACTGCACATGCGCAATTTGTAGATGACCCTCTTAATAAGCCTGAACAGTGGGTAAAGGTGAAGCAAGCTCCTCACGACTTAGAGGTTTGGGCAAATTACTATGGCAAAAAATGGATTTTAATGACGCCAGCCGAACAGCAGCAAGTACTGGAATGGAAACACCAACTTCTTTTACAAGAAATTGCCGACAAAGAAGCTATTGTAACATCAATTGAACATCAGGCTAGTAAAAGCAGCCCTACTCCCTCTCCCACTACCGAGTTGCCCGCCAAAGCTCTTGCCGATGTGGAAGCCTTTATTCGCGAAGAACAAAAAGGACTAGCTGAGCTGAAAAGTAATATCAACGAAAACTTCGTGATTTTGGAAGATATGTACCGAGATATTTTTAAAGATTTGGGCGTTACTTATATTCCTTACGAGAAAAAACATCCCAAAGGAGACTATAGCCGCGTTAAGTGGATAGAAGAGCAAGAAATGCAAATTAAGATATTGAAAGAAAACAAAATTAAGCAAATACGCAGCCAACTGCTTTCTAACCAGCATTGAAAAATAAGTAGTATCATAGATCGAGTATTATTGACTAAACCTTTGGGTATTGCCCAAAGGTTTTTTTCTTGCATGAAGTCTATCTTTACAAGCCTAATTCCAAACTACTCACTTATGATAAAACAGAACAGCAAATGGTGGATACTGCCCATGTTTTTTGGATTGTGGGCAGTATCTGTAAACGGACAAAAAAAGCTCACTGTTAGCGACATCTACCGCAACAGTGCCTTGCGTCCACGCTCAGTGGATAACGTAAACTGGATGCAAGACGGCAGATACTACACTGCCCAGAGCGGTGCAGATATTGTACAATACGATGTATCTACTGGACAAGCTGTTAAGACTATTCTGGAAGGTAGCCGCTTAAACATTGCTTTCAACGATTATACTTTTAGTGCCGACGAAACCAAGCTACTGCTCACCACCGATTTTGAGCCAATCTATCGCCGCTCTTACAAAGCAGTATTTTTTGTTTACGACCTTGCTACAAAGGCTTTAACACCACTTTCGGCAAATGGTAAACAGTCTTACGCCACATTTTCACCCGACGGCAGCAAAGTGGCATTCACTCGAAACAACAATTTGTTTATCAAAGACTTAGCATCTGGCAAGGAAATTCCTGTTACGACTACCGGAAAACCCAACGAGCTCATTCATGGAAGTGCGGACTGGGTTTATGAGGAAGAGTTTAGCATGGCAAAAGCCTTTGAATGGTCGCCCGACGGCAGTAAAATTGCTTTTATCAGCTTCGACGAGCGAAAAGTGCCAGAGTACAACATGCAAATTTGGTCAAATGCGCTTTATCCAACCGACTATCGATTTAAGTATCCTAAGGCAGGAGAAAACAACTCAATTGTCAGTGTATCTATTTATGAGCTGTCTACTGCTAAAACCACTGTTATAGAATTGGGCAGCGAAACCGATATGTATGTGCCGCGAATCAGATGGACAAATATCCCCAATACCCTTGCTGTATTGCGTTTGAATCGTCTACAAAACAAAATGGAGCTGCTCCATGCCAATGCTACAACAGGAAAAACTACGCGCATATTAGAAGAAAACAGTAGCACTTATCTGGAAGCGGAAAACTTCGATATGGCTGTATATCTGAAAAATGGCAAGCAATTTATTTGGGCAAGTGAACAAAGTGGCTATAAGCATTTGTACCTTTACAACAACGATGGGAAACTGGTGCGACCTATCACTCAGGGCGAGTGGGAGGTAGATAATTTTCTTGGTGTTGACGAAAGCACCAAAGTACCCGTTATTTACTACACTTCTACGGAAGTGTCGCCGTTGGAGCGGCATTTTTATAGAATTGGTTTAGATGGAAAAAATAAACAACGCCTTACTCAACAGGCTGGTAGCAACCGCATTAATCTGAGCCACGATTTCAAGTACTACTTCTGCTACCATAGCAGCAACCAAATGCCGCTGAATGTAAAGCTCTACCAAGTAGCAGGAAATCGCTTAATAAAAGTATTAGAGGAAAACCAAGTGCTGCAACAAACTGCTGCTGACTTCCGCATCTCTCAAAAAGAATTTTTTACTTTCAAAACCACAGACGGCACCTTGCTAAATGGGTACTTTATTAAGCCACCAGATTTTGATGCTAACAAACGCTATCCGGTACTGATGCATGTGTATGGCGGACCCGGCTCTCAACAAGTACTGAATAGTTATGCAAGTGGTGCTAACGACCTTTGGCATAACTTGTTGGCACAAAATGGTTATTTAATTGCATGTGTGGACAATAGAGGTACAGGTGGACGCGGCGAGGCTTTCAAAAAAGTTACATACGCCCGCTTGGGCAAATACGAAACCGAAGACCAAATAGCAGCTGCTCAATATCTGGCTACTTTACCCTATGTAGACAAAAGTCGCATTGGCATTTGGGGATGGAGCTATGGCGGTTATATGAGTTCGCTTTGTTTGTTGCTGGGCAATGACGTATTCAAAGCCGCTATTGCCGTGGCACCTGTTACTAACTGGCGTTTTTATGACACTATCTACACCGAGCGGTTTTTGCAGCGTCCGCAAGATAATCCCAGTGGCTACGACGACTACTCCCCTGTTACCCACGCTGACAAGCTAAAAGGAAAGTTTTTACTGATACATGGCACAGGCGACGACAACGTGCATTTTCAAAATGCGGTAGCGCTGCAAAATGCACTCATTGCTGCTAACAAACAGTTTGAGTCATTTTACTATCCCGACCGCAACCATGGTATCTACGGTGGTATCACGCGCATTCACCTCTACCAGATGATGACAGACTTTATCTTGAAAAACTTGTAAGCGCCTGTGTAAATTCGCCGTGGTGTGTGGAGACACACACCACGAGAGTTGTTCACAAGCAGGCACCTATCGGTTTGTGGTTGTTTATGCAGACATAAGCAACGAATAGTAATGCTGCCAACTATTGCAACATGTGAGCTGAAATTTGACATGCAGATAAGAATGTCGGTTTCCCAATTATGCATGCTCACAGTGGTGCCTGCTTGTTTGTGCTACACCAAAGCCAGAGCACGTTCCAAATCTTCACAGAGGTCTTGTGCATCTTCAATGCCTACGCTAAGCCGAATAAGTGAATCGCGGAGCCCTGCTTTTTCGCGCTCCTGTTTGGGAATGCTAGCATGCGTCATAGTAGCTGGGTGCCCACATAACGATTCCACACCGCCCAAACTTTCAGCAAGGCTAAATAGTTGCAAGTTTTCCATTAGGCGAATGGCATTTTCCACGCGGTCATCTGTAAGGGTAAAAGAAACCATGCCGCCAAAATCGCGCATTTGACGGGCTGCTACGGCATGATTAGGATGCGAAGGCAACCCGGGCCACCAAACTTGCCCCACTTTGGGATGATTGGCAAGGAAATGAGCTACTATTTTTCCATTTTCACAATGGGCTTTCATGCGCAAGTGCAGCGTTTTGATTCCGCGCAATACCAAAAAACAGTCCATAGGTGCTGGAACAGCTCCTGCGGCATTTTGCAAAAATTTGAATTGGTCTGCCCATTGGTCATCATTGGTAATGAGCGCTCCCATTACTACGTCCGAATGCCCAGCAATGTATTTGGTTACCGAGTGCATCACTAGGTCAGCTCCTAAGTCAAGCGGGTTTTGCAGGTAAGGAGAGGCAAAGGTGTTGTCCACTGCTACCTTAGCGCCATGGTGATGTGCCAGTTGGCAAATGCGTTCAATATCTACAATGTTCAGCAGAGGGTTCGTAGGGCTTTCAATCCACAATAGCTTGGTTTGCGGTGTCAAATGAGGTACAACAGCATCAGCATTGTGCATAGGGATAAATTGGAAGCGAATGCCATATTTTTCAAAAACGCGCACAAACAACCGATAAGTGCCACCGTAGAGGTCATTAGTAGCTATTACCTCATCGCCGGGTTGTAAGGTTTTAATTACGGTGTCTATGGCGGCTAATCCTGAGGCAAAACAAAATGCATGTTTGCCATTTTCCAATGCGGCAAGGCTTGTCTGTAAGGCGTCGCGTGTGGGGTTTTGCGTACGTGCATACTCGTAACCTTTGTGTTTGCCGGGCGAGTGTTGCACATAAGTAGAGGTTTGGTAGATAGGCGTCATAATAGCCCCCGTAGTAGGGTCTGGATGCACGCCCGCATGAACGGCTTTAGTGGCAAATTTCATGTGTGTTCAGGTTTTGCGAGGCAAATCTATCAATTTTGCGCCATGAAATTGGATATCTTAGCCATTATGGCGCATCCTGACGATGCTGAACTGGGTTGCGGCGGCACACTGATTGCTCATATTGCACAAGGCTACAAGGTAGGTATTATTGACCTAACAGCCGGAGAGTTAGGTACTAACGGCACGGTAGAAACACGAGCCCGCGAGGCAGCAGAAGCAGCTCGCATCATGGGGCTTGCTGTACGAGAGAACATGGGCTTTAAGGATGGCTTTTTTGCCAACGACGAAGCACACCAGCGCGCCTTGATTACTCAAATTCGCCGGTTCCAGCCCCGTATTGTCATTGCTAATGCCATTCAAGACCGACACCCCGACCATGCCCGTGCTGCACAACTTACCGAAGAGGCTTGTTTTCTTGCTGGACTCAAAAAAATAGCCACTGTTTTTGATGGCAAACCCCAACAAGCTTGGCGACCTGAGCAGGTTTTTCACATGTTGCAAAGCAACTATGTTGAACCTGACCTAATTGTAGATATTTCTGACTACTGGGAGCAAAAAATGCAAGCCATTTTGGCATATCAGACCCAGTTTTACCTGCCGGGCATGAACAATGAACCTACTTTTATTGCTACTCCTGAATTCTTAGATTTCCTCAAAGGGCGTGCTCGCGAAATGGGACAAGCCATTAGAAAATTGTATGGCGAGGGGTTTACAGTCAGTCGCAAAATTGGCGTGCGCAATTTGTTTGATACAGTCTAAAAAGGATTGCGTACATTGCAGTTGGAATACTAAAAACTCAACCATATGCTCAATTTTCAGGGAAAAAACCTACTGATTGTAGGAGCAAGCTCTGGTATTGGTTATGCCATGGCACACCGTTTAATTGATGCCGGTGCTCGCGTATACTCAGCTTCACGACGTTTCCCTGCAGGTTTAGATATTGCAGGGCACATTATCTACGATGTGTTAGACCCTAACGCCCACTTAGAAAATCTTCCCAACCACTTAGATGGTCTAGTTTACTGCCCGGGAAGCATCACCCTAAAACCGTTTAATCGCCTCACTTTGGACGATTTCCGCAAAGACTTTGAAATAAATGTACTAGGAGCCGTGAAAGTAATTCAAACAGCACTGCCTTTGCTTAGAAAAGCACCAGAAGGTGCTTCTATTGTGCTATTTAGCACGGTTGCTGTTTCAGTGGGCATGGGTTTTCACGCTAGTATTTCGGCTGCCAAAGGTGCAGTAGAAGGAATGATGCGTGCATTAGCCGCTGAATTTGCACCAAGCAAAATTCGCGTTAATGCAGTGGCTCCCTCCCTTACTCGAACGCCACTTGCCCAAACTTTGCTTTCTTCTCCCGAAAAAGAAGAAGCCTCTGCCAAAAGACATCCCATCGGAAGGGTAGGGGAGCCGCAAGACCCAGCAGATGCCGCTATTTTTTTGCTATCTTCTGCTGCAAGTTGGATTACCGGACAGGTGATAGGTGTGGACGGCGGCATGGCAAAACTCAAGTAAAAACATGGTACTCAACTACATTTGGCTGATATTCTTCTTTGTTGCCTTCTTGGTAGCACTTGTAAAGCTCATTTTTTTGGGCGACACGGAAGTTTTTCAAAAAATTGTAGCAAACACTTTCGAGACATCTAAAACAGCCTTTGAAATTTCGCTGGGGCTAACAGGAGTGATGACCCTGTGGCTGGGGCTCATGCGCATTGGCGAGAAAGGAGGGGCAGTTCAACTGCTGGCAAAAGCCGTGCGTCCGTTTTTCCACCGGTTGTTTCCCCAACTACCCCCTGACCATCCGGTTATTGGTTCCATTCTAATGAACTTTTCGGCAAATATGCTTGGCTTAGACAATGCCGCCACTCCTTTGGGCTTGAAAGCCATGCGCGAGATGCAGGAACTCAATACAAGCAAAGAGACCGCCTCCGATGCGCAGATTATGTTTCTAGTGCTCAATACCTCTGGGCTGACCATCATCCCTATCAACATTATGGTATATCGGGCACAAATGGGCGCCGCCGACCCCTCAGATGTATTTATCCCTATCTTACTGGCTACTTTTTTTTCTACCCTTGTGGGCATGGTTGCCGTAGCATGCTATCAAAAAATCAACCTACTAAACAAAGTAGTACTGGCATACTTAGGTGGGTTGGTTGTGTTTGTAGCGGCACTAATCTTTTATTTGAGCACGCTTCCGCAGGCACAAATAAGCCTAATTTCCACAGTAGCCAGCAACCTAATATTGTTTGCCGTCATTATCGGATTTTTATTACTAGCTTGGCATAGGCGCATTAATGTGTACGAATCGTTCATTGAGGGAGCAAAAGAGGGTTTCCAGATAGCTGTGGGCATCATTCCCTACTTAGTAGCTATTTTGGTGGCTGTTGGGGTTTTTCGCACCTCTGGGGCAATGGATTACTTAATAGAGGGCTTGCGGTGGAGCATGCAGGCAGTAGGGCTCAATGCTGAGTTTGTGCCTGCTATGCCAACAGCTTTCATGAAGCCACTTAGCGGCAGCGGAGCACGCGGCATGATGCTCGATGCTATGAAAACCTATGGAGCCGATTCTTTCGTAGGAAGGCTGGCAAGCATTATTCAGGGCTCTACCGAAACTACCTTTTATGTGTTAGCCGTTTACTTTGGTTCGGTGGGTATTCGCAACACGCGCTATGCACTCACTTGTGGTTTAATTGCCGATGCTGCCGGCATCATAGCTGCTATTTTTATGGCTTATTTGTTTTTTTATTCATAAATCATAAATTGGGATGATATTTTTTCGTTCAGTAAACATAACCTATTGGTATGAAACTACATGAGTCTAAGTACGTTGTTATCGAGTGGGATGCTGCCAATTCGATTATCAGCTACATCTACACTCCCGATGCAGATGAGCGGATGGCAGATGAGGATTTTAAGTTTAACATGACTGCTTACGCGGGCTTTTGCGAAACCTATCAACCACAGCGCTTGTTGCTCGATTTACGCCATCTTCGCTTCACCATCGGCCCTGAATTACAAGAATGGACGGCAAAGGAAATTGCACCGCGCACCATGAGCCTGAAACGCATAGCTATTGTGGTAAGTAGCGACATTTTTGCGCAAGTATCGCTGGAACAGCTCATGGAAGAAGATGGAATAGCCGATAAGTATGATGCACCTCGCTATTTTGACACCGTACAGCAAGCCAAGCAATGGCTGACCGAATAAACCAACTTGGTTTGGGTTGTTAAGGAGCTAAACGATAAATTTTCCAAGTTTCACCTGCGGCAGGTTCGTACACGATGCGGTCGTGCAAGCGACTGGGGCGCCCCTGCCAAAACTCAAAATAATCGGGCAGTAACCGATAGCCTCCCCAATGAGGAGGGCGAGGTGGCTGTTGGTTAGCATATTGGGCTTCTAGTATTCGCATCTTTTCTTCTAATACAGTTCTGTCGGGCAAAGGTTGGCTTTGCTCGGAGGCAATAGCTCCTATCCGACTGAGCAACGGGCGACTGTTGAAGTATTCGTCTGAAAGTGTCGCTTCTACTTTTTCCACTCGTCCTTCTATGCGCACTTGTCGTTCTAACTCTACCCAGTGAAAAGTGAGTGCTGCATACGGATTATGTTGCAAGTCGGCACCTTTGCGGCTATTGTAGTTCGTGAAAAATACAAAGCCCGTATCGAGGTGTTTCAACAAGACAATCCGAGAAGAAGGGCGCCCATTTAACCCAACGGTGGCTAAGTTCATAGCCGTAGGTTCAGCCAGCCCGCTTTGTAGGGCTTCTTCAAACCATTTGCGAAACTGTTCAAATGGCGAGGCTGCTACATCTGTTTCATTTAAAGTATGTCGGGTATATTCCTTGCGAATATCGGAGATTTGCATAAAGTTCGTATTTTGGACGAAATTACAACGGTAAATTCGCACTTGCGATGACGGAAATCATCATTATAAACGGACCTAACCTCAATTTGTTAGGCAAACGCGAACCTGAAATTTATGGCAGTATTACTTTTGAAAATTTTTTCAACCAGTTGAAAAAGGAATTTAGCAACTCAATACACTTGTCTTATTTCCAGTCTAATCACGAGGGGCTGCTCATTGACAAATTGCACGAGGTTGGGTTTAGCCAAACAGGCATCGTACTCAATGCAGGCGGGCTAACACATACCTCCGTAGCCTTAGGTGATGCGGTTGCTGCTATTTCCTCGCCAGTGGTAGAGGTACATATTTCCAATATCCATATTCGCGAGCCTTTTCGGCATCATAGCTACATTAGCCTACATGCGAAGGGCAGTATTGTTGGCTGCGGGTTAAATGGCTACCGCTTGGCAGTGATGCACTTGTTGCATCTATTCGGCAAACCTTTTATTTCCGGTTGAAGACAAATCCTCGCTCGGTTTCGCGTTCTTCAAAATCTATTTCCAGCCCCATCAGAAACATCAGGTGGCGCTTTTCGTACAGCACAGGAATATCTTGTGTAATGTATTGTTGATCGCCTTCGCGAGGCTTGTCGAAACCCAGTCGGAAACGTGCACCACCACAGCCCGAAGTGCCTTCTGCTATCACGCGCAGGGCATAGCCTTCTGGAATGCCTTTGTTTTGCATGATGTAGCGAATTTCGTTTGCTGCTGTGGGAGTAATGCTGACAGGTTGCAGTTCCATGTTTTTTTAAACGAAATTTGCAGCAAAAGTAGGCAGATTAGCTAATTTCAAATACTGTGAAAAAATATACGCTATGGAATTCACAATCGAATTGTTAAAAATTATCCTTCCTGCTGGTATTGTACTGTATGGCATGTATCTGACCATCCGCGCTTTTCTAAACAAGGACTTTGAACGGCGTTTGGTAGAGCTGAAAGCCAAGTATATAGATGTTTCTTTGCCACTGCGTTTGCAAGCCTACGAACGCATGGCGCTTTTTTTAGAGCGCATTTCTGCCCCCAACCTGCTTATGCGCCTCAACAATAGCGAAATGAATGCCATTCAGTTGCAGAGTGTTTTATTAGAAGAAATTCGCAACGAGTTTGCTCATAATTTTTCGCAGCAAGTATATATGAGCGATGAGGCTTGGGAGAAAATTCGCTCTGCTATGGACAATATGGTTGCCATGATTAACCACTCTGCTACCGAAGTACCCCCCGAGGCACCTTCTATTCAATTAGCCAAAGCCATTATGAGTAATATTATTGCCCAAAATGATGACATTACGGGGCAAGCACTCAAGTTTTTAAAAGCAGAAGTTCGTAACTTTCTGTAAATCTTTACACAAGTGGCTGACAGTCCCGAACATCACACTCCTCCATCTGAGGACGAACACCTCCCTCAGCAACCTTCTGACCCGCTCTCCGAGCAAATAGACCGTTTTGTAGCTGAAATATTAGAAAATCGGGAAGCCATCCAACAGTCCAAAGGAGACTACAACCCTTTACTGGAAGACGACGCATATCGGCTTTTGCGGGAAAAAGGCTTGTCCGAAGCCACTAAGGACTACGACCTAAGCCACTATCCGTTCTACGTACCCCCTAGAAAGCGTTCGACAAACGAAAGGAAAGACCAACCCGATACTACCATTGATTGGAAAAAGATAGAACAAAAAGTATATCTGAAAGCTTTTCTCGAGCCCGATGAAGATGAGTTGGAAGAACAAATTAGAGCAGAGGTGGCTAAGAGAAAAGGACTGTCGTATGAAAAAACGCGACAGATGATTCTGGAAAGACTTTCCAAAAGCAAAGACGACTTTGAGCGTTTTATTTATGAAGATGTTTTTAGCAAAATAGCCGCCCTAATTTTTACGCTTGGTGTTGCTATGCTCATTCGCTATGGCATTGCCGAAGGCGTTTTGCCCGAGGCAGCTCGCGTTGCCATCGGGCTGCTGACTTCGGGTATTTTGTTTGCCATTGCTAAGCGAATGGAAAACAGTAACGAAACTTTTAGCTTGCTGTTTGCTACTTCGGCGCTGTTCATTTTGTATTACACCAATTACTTGGCATTTAAGGAATACTACTTTTTAAGCCATCCTGTTGCTTTCTTTTTCATGCTGTGCATTGTTGGGCTATCGTTGTGGCTTTCCCTACACTACGAACAGCGCTATTTTGCTGTTTTAGCTATTATAGGTGCTTACCTAACTCCCTTTGTTATCAGCGGAGAGAGAGTGTACTACGAGTATTTCTTTGGCTATCTGCTGCTCATTACTTGCGTAACTATTGCTATTGCCTACTTCAAACAATGGACACTACTCAACTATTTGTCTTTTGTAGCCACTGTACTGATTTTCATAGGTTGGGCATGGCGCGTCAATTTGGGTAGTGTAGCTATGCTACAAATTGGTCTCACATTCAGCACGTTGTTTTACCTGACTTACTTTGCTATGCACGTGCTGCATAGCTTACGCCCGCTACCCAACGACCAAACCCAAGTGCCAATGAGCGAGCGAGACTTATTTTTCTTTTCGCTCAATGTCTTTTTTTTCATATTTATGGTCTATCGCTTGCTAAGCGCTCATTTTTTAGTAGGCGAATATTTTGGCTGGTGGCTTATTGCTATTAGCTTGCTCAACGGCTCGGTAGGCTGGTGGCTTTACAATAAGCCTCAATCCGACAAGTACATTAGAAAATACTTACAAACCTTTGCGCTTTTAGGCGTAAGTATTGGAGCCATTCTCATTTGGCACACTGCTAAAAACTTACATCTGATATGGCTTGTTGAAACAGTATTGCTGCTATTGTTGTCGCGCTACTGGCAAGTTGCACTTTTCCGCGACGTAGCCGTACTAACTTTTGCCGCTTCATTGCTCATGTTGCTAATCATTTGGTTCAATACCTATACTGGCGATAGTGCTCCGGTTTTTCTTTTTAATGATGCCGTGTTGGCAACAGCAGCTGCTGTGATAGCATATGTAGTGTCCTTCATTTTAGTGCGCATGCAAGCAAACCAAACATCGGAGCGGCTGATGTTCCTTACTTACGAAGCCCCCAAATTGCAGGTATTATTTTTAACGGTCAGTGTGGTGTTATTGTACTTGTGTGGCAATATGGAGTTTACCTATCACCACTTTGCACATCCTTCGTTAGAACGATTGGTGATAGGTATCTACAATACGGTTTTTGCTTTGCTTTTGTGGGTAGTAGCTATGCGCACAGGCAATGCCCGTTTTCAAAATATTGCCCATTATACCCTCATGACAGCAGTCATTTCTTACATTGTGTTTGCTCATCCGAAAGTAATAGACTTGCGCAATGCCTTTCTTTTAGGAACAGCAAAAGCATCGTGGTTTTTTGTACACTACATCAATCTCGCCCTTGACCTAACTGCTATTTACTTGTTGCTTTCCTACAAATATGGTGTTTTCCGACCTGAATCGGTAGCAACTGAACAGGAGCCAAACAGCGAGCAGGATGTCCACTTTGCTAATATAGACTACTCAGTTTGGTTGGCGTGTGCAGCATTAGTGTTTCACCTTACTGCTGAGCTCGACCACCTCTACGTATTGTTTGGGTACAACCCACAGCAATCTTTTCAGGAAAGTTTAGATAGGTTGTTAGACCAAACACAGCTATTTTTCTATCCAATACTTTGGTTACTAATAGCTCTCGGTTTTATGCTATTAGGAGTGAAATGGCGTATCAAAGATTTTCGCATTATCGCATCAGCCTTACTGGGAGTGATGCTGCTCAAACTGTTAGCGTACGATATTTGGCGAGTTTCACGTTTTACACAAATTTTGTTAATGATTATTGTCGGCGGATTGCTGATGATTGTTTCTTACCTCAATACACAGCTGCGAAAATTCCTTGTAGAAGGCAGGCTCAATATGGACGAGATTTACCGAAAACTAACAGGTAAACTGCCCGGTGCCTCATCGCATCAACAGGAAGAGTAGAAGAAAATCATTGACGCATTGGAGTTTTAACAAAAAACCACTATTATTGTTACACTAATTAATGTCATGTCAATTAATCATCAGCCATGCCTATCTATCACAAACTCGGTAAAATTCCGCATAAACGACACATTATTTTTGAAAAGCCACAAGGCGGTTATTATTACGAGCAACTTTTTGGCACAGAGGGCTTCTCGGGTATGTCTTCATTGATGTACCACATCTATCGCCCCACTATGGTCAAAGAGATTGTTCATTCGTACAGTGTGGCACCCAAAATTGCTGTTGCTCACAATATTAAAGCGCGCAAGCTGCGCGGATTCCAAGCACCCGCTGCCGACGATTATCTGGAAAGCCGCATTCCGCTGTTTGTTAATAACGACTGCACCATTGGCGTAGCCGCACCTCGCCACAGCATGACCGACTACTTTTACAAAAATGGCGAGTGCGACGAAATGCTTTTTATTCACCGCGGCAGTGGTACGTTGCGTACCCAAATGGGCAGTATTCCTTTTGAGTACGGCGACTATTTGATTATCCCCCGCGGTGTGATTTATCAACTCTCCTTCGATAGTACCGATAACCGACTTTTGTGGATGGAATCCCGTTCACCTATTTACACACCTAAGCGCTATCGAAACGGATTTGGACAACTGTTGGAGCACTCGCCCTATTGCGAACGCGACTACAAATTGCCTGCCGATTTGGAAACCTACGACCAAAAAGGCGACTTTCTCATCAAGGTGAAAAAACAAAACACCATTCACGAAATTATATATGCCTCTCATCCATTTGACGTAGTGGGTTGGGATGGTTACAATTTCCCTTACGGTTTTAGCATTCACAATTTCGAACCTATCACGGGGCGCATTCACCAGCCCCCACCCGTGCATCAAACCTTTGAAACAGATGCTTTGGTAGTGTGCTCGTTTTGTCCGCGTTTATACGACTATCATCCGTTAGCTGTACCTGCTCCATACAACCATAGCAACATCGACTCAGAGGAGATTCTCTACTACGTAGATGGAGACTTTATGAGCCGCAACGATGTAGAGCCGGGCATGTTTACTTTACATCCGGGTGGCATTCCGCACGGACCGCATCCGGGAGCTATGGAACGCAGTATTGGTAAAAAAGAAACCAAAGAACTTGCCGTCATGATAGACACTTTCCGCCCATTGGCGCTTACTGAACAAGCCATGCAGCTCGACGATGGCGTTTACTATCAGTCATGGATAGAGTAATCTTCAAAAACATAGTCGCTCATATAGTGTGCTGGGCAGTCAAGATTTAATTGCATGTGAAATCATTATTTACTGCCCTAAAATATGGTTATTTGCGAGCATGCTAAAGCAATGCTGCTGAACCCCAGCCTCAACGGTTATAGTAGCAATTTATCACCGCGATACCTACCAGCATAATTTTCTGGTAGGTATCTTTTTTTACATGGATTGATGAAACAAGCCACACGCACCCAACGGCAACGTGCAGCGGTGAGATAAATTACATTGTTCCAACAGCTAGCGGCATCATTCGCGTTTATTGTCAGCACTTTCAAAAACTTTTTATGCTAACAGTTTAGAAAATTGGTGCCGCTCCACAAAATAAATAATTGGTAGTTTTGCATTATTAAAAAACGAATCTTAACACAACCGTAACCGTAAAAAAACGTTAAAATGGTAGAAGTAAAAACAAAAGTTGAAAATCGGGTAACAGTTGTTTCTGTTCATGGCGAACTTGATGCAAGTTCTGCACTTATTTTAGACAATGCTTTGGAAGGTGTAATTGCCCAAAAGCCAGCAGCAGTAGTAGTAGATTGTTCGGCATTGGAATATATATCTTCTCCGGGTATTGGCGTTTTTATTTCGCGGCACGGTGAGTGTGAAGAAAAACAAATATCTTTTGCACTTTGTAATGTAAGCCAAAAAATTAACAACGTATTTAAAATATTAGGATTAGATCAGGTAGTAAAAATTTACGCCACCACTGATGAAGCTACAACAGCAATGGGAGCATCATATTAGCGTTGACTGCAAACGCGAATCGTTGAATATGCTCCGGCAGTTCACAAAAGAGGTATTGAGCGAATGGCAAATTACTGACGAGCAGCAGTATTTGATGATGCTTGCTCTGGACGAAGTATGTGCCAACCTAATTATTCACGCTCACAGTTGTAACTCCGATGACCGGCTCGATATTACCATCAGCCGCGCAGCTGACGGAATCCTTTTTGAAGTAAAAGATACCAAGCCCGATAGTTTCAACTTGACACACTATGAAGTTCCTAGTGTGCATCAGATTCTTTGCGAAAAAAAGCGCAATGGCATTGGGTTACTTTTGGTCAAAAAAATTATGGATGAAATTGTAGTGGAACAAGCTGAGGGTGCCAAAATATGCCGCATGAAAAAGAAACTTGCTTGCTAAGCTGACTTTTTGTCAGTTTGCAATTGCCTATAATGCACCATCGGTAGTGGCACGAAATTAGACAATTTCCCGCTTGGGTTTAAAGTCTGATGAAAATATGCAAGAGAAAGGCACTATCTCTATTCATACAGAGAACATTTTTCCTATCATCAAGAAATTCCTTTACTCCGACCACGAGATTTTCCTACGCGAACTGGTTTCTAATGCAGTTGATGCTACACAAAAGCTAAAAAGCCTTGCAGCTCTGGGCGAATTCAAAGGCGAAATAGGAGATACGCGCATCAAAATCAGTGTAAATAAAAATGCCAAAACCATTACTGTTAGCGACAGAGGTATTGGCATGACTGCCGAAGAAATCAAAAAATACATCAACCAAATTGCCTTTTCAGGTGCAAAAGAATTCATTGAAAAATACAAGGACAAAGACCAAAGTCAGCAACTAATCGGGCAATTTGGCCTAGGCTTTTACTCTGCCTTTATGGTGGCTGAAAAAGTACGCATCATCACCAAGTCTTGGCAAGAAGGAGCCGAAGCAGCCCAGTGGAGTTGCGATGGCAGCACCGAGTTTGAAATTTCGCCAGCAGTAAAAGCTGAACGCGGTACCGATATTATTTTGCACATTGCCCCTGACTCAGAAGAATTTTTACAGCCCTACCGCCTGCGCGAAATTCTTACCAAATATTGTAAATTCTTGCCCATAGAAGTTGCCTTAGAAAATGAGGTAATCAACAATACACAACCACTTTGGATTAAAAACCCTACCGAACTGAAAGATGAAGACTACCTCAACTTTTATCATGAACTTTACCCACTAGCAGAAGACCCGCTCTTCTGGATTCACCTCAACGTAGATTATCCTTTCCGCCTGACAGGTATTTTATTCTTCCCCCGAGTAAAAAATGAATTGGTGAATCGCAACAAAATACAGCTTTACCAAAAACAGGTATTCATTACCGACGAGGTAAAAGATATTGTGCCAGAGTTCCTTACTTTGTTGCATGGCGTAATTGACTCCCCCGATATTCCGCTCAATGTTTCCCGCAGTTTTCTGCAAGCCGATAGCAATGTGAAAAAAATAAACAACTACATCACGCGAAAAGTTGCCGACAAACTGCAGGAATTGTTTAAGGCAGACCGCGAAGCCTATCAGCAAAAATGGGAGGGCATAGAGGTGTTTGTCAAATTTGGCATGATAAGCGACGATAAATTTGCAGAAAAAGCAGCTGCTTTTGCCTTGCTGAAAAATACTCAAGGAAAATACTTCACCTTTGACGAATACAAAGAACACATCAAAGCAAATCAGACCGACAAAAACGGCAACTTGATTATTCTTTACACCAACAATCCCGAAAAACAAGACATGTACGTACAAGCTGCTCAAAAACGCAGCTACGACGTGCTGCTGCTCAACGGCATTATTGACAGCCACTTTGCAGGCTTCTTAGAACGCAAGTTTGAGAAAGTTCAACTCAAACGAGTAGACGCTGAAACTATTGACAAACTAATCGAAAAAACTGACACTTCAACAGTTATTCTTTCAGAAGAAGAGAAAAAAGAAGTAACAGAGTTGTATAAGAAAATCAGCGGCAAAGATACAGTTACTGTTTCGGCACTCTCCTCCGACGAGTTGCCGGTAAGCATTATTGTGCCAGAGTTTTTCCGCCGAATGAAGGAAATGGCTATGGTAGGTGGCGGAATGGACTATGCCCGTCAAATGCCTGACCAAATGAGCATTGTCATCAATGGCAATCACCCACTTATCAACAAATTAGTAAAAGCACAAACGCCAGAAGAGAAAGAAAAAATTGCCCGCCATACTTATGACCTAGCGCTACTGGCGCAAAACATGCTCAATGGCAAAGACTTAACTGCTTTCCTCAACCGAAGCCTAGAATGGTTGAACTAATTGGACTTACAACACCCCCGAGGAGTTGCTAAATTTCCTCGGGGTGATATTTTTTGTATGATTTGCTGTTGTACTTCAATTATAGCAGCGCCTGTATCAGTTCCCACAGTGCCACTACATGCCGTTCTTGTACATAGGTTTGCCCAAAAACAGCGCGTATGGTGTAGCATCCGTTGAGTTTAGTATGGGTTAAAAAATAGCGCCCGGTTTGATTAATGGCAGCTAATAACTGGCTATTTCTTTGATTAATTGCCTCAATCGACTCATGGGGAGTCGGTTTGAGGCGGAAGCATACTAAATTAAAATGAACGGGTGCCATTATTTCAAAGCGTCCGTCGGCAAGCAACCATTGCTCAAACTGCTTTGCCAGTGAAATATGATGGCGCAGCATAGCCTGAATACCTTCGGCGCCATAACTACGCAGCACAAACCACAATTTGAGCGCTCTGAAACGACGCCCTAGTGGGATGCCCCAGTCGCGGTAGTTGTTTACCACCCTATCCAAAGGCGTTTTCAAATATTCGGGCGTAATTTCAAAAGTTCGCAAAAGAGCAGCTTTATCTTTCACGTAGTAGGCAGTGCAGTCGAAGTTTGTAAGCATCCACTTGTGCGGATTAAACACGTAGCTATCGGCTAGGTGCAACCCCGCTGCCAAGTGCCGATATTCGGGCAGCATCAGCGCGGTTCCGGCATAGGCAGCGTCAATATGCAACCAAATACGATTTTCTTGACAAATTATGCCAATTTTTTCTATGGGGTCTATGGCTGTGGAACTGGTAGTGCCCAATGTAGCTACTACACAAAGTGGAACATAACCCAATTGACGGTCTTGGTTTATCTTATTTACTAATTCATCGGTTTTAAGGGCGAAATTTTCATTAGTTGAAATTTTTATCAAATTTTCGCTACCGATACCCGCTATACGCACAGCTTTTTCTATGGAGCTATGCGTTTCTGTAGAGCAGTACACGCGAAAAACAGGCTGTTGGCTGTATCCTTTTTGGTTAATAATGCCGGGTTGGTTGATATTGTAGTGTTCTCGTGCGGTCAGTATGGCGCAAAGCGTTGCAGTAGAGGCTGTATCTTGAATAACCCCGTGCCAAGAAGTTGGCAATCCACACAACTGAGCAAGCCATTGGAGCATGCGCTCTTCCAGCTCAGCAGCAGCAGGCGAGGTTTGCCATATCATACATTGTGCAGCTAAGGTAGCTGTTAACATTTCAGCCAATACTGAGGGGGGGCTGCTGTTGGCAGGAAAGTATGCCATAAAACCCGGATGCTGCCAGTGCGTCATAGCCGGCAAAATAATTTGCTGAAAATCTGCCATTATTTGCCAAAAGTCTTCTCCTTGTATAGGGGGGTGTTGGGGGATTTGACTGATAACTTCGCCCGGCTGAACAGAAGGTTTTACAGGGTAGTGTTCTATATTTTCCAAATAATTCGCCATCCAATCCACCAAATGGTGTGCATACGTACGAAAATCTGCCAAATTCATGATTGCAAGATTTTAATTTGCGTTGTCTATTAAAATAAAGTGAGTAGTGGACAATCAGCTATTTAACCTCAAGCGGCTATCTACTATTTTTCAAGCATGAGCTCAGCAGATTCCCCCGATGCATAATGTTCAGGGTAGAGCGCCATGTCTTTGCGGTAGTATTTTTTCAGTTGTGCTATGTCTGCCTCTGCATTGCCAGAAGGGAAGAAAGGGGGATGTACACTGATAACCTTGTTTTTGTAGTCGATACAAACCGGTAGAATAGGAACATTTGCCTTCAGTGCAATGTAGTAAAACCCTTTTTTCCACTGGTTCGTGTATTTGCGCGTTCCTTCGGGGGCAATCACCACTCCCAATTCACCGGTTGCTTGCGCAAATTTAGCTGCAACTTGTTCGGTGAGGTTGTTGTGCTGAGTTCTATTCACAGGGGTGCCGCCAAGAGCATAAAACAACCATCCATAAGGCGGTTTGAAAAGTGTGTGTTTGCCTAAAAATTTAGTGTTGTTGCCATAGCCAAGTATGTAGCGTGCAATAAGTGCTACCATAAAGTCCCAGTTGCTGGTATGTGGAGCAACAATCATTACAAATTTGGTAACGGGCGGATGATAGGCTGTTAATCTTTCCGAATAGTCTATCGCTTTCCAGCCAACTATTTTAAAAATTAACTTACACAATGCCGACAACATGGTTTTTTAAGTTAATAAATAGACTTGTTATGATGCACTTATGGCTGAGGTGTGTTTGATAGCTTGGTCAATACGGTCTATTTGTTGTAAATGGTGCTTGATATGATAGCAGCAAAAATCGATAGATTGATGTATGTTGAAAAAGCCCGCAACCGGGTGTCTAAAAACATTTTTATTGTATAAGTTGGCAGGAAAACTTTCTAAAAAAATACGCCACTCTTTTCTCAAAACATTCCATTCGGCAATTATTTTATCATAATCAGTTTCTTCGTTGGGAATAAGTGCTTGCACAGGAGCTTTGATTTTGACAGGTAAGCGCAAAATAGTTTTGGTGAGCAGGTAAGCCATCTTTTGTACAAGATTGTTGTCTTGCAAATTGTGTTTTTGCACGCTTTTCTTGATGGCATTCAGAATGCCTGCTTCGGCAATAACGAGGTGTTTCATTACTTGCAACATAGACCACTGGTCCTTACTGGGGTGAAACCGCTGTTGTTCAGGTGAATAGGTGGCTACTAGCTGTTGCATGACTGCTCGCCAATGTTCCATTTGTTGAAAGGCTTGTTCTATTGAAGCATCCATATGCCCAAATAAAAGCAAAGTTGAAAAATACGGCAAAGGTTTGAATGTTTAAAAATGCTAGCGTAATTTATGATACAAAAAACATCAGCATGTTTCAAACCGAAGTCAATCACTTTTTGCAATCTCTTGACTACCAATGGCTTCAACTGCTTATGCAATATGTGAGCCGCTTGGGGTATCAACCATTTTACATAGCTGCTTTGTTGATTATCGTTTTTGGGGTAGATGCCCACAAAGGTATAGGATTGTTGCAGGTTTTGCTTGGAGTAGCCATAGTAACAACATTTTTAAAAGAATTATTGGCATTGCCCCGCCCGTTAGATGTAGATAATACACTGCGATTTTTGGGAACTAACTACAATCCGCCCAATATTTTGTTTGCTAAACGGGGAGCAGCAAGTTTTTGGGAAATGCTACCTGACGATGTAATAGCCTATTACCGTGTGAACAGGTTGTCTTCTTTTGGTTTTCCTTCCGGGCATGTGAGTGGTGCAGTAGCATTTTTTGGTGGCATAGCTTTGGTTTTTCCATTGCCTTATACACGGGTGCTTGCTGGTATCCTGTGCTTGTTAATGGCTATTTCTCGCATGTACTTAGGGGTGCATTTTTTAGCTGACGTAGTAGGAGGTTTGCTAATTGGCATTTTGGGTTTAAGTATTTTATATATTTGGCAATACAAGCGGCATGTAGTTAAAAATTTTGTTCAAGAAAGCAAGTATAGGTTGCTTCTGGCAAATGTGGTGTGGCTGCTATTGCCTTTTATGCTTTGGCTGCTACCATATATGAATAAAGAGTTGTTAATAACTTTGTTTGCATGTAACATTTTTTACTTAGCTTTCAAGTGGCTGGGCTGCCCTATGCCGAACGGAAGTTTTCTTCGGCGTGCTTTTGCCATTATTGTTGCATGTGTAAGTTTTATTGCTTTTAGTTTGCTAACCAATAAGTTATTACAAATGTTAAACTTTGTAAATGAAAATGCACAAATGATAACTTTGCGCTTAGCTGAGTTTTCCGTAGCGCTTGTAGTTGCCTTGTATGCTAATCTTCAATTAGGATTGATGCACCCTCAGAAAAAGTGAAATAGCCTTTTTTTTATGTTGGCAGCGCAATTGTCTTGCAATCAACTTATTAGCCAAACAATCAGATACTTCATAGGAGTGGCGCTGCTTTGTGTGGGTGTGTCTGTACAGGGGCAAAGCTTAACAGCTCAGATTGATAGCTTGAAGAAACTACTCAGCAAGCCAGACCCAGTTGACAATACAAATGTTTACATTCAACTTTCCTTGCTTTATCAAGCCATCAATCCCCAACAGGCTTATCAGTATGCTATTCGCGCCTATGATTTAGCAGAAAAAAATAATCAAAAAAAGTTAAAAATAATGGCTATATTGCAAATGGGAGAGTGCTATCTTGCACAATCTAAACCGCAAGATGCTTTCTCATTGTTTCAACAAGCCTACATGCTTGCCAATGTTGCTGGCGATACAATGTACACAGGTATTGCAAAAGGCAAAATGGGCGTAGCACTCTACCTAGAATTGCAATATGAACCAGCTATAAGTTACCTTCAAAATGCTATTGATGTAATTAGAACCTATCCCCAAGCCAATGCGCATAGAGCTAATTTTTTGAACACACTCAGCTATATTTACAGCAAACAAGGTGCTTATGTTACTGCCATAGAATATGCGCGCAGTGCGTTAGAAATCCGCCAGCGAATAGACCCCACCGGCGAAATGACGGCACGCTCTTTTACTACCTTAGGCGAGTTCTATCTTCTGCAAAATAATTTGCGCAAGGCAATGGAATATTTTAACAGTGCTTTGCAAATTAATCAAAGAAATCATAATAAGCGAGGCGTTGCCATTATGCTTACCCATATTGGTAATGTTTATTTACACGAAGGTAATTACAAAGCGGCCATGAATAATTTGCTGGCAGCACTTGAAATAAAAAAAGCTGTGCAAGCACCTCTTCGAGAAATAGCCATTACTCATTTGTTACTGGGAAAAGTGTGCTTAGCTGAAAAGCGTCCTGAAAAGGCTTATGTTTATCTCGACCGAGCGCTGGAAGCATTTTCCAAAGTAAACGACCGCTACAATATGAGCGCTGCATACAGCGAACAAGCAAAATGTTTGGCTGCCTTTGGGAAATATCAAGAATCGTTGCAAGCACACCAACGCGGTATAAATATTGCCATTGCAGCAGGGCACCAACCTTTGGTAGTTGCTGGTTATGAGTCGTTAGCAGAAACCTATTTATTGATGAACGATGCACGCAATTTTTTTAAATATTATAAGCTATATCGCACAGGAAAAGACTCGCTTGAAAAGCATTTGAAAGCAGTAGAAGTAGTGTTGTTGCAGGAAGAATTAGACCGACGCAAGCAAGAACTGCAGCAACTTGCATCTAAAAACAAAGAAATGCAAATCCAACGCCAGCAAGAAAAAGCAAAAATTCAGCGCAATTTTTCTCTTTTCATTGCTGCCTTAGCAGTGGTAGTAACTATTGTTGTAGCTTGGTTATTGAAAGCCCGCTTAAAAGACAAAGAGCGCTTAGAGCAACAGAATGAGCTTATTTCACGCCAAAATCGCATCTTAGAAGAGCAAAAGAAACAGCTTGAAGAGTTAATTAGTACTAAAGACAAGCTGTTTTCCATTGTTACACACGACATCCGCAGCCCGCTTGCGGGGCTTTCGTCTATGCTCCAACTATTGGAAAGTCGCCAAATCAGTTTGCGGGAGGAAGATACCCAAAGCGCTTTGCAACAAATTGGCAAAGCATTGTCTAATGTTTATCAATTGTTAAACAACCTGTTAGATTGGGCACGTTTGCAAACCGGCACTTTTGCTTTTGAACCAGTTCATCTGCCGCTCATAGGCATTACTCGAAAAGTAGTAGAGTTGTTTAAGCCACAAGCCGACTCTAAAAATATTACTATTATCAACCAGATTCCTTCGGATGTTGTGCTGTTTGCCGATAAAAACATGCTCGAATTTATTTTGCGCAATGTTATTTCTAATGCCATTAAATTTACCTTCCCAAACAAAAAAATTGTTTTAACTGCCGAAAAAATGGACTATCACGTAACTATTCAAGTAAAGGACAATGGAATTGGGCTAACCGAGGAGGAAGTGCAAAAAATATTTACCTTACCTGTATCAAAAGTGGGCACTATGGGCGAACGCGGTGCAGGTATTGCGCTGAGCATTTGTGCAGAGTTCATGGAGAAACACAGCGGGCGCATTTGGGCAACCCCCAATCCAGAAGGCGGCACTATTTTCCACATGCAATTTCCCGTACCTACTGCTGCTAAAAATTGATTTTGTGGCATTTTTTTTCGTATTTGGACAAGTCAAATGCACCCTTACCTGCTTTTGTTTATTTGGCTAAACAAACCATTTTTATGAATACCTCTTCAACAATTCGTCTGATACTGTTGCTTGTCCCCCTTGTTATTGCTTGCGGTAAATTCGGAAAAAATGCGTTAACCATTTCCCATAAAAATTTTGGTGATGAAATTGCCTTGCAACAAAATTTAATTATCCAATTCAATGAAGAAATTGTTCCTGATTCGCTAATTGGACAATGGGTAGAAACGCCTTATCTAAAAATTTCACCTGAGGTAAAAGGTAAGTATAAATGGAACGCGCGTAATGAATTAATTTTCTCTCCCGAATCGGGTTTTCGTCCTGCTACTGATTATACTGCCACCATCACCGATAAAATTTCTTTACATACAACCGAAGCATTTCAATTAGGAGAAGAGCATGTATTTCATTTTCACACTCCGTATCTGAAACTACAAGAGCACGATGTTTTTTGGGCGATAAATACCCAGAATCAGCCTGAGTTGCGCGTGCGCATGCAGTTTAACTACCCAGTTCGTTCTGAAAAAGTAGGCACAAACACTCATGTACAAATTAGTGGCTCGGCGGCAAGCCACAAATTGCAAACCACAGAAACGGCTGCTTCTACTGTTGTGATAACAGTAATGGGAGCTCAGAAAGCTGATAATCAGCCAATTAATGTTGCCATTGAGGCAGGATTGAGCCCTGAGGGCAGCGATTATAAGGCAGAGAGCATAGCTTTTTCTGAGGTTATTCCCGACCGAAGCGATTTTAAAATTTTGCAAACAGAAACCGAGTATGATGGGGAACAAGGCTATGTTTATGTGTATACCAATCAGACAGTTGGTATGAAGCCTGATGAGCTCAGGAATGCTATTAGTATCAGCCCTAATGTTGCCTATTCAGTAGAACTTTTAGATGATGGTTTTCTGATTACAGGTAATTTCTCTGTAGAGCGCAGCTACAGGCTCACCATCAGCAAAGCACTGAAAGGAATTTTTGGTGGTATGCTCAAAGCAGATACAGAGCAGTCTATCGTATTTGGACAACTTCAGGCAGGTATTCGCTTTTCAGCTAAAAATGCCATCTACCTAACCACCCAAGGACGCCGCAACATAGGTGTTCGCATTACCAATGTACCACGAGTAGTAGTGAAAATATTCAAAGTTTACAAAAACAACCTGCTGAATTATTTGCGAGAAGCTGGCGCATTTTACCAAAATGATTATACAAACTACTACGACGATAATGAAAGCTACTTCTATGGCGATTTTACTAACTACGGTGACTTGATTTTTGAACAGGAATACGAAACACGCAAACTACCTAAGGTGGGTGCCGAGCAACTTATTAGTCTGGAAAATTTGTCCGATAACAAACCGTTCAAAGGGGTATATGTGGTAGAAGTGCAATCGGTAGAAGACCAGTGGCTGCGTGCCAACAAATTAGTTTCATTATCCGATATTGGCTTGGTAGCCAAAGCTACTGATGATGAAGTGATTGTATGGGCAAACGCCATCATGCAATCCACTCCGCTTGCTGGCGTGGAACTGACCTTAGTGAGCTCGAATAATCAGGAAATTGCTACTCAATCCACAGATGCAAACGGCATTGCCCGATTCACAGATTTGAAAACCAAAGCTCCCGGGTTTGAGGTTGCTATGATTTTTGCCAACAAAGAAGAAGACTTTACCTACCTGCACTTTAAACAAACCCAAATAGCCACTTCGCACTACGAGGTTGGCGGAGTGCATGAAAACAGTGCGGGCTTACAAGCCTTTCTATATGGCGACCGCGACTTGTATCGTCCTAACGAAACGGTGTATCTGAAAGCCGTAGTTCGCGATGCCCAATGGAATCCAGCTAAAAATATCCCTGTTAAAATGCGCGTGCTGTTACCCAATGGGAAAGAATTTATCAGCAAACGCGGAATGCTCAACGGACAAGGTTGTTATGAAACAGCTATACAGATTCCTGCTAACAGCATCACTGGCACCTATACAATAGATTTGTTTAGCGGCAATGATATATTGCTGCAAACGCGAAGTATCAATGTAGAAGAATTTGTTCCCGACCGCATAAAAGTAAGTACTAACGTAAATAAGCCAATTGTTAATGTGGGCGAGTCGGTAAACTTTAGTGCACAAGCACTAAACCTTTTTGGTCCGCCTGCTCGCAATCGGAAGTATGAAGTAGAAATGTCACTCACTCGCAAGGTTTTTACAGTCAAACAGTTGCCAGACTATAACTTTTCGCTTAGTGGGCGCACAGATGTGTATTTTGAACAAAGCCGTACAGAAGGTTTTACCGATGAGGAGGGTAAGTTGTACGCTAATTTTCGCATCTCGCCTGAATACAAAAACTTAGGTATTTTGGAAGGCAAAATTTATGCTACCGTTTTTGACGAAACAGGCAGGGCGGTCAACAGACAAACGACCTTCGAGGTTGTGACCCAACCAGTTTTGTTCGGTATTAAAAATTTTATGCGCTATGTAGATGTTCGCCAACCTGTTCATATCCCATTAGTAGCTGTTAATCATAAAGGTGAAATACAAAATAGCGCACAGGCACGCGTAGTGATTGTACAATACCAGTGGCAAAACGTATTGGAACGCGAAGAGTATTCACAGTACTATCGCTACGTATCACGCAAAAAAGAAATTGTTTTAAAAGATGAAATTATCTTGCTATCAGGCACGTCTACATTTTACCCCTTTGTACCAACCGAGGCGGGCGAGTATCAGATTCGCGTAGCTCCTGCTGCTAGCAATATGGCAACCTATACAGCGCAACAGTTTTACGCTTATTCTTTTGGCACTTCCACAGCCACCTCATTTGAAATCAACCGAGAAGGGTCAGTGCAAATAGAAACCGATAAAACAAGCTATCGAGTAGGGGAGCAAGCTAAGCTCTTGTTCAAAACTCCTTTTAAAGGACGTATGTGGGTAACCATTGAGCGAAACCGTGTATTAGATCTGTTCTTTGTAGAAACAGATGGACGCAGCGGCTCGCTTACGCTACCCATCAAGAAAGAGTATTTGCCTAATGTATATGTAGCTGCAACGCTTATCAAGCCTTACGACAACAGTGCAATACCTCTAACAACAGCACATGGCTATCAAGATCTTACTGTGGAAGATGCAAATAGCAAGTTAGAAGTAAAAATAAAAGCTGCCACAAAGTCTCGTGCTAATACTAAGCAGGAAATTGTGGTACAAACCAACCGCAAACAGGCTGATATAGAAGTAACCTTGGCGGTGGTAGATGAAGGTATTTTGTTACTTAAAAACTATCAGTCACCCGACCCACACCGTTTCTTCTTCCAAAAACGTGCCTTGCAGGTCAGCAGCTACAACCTATACCCTCGGCTGTTTCCCGAACTAAGGGGAATGCAGCGCAACTATGGCGCTGACTACTACGACTTGGGTAAGCGCCTCAATCCCTTGGCAAATAAAAGAGTGAAACCAGTTTCGTTTTGGAGTGGCACTTTGCGCACTAACAGCAACGGAGAAGCACGCTATACAGTTGAGATTCCTGCTGCGTTTAGTGGCGAGCTGCGCATTATGGCCGTAGCTGTTAAAGACAATACGTTTGGCTCAGCAAGCGCTTCTATGACTGTTGCAGACCCTGTGGTTATTAGTACGGCATTGCCTCGGTTCCTAAGCCCCAACGATGAAATAGAAGTGCCAGTGATGTTGGCAAATACCACAGCCAATAATGCCCAAGCACAAACCCGCATCAGTGTTACGGGCGCATTGGAGCTGATTGGCGAACCTTCGCAAGCAGTTACTGTAAGTGCCAATGGCGAAAATCGCGCCACTTTCCGATTGAAAGCCAAGCCGCAGATTGGCGAGGCGCAAGTGAAGGTAGAAGTAAACGCCTTGGGCGAAAAATTTGTACAAACCATTGATATTACTGTGCGTCCACCAGTCTCTTTGCTGAAAACCAGTGGTGCAGGGCGAGTAGAAAGTGGCAAGCAGCACGCTATTGACCTGCTGCGAGACTATCTGGTAAATTCAGTAGAGGCGCGCCTAACCGTTAGCCGTTCACCCGCAGTAGAACTGGGAAAAGAGTTAAACTATCTATTGCAATATCCTTATGGCTGCGTAGAGCAAACAATTTCTACAGCGTTTCCACAACTCTACCTCGCCGAATTAATACCCGCTCCTAAGAGCAACTTAATGTCTGTTGGAACAAGTGTGTTAAACGTACAAGAAGCTATTCGTCGTTTGCAAGGTATGCAGTTGTATTCAGGCGGACTTGCCTATTGGCCAGGTGGCACCGATGAAAGTTGGTGGGGAAGCATCTATGCTTTACATTTCCTCACCGAAGCCCAAAAAGCCGGCTATGAGGTAGATGCTAAAATGCTCAATGCATTAACCAACTACGTTAGCAATAAGGCTCGCAAAAAAAGCACGGTAGATTACGAGTACTATGATGCTGCTAACCAACGCAAAAAGGTGAAAATAACTCCACGGGAGATTCCTTATTCGCTATATGTGTTAGCCCTTTTGGGAAAAGCCGATATGGCTACTATGAATTACTACAAAAACCGCACCGATGCGCTTTCGTTAGACAGTCGTTATTTATTGGCAACTGCCTACTTGCTAACAGGAGATATGGCTTCTTATCGGAAATTGTTGCCTAGTCAATTTGTTGGCGAGCGCGCTGTATCGGCTTTGGATGGCAGTTTTTACTCGTACTTGCGCGACCAATCTATTGCTCTCAATGCGCTTATTGAAGCTGACCCGCAAAACGCACAAATACCTGTCATGGCGCGTCAACTTTCGCAACAACTCAAACAGGCAAAATACATCAACACACAAGAGGCAGCATTCTCGTTGCTTGCCTTGGGCAAATTAGCGCGCAAAGCAAGTGAGTCTAATGCAACAGCTGTCATCAGCGCCAATGGTAAAAAAATAGCTGACTTTAAAGGCACACCGCTAACCCTAAGTGGAAAAGACATTGCTGGCAAAACAATACAAATTCAGGCACAAGGTGGCGAATTGTACTATTTTTGGGAAATGGAAGGTCTCAACAGCAATGGTGCTTATCCAGAAGAAGATAGCTATTTGAAAGTAAGTCGTGATTTTTTTGACCGCAATGGCAACCGACTGAGCGGCGATACGTTTAATCAAAATGACTTGGTAGTAGTAAAAATTAGTTTACAAACTACTAATGGCGGAACTGTACCCAATGTGGTAGTCTCCGATTTGCTGCCTGCTGGCTTTGAAATTGAAAATCCGCGTATCAATTCATTGCCGCAAATGGCTTGGACAGAAGGAGCAAGCAGCCCGCAGCATACTGATATTCGCGACGACCGCATCCATTTGTTCACAACAGCTACCCCCAACGTAGCAGAGTTCTATTATGTGGTGCGTGCCGTCACAAAAGGAACCTTCCGTTTAGGTCCTGTGAGTGCAGATGCAATGTACAACGGAGAGTACCACTCGTACAGTGGCAGTAAAACCATTACTGTACAGTAATTTTTTACAATTGGATGTGATTTATTGCAATGATGGGAAGATTAATTGCTCTGATAGGGTGTGTTGCCGGATTTTTAGCAGCTTGTATTCCGGTAATTGACCGCTTTAATCCTGAAATTCAAATTATTACCCCTGTTCAAACAAGTTATGCCATTCAGGATACCATTAAAGTAGTCCTGAGTTTTGGGGACAATGACCAATTAGACTCGGCTATTGTAAGCATTCGCAGAGTGGACGAAGCAAGCAGTAGCGGACGTGTTTGGGCGCCTACTTTTGGTCGCAAATTGCGCGGCAGAAGATTTGACGATACCTTGCGCATTGTTATTCCTACCGATGTGCAACTGGGAAATTACCAAATGACCATCCGCCTGCTCGATTTGAGCAGAAACCAAACAGTGCAGCAAATTGGCTTTAATATACGCGGTGACGAGCGCCCGCCTATTATTAGGCAACTTAGCTTGATTGGTTTGCCGCGCGATGCAGCAGGTAATTTTTTAGTGTGCCGGCAGTCGGTACTGCTGCTAACTGGCTCAGCCTCCGATAACATTCTTATTCGCGAAGTGAGAGCTGAGTTAGCTGGCATTATTAGCTTCACGCGTCCAGTAGGAAGTCAAACGGTGCAGTTCGATAATCTCTTTGGGCGCGACTTGCGCATTCCAGCAAATGCAGCCGATAACTCTCGCTTTTTGCTTATTGTCACTGTAATAGATCAAAACAACAACACCGCCAGACAAACCTTTAATCTGTTGCTCAACTGCGATGAGGAACCTCCGCAAATTAGGATACAATCCACTGCTCCGCAAATTAGTGCCAACCGGGAGGTAACCCTGATTGAAGGCGACTTTTTCCGCATCCTTTCAGGCACTATCACCGATAACCGACGCTTAGGACGATTAGCCATTACTTTTAATTCTATTGCCACGCCACGCGATACCGTTTTTCGAGCTAACCTAACCGGTACTACTGTGCAATTAGGCACGCTATTGGCTAATCAGCGTTTTCAGCCCCCCCTTACTGCTACTGCTGGCAGTGTGTACGAACTAATTTTGTTCGCCTCAGATAGTGCAGGCAACCGTGCCGACCCCTTCCGGATTGTGCTGAATATTGTGAAAGACCAGCCTCCCCAAATAGTTATATCCGAAGCTCGCATTCGAGGTACATTAGTAAATCTATCTTTGACACAGCCCAATCCATTGCCCATTGGGGCAGACTTGGTGATATTTGGCAAAGTGTTGGAAGACAGAGCCTTAGAATATTTCCAAATTTTCTGGGGACCTGCACAAAGACCTGAGCGCCTTGTCAATCTGACCGCACAAGATTTAACGCCTTTGCCATTCGATTTATCTGACCCTCGGTCAGTTAATCGCTTCGTGGCACCTATGCAACCCGGCATCGCTCCAACAATGCTAGAATATGTTTTGGAGTTTCGTGTGAAAGATAACCGAAATCCGGAGGTGGTAGTAACCTACCGGTTTATTTTACAACGATGATAGTTGGTGCAAAGCTCGCTTCTATGCCGTAGCGCGTGGAGACACGCGCTACGATTGGTTGTGAGCTGTATACAAACAACAATGGCTTGCCAATGGCATTTGTTGATGCGTAATCGCATAGCCTTTGTTGTTTGCTTTGTGTAGCAACTGTTAAAATTGTGCCTCTTCGGTAGAGCCTCTTAGAGCAGCTGTGGAAGCTTGTCCGTTCATAACTGTGTTTTGTATAGCATCGAAATAACCCGTTCCTACAAAGGCTTGGTGTTTTACTGCACGGAACCCTTTGGTGGTTAGTGCAAATTCTTTTTGTTGTAGCTCAGAGTAGCCCGCCATTCCTTTTTTGCAATAAGCATCGGCTAACTCAAACATGCTGGTGTTGAGCGAGTGAAAACCTGCCAAAGTAATGAATTGGAATTTGTAGCCCATATCAGCAATTTTTTCACGGAAAGTGAGCATTTCCTCATAGCTGAGTTTGGCAGCCCAATTAAACGAAGGTGAGCAGTTATAGGCCAACATTTTGTCAGGATATTTTTCATGGATAGCTTGTGCAAATTCGCGTGCTTCTCCTAAGTCTGGATGAGAAGTTTCACACCAGAGCAGGTCGGCAAAGGGAGCATAAGCCAATCCGCGGCTAATAGCTTGTTCCAACCCATTTCGCACTCTGTAAAAACCCTCCACAGTACGCGTGCCGTAGATAAACGGAAGGTCTCGTTCGTCTATATCACTGGTGAGCAGGTTGGCTGCATCTGCATCCGTGCGGGCAATGAGCAAGGTGGGCACTCCCATTACGTCGGCAGCAAGTCGAGCTGCTACAAGTTTATCAATAGCCTCACGGGTAGGCACTAGTACTTTTCCGCCCAAGTGCCCGCATTTTTTAGCACTGGAGAGTTGGTCTTCAAAGTGAACACCGGCGGCACCGGCTTCAATCATTGCCTTCATGAGTTCAAAGGCGTTTAAATTGCCACCAAAACCTGCTTCGGCGTCTGCTACAATGGGAGCAAGCCAGTAGGTACTATTATTCCCTTCCAATGCAGCAATTTGGTCGGCACGGAGCAATGCATTGTTAATTCTTTTTACTACCATTGGCACCGAGTTAGCCGGATAGAGGCTCTGGTCGGGATACATTTCGCCTGCCAAATTTGCATCTGCTGCCACTTGCCAACCGCTGAGGTAAATAGCCTTTAGCCCAGCTTGGACTTGTTGTATTGCCTGATTACCTGTGAGCGCTCCTAAGGCGGCTACGTAAGGCTCTGTATGCAGCAGGTTCCACAGGCGTTCTGCTCCCATGCGTGCAAGGGTATATTCCAAAGTGAAATTACCCTGCAAATTAACTACTTCCTCGGCACTGTAAGGGCGTTCAATGCCTTTCCAACGTGGGTTGCTTGTCCAATCACTTACCAAGTGATTGATACGCTCTTGTTTGCTTTTCATGGTTGACAAAAATTAGGATGTTTTTAAGAGAATGTTATCTGATTGCGCTTGCCAATTGTAAGCTGCTTTTATGCAGTATCGTTTGTTAAATTTTATAACTGAAAAGAAGCTTATTTGGCTACTATGTTATCATTTGATAGGCTTTAATGGTGAGAAAATCTTCAAATGTTTGAGAAAGAACTAAATGGTCAAGTAATTCAGCAGCAGCGGTAAGTTTATCGGTGAAAGTTGTTGGATAGTCGTTTGAAAGTTGCTCTAAAATCTGTGCCCTCAAGCTGCGGTAGATTGCTTCCTCAAAGAGAATGCCTTCTGCGGTGGTCACTCGGTGATGTAGCCATTGCCATAGTTGTGCGCGAGAAATTTCGGCTGTTGCTGCATCCTCCATTAAATTATCGATGGCTACTGCTCCTTGTCCTTTGAGCCAATAGGCAGTGTAAAGAATGCCTACACGGATGTTGGTTTTGATACCTTGTAAAGTAATTTGTCCGGGAGTAGCTTTGGTATTGAGTAACTGTTCAGCACTGACAGCTACCTGTTGGTGGAGGCGTTGTTTTTGGTGAGGCTGTTCACCTAAAAAACGGTCAAAAACAGCTTGTGCAATGGGAACAAGCCCCGGATGTGCTACCCAAGTTCCATCATAACCTTGTTGAGCTTCTCGCTCTTTGTCTGCCTGTACGTTGGCGAAGGCCCGCGCATTGATGGCTGGGTCTTTACCGGGAATAAATGCCGACATGCCGCCGATAGCATGTGCACCGCGCTTGTGGCAAGTTGCAACCAACAGTTCAGCATACGCTTTCATGAACGGAACGGTCATAGTCACGTCAGCACGGTCGGGCAGAATAAAGTCGGGTTGCTGGTTAAATTTTTTAATGAAGCTGAAAATATAATCCCAACGACCCGCATTTAAACCTGCCATGTGTTCGCGGAGCTCGTAAATAATTTCGTCCATTTCAAAGGCTGCTGTAATGGTTTCTATTAGAACAGTGGCTTTAATGCAGCCACGTGGAATGCGCAAATAATTTTCAGCTGCCGTAAATACATCGTTCCAGAGGCGCGCTTCGCGGTGATTTTCTAGTTTGGGAAGATAAAAATAGGGTGCTGAACCTTGTGCGAGAAGTTCGTGAGCATTATGAAAAATAAATAAACCGAAGTCAAAAAGAGAGGCAGAGGCAGGCTCGCCCTGTATAAGCAAATGTTTTTCAGGCAGATGCCAACCGCGAGGGCGCACTTTTAGTACAGCTGTTTTTTCATTGAGTTCGTACAGTTTGCCTTCAGGAGAACGAAAATCAATGGTTCTGCGAATAGCGTCGCGCAGGTTGATTTGTCCTTCCAAACAATTCTCCCACGTAGGGCTATTGGCATCTTCAAAATCAGCCATAAAAACTTTTGCACCTGAGTTAAGGGCGTTGATAATCATTTTCCTATCCACTGGTCCGGTAATTTCTACACGACGGTCTTGTAAATCGGCAGGAATAGGAAGTACTTGCCAATCTGATTGACGGATGTGTTCGGTTTCAGGCAAAAAATCAGGCAATTCGCCCCTGTTAAAGGCTTGTTGCTGCTGTTGACGATGAGCGAGCAGCGCTTTGCGACGGGCATTGAAATGTTGGTGCAAGTAGTGCAAAAATTCCAATGCCGCTGGGCTGAGAATTTCCTCTTGCTGAGGAGTTACAGGCGCTAAAAGCTGGATAGCGGTGTGGGCAGTAGTAGCTTCCATGTTTTTGAGAGTATAATGTGATTAGGATGCGACAAACTTACAAAAGAGAAAGTTATAAGTCAAGCGAAAATTCGCTAATAAAAATTTTTCGCAAGTATCAATTTTTCAGCGAAACCCCTCTGGCATTAGGTAGTGGAGAATGTTGCTATTTGAAAGCCACCAAAAAATTTTTAGCTTTGTCAGAATTCTTTTTTTCAGCGAAAATTCGCCATCAATTAACCCTTCGCTATATGACCCGCCCCTCTATTCGAGAATCGGCTGTTAAACTGCTTTTTGGGTTGAAAATCAGGCAGTTACGTGCAGAAAAAAACATTTCCCAGAGTGAGCTTGCCGAAAAAGCTGGCTTATCGGTTTCGTATTTGAATGAAATTGAAAAGGGTAAAAAATTGCCCAAAGTAGAAAAAATTGCTCTTCTGGCAGATGCTCTGGGGGTTAGTTACGATTGGTTGGTGTCGTTGCAAACTCAGAAGAGCTTGATGCCTGTTGCTGAGCTGTTGCGTACTAACCTGTTAGAAGAGTTGCCGCTCGAGTTTTTTGGCATAGACAAATCGCAGTTGTTCGATATCTTATCGGTTGCGCCAGCCAAGCTCAACGCCTTTATCAATACTATTATTGAAATTAGCCGTAACTATGGCATGAAGGTAGAGCATATATATTTTTCTGCCTTGCGTTCTTACCAAGAAATGCACGAAAATTATTTTGACGATATAGAACAGCAAGTAGAAGCCTGTAAACAGCAGTATGGCATCCATCAATTTCCTTTACATGCGCAGAAGCTCATGCATATTCTGAAAGAATTTTATCACTACCAGATAGAAGAAGATGGACTTACACAACAGCCTGAACTACAAGAGCTTCGCTCAGTAACGCTAAAAGGCAAACAACCACGCTTGCTACTCAATAAAGACTTGAGTGAAACACAAAAATGCTTTATTCTGGGGCGCGAATTGGGCTTCCAATTTATGAATATCAGCGACCGCTCATACACTACTTCTTGGGTGGAGGTCAATTCTTTTGAGCAGGCAGTTAATAATTTTAAAGGTTCTTATTTTAGTTGCGCGCTTTTTTTGCCACGCGAGCAATTTATTGTAGATTTGAAAAACATTTTTCAGTCTACTACCTTCTCTTCGGAACTTTTGTTGGCACTTTTGCATAAATATCAGGTTGCACCTGAACTTTTTTATCACCGGCTTACCAATTTGTTGCCTCGTTTTTTTGGCTTGCGCGAACTGTTCTTCTTGCGTTTCAGCAATCGGGCAGGTACCGAGCTGTATGACCTGAGCAAAGAGCTACATCTGTCTGGGCTGCAAGCCCCGCATGCTTCTATGCTCAACGAACATTACTGCCGCCGTTGGGTTTCTATCCAAATCATCAAAGAACTGCGCGACCGCTTGCTGTCGGAAAGCAACAGAAGTGATATACTTTGCAAAGCACAGCGCTCCAAATATTATGGTTTGGACAAAGAGTACCTGATTATTAGCATGGCTAAGCCTTCTTTTAAGGGCTCACCTGTGATTCACAGCGTTTCCATTGGATTTTTGGTTAATAGTGCACTCAAAAAAAGTATCCGCTTTTGGAATGACCCTGCTATTCCTATCCGACTGGTGGGTGAAACTTGCGAACGCTGCATGGCTACCGACTGCGAGTCGCGGGCTGCTGAGCCGACTATTTACCGACAAGAACAACGCGTGGCTAATTTAAAAGCTGCTTTGGAAGCCTTACAAAGGGAAGACTAAGCTCGATGCAAACTTTGCATTGCTCACCAATTTGATATTTTTTATTTTGTAAGTATTTGTTTTGTTGCTGTGCTGCTGAGTCAAGGAAAAGTATGCTACTACATCCTGTACCGCGGCGAATGTCGCTGCACGCATAAGAGTTGTTCATGTAGCTTGCATAACGGCAGGGCTGCTCTGAATGGTTTGCACAAAATGCATGAGCACTTACCTGCTTGATGGTACTGTTTACCGACGAGTATATCGTTTGCCAAGCGTAATTAGCATTACGCCCGTCAAAATAATGGCTGAGGCGATTAGGGCGCGCTTGCTAAGCGACTCATTGAGAAATAACCAGCCTAAAAAAATAGCAACTACTGGGTTCACATAAGCATAGGTTGCCACCAGAGCAGGTGGCGCATGATGCATCAGCCAATTATAGGAAGAATAACCTAGAAAAGAACCAATAAAAATTAAATAGCCCATTGCCAGATAGGTAGTCAGGGTCATATTTTCCACAGATTGCCACGCTTCTATTTCAGTGAAGGCACTAATGATGAGTGCAAAAGTGCCCCCTGCCAGCATTTGAATGGCAGTGGATTGCAGTGGTGGGGGCATTTGTAGATGTGGCGCTCGCAGCGAGCCATATGCCCACGAAATAGCCCCTACTAATACCAGTATAGCCGGAAACCATACCAAATCGGTTCTATTTATCCCGCTGAAAGGATTGAGCAAAACTCCCATGCCTATCATGCTTAAACCTAAGCCAGCTACGGTTAACCTATGTGGACGCAATTTGCTAAAAAGCAAAAAATCCAGTACAACTGTCCAAACAGGCAGGGTAGCTACCAACAAAGCCACTAAACCTGTTGGCATGAATTTGATAGCATAGGAAAGGGCTGTATTGCCCATACCTACTAATAAAATTCCTACCTGTACAGCCCCCCACGTTTGCTGAAAAGTGGGTAGTATGGGTGGTTGCTTTTTCAAGATTTGCCATGCCATTGCTACGAAAAATAAAATGCTACCACCTACCAAGAAACGCAGTGAAGAGGCTAAAACAGGCGGCAGCACTTCCAGTGCATAGCGCACCCCTAGAAAAGTAGAGCCCCAAACCAAATATATAACGGTCAAATTCAGATAAATAGGCAACGATGTTTTTTGCACGGCTTTTCAGCTAAGTGCCGCAAAATTATTTGGTTTTTAGCCAAAATTACCTTGCACGTAGTTGCGGGTCAGTTCTTGTTGTGGGTTTTGAAACAGCTCAGCAGTGTTATTTGCTTCTATTAGCTCGCCCAAGTACATAAAAGCAGTGTAGTCAGCGATGCGTATAGCTTGTTGCATGTTGTGCGTTACTAAAACAATGGTGTATTGTTGTGCTAACTCGCCGATGAGCTCTTCAATTTTGGCTGTGCTAATAGGGTCTAAAGCCGAGCAAGGTTCGTCCATCAGAATAATGCGTGGTTGCAGAGCAATGGTGCGAGCAATGCAAAGCCTTTGTTGTTGTCCACCAGACAGCCGAGTAGCAGGTTCGTGGAGTTTATCTTTCACTTCATTGAAAAGATAGCTTTTTTGCAATGCCTCTTCTACACGCCCTTTGATTTCTGACGGCGGACAACCGTTGATTTTCAAACCATAGGCAATATTATCAAATATGCTTTTGGGAAAGGGAACGGGCTTTTGGAAAATCATGCCTACTTGGCGACGTAGTGTAGTAACTTCCCACTGAAAAATATCTTTTTGCTCAATGTAGATCTTGCCCTCGTAGTGTGCCTCAGCGTTTATTTCGTGCATGCGGTTGAAACTTCGCAATAGAGTAGACTTACCACAACCCGAAGGACCGATTAGGGCAGTTACCTGCTTTGCAGGAATTTGCAAAGTAATTTGGTGAAGAATGCGTCGTGTACCAAAAAATAAACTCCACGATTGGACGTCCACAGCAACAAAGGGTGTGATAGCGTTCATAACAAGGTTGATGGCATGTATTTTCTACGGATGCTAATAGCAGCTAAGTTGAGCAACAGTACAGTGAGTAGCAGCACGCAAGCCGTACCAAAAGCAATAGGCTGCACTTGTTCAATGGCTTGGTGTTGCGTTACCAGCGTATAAAGATGATAAGGTAGTGCCATGAATTCTTGCATGAGCCCTACCGAATTCCCGCTGAGATAGAATGTAGCACCTGTAAACAAAATTGGAGCTGTTTCGCCCGCTGCTCGCGAAAGGCTTAAGATGACCCCTGTAGCAATGCTGGGAGTAGCAGCAGGTAAAATAATATCGCGTATTACCTCCCATTGAGTTGCTCCTAATGCCAAGGCGCTTTCTCTTACTATCCGTGGGATAGCACGAATAGCTTCTTCAGAAGTTGTGATGATGTACGGTAGTGAAAGCAGCCCCAAAGTAAGCCCTGACGACAGTAGTGAACTGCCTAATTGTAAACCTTGTACAAAAATGGTTAATCCGAAAAGTCCGAAGATAATAGAGGGCACGCCTGCAAGGTTGCGAATAGCAGCACGTGCTATTTGTGTTAACCAATTGTCCGATGCGTACTCGCTCAGGTAAACAGCCGCTCCAATGCCAATAGGCACACTTACGGCAGCAGTTATCAACGTAAGCGCAACAGTTCCTATGATAGGGGTAAGAATACCTCCTGCTGTCATGCCTTGTGCAGGAATACTAGTTAAAAAGTCTACAGAAAGCACCTCGCCTCCTTTCAGTAATAAATAACTTCCAAGGCTAACGAGCAAAACGGCTACCACGAGTGCAGCAAGCAGTAGCATTGCTTGTGGAACACGCTCAGTAACATGAGTTTTCATATCTGAAACTTCCTGATATGTGCCGTAACTTTTTCAGCAGCAAAGTTTACAGCAAACGAAATGATAAAAAGTACAAGGGCGGTAGCAAACAGTCCGTAGTAGTGCGTGGAGAAAAAAGGCACTTCCCCCATTTCAATAGCAATATTTGCTGTAATGGTACGCACAGAACTAAGCATACCCTTAGGAAAAGCAATTGCATTTCCTGTTGCCATCAGCACAGTCATAGTTTCGCCGATAGCTCTGCCGATGCCTAACATAATAGCAGCAATCATACCCGGATAGGCAGCAGGTACTACTATCTTTTGCAAAGTTGCCCACTTACTTGCTCCCAACCCGTAAGAAGCTTCTCGAAATGCTTGTGGAACTGCCCGAATAGCGTCTTCTGCTACGGTAATAATGGTAGGCAAAGCCATTGTTGCCAGTAAAACAGAGCCATTGAGCGCATTCAAGCCATTAGAAGTTTTTGCAATAGCCATAATTGCAGGATTAATAACCACAATACCTATAAACCCAATCACTACCGAGGGTATTGCTGCCAACATTTCCACAGCAGGTTTTAGCCAGTTTCTCAACACTGGCAAGGCATATTCAGCTAAATAAAGTGCCGTACCAATACCTATGGGAATGGCCATTGCCATTGCTCCTATTGTTACTAACAGGGTACTTACCAACAGCGATAGAATGCCATATTGTTGATTTTCAGGTTGCCATACTGTTCCACTTAAAAAAAAGAACAAAGGTACGTCGGTGAAAAAGGCAATGCTGTTCCATAGCAACATCAATAAGATACCACCTAAAACAGCAATGCAGAAAAAACCGCTTGCCTGAAAAGCTAACTGCATTATTCGGTTGCTGATGTGCCGATAAAAATTGCTACTTTGCCGAGTCATTGCGGACTAGGAAATAACCATTGGCTAGCAAAATCTCTTCTCCTGCAGGGCTTTTGATGAACTCAATAAAAGGCTGAGCTTTCTGTGCCGACTCGCGCCTAATGTATTGATAAAGAGGGCGTAAAAGGTAGTATTTTTGTTGTTCAACAGCTTCTTTGTCTAAGGGTGAACAGGCAGCCTGTCCTTTTGCAGCAATCCGTAAAATTTTGAATCCTTCTCCGGTTTGCTGATAGTTTTTCACAACATAGCCTGCACTTACATACCCGAGACCACTTTGATCTAATTTTATAGCTTCTACAATCTGTGCATTGCCATTCATTTCCAAAACATGTTTGCAAAACGAAATACCGAGCTTTTTTTGCAGCCATGCGTGGGTGCCGGAATTGTTAGGTCTTCCGTAAAGGTTGATTTTCAAATGGTTGCCATTTAGGCTTTGCCAATTGCGCAACTGACCGCTAAAAATTGCTTGCAACTGTTCTACCGTCAGCGAGTCAATTGGGTTGGTAGCGTGGGCAATAATAGCAATGGCATCCTCAGCAAAAATAAATGTATCGCAAGCCACGCCATAACGCTGAAAAAGTGCTTGTTCTTTGGCGTTCATTGGGCGAGATGAGTTGGCAATATCAGCTCTACCGTTCAGCAGGGCTACAATGCCTACTCCCGAGCCACCCCCTGATACACTAACCTGCCACTTAGGATGCTGTTGCCAGTAGGCTTCAGCCAATAGTACCATAAGGTTGACTTCCGTGTCTGAACCCTTGATAATCAGTTGAGAAGTATTGTTCTTACAACTCAACATTACCAGTGAACACAACCAACAGAATAACTTGCGAATCATTACAAACAAATTTCGCAAGCAGCAACTACTAATCAGCAGGCAAAACAGAAATATAACGATTATTTAATTTGACAGTCATTTTGATGCAAAGCATCATGTGCGGTTAGCAACATACACACCGCCTACAATGAGCATCATGCCTGTCAGATGTAGCAGTCCGAAGGCTTCACTATCTACAATACCCCACAGTAGTGCAACTAAGGGAATTAGGTAAGTAACTGAGCTTCCAAAAACAGGAGAGGTTATTTTCACTAATTTGTTGAAGAATATTAGCCCTAAGGCAGTGCCAAATATCCCCAACATACTCACATATCCCAAAGCAAGCCATGCCTTACTGCCTTGTGCAAGTTTGTCGGGAATATGTTCAACCGCGCCTAAGTAGATGAGTGCAAGCGGTCCTACAGTCGTTAGGGCAGTAGAGGAAACAGCCAGTGAGGGTAGATGTCGCAGGTATTTGCCAATAATATTGACGCTGATGCCATAGCAAACCGTAGCCATTACGATGAGTAAAATGTAGGGGTTGAAACTACCTACCTCTCCGCCCGACTGTACCCAGCTGAGGCTAATAGAGCCCGCAAAACCCATAGCAATACCTATTAGCTGCCATTTCCTAAGTGGGAGAGCAAAAAATAGAACCCCAACCAACAAGGTAAAAATTGGGGTAAGTGCGTTGAGGATGCCCACTACGGAACTGGCTAAATGTTGCTGTGCAGTGGCAAAAAGAAAAGCAGGTAGCAAATTTCCTAAGCAACCTGTCAGAAAAACGTATCGCCAGCTATGGGCAGGAATGGCTCGCCAGTGCTTTAAGGCAATGGGCAGCAACAACAAAAAAGCAATCACAATGCGCAAGGCGCCCACTTCGCCAGCTGAGAAAACTATTAGCCCGCGTTTCATTAAAATGAACGAACTGCCCCAAATAAGAGCAAGCAAAAACAACAATATCCAAGCTAAGGGCGGATGCTTACTTGGGTGACTCATGCAAATGACAGGTTTGTATAGCGAATCCCGCGGCAGCAAGGTGTTCCCAGTAGCGCGGATATGATTTTTCAACCACCTCAGGCTGTTCTATTTGCAAGGGATATAACAAGGCAAGCGGTGCAAATGCCATTGCCATGCGGTGGTCTTTGTAAGTGTGAATTGGCTGCGCAGGGGCTTGTAAAGATTTGGTTTGATAGTGTACGTAGAGTGTATTTCCCCCTTCTTCTTGGGTAGCAATGCCGAACTTGGCAAGTTCAGTTTGCAAGGCAGTAAGCCTATCAGTTTCTTTAATGCGCAAGCTTTCCAGTCCTGTAAGTTTCATGGGAATATTTTTGGCTGCTCCTACTACGGCAATAGTTTGTGCCAAATCTGGGCAGTCGCTAAAGTCCCATTCAAAGCATTCGGCAGCAGGTGCTTTGCTTAGTTGTAACCCCTGAGCAGTAAATTGGGCGCGAACACCTAAGCGTTCCATGATGTTGACAATCACTCGGTCTCCTTGTAAAGAGTCGGGCTTGAGTCCGAGCAAGCAAATGTTTGCTTCCTTTGCTAAGGCTGCTATGCTGAACCAGTAACTGGCAGCTGACCAATCGGATTCCACAGCATAAGTAGCAGCTGTGTATGGCTTTTGGGGTACATAAATAGTATCCCCTTCCCATTGTGCCTCTACACCAAAGCGTTGCATCAGTTGTAGCGTCATAGCAATATAGGGGCGCGAACCAACTTTTCCAGTCAGTTGCAGTGTTAGCCCGTTTGGAATAATAGGCGCAACCATTAGCAAAGCAGAAATATATTGGCTGCTCACGTCTCCGCGCATAACAACTCGATTGTTGCGTGGTGAGAAGCCATGAATACGAACAGGGGGAAATCCTTCATTTTTTTCATAAGAAATATCTGCTCCTATTTCGCGCAGGGCATCTACTAAAATTCCAATAGGGCGCTCCTGCATTCGGGCGGTACCCGTTAGCACGACTTTCCGATTAGTTACTGCACAGTAGGCAGTTAAAAAGCGCATGGTTGTCCCAGCATCCAGTACATCCAACACCTCCTCAGAGCCTGACAAGAGCCGTTGCATAGTTTGTGTATCGCGTGCCTCTGACAGATTCTCCAAGCGGCAAGGATGATTACAAAGGGCAGCGATAATAAGAGCTCGGTTACTTTCGCTTTTAGAGGCAGGCAGAGCTACTACTGATTTTACTTTGCCATTAGGGTGGTTCAGCGCAAGGGCAGCAGCACGATTGAAAATAGCTGATTCCATTGAAACAATCCAAGTGGGTATAAACCAAATGCCTTGCAAAGATAAATTTTTTTGCCTGCCAAGTATTCATAAAATTATTGAGCTTTGTTGTAAATTGCAGCTGAATTTATAACTATGAGTAGGCGCCTCTTGGTATTCTGTTTTTTTGTTTTACTAACAAGTGCTTATTCACTAGCTCGTCAAGTACCAGAGGTAGACAGTTTAGAACATTCTTTACAACTTACTCAGCCCGATACTGTTCGAGTTCAAACCTTAAATAGACTGGCGTTTCTGTTGCGCAATTCTCAAATAGAAAAAGCGCGCACCTATGCCGAAGCAGCCTATAAAATTGCGCAAAGCATAGCCTATAAAAGAGGTATGGCGGAAAGTTCGGGCTTCTTAGGACTCATTTACTACCGCTTAGGGATGTATGATTTAGCCATAGAGCGGCACTTGCAATCATTAAAGTTGTTTGAAGAACTGCAAGACAACCGTCAAATTGCATTCCGATACAACGACATTGCCAATATTTACGTAACACAAGGCTATTACGACCGCGCCTTAGAATACCACACTAAGTCGCTGCACATCAAACAAAAAATCAACGATAGGGAAGGAGTGGCAACCAGCCTGAAAAACATAGCCAACATGTACCTAGCGCAGAAGAAATATATCGAGGCACTGGAATATTGCTTCAAAGCACTCCCTATTGCCGACTCGCTCGGCGACCAACGTTTGCGTGGGCACATCTTTCAATTTTTAGGAGAGATTTACTTGGCTCAACGCGACTATAACCGTGCCATCCAGTATTTTCAAAAATCGTACGATATTAAAGCTGCTATTAACGAACAATTTACACTTTCTCGGCTACTTAACAGCGTTGGCAATGCTTATTTGAGGCTAAATAATGCACAACGAGCCCTTGAATACTATCAGCGCGCCCTCCAACTGGCAAAGAAAACAGGCGTGAAATTGGAAGAACAAATATCGTATCGGAATATTTCTAACATTTACCTATTGGCAGGCGACTACAAAAAAGCATATGAGTATCAGACACTTTTTATGAACATTAAAGATTCGCTTTTCAATGAAAGTAGTCGTGAAAAAGTCAATTTGTTGGAAATGCGTTTTCAGTCGGAGAAGAAGCAAGCCGAAATAGACCGGCTGAATATGGAGAAAGCCTTGCAGGAACAGCAGATTAAACAACAAAATCAACGCTTCTACTTTCTAGTAGGATTATTGGTACTTTTTGCTGTATTTACTGCTGTCTTGCTGCATATCAACCACTTGCGCAAACAGTCCAACGATTTGTTGCAAAAGCAAAAACAAGAAGTAGAGCGGCTTTACCAAGAATTGGCATTAAAGAACAACGATATTACTGCCAGTATTAACTATGCCAAACGCATTCAGTCGGCAATTATTCCTTCCGAAGAAAACTTGCGCATGTTTTTTCCACAGTCTTTTGTGCTGTTGCTACCTCGCGACATTGTCAGCGGCGATTTTTACTTTCTTGAAAAAGTAACTGACCCTGACGGCAAAGAAAAAATTGTACTGGCAGCAGCAGATTGTACTGGACACGGCGTCCCTGGTGCCCTGATGAGCATGGTAGGAAACGATTTGCTCAGCCAAATTGTCCATGAGCGCCGCATTACTCACCCAGATTTGATCCTCAATCAGTTACATCAACACTTGTGTCGTGTGTTGAAAATTGAAGATACAGACAACCGCGATGGTATGGACATTGCCGTTTGTACTTTCGACTTAGCAAACAAACAGTTAGAATATGCCGGTGCTATGAGTCCACTTTACATTGCTCGCAATGGTGAAATCATGAAAATCAACCCAGACAAAAAACCAGTTGGCGGCAGATTAATGGGATACACCGGGTCTTTTACGCGTTGTACGTTTGACATTGAGGGCGAAACCATGCTCTACCTTGCCTCCGATGGCTACCAAGACCAGTTCGGTGGGGTACAAAACAAAAAATTTATGGCTAAAAATTTTCGCCAACTGCTGCAAGATATTCACACGCTTCCTGCCTATCAACAAAAGCAAAAGCTTGAATCTACGCTTGCTCATTGGATGAGCTTCGGTCCGCAAGCCCAAACCGATGATATTTTAGTGATTGGTATCCGCTTAGAAGCATGAAAACTACCCGAGGTGCCTTACCTTAAACAAGATTACTTGCAACAACCAAGTGTTTAATGTGCACCATGCAATTAGGAGTTATCGCAAACTGTAAAAAATAAACTCGATAATCTGTTTCCTTCAACTAGAAAAACGCAATAGATAGGCTAGAAAAAGCACGGCTTGATTTTTCACTTTTCATTTGCTCTTTTTGCTGTGCTAACAGCAAATAATACTACAAAACTCTGTGCTGTTGTGTGACCACCTGTAACTAATACCTGTTCATGAAGAAATAAACAACAGCGGCGTGCAAATTTTATTTTCAAAGGATTCATCTCTATTACTCAACGTAGAGGCATATGCCAACAAATGTATAATTTTCTTGTTTTGTTAAAAAATGTTAAAATATGCTTTTCTACCACAAGAAACGATAGCTTTGCATAGGCAGTAAATATTTAGAGCTGTGCTTTAGATATTTCTTTTCATAGCTGGTTGAAAGAGACAGGAGGGTTGGCGTCAGCCGCCCTCTTGTTGTATTTATTTTATCAGACTGTTGTAGCTTGGTTGCTTTTCTGCATCTTATTCGCTTTTCTAATCTTGTGTTGCTAGCATTTTCATTGTTGCTGTCTGAGAAAATACTAGCAAGCAGTTGCGTGCTTACCCCCACTGAAGTGCTTATGTGGATTGGCGCCATTATTTGCACAGCAGCAGGCGGATATGCAATAAATGATTGGCGCGATGTAGCAACCGATAGCATCAACAAACCATGGCGACCGTTACCAGCAAAAAAAATGACTACCGCAAAAGCAAAAAAAATTGCTATCTTACTTTTTACGCTGGCGTTTTTTTGTGCAGTTTTTCTTTTGCAGCAGCTTTTCTTGTGGCTAACGTGTTTTTCTATTGTACTACTGGTAGCTTACGCATTTAGGTTGAAATGCATGCCCTTAGTAGGCAATTTGTCCGTAGCTGGGCTAAGTGCTGCCCCTTTTGCCTCATTTGCCTTGTTGTGCAATCGAGTACATGTGGGCTGGTATGAGCTCGCTGTTTTTAGTTTCCTTACTCATTTTTTGCGCGAGCAAATCAAGTGTTTGCAAGACATACAAGCAGACCGTTCTACCAATTGCCATACTTTGCCCGTAATAATAGGAAGTGTGTGGGCGCATCGGGTTGCAATGCTGACAATGGTTGTGCTGCTAGCGGCTTGTGCAATAATGGTTTGGATAAAACCCCATGAATTTATGCCAGCATGGCTATTGCTTTGTGTGTTGATGAGTATTTTCGCATGGCGATTGCAAGTAGCCCAAACAGCCAACGATTTTGCCCTACTTGCTCGCTTGCTCAAATGGTTGATGGTAGCGGGCATGGCAGTTGTATGGTGGAGTGCTGCCAAACAATAAAAAAACAATCATTCACATGCCTAATGTTGCGTTATTTGCCTCTGGAAGTGGCACCAATGTTGAAAATATTATCAAAACATTTCAACACGTACCCGAAGTGCGTTTTAAAGTATTTTGCAACAAGCCCAATGCAGGCGTGTTAGCCAGAGCTGCTTCGCTACAGGTACCCACAGTATTGTTCAACCGTGCAGATCTTTATGAATCGGATGCTGTTTTACAACAACTTATTCGTGGACAAGTAGATTTGATAGTATTAGCAGGCTTTCTTTGGTTAATGCCTGCCAGCATTGTTGGGCAGTTTCCACATCAAATTATCAATATTCACCCAGCACTGCTACCCAAATTTGGCGGCAAGGGAATGTATGGTGAAAAAGTACATCAAGCAGTTATTGCTGCTGGTGAGACTGTTTCCGGTATTACTATTCATTATGTAAACGAAAATTACGACGAAGGACAAATTATTCGACAAGTGCAATGTCCTGTCTATCCTTCCGATACGCCTCAGTCACTTGCGGCACGCATCCATGCATTGGAGTATGAGCACTATCCACAAGTGATTGGCGAGTTGTTAGGGTTAGTACCAACGCAACACAAGCAAAACTAAAAAGGCATAATAAGCATTGGCGTTGTCAACTTTTTAAATTGCTATCATCGGTCTATTGTTATTTTTTTAATTTTTGTGGAGCTTTTCAACTACAAGTGCCCATTCTCAAATATTTGCACCCAAACTGTAACTTCTTTTCAGTGAGACCTCGTTTTAACGTACAAGAAAAAAATCATGAAAGCATTACAACTTACCGATCACCCTGAGCAACGCATCCAACTATTGGATGTGCCTAAACCAGTAGCCCGCCGTGGGGAGGCACTCATACGCATGCAAGCAGCAGCGCTCAACCACCGCGACGAGTGGATTCGCCAAGGAAAATATCCTCATATCCGCCCGTTTTGTACCTTAGGCTCAGATGGCTGCGGCGTGGTAGAGGCTGTGGGCGATAACGTAGATGCTGCTTGGATAGGTAAAACTGTAATTATCAACCCAAATCAAAACTGGGGCAGCAACCCTGCTGTACAAGGAAAAGACTACCGCATACTTGGCAATCCTACTGATGGCACTTTTGCTGAGTACATAGCAGTACCTATTGATCGCTTACATGAAAAACCAGCCTATTTAACAGTGGAACAGGCGGCTGCCCTGCCTCTTGGCGGACTAACTGCTTATCGTGCTACTTGCAAACATGGTGCAGTAAAAAAAAACGACCGCGTATTGATTACGGGTATTGGCGGGGGTGTGGCACAACTGGCAATGCAGTTTGCACTGGCAGCAGGTGCACAAGTATGGGTAAGTAGTGGCGAGGAGGAAAAATTGCAGCGTGCAATAGCTCTTGGCGCCCAAGGAGGAGTCAACTACAAAAACGACAATTGGGACAAGCTCCTCATGGAACAAACAGGAGGGCTTCATTTAGTAATAGACAGCGCTGGCGGAGTAGGTTTTAGTCGCTTTATTCGCCTAATGCAACCTGCCGGAAAAATTGTCTTCTACGGCGCTACTGCTGGTTTGCCTACTACCTTAGATTTACACCGCATCTTTTTCTATCAAATTACTATCCAAGGCAGTACTATGGGCAATGACGCTGAGTTTGCCGAAATGCTGCAATTTTGCGAAAAGCACCGCATAGCACCCATTATCGATTCGGTACGTCCGCTTGATGAAATTATTTCTGCCTTCGATGATATGAAATCGGGCAAACAATTTGGTAAATTGGTTATCTCAATAGCCTAATACCATGAAAGCAATTATATGGAGCTTGATGTTGCTGATGCTTTCTCCTCTTTTGTTCGGGCAAGCAGAGCGCAGTGTTTTTACAGCAGTGGGCAGGGGGGTAGCTACCACTTTTACTACTGACTATCAAGCTATTGGTATCAACCCCGCTAATTTAGGTTTCCGCAAAAGTTTTCGTGACCCCAAATTTACGCTGGGTGTTTTGGAAGCCAACATTGGTATGTTCTCTGGTACGCTCAACCGTCGCGAATTGATAAGAACTGTATTTACGCCTCAAAATATCAACCTCTCCCAAGAAGAGAAAGCAGAGGCAGCGCGCCGCTTTACCAACTCGCCCTTTGGGTTTAACTTCGACGTAATGTTAATAGGGGTAGGCTTCTATGTAAAAAAATTAGGCGGATTTGCTATTAGTGTGAACGATCACGTGCAATTTTTTTCAAGACTCAACCAAACAGCCTCCGAAATTGTGTTTTTGGGCAACAACGCCCCCTATTTCCGCTTTTTATTACTTTCTAATGGACGGGTTATTCCCAATGCACCTACGCTTAGCCCCGATGTGCGAGAGCGCGTAGTAGCCGGCTTTATTGATGAACAAAACGCACAAACCTATGGACAGTTATTGGACGGTTCGCGTTTATCCTCTAATTGGTACAGGGAATTTAACTTTGCCTACGGTACCAAAATTATAGATGGATATAATTTTTCTTTGCATGTAGGCGGCGGCATTCGGTTGTTGCGAGGGTTGGCTCTTATCAATTTAGTAGCTCAGGACGGGCAACTGATTCGCAACAATATCTCCATGTCGCCCACTTTTAACATGAATTTTGGTTCCAGCACGCAAATTGCTAATCCCAGTTTTGTAGGATTGCAGGAAAATGTTTCTGATTTTCGCAAGGTAGCTGCTGCCACACCAGTAGGAACAGGTTTGGCTTTTGATGCAGGTATTCAGATGACTATTAAGCGAAATTTTTATCTGGGCATTGCAGCTACCAACATAGGCAGTATCAACTGGACGGGTAATGCTTACAACCTTGCCGACAGTAAATTGCGTGAAATTCAGGGCGGCGGTATCAGTACCTACAACTTGCTAGTTACCTCACAAAACAATTTGCGCTTAGCAGGAGAAAGAGCAGCCTTAGAGTGGCAAGGTGTCAATAATATCAACCAGCAGCTACCTAGTGTGCTGCGCATGGGTGCAAGCTATGAATATTTTCGCACATTCCATATAGGGGTAGATGTGGTAATGCCGCTAAGAGAAACTGCTACCAACATTGAACGACCTATTGTTGCTCTTGGGGCAGATTATAGGCTGAACCGGTGGATAAAAATTTCAACGGGTATTAACCAAGATGGTTATCAAACCGGAAAAATCAACTTCCCAGCAGGTGTTGCTTACACAGCCAGCCGCAGGTTTTTTGAAATGGGCGTTTCCACTCGCGACCTAGTTACGTTTTTCATCCAACCACCCGGAGGCAGCAATGTTTCTTTCTCGATGGGTTTTGCAAGGTTTAAATGGTAGTAATCAGGTCCAGTGTAGCAACCAGAGATAGTAAGCCCAAAAAGCTTGCAAGGCTGATACTTTACCAAGCCCTAGCAGCAAGTAGCTTGCTGTTCATTACATTTGCCAATAACTTAGGCTGCCTAACATGCTCAACGATACCATTATTGCACCAGCTACTCCGCAAGGCATAGGTGCCATTGCTGTTATTCGCCTTTCAGGACAAGATGCCATCTCTATCACAAATCGTTTTTTCCAAAAAGCCAGCAAAAAAAGCGCCCCGTTAACTGCTCAGAAAACACATACAGTTCATTTTGGGCATATAGTTGCCCCTGATGGCGAAATTATTGACGAAGTACTGGTTACCTTGTTTCGAGCGCCCCATTCTTTTACTAAGGAAAATGTAGTAGAAATTTCTTGCCATGGCTCTCCTTTTATTGTGGAGCGCATCATCAGGCTCTTTTTGGAAGCAGGGGTGCGTTTTGCCAAACCCGGAGAATTCACACAGCGGGCATTTTTAAATGGACGATTCGACCTAGCACAAGCTGAAGCCGTAGCAGACCTCATTGCTGCCGATACAGAATCGGCGCGACGCAGCGCCCTGCACCAAATGCGCGGTGGGTTTTCTAATGAAATTAAAAAACTGCGCGAAGAGTTGATAAATTTTGCCTCGCTGATAGAATTGGAGCTAGACTTTGGTGAAGAAGACGTAGAGTTTGCCGACAGAAAACAACTGACCGATTTGGTGCAACAAATTATTGCATTTTTAGAGCGCCTAATCCAGTCATTTTCATTAGGCAATGTACTGAAAAATGGCGTACCCACTGTGATTGTAGGGAAACCCAATGCAGGCAAATCTACTTTGCTCAATGCACTGCTCAATGAAGAGAAAGCCATTGTGAGCGAAATTCCGGGCACCACTCGTGACTTTATTGAAGATACACTGGTGATTGAGGGAATTAATTTTCGTTTTATTGACACTGCAGGGTTGCGCCAAACCGACGACCGAATAGAGGCACTTGGCGTAGCCCGCACACGCGAAAAAATGGCACAAGCTGCACTCGTCATCTATCTTTTTGACATGTTGGAAACTTCTATTAGCGAGGTAGAAGAAGCTGAAAGAGAACTAAAGCAAATGGGCAAATCTTATTTGCTAGTAGGCAATAAAATAGATAAAACTATTCCCCATTTACCACATCATCCGAACATTATCCGCATCTCAGCAGCAGCGCGCATCGGGTTAGATGAACTTAAAACCGCCCTATTGAAGGCTACCAATGCTCGTCCCGTTGCTATTGGCGAAACTGTTGTTACCAACTTGCGTCATTATGAAGCTCTTAGTAATGCTCACCAAGCGCTTACCGATGTGCTTAAAGGTCTGCAAAGCCACGTTACCGCCGATTTCGTAGCAATGGACATTCGCCATGCACTCCGCGCTTTAGGTGAGATACTCGGCGATATCACATCAGAAGACCTACTTGGTAATATTTTTAGCAAGTTTTGCATCGGAAAATAAAAAATAAAAATATGGATGAACAGGCAAGTGGGTAGTTGCGCGCTGGTGTTAGCGTTTCACAAATAAGCTTATGGAGCCTTTTCGTGGTAAGCAACAACAAACCCGATAGGTATTAAAACCTATCGGGTTTGTTATATGTACACTTCAATTTGCTCGATTACTTGTTTCCGCTGTTGACAATATATTCAACCTTGGCGAGTTTTTTCTGAGCAGTGGTAATTTCAGATGCCTCAGGATGTTTATCCACAATAGTGCGGTAAGCCATCAGTGCATTGGCATAATCTTTTTTCAACTCGTAAGCCAAACCAAGTTTTAATAGGTAAGTGGGCGTAAAAGCATCGTTAGGATAGTGCTCAGAAGCCTTTTTGTAGTATTTGATGGCATTGTCGAGGTCTTTTTTCTCCATGTAGGCATCACCAATGAGGCTGTACGCACGTGCCTGAATCAACCAATCGTTGGCGTCATATTTTTCTAACAGCTCAATGGCTTCGTCGTACTTACCTTCTTTGAGGCGTTCCACGCCTAAGTAAAAGGCAGCCAACTCGCCAGCTTCTGTATCGCCATATTGGCTGACTATTTTTTCCAAGCCAATGGTAGTGTTATTGTTGTCCCCTTTGATAGCTTTGTTAATGGAGTCTTTTTCGAGGTAAAAAACAGTTGGAAAGAGCTCATTTTGCGCTTTGATATTTCTTTGGTTGCTGTAATATTTCCAACCGATAGCCCCTCCAACAAGTAATAGGATACCTATTCCTACCCCTGTTACTAACCTGCGGTTGTTACGGGCAAACTGTTCAGTTTTGATGAGTTGTTCTTGTAGCGCTTCCGGACTTTCAAAAATTTCTACTCCGGCTTTATTTTTCTCTGCCATTTGTTTTTTCCATTTATAGGAGCGCAAAGTTATGCTTACCTTTTCAATTGTGGAACAAATTGGGCATTTATTTTACACATGCCGCTCAGCATGATAAGAAGAACGTACCAGCGGTCCGGATTCTACATATTTAAATCCGCGTTTGAGCCCTTCTTCTTTGTACATAGCAAATTTATCGGGGTGGATGTATTCTACAACTTCTAAGTGCATCTTAGTGGGTTGTAAGTATTGCCCCAGTGTAAGCACATCTAATCCGTTGGCAATCAGGTCGTCCATGGCTTCAAAAACTTCTTCTTCTGTTTCGCCTAGCCCCAGCATAATGCCGCTCTTGGTGCGTTTGCCGTATTCTTTGATGCGGCGAATTTGTTCTAAGCTCCGCTCATACTTGGCTTGTGGACGCACGCGGCGATACAGTCGCTTTACAGTTTCCATATTATGCGACACAACTTCTTGCCCTGCCGAAATCATGCGGTATAGCGCATCCCAGTTGCCTTTTACATCGGGAATGAGCGTTTCGATGGTGGTGTGCGGACAGCGTTCTTTAATAGCACGCACAGTTTGATACCAAATTTCTGCTCCGCGATCTTTTAGCTCATCGCGGTTAACAGAGGTAATAACTGCGTGCTTTACGCCCATCAGCTCAATAGCTTCTGCTACACGGCGTGGCTCGTCGGTGTCGTATTCGGTAGGGCGACCAGTAGCAACGGCACAAAAGGTACAACTGCGCGTGCAAACATTGCCTAAAATCATGAAGGTAGCGGTTCCCGCTCCCCAGCACTCGCCCATGTTGGGGCAGTTGCCGCTTTCACAAATGGTGTGGAGCTTATAGGTATCTACTAATTTGCGCACTTTGGCGTATTCGGGACCAACTGGCAGCTTAACACGTAGCCAGTCGGGTTTGCGAACGCGTGCAGTAGTTTCTACTGGCGGTATATTGTTGAGAACGGGAAGTTCTATCATGCTCATGTGTGTAAATAGGAAGAGGTGCGATATAAACACAAATTTAGGTTTACCTGTTTAGCTCTGCAAATTTTTTATGCGCCCTGTTAGGCATCTACTTTCGACTTAGCCGCTGCCAATACGCGTTCGTACAAAGCCTCGTACATAGGGCGAATTTTACGCACGTCAAACTCTTGGGCGCGCTTCAAAGCATTTGCCTTGAAACGAGGCAGGTTATCCTCCTGCAAGATAATCAGTGCATTGCGCACCATGTCGTCTATATCGCCTACTTCGCTCATAAAACCAGTGACGCCGTGTACATTGAGCTCGGGTAGTCCTCCTGTATTACTTGAAATAACGGGTACTTCGCAAGCCATTGCTTCTAAGGCTGCTAAGCCAAAGCTTTCTTTTTCAGAAGGCATCAGAAACAGGTCGGCAACAGAGAGTACTTCCTCGATGGCATCTAATTTGCCTAAAAAACGCACATCGTCCATCAAGTCATTTTCCTGACAAAGTTGCTCGATTCGTCGGCGCTCTGGTCCGTCGCCAATAAGTAGCATTTTTACTGGAATGTGTTGGCGCAAACGGCAGAAAATTTTAATAACATCGTCTATGCGTTTGACTTTGCGAAAGTTGGAAGTGTGTACCAGTAGCCGCTCGCCTTTAGGACAAATAGCTTTTTTGAAATGTTCTTTCTGTTGTTTTCTAAATCGGGTCAGGTCTATGAAGTTAGGGATTACCTCAATAGGTTTGGTTACCTGAAAATGTTCATAAGTTTCGGCGCGCAAACTTTGGGAAACAGCTGTAACGCCATCGGACTGATTAATGCTGAAAGTAACAACCGGAGCATAGCTTTCATCTTTGCCCACAAGGGTAATATCGGTGCCGTGCAAAGTAGTTACGAAAGGAATGTAGACGCCTTGCGTTTTGAGAATTTCGCGTGCCATGTAGGCTGCGGAGGCATGTGGAATAGCATAGTGCACATGGAGCAAATCTAATTGTTCAAATTTGGCTACATTAACCATTTTGCTTGCCAATGCTAGCTCGTAGGGCGGATACTCAAATAGGGGGTAGGTACGAATATCTACTTTGTGGTAGTAAATATTTTCGTCGAATAAAGCCATGCGAGTGGGTTGGTCGTAGGTAATGAAATGGATTTCATGCTCTTGTTGTGCTAGTGCATTGCCCAGTTCGGTAGCTACCACTCCGCTGCCCCCAAATGTAGGATAGCAAACGATTCCTATTTTCATGTAAAGGATAAGTTTTCTGAAAAGTATAACAAAAACAAACAGGCTGTATGTTTGCACATGTTGGTTTGTCTGTTTCTGTTAACTCAAGATGGCAAGAACGAAACGATACAAAACAGCTCCGCAGAGCCAAACATGCGCGCAACTGCGGAGCTGTGTGAGAAGAAATGATTTGAAACCACTTATTGGTTGAACTGCAACCACTCCAATGCCACCATAGGCTGCCCCTTCACTTCTTTGATGCGGCAAACTAAGAACAAATGGTGTTTGCCTTGCTGTGGCGAAAGGTTAATTTTGGGTGTTTGAAACAAGGGCTCTCCGCTAATGTGTGCTTCTCCTATTAGTTGCCCTTGAGGAGAGCCTAAGCGCACTTCTATAGACGCACTGGTGCCCTGTGTTGCTGCTCCCAGCGTAAGGGTGCTAATTTGTGTGAGGTCTATGTCGTGAAAAGCAGCGTAGGCATCGTTGCCCAAAATAGCAAAATCCTTCCCGTTAAAATTGATTTTCATCAAATTAGCAGGTGCATCTGCTGTTGTGGCGGGCAACATGGGCGGACGCAGTACAATGGTTTGACTGCTTGTGATAGCTCCAACGCCATTGCCGCCCTTATCGGTATAAGCGGCACGAAGGATGTAGATGCCTTTTTCATTTTTTCCGATGTGTTTGTCGGCAACAAATTCGCCTTTCAACGGCAGTGCGTTAGCTTTTCTCTCTTCTGCTAAGCTCAGGATGTAGCGCGACATCTCAGCAGCTTGTTCTATGGAGAGCTGCGGATGAGCAGCCATGCCTTTTTCACCCCAAACACCTGCCCCTCCTTTAATAATTTTCTCTGCCAAATACATCACTGCATTGCGCTGTTTGTGATAGCGCATGGCAATATCCAAATAACTAGGTCCTACGGACTTATCTTTCAGGGCGTGGCAGGCGCGGCAGTCGCTTTCGTCAATCATGCGTTTACCTGTCAAAAATCCGGTTAGTTCGCCAGTGTTGGTCTGATGTCCTTTGGCAATCACAGTCAGGTCTTTGCCTTCGGGTAGGTAGTCTATTTTGAGTGCTACCTCGTCGGGGTTGATGCCGCCGTTCTCTAATGTACCGTCTTCTTTATCGTTTACTGTTACAATGTAGCTACGCTTGTCGTTATCAAAATAAAAGGTCTGATTGCCACTAAGGGCAAGGTTGATTTCAGGAGGGGTATTGCCGGCTCGTATTTCTATCTGTTGCTGTGCTGCCCCACCTTTTCCATCGGAAACGCGCACCCGCACTTTGTAAATGCCCGGTTTGGTAAAAGTATAGGTTGGGTTGGGAGTTTTTGCTTGTGGCGACTTAGCCTCGTTGGTAAAGAACCATTCGTAGCGGAGTGGGTCGTTGTCGTAATCTACTGTGCCTTTGGTATCGAACTGAACGGTAAGCGGCACAGCTCCTACTACCTTGTCAGCATTAACTTTGGCGATAGGCTTGCGATTGCCAGCGCTGTATTCAATGCGCACCAAGCGGGCATCTTCATTGCGGCTGAACCAATTGGTACCGTATTCCAACAGATATAGCGAACCATCTGGGGCAAACTCCATGTCCATGGGGTTGTTAAAAGTGGTAGAAGGCATAAAGCGCGTCATGCTTTTCATGTTGCCATTTTGGTCAAAATCGACGGTCATAATCCAGCCGCGCATCCAATCGTAAATAAATAGTTTACCGTCGAAATAGTCAGGAAAGCCAATGTCCGATTTGCGGTAGCGGTCAGAATAAAACACCTCGCCTGCCATAGGGTTGCGTCCGCCTTTTCCGACTAATGGAAACTCCTTAGACTCGCTGTAAGGATACCAAATCATGGGTTTTTGAGCCGGAGGGAGTTCTTGTAAGCCAGTGTTGTTTGGCGAGAGGTTCAAAGGCTTGTCGGGATTGAAAAAGCCCAATGATTGTTTGGTTTCAAAGTTGTATCGTTGGTAGGGTTTATTGTCGGCTATGAAATGTGGCCAACCGAAGTTACCGGGTGCTTTGGCTTGGTTAATTTCGCAGTACCCTCTGGGTCCTCGGTTGTAGTTATCTTCTCCTGCATCCGGACCCACGTCGCCCCAGTAAAGGTAGCCTGTTTTTTTATCTACCGAAATGCGGTAGGGGTTGCGGCAGCCCATCACATAAATTTCTGGGCGGGTATTAGGGGTTCCGGGAGGGAATAGGTTGCCGGGGGGAATGGTGTAAGACCCGTCGGGCTGAGGCTTGATGCGCAGAATTTTACCGCGCAGGTCGTTGGTGTTGGCTGAGGATTTTTGTGCATCCCAAGGAGCGCGTCCCGGTCGCTCATCGGAAGGGGAGTAGCCATCGGAGGCAAAGGGATTGGTATTGTCTCCGGTAGAAAGGAAGAGGTTGCCTTGGGCGTCGAAAGCAATAGAACCACCTGTGTGGCAGCACTCTTGCCGTTGCACCGGCACACTGAGTATTTTCACTTCGGTGCTGCGGTCGAGGCTGTCGCCCCTCATGGTAAAGCGCGAGAGTTGATTAACCGATTCAGTGGGGTGAGAATAGTACAGGTAAATCCATTGATTTTTGGCAAAATCTGGGTCGGCAGCAAGCCCTATCATGCCATCTTCATGCGTGGTGTTAACTTTGAAGCGATTGACTTCTTTGACTTTGTTCTCATCGGGGCGATAAATTTTCACGGCACCTTTTCGTTCAATAAACAGTACGCGTCCGTCGGGAAGTACTGTAAGCTCTGTGGGTTCGTCTAAGTAGCTTTCTAGCACTACTTTGGTAAAGCGGTTTTCTTCGGGTATGCGTTTTGTTTTGGCTTTTCTGTAGTCTAAGGGCGTAGCATTGCCAATGGCATACTTGAGCCCGCCGGCAATGTGCCGCAAGAAATCGGGTTCAGCAAAGCTTTCCTCGGTATGTCCGCCAGCGGTGTACCAAGCTCTGCCGCCATCAAATTCATGGTACCAAGCAATAGCATGTTGATTGTTCATGTTAGAGCCTATGTAAGACTTTTCGTTGATGCGCATCAGCACTTTTACGCCCGGATACATGTTGCGGTAGTCGTACCACTCGTCGGTGCGCTCCAAAGTATCGGGAAGGTGTTCAGTAGAGGGGTGCTTTTTGTCCACTACAAAAATTTGCCCGCGTTGCACATTGGAAGGAGTAGAAGGATGTCCGTTGAAATAGCCACCAACCAACTGTCCATACCAAGCCCAGTCGTACTCGGTATCGGCAGCGGCATGAATGCCCACGAAGCCTCCGCCTGCTTGTATGTAGCGCTCAAAATCGGCTTGTTGTACATCATTAAGTACGTTTCCTGTTGTACTGAGGAACACAACTGCCGCATATTTTTTCAAATTTTCTTCTCGGAAATGCTCTGCATTTTCAGTCGTATCCATCAAATAACCATTTTGTTCAGCTATTTTTCTTAAAGCTGCAATACCGTGAGGAATAGAAGAATGCCGGAAACCTTTTGTTTTAGAAAATACCAAAATGCGCACAGGTTCTTTAAAGCGCATAAAACAACTTTCTGCCACCCAAAAAAGGGCAAACAACACAACTGCTACCAGTAGCCGATTTTTCATTTTCAAGGAAGATTTTTTTTCGAAGGACTCTTATACAAATCTCACTAAAATTTGCTGTAAATCATATAGCGAATAACATGTTTTGCGCCTGTTAAACAATTTGGGCATTTTTTGGAGTAATGCAAACAGAAGGCTTATATTCGAGGAGTTTGGTGACTATACACAAATGCTTACACATGAAGCGTTCGTGTTCTGGTCTGTATAGCCAACTTTGAACTACCCACTTGGGAATTGTTAGTTATAAATTTCAAAACATTATGCATGCACATTTGCTCATCAGCCAAGAAGGAGCTGTTAAAACCTTAACCTTTAACCTACCTGAGAAAAAAAACCCTATCACTCCTGAGATGTTGCAAGGTTTGCACCAAGCCTTGCACACCAGTGAAACTGACGGTACGCGTGTTATTATTCTTACCGGAGCAGGAGAAGATTTTAGTGCAGGTGCAGACCTTTCTGCAGGTGCTGCCGACCCGCGCCATGCTAACGTTACTGAATACTTGCGTACGGCAGTCAATCCAGTAATACTAAAAATGCGGCAAACCAATATCCCTATTCTTGCCAAAGTACGCGGCGTATGTGTAGGAGTAGGGTTCAACTTTGCGCTTGCTTGCGATTTGATTTATGCCGATGAAAAAGCCGTTTTCAGTCAAATTTTTACCAGAATTGGCTTAGCCTCCGATGGCGGCGGTGCTTTTTTCTTACCGCGTTTAACAGGTTATCACAAAGCCTTTGAACTCATGGTAACTGGCGCCATGATTAAAGCCGAGGATGCATTGCGCATGGGCATTGTTAATCAGGTCTTTACTGGTGATTTGTTAGACACTGCCGTACAGAAAATGGCACATCAGTTAGCCAATGGACCTTACGTAGCCATTCAAAAAATGAAAGCCAACTTGCGCGTGGGCATGGAGAGTACGCTGGAGGCTACCTTAGATGCCGAGGCAGTCAATCAGTATGACTGCTTTCAAACCCATGATTTTCAAGAGGGGGTGAGTGCTTTTTTACAAAAACGCAAAGCCAACTTTAAAGGAGTTTAAAGAATTAGATTAACAAATATCATCAACAATGCTTCACTTCACCTCTCCACAAGAAGCAGTTGCCTGCATCCGGTCAGGTCATTGTGTATTTGTGCACAGTGCCGCCATGACTCCACAAACACTGGTAGCTGCTATGATAGAGCAAGCGCCGCGACTAAGCAATGTAAAAATTATCCACATTCATACCGAAGGCAACGCTGACTATGCAAAGCCCGAGCTGCGGAGCAGTTTTCAAACATTTGTCTGCTTTACTGGCGCCAACATGCGGCAGGCAGTCAACAACGGTACAGCCGACTACATCCCCGTATTCCTAAGCGACGTGCCCACACTTTTTCGCAATCGTATATGGGCGGTTGATGTAGCACTGGTACAAGTTTCTCCCCCTGACCGCCACGGCTACTGCAGCTTGGGCGTTTCGGTAGATGTGAGTTTAGCAGCCGTGCAAACAGCCCAATATGTGGTAGCAGAGGTAAATCCTAACGTGCCGCGCACACACGGAGAGGGCGTGTTGCACATCAGTCGCATTCATGCTGCAGTGGAAACACACACACCTATTTATGAACCTAAACCTCGAATACTCTCCGAAACGGACAAAAAAATTGGCAAATTAGTCGCTGAATTAGTGGAAGACGGTGCCACTTTGCAAATGGGCATTGGTAGCATCCCCGATGCAGTGCTGGCAGAACTAATTCACCACAAAGATTTGGGTATTCATACCGAGATGTTCTCCGATGGACTAATGGAACTTGTATTTCGCGGGGTGGTTACTGGCAAACTCAAAAACAGCATGCGCGAAAAAATTGTATCTTCTTTTGCCATAGGAAGCCGCCGCTTGTACGACTTTATTCACGACAACCCCATTGTTCAAATGCGTGAAGCAAGTTTTACTAACAATACTTTTGTGATTGCACGCAATCCCAAAGTAACAGCTATTAATAGCGCTATTGAAATAGACCTGACCGGTCAGGTATGTGCCGATTCTATTGGCGACCAGCAGTTTTCAGGTGTAGGGGGACAAATGGACTTTATCCGCGGTGCGGCTCTTTCAGAAGGTGGCAAGCCCATTATTGCTATGCCCTCTGTTACGGCACGCGGCGAGAGTAAGATTGTTACTTTTTTAAAACCCGGCGCTTCGGTTACCACTACACGGGCACATGTCCACTACGTAGTTACCGAAAACGGGGTGGCAAATTTGTTCGGCAAAAGCCGTCGGCAACGCGCTGCCGAACTGATTCGCATTGCACACCCCAACCACCAAGAACAATTGGAGCGAGAAGCCTATGCATGGCTTAAAAGGCTGTAAACATTTGCCTTCTATTATCAGTATATTTACTTGCAAACAACCGCAGCTGAATGGTGGATAGAGCCTTCATGTTTGTCAAAAAAAACATGCGCAACTATATAACGGTCATACTTTTTTTGCTTCCCATTGTCGGGTTTTCGCAAGCCATACCCGAAAAAATAGATTCCACTCTAATAACAGTAGAAAGGCGGATAGAATTTGACCTGACTAACCGCCGAATAGCCGACCACCGCATTATGCCTTTGGGTACAGAGGGGCTACTGTTGTTCATGGAAAGCGAGGAGGTGCTGCGCAACATGCGCAAAGAAGTTACCATTGTTAAATACGATACTGCCTTGCAGTTGCAGTGGGCACAACGGTATCTGTTAGAGCCCAGTTCTAACATGAACATTTACGCTTGGCAAGGCGAGCACTTGTTCTTCTTAATTCCTAAAACCGACTTCCGCTATGACATTTTGCGACTCAATGTTGTCAACGGTCAGTTGTCTTTAATCCGCTACGACAAATTAGTCGATATGGAAGTAAGCCATTTTGCTGTTATAAACGACGTTATTCTCATGGGGGGGCAAGTCAATGGCGACCCAGCTGTTATCCACTACAACTATAAGTACGGAAAACCCAAAATACTGCCCTCGCTGAGCCAGTTGAAAGGACAAGTGTCGCGAATGGACGTAAGCCCCGAACACAATGCCATTAGCGTAATTGTTTCCAGCAGCGTGCGTCGCAAAGCAAGTTTTTACTACTACATCTACAACGGCGAGGGGCAATTGCTGCACAAACGCATTATTCCACACGAACAAGAGTACAGCATTGTCAATTTTCGTCCTTATTTCATTAGCAGCAGCCGACAGCTGCTCTTTGGGCTGTATTCGCTTACCAGCAAGGAAAGGTCGCAGGGTGTTTATGTAGCAGACTTTGAAGGCAACACTAAGTCCAATATCAAATTTTATGACTTTGCCTTCCTGAAAAATTTCTTTAACTACATGCCTCCCCGGCGTCGCGAGCGCACTATTCTTCGGCTGAAAGACAAACGCGAGGAGGGCAAAATTCCTAAGTTAGACTACCACTTTTTCGCTCGCAACTTATTAGTTACCCCAGAGCGCATTTTATTTGTAGCCGAGTCTTACATCCCTGTTTTTATGGAAAGCAATATGGCTCGATTCAACGGTTTTCAGTCGCCGCCGTTTTTTAATCCTTTTGTGGTCAATACCCTCAACCCCTTTCTGTTGAGTTATAACAACCTATTCTGGCTCGACCGCAACATGGTGCGCCCCCGCGAGGGCAATCGAATGCCATCTTATTACCGCTACAAGCACGCCATCATCTGTGCTTTCGACAAATCGGGCAAATTGCTTTGGGACAACAGCTTTGAATATAAAGATGCAGAGATGCGTCAACCTGAAGAACTTGTCAAAATTCATTTCGACAACGACCACCTACAAATGCTCTATTACAACAAAGACAAACTCTACTACAAACATACCCACAAAAGTTTACCTGTAGACACCCTTATCACCACTCAGATTCCTATCAGAGCAGAAGAAAAAAACCTCATCAGCGACCGCGAAAACGAACGAGTGAGTTGGTGGTATGGCAACCGACTCATTATGTTTGGCAAGCAAGACCTCAAACAACATACAGCAGATAACTCCTTCGGACGCAAACGTGTGTTTTACATCACCAAAGCTACCATTGTGCAGCCCACCAATGAGGCTAAGCAATAATGCTGTACTATAAACTTCGCTGATGTGTAAAAGCGCTAAAATTCTGTTTATATTTGCCGCGCTTATACCGCCTTTAACATGAAATACAAACGTATTCTCCTCAAACTGAGCGGAGAAGCCCTTATGGGTGAACAAAAGTTTGGAATTGACGCTGAACGCCTTGCCCAATATACACAAGAAATCAAAAAAGTAGTGGATGAAGGTATTCAAGTAGCCATTGTGATTGGAGGGGGTAATATTTATAGGGGCATTCAAGCCGAAAAATCGGGGATAGACCGCGTGCAAGGCGACCACATGGGAATGTTAGCCACCCTGATTAACAGCATGGCACTGCAAAGCGCCTTAGAAAAAATAGGCATTCAAACTCGCCTGATGTCTGCTATCCAAATGCAACAACTCTGCGAACCTTACATCCGCCGAAGAGCTATCAGACATTTAGAAAAGGGACGCGTTGTTATTTTTGGTGCGGGTACAGGTAATCCTTTCTTCACTACCGATTCAGCCGCCAGCCTTCGCGCCATTGAAATAGAAGCAGACGTAGTGCTGAAAGGTACTCGCGTAGATGGTGTGTACACAGCTGACCCTGAAAAACATCCTGATGCCCGCCGCTACCACAACATCTCCTTTGAAGAAGTGTATGCCAAAGGACTAAACGTGATGGATATGACTGCCTTCACGCTTTGCAAAGAACACAATCTGCCTATTATTGTCTTTGATATGAACATGCCCGGCAATCTGCTCAAATTAGTCAAGGGCGGAGACGTCGGAACACTTATTTCTTAAATGTATCTAATTATCAATCATCATGGAAGAGATTAACATGTACTTGCAAGAAGCTGCCGAGCAGATGGAAAAGGCAGTAAAGCATATCCAACATGAATTTACCAAGATACGTGCTGGCAAAGCTACCCCTTCTATGCTAGACGGACTGTATGTCAACTACTACGGTGCTAACTCCCCTATTGGACAGGTAGCCAATGTAACTACAACCGATGCCCGCACTATTGTGATTAAACCTTGGGAAAAATCGATGCTGGCTGAAATTGAGAAAGCCATTAAAAACAGCGACTTGGGTGTTAATCCTACCAACGATGGAGAGGTTGTGCGCGTTATATTGCCTCCTTTAAGTGAAGAACGCCGCCGTGTATTGGTGAAACAAGCCAAAAGTGAAGCTGAGAACGGCAAAATTAGCATCCGCAATGTTCGCAAAGAAACCAACGAGGCGCTGCGCAAGCTAATTAAAGAAGGAGTGCCCGAAGATGATGTTAAAAAAGCCGAAACCAAAGTTCAAAACCTTACCGACAAGTACATCAAGCAAATTGATGACTTATTAGAACTCAAAGAGAAAGACATTATGACAGTTTGAGCACAGGCTCTCCACATGCAAACTGTACCAGTGCAAGCTTGCGCTCTATTGCAATTAACAACACCCTCCTCTGCGGCTGATTTTACCGCAGAGGATATTTTGTGTTGCTGGCTTGTATTTTGCACCGTTATTCGATGTTACATGTGGAAGAGTATACGCCTATTAGGTTAAGCACTTGAGCAAGTTAACCCACCTACGAAGTACAGAAAAGTGTGCATTAAGTGTTATTGGTTGTTTTGCTGCAAACTCTGCCATAAAAGAAGTACAGGAATTTAAGTAGTCGTTTAGGTTTTTGTAAAGTTCATTTTGCCAAAGATTCGCGAGAGCAAGCTTGCCGTTGTTCGCTCACTCATGAACGCCCCTTACCGCATGTGAAGATACATGCACAAAAACATTTCGGCGTGCAGAGGGTTAGTAAATGCTGAAATTCGAAATCTTCCATCCAAACTCCCAAAGCCGTTGTTCGTTTCCTTGAAAACCTGTTGCCAGTAAGGACAGGCGTTACTGTGTAGCAAGGTTGTTTTTAGCTACCTTGATACAGACTCCTGCATAAGTGTAGTGATTGAGGTGCTTGTCTATCCTATTTGCCCCTGTAAAAACTAAACATGCTCTTAAGATGTGCGGTTTAGAAACTTTAAATTGATAGCTTGTAATGCTGCAATCCTGTAGTAGGTACCCGTACTCATCTTGTATCTTGTAGCCAAGTAATGGCTGCAACGTTTTAATCTATCCTATTGTAGCAACTCAGCTACTTTAAGAGCATCAAGGCAAGGTTCAAAGCGGCTCACAAAGCCTCATCGGGCGAGATAGTAGCCAAGAGTTGTTTAACTTCTTGCACTTTATGGGGTTCGCTTAGGCGGTCATAAGCAACAATCAGATTGCGCAACATTCGCCGGATGATGTCGATGTTTTCACATGGTTCATAATAAGAAGGGCGAATAGGGATTTGTAGTTGCTGCAGGTAGTTTTCAATATCTTCGCGGCTATATATGCGCCCGTAATTAAAGGCATTGATGTAAAACAAAGAAGCATTATCTACCTGATAGGTTAAAATAAACAAGTTGGGCATATTTACACCATAAACCGGTAGCCCAAGCTTTTGTGCAATCAGCATATAAGCTACACACAAGCTAATGGGATTACCTCTTCGGCTTTCCAATACCTGATTGAACATAGAGTTGTTAACAGCAGTAAAATTGCTAGTATTGGGTGCAAAGCGCAACTTGTTAAAAAATATATGATTAAACTCCCGCACTTGGTCTACAGGATGCAGGTTTGGCTTAAAATAGGTCCACGCTTCAAGGTATAATTGTTGAATGCTATTTTGCAGGGCAGCCAGAGTCAAATCGGGATATTGATAGCGAGCAATGAGCCACAGTCCAGTTATTAGTTCGCAGCCATTGGCTTGCCATTCGCGAAATGCTTGGAGTAGTGCTGTGAATTGTATGCTATGTATTAGGTCTTCAATGTATTGTTGGCTCTCAGCGTGCAAGGTATTTCGCCACTCATCTTCTAAAAAAGGCACGATGGCTTGTCCTGCTTCTCTAATTTTTGCTTCTATCAGCAGTCGAACCTCGGGGTCGGGGTCGTCTAACAAACTAACTAATGCCTTCAATTCATTAGTAGTAAACATACTACGACATCTTTTTGCGTACAGCAGTTTTTAGCAATAGGTTTTCTAGAATCATTTCTATGGGCTTGAGAGCAATGGCAACCGTTACTTTGAGTACAATAAGACCTGAGGCGCCAAAAATTTTGGCACTTTGTTGCAATTGAGGGTCTATTACTAACTCGGAGACAATAAAGAAAAAAGCCGCTAGTATTAGCACAATAGTGGTAGCGCGCTTACCAATGCGCTCGCGGGTGAGCATTTCTAAGGTTTGCGTCAGCTCCTCGTTTTTGCGGGCAATATTTTCGTTGGCTTTGTTAAGTTTGTTTTGTAAACGGTCGCTCACTGAGGTGAGTAATTTCACTTCGCCGAGCAGTTGGGCATAGCTTTGCGCCAATCGTTCATATTCTTGCTGCCAAGCCTGAGCAGAAAGCAACTCGGGGCTTGCGAGCACATCTTTCGAATGTCGCAAAATTTCGTTTTCCTTTTCAAATACCTGATATTTTTCAGGTTGCTTATTCATAAGTTACTGAAATAGCTACAACAAAGCTGTACCCCAAAAGCTACCTTTTCAAGCAGTATCGGTTTAATTTGCTATCATGTGCATTACTATGGGTATATCAATGAGTTCTCTGAAATCTTCGCCAGATTCTTGCATATCTTCGTCATCTTCTTCGTAAAACCAGTTGATGACAATTTCTGCATCTTTAATTTTTTCTAAACGCCTAAAAATTTCAACCAAACACTTAGATGAACTGGTATTGAAGTATTCTAATTTAATGTCGAAAGTGGTTTTAGGACAAGGTTTTTTAACGTATTCATCTAGCCATTCAAACAAGGGTTTATAGAACTCGATAGAGTTTTCAGGAATAGAACGACCCGACATAAGGAATTTACCTGTGCTTACATCAAAGCTCAGCTTAGGAGTTTTTGAGGTTTCTTCCAGAAAAAAGTTTTCCATATTTTCTATTATAGCTTAAGCTGCGGCTGGTAAAGCTGCAGGAATTTTGACCATCAGACTAAAGAAAGAAAGTCGATTGCTCAACGGATAGAACTCGTAATCGAGTTTTCCTCCAGATTTGCGCGCAATTTCAATGAGCCCCAGACCGGCTCCTCCTTTCTCTGAAAGGACTCCATTGGACAAGGTTTGCATGTAAACTTGTTTCAAGCGGTCGGGAGATAGCGAGTTAATGAGGTCTATGCGCGACCTTAGCATGGGTATCTCTTCATTGAAGATAGTATTCCCAGCAATAATAAAATAATTGGCATCTGTTTTGGCAATTAGAAAATTGACAGTTTCTTCATCATAAGCATTTTGTGAATGGCATTTTCCGTAATGATGATAAATATTTTGAATAACTTCTACCAAAACATTGAATACACGCTTTCTAACCGACGATTTGGGCTCTATTTCGGATAACTTTATTTGCAAAGTATCCATCAGGTTGCTAAGTAAATCAATACTAGCACTACCCTTGTAAGACATGATAATGTCTTCCGAACGAAACTGTTCATAAAATCGTTGAATATCCAAACCTGTATGCGTTTAAACTGCGGCTATAATAATAAAAAGTTTCTAAATTATTGCCAATACCTCACTTTCGCTCTGCATCAGCAAAAGTAATACCTTTTTCAGAAATTTTGATTCTTCCTTCCTTTAACAAATTACCGAGTAATATTTTGAATGTTTTCTTACTCATTTGAAAGGTTTGCTTAATCACTGTAGGGCTTGTTTTGTCGTGATAAGGTAAAAAACCATTAGCTTTTGACAGGGCATCTAAAATCACTTGGCGTTTTTCCCGTACGCCTTGAAAACCTTGTTTGCGCAAACTTAGGTCAATTTTAAAGTCTGATCTAATTCTTTTGACAAATCCCCTGCGTCTATCTCCTACTTTTACAGGCTCAAAAAGCTCAGAATGATACAAAATACCAGCATATTGGTTGTTGATGATACACATATAACCTAAACTGGTTTTTTCGTAAACCAATAGCTCTACTGCCTGACCTACTCGCAAGTTTGGTTTGCCTTTGTCTAAGAAGGCACCTATTTTACCGATACCTATTAGCCTATTGGTGCGTGGGTCTAAGCCGATACGCACTACATGCACTTGACCTTCTCGCATAGGGCGATGCTGTTCTTTTAAGGGTACAAACAAATCTTTTTCTAAGCCCCAGTCCAAAAACGCACCAAAGCTGGTAGTATGGGTAACGCGTAAGCATGCAAATTCACCCAAACAAGCGTAGGGTTTCAATGTGGTGGCAATAGGGCGGTCTTCCGAATCGTGATAAATAAAAACCTCTATGGTATCATTGGGTTGAAGACCTTCGGGCATGTATTTTTTAGGGAGTAGAATTTCGCCAGCAGGGGTATCTAAATATGCCCCAAACTCTACTAACTTATGCACCCGAAATGTAGCATATCTGCCGACAATATGAGCTAAATCTGTTGACATGCTGTAAAAGTACAAATAACTTTTCATGGAAATCTTCAATATAGTACAACTATTTTCTTGTAACAACGTATTTTTGCATAAACAACTTAGTGTATTTTTTACACTTATTAGTTTTTAATCATCATGAAAAACTTGCAAAATCAAATCTACAATAGCTCTCTGGCTTTGCTGACCGATTTATATCAGATTACAATGGCATACGGATATTGGAAAAACCGCATGATGGAACAAGAAGCGGTTTTCAATCTTTTTTTCCGTAAAAATCCTTTTAATGGAGGCTACACTATTGCCGGTGGCTTGGCATATGTAATTGATTTTTTGGAAAACTTTCACTTTGACAATAGCGACATCGCCTACCTTGCTACTTTGAGGGGCAGCGATGGCAAACCTCTCTTTGAAACGGCATTTTTGGACTACTTATCAAACATGCGTTTTACTTGCGATGTAGATGCTATTCCGGAAGGCACGGTGGTATTCCCACAAGAACCTTTACTGCGCGTTAAGGGTCCTCTGATAGAAGGGCAACTGTTGGAAACTGCTTTGCTGAATATAATTAATTTCCAAAGTTTGATAGCCACTAAGGCAGCGCGTATTTGTCAGGCAGCACAGGGGGAGCCTGTTTTGGAGTTTGGGCTGCGGCGTGCACAAGGCATCGATGGCGGCTTGGCGGCTAGTAGGGCTGCCTACATAGGAGGATGTGCTGCTACTTCCAACGTGTTAGCAGGCAAACTATTTGGCATTCCAGTGCGAGGCACACATGCGCACAGTTGGGTGATGTCTTTTCCCACTGAAAAAGAAGCTTTTGAGGCTTATGCCAATGTTCTGCCTAACAACTGTATTTTGTTGGTAGATACCTACGATACGCTTGAAGGCATACGCAATGCTATTGAGATTGGTAAAAAGCTACAAGCAAGAGGCTACCGCCTTTCTGGCATTCGCTTAGACTCCGGCGACCTTGCCTACCTCAGCATTAAAGCCCGTAACATGCTCGACGAAGCAGGTTTTACCGACACTAACATTGTTGCCAGCAACGACTTAGACGAGAACATTGTCTACAGTCTCAAACATCAGGAAGCTAAAATCAACGTATGGGGTATCGGTACTAAACTGGCTACTGCTTTTGACCAACCGGCATTAGGGGGCGTCTATAAAATGACTGCTATTAGAAATCAAAACGGGCAGTGGGACTACAAGCTCAAACTTTCTGAGCAAGCTATCAAAATTTCTAACCCGGGTATTTTACAAGTGCTGCGTTTTTACGATGCAGAAGGGCTGTGTGCTGCTGACATGATTTACGATGAGGAAAGTTTTTCTCCACAGCATCAACCAAGCGCTACTATTGTTGACCCATTAGACCCTACCCGCCGAAAAATTGTCCACATGGCAGATAAAAACTGCCTGCTGCTGACCCCTGTTTTCAGAAAAGGCATCAGGTGCTATACCTCGCCCGATATTCACAGCATCAGAGCCTACACGCAGCAGCAACTTGAAACGCTGCATCCTACTATTCGTCGCTTTACCAATCCGCATCAGTATCCGGTAGGATTAGAGAAGGGATTGTATGAACTAAAAACCAACTTAATTTTGAAGTTACGTCATTTAGCATAGTCAAAAATTCATGGAAAATCCGGTTATTATTTTGGGCGCCAGTGGCTTAGGGCGCGTTGCCGTTGATATTTTTCAGAGCAATGATATAATGGTATATTGTTTATTAGATGACGACCCCTCGCTGCATGGTAAAGAAATAGGAGCTGTGGCTATTGTAGGAACCACAGATAATGAAGAATATTTACGCATCATTGGTGAAAAGTGTGAAGCCTTTGTAGCTACCGACGATAACCGACTGCGCAAATCGTTGGTGAAAATGCTGGCAGAAAAACGCAAGAAAATGCCTGTGAATGCCATCCACAAACAGGCGTTTATTGAGCCTTCCGCATCTATTGGGCATGGCAACCTCATTGCTATGCAAGCAGCTGTGGGTAGTGCTGTCCAAATAGGTAATCATTGTATTATTCATGCAGGGGCTATTATAGACTACGAGGCAGTTATCAGCGATTTTGTACAAATTGGAGCAGGCTCTGTTGTCAACAGCAAGGTTACTATTAAAGAAGGGGCTTTTATTGGGTCTGGCGTTACCATTGTTTCAGGCGTTACTATTGGCAAAAAAGCACGAATTGGTGCTGGCTCTGTTGTGATTGCTGATGTGGCTGATGGAGAAACAGTTTTTGGCGTCCCTGCCAAAAAAGTGTAAGCACCGAGCCAAACTGTACTGTTTCCAGCAGCATGGTTGTTATCATTAAATAATGTTGCTTTGTCATTCTTACGGAAGCAATACACAGCCAGCCATTTCAAAGGATACGTCGCCGCCACTCGCCCCTGCTTCCAGCACTAAGCTGAGGAAAAGCAGCATGCTGATGCCAACTATGCGATTTTATTTATTTGCAAAATTTGCATGGCAGCGTGCCAAAGCAACGTTGTATGTGCCTTGCGAACAACCATTTCTTGTGTGTGAGTTACATACTACAAGCGCAAAATTGTTACAGTCTGTCTGTTTTTTGCCTTGCCATTGTTGGCATATTAGCATGGCAGCAAGTATTTTGTTTGCAAAGTGCAAAATAGAAGCATGCTTTTTCGGCTAAGCATTAGTTTTTGTACGGTAGCTGGCTATCATCAAGTACATACTGTCTCGTTCTGTTTTTTTTAAAAAGCTTGGTGTAAAACATACCCTTTGAATCAATTTTTCGTACAAACAGACAGATAACCATTCCAATACCTATGCAAATGCTTGAACCTTCTCTTGTTCATCATGCCGATTTACAATCCATTCACGGTCAAACTACCATGTCTATTCCTGAAACACATCTGCCGAGGGTGGTTGTGATTGGTGGTGGTTTTGCAGGTATAGAGCTAATAAAAAAACTGGCAAACAAGCCCTTGCAAATTGTTTTATTCGACCGCCATAATTACCATACTTTCCAACCCTTACTTTATCAAGTAGCAACAGCAGGGCTGGAGCCAGACTCTATTGCCGGACCGCTGCGCAAACTGTTTAAAAATATTCCTAACTTTCATTTCCGATACGGGCTTGTTACTGCCATTCACCCCGAGCGAAATACAATTTCTACTTCCATAGGCGAGTTGCGATACGATTACCTGGTAATTGCCAACGGTACTAAAACCAATTATTTTGGCAATCAGAAATTGGCGCAGTTGGTTTTTCCACTGAAACAGTTGCATCAGGCATTGGATTTACGCAGCCACTTGCTACAAAATTTGGAACGAGCCTTATTGGTGAAAGACATAGATGAACAGCAAAGCCTAATGGACGTGGTGATTGTGGGCGGCGGTCCTACGGGTGTTGAAGTAGCAGGTGCGCTTGGTGAGTTAAAATTGCACGTGCTTCCCAAAGACTACCCCGAACTAGATTTCCGGCAAATGGATATTCACCTGATTGAAAACAGCAACCGATTACTGGCAGCTATGTCGGAGCAATCAGGACAAAAGGCTTATCAGTACCTCACCGAGCGATTTAAAGTAAATGTATGGCTCAACACGCGCCTTGTAGACTACGACGGCAGGGAAGTAACGCTTAGCAATGGTCGTAAAATTCTTTCCCGAACTGTTATCTGGGCGGCAGGTGTTATCGGTAATCTGATAGAGGGTTTGCCCAATGAAGTGATTACGCGCGGCAACCGCATTTTGGTAAACGAATTTAATCAAGTAAAAGGTTTTGACAACATTTTTGCCATAGGAGACATTGCTTGCATGATAAGCGAAGCCTATCCGAACGGGCATCCACAGTTGGCACCTGTTGCCATGCAACAAGGTAGGCTGCTGGCAGATAACCTACTGCGTTTGCTGCGCAAAAAGGCACTCAAGCCTTTTTATTATTTCGACAAGGGCAGCATGGCAACCATTGGGCGCAACCGAGCAGTAGCAGAAATTGCAGGCATTCGCATCCAAGGGTTGTTTGCTTGGATGGTGTGGTTATTTGTTCATTTGCTCTACATCATCGGTTTTCGCAACAAATTAGTAGTCTTGATGAACTGGGTGTGGAATTACTTCACTTACGACCGCGCCACCCGCTTGATTGTACGCCCTTTTGTGAAGGAAAAAATGACAACTTGAGCCTATTGATTGCTCATTTTTACTATTTTGCCATGCCTAAACTAACTGTTCTACCATGCGCAAAATAGAGCGATTGTTAGTAGCCAACCGCGGTGAGATTGCTATCAGAATATTGCGGGCTGCTTCTGAACTACATATCAACACACTTGCCATTTACACCTATGAAGACCGTTATTCCCTGCATCGCTACAAGGCAGATGAAGCCTATCAGATAGGGTCGAATGACGAACCTTTGAAGCCCTATTTAGACATCGAAGAAATTATTGCACTTGCCAAAGCCAAACGAGTAGATGCCATTCACCCAGGGTATGGCTTTCTTTCCGAAAATGTACAATTTGCTCGCCGGTGCGAACAAGAAGGTATCATCTTTGTCGGACCCCGTTCGGAGGTAATGGCGCAATTAGGCGACAAAGTAGCGGCTAAGAAGATTGCACTGGCAGCTGGCGTACCTATGATTGAAGACAGCAAAATCGACCTTGTTGACTATGCCACTGCTCTGGCAGAAGCTCGCCGCATAGGGTTTCCGGTGATGCTCAAATCAGCTGCTGGCGGAGGAGGTAGGGGCATGCGTGTAGTGCGCTCCGAAGCCGACTTAGAACGCCTCTACCACGAAGCCCGCAACGAAGCTGCCAACGCTTTTGGCGATAGTACCGTTTTCCTTGAAAAATTTATTGACGACCCTAAGCACATAGAAGTGCAAATTATGGGCGATAATTTCGGCAATATTGTCCATCTGTACGAGCGCGACTGCTCTGTGCAGCGTCGGTTTCAAAAAGTAGTGGAAATAGCTCCTAGCATTGGACTGTCGGAGGCTACTCGCCAAAAACTATACGACTATGCCCTCAAAATTGCCCGCGCAGTTAACTACAACAACGTAGGAACAGTAGAGTTTTTGGTAGATAAAGCACAGCATATTTACTTTATTGAAGTAAATCCACGCGTGCAAGTGGAGCATACTGTAACCGAAGAAATCACCGGAATTGACATTGTTCGTTCTCAAATTCTGATTGCACAGGGCTGCTCCCTTTCCGACAAACAAATTTACATCAATAGCCAAGAAGATGTGCAAATCAATGGCTATGCAGTGCAGTGCCGCATTACCACCGAAGACCCCGAAAATGGTTTTAAACCAGACTACGGCACTATCATTGCCTATCGGAATGCGGGCGGTTTTGGCATTCGCATAGACGAGGGTAGCTCCTATCCGGGCGTGCGCATTTCGCCTTTTTTCGATTCCATGTTGGTAAAAGTAACCGCCAAAGGACGCACCTTGTGGGGCGCTTGCGACCGCTTGCACCGCGCTTTGCGCGAGTTCAGGATTCGCGGTGTAAAAACCAATATCGGCTTTTTGCTCAATGTAATTGCACACCCGGAGTTTATCAAAGGCAAGGCAACGGTGCGGTTTATTGAACAGAATCCAGAACTGTTCAAACTGCCCCGCCGACTGGACAGAGGCACTCGTCTGTTGAATTATCTGGCAGACGTGATTGTAAATGGCAACCCCGATGTGCACGGCAACAAGCCCCAAAAACCTTTTCGCACCCCAAAAGTTCCTGCTTGCAATCGGTTTGAGGAGTTCCCTCAGGGCAGCCGCGACCGGCTTAAAGCCTTAGGACGCGACAAATTTATAGACTGGCTCAAAGCCGAGAAAGCGATTCATTTTACCGATACTACCTTTCGCGATGCCCACCAGTCGCTATTAGCTACGCGGGTGCGCACCATAGACATGCTGCGCGTAGCAGAAAGTTATGCCCGCAATGTGCCGCAGGTCTTTTCCATAGAAATGTGGGGCGGTGCCACCTTCGACGTTGCTATGCGCTTTTTAAAAGAATGTCCTTGGGAACGTCTTCGCCGCTTGCGGCAAGCCATGCCCAACATCTTGTTTCAAATGTTGCTGCGCGGTGCCAATGCCGTGGGCTACAAATCTTATCCACCTAATTTGGTAGAAAAATTTGTGGAGCGTGCAGCTGCCAATGGCATCGACCTATTCCGCATTTTTGACTCGCTCAACTGGGTGGAAGCCATGAAAACCAGCATCCGCGCCGTTATTGAGCGCACCGATGCCATAGCTGAGGGAGCTATTTGCTATACAGGCGAAATTTTAAACCCTAATAGCAAATATAATTTGCAATATTACCTCGATTTGGCGCGGCAATTGGAGGACTTGGGCATTCACATACTAGCCATTAAAGACATGGCAGGGTTGCTAAAGCCCTATAGCGCCGAGCTGCTTATTAGCGAACTCAAAAAAGTTGTTTCGGTGCCTATTCATTTGCACACACACGATACGGCAGGCATCCAGTCAGCTACTCTGCTCAAAGCCATTGATGCCGGAGTAGATGTGATTGACGTAGCCATTGCCTCCATGTCAGGTTTGACAGCACAACCCAACTTCAACTCCATAGTTGCAGCCTTGCAATACCACGAGCGCAAGCAAGACATTGACTTACACAAACTCAATGCTTTTGCTACCTACTGGGAAGATGTGCGCGAGTATTACTTCCCCTTCGAGTCTGACCTGAAAGCTAGTACTGCCGAAGTGTATGACAACGAAATTCCCGGCGGGCAGTATTCCAACCTGCGCCCACAGGCTATTTCACTCGGCTTAGGCGATAAATTTGAACAAGTGAAGAAAAACTATGCAGTTGCCAACCGTTTACTGGGGGATATTGTTAAAGTAACGCCCAGTTCCAAAGTAGTAGGCGACCTGGCACTGTTTCTTACTGCCAACAATCTGACCGAATCGGACATATGGCAACGCGGACATGAATTGGCTTTTCCCGAATCTGTAAAAGAACTGCTGCGCGGCGACATGGGGCGTCCACCAGAAGGCTTTCCCGAGCAAATGGTGCGCCTTGTACTCAAAGATGAACAACCCAACTATGGCGTGCCAGGACACAACCTACCTCCCATCGACTTTGAAACTGAAAAAGAAGCCTTCGAGAAAAAATTTGCTAAAAGTTATCCTATTGAGTCCATAGAAGACGATTTGCTCTCCTACCTGCTCTATCCAAAAGTGTATGAAGAGTATAGCCAAAGCCGCAACCGCTACGGAGACCTTTCGGTGTTGCCTTCGCCGCAGTTTTTCTATGGCATGAAAGAAGGCGAAGAAGTGCTCATAGAATTGGCAGAGGGAAAATCTATCATGGTGCGTTTGTTAGCAGTTTTTAAACCCGATGAAAATGGCATGCGCACAGTCTCTTTTGAGCTCAACGGACAAACACGCCGCCTGCAGGTGCGCGACCGCAGCTTCCAAGTTACTAAACCCGCCAACCGCAAAGTGCAGCATCAGGGTGAAATAGGAGCACCACTACAAGGCAGGCTTGCCAAAATCATGGTAAATGTAGGAGATGCCGTGCAAGCTAACACGCCCTTATTTGTAATTGAAGCCATGAAGATGGAAAGTACTATTACTGCTCCACATGCTGGTGTAGTCAAGCAAATATTTTTACCAGCAGGCAGTATGGTAGAGCAAGAAGATGCCATTATTTGGATAGTATAAGCAACCTTTTGGTACTAAGTGCTGTCTTTAAAGTGAATACCAAACCGAATACAGACTCTTTATGAAATATTTCTTCCTGTGTCCCACAGCCTTGCTGTTAGGACTCATCTGTTTGGCAACTTATGCCCAAACAGACGTGAATCGTTTAGATAGTTTGCGAAAAGCATCAGAAGCAGACAGCATACGAAAAATAGGACAAGAGCCTTTTTTCAAAAATAGTTCCATAGACATGAAACGCGGGAAAAGTGGTTCCCGTGTTGGTAGCGACCATGTAGCCAAAATCGGGTTTGGTGCCTTAATAGGCATGCCTGTGGCAGAATTTCAGCAAGTAGCCGGCGACGTGATTCCATGGGGGTATGGTATCAATGCTGTTTTTCGGCTTACAGGGCGCAGCTCTCCATTTTTTGCAGGTTTCGATTTCGGTTACATGGGCATGGGGCGCACCGTAGATGCTTTCACTGGTTTTGCCGGAAGTACCAACCGTGTTATTCGTCGCAATCGAATTATCACCGGTCATGTACTGGTGCGCTTTCAGCCAATCATTGGCGGTCCTATCCGTCCTTATTTAGATGGTATGCTGGGCTTAAAGTACTTCCGTACTGCTACCGAAATTGAAAACAATTTCAGAAACACATGGAGTAATAGCAATACTAACCGAAATGCTGTTACTGTTCCTAACCATGAAGATTTGGCTTTGAGCTACGGTGGCGGTATTGGCATCAATATCGTTTTAGGTAATAATGTCTGGTTAGACCTTCGTTCGGTTTATTTGCCGGGCACAGTTGCTTCCTATGTAAAACGCGGCGATGTTTATCCTGACCCCAACGACCCTAACAGAACCATTGTTGTCAAATCGCGTTCAGCTACGCATATGCTCAATCATCAGGTAGGTATTACTTTTAGCTTCTGACAAAAAAAACAGCAACACTTATGTTGGAAATAGTTGAGCAGTATTGGAACATCGGTGCAGCCATTGTTATGCGTGCAGATGTGCTTGTCTGCTCAACTTATTGAATCATTATTTTGTCGGTATAGAAAAAGTTATCTGCACAGGCAAGTGGTCGCTCATAGTACGCTGAGCAGTCGGTTCGTCTGCAAACAAGCCGCCTATGATGGCTGTTTGGGGCTGTATCCATTTTGCCATTATTTTGTTGGCTAAAATATAATCTAAACGCCGTTCGGGATTATCTGCTGGGTGAGTTAAGGCGTTTTTTCCTTGCCAAGGGTCTCGCCATTGCAGGGGATTATTCTTGTGCAGTAGTTCGTTCATTTCTGCACTTCCTTCTAGCGAGTTGAAGTCGCCAGCCAGTACCATTGGCAAATGCTTATTGCGCTTTTTAAGCTGTAAGAGTTGGTACTGAATAGCTTTAATTTGTCCTATGCGTGTAGCCACATCTTCTTGATTGCGTCCAGCTTTTAGGTGAACACCGGTTAGTAAGAAAGCTAAATCGGGGCGAATGAAAATTTCTTGTGCTACAATGCGCGAATTGATGTTAATTTGGGTGCGTTCTTCTCCACCGTTATTCTTGATTCCGGGCAGAGGCGTATAAAGGCTACGGTAGCCGTAGGTAATACCCATTGGGTAGCGGCTCATAATAACCACATTCATATACCAATCGGGGCTTTCCGAAGCAGCAAAAAACTGATAGCCCATGTCGGCAAGATGTTCGCGGGCTATTTGGCGCAAAAATGCCATACTTTCAAATTCTTGCAGCACTACAATATCAGCGTTGGCTTGGCGCAGCGCTTTTACTAAAAGTGCTATCTTTCGCTGTACTTCTGCTTGTGCTTGGCTATCTTTAACATCTTCCCGCTCGTTGCGAATGTAAGGATTGTCAAACTCGTCCACAAAATGCTCCACATTCCAGCTGAGGATAGTAAATGTATTCTTTTGCGGAAATCGGTACCCTTCGGGCAGTGCTATGCCGCGTTCTTGGAGACTTTGAGCACTGATATGCAGAATGAGACATGCCCAAAAAATCCCAGAAAGCCATGCTTTTTTTGTCATAAGTATAGTTATTTATTGCAGTGATTAAATAAACTTTCCTGCAAAGATGCGCCAAGTGTGTCAGAAGTTATCCTGTTGAGCTGTTACATTAATGTTTAGGTTTTACAAGGAAAAACATAGATAAAAACCTCAATCATGACTTAGGACAGGGCGTCAGGATTAACAACATTGTCATAGCGCATGTCTTGATTTGCAACGGAGGGCGTTCGTGAGAACAGTTACCACGGCGAGTTTGCCTCTTGTACGATTACGCACATAAACTAACGTGAAGATACACACAAACATCACAGGGACATGCTTTTTGAGCTTATCCTTACTTTTTGTGTTTTAAAGCGGCTAACTATTAGCTAGAAACTTGCGTGAGGTTACCAATAAATCATTTGAATTTGCTGTCTTATTTCAGCTTTGTCTAAGGTGAATTTAGCATCGACGTATCTAGGCGCCCCCATGGCATTTTTAGCATTGTTAGAAGCCGCATAACCTTCTTTGGGAATGCCCAGTAGGTTAGTATCCATTTTGCCATTGTTGTTTTCGTCGTGCAGTAGCGCAAAAGCATATTCGCCATAGGGTACTTGAAAAGTGATACGTGCAGTTCTATCACCTGAAATAATTCCCTGCGCCGTAGCTACTGCCTGCTTTTCATCTTTCATGAATGCTTTTTCATCTTTGTAGAGTGCTGCTAGTACTTTGCCGGAAGTATTGCGCAACTCATTGACTTCAATAATAATTTTTCCACTTTGGGCGGCAAGAGAGGTAGGCAACATGCTGCCAAATGCCAGTAAGACCCAAACAAAAAGGATTTTTTGGTACATAGTTGTGCTATTTTTTTAAATGATTACAAGTCTTACACCAAATTTTACTAGATAAATATATTTTTGTTGCATATTTCTGTACGAATGAAAAGCGATACTTTATCGAGCAAGCAATGGCTCTTTCTAATCTTACAAGGATTTATTGCCTATGTAGGAATTGTGTTATGGCATGAAGGAATGTTGCGCAGTGAATATGAGAGAAGGGTGGCTGGTATCTACGACAAAGCTATGCAAAAGCTTTCAGAAGAGTCTCCAGAAGCCGTAGCGCGTTGGGCAGTGTTGGAGCGTAACTATCTCAAGCAAATTACTCGCGATAAAGGGAATCCTATCAACAAAATTCTTGCAGAAAAACGCAATGTGGAAAAGTATGGCAATTCTATGGGTCCTACTTATGAACAGCTAACAGCAGACCTGCTGAAAAAAGGAGTACCAGCCGATATGACCAACAAACAAATTATTTCCAGTGCTGCTACCTCTAATCAAACCATTAACCAGCACATGAATCGGACTACTGTTATTGGTATCACCCTATCTCTGCTATATCTTTTTATTACAGTGATTAAAGTTTTTATATCACACGAAGATAAAATTGCTGCTTTAAAACTGGAATTAACAAGCCTGCTTATCTCGCTGGCTAGTGGAACACTCATTTCACAGCTGATTGCCAACACTTACTATTTTTTTGTAGAGTGAGTAGTTGTTTGTTTGGCTTTGTGTAAGATTCATGTTACCACATTCATATTCATGCAGGCAAGCTTGTCCAACTGCGTATGGAGATGCATGCAACGGCAGAAAGATTTTGGAGTGTAGCGAATTCCGAAATTCGAAATCCTCAATCCAAACTCCCATAGCAAGCTTGTTTTTCAGCTGCAAAGTACTAAAACCTTGTTCATCCTACCATCTTGTCCAATTATTTTGGTTTTAATGTTTGCCCTTGTAAAACCTCAACATGCTCTAAGTCCTTGCCTTACCTATGACCAATTTGACAATCAAAGCGAAAAATAGCTATATTGCTAACAAAACACTCCTGATTTTTTTGTTTTGCTATGCCAAATAAAAAGAAAGTGCTTGTACTAACTGGTGGAGGCGATTGCCCCGGACTAAATGCCGTTATTCGTGCTATTGTCAAACGTGCTTCACAAGCTCCCGATTGGGAAGTATGGGGAAGCATAGAAGCCTACAACGGCATTTTGCGACAACCCCAAGAGCTTGTTTTGTTAGACAATAAAGCAGTAGCAGGCATTCATGTACGCGGAGGCACTATCTTAAAAACAACTAACAAAGGTGGACCTTTTAACTGGCCAGTTCAAAAGCCTGATGGTTCTTGGCAGGGAATTGACCGGTCGGAAGAACTGATGCAGCTATTGCAAAACTTAGGCTTTCAAGCAGTTATCAGCATTGGTGGCGATGGGTCGCAGCGCATCAGTAAGGCGCTGTATGACATGGGAGTTCCGGTAATTGGCGTGCCTAAGACTATTGACAACGACTTGGCTGCCACAGACTATACGTTTGGCTTTCAAACTGCTGTGCAAATAGCAACTGAAAGCTTCGACAAACTGGTTACCACGGCAGAGAGCCACCATCGTGTGATGATTATGGAAGTAATGGGGAGAGATGCTGGCTGGATTGCCTTGCATACGGCGATTGCCGGTGGGGCAGAGGTATGCCTTATCCCTGAAATACCTTACGACATAGATAAAGTGGTGGCGCGCATCAATAGTCGGTTTGACAACGGACGGGGGTTTGCACATATCGTTATAGCAGAAGGTGCTAAACCCAAAGCTGGTAGCGTTACTGCTCGGGCTGCCACAGAAGCCGGTTATGAAAACGTGCGATTAGGTGGGGTAGCTTATCAGCTTTCGGCGCAACTCAAAGCAGCTGGCTGCACTGCCGATATCCGCGAAACAGTCTTAGGACATGTTCAGCGCGGCGGCACTCCCATAGCTTTTGACCGCGTACTTGCTACTCAGTTTGGTGTAAAAGCTTTTGAAATGGTACTAGCCGGCGAATTTGGGAAAATGGTTAGCTACCGCAACAACACTATCACTACTGTCACCCTACAAGAAGCTACTGCCCGTTATCATACCATAACCCCTGATTCTTTCCTCATTCAAACTGCTAGGGGAGTAGGTATCAGTTTTGGCGACTAATGTCAATTTTATTTGCTTCTATATGCAATTTGTTACTGCTTAAACTCGCTTTCAAAGACCTATTTCGTTGCTTTTGTCTGAACAAAAATCAATTTATTGTTGGTGGAACCAATGCTTGGGTGCATCGTTTTGTTGTGCTTCTTTTCTTTGATGCAACGGAATAGTAAAAATTATTATCAAGCTAATCTTTTTTTTCTCGTATTGATTAGGAACAAAAAACCCGACAGTGCCTTAGGAGTGCCTGTCGGGTTAGCGTATTTAGTGAAAGATGGTTACAATCTGCAAGAATTTTAGGAATACTGATGTTGCTTAGCGTAGCAATGTTAAGTTATTTTGCAGGAGCTGGCTTCACAGAAACTAATTCTACCTCGAACCGCAATACGCTATTAGCGGGAATGTCTGGCGAGGGAGATTGCTGCCCGTAAGCCAAAGAAGAGGGCAAATAGAATGTAGCTTTGCCACCTTGCTTCATCAGCATCACCCCCTCATCAAATCCGGGAATCATTTGCCCTACGCCACATGTAAATTTCAAAGGTTCGCCGCGTCCGGGGTCTAACGAAGAGTCAAACTTTTTTTCTGAGGGTACTAAGCAGCCTGTATAATGAGCTTGTACCTCGTCGCCTTTTTTAGGTTGGGGTCCTGTGCCTTCCTTATCAATGGTGTAGTACAAACCGGAGGCAGTTCGTTGCGCATTTTGAATGCCCTTGTCAGCAAGAAATTTCTTGATAATTTCCTCATCTTTGCCGACTTGTTCCTCTTTCATTTTTTTCATCATGGCTTCCAATCCTTGCTGGTCCATGATGTCTAAAATCTTCATGTCGAAACGGATTTCACTACCCTTTTTAAGGAAAGGCGGCACCATTTGTCCGTATAGAGAGTCTACCGACTCATAGAAAGAAACACTATCGCCTTTTACCATTTCCATCAGCCCTCTGCTGATGCGTCCCAATGCTGGACTATTGGGTTGAATAATCAGCGGTTGCCCTATTTTGTGGGTATTTTGCAGCAAAGTGTCTTTGCCATCTAGGGTAGTTCCCCACATTTGGAAATGCAGCGACATATAGTCGCCATCTTTGGGTTTATTGCCCTTTAAATTAGTGTGCTTAGCATAGCGCAAGCCATTGGGCAAAGTTTGGATGTTGCTACCTTGACCACAACCTACTAGCACAGCCATTGCTGCAATGGCGCATGAAACAGAAATCGGAAACTTTAACATGAATCGCAGTAAATGATTGGTTAAACAAAATTTATAAATGTCAGTTATTAGTGTCTGCCAGTGTGTCTTTATAAGAGTAGATTACTTCAAGGAAGCATCTTTCTGCCTCTTCAATAGACATACCGGGAAGTCTGCCCCCCGCTGCATTGATGTGTCCACCCCCGTTGAAGTGTGTGCGGGCAATATCATTTACCGACAAGCTACCTACCGAGCGCAGCGACATTTTTACAAAACCCTCATCTTCTTTTAAAATAACCGATAGTTTGACGCCTCTAATAGAAAGCCCATAATTGACCAGACCTTCGGTATCGCCAATTTGATGATGGAATCGGCTCAGGTCGGCTTTGGAAAGCACAAAGTAGGCGGTGTGCAGTTCGGGGATAACTTTGAGCCGTTCGCTGAGGGCAAAGCCTTTCAGTCGGAGGCGGTCTAAGGTGCTGTTGTCGTAAATGTTGCGGTGGATAAGGGAGTGGTTAATGCCTTTTTCCATCAGATTGGCTACAATGCGGTGAATCTGAGGGGTAGTAGCAGGGTATTTGAAACTACCCGTGTCGGTCATGATGCCGGCGTATATACAAGAGGCTATTGGGGGCGTTATATCTGAGTCGTTGCCTAGCAAATGAATTAGTTCGTAAATCAGCTCTGCTGTGGCTGCCGCTGTTACGCGCACATATTCAAAATTAGCAAAATCTTTTTTGTCTTGGTGGTGGTCTACCATTGCTTTAATAGCAGTGGTGTTGCCACTAATCAATACATCGAGTGGTTCACAGCGTTTCAAATCATTAAAATCTAAGCAAAAAATAATTTCTGCCTCGCTGATAACTTGTTGGCAAGAGCCATGAGTAGCTTCTGAATAAACCAACGTTTCCTCATGGCCGGGCATCCATTGTAAAAAATCTGGATATTGGGTAGGAGAGATAACCGTAGCTACATGTCCTTTATTTTTGAAAAAATTCCATAATGCCAAACAAGAACCTAACGCATCAGCATCAGGCTTCTGATGAGGAATAATTACAATTTTACGAGGCACAGAAAGCGCTTGCCTGAGCGATTCGATATTTAACATGTACAGTAGCTATCAACCAGAACCAATCGATATTTTAACTTGAAGCTGATTGCCATACCCTCTCAACAGGTATAGTGCTGCAAATTTGGCAATAATGCATCTGAATTACAAATGATATCTAAGCCGAACAATAAAAAGCACAGGAAACAATTAACTTTGCACTTGCTATGAATCATCCTTTTCTAATAGGTATTTCAGGAGGCAGCGGCTCGGGCAAAACGTATTTTCTCAACAAGCTCATGTATGCTTTTAGTGAAGATACTATTTGTCTGATTTCGCAAGATAACTACTACCGCGACCGCGAGCTACAACCTACCGACGAAAATGGTATTAAAAATTTCGATACACCGGAATCAATTGACCATCAGCAGTTTGTTCATGATATTATGCAATTGCGCAACGGTTATGAAGTGCATCGGAAAGAATACACTTTCAATAACCCTGCTGTAACACCTAAGATGTTGGTTTTTAAGCCGCGTCCTATTATTGTCGTGGAAGGACTGTTTGTCTTTTATTTTTCTGAGATTGCAAGACTAATAGACCTAAAAATTTTCATTGAAGCAAAAGACCATATTAAAATTAAACGACGCATCTTGCGCGACAATATAGAGCGCGGCTATGATTTGGACGACGTGTTGTACCGGTACGAACACCACGTAATGCCAGCATACGAAAAGTACATCAGCCCGCTTAAAAATGAAGTAGATTTAATCATTCCCAACAATCAAAGCCCCGACCGGGCATTAGAAGTAGTCATAGGCTTTTTACGTCATAAACTCGCATGAGCAACGGAAATCGTTTTGCGGTAATAGGGTTAGGACAATTTGGTTATTCAGTAGCACGCAATCTGGCTGCCCGAGGAGCCGAAGTGTTAGCCATTGACAAAGATATTGACGTAGTAGAAGAAATTCGCGACGATGTAGCTTATGCCGTAGCCCTAGATGCTACCGACTTCAAGGCGCTCAGCTCACAAAGCATTGCCGACATGGATGCTGTACTGGTTGCCATTGGCGAAAATACCGAAGGACTGCTGCTAACCGTAGTACAACTGCTAGAACTGAAAGCCAAGCGCATCATTGCCCGCGCCATGAGCCAACAACAGAAACTTATTTTGCAAAAACTTGGCATCACCGAAATCATCTCCCCAGAAGAAGAAATTGGTATGATGGTAGCAGAAATGCTGCTTAACCCTAACATGAAAGCCATTATGCCACTACCCGACAACTACGAGATTGTAGAAATACAAGCGCCGCGCCGCGTATTCAAACGTTCGCTAAAAGATATTGGGCTGGCAGAAAACTTTCGTTTAGAACTTATTGCTATTAAGCGCAAATACGAAGAGTATTTTGATGCCCGCAAACGAACCGTAGAGCACCTTATCATACGCCCTTCAGAAGATACAGAGCTGGAATACTCCGATGTCATTATTGTGCTTGGAAAATCGCAAGACGTAAGCAAGTTTATTGAATTCAACAAATAATAATAAAAATATTGACCATGTTTGAAAATTTAACCCAGCAGCTTAGCCAAGCGCTGAAAACACTAAAAGGCAAAGGCGCAATTACTGAAATTAATATTGCCACTACGGTTAAAGAAATTCGCAAAGCTCTTGTAGAGGCTGATGTAAACTATAAAGTTGCCAAACAAATTACCGACCGCATCAAAGATGAAGCCATTGGTCAAAAGGTGTTGATAGCCGTCAATCCGAATGAGTTGTTTGTCAAAATTGTATATGACAAGCTGGTGGAGCTCATGGGTAGCCAACGGCAAGAGTTGAACCTCAAAGGCGACCCTGCTATTGTTATGATTGCCGGATTGAATGGAGCAGGTAAAACCACTTTTGCAGGTAAGTTAGCCAAATTACTTAAAAGCCAAGGCAGACAAGTGATGCTGGCTGCTTGCGACGTGTATCGTCCAGCTGCTATTGAGCAGTTGAAGGTATTGGGGCAACAAGTCGGCGTGGAAGTGTACGCAGAACCGGATAATAAAAATGCCATCGATATTGCTCGCAAAGCAGTTCAATATGCTAAAACAATTGGCAAAAAAATCGTCATTGTAGATACAGCCGGTCGTTTGGCACTCGACGAGGTGATGATGAATGAGATTGCTCAACTGAAAACAGCCCTGCAACCTTCTGAAACTTTGTTTGTAGTAGATGCTATGACCGGACAAGATGCCGTGGCCACAGCAATGGCTTTCAACGAGCGCATCGACTATGACGGCGTGGTGCTTACCAAATTAGATGGCGATGCACGTGGCGGAGCAGCATTATCCATTCGGGCAGAGGTTAATAAACCTATTAAATTTATTAGTACCGGTGAAAAGATGGAAGCACTGGACTACTTCTATCCAGACCGAATGGCACAGCGGATTTTGGGCATGGGCGATGTGTTGTCGCTTGTAGAACGTGCCCAACGAGCTTTTGACGAAGAAGAAGCTCGCCGTATCAATCAAAAAATCCGCAAAAATCAGCTCGATTTCAACGACTTTCTTAGCCAACTGCAACAAATTAAACGCATGGGCAACCTCAAAGACCTCATTAGCATGATTCCGGGCATGAGTGCCATGATGAAAAACATTGCCATTGACGACGATGCCTTTAAACCCATTGAAGCCATTATTCTTTCAATGACGCCAAAGGAACGTGCCAATCCAGAGTTGCTTCACAATGCCAGTCGCAAAAAACGCATTGCAGCCGGTAGCGGTACTTCGGTTCAAGAAGTTAACAACCTGCTGAAACAATTTGATGCTTTGCGTAATATGATGAAAAAAATGAACCAAATGACCCCCGCACAATTGCAAAAAATGACTAAAAAGCGCCGTTAACAGCGCGTGCTGTGAAATAGAGTATCTGAAAATACACTGCACTTTACATCCTGCTGTGGTTTTGTGCCCCTCGAATCACGGCGCAGAAGTCAGTACCAGTAAAACCCGACAGCACCCAATAAGCTGTCGGGCTTTTTATTGTGCAGCAACAGCAGGGTATCTATGCAAAGCCCTTTTTCACGCGCTGTTGTTCGTGTCCCCACAAACAACGGCGCACATCTTACAAACATCCTTTTATAGCAGGGCAAATGTTTTGCAAAACCAACATTTTTTGCAGCTATTATTCCCAAATTTGAGCAGCTACAGCCCCAAGCAATTAATCCCATGCTACCTCTACCTTTAACAAAGAGTGTAATATTGCATTGTAAATATGCAATTTTTAATTTTCAAATTAACATCTCACAATTTATTTGTTGGCAAGAGCAGTTTGCATAAATACTTTACATACACCACAGGCTCATGTAAAAATGCAATTATAGCAGGCTTTTCAATACAGGTTGGTAGCCAAGTGCGCTGCTATTTGTGGGTACATGTGCCGAGGTTGGTTCGTGTTTAAAGATATTTTATATGTTTTAATTGTAAATATTTGAAGGGCAGAAAATTGTGTGCACAAGTCGCACACGTTCTTTGTAGGAACGCCTAGCAGCCAATAGGCAGCCTATAGTGACAAAACAACGATAAATGCTTATTCGACTACCAAAAATTTGCGGGGTGTAGCAACCTAATTGCGCCCCCATATTTTTAATAATAGCAGTATGAAAATACATATATTTATCAGCAGCAATTTTGTAAAAAATATTATATGTTGATTTTATTTCGTGTGTTTTATGGCACAATGTAATATTTTTTTCTTATTTTTGTTTGTAATCATAATTTAGTAGGGTTTTGAGCAAGAGTTATTTTATTTGTTTCCTTTGGGCAATTGCTGTCTTACTATTGCCAACATCGGAAGTGTTTTCTCAAACACATGTTTCTTTGGACAGCCTGCGACAATTGTTATCACAAGCTCGGTCCGATACTGCCCGCATTCGCATTCAATTGCAAATTGCTTCACTTGCTTGGCGCTATGCCTACAATGAAGAAGCATTGCAATATGCCAAACAAGCATTACAAGCAGCAACCCGTATCAATCATGAGGCTTTTCAGGCTGATGCACACCGACTGATGGGTATTGCCTACACCAATAAAGGAGAGTATGACAAAGCGATTGTTCACTTCCAATTGGCACAAAGCATATACATCAGTTTGCCAATAGTAGATACGCTCAACTTAGCACGTACCATTAACAATATTGGTTTGTTGTACTATTACCAAGGCTATAATTATGTTAGCCTGCAATATTTTCACCAAGCCTTGTACTTGCGCCGCCTCATTAAAGACCAACTGGGTATTTCCAATTCCATTACCAACATAGGGCGGATTAAGCTCAACGTTAAGGAGTATGACAGTGCACGCTACTATTTTCGGCAGGCCTATGCCATTCGTTTAAGTCAGAATGAAAATTATGCTATAAGTGCTTCCTTGGCAGACATAGCCGATTCTTTTAGAATGTCAGGTAAGCCAGACTCGGCTATTGCTTATTACGAGCAAGCCTATGAATTATCTGTTAAAAGTCAGCATTTTTATAATGCTACTTTTGCCGCATCTTCTATCAGCAACATTTATGCAAGCCGCCAGCAATATCAAACTGCACTGCGCTACGCCATTGTTGCCGACTCGTTGGCTTCCAATAACGTAAGTAGCTGGCAGCATGTTCGTTCACACAATGCCTTAGCAAGAGCATACATAGGCTTGCGACAATTTAATAAAGCAGAGCAAGCGCTACGTCAGGCAGAAAAACTGGGCTATATTTCGCAAGCTCGCACCGAGTTGATGAATACTTATTTGTTAAAATACCAACTCGACTCTACCACAGGTAACTACAAAAGTGCATTGAGATATCTAATCCGTTATCAAAATCTGAAAGACAGTATTGCCTCAGCAAACAAAATCAATCAAGCAATTGAATTGAAGTATTTTCAAGAAACTAGCGAAAAGAAAGAAGCCCTTCAAGCATTAAAAAATGCAAAGAAATTGGCAGCGCTTGAAGAAAAAAATCAGCGCCTCTCACTTATCATACTCATTGTAATAACTGTGGCTTTGCTGTTGGTTACAGCAGGAGCCATATGGATATGGCAAAAAATGCGCAAACAAAATCAAAAACTTGCTGAGCGCCAAGCAATTATTGAAAAATTCAACGAGGAACTTACCTACAGCAACGAAGCCTTTCAACAAAAAGCCACTGAGTTAGAAGAAGCAGTATCGAGGTTGAAAAAGAGTAATGAGGAGTTGCAAGAGCTCGGTCGAGAAAAAGACGCCCTTATTAAAATTGTAGCTCACGACCTGAAAACACCACTGCAAAATATAAAAAAGTGGATAACAGAATTGAAAAATAACCGTTCAAAGTCATCCGATACAGCACACTGGCAACAAATAGAACAATCACTGGAAGCAGAAATAGCTCTTATAGAAGATATTTTACTGCTGAATTTTTTGGAAAACAATTGCAATCCGCCAAAGTGGGAGCCAATCAGCTTGCACCACTTGATAGAGCCACACTTGCAAACGCATATATGTAAGGCAGCCCAAAAACAGATAGAGTTTTCGTGGGCAGTTGACGTAAATGAACCTGTTGTATCGGACCCTAAGCTCATGTTGCGCATTATTAACAGCTTGCTTTCTAATGCTGTTAAATTTACATTTTCTGGTGGCAAAGTTGGTTTGCATATATTTTTACAAAATGACCAATTAGTTATTCAAGTAGCTGACCAAGGACAAGGCATCCCGCTCGATGAGCAAAAGTTGTTGTTCACCAAGTTTAAACCTCTTAGCGTACTGCCAACTAATAACGAAAATGGTGCTGGATTGGGGTTAGCCATTGTCAAAAAGTTGGTAAACAAGCTAAACGGTGAAATAAAAGTAAAAAGCACCAAAGGAGCAGGTTCGGTTTTTACGGTATATTTGCCACTGCAACCTGTTCAGAGCTTGGTATGAAAATAGGATTATTTGTTCCGTGCTATATTGACCAATTCTATCCACAAGTAGCTATTGCCACCTTAGAAATTTTAGAACGGCTTGGCTTGCAAGTAGGCTATCCACTGGAGCAAACTTGTTGTGGGCAACCAATGGCAAATAGTGGCATGGAGTTGGAAGCGGTGCCTGCTATGCAATTGTTAATAAAAAACTTTGCCGATTTTGACTATATTGTGGCTCCTTCAGGCTCGTGTGTGTACCATGTACGCAAACACTACGACCTGCTTCCGCAAACCGAGGAAGTTTGCCATGTGCGCAAACATACGTATGAATTGTGCGAGTTTTTAACAGATGTGCTAAAAATCAGTGATTTAGGGGCTTGCTTTCCTTTTAAAACAGGACTACACCAAAGTTGCCACGGTCAGCGCGGTTTGAGGCTGGCGCAATCTTCTGAATTAGTAGCAGCACCGTTTTCAAAAGTCAAGCAGTTATTGGAGCAGGTGAGGGGCATTGAATTAGTGAACTTGCGCCGCCCTGATGAATGTTGTGGTTTCGGAGGAACATTTGCTGTTGCAGAAGAAGCCGTGTCGGTGAAAATGGGACTCGACCGAATAGCAGACCACATAGCTGCCGGAGCACAAGTGATTACTGGCACAGATACTTCTTGCCTGATGCACTTGGAAGGGTTGTTAAAAAGACAAAAAAGCACGGTGCGGGTGATGCATATTGCTGAGATTCTCAATAGTCGTTTGTAGCTTGTTAAGGGGTTAGCTAAAACAGCTGCCTTGATTTTACAGGTTTACAGCCGTTGCACGCTGCCGTTGCACGCGCCGTTGTTCGTGTCCTCACGAACAACCATTTTGCTGTTGTGGGTGCCCTTTGTTGCGCGTGGGGATACGCGCAACGGCGGAAAAGAATTGCCATTGTTCGTGTCTTTCTGCCGCTGCACGCTGCCGTTGCACGCGCCGTTGCACGCGCCGTTGCACGCGCCGTTGTTCGTGTCTTCACGAACAACCATTGATTGTGATTACACACTCAACGGTGTAGCGTTTTGTAGTATGGCTTGCCGTTTTGACACAGCGGAACAAAAAATTATTTCTACCAGAAAATCAAAAACACACTTTTTCGATTTGTTCTCCCGTTTCTACTTGTAAGTAGTTGATTATCAAACTGATTTTGTATAATTTTTAGGAGAGTGAATAGATTCAGTTTTTAGTTTTGCTGCTAAAAAAGCTGCGGTGTATCCTTTTGCATTTTTGACCATTTCCTCTGGCGTGCCTTCAAAAACAACATATCCCCCTTGTGAACCTCCTTCTGGTCCTAAGTCAATAATCCAATCAGCTGATTTAATCACTTCCATATTATGTTCAATGATTAACACCGTGTTGCCGGCTTCTACCAGTGCGTTAATAGCATGCAAAAGTTTGTGGATGTCGTGAAAGTGGAGTCCAGTAGTGGGTTCATCAAAAATAAAGAATACATGTTCGTTGGTATTGCTACCTTTTCCCAGAAAGGAAGCCAATTTTACGCGCTGGGCTTCTCCGCCGCTCAGTGTGCTGGAGGCTTGTCCTAGTCGTATATAACCCAAACCGACGTCATATAGTGGGCGCAGTTTTTCAACTATTTTAGGTCGGGAGCGGAAAAACTCCATTGCTTCCGATACGGTCATATCCAACACGTCGGAGATGTTTTTTCCTTGATATTCAACGTCTAATACTTCCTGCTTAAATCGCTTACCGCGACATGCCTCGCAGGGCAGGTGGATGTCTGCCATAAATTGCATAGCAATGCTTACCACTCCTTCACCATAGCAGATTTCACAACGTCCGCCATTTATATTGAAAGAGAAAATACCGGGTTTATAACCGCGCTGTTTAGCAAGTGGCTGTTCGCTAAATAGTTGGCGGATGCTGTCGTAGGCTTTAATGTAAGTTACTGGATTAGAACGACTGGATGTGCCAATAGGGTTTTGATCAACAAACTCTACATGCGTAATCATTTGCAAATCGCCGGAGAGTCCATCCATATTGCCGGTTTCTTCTTCCAAATGCTTGCCCAAATATTTGCTAAGTGCTGGATGTAAGATTTTGCGTATCAGCGTAGATTTTCCCGAACCGCTAACACCTGTTACTACCGTGAGAGCATGCAACGGAAATTTAACGGTTATATTTTTGAGATTATGTTCGCGTGCGCCCGACACTTGAATAAAGTTTTTCCAAGCTCGCCGAGAAGTGGGTATTTTAATTTTTTCCAGTCCTAATAAATAGCGTGCGGTAAGGCTGTGAGGAGCTTCTTGAAGCTGTTCATACGTACCTTGAAAAATGAGTTGTCCTCCTTCAATACCTGCTCCGGGACCGATGTCGATAATTTGGTCGGCTTGTCGGATGACTTCTTCCTCATGTTCTACTACAATTACCGTATTGCCGATGTCTCGCAACATCTTCATAACGGCTATTAAATTGTGCGTATCGCGGGGGTGCAAGCCAATACTAGGCTCGTCTAAAATGTACATGCTGCCCACCAACGAACTGCCCAGCGAGGTTGCCAACTTGATGCGCTGATACTCTCCTCCCGAAAGGGTAGAAGTAAGTCGGTTGAGAGTTAAATAACTTAACCCTACTTTGACTAAATATTCTAGTCGATTTTGCAGTTCTACTACAATGCGTTGTGCTATCTGCCTTTCGTGAGGTGTTAGGCTGATGTTTTTAAAAAATGCATAGGCGTCTGAGATAGGCATCAGCACTAAGTCGGCGATAGAAAAGCCATTAATTTTGACATATAGGGCATCTTTGCGTAGCCGTGTGCCACGGCACTCAGGGCAGGTAGTGCGTCCGCGATAGCGCCCCAATATAACTCGGTACTTAATTAAATGCGACTGCGACTCTATGTAGGCAAAAAAATCGTTCAGTCCTTTAAAGTATTGGTTGCCTGTCCAAAGCAGTTGTTGCTCAGCTGGAGTGAGTTCTTTATAAGGGCGATGAATAGGGAAGTCGAACCGAATGCTATTTTTAATGAGCGGTTCTAACCATTCTCTCATTTTGTCGGAGCGCCAAGGAGCAATAGCACCTTCATATACAGACAAATCTTTGTTGGGAATGACCAAATCGGGGTCTATGCCGATTACTGTGCCAAATCCTTCACAGTTCTTACAAGCTCCATAAGCATTATTAAAGCTAAAAAGGTTGACACTTGGCTCTTCAAACAACATGCCGTCGGCTTCAAACTTATCGGAAAAGGTTTGCCACTGGCTTTTACCGGTAACGACTATGCAAACGCCTTCTCCTTCAAAAAAAGCTGTTTGTACAGAATCGGCAGTCCGATACTGATTGTCTGGGTCATCTTTGTGTACTACGTTGCGGTCAACAAGAATGTACCATGGCTGCTGCTCATCATTGGGAGAGTAGTTGTTAATTAGCTCTTCAATAAAGATGATTTGGTTATCAGCAGAGTAGAGGCGTGTAAATCCCTTTTGCAATAGTATTTTGCATTCCTCAGATAAGTTGCGTCCTTGTTTTCGGTGTAAGGGGCACAAAATAGTAAAGCGTTCGCCTTCGGGCAGTGCTTGAATGTAATCTACAATATCGGCGACTGTGTCTTTACGCACTTCGTTGCCCGAAATAGGCGAGTAAGTTTTGCCAATACGGGCAAAGAGCAGTTTGAGATAGTCGTAAATTTCAGTAGTTGTGCCTACAGTGCTACGTGGATTGAAGGTATTTACTTTCTGTTCTACGGCAATAGCTGGCGAAATACCCTTGATGTATTCTACATCTGGCTTTTCCATTCGCCCTAAAAATTGGCGGGCATACGAGCTCAGACTTTCTACATACATTCGCTGCCCCTCGGCAAAAAGTGTATCGAAAGCAAGAGATGACTTGCCCGAGCCAGAGAGCCCCGTGATAACAACAAGTTTGTTACGAGGAATAGCAACACTTAAATTGCGTAAGTTGTGTACCTTAGCGCCCTTGATAATAATGTACTCGCGTGGGTCTAATGTTTCCAAAGGTACATGGTTAACTGGCATAGCGGCTGAAAAATGAAACCGCAATTTAACCTGTTTGCAGCAGATTGAAAAATGAATGCTATTAACGCTTTACGACGAGCTTTTTAGTAACCACGCTTTTGTTGTTTATCCAAAGCGTGTAGAAATAAACTCCGGGTATGAATTTGTCAACTGGTAAAACCCACTGACGCTCATGAGGAGCAAGTGTAAATTCGGCAATAATACTACCCAATACGTTGCGAAAAACCACTTTTACTTGTGTTTGGGCATCATAGAAAATACAATTCAAACTTACGTGGTCCGATGCGGGGTTGGGGTAGATGTTTGAAATAGCAACTTGGTCGTTCACAAATAACCAGTTATCATCCGATTTGTCGGAGAAATTGTTTGTTAATGGATAAACCAATAGATTTAGATGCCTAAATGAATTAGTGGCTGTTCGCGCCCCTACAACAGGGCTGATGAGCAAAAGCAAAAATGGTAAAAAGTAGTGTATTAATTTGTTCATATAGGCAATAAATGGAAAGGGGAAGTTCACTCTTTTAAAGATACGCCAAAAAAATGTCAAAAGTTGCATTTATGAGATGCAGAGTTTGAATTTTTGTATTTGTTTAACAGGAAAAAATCTTTTCAACAAACCTATTAACGCAATTTAAGAATGGAAATGAATCAACAAAACATCTCTACTCAACACCCCAAAGCGCTGTATTTGCTGTTTACCAGCGAAATGTGGGAACGTTTTAGCTACTATGGCATGCGCGCTGTGTTAGTGCTTTACTTAACTAAAGCCCTTGCATTCGACAAAGTAGTTGCCTCTAATCTTTATGGGGGGTACGTAGGGCTTGTGTATTTGACCCCGCTTGTTGGGGGGTTTGTAGCCGACCGCTACTGGGGCAATCGGCGTTCCATTTTAGTAGGGGGCATCCTAATGGCACTTGGACAGTTTGCTCTGTTTGCCTCTGCATTGCTTCGCCAAGTAGATGGCGTAGGTGTAACGCTGCTCTTTACCGGTTTAGGATTAATGATTGTCGGCAATGGATTTTTCAAGCCCAATATTTCTTCTATGGTAGGTTCGCTGTATGCGCCTAACGACTCCCGCCGTGATTCAGCTTATACTATTTTTTATTTAGGTATCAACATTGGTGCTTTTCTCGGTAACTTAGTTACCAGCACCGTAGGAGATACGGGAAATCCAGATGATTTCAAATGGGCATTTTTGGCTGTGGGCATTGCCATGACCTTAGGCACTTTGGTTTTTCAATGGGGTAAAAATAAATACCTTTATTCATGGGATGGCAAACCCGTAGGCACTACCCCTCACGATTCGCCCGGGGTTAATAAAGTATATTTCTGGCTCCCTGCTTTGTTGTTGGCAAGTTTGGGGGTGCTCTATATCGATGCTTTTGTTTACAATATTGTGTTCCCAATCCTGATTATATCTGCATTGGTAATTGCCTACATTGTTTTTGCCGACCGGTCGCTGAGTGCAATTGATAGAGAGAAGGTCGCCGTTATTTTCATTGTGTCTTTCTTTGTGATTTTCTTTTGGACCACCTTTGAGCAAGCACCCGCTTCGCTAACCTTTTTTGCAGATGAGCAAACCGACCGCGAAATATTTGGCATTATTGTTCCACCAAGTTTATTTCAAAATTTGAACGCTCTGTATATCATGATTTTTTCATTGCCAATGGCTGTTTTTTGGGGCGTGTTGAACCGGCACAAATTAGAGCCAAGTTCGCCTGTCAAAATGGCTTGGGGGCTTGCACTGGTAGCACTTGGCTACGTAGTAATTCTATTTGGTGTTAAAAATCTTGCTCCCGGCGTTAAAGTGAGCATGTTTTACCTGATTGGACTGTATTTGTTACATACACTTGGAGAACTTTGTCTGTCTCCTATTGGGTTGTCGTTAGTAAATAAACTTTCTCCTCCGAAATTTATTTCGCTGCTAATGGCGGTTTGGTTCCTTGCTCCTGCTATTGCCAACAAAGCCGCTGGGATGATTTCTGCCCTATATCCGGAAGAGGGAAAAAGTACTTTCTTCTTAGGTATAGAAATTACCAACCTATATGAATTTTTCCTTATCAACGTGGCACTTTCAGGAGCAGCAGCTATACTGCTGTTTATCATTGCCAAGCGTTTGAACGCAATGATGCACGGCATTAAGTAGGCAAATATGATATGGCAGCCTAACCGCATTTGTTTGATGCTGCTTTAATATGTAGTTACTATCAAACCCGACAAGATTTGAAGACCTGTCGCGTTGCCGCATATAAGCCAAAGTACTATGTAGTGTTTGCAAGGTTGCCTATAAGTATCTAACACATTGTATAAGGTAGTTGGAATATTGAAAGTTAGTTAACTTTATTAACTAATCACCTCGCATTTCAAACAAAAATCACTTAAAAAATTTGCAAGACCATAAAAACAAACTTACCTTTGCTCAGGCGTTATCAAAATACTTATTGAGCAGCACGTTTTGGAAACAACTTGCCAATTTGCTTTATTTCGGACGTAACAAGTTTTTGTTTATTGCCGAAGAAGTTTGATAGCGAGGCTAAGAAGATGCTCTTAATTTACTTTATCTGTACTATAGCAATTAACCAACAAACTCTAAACCAATTGGTTTAGCAAACCGACTGTTACTTTCCTCGGCAGTGGCAAAGTGCCCTGCCGAATATTTTTTGCAAATGTTTGTATTTTTAGGGCAATCTATTGTTCTGATTGCTTATGCCTGCCTACCTGCAAAAGAAATTGCTCCCCTGCCTTTTCTTGCTACTCTTTACAGCCTGTTGGCACGATAAACAACAACAGCCGATTAGTACTGCTGCTCAGGTAATTACTACACAAATTGTTTCGGAGTCACCCCTCTATCCAGAAGTAAAAAAAGCTATAGACCTGATTCAGATGCGCTTTGCACCCGACAAGCGCACAGAATTGTTTTTGATGGAAACCGTACAGCTAAACGATTCACTATTAGTCAGTGTGGAAGTAGGTCAGTCTGCTGCCAAACAAGCCTTAGATAGCCTAGCTGCTACTTTAACTGTTCCTGTACGTTTGCATACAACATTGCTACCCGATGCCTCTGTTGGCAACCAGCACAAAGCAGTAGTCAATGTTTCGGTATGTAATATTCGCACCCGTCCCGAACACCCAGCAGAGTTAGCAACCCAAGCATTGATGGGTATGCCGCTGCAAGTTTGGAAAAAGAAGGGCAACTGGTATTTGGTGCAAACCCCAGACCGCTACCTAGGTTGGGTAGATGGTAGTAGCATCAAGCTCATGAACGCCTCTGCCTTTGACCGATGGCAAGCACAGCCCAAAGCAATTTTTACCCCTATTTTTGGGATGGCTTATGCGAAACCCGATGCAACAAGTGCTACCATAGCCGATTTAGTGGCAGGCTGCATTGTGATAATGAGACAACCTCGCAATGGATTCACTTGGATTGGCTTTCCAGATGGCAGAGAAGCCTACGTTCCTGCACAACAATTGCAAAGTTTAGACAAGTGGATGGAAACAACTCAACCTACCCCAGCTAATTTAGTAAGTACGGCACGCAGCATGCTGGGTATTCCTTATTTGTGGGGCGGCACCTCTGTGAAAGGTATGGATTGTAGCGGGTTTACTAAAACAGTTTATTGGCTCAATGGGCTAATTATTCCACGCGACGCCTCCCAACAAGTGTGGGCTGGTAAAGAGATAGATAGCAAGCGAGATTTTGGCAAACTACAACCGGGCGATTTGTTATTTTTCGGCAAAGCAGCCACCGATAGTACCCCAGAAAAAGTAGTACATGTAGGTATGTGGATTGGCAACGGAGAGTTTATTCACGCGTCGGGTATGATTCGCATCAGTAGCATGAATCCGCAAGCCCCTAACTTTGACCGATATGAGTACACTCGCTATCTACGCGCAAAACGCTTGCTGAATGTTTCATCCGACAAGTATTTGATAGCCCCTACACAAGTGTTTTCCAAAACAAGCTCTTTGTCACAACGCTGAGCAGCTATTGTGGCTATTGGGATAATTAAATAATTCACGTTAACTTGAAGATAGCTGGGAAGGGCTCGGGCTTGTTGCAGTAAATTCGTTTTAATATAGGTTAATCTGCTTGTAATCCTCCGCGTAGCTGCGCTACTTGTGCTGCTGTCAAGCCTGTTACCTGAGCAATGAAATCGTCGGCAGCCCCCGCCGCTATCATCTTCTTGGCAATCTCGACAATCTGTTTTTCTGCCTCTGCTGCCTTTCTCTGCGCTTCTGTTTCTGCCTCTACTAGTTTTCTCTGTGCTTCTGCTATCTTTTGGCGTGCCTCTGCCTCCGCCTCTGCTACTTTTCTCTGTGCTTCTGTTTCTGCCTCTGCTAGTTTTCTCTGTGCTTCTGCTATCTTTTGGCGTGCCTCTGCCTCCGCCTCTGCTACTTTTCTCTGTGCCTCTGCTTCTGCCTCTGCTATCTTTTGGCGCAGCAATGCTTCCTGTTCAAGCCTGAGCGTCAGCGCTTCGCTTGCTTTGTAGTGCAAATAGTCCAAATATCGGTTGTAGCCATACTGCTGCTCTTTGTCCAAGCGCATCACGTCCAACACCTCTTTGGCTTCCAACAAGCCCTTAGCGCGAAACTCATCCCGCACTTCGCTGTTCTTCAAAAAGTAAATCCACTCGTCCAAAGGATCTTTTGCCACATCGTTGAACTGATTGACCTTTATCAGGTAATACTCTGGGAACAAGTCGGCTACTTGCTCTTTGAAAAAAGCCTCTTTCTGGCGAGCGGAAAGTTGCAACTCGTCTTGCTGGTGCAAGCCTCTGAACGTAGTGGTGCCGTGATAGATGTAGTCTTTTCCCTGTCCTAGGTCGAAATAGACGATGTTGACCGAAATGACTTTCTTGACTTCTGCATAAGGCTGCCCCAAGTGGAGGTGCTCGCTGAGCACTTTGGAGGTGCCGTAAATCATTCGGTGGAAATAGTCAATTTCGTAGGTGTTTTGAATTTCTACGATGATGAGTTGTTTTTCAGCATTTTGGACGAGCATGTCCACGCGGTTGAATTTGTCTTCTTCGGAGAACTGGTTAGACTCGCTTTCCAAAATTTGCTGGATTTTGATGTCTTGTCGCAACAGTTCGGAGAGGAAACCTTCCAAGACCACGAAGTTGGCTTTGTTTCGCAG
>JANWVT010000010.1:6661-136906 GCA_025056255.1 Bernardetiaceae bacterium | reverse complement strand
TATCCTAGCGTGAACCTTACTCTCGTATGCCATCCTGTCAATGAACCTCCGCTAGCCCTATCAACTAGCCTTGACAATCCCCAAAACCTCATCCCCTCTTATCTCCCCCCCTCTCTAACTTTTGGGCTGCAAAATTAATCACCCTAATGTTAACCTCCAAATTTTTTTATAACTTTTTTATAACTTTTTTTCTCCCCACTCGCCTAACCCCCCTACTCCCAAAACGGGAGTGCAAAGGTCAGCAAGGTTTTTTTATTTTGCAATATCTGATGCGAAATTTTTTACGGAATTTATTTTAGTTGCTGATTATCAGGAGATTTTTTTTCAGAAGCAGTCGTTTCAGCCCATTTATTCACCACATAAATGATGGCGGCATAGGTGTTAGACAGCATTTTTGCCCTATCTTCAGGGGTTGCCCACTTTACTTTTGTGATATCTTCCTCCGACTGCGGTCGCATATTAGTATCGTCTAAGCAAATCATTTCGTACCATGTGGTCTTTTTCAACGTATTGATTTTATTCTGTGTGTAGGTATGCCACACATTGGCAATTTTGCGTATTAGCTTAGCTTTGATGCCGCATTCCTCCCAAACTTCCCGAAGGGCTGCCGCTTTTCGGTCTTCGCCTTTATCCACTTTGCCTTTGGGTAAGTCCCATTTCCCTAATCGTTTGATAAAGAGTATCTGGTCACCTTTTGTTACCAGTCCGCCGGCAGCATATATAATTTGAAAGTGCGATTTTATTTGTTCTTTTATCTTTTCATAGTTGTCGGGCAAAAAGTTATACTGTACTGTTGTATGCACTTGTGCGTTGGTGACCTGCTCGTATAATCGAATAATTTCATCGGCATTGGTAATAGGTATTATTACGCCATTTACTGCAGTTTCGCCGGGCTTGAGTAAATTAAAAAACACGTTGTTAACAAAAATTTTCATATGCAATGCGTACCTAATCGGAATGATGGGTGCAATTTACGACACTGTAAGTTTTTACAAGCTACCGGACTTTAATATTGCTGATTACCAAATAGCACATGTAGCACAAAGTAATTTCTCTGCTGTTGTATTATCTTTGCAGTGTACGTAAAAAATTATATCACACACATGGTAGAAACCACATATTTACCTTACAAGGTAAAAGATATCAAACTGGCAGAATGGGGGCGCAAAGAAATTCGTTTGGCAGAAGCAGAAATGCCTGGGCTAATGGCGCTGCGCAAATTATATGGCGAAAGTAAGCCGCTTAAAGGAGCGCGTATTGCGGGCTGTTTGCACATGACTATTCAAACCGCTGTTTTGATTGAAACACTGGTGGCACTGGGGGCAGAAGTAACGTGGTCTTCTTGTAATATTTTTTCAACGCAAGACCATGCGGCGGCGGCTATTGCAGCTGCAGGGATTCCGGTATATGCATGGAAAGGTCAGACCGAAGAAGAATTTGAGTGGTGCATCGAGCAAACTTTATTCTTCGGTCCGGAGCGCAAGCCATTAAACATGATATTGGATGATGGTGGCGATCTTACTAACATGGTGTTAGACCGCTACCCTGAGTTGGTAAAAGGTATTAAAGGCATTTCAGAAGAAACTACTACTGGTGTACATCGCCTTTATGAACGCATGAAAAAAGGCACCTTGCCACTGCCCGCTATTAATGTTAACGATTCGGTTACCAAGTCTAAGTTTGACAATAAGTACGGTTGCAGGGAGTCTTGTGTAGATGCTATTCGCAGAGCTACCGATATCATGATTGCAGGGAAAGTGGCTGTAGTGGCTGGCTACGGAGATGTAGGCAAAGGTTCAGCTGCTTCGCTGCGTGGGGCAGGCGCCCGAGTGATTGTAACCGAAATAGACCCTATCTGCGCTTTACAGGCTGCTATGGACGGCTTTGCTGTAAAACGCATGGCTGATGCTATTAAAGAAGCCGACATAGTTGTTACAGCCACAGGAAATATTGGCATTGTGCGCGAAGAACACTTCCGAGCTGCCAAAGACAAGGCTATCATTTGCAACATCGGGCACTTTGATACAGAGATAGACATGGCTTGGCTCAACAAGCACTATGGACATACTCGTACTGAAATCAAGCCGCAGGTAGATTTATACAATATTGATGGCAAAGAAATCATTATTTTAGCTGAAGGACGCTTAGTAAATTTAGGCTGTGCCACAGGGCACCCTTCTTTTGTGATGTCTAATTCATTTACCAACCAAGTATTGGCGCAAATTGAACTTTGGACTAATAGCGACAAGTACGAGAACAAGGTGTACACCTTACCTAAACACTTAGATGAAATGGTTGCGCGCCTGCATTTGGAGAAAATTGGAGCTGAATTAGACGAACTTTCTCCAGAACAAGCTGCCTACATTGGCGTAGATGTGAAAGGACCATTTAAACCAGACTACTATCGCTACTAATAACAGGGCAAACTCATGAAAAATGTGTTTTGCCCAAAACCATCTCAGGCAAGTTCCTGAGATGGTTTTTTTCTTCTTATCAGCAGCATTAACCAAATACCTCGCTGCTTTTCTACGCGTTTGAAAACAATTATTACTTTGATGAGTTCACAATAAGGTATGTTGTATAGAATACAAGCCACCGTACAAAAACTTGACTTGCGACAAGTTGCAGGTGCTGCACTAATTATGACTGGCGCAGTGGGTTTTGCCTCCAAAGCCATTATCGCTAAATTGATGTATCGATATGAGGTAGATACTACCTCTATGCTCGCCCTGAGGATGCTTTTTGCACTACCTTTTTTTATGGGAGTTATAGCTTACAATTATCGCCGTGTGCCGTTCAGTAGCTTTAGTACCCAAGATAAGTTGCTCATTCCTCTGATGGCTTTTATAGGTTATTACCTGTCGAGCCTATTTGACTTTTGGGGGCTACAATACGTAAGTGCAGGCTTAGAACGCCTAATTCTGTTTATTTATCCTACAATTGTAGTGGTTATATCGGCAATATGGTTTAAAAAGCCTATCCTCAAACAGCACTATTACGCACTGGGGCTCACTTACTTGGGTATTGCTATTGCGCTTTCCACAGATTTTTCAGCAACAGGCAGGTATTTTTGGTGGGGAGCAGGACTAATTTTTATGGCAGCTTTTACTTATTCCATCTACTTGATTGTCAGCGGAAGGCTAATTCCCCGCATTGGTTCGGTAGTATACATTTCGTATATTATGTTTTTTGCTACCATTCCTGTTTTTATACAATACTTCATTAAAAATCCGGGAAGTTTGTGGCGATTCGATGCAGCGGTTTACCAACTCAATATTTGGATGGCAATTGTAGCAACTGTAGCACCTGCCGTCATGACCTCCGAAGGCATTCGGTTAATTGGTGCTTCTAATGCGGCAATTGTAGGCAGTATTGGACCCATAGCAACTATTTTTTTGGCATATGTACTACTTGGCGAACCTTTCTCTTTCTGGCAGATGCTGGGAACACTATTTGTACTGACTGGCGTACTCATTATTACGCTGCGTAAAAAAGAAACTACTACCCCTAAGCAAGAGACCGGTAGCGAAGAAGCGCCCACAATGGATATGTAAAACAAAAACAACAACTTTGCTTGTGTAAGTACATTGCCTATTCAAAATAACAAACTCATGTCTATTCAAAAAAGTAGTGAACTCAAGCGTATTACTACGCACCGGCTTATGGAAATGAAGCATCGTGGCGAAAAGATTGCCATGCTTACTGCTTATGACTATTCTATGGCTAAAATTATAGACAATGCGGGGATAGATGTCATTCTGGTAGGTGATTCGGCTTCTAACGTAATGGCAGGTCATGAAACTACGCTGCCCATGAGCCTCGAAGAAATGATTTACCATGCCTCAGCCGTTATTCGTGCCGTCAAGCGCGCTTTTGTAGTAGTAGATATGCCATTTGGGACTTATCAGGGAAATTCTCGGCTAGCACTGGCTTCCGCTATTCGCATTATGAAAGAATCAGGAGCACATGCTGTTAAAATGGAAGGAGGAGCGGAAATCAAAGAATCCGTAGAGCGCGTACTAAGTGCAGGCATTCCAGTAATGGGGCATTTGGGACTAACGCCACAATCTATCTATAAATTTGGCACCTACTCAGTGCGCGCCAAAGAAGCAGCAGAAGCACAAAAATTGTTAGAAGATGCTCAATTGTTGGAACAATGTGGCTGTTTCGGATTAGTAGTGGAAAAAATACCAGCTTTGCTGGGCAAGAAAGTAGCTGAGTTGCTCAAAATTCCCGTTATTGGCATTGGCGCCGGTCCGCATGTAGACGGGCAAGTATTAGTAGTGCATGATATGTTGGGCATTACTAATGAGTTTCGTCCGCGATTTTTGCGCCGATATGCCGACCTACATACTATTATGACCGACGCCTTTTGTCGTTATATTGAAGATGTAAAAAATGTAAATTTTCCTAACGAGTTGGAAAGTTATGAATAACTTCTTTACTCCCCACACCAAAATGGCGAAAGCCGCTTTTGCCGCTATTGCTGTCCTAATTGTAGCTCAAATAGTGCAAACGCTGCTTAAAACTATGAGTTTGTATCATTTTTCAGCTGTTTGCTTGGTGCTCTCCGGCGTAGTAGCTGCTTTGGCTGGCGGCGCATTAGGGGCTAACAAATGGCTAACAGGCATTCTTGCTGTGCTAAGCATTGGTTTTGGTGTGCTCAAATTTTTTGTAGTTTGGAACTAATCAATTATAAAAACTCGGCACCTTTTTGTTCTCGCACATCATCTAAAATGTATTTGATTTGCTGTTCACTGTCTTTGTGACAGATGAGCAATACGTTTTCGTGTTCTACGATAATGTAGTTATTCATTCCCTGCACTACCAATAGGCGTTCAGAGGAAGATTTAATAAGGCTGTTGAAAGTGTCATAGGTGATTATATTGCCACTTAGTACATTGTTGTTTGTGTCATGAGGCAAATATTCATATAATGACTTCCATGTTCCCAAATCAGACCACCCTAAATTGCAAGGAACTACGTAGGTGTTGTCGGCGTGCTCCATAATACCGTAATCAATAGATACGCTTCGGCAACGCTCGTAAGCCCAATAAACCGCTTGTGCTTCTTCTTCGGTGTAGAATTTGGGAGTAATGGTTTCAAAAACCTCGTGGATTTCGGGCAAGTGCCGCCGAAATGCCTGCAAAATGGTGCGATTATGCCAAATAAAAATACCTGCATTCCAAACATAATCGCCACTGTCTAAAAATGCCTGAGCAATCTCAGCATTGGGTTTTTCGGTGAAGGTACGCACTTTGTAGACATCTTCTACGAGCAGTTGCTCCTCAATATTGATGTAGCCGTATCCCGTATCTGCACGAGTAGGAGTGATACCTAATGTAATGATGGCATCATGCTTTTGAGCTGCTCGAAGTGCAGTGGTAATGGCTTCTTCAAACTTATCTTGATGAAGAATAACATGGTCGGAAGGAGCCACTACAATAACTGCTTGGGGGTCCTTTTTTGCAATTTTATAGGCTCCATAGGCTACACAAGGAGCCGTATTGCGCATAAAAGGTTCAAGTAATATCTGCTCTTCGGAGAGCTCTGGTAGTTGTTCGCGTACAAGTGCTCCATAGGTTTGGTTGGTTACCACATAGATATTGCTAATAGGGCATATCTTTCTAAAGCGCTTAACGGTCATTTGTAAAAGGGTTTGCCCTATTCCTAAAATATCTTGAAACTGCTTGGGGCGCTCTACTCGGCTAAAAGGCCAAAAACGGGTGCCTATGCCTCCTGCCATGACAATAACATAATAGTGTTTGTTCATTGTTTACTGGCTCATTTTAAAATTACTCATAGCTTCCCTAAAACTTTACGCAACAAAGCAATGTAAAATTTTGGATGGTCAAATTAATACAATGGCTTGAATATTGGCTGCCAACGGTTCTTTTTCTTTCAAACGCAATAGCAGCTGGTCGCGCCACATAGCAAGCTCTTGACGCAAAGCAGCAGAGCTTACTTGCATAACTATCTGATTGTTGCGGATGTAAATAGTGTCTATTTGGCTGCTCAAATGGGGGGCTAACATGTTGCGTAGCGACTGTACAACCTGTACTTGGTGATACTTTTCAGCAAGCCCATACGCTTGTAACATGCGGTTAATCACCTCTTTCAAAGGAGTAGCTTCGCTGTTGCGAACTGTTTCCCAAGAATTTGTATTTGTGTTGAGCACAGCTGTAAGCAAATTACTAACTGCAAATTAACGCGTAGTTGAGCATATTTTTACAATCATGCTTGTAACAATTTGGCTACTCTGTTTTGCTGTGGGTGCGCTGACTGTGAATTTGCCAGCACACTTGTTGCAGTAGCAAATGACCTTTGCTTTCCCTCATGTAAACGCAAATGATTCGCTACAAGCCTGATATTCATATTTTTATAAAAAAACTAAAAGTGGAGCACTGGTACGAAAACGTATATTTTGGAATGGTACTTTTTCTGGTACAGCCATGTATTTGGTAATAGTTGGTATGCAAGGGGTGTGCTTTATGCTTAAACTGTGGGGTTGTTAGAGCATGTTTAGGTTTTTTTACAGGGGCAAATAGGATGGATAGCAACCTAACTCAAACAAGATAGCATGATGAACAGGATTTTGCCTTACTACACACGAGCGCACGTCATTATACAACAGGGTAGTTCGCGAGGACACGAATAACGGCAAATTTGCCTTTATGAATATGCTTTTGTCAAAATTGACCTAAAAATTAAACAATCGCTTAGGCGCTTGCATCAATAAAACGCTTCTAAGATTTTATTGCACAAGTCTCATTAAAGCCATGCCCACTCACGTAATATCTGCCTTATTAATTAGGTAGGATAGCTCAGCGCAACAAAAAACGTAAAATGGCTAAAAAGAACAGTATTGGCAAAATAAGTGTTAGGCAAATCAATCCGAACACTATCCACTCTTGGGCAGCTACTGTTATGGAATTATGCCAAGTGAGCATTGCACACACTCCTCCAATTACCAGTATCACCAATCCAAAAAATAACATTGTGAGGCGATTACCTATGGCATAAGAGGATTTGCCGGACTCACTACACAACACTTTTTCTATTCCAACGAGTTTGCCGCCTTCATCAATGCTCAGAAATTCAGATAATTGCTGCTTTTCTTCTACTTTTTTCATGGATGCGCCGTTGTGCAATTTCAACCATTCCGCAGTGCATGAAGTTTTTCCACTAGTTTAGCTAGTTGAATAACAAACTATTAGGCTGTTTGTTTCAAGACTTATTCTAACAAATGCAAAACTTCGGCTATCTTGCCTGTAAAAGGGAATCCGTTGCGGCAACCTGTGTATTGAATGATGACTTGGTAAATACCAGCTTGGGCAGGTTTGCCTTCAAAAAGACCATCCCACCCTTGCTCAGGGTCGTTGCTGCGATATACCAGATTACCCCAGCGATTGTATATTTGAATGTCTATATTTTGCACGTTTTCATGGCGAATTCGGAACAAGTTATTAGCTGGTGTGCTGTGAGGCGTAAAGGCAGTTGGGACTTCGATTTGTGCCTCGCAACAATTAGTAACAACAATGCTGTCGCGATAGCTACAACCAGTTGCATTGGTAACAGTAAGGAAATAAGTCCCCAACTCCCTCACCAGTAGGGTAGGCGAGGAGCCTATGGGTTGTCCCCGTTGGTTTTGCCAGCGGTAAATTCCCAAACCGCGCGGGGCTTCTAATAATGCTGAAACTTCTCCTGCACAGATGGTAGAATCGCCACTGATTTGGAAAACTGGAATTGGTGCCACGTTAATCTGTACCTGCGCCTGTGCCTCCCCACAGCCCTTGGCAACAACACGTAGCACTTGCGACTCGGCAGGGCGAAGTGTGCGTATTTGTCCAGTTTGTCCGTCTGACCACTCATAAACCGGATAGCCCGCACCAGCATCTAAGGTAACAGCTTGCCCACTACACACTGTTATAGCGGCAGGCAGCCGCAACGGCGGCGGACTTTGCGGCGAAAACCTCGCCTGCCCTGTAGGATGCAAAGCTGCAAGTTTACCCTCGGTAACAGCATAAGCTCGGTAATAGTAAGTTTGTCCTTGCCGGATGTTGCGGTCAGTAAAATCAGTGGCACCATTTACCTGAGCAAGAAATTCATAGTTGCTGCCGTCTGTGGAACGATACAGCACCGTTCCAACGGCATTGCTTGCCAAATTTTTCCATTGTAGATGTACTGCATCGCTACCTAAGCAATTCACTATTAGGTCGGTTACTTGCCCATTGGGCTGGGGTGGGTCGAAGGTAAATTGGCGACGCTGTCCCTCAACATGGCTATGCAACGCCTCTACAATGCCCGGGCGAATGAGGTTGCCAATATTAGCGCCTTCTCGAGCAGCAATTGGGTTGAGACTGACCGCTATAAACTGCGTTGGTTGGTTGCCGCTGCCAATACCAATATTGAGGCTATTAAGTTCTACAGTAGTGCGTACCTGTCCATAGCGAAACTCTATCCGTCCGCCAACAGTACTACCCGGTGTAGTTTCATATATCACAACTTGAAAAGTAGCATCTGCCGTATTGCTTGTATAATTAACTGCCATATTACGGCTTTCCACAACCAAAAAACGGTTAGGCGCTGTTCCACCGCGTCGGAAGTGTACTCTGCCCGTAGCCGATGTGCGCAACGAACCTACCTGAGCCTGTGTTTGAGGGTCGAAGTCCGTAGCCACAAAAGGAACCAAGCGCGCATTGTCAGGAATGGCAAAGGAATTTCCTGTATTGACAATAGGCTGGCTGCCCAGTCTAACCACACCACTACTATTAACCGAAAACTCTGTATATCGCACTCCCATAAACCAAAACTCGAAGCCAATCGGGAAAACAGGGCTGGAGCGCAAATGCGCGTTAGGTCCATGGACGAGCGTAGTAGTAGCCTCATCCATAGGTAACAGCGAAGCACTCGTTAGCGTTGAAAAGGCATAGTTGCCGGCTCTTTGTGCGTATAATCCGGCTTGAAGCAGAATTATTCCGCCAAAAATCAAACAAAAAAAATGTAAATTGCTTTTATTAAAACACTCCCTCAGTTTCATTGCTACATGTTGTTGGATTTAGCCTTCATGGGCGTTTTATTCTTGCTCAGTATTCCACTCACTTGTGGATACTTCGCCTATACGCGCGGACGCTCGTTCTGGCTTTGGTTTGCGTTGGGGCTGCTGTTGCCGGGAATTGCACATCTGATATTGGTCTGCCTACCCGATAGCTCTAATCCTTTGGAAAAAGAATTAGAAAGCATTCGCATCCAGAACAGCCTATTGGGAACGAAGCCTCGCTCCTACGCCGAAAAGCGATTTCACAGGCTTATCAAAGACAAAAAACATACCATCAGATTTTCAGGCGCCCCAGCCACACAGAGCGATGTGGTAACGGCTCAAATTTGGGTGAATAACCAAAACTTGCTAGCCCAGTTAGTTAAACACGAAAAGTTATTAAAGTATTATCGTTTTGAGCCTTTACCTATCGAATTAGTGATGCCTCCTTCTAACCATTTGCTTGGTGAACCTGTTGCACCCTATCAAAATCGGTTCAAACGCTCAGCTATTTTTGTGCATCGCAATAGCGAGGGAGTAGCAACCGCTCAAATTCGGGTTAAAATAGAGCCCCACCCTGAATATGTTATCTGGTACGATTTTGTACTAGAACACATGGGTGTAGAGCGTCCTCTACGAAAAATTCGTGCATTGGTTTTCAATCGCTTGCAGTACATTGAGGCATTAGACCATTTAGCCGATTTGGAAATCAGAGCCTGAAAACCTGTGTTTAATCTGATGAAAAGTTGAAGTTTTTGGCAGAGTTACCATCCACCCGGCACATGTTATGGCTGTACTGGGTGGCTATGGCAACACAACGGTAAAAATAAGTTAGCACTTATTTTTTCAAACCAATTTCGCGCAGGCGCTCATTTAAGAATTCACCAGCGGTAATATCAGGGTAGGCTTTGGGATTTGCCTCGTCAATGCAATTGGGCAAGCATGCCAAGCTCATTTCAGAACGAGGGTGCATAAAGAACGGAATGGAAAAGCGCGATGTACCCATTTTTTCACGTGGTGGATTCACTACCCGGTGAATAGTTGATTTAAGCCGGTTATTGGTGTGGCGCTCTAACATATCGCCCACATTTACGACAATTTGCTCAGGCAATGCCGTAATAGGAATCCATTTGCCATCGCGGCGAAGCACTTGCAAACCCTCTGCACTGGCTCCCATGAGCAGTGTGATAAGGTTGATGTCGCCGTGTGCCGCTGCACGCACTGCATCAGGGGGGAGTGCATCGGGATTTTCAATAGGGAAATAGTGAATGGCTCGCAAAATACTGTTGCCAAATTTAACTTTATCGTCAAAATAATGTTCATCTAACCCTAAATAGAGTGCAGCAGCACGCAATAACTCTATGCCTGCTTTTTCCAAGGTCCGATAGGCTTCCAACGCCAAGGGTCTGAATTCAGGTACCTCCGTATCGGGAAAAACATTCTCCGGATATTCAGCTTTTACAGGGTCGTTAGGGTCTGTTACTTCTTGCCCTACGTGGTAGAACTCTTTCAAGTCTGGTACGCTGTGTCCTTTTGCCTGCTCTTTGCCTTTGCTGATGTAGCCGCGTTGCCCTGCAATGCCGGGAATTTCATATTTTTTCTTTACCTCGTCTGGCAAAAAGAAAAATTTTTTTACAGCTTCGTATAGTTTCTCAGTAAGCTCATCGCTCAATCCGTGATTTTTAACAGCAACAAAGCCAATATTAGTCCAAGCGTCGCCTAAATTTTTTACGAAGCGCGCTTTTCGCTCAGGGTCTCCTCCTGTAAAATCTGCCAAATCCAGCGAAGGAATCTCGTCATACAAAATCTCACTCATTGTTTTTCAACTTGTTAAGTTTCCAAATTAGCCCCAAAGGTAGCAATAAGCAGGTAAATGCAAATAAAAAAATAAAATGCTCACCAAATATTGTATATACAAATATTGTGTATATTTTTGTGCAGGTTTACATGATTTCACGTCTAAATAGTTCAATTATGGCAACATGGGTAATTGATGCTGCTCACAGCGAAATTCAATTCAAAGTAAAGCACCTGATGATTTCTACTGTAACAGGTTCTTTTGGCTCTTTTTCAGGAAGTGCTATCACTAACAGCGACGAGGACTTTACTGATGCACAAATTTCTTTTACTGCAGTTACGGCATCTATCAATACTGGGCAAGCAGACCGCGACAATCACCTCCGCTCAGCCGATTTCTTTGATGCAGAAAAATATCCGGAAGTAACTTTTACTTCTTCTTCCATGAAGAAAGCGCAAGGCAACCATTATGAGCTAGTGGGTACGCTTACCATGCATGGAGTTAGCCAAGAGGTAAAATTAGATGCTGAATTTTTAGGCATTAACAAAGACCCTTGGGGAAATATCAAAGCAGCATTTGAACTAAATGGTAAAATCAATCGCAAAGATTTTGGCTTAACTTGGAATGCAGCACTGGAAACGGGTGGCGTACTAGTAGGCGAAGAGGTGAAAATAATTGCCAATGTACAGTTAACTCGTCAGTAATTTTGTAAGCCGCATTGCCAATCTGATTGCTTCAAAGTGCCGTCGTTACTGTTTTCCAGCAACGGCGGCACTTAGCTTGCAAAAGCAGTTGCTGATTTGAACGGAAACAATGTATCAAAAAATTGACAGTCAAACACTTACACTTCTCAAAAATAAGTACTGTCGGGAAAAGCACCTCTCTGGTTTCGCACTTTTCAAAGAAAATATTCCCTCTTATGCCAGTAGTTTAGCACCATACAACGTTACAAAGCTCAAACTTGTTAGGTGGTTGATTTGTTAAAAAAATTAACAATCGCCAAGCAAGCGAAGTACGAAGAGAAAAGCCATCTCGTTGAGTATATTGGCTACAAACATTTTTTGCAAGTATAAAGACCCGTAAGCTGCTGCACATTTCCGATGCTCAGTAACATCACTTGTGTCAGATATAAACAGGTGATTGTGCAAATTACATCACGCCCTATTTGCCTAAATGGCTAATGTGGGCATGTACTGATACAAGTGCAAGTTAAAAAAGCACAGCAACCTAAGAGGATTGGCGTTGTCTTAGCTTTAACATCAATTACGTAACGGCAAAAGTTTTTGCCAAGAGGCGCGAAATAGGCATCAACATTAGCGCTGCCACCCCCCATTGCCAGCCGCCAAAAGCCGCAGCCCATGCGGCATTGAGCGCAATCAGCCCAATAACGCGGGCTTTGACTGCTTTCTTGATATTTTCAGGCGTAGGTTCTTTTTGTGCTTTGGCAAGTGGCGGTGTAATCAGCATCATGAGCAAAAGAACAAATGGAAGCGGCTGCCATAAATTGTGCGCAACACTGTTGCCTAAAATAGTCGGCGAAATAATTGCCCATAATTCCCATGTAAACGTTCTACCAAGTTTTTGAGCATTCCCACCGCGTACTTCAAAACGGCTGATGTAGGTAATGGAAGCAATATAGGCAAGTGGAGTAGTCATGATAAGTACGTAGATAGGTTGCCATTGCCCTAGCCAACTCATGCCCAGCAGCAGATTGCCTGCACGGCACAGCCCCATTGTAAAAGGTCCCCAGAAAGACTGATGCTTGGCGTAGCGGTCATAGACAAGCGCCAACAGTGCCACTGCTAGCGCAACGCCGCCACAAAGTGCATTTACGGCAAAAGATGCCAGTACACCTGCCAGCAGCAGCGTTAAGCCCATTATCCGGGCGTGTTCCAAAGGTACGCGCCCCGAAGGAATCGGGCGTTCGGGACGTTCTACCGCATCTATATCAGCATCAAATACGTCGTTCATCACTACGCCACCTGCATAAAGGCAAACCGTAGCAAACAGCAGCAGCGCCAAATGATTGAACGGCAGTGTTTCCAGCAGTGCCCAGTCGGGTAATTGTTCTTTGACAAAGAAGGCAGCAATAGCTGCCCCTGCTGCCACATCGGACATGGCAGTCGGCAAATTGGGCGGGCGCATCAGTTGCAGGTAAGGTTTCATGGTTTAGGCTGAGTGATACTCAAATGTAAGCAGCGCAGCCATAAATGCACGAAAGTAAAGGCAATTTTAAAAAAACAGCTTGTGCAGCCATTGAACGCCAGACTACTGACTTTCATTGCTGAAAATCAGTGGCTTGGTAAAGTACCGATAAATAACCGAGCAACTTAAAACAACCTTTCAAATTTTTATCGGAAAGTCGGCTAACTCCATGCCAAGTACGCTAAGTTTTCTTCCCACAATTCGATTGAACCTTTTACAAACGCTGTGGTGAAAAAGAACATATTAATTTATTCGCTCATGCATTCACTCTCTCACGCTTCTATTGCCTGCTCAATCTCTGCCAGCACGCCGTCCCAAAGGGCTATGCGCATTTGCAGGGCTTTTTGGGCGGCTTCGGTGGCTTGTTGCCAGCGCTTGGCATCATCGCCGCAAAGGTGTGCCGTCATTTCCAATGCCAAGAGGCTGTGGTGGTCGCCGTCCACTTCAATGTGACGCTCTAAATAGTATTTAAACAGGCTGATTTTTTCGGGGGTATCCTGAAAAATTCCGTTGATGATGGAAAGAAACATTTGTGGAATCAGGTCTTCGCGCCCAAAGGTAAACACGGCAGCCTGTACGTGTGGCTGATTGCTGTTGATAATTTCGAAAGTATAGCGCACAAATTGGCGAGTAGCCTCAGGCACACGGGCTACTTCAAAAGCCTTTTCCAAATTGCCTGTTTGTTGCAGCGTAGCAGTAAACATTTCAATGGCGGAAGTATCTGCTCCACATTGCTGCATGGCATCCAGATACATCTCAAAATGGCTTTTGCGATTGCCGAAAAAGTCCACATCCGACTCTTCGCCGACTACGATTTCATTAATCAGGAAGCGCGTGTTAGCGTTGCCTTCGGGAAACCAAGGCGTACGTGTACAGGTTAAATTATTTTGCAACGCTTTCAAAAGCGACATGAAATCCCACACAGCAAAAACATGGTATTGCATAAAGGCATGCAGGCTTTCTACATCGCGGATGGCAGCATAGACAGGGTGATTGACCACTTGTTTACTCAGAGGAGCGATACTTGCCTGCAACTGGCTAATATACGAGTTCATAAAGAATCAAGACAGTTTTACCACAAAACTATGTACGGATATATTTTGTTAAACCGACAGACGGTTGTGATTGCAGATTTTAGGATTATTTTGCAGTATAAAATTCAAGCGCCATGCAAGATTCTGACAGTGTTTCTGCTTTCAAATCCTCACCTGCGCTAACTGCCAAGTTGTATGAATACAGTAAAATCAAACACTACAAGGCAGGCGATGTAATTCTGAATGAGAATGCCTACATCAAAGCCATTCCCATTGTGGCAGAAGGCAGCATCCGCGTAATTCGCACCGAAGAAGATGGACGCGAAATCTTGTTGTACTATATCAAAGCGGGTGAAAGCTGTATCATGTCTTTTTTAGGAGGCATCCACAACGAAAAAAGCAAGGTGCGTGCTGAGGTAGAAGAAGATGCAGAAATCCTCTTTCTGCCCTTAGACAAGGTAATGTCGCTGATGAAAGAGTTTCCACAGTGGTTAGACTATATTTTCCGCTTGTATCACAAACGTTTTGAAGAACTGCTGCAAATTATCAATGAAATTGCTTTCCATAAGGTAGATGAACGCTTGCTCTCGTTGCTCAACCGCAAAGTGGCGCTTACAGGCAACAAAGTGTTACATGTTTCCCACGAACAGTTAGCTAACGAATTGGGTACTGCTCGCGTAGTAGTTTCTCGCCTATTGAAAAAACTGGAAGATAACGGCATAGTACAACTCGGGCGAAACAAAATCACAGTTTTGTAACCAAAGTAGCTATTTGCCGCACCCGCACTGCCGAACTTTGCGGAAAAAACGGCAATGGAATATATCGGCTATTTGGCTTCTGTTTTAATTGGCATATCATTAGGTCTTATTGGCGGTGGTGGCAGCATCTTAACCGTACCTGTTTTGGTGTACCTATTTGCTGTGGATGCAGTTACAGCTACTGCCTATTCATTATTCATTGTAGGGCTTACAAGTGCAGTTGGTTCTTTCGAATACTTCCGCAAAGGACTGGTCAACATTCGCACAGCAATTGTGTTTGGTATTCCGTCTATTGTGGCAGTATTCCTAACCCGTGCCTACATTGTTCCTGCTATTCCTAAAGAAATTTTTTCCATTGGCGAATTTATCGTTACCAAAAGCATCTTGCTGATGCTGCTTTTTGCGGTGCTAATGATTGCTGCCGCCTACAGCATGATTAAAAAAGACAACAAACCGGCAGCGGCAGGCTCTGTAAGCAAGCAAGAGTTTAACTATCCGATGATTTTACTGGAAGGATTGGTTGTCGGCGTATTGACGGGGCTTGTTGGGGCAGGGGGCGGCTTTCTGATTATCCCCGCGCTGGTAGTGCTCAGCAAACTGCCCATGAAAGAGGCAGTTGGCACTTCGTTGGTCATCATTGCAGCCAAGTCGCTCATCGGATTTTTTGGTGAAAGCAGTGAAACACTTATCAACTGGGGATTTCTGGCACTCATTTCTGTGTTTGCTATTGGCGGTATTTTCATAGGTACAGCACTTTCCAAGCACATCGATGGCGCAAAACTCAAACCGGCTTTTGGCTGGTTTGTACTGGTAATGGGCATATATATTATCTTGAAGGAAACCATATTTGCCTAAAATCGACACTGTGTAACCAAAGTAGCTGAAAGGCTTTCCCTATCCCTCTAATTTTGTATTAAAATGATGCAAACTACAGTTTTGTCTAACTGCGAAGGGCTGTGTGTATCTCGCAGGCTGATTGTAGGAATTTTCATCACTGTAATATTTATCACTATGTTCAGTTTGCTCAAGAATTTGTTCGGTCAGTCCAATGACAGTGCTTTAGCTACTGCTCTTCAAGAAGGTGCATTTCTGGTAGATGTGCGCACCCCCGCCGAATTTGCACAGGGCTCTGCAAAGGGAGCAGTCAATATTCCCTTAGACCAGATACAAAAGCAAATAGCAGCCTTCAAAGGCAAAAAGCACATTGTAGTATTTTGTCGTAGCGGCAATCGCAGCAGCCAAGCCAAAGCCATTTTAGAACAAAATGGTTTTACAAATGTGATTAACGGAGGAACTTGGCAACACATTGATGCGTTAGTAAAATGACAACTAATTGCAAATTTTTATGAAATTCAACGAATTGATAAACAGTGATAAGCCTGTATTGGTAGATTTTTTTGCCACTTGGTGTGGTCCTTGCAAAATGATGGCACCTATTTTAGACGAGGTAAAAGGCGAAGTAGGCGATGCGGCAAGCATCATTAAAATTGATGTAGATAGAAATCCACATGCCGCACAGGCTTATCAAATTAGAGGCGTACCCACGCTGATGCTTTTCAAAAATGGCAAAGTACTTTGGCGGCAAAGTGGCGTAGTTCCTAAACATGAACTTGTGCGCGTTATTAGGCAATTTATTAACTAAAAAACCAAAATCGCATGAACTTGATTGAACTCATCAAACAGCCCTGGCCTTGGTACATAGCAGGTCCGTTGATTGGGCTAACTGTTCCAGCTTTATTGATTTTAGGTAACAAATCTTTCGGTATATCATCCTCGTTGCGGCACATTTGTGCAGCCTGTATGCCTGCCAACATTCCATTTTTTAAGTATGACTGGCGGAAAGAAGCATGGAACTTGTTTTTTGTGGCAGGTATCCTCTTAGGAGGCTTCATTGCTGCACACTTATTAGCCAATCCCGAGCCGATAATGGTGCACCCCGACTTGGTGGCAAGCCTTGCCCAATATGGCATTACGGACTACAGCAATTTAGTACCCGTGCAACTGATAAACTGGGAAGCACTGACCACACCTCGCGGATTTGTGATGATGGTAGTAGGTGGTTTTTTAGTAGGGTTTGGTACGCGTTATGCAGGCGGCTGCACCAGTGGGCACTCTATTATGGGGCTTTCCACTTTGCAATGGCCTTCACTAATAGCTACTATTTGCTTCATGATAGGTGGCTTTACGATGGTAAACGTGATTCTACCTTACATTCTTGCTCTCTAATCACTTAAAAACTGAAAAATTATGTTACAAAACCCAGATGCAACAACTGAACAACAAGTAGCGGAGAACACCGACTTCGAAGTCCGTTCGCTGGATGCCATGTGCGTCAATGAAAGCCGTATTGAGCACAAATGGTACGACAATCTGAAATACATGGTAGTGGGCATCCTGTTTGGTATTGTCTTCGTGAAGGCAGAAATTGTAAGTTGGTTTCGCATTCAGGAAATGTTTAAGCTGCAATCGTTCCACATGTACGGCGTGATTGGCAGTGCAGTGATGGTTGGAGCTATTAGTGTTTGGCTGATTAAAAAATTCAATATTAAAACCATTGACGGCGAACCCATTACATTCCATCCCAAAACCTTCAATAAGGGTCAAATCATAGGTGGCTTATTGTTTGGCTTGGGATGGGGCATCACTGGTGCTTGTCCTGGTCCGCTATTTGCCCAAATCGGCACAGGTGCAACAGCTGTTATCGCAACCTTACTCAGCGCCATTGCCGGCACGTGGGTGTACGGTTTGCTGCGTGAAAAGCTGCCACATTAGAACATGTTTGGGTTTTTACAGCAAGAGGCAAACATGGTGAATAAAAACCTGAACAACTACTTAAACAGAATGAGTAGGATTTCAGGAATAAGTAGCTGAAAAACAACCTTGCTACTTGCTTGAAGATTTTGAAGCTCTCGGGATTTGCCCCTCTACATTCCAAAATCGTTTTGCTGTGGCATGCCTCCTCATGCGCGGTAAGAGTCAGCACACGAACAACCGCGGGGTTGCTTGCATGAATATGAATGTGTCAGAATGAACCTTACAACACCTAAACAACTACTTATTTGCCTTTTTGTTAATAGGTAAGATTACATAAGTTACAGGTATCTGACAAGCTCAATTTGCACGCTACATTGTTTGTGCGTGAGGCATGCACAGCAAAAAATAGATATGAGCACTCAATCTCTTCAATCTCTGCCAGCACACTGAACTTTGGCAGAGTTTTTTTTTGCGGTAGATTGCTTTACTGCATGGCTTAAAATGCCATACGCGGTAGAGGGCTAACATCTTGTCCGCAGAAATCGCCTGCAAGAAATTTATAGTAGGCAGCCATGGCAATCATGGCTGCATTGTCGGTACAATATTCGAAACGTGGCACATACACCTGCCAGCCCTCTGTTTGCCCCATTTCGGCAACAGCTTTGCGCAATCCGCTATTGGCAGCTACACCGCCTGCAATGGCAACATGTCGGATACCTGTCTGCCGAGCGGCTTTGCGTAGTTTTGTCAGCAATATGGTAATTAGTGCATGCTGAATAGAAGCACATATATCATTAAGGTTTTCGGCAATAAAATCAGGATTGAGTTGTTGTTGCGTCTGTAAGAAATAAAGAAAAGCTGTTTTAATGCCGCTGAATGAGAAGTCTAGCCCGGGGGTACTAACTTGTGGGAAGGTAAAGCGCAGCGGGTTACCTTGTTGGGCGTATTTGTCTATAAGCGGTCCGCCCGGATAGGGCAAACCAAGCATTTTGGCAGCTTTGTCAAAAGCCTCACCTACGGCATCATCTCGGGTTTCGCCAATTAATTGCATATTGGTAGGGCTGTGAACATGAACAATTTGGGTGTGCCCTCCGCTAACGGTAAGGCAAAGAAAAGGAAAAGGAGGTTTGGGGTCTTCTATTAAATGTGCTAAAACATGTGCATGCATGTGTTGCACGTCTATCAAAGGGATATTGAGTGCTAATGCCATTCCCTTAGCAAAAGAGGTACCTACCAGTAAAGAGCCCATCAGCCCGGGACCTCTTGTGAAAGCAATGGCGTGTAAATCACGCACTGTTTTGCCAGCTTGTTGCAAAGCGGCAGCTACAACTGGTACTATATGTTGCTGATGTGCTCGCGAAGCAAGTTCCGGCACAACTCCCCCGTATTGCACATGGACCTGCTGGTTGGCAGTTACATTACTTACGATTTGTCCATGATGCAGTACTGCTGCTGAGGTTTCATCACAAGACGATTCTATGGCAAGCAGGGTAATGTGGTTACTCATGTGAAGGGGTTGTGGTTAATCCAACAAACTGCTCAAAAAGTTCTTCGGCGTTTTGCAAGGCAGTAGGTAGGTGATCGTTTAACAGAATCACATCGAACTGGGTAGCATATGCTATCTCTCGACGCGCTTTTTCAATGCGCTCGCGGCGCTTTTCTTCCGACTCGGTGTTACGCCTCATTAGGCGGCGAGCTAACTCGTCAATAGAACTGACTTTCACAAATACTGCTAGCGCATCTTTGCCATATTGCTTTTTAATATTGAGCCCTCCTATTACATCTACATCAAAAATGACGTGCTTTCCTGATTGCCGGAGCCGCTCGACTTCATTTTTGAGTGTACCGTAAAAAGCTCCGTTATAAACTTGCTCGTATTCTAAAAAATCGCCCGCCTCAACATGGGCTTGAAAAGTCTGTGGGCTCATGAAATAGTAATCTTTGCCATCAACTTCATGCGGTCTGCGCTCGCGTGTAGTAGCCGATACAGAAAAAGCCAACAAGTTGGGGTATTTTTTTAGCAGGTGTTTAACAATGGTTGTTTTGCCGGCTCCGGAGGGAGCCGAGAAAATCAGTAGCTTTCCGAGCGTCATACCAAAGCCAAATTAGGTTTGGGAAAGGGAAAAATAATGTTGAATTTGTTGTTGAATGGCCGTTCGCAGGTCTTGTGGGGGTTGTTGGCGAGCTACACGGGTTTTGATAACTTGCTTGATAGCATGCTCTTGCTCGTACAAACGCCGGCAATTAGGGCAATCGCCAATTTGCTTGTAGAAGAAAGCGCGTTGGCTTTCATCTGCTTCACCGTCTAGTACTAACGGAAGAATCTCTTTGAACAGGATTCGGTTAGGGTCTTGACTGCTCATAGTGCTTTGAAGTTAAAGTTTCTGTATTTAATTGCCTGCATAGCCCATTTTACGGGCGTAGTCACTCAACTTTTGCTTCAACAGTGTACGCGCGCGGTGCAAACGCGAGCGTACCGTTCCAATAGGAATATCTAATATTTTTGACATTTCTTCATAAGTAAACCCCTCTAAATCGCACAAAATAATCACCGTCCTAAAATCTACTGCCAACGAATTGATGGCGTTGGTCACCTCATCGCCAATCATATCTTGTATGGCTTCAGAGCGCAAATCTATGGTAATATTTTCATCTACATCTTCGGAATTATAGGTGGTTTCTATTTCATGATAATCAATTTTGGGAGGCTCTTTGGATTTTTTACGAAAATCGTTGATAAAGGTGTTTTTCAGTATCCTAAACAACCATGCCTTGGCGTTAGTTCCTTCAGTAAAGGAATTGATAAATCGGAAAGCCTTTAAATATGTGTCTTGTACCAAATCTTTGGCTGCATCTTCGTCTAAGGTTAGCTTATAAGCAAAGTTATACATGGCATCTATATGAGGCATGAATTCACGATTAAAGAGTTGCAAATTTTCTTGTTCGGAACGCGGAACAGGCGTGTGGTTGTCTGTCATGGATGTAGCGTGAATTAGCTTTTGCCAAGATAATAAAAAATTATTGTTTGGGCAGAGGCTGCCTGTAATAGAAATCTGGGTACTGCGGAAGCGCCCGATACCACTGCTGCAATACGGGGAGCCGCTTGAACAAGTGCATTTCGCTGCCCGTTGCTGTTTGAGCAATAATTAAGTCTGGCATATCAGCCACAATATTCAAATACACAGCCTGCGCAATGGCATATTTGTCTAACTGCTGCAAATGAGCCACGGCAAGCTCGGGGCGCAAGTAAGGGGTTGCCTGTTGTCTGCCGTAATAATATTGCCAACGGTTATCTAAAACTAAGATGCGCTGAGCCTCTTTGGGCAGTGGCAAAGGTTTCTGGGGCAACACGTAGCTATATTTCAAGGAATCAGGTAACTTAGCAGCTTGTGACAAAGCTAACCATCCTACCGTCGGTAAGGCTAACATTAGCAACACCGCCGTTGCCTCGACAACCCATTTTTTAGGTAACAGCAAAAAGTAATGCGTGATAAAAAACGCGTAAGGAGGTGCTAGTAGCACAACAGCGTTTCCAGAAAACCCTCCTGCTGATAAAAATACAGCTGCAACTACCAGCAACAACCATAAAAGCATGATATTGTGCACAGTTTGCTGGAAATTAATAAAATACATATTGCTGCTGTATACTTTCAGCACAGCCAATAACAAGGAAATACTGGGAACGCCAAGCAAAAGTATCAGTAACGGAGGGGCTAACAGAAAACGTTCTGGCAAAAGCAACGTTAACCAGTAATTTTGGAACAGTTCCTCAATATTGCCAGTGTAGTAGTAGTAGTAAGTGGTAATGATTAAACAAACAAACAAACTGCCCAGCACCATAATGAACAACTGACGTGGAGAAAGGCTCCGCAGTAATATAGATGCCAATAATGCAAAAAATACAAATACCACGGTAGGATAATAAAATAGGATAGCTATACCTGCATATACACCAATTGTAAATAATCCTTCATTAGATACTCGGTCGCGCAGCTGCAACAAATAGCTTAACATAAGTAAGAGCGGTGTAGCAGCTAACAATGGTGGAGAAAGGGTGGCTGTGTCGAAACTGACCAGTGTAAAGAGGCAATAGAACAGCGCTGGCAAGTAATTCTTTTCATTGTACAAATTGTAGCGAAGAGCTAACTTATTAAAAATGCCTGCTTGAACAATTACCAATATTGCTCCAAACAATTGATAGGCAAACAGCGAACGCCCGAACAACAAGTGCATTAACCAGGCTACCCCGGCAGAGAGCGGAGGCGTATTTTCCCAAATATGTACATACATTTTCTTTCCCTCTGCCATGCGCTCTCCTACCAGTTGTAGCATCAGTGTATTGCCTGTGGCTGGCAGACCCGTGTAATAATACCAACCTAAGCGGAGCAACAAAAAGATAGCTGCTGCCAGCAGTAAGCGCAGAGGGTCGTTGATGCGAAAAATAGCAAGCACGTAGTAATGAGAAGTTTAGTTTTCTTCCGTCTCTTCGGGCGGAGCCGGCGGAATATTTAAATCTGCTAATAGCTTTTGGATGCGCATTGCCTCTTCTTCTGTATCGTCGATAAAAAATTGCAGCTCTGGAATAATGCGCACCTGATGCCGAATGCGAGCACCTAATTCTTGGCGGATTTGCTTAATATTTTCGCGCAATAATTCTATTTTTTCGTTCTTACCTCTATCGGGCAAAAAACTCAAATAGACCTTGGCTATACTCAAATCCGGTGAAACCCGCACAACAGTAATGGTTACTAAATGGTTGCCCGTGATTTCTTTCAGCTCTTTCTGAAAAATATCACCCAATTCTTTTTGTATCAAGCGGGCAAACTTGCGTTGGCGAGTAGATTCCATGTAGTTTTTAACTTAACTTAGTGCAAAAATACACATTTTATTGATACCACTGATGATGTCTTCTGATATGAACAGACGCTTGCGCCGCATTTTTTTACCATTATTGCTCATATTGCTCGTACTAATGGTGTGGGCATTATTCAATGGTAAAGACCGCACACCGGGTTATAAAGTGGCACTGCACATTGAGCCGCCTCAACAGCCAAGTTTACAAGTAGGATTTGCAAAGATAGACATCACCCCTGTTGTAGCAGACCGATGGACAGATGCTAATCAAGATGCACGCTTCGACAAACGCGACGGTGATAAATGGGAAGACCTCAATCAAAACGGACATTTTGATGCTGTTTGGATGGCAGGATATCAAAACAAAAAACCTGCCCAAGGCGTACACGACCCGCTATGGGTGCGTTGCATGGTGATAGACGACGGAAAAACACGTGTAGCATTGGCTTCCTTAGACCTTATCGGACTGGGGCATAACGAAGTGGTGAACATCAGAGAGCGAATCCGTGCCTCAGCAGGCATTACATACGCCATCATTACCTCGACACATGTGCATGAAGGACCTGATACCATTGGGTTATGGGGCGAAAATTACTTTTTCAGCGGAACCGATCCTGCGTACATGGAAAAAGTTCGCAGCTGTACAGTACAAGCCATCGAAACAGCAGCTGCTCGGTTGCGTCCTGCTGTGCTGCGCTTTGCTACCGACTCGCTTGGGGCTGCCTCTATGCTCGCCGATACGCGTCCTCCGTTGGTGTACGATAAAAATGTACATCTGATTCAAGCCTTAGATGCACAAGCAGATACAACTTTGGGAACTATCCTTTGCTGGGGAAATCATCCAGAAACCTTAGGAAGCAACAATCTGCTCATTAGTTCAGACTTTCCGCACTACTGGCGCGAGTACGTTGAAAAAGGCATTTACAAAGGTGATAGCCTCATTGTCAAAGGATTGGGCGGAGTAGCTATTTTCTTTACCGGAGCAATCGGTGGCTTGATGACTACTCACTCAGATATTGCTATTACAGACCCCGTTAGTGGAATGACTTTCGCCAAAGAGTCGTTTGAAAAAATAGATGCGCAAGGAAAGCAATTGGCAATGTTGACTATTCGTGCATTAGATAGTGCTGCCCACCTCCCAGACCATATCATTCGGCAAGGAGGTATCACTTTGCGAGCAAAAACCTTAGAAATACCACTATCTAACCTATACTACAAACTTGCCGTTGCACTCAAGGTGATAGACAGAGGCTACAGCAGTTGGAACCGCATGCGCACGGAAGTGGCTTACCTGCAAATTGGCGACGCCATCGGCATGCTTTGTGTGCCGGGTGAAATATATCCAGAGATGGTGGACGGCGGCATAGAAAGCCCCACAGGTCAGGATTTTGCCATAGCGCCTGTGGAAACCCCACCGCTTCGCAGCCTCATGCAAGGAAAACAACGCATCGTATTAGGACTTGCCAACGACGAAATAGGATATATCATTCCAAAAAGTCAGTGGGACACCAAGCCACCTTTTACCTACAACTACCAAGAGGCACCCTACGGAGAAGTAAACTCTACCGGACCTGAAACAGCTCCACTCATATACCAAGCACTTGCTGAGGTGATTCAAAAATAATAAGTACCATGTTTCGCATTGCACTTATCGGGGCGGGTAATGTTGCATCGCACTTGGCAGAGGCTTTGGAAAGCGCTGGACATCGCATCACAGAGGTTTTTAGCCGTCGCAAGAAAAATGCAGTCATGCTCGCCGAAAAACTCTATCAAGCCACCCCTACCGATAAACTTGACTTTACCGCTTCAAAAGCGGATGTATTCATCATAGCTGTTGCCGATGCCGCATTATCCGAATTATTACATCAGTTGCAACTGCCGCCCCAAGCTATCGTAGTACACACCTCTGGAACTTTATCCATGAATCTGTTGGCAATATTAAACCGACCGCACGGCGTATTCTATCCATTGCAGACTTTTTCTAAACACAAGCCAGTAGAATGGCAAAGAATCCCCATTTGTTTAGAAGCCTCCGATAAAGCTACTATAGACATTCTCGCTCAAATTGCCTCAGATATTAGCACAAATGTTTATGCTATCAGCTCAGAAGAAAGAAAACAGATACACCTTGCCGCTGTTATAGCATGCAACTTCGCCAATCATTTGTGGCATATAGCATGGCAGATACTCAAACCCATAGGCATTCCTTTCCACCTATTCCGACCTTTGCTACAAGAAACACTCGAAAAAGCCATGCAGATGCCTCCACACAAAGTACAAACCGGTCCGGCTATACGCGGAGATATACCAGTAATGGAACAACACCTTGCATTGCTAACCGCACATTCGCCTTTGTGGGCAGAAATTTATCAATTAATAAGCCAAAGTATTGCAGAAACAGCTGCTCGTACTGTGGCTAAAACGTAAACAAATGTTGAACGACTCTCTTATAACTGAGGTGCGGGTTCTGTCCAGCTTGAGTGGTTTGCTCCTATTGTTATCTGGTTCCACCAAAATTAACAGATAACTATATTCCTTATGGGCGGTAGCGTTCTATGTTATTAGCAGCCTATATCGACCTCTTTTCCATCTACTTGGGGCGAGGCTTGTCCAAGCGCTCAACCGGATGCCTAGAATACCTCCTCTTCCCAATGAGGAGCGAGGTGAAAAAATACATAGTTCAAAAAATGCATGTTCAAACCTGCCTGAAGTCTACTCTACGGAATTATTTCGATTAAAGTTGATGGTAGTTCCTCTTCCCCCAAACATAAAAGTAGCTAAAAGTTGCCTATTATCGTGTTTGAGTGGGTCATAGCCAAACTCAAAAGTGCCCCCACCGTGAGCAATTGTCGTGTTGCTGGAAATACTGCTGAGCATTGCAAAACTATTGCTGCTAACACCAACGCGATTGATATAAGTAAATCTTCCTGTCTGTACAGTTAATACACGGCAGCAAACTTGCTTCGGCTGCTTAGTGCCTTAGCAATTTAGCAACTATACCAATTTGACAATACTCCCCCAAACCAACCCTGTAAGGCTTATACAGAGCCCTGTGCTGTAGAATTGATGTGCAGCAACAAGAAAAAATGAAAAAAATACCGATTTCGTGCCCATAAATACTACATGTTTGCTCAGTAAAAGTGGCAAGTCCTTATCTGAGAAAGATTGACGTAGGTCATATGAGAGGTAAGTACTGCTACGCAGCCATTTTACAATCCCAATGCTTTGGCACGATTCCAGTACACATCCATTTCGGCAAGTGTCATATCTGCAAGCGACTTGCCGTCTTTTTGGCTTTCGGTTTCCAAGAAGTGGAAGCGACGAATAAACTTCAAATTTGTCTTTTCTAAGGCAGACTCGGGGTTGACATTGATAAAACGCGCATAATTGACCAATGCAAAAAGCAAATCGCCAAATTCATTTTCTATTTTTTCTCGATTAGCCCCGTTGCCTTGTTGAAGTTCATTTTTTAATTCGTTCATTTCTTCTTCTACTTTTGCCCAAACTTCCTGAGGATGATTCCAATCGAATCCAATGGCTCGGGCTTTTTCTTGTATGCGAATGGCTTTTATTAAAGCGGGTAATGACTGAGGTACGCCACTCAATACCGATACGGGTTTGCCTGAGGCTTTGTTTTCTGCCATTTTGAGTTGTTCCCAATTGCGCTTTACTTCTTGCTCATCTGCCACTTGCAAGTTGCCGTAGATATGCGGATGTCTACGAATAAGTTTTTCGCAAACTTGTTGTAATACGTCAGCAATATCAAATGCATTTTGTTCAGCAGCTATCCGAGCATAAAAAACAATGTGTAGCAGTAAGTCTCCCAGTTCTTTTTTAACTTCTTCTAAGTTGTTTTGTAAAATGGCATCTGAAAGTTCATAGGTCTCTTCTATGGTTAGGTGGCGCAACGACTCCATCGTTTGTTGCTTATCCCAAGGGCATTGTTCGCGCAAATCGTTCATAATACTTAGCAAACGAGCAAATGCCTGCGCATATTTAGGATGGTGTGGTTCTACAAGCATGAATTAGGTGAGATGACAATGTGGACAAGCAAAGTTACGCCTAATCTGCATAAAATTGCTATTGCTTCAAACAAGCCTTTTGCTCGATTAGTTACTTTAAACAAACACGACAAATCATCATGTGTCCCAAGCAGGCAGAAGCCTATACTTTCTTAGCGTTAGAACCCCATTTGAGCGAGCAGTCATTTGTAATGCTGCCAGCATTGAAACAGTTTCGCAAAACTACTTCCACGGGGTTTCAGAACATTATCTTATCTTTTTCAGGACGCAATGAAACTTTTTTAGAGGTCAATATTGGCGTACGACATCATGCTGTAGAGGAAATAGCCCAACAATTCTTAGATAATTTACCTGAATTTCGCCAAGAAGCGAATACATTAGTTGTTTCTATTGGCAAACTTGCTGATACAAAATATTTCCGATACAAAATCAATTGCCAAGATGACATCCAGCATTGTGCCCAGCAAATCATGGACTTCATGCATGAGCGCGGATTTCATTTTTTAAATGAATCTGGGTCACTTGCCAATCTCAATAAAATATTCAATGAACATCCTCAACTACCCGTTAAATACCTTTACAATCAGATTCACCGTTGTTTTAAAGGTATTATTGTGGCACGCATGTGCCATCATCCACAATTTGTACCCTTAGTTGAAACCTATTTTGAGGTGTTGCAAAGATTAGGTGCACCCGAACGTACACTTATGGAATACGACCGCCTTGCTAACTACTTGTTACATTATTGCCCTAATTGAGCTAACGCGGCAATCGAAATGCTATCACGTTAGATGCCAACGGGTTGAGCCCTGTAAAAATTTCAACCCCGTTCTGATTAACGTAGCTTTCCCCTACTCTGGAAGAGCCATAAGCAATTGCATACACCATTTCTCCACGCGAGAAACCACGCCTAAGAAAGTCGTTCACCAGTAAATTGAGTAAAAATGCATCGCTTTGAATGTTGATAGCCGAAACAGACGCCTGATAGTTGGTAGGAGACACCTGAGGCGTTTTGCCAAAGAAAAGGCGCACTTCGCGTCGTAGCAAAAACGTACCAGCTGGCTTAATTTTTCCTGTAAAAGTAACAATCTCAAACTCTTCTGCTGGAGGAAAGAACACATCTATTTCTGACACAACAGTAGTAGCAGGCTGTACCATGCGAATGTTGCCCAAGTGAGTTGTGTTGCCAGACAATACGCGAATACCAAATTTGCGATACATACTCAAAAAAGGATGAGTAGCTTGTAGCCAATACGTTCCGGGAGGTACACCATGAATTATAAACTCTCCAGTAGTTTGAGTTCTGCCAGTAAAATTTTCAACTCCGTTTAAAGAAATATCAACAGATGAATGAAATGGGACTTCGCGCCCAAACTCATCAAAACTCAAAATAGTGCCCTTGATACTGCCCGGTGGCACAGGAATATGGTCTTTGCGGGTGCAAGATGCTGACAAACATAAAATTGCCAGCAAAATACATGGTAATAAACCACTCATGTAAACCTCTAATTTTAAGTTGATGTACAATATAACCAACAGCTTGCTAGTATAGTTGCATCCGAAACAGAAAGAATCATTAAAATTTGTGAGATTTATTAGCCAAGCAAATGCGAACGATGCAAGTAAGTGGTTATCTAGTTTTTTGTAAGAACATATTTTGCCAAATGCATATTCATGAAGTCAAACTTGCCATTGTTCGTGTGTTGACCCCTACCGCGCGTGGAAAAACATTTTGTGCTTTTAAGACCGCTTTCAGACCCTTTTTGGTAATTTTCAAATAATCACAAAACCGTGCTCATATCTACATCAAAATACAAAGCCATATTTTCTCATGTAGGGTAGGCTTTTAAATAATGCAACACAAAGAAAAGCGCCTCATGGAGATTAGTCAAAACAGGTGGCTTTGACATACTGATAAACTGATGGGGGCTTGTAGTATTGGCTGAAAATGTCTGCCAATGCATGAAATTGTTCAAGGGTGAAGCCCGTATCGGCTTTGCATTTTTGTTACTGTTTAGTGAAAAACACTTGCCGTAATTATATACATTCGATAGAAATACTGTGCAAAAGTAATAAACCTGCTGATAATCAATAACCAAAAGGTCTAGCGGTAGTAGGCATTTTCACTCCATTGTTCTACTACACTTTCATCAGAAAGATTTCTGAGATGTTTTAAAATGAGTAAACCTACCATCAAACGTATCGGCTTTGCAGGTCGTCTGTTATCGGCAAAATAAAAATAAAGGGGGTGCAAAATTCTTTTCAAACATATCCCAATCTACCTAATGGGAAGGTATGTACAGCGGGTGTTTTTGAACCAAAGTATCACGTAATCCAAAAAATAAACTTTGCTGATTTTGGTTTTTTTTGGTGGCAACATAAGAATAATTCCGCGTGTTTTTGGGTATCAAATTACAAAAACCGGTCGTTTTTTACGAGCCAAATCAAGGACAAATTATTGCTAACCAATTTATTAAATCTTTTAAGGGGCGACTAACTATTATTTTACACAACCTGTTATTCCACATCCGTATACGGTTGGTTTGTCAGAAAACGACTCCCGCAACTGGTATAACAGCCAAAAAGGATATTTTACCCCTATTTCAGACAGCATCATGACTGGCAAAGGCTGGGCAGCCCATCCTGCTGTCGGGAAATGCCGACTGGGACGGCTATAGCATTTGCTATGGCAGAAAAAAATGGGGTGAAGGCAGTTTTGTAATTTCACAACTGGCTTGGCAAAACCGCCTGTAACACAATCCTGCTGCCCGTCAGTTCTAGCAACAAGTGTGATTAAAGAAATAACCTTGAACCAAGCTCTACCGCACAACCCGCGTTTTGGCAACAAAAAAACAGCCAGACAAGTTGTCTGGCTGCCGTGGGAAAACTTATCTGACCGTTATGCTTTTGCCCGAGCTATTTTTACGGGCGCTTTGGCAGTAGCACCTCCCTGCTTAGGTACAACAGCAGGCTCGATGCTTTCCATTGTATCGGTTACGATGGCACTAGCAATGAAAATAGAAGAATAAGTACCAAAAATAACACCCAGTAGCATAGCGAATGAAAAACCGCGCAATACTTCACCGCCTGCTACAAACAATACAAATACTACTAAGAAGGTAGTCAAAGCTGTGATGATAGTGCGGCTAAACGTATCATTAACAGCTTTGTTCATACCTGCAACCAATTCTTGCTTGTTAGCAGCTCCTCCTGCTAACGATTCACGAACGCGGTCAAACACAACCACTGTATCGTTAATAGAATAACCGATGATGGTCAAAATGGCTGCTACAAATACTTGGTCGATTTCTACGCTAAATCCAAGCAAGCGAGCAATAGCTACGCACGACATCACAATCAATACATCGTGGAACAATGCCAACACTGCACCTAAACCAAATTGCCATTTGCGGAAGCGCAAGAAAATGTAAGCAAAAATAGCTAATAGAGAAGCGAAGATAGATTCTATTGCTGAATCGCGGATATCACTTGCAATAGTTGCTCCAACTTTTGATGAACTCAAAATTTGTGGATTGAGCTGGCTGTAGTTTTTCAATCCCTCTTTCAAGGCAGCCAGTACTTTTTCATCAGCCTCATCCGAATCGTCATCTATCAGATAAGTGGTAGTCACTTTTACTTTGTTGTTAGTATCGTAAATTTTTACTTCTGTGCCTTGTCCTTGGAAAGCAGCACTAAGCTTTGAGCGCACTTCGGAGGCGATAACATTTTGGTTGAATTCCACAATGTAGGTTCTACCACCTTTAAAGTCTACGCCCAAGTTAAGCCCTTGTACCAGCATGAGGATAATGCCAATTACAATAATGGCTCCCGAAAAAGCATAAGCCAGTTTGCGCTTGCCAATAAAGTCCACTCCTTGAATTCGGAAGGCATTTAAAGTAAATGGTGTAGCAAAAGATATTTTGCCTTCGCCACTCTTGCGATGTGTAAGCGAGTAAATAATCACCCGAGATACGTACACTGCTGTAAAGAAAGAGCAGAAAATACCGATAATGAGGGTAATGGCAAAACCTTTGATAGGTCCTGTTCCTAAGGTATAAAGGAAGAATGCTGTCAGCAAGGTGGTAAGGTTAGAGTCGAAGATAGACCAAAAGGCACGTTCGTAGCCCAGCTCGATGGCTTCCAACATGGGTTTTTGGTTGCGCATTTCTTCGCGAATGCGTTCAAACACCAACACGTTAGCATCCACAGCCATGCCAATGGTAAGTACAATACCGGCAATACCGGGCAAAGTAAGAGCTGCCTCAAAGTTGGCAAGAATACCAACAATAAAGAAAACATTGAACAGCAACGCACCATTAGCCACCAATCCTGCACCAGCATAGTACACTGCCATAAATATCACTACCGCCAGAAATCCAACTACTACGGAGATTAAGCCTTGCTGAATCGCTTCACGACCCAATGAAGGACCTACCACAGCTTCTTCTACAATGCGGGTAGGGGCAGGAAGCTTACCTACTTTCAAAATATTGGCAAGGTCTTGCGCTTCTTCAATGGTAAAGTTGCCAGAGATAGAAGAGTTGCCACCTGCAATTTCAGATTGCACAACAGGAGCAGAATAAACGCTATTGTCTAACACAATAGCAATGCGGCGGTTCACATTTGCACCGGTGAGTTTCTTCCATATTTTGCTACCTTCTGCATTCATGACCATCTGCACATCGGGTCTGCCGCGGTCATCAAATCCTTGTCGAGCATCTTTGATAGCCTCTCCGTCCAGTGGAGCTTGGTTGCCACGTGACTTTTTAATGACGTATAGGGTGTAGTATTGTTTTCCTTGGTCTTCAAAAGTGGGTTTTACGCCCCACAAAAATTTTGCAGTAGGAGGAATAGCCGGTGCCATCTCTGGGTCGAAAATAATATCGTTAATAGCAGCCGTGTCGCGCGCTTCATAAATAAGTTCAAAGTAATTAGGATTGATACGAACTAATTTAGTGAAAAGCGCCGATGCGTTTTGGTTCATGACATTGTTGAGCGAATCAATCATGCGCTTTGCTATGGCTGCTGAATCTTCTTTTTGTGAAGGAGCAGTAGCTACTTTGGCGCTGTCACCAGTAGCTTTGAGTGTATCTGCTCCATCGGTAAGTGATGCAAGGGCTTTGTCGGTGTCAGAAGTAGAGGTGTTATTAGCAGTTGTAGTTGTTTTCTTTTTGCTAATAGCAAAATCATTGATTTTTTGCAAAAATTCGCTGTATTCGTTGGGTTCGTATACTTCCCAAAATTCTAATTTAGCTACTCCTTGTAAGAGCTTGCGCACCCTTTCAGGATTGTCCACGCCAGGCAATTCTACCTGAATGCGACCAGTTCCGGGAATGCGCTGCACGTTGGGATTAGTAACGCCAAACTTATCTATACGCGACTTAACGATGCGGTAAGAGCGTTCAATAGCATTCTCAACCTCGTTAGTGATAATGCGCTTAATCTCTGGCTCAGGCGTTTTGAAATCGATGATACCTTGGTTAGCAGCGTTGGCGAATACTTTACTCAATTGATTCGGACCTGCTAACTTTTCATACTCATCAAAGAAAATTTCTGTAAAAGTGCGTTGGCTGCCAATTGCCAGTTTTTGGGTGTTAGCAAGTGCCTGCAAAAAGTTGGGGTCTTTGCTGTCTCCCGATAAAGCTTTGATAACATCTACAGGAGACACTTCTAATACTACATGCATTCCTCCTTGCAGGTCAAGCCCTAAGTGAAGCTCAAAATCCTTTACTTCGCGTAGCGTAAACTTAGCAAAACCTAAGTTGTAAACGGGCAAATTCCACAGTGAATCGTAGTAGCGCTGGCGCTTATTGTAGTTGATGTTCCCTTTGCTGTCCATTGCATAAGCATTGGCATCTTTCTGAATTTGGTAAGACACCAACGAGAACGACAGGTAAAACAGGCAAAGCAGGGATATGATCACGGTGAGCGTGATAATAAAACCTCTGTTTCTCATGGTTTTTGACAATAAATTAAGATTTGGAAAATGTGTTCAATATTTGAATGAAATGAATGAAGCCTACAAGCAGGCTTTACCTAATGCATCAATGTGTAATAAAAGCAAACAAGTGCTTCCGTTAAGGTGCGTTGGGGAGAATAAGTGTTTCAAAAAGTGCCTCCACATAAGGAGGCAGGATAACTTGACGGAAAGGTTTTGGTTCGGGTAGGTTGCCTGTTGTGGGAAGAAGAAAAAGCAACGGAGCAGATAAATGCCACTTGGGAACTATGCATTGTACGCCACTGCTAATAATAGCCTCCAAGTCGGAAGCTTCTCCTACAACAGTACGTTTTTCTTCTTTATGAGAAGAATTGCTTGTAGCAGAGTTATCAAAACTTACCGCCTCTTCTTTTTTTGGGGTAGGTATCGCCGCCCACTGCAACTGCAATAGCGCCAAAGGTTGTATTGCCAACGTATAGAACGCCAGCAAAAGCATCCCTATCATGCGACCTATGTTGATATTGCTCTGTTGCATGCAGCTAAAAAGGTCGGCAAATGTATGTTTTTTAAAGGATTTTGCCAACAGCATTATTAGCAGTTACACATTTTTAGAGGCAAATGCTACAATTGTTAAACACCCTTTTGCAATAAAACATGGATTAGGCAATATTAAATTGGCAATCAGCTGCTTACAAGCAAAAGCATTAGCCAGAAAAACACGCTTCTATTTTGGCACTTTCCAAACACAATACTCGCTGCCATGTTAGTAGGATGTTTTCATGTATAGCAACATTGCTATTGTCCGTAAAGACACGCGCCATGGCAATATGTACCGGCAACGCAAAGCTCTTCCCTGATACACGCGCACTAAGTTCAGACACGCTGCATATATTGCTGAAAATTGTTCCAAATAGCTTCCAGCATTTTTTCAGTAAGTTGTTCAATATAGTAAGAGCCCGCAGCAGGGTCAATCTGTTTGCCAAAATAGGCTTCTTCTGCTAAAATATTGGAAACGTTAATAGCGATGCGCTGTCCAAAACTGTCTACTGGCTCAAAACCTTTTTGGTGAGGAGTAACTTCTAACGTATTACAGCCGCCAACAATAGCTGCCATTGCTTGGGTGGTATTGGAAATCATATTCCAATAGGGGTCTTGTGGATTACCTTCAAAACCTGTACAAGCAGCTATGTGCAAATTGGCAGGCGAGTATGTTGAAACGAACTCGGTAGCCATTTCAGCAAACAACAGCCGGAAGGCACGCATGCCGGCAATTTCTGCAAAATAGCTGTTGCCAAGTGTATGGCAAACTGCTACGTGAGGTAGTAGTAAGCCCGCTTGTGGAGCTATTTGAAGTAAGCGATATGCCTCAACCAGCGCTTTTGCCCAGCGCTTGCTAATTGTTTCCCCAGCAGTATTTATCACTATGGTATGCAAAGAAGTTCCCTGTACCATTTCGCTAAGCGCCAAGCGCACATCTCCAGAGGCATCGTGCAAGTCGATTCTGCCACTGAGGCTGCCCAATGCGTAACCTTTGTCAGAGGCATATGCTAAGTAGCGCTGTACAAAATCGGTTGCCTCATTGGCATTCAATTGCCAACTAACAGCGCAAAAGGGAAGCATAATTTCTTGCAACAACACCTCCAACTGCACCTTTTTTGCCTTTCCTGTTACATCGAAGGCAATCTCATTGACATTTCGGTTCAGCATGTCCAGCGCTTGTGCATTAGCAGCACGTTCTTCCTGCCATTCAATCAGCAGGCGGTTACGCCAACTTCTGCCTAAGGCTTCTGTTGCAGCAATGATGCTATTGGTTAGGTATTGTTCCCATGCCGGAGCAGGTAAATCTGCAAAAAAAGCACCTATCTCAAAACCATCGGGAGTTTGCCAATGGAGTTTGCTAACGAGGTCTGCTCCTTTGAGTTCTTTTTGTGCCTGTGCTTCCCATGCAGAAAAGGGCAACACCGGAAATTCGCTAAACAGATTCATAAACAACTTTGCCAACCGGTGAACACAAGCCAAAAGTAAACAATTGCATCCAATTTATTGCAAGTAGGTTGCTCTACTCCTACACTTGCAGATAATGAGCAGTTTACTAACTGCGATAGCCACCACCCTACGAATATGGTGTTGTTTGCAGAGACACAAACAACGGCGCGTGCAACGGCGCGTGCAAATTGAATTTTTCAAATCCTCAACTGTATAACTTACGTACAATAACAAAAAGGACGCTGCGTAGCCAAACTTGTTTTAATTGGGTAGAGCTATAACCAAAAAAGCAACTGAGCTTTTCAATGCAGAAAGGTATGGTGCAAGTGGCGCAAACTACGAACAACAAACATTTACTTTTTAAGTAATTGATTTACAGAATACTATGTTTTGCTATGGAGCGCTTTTATTTAGTAGCTGACTTCCGCAACAAAAAAGTCCAAAACAGACTATCAGAACAGCTTGAAACAGTAGTAACCGCAGCAGGGACAGAGGAGAAAGCTACCAATAAATCAAAGAGCGTTATTGTTGCTATTATCTTGTTGTTGGTGATGTGCCCATGCGTTGTGTGTAAGCCGTTAGCAGAAAAAGCACCGACGGTAGCAAGCATAGCTAAGAAATATTGGTCTGTCCATTCTGAAAAAAGCAAGTTTGCTACAAAGGCGATGCCAGCCATTGTTATCTATGCAGAATCGGATACATGCCTCAAAACAATGGAAGGGCATGATGCTGTTGTGCGTGCGGTATCTTTCTCCCCTAACGGTCGGTATGCTTTGTCAGGAAGTTGGGATAAAACATTGAAGTTATGGGAACTAAGCACCGGCACCTGTTTGCAAACCATGGAAGGACATGGCGGTCCGATTTATACCGTAGCCTTCTCCCCCGATGGTCGGTATGCCTTGTCGGGAAGTGTTGATAACACGTTGAAATTATGGGAGGTAAGTACTGGCGCCTGTTTACAAACCATGAAAGGGCATACGGAGGGAATTACCTCTGTAGCTTTTTCTCCTGATGGTCGGCATGCCTTGTCTGGAAGCTGGGATAACACCATGAAGTTATGGGAACTGAGCACCGGCACCTGTTTGCAAACCATGGAAGGGCATAGTGGTTGGGTACTTTCCGTAGCTTTCTCTCCCGATGGACGGTATGCCCTCTCCGGCAGTTGGGATAACACGCTAAAGTTATGGGAGGTGCATATGAGCGCATGCTTAAAAACCATGGAAGGGCATAGCAGTAATGTTACTTCCGTAGCCTTCTCTCCTGACGGGCGATATGCTCTTTCGGGAAGCGAAGATAAAACGGTGAAGTTATGGGATATCAACACGGGCACATGCTTAAAAACAATAAAAGAACACTCCAAAGGGGTTACTGCCATTGCTTTGTCCCCCGATGGTCGGTATATCCTCTCCGGAAGTAGGGATAAAACGTTGAAGTTATGGGAAGTGGGACAGTGGACACGCAAGTAATTACTTAACGCAAGCAAGTACACGATTAAAATTTGAAAAAAATCTACATATCGCTGTGATGCATGAGGGCTCGAACAACGGCGAGGGTAAACAGCTGGCAATGCAACGTCTCTACGAATTACGAATACAACCAACAACCGACCTGCCAGCCGCCCGACTCAAAAAACAAATAGCAAATATTTCCCAAAAACCTAATACCATTTTAATCATCGTTTAAATCCAGTTGTTCGTGAAGATACCAACAATGGCAGAAGGCAAAGCTCCCCATGCAAACCCTCAAATACTCTCTTTTTTTGACTATAATAAAACCCCAAACGAAAAATTTTCAGACAACCCAAATAATCAAAACGGTCAGGTTAAGTCGTAATCGATACGTCAGCAAAAATTTTGAATTGCTCAAACATTTTTTTGTAATGTTTTTTATGCAAGCTGAATTGCTTACTCAGTGCGCTTTCAATAATTTTTAGATGCAGCATCCCGATGCTAAATTGAATTTATTGCGCGCTTTTTGTACACGAACTACCAATTGATTTTGTTACATTTATAAATCCATAACATATCCATTTTACAGCATATTTCCTATGCGCACCGTTTTTGTCTGGCTACTGCTGATAACAATGGCTGCCAACATAGTTGCTCCGCCCAACAGGCAAGGAAAAGACTTTGCCCTCTTTTTTACTGTCAATAATTACGATTACTGGTCGCCACTGGGTCAACCCGTACAAGAAGCGCAACAAATAGCCCAAATCCTACGCGATGATTACGGCTTTGTTACCGAAGTAGTACCCGATGCTACCAAAGAAAAAATACTTGCCAAACTGGAAGAATACGCAAGCAAAGCAGCCCTGAAAGCCCCCGACGCCCAACTGCTCATTTACTTTTCGGGGCACGGTTACATGCGGAAAGGAACCCTGCAAAGAGGCTATTTCGTACCCAAAGAAGGCAAAAAAGACGACGTAACAGGCAGCAGCTACATTGCTTACAGCGAACTGCGCGACCTGATTAACGCCATCCCGTGCTTGCATGTGTTAGTCATGTTAGATGCCTGCCATAGCGGTACTTTCGGGCAAGTGCGCACGCACAAAAGCGATGGCTTTTTTGACCGCCCCGGCGAAGGCGCCTATTTGCAAGAGCAAGCTGTTCAAAAGATTATCCGCACGGCATTGAGTAGCAAATCGCGTCTGTATATGACCTCCGGTGGAGAAAACACCACGCCAAGCCCTTCGGCATTTGCCCAACAATTTAAACTGGCGCTGCTGCGTGCCCCCGATTTCGTCGGTAAGCTGGCTGAGGTGTTTGTATTTCGCCGAGTTGTAGTTAGCCTATTTCATAACACAGGCGCAGGTAGTGTCGCAATATTTCCAGTCTGATATTTACTTTTGCAAGCGGCGGACTGTAATAGGCTTCCGTGAGCATTTCCATGACCTCTGTTATCAGGCTTTGCATCCTTGCACCAAGGGCAAAGCGTTGGTCGCGCGGAATGCGTCGCAACACATGGCTCATAAAGTGTTTGAGCAAATCATACGTTGTACAACCATGACACACAGTCTATCTTTCGGAAAATTGCTGACAAACTACGCCATACATGTTGTCGTTTTTGTTCTTACGCTACCTTAGCAACAATACAGAGTCAAATTGTTGTTTTTGCAGACATAGGCAAATGTAAGGAATTATTCACAAGGACATGAACAAGAACGTGGTTATCGTGCCGCCACTATACGCCGCTAATGTCCATTTCTTCGCAAACAACTCACCACAGCAGGCATTTTCTTTGAAAAGGGGAAAATAAAAAATGCACTTTTTCGGCTAATTATCAAAAACTCGGCGTTAATTTACTTGTCAGATATAGTTCAACTGATGCTTGAAATAACTCTCAGCCAACAGATAAATCTTGCGTTTGTCTGATACGCGAATGCGCTCCGACAGTACCTTAGCGGGAGCAGCAGCCTGAATTTTTCTAAATAAGCGCAGGTAGTACACATAAGCGAGGTAAACGCCCAAGCGTGCTTTTTTAGGCAGTTGTACAATGCCTTTGTAAGCATTGTCAAAATCTTTCTGTATATCGGCTTCAATGGCGCGTTTGGCATCGCCATCGAAGCGATTATAGTCCACCCCGGGGAAATACACACGACCGCGCTCATGGTAGTCGCTTTTCATGTCGCGCAAAAAGTTAACTTTTTGAAAAGCCGAGCCTAAGCTACATGCCGCCGGCTTCAATCGTTGGTACATCTCATTGTCGCCGTCGCAAAACACGCGCAGGCACATCAGCCCAACTACTTCGGCAGAGCCGTAAATGTATTCTTGATATCGTTCGTCGTTGTACTCATGGAAATACAAATCCATTTCCATGCTGTGTAAGAAAGCATCGATGAGCTCTCGCTCGATTTGGTAGCGATTGACTACCCATTGGAAAGAGTGAAGAATGGGATTAAGGCTCAGCTTTTGCTCAATAGCAGCGTAGGTATCGGCCCTGAACCGGTCTAACAAGTTTTTTTTATCATGGTCGTGAAAGGTATCTACAATTTCATCGGCATAGCGAACAAATCCATAAATGGCATAAATAGGTTTATGCAACGACTCATCGAACATGCGAATGCCTAATGAAAAGGAAGTGCTGTAACTTTTGGTTACAATTTCACTGCACTTGAGTGTTGTTTTAGTGAACAAGTCAAACATACCGACGATTAGCGTTGTAGATAAGCTGATAAATCGTAAGTTAAACTGTTTACTTGCCGGTTTAGTTTTCAGCAATGTACTGATTTTTTGGGAAAAGTCTAACGATTTATTCGTTCAATCACCTGCGCTACTACCCTGCCCGAAATAAGTGAGGGCGGCACACCCGGTCCGGGAACGGTCAGCTGCCCTGTATGGAAAAGATTGCTTACTTTCTTGCTTCGTAGCGAGGGCTTCAAGATAGCAGTTTGCATCAGTGTGTTTGCCAGCCCGTAAGCATTGCCTTTAAAAGAATGATACTCGGTCACAAAATCCTGATAGGCAAAGGTTTCTTTTACAATTACATGCGGTCGGATTGCCTGTCCGGTGCGTTGTTCCAATCGTTCCATTACGATGTGGTAATATTTTTCTCGAATTTCGGGCGTATCAGGCAGTCCGGGGGCTACTGGAATGAGTAGAAATACATTTTCGCACCCTGCCGGTGCAACACTTGGGTCGGTAAGCGAAGGGACAGAGGCATAAAATAACGGACGTTCTGGCCAGCGCGGCGTATCATAAATTTCTGCCGCATGGCGGTCAAAATCTTCATCGAAGAACAAATTGTGATGTAGCAAATTTTTTAACCGCTTGCTAACACCTAAATAGTACAGCAAACTGGAAGGCGCCATTACGCGCGAGTTCCAGTAGCTATCTGAATAGCTACGAAAAGCAGCGGGTAACAGAGCGGTTTCGCAGTGGTGATAGTCGCCGCTATTAATAACCACATTGGCAGTAAAAGTACCGCTATCGGTTACAACAGCAGTAATTTTATTGCCTTTAATTTCTAATTGTCGTACGGGAGTGTTCAAGTGAATTTTTACTCCTTTTTCGATGGCAAGAGTTGTCATGCCTTCGGCAATTTTGTACATGCCGCCCATAGGATACCAGGTGCCAAGTTTGATGTCGGCATAGTTCATCAGACTGTATAGTGCAGGAATGGTTTTGGCTGTGCCGCCTAAAAACAACACCGGAAACTCCATGATTTTAATTAGGCGCTCATCTTTGAAAAACTTGCGCACATGTGCCGCCATGCTTTTGAGCAAGTCTAAGCGAAAAATTTCCAACAATAGGCGCGGGTCGGCAAATTCGGTAAGCGAAAGGCTTGGCTTATAGACAAATTCATTAATGCCCACTTTGTATTTGTAGGCAGCTTGTTTGAGAAACTCGTCTAACTTAGGACCTACTCCCGGCTCTAACGACTCACAAACTTGGCGAAATTGCTCATAATCAGCAGGCAAATTGACGCGTTCGTTGCCTGGCAGAAACACGCTGTAAGAAGGGTCTAAGCGCACCAGTTCATAGTAATCACTTACTTTTTTACCAAACCAGCCGAAGTAGGTTTCAAACACGTCGGGCATCCAGTACCAGCTTGGTCCCATATCGAAGCGGAAGCCGTCTTTTTCCAAGACGCGGGCGCGCCCGCCAGTTTGATTGTGCTTCTCTAACAAAATAACTTCCCAGCCTTTATCTGCCAAATGAGTGGCAGCAGAAAGTCCTGAAAACCCTGCACCAATTACGATTGCTTTTTTTGCCATGTAGCTACACCCAAAAATTTTATATGAAAAACTACGAACCGGTTGTATTGTTTTTATGCTGGCTCGGCTGCTTGCGCCGGTGCCGCTGCTGGAACTGTTGTATTTGCTTTTTCCTATGAAACAGTTTGCTGTAATTTTTTTAGATAAGCTGCACTGTACTGCAAGCGACTACCATACCACGAAAACATCTCACCATCTACCAGCAGCATTTTTGCATGAGGAAGTATAGCCCGCAATTCGGTCAAGTGCTTTTCCTGAAAGGGAAAAGGCTCAGAAGAAAGAAACACCCAGTCAGGAGTGAGGTTATGTAGCTCCCAATCGGTCAGTACTGGGTAGCGCGGTGCTGTAATGGCATTTTCCCATCCTCCGCGCTGCAACATATCGTCAATAAACGTTTGTTTACCTGCTGCCATCCACGGCTTGCGCCAAATGAGGTATAAAACGCGCTGCCTGTATGGAGGTTTGGCTAAGTCCGCAAAGGCAATACTTATCTTTCTGGCAATAGCTGTTGCTATTTCTTCTGTTTGCGTTAGTTTGCCTATGGCTTCAATCATGTTTAAGGCATCTTCTAAGGTAGCAATATCACTCATCCATACAGGATAATGTTTTGATAGTTCTTCTATGCTACCTTTGTCGTTTTCTTCCTTATTGCCAATGATTAAGTCAGGCTGAAGTCGGTGAATCAGTTCCATGCGAAAATGCTTGGTGCCTCCCACAATGGTTTTGCGTTTGAGTGCTTCTGGAGGATGAATGCAGAACTTAGTAATACCTACTATGCGTGCTTGCAATCCTAAATCGAACAGCAACTCTGTTTGAGAAGGCACTAAGGAAATAATTCGATGAGGCGGTGTTGAAACCGCTACACTTCGCCCCATTTGGTCGATAAAAATAGGCATGCGTTTACCTCCAATGGCTAATTCTACCGTACTGAATGGCTTTTGTTGCACATTCACCACAGGCATGAACCAAGTAGATAAGGTTGGCAAAACGAGGGTCTTGTGTGAATCCTTTTTTGTAGCGCGCGTAAATTTGTTGTACAATCACTCCTACTTTGTAGCATCCAAAAACATAGTAAAATAAGATGTTGTCAATGCTTCTGCCACTTGCTTGGGCGTAGCATTGGGCTACTTCTTCGCGATTCATATTACCCGGAAAAGCTGTAAGAGAAAAGGCTTTGAGCAGTTGGGGGCTGTCTGCATCTGCCCAATAGGCTAATGTAGTTCCCAAATCCATAAGTGGGTCGCCAACAGTTGCCATTTCCCAGTCTAAAACAGCCATAATTTCCGATAAGTCATCGGGGTTGAGCACTACGTTGTCGTATTTGTAATCGTTGTGAATCAGGGCAGGGGCATTTTCGGTGGGTAAGTTGCTTTGTAGCCACTCGGCAGCTTGGTTCATAGTTGGCACCACGTCGGTGGCAGCCTTTTCATATCGCCCTATCCAGCCTGCTACTTGCCTTTGCACGTAGCCTTCGGGTTTGCCAAGGCGAATAAGGTTGGTAGCGTAAATGTCGATGGCGTGCAACTCTGCCAAATTGCAAATAACTGCTTGGGAAATAGTGCGCATTTTCTCAACAGTAAGTTCTATGCCCTCGGGCGGACGATTGCGCAAAATCAACCCTTTCACCCGCTCCATCAAATAAAATTCAGCCCCAATTACTGAGTCATCATTAGTATAAATCAGTGGCTTAGGTACTTTGGGATACACAGGCAACAGCCACTGGAGGATATCATACTCACGCTGCATGTCGTGTGCTGATTTAATATTTGCACCAAAAGGCGGTCGGCGCAGCACTAACTCCTTGTCCCCTATCTGAACAAGGTAGGTAAGATTGGAAAAACCTGAGGGAAACTGGGCTACCCGTACGTCACCTTGCCAATCAGGAAAGTGTTGGTGCAGAAAAGCGGTTAGGCGCTCTACATTTAACTCCTCTCCACGACGAACTTCAGTAGGAGTATCTATTGGACGATGCATAGTTGCCAACGTTATTTGGCTTTAATGTTAGCAAGAATTATTCTGAATAAAAAAGCCTCCGTAGTGCAACTTTTTCCGAGAAATCCTATATTTGCAAAACATGCTCGCCAAAATTATGGCGTGATTTTGTAAGTAAACAAGAGGTTTTTCCCTTTTGCCTCCTGTTGTAATTAGGATTAATTGCTTACCAAACCTAAACTTTTGCTCTATGGCAAAGATAAAGTACTACTACGACACGGAAACGTGTAGGTACGAAGAGCTTAAAAGAACGCCCTCGGAAGTGCTTATCAATATTGCCGGTTTTGTTATTCTTGCCAGTCTTTCCGGTTTGCTGTTTTCTTACTTAGCCCGCACCTACTTCCCCTCTGCCTCAGAAGCTGCTCTTCAAGAAGAAAATCAGCAGTTGCTGCTTAAATATGAACTGCTTTCTAAGCAAATGAAAGAAGTAGACGCCGTTTTGGCTAAGTTGCAAGAACGCGATGACAAAATCTATCGCTTACTTTTCGAGGCAGAACCTATTGCAGACGAAATCCGCAAGGGCGGAGTGGGCGGTGCAGAAAAATACCGCAACCTACTAGATGAAGGTTTGAAACGCGAGCAGCTCATTATCAGTAGCTTTAAAAAATTAGACCAACTCAAGCGACAAATGTATGTACAATCGAAATCATACGATGAGATTGTTAAAATGCAGGCTGAGCGAGAAAAACGTCTGGCTTCAATGCCTGCCATCCGCCCTGTGGCAGACAACGACTTAACCATGTTCATCTCAGGTTATGGAATGCGCATGCACCCCATCTATAAGGTACGCAAATTTCACAGCGGTTGCGACTTTGCAGCTCCCACTGGCACGCCTGTATATGCCACTGGTGAAGGAATCGTTCGCATGGCAGACTACGATGGCGGCTATGGCAAGTGTATAGAAATAGACCATGGATTTGGCTTTGTAACCAAATATGCGCACCTTTCTGCTTACACCGTAAAAGTAGGACAGCGGGTAAAACGTGGGCAGATGATAGGGCGCGTAGGTAGCACAGGTACTTCTGTTTCACCCCACTTGCACTACGAGGTAATTAAAAACGGACAAAAAGTAAATCCATTAGGCTATTTCTTCAACGACCTCACCCCAGAGCAATATACTAAGATGCTCGAAATTGCAGCCCAAGACAGACCTTCACTGGGCGGCAATTAGCCAATATGATTCAATGTTGAAAAAGTCGCTCTCTCGGGGCGACTTTTTGTTTTTATAGCAGGGAAAATTAGCTTAATCTAAGAATTGTACGTAAATTTATGCTACCAATAACGAACAGCCTTTTCTGATCGGCTATCTGTAAGATATTTTTTTGAATGTGTCATGGAACAATAGTAAGCGAGTTTGTTGAAACAAAAGCTCTTCGTTTGCGTGTTGGTAAGGAAAATTATACGTGCTAAATAGAAAAAGCAAGAACAATAAATATGTGTTTTTTAACCCAATCAAGTGTTTTATGAAATCTTATGTCAAGTTCGGCTATTGCCTGTTCGGGATGCTATTGTTTCACGGGCTCTTACAAGCGCAAGGCATAGCCTTCATCAAAGGTAAATGGCAAGAAGTATTAGCAAAAGCACAAGCTGAAAACAAGCCTATTTTTGTTGATTTCTATGCTGAATGGTGCGGACCGTGCAGGTTCATGTCTAAAAATGTGTTTACAGACACAGAGGTAGCCGAGTACTACAATCAGCACTTTATTTCTGTAAAAATTGATGCGGAGAAAGAGGAACCCGAATTAGTACGCGCTTCTCAGATTGAAGCCTATCCTTCTTTGTATTACTTCTCCCCTGATGGAAAAGTAATTAACAAAAATATCGGCGCACTGGACAAAGAAAGTTTTATTGCCTTTGGCAAAAAAGTGATTACAGGGCAAGCATTAGCAAAAGAAATTCCTGTACTGAAAGCTAAGTACAACGCTAACCCTAATGATATGGTGGCTGCCCAAAATTACTTGCGCGCCTTAGCACAAACCGATGCTGGAGGAGTAGAAGAAGCTGCCATAGCCCGCCAATACCTCGCCAAGCTAAGCGAAGCCCAACTTCAAGAAGAAGCCAACTGGCATATCATCCAAAAATTTGTTACCGACATTGAAAGCCGTGAGTTTAAATATGTGCTACACAATGCTCAACTTTTTGCCGAAAAATATGGCAAAAGTTTAGAAGATTTCGTTATCAAACAAATGGATGCTTACCTCACAACAGCTATCCAAGAAAAAAATGCAGCAAAAGCTAATCAAGTAAAAGATTTGTACATCAAACTGATGCAGGCTACCAATCCACAAGCACGCGAAGCCGGATTTTATGCTGGCATTGTAGAAATGTTCTATCAACAAGGCATCCAAAACGAGCCCGAGTACCTCAATGCAATGATTGACTGGATGGAAAACTACAACCTAAACGCACGCGACGAGCTGATGCGTCGTTCCTTGGAAATAGCTACCCGCAGCAAAGAAACAATTGTGCTACAAAAAGCAAAAGAATGGTCTGCCAAAGCAATCCAGTTGCAAGAAGATGCCGTAGCTTGCTATGTGCATGCCGTTGTGTTAGAACAATTAGGCGACAAAAAAAATGCTAAAATATTTGCCGAAAAAGCGCTGCAAATGCACCCAGAAGAAGAGCTGACTGCCTACATCCAAGAATTAATAGAACGACTCAAATAATCACCATGAAAACATCTGTATTGTTCTGCTTGCTGTTCTTGTACTCAAGCCTACATGCTCAGCAGCCCTCTGCTGTTAATACAACACCTCCCAGTGGAATTAATGCACAACAAAACTTAGATGCATTGGGCAGCCCAGTAACAAGTGGTAGCAACGTAGTACTTTCTTTTGATACGCGCTATCGAGGTTTCCTCAACAGCCCATACTTATTTGATGCATGGACAAAAGGCGAGCTGCTTTTCAAAAATGGCACCAAGTATTCAGACATAGACATGAAACTGAATACTTACAACGATGAGCTCATGGTGCGCAAACGCGATACAGGCGACTCCATTGTTGTTGATAAAACTGCTATCCAACAATTTTCTTTGACGGATAGCAAGGGCAAAACAATGCTTTTTCGCAAACTCTCCGAACCAGAAACCAAGCAGGCTGTCTTTTTCCAAGTGCTGCATGAAGGAAACCAATACACACTGCTGGCACACCACAAGAAAACCATCCTACAAGCCGACTATAAGGGGGCTTACAGTGCAGGCAGATACTACGACGAGTTTCTCCCCTCAGTAAACTATTACCTTGTCACTAACCAATCTCCAGAGTGGGTCAAACTTAAAACCCAAGAAAAAGCGCTGCTAAAAACACTCAACGACCAAACCGGTAGCCTTAAAAACTACATCAGAGAAAACAGGTTGAATCCGAGCAAAAATCAGGAAGATTTGGTGCAATTGGTTAAAAAAGCAGACGAATTGGCAAATTAATGATTCCATTCGGTTAGGCAGCGCACTTGCTTTCACTTGCTGGCTACAATCATGCATACACCCAAACCCCGACAGGCTGTCTACACTTGTCGGGGTTTAGAGTTTGACAAGTTTTTCTTTAATAAGCTCGAGCAAATAGCACGCGCTCTTTGGACGGTTTGCCTGTGAGCACGCATCTGCCTTCTTCTTGCGGATTGTTGAGCGGAATGCAGCGAATAGTTGCTTTGGTTTCTGCTTTGATGCGCTCTTCGGTTTCAGTTGTACCGTCCCAGTGAGCACTAATAAACCCACCTTTCGTTTCCAGCACTTCTTTAAATTCTTCGTAGCTATCTACGCGGGTAATCATACTGTCGCGGAAGTTTTTAGCGCGTTCGTAGATAGCATGGTGAATGGTGTCCAGCATTTGCGGCACATACCGATAAATGCCGTCCATACCGATTGTTTCCTTTGCTTTCGTATCGCGGCGGGCTATTTCTACGGTATTGTTTTCCAAGTCTTTCGGACCGATGGCAATGCGTAGGGGCACGCCTTTGAGTTCCCATTCGGCAAATTTAAAACCTGGCTTATGCGTGTCGCGGTTGTCATGTTTAACTGAAATGCCCATTTTGCGCAGTTGCTGTGCAATTTCAGCGGCTTTGGCATTGACAGCGTCCATTTCTTCGTTGCTGCGGTAAATTGGCACAATAACCACCTGAATCGGTGCGAGGTTGGGCGGTAACACCAGCCCGTCGTCGTCTGAGTGAGCCATAATCAACGCACCCATCAGGCGCGTACTCACACCCCAAGAAGTGCCCCAAACAAAATCTTGCTTACCTTCTTTGGTAGTAAAGCGCACGTCGAAGGCTTTGGCAAAGTTTTGCCCAAGAAAGTGTGAAGTACCTGCTTGCAGCGCCTTACCGTCTTGCATCAGCGCCTCAATGCAGTAGGTATCTACCGCCCCGGCAAAGCGTTCGTTTGGTGTTTTCACGCCTTTAATCACCGGAACTGCCATGTGTTTCTCGGCAAATTCAGCATATACATGCAGCATTTGCACGGTTTCTTCAATAGCTTCTTGTGCGGTGGCGTGCGCTGTGTGTCCTTCTTGCCAAAGAAACTCTGCTGTGCGGAGAAACAGGCGCGTGCGCATTTCCCAACGCACTACGTTTGCCCACTGGTTGATAAGTAACGGCAGGTCGCGGTAGCTCTGAATCCAGTTGCGATACGTGTTCCAGATAACCGTCTCAGAAGTTGGGCGCACAATCAGTTCCTCTTCTAATTTTGCTTCGGGGTCAACAATTACACCGCTGCCGTCGGGCGCATTTTTGAGCCGATAGTGTGTAACCACTGCACATTCTTTGGCAAAACCTTCCACGTGCGAAGCTTCCTTGCTCAGGTACGACTTAGGGATAAATAGCGGGAAGTAGGCGTTCACGTGTCCTGTGTCTTTGAACATTTTGTCCAGCGTGTCGCGCATTTTTTCCCAAATGGTAAAGCCATAGGGCTTAATAACCATGCAACCTTTAATAGAGGAGTGTTCGGCAAGGTCTGCTTTTTTCACCAATTCGTTGTACCAGCCCGAATAGTCTTCGCTGCGTTTAGGTAATGCTTTGTTAGTGCTCATATAGCGTGCTTTCGTTGCGTGCAAAACTAAGCTGCAAAGTTAGGTTTTGCAGGGCAGATGCTCAAATAGGCTGTGAAGTTGTTAAGTAGGATGGATGCAATTAAACAGCTGAAAGGCTTAATCTTCCACGCCGCCGTTGCACGCCGCCGTTGCACGCCGCATGGTTGGTTGTACTATGCACAAAAAAGCGCGCGTTATATAATCAAACAAATTCAATTTGCACGCTACCGTAAGTAGTTGTTTTAGTTTTTTGTAAGGTTCATTTTGCCACATCCATAATTCATGAAGGCAAACTCGTCGTTGTTCGCATGCTAATCTTTACCGCGCGTGGAAAGGCACACCACGGTACGATTTTGGAATGTAGAGAGTGGAAAATTCCAACATTCGCAATCCTCAATCCGAACTTCCGTAGCAAGGTTGTTTGCAGCTACCCAGTACCGCCATCCTGTCTAAGGAGTGATTTAGGTTGTTTATCCATCATGTTTGCTTTGGTAGAACCAAAACATGCGCTTAAAGACATGCGCTCACAGGCTCTCGCTAATTTTTTCCTTCATTGGAGGAAGGTGATTATTTGTAGCAGAAGCTACATGAGGCGACAAGTTGCGAAGTTGCCGACTGGCAAATTTGACCGAGCGTTTTTTTAAAAAGCGCGTAAGCAGCCAAGCCACAAAAATGCCACCGGCTACTAGCAGGTTATCATCATAGCCTTGCAATAGTAGTGCAGCTATAATGAACAAAGCATTAACGGACAAAATGATGGTAGTAGCTACGGCATGAGGGAGGTTCATACCAATGAGCAAATGGTGAATGTGGTTGCGGTCGGGTGTGAAAGGAGAAATCCCAGAAGCTGTTCGCAAAACAAATACGCGAATGGTATCGAATAGTGGAAAAGCCAACAAGCAAGAAACAAACATCACTGGACTGGCAAAATAATGCGCCGCACTGGGCGGCAACTGTGCATTGTCGCTTAAAAACTTGATAGTTACAGTAGCAGCCAAAAAACCCAATAGCAACGAGCCACAGTCGCCCATAAAAATTTGTGATTGATAATTGAAAAATAAAAAAGCAAGTGTGCCTCCTATAACGCCAAAACAAAGAGCTGCTGTGGCTATGTCGTTGTTGATGTAAAACCAATAGCCATAAGTACCAAACACTAAAATAGCCACTGAGCCTGCCAAGCCATTAATGCCATCTATCAGATTAAAGGCATTGGTAATAACTACCACCGTAAAGATGCTGACCGGATAGGCAACATAAACAGGTAGTTCATGTATGCCCAGCAAGCCGTGTAGTGAGTTTAAACGAATGTCGCCAAAGAAAATGATAATAAAAGCTCCTGCCACTTGTGCCAACAGTTTGATACTTGCACGTAATGGCAGAAAATCGTCGCGGAATCCGACAATGACAATGCCAGTGGCAGCTGCTAGCAAAGGCAAATTGAATAATTCGCTACGCCAAAACGACCACAACAATGTAGTAATAATTAACCCTATGAAAATAGCTAAACCTCCAAAGCGTGGAATCCGCTGCGAATGAACTTTACGAGCGTTGGGAAGGTCATGAATTTGGTAGTTATGTGCAATCTTGATGATTTCAGGAATCAGTACAAAGGCAATAGTGAAAGCCAACAACGCACAACAAAGGAGCTCTTGTATCATAACTATGGGGTAGCCGAAAATTCAACAGCAATTTTATTGCCGTTTATTAAATGCTTCGTAAACAGAACGAGGGATAGGGGATTTTCTTGTTATTGGTGGCAAGTACTGGGTTTTCCCCCAGTTGAAGTGACCTTGTTGCCATACGTAGGCTAAACCAAGCGTAAGAATGGCTACAAAAATGCCTATTTCAACACTTATCCAAATGGCTGGAAGGGTAGGCAAGGGTTGTTTGTTGGTGTGAAAAGCCGCTACTGCCCATGGAAATAAAAAAAGTAATTCTGCTTCGAAGAGCAAAAACACTATTGCAACAATATAGAAACGGCTGTTGAAAAGCCCTTGTGCACTACCAATGGGTTCTTCTCCACACTCATAGGCAGTCAGTTTGCGGCTATCAGGGCGGTGAGGACGCAACAGACGCCATACCCCAAACGCAATGCTCACAAATACTAAGCTGCCTCCAATAAAAAACAACACTGGAACTAACAAATCCATACATGCAAAGATACCTGAAAAAAGTGCGCTGATGTAGCAATAGCGAATAAAACTTAATTTTGCAATATGGCAAGAAACAAACAAATCGATTTGTTGCTCGAGCAAGTCCATATTGAGGAAATGACTACCGAAGGAAAAGGCTTAGCTCGACATAACGGCATGGTGGTGTTTGTGTCAGGCGCCGTAATGGGAGATGTTGCCGACGTTCAAGTGTATCAACGCAAAAAAAACTTCATGGAAGGGCGTATAGCAAATCTACTGGTACCCTCTCCGTATCGCCAAGAGCCCTATTGCACACACTTTGGCTATTGCGGCGGCTGCCGACTGCAACACCTGACTTATGAAGCACAACTGCAGTGGAAGCAAAAACATGTAATAGACAACCTCGAGCGAATTGGCAAAGTGTTCATCCCCGAATACCGCCCTATTCTTCCCTCTGCTCAAACAACCCGCTATCGCAATAAGTTGCAATTTTCGTTTTCCAACAAGCGATGGTTCCCTCCTGAGTTGCTCGACCGCGCCGCTGAGTTAGAGCAAAATGCCGTTGGCTTTCATGTACCTAATCAATTCGACAAAGTAATTGATATTCAAACGTGTTACCACCAAGCAGAACCTTCTAATGCGTTGCGCAACCAACTAAAAGCCTTTGCTTTGAGAAATGGCTACACTTTCTTCGATATATGGTTGCAGCACGGTTTTTTGCGCAACCTTACTGTACGCAATACAACGCTTGGGCAGTGGATGGTGATTGTACAATTTTACGACAACCTGCCCGAACAGATTCAAGCAACTATGCAGTTCATTGCCGAGCAATTCCCAGAAATTACATCTTTGTTTTATGTGGTCAATCAAAAAGGAAACGATACGTTTGACGATTTGGAATTAACCCTCTACAAGGGGATGCCCTACATAGAGGAGCAAATGGAGCATATGCGTTTTCGCATCGGTCCTAAGTCATTTTTTCAGACCAACAGCCGGCAAGCAGTTGAACTTTACAAAGCTACACGTGAACTGGCAGGACTAACAGGTGAAGAAATTGTGTATGACCTCTACACTGGCACAGGTACAATTGCCTGCTTTGTTGCTAACCGCGCAAAAAAGGTGGTAGGAATTGAATACGTAGAAGCTGCCGTACAAGATGCTTGGCTCAATGCTGCCATCAACCAAGTCAACAATGCCGTTTTCATTGCCGGCGACATGGCGCAAATCTTCAACGCCAAATTGATAGCACAACACGGCAAACCCGATGTAATTATTACCGACCCTCCGCGTGCGGGTATGCACGAGTTGGTAGTACAAGCCATTAAAAACAGCCAAGCTAAAAAAGTAGTATACGTTAGCTGCAACCCTGCCACTCAGGCACGCGACATCGCTCTAATGGCAGATATGTATGTGCCTTTGGTGGCTCAGCCCGTAGATATGTTTCCACAAACAACACACGTGGAAAATATTGTTTTGCTGGAGCGCCGCGACATAGTAGAGCAACGCCTGCAAATTGAGTAGCGACAATTCACTACACACAGGTACAAGTACAGCTACAACTCAACACAAACGCTCACAAATCGTTTGTAAATTTGACTGAATCTTTCAACCTTTAAATTCCAATTTTTCTTATGAACATGAAAGGCTTTATTCGCTTTGCGTTATGGGTAGTGCTGATGAGCGTAGCAAGTTGTCAGCCTGCTAGCGAGTACGAGCAAGCACTCGCCAACCCTCACTTTCTGCATCGTTCGGTACAACAACTCACCGATGTTATTGTACACGATATTTTCTCCCCCCCAGTAGCTTCACGGATTTATGCCTATGCCTCCATTGCTGCTTACGAGACTGTGGCGCTCCGGCATCCGCAATATCGCAGCCTTGCAGGGCAACTAAATGATTTACAGCCTATTAGCAGCGTTGATACTACCCAACAATACGTTATGCCTGTGGCAGCCGTGCATGCTTATTTGAGTGTAGGCAAGAAACTCATTTTTTCAGAAGAAAAAATTGCAGCTTTTCAAGAAAAACTGTATGCCGAAATGAAAGCAACTGGCATACCCGAGGCAGTTTTTGAACGTTCTTTAAAAGTAGGGCAAGCCGTTGCCGACCACATTATTGCCTGGGCAAGTAAAGACCGATACAAAGAAACCCGCAGCGCTCCAAAATATACCGTAACTACCGCAGCAGGCAGATGGCGTCCTACTCCGCCCGCCTACATGGATGCAGTAGAACCCCACTGGAATCAGATACGACCTTTCACTTTGCAAAGCGCCGACCAGTTTGCTCCTCCACCAGCTATTGCTTTCAGTACCGACACCGCCAGTACTTTCTACAAAGAAGCCTACGAGGTGTATCGCACTAGCCAATCACTTACCGACGAGCAAAAAGAAATTGCCAATTTTTGGGACTGCAACCCCTACAAAGTCAATTTGCAAGGGCACGTGATGTATGCTACTAAGAAAATCACGCCGGGCGGGCACTGGATAGGTATTGCTAGCATTGCTAGCCGCACTGCTGGCGACGATTTTGGAAAAGCGGCTGAAACTTATGCGTGGGTAGCCATAGGACTGGCAGATGGATTTATCAGCTGCTGGGATGAAAAGTATCGCAGCAATGTAGTACGCCCCGAAACTTATATCAATGAATACATAGACAGAAATTGGGTGCCACTTTTGCAAACTCCCCCCTTCCCTGAGTATACCAGCGGACATAGCGTAGTGTCGGGTGTGGCAGGCGACATTCTCACTCATCTGTACGGCGAACCTTTTACCTACCGAGACACCACAGAAGTGCGTTATGGTTTGCCTGCTCGCAACTACAACTCCTTCCGGCAAGCTGCCGACGAAGCCTCTGTCAGTCGGGTATATGGTGGCATTCACTATACCCCAGCCGTTAGAAACGGACTGCAACAAGGCAGAAAAATTGCTGCCTACATCATCAGCCGTTTACAAACCCGCAAGCAAACACGCTAATACATGGAAAAGCAATATTACGAAGAATACTATACCCTTGAACGAACGCACTGGTGGTTTAAGGTGCGAAACCAAATCTTGATGGAACAAATAGCACAGCTGGCTGAGGGCAAAACCGATTTGAACATTTTGAACATTGGTGCCGGCACAGGACATACCTCCGAACTGTTACAGCAATTCGGAAAAGTAACTTCTATTGAATACGACGACTATTGTGTTGCTTTTATGCAGGGCAAGTTGCCTTTCCCCATAGAGAAAGGTTCTATCCTCTCCCTTCAATTTGCCGACAATAGTTTTGATATAGTGTGTGCGTTCGATGTAATTGAACATGTTGCCGACGACGGCTTAGCAGTGCGCGAAATGAAGCGCGTATGTCGCCCGGGTGGCTATGTGATAGTAAGTGTGCCTGCTTTTCAGTTTTTGTGGAGCCATCACGATGTAGTCAATCACCATCACCGTCGTTATACTTTGCCAGCATTGAGGCGTCTGTTTTGTGAAAACCACACCACAGGCAAAACCACCGGACGCATCGTTCGCGATACGTATTTCAACACCTTGCTTTTTCCGCCTGTGGCAGCATTCAGACTGATAGCCGAATGGTTGCCCGCCGCTCTAATTCGCAAAAAATCTGGCGCTGATAATCACGTATTACCCCCTAAAAGCCCTGTTAATCGTTTGTTGGAGCATATTTTTGCATGCGAACGTCCTTTGCTGCGCAGTGGTATGCGTTTCCCTTTTGGTGTTTCGGCTATGTTGGTCTGGCACGTGTAGCAAGTCCCCAACTCGTTGTTGAAGATTCTTTTTCATGTAGGCATATCTTGCTCTGGCAACAACAAGTCTATGCGATTTTTCTCTACAACAAAGCGCTTGGTACCCACCTCCAGCAAAGAAATGTAATTTTGCAATATGTTCTTTATCCGACTGTTCTCGCACTTACCTTGGAGCATCTTATATTGCATTAGCGATTTGTTATTTTTAGTCAGTTATTATTTGATTGGCTACCGCAAGGACGTAGTGCTGTACAATTTAGCGCTTGCTTTTCCAGAAAAAAACGACGCTGAACGCCGAGCGATCGCCAAGGATTTTTACAAACACCTGTGCGATATTATTGTAGAAATTGTAAAAACACTCACCATTTCGCAAGAAGATTTACAAAGGCGTATTTACATAGAAAATCCTGAAGTGTTGGGGCAATATTTGACAAACGGGCAATCTTGCATTGTGGTAGCAGGACATATTTCCCATTGGGAATGGACTCCTGCTATTATAAAACTTCGTTTTCCTCAGTATAGCATTATGCCCGTTTACAAAACATTGTCAAATGCTTTCTCCGACCGCTTAGTGTTGCAAATTCGCTCCCGCTTTGGAGTAGTGCCTATCACCAAAGAAAATGTGTTGCGCGAAGTAGTGCGTCGGAAAAAAAATGGTGAAATTTTTTGCCTCGGATTAGTAGCAGACCAAAGTCCTGCCGGTCATGAAATCGATTTTAAAACCAATTTTTTCAATATTCCGACGTATTTTTACACAGGGGCAGATAAATTATCTCGGCAAACGGGTTTCCCTGTTGTGTATTCGGAAGTAGAGCGACTTGCAAGAGGAAAGTACGTTTTGCGACTACAAGTAATTGAGCCACAAAACAATCATCCGAATGAAATTATTGAGCGCTATGCCCAATTGTTGGAAACATCCATTCGCAAGCATCCTGCCCATTGGTTGTGGAGTCATAAACGCTGGAAATTTTTAAACACATAGAAACGATGAAATGCGGCGTGTCAGCAATTTTATTAATGAGTCTTGTTTGCTTTTTAAGCCATGCTCAAACCAAAAGTATTCATTTCCAGTCTGGCTCTTTTGAGGCTATAATTGCTCAGGCACAACAAGCCAATAAATACGTTTTTGTAGATGTTTACACAGATTGGTGCGCACCTTGCAAAAAATTGGAAAAAGAAGTGTTTACCAACCCTCATGTAGCAGACTTTTTCAACCAAAATTTTATCAATTTTAAAATTAATGCGGAAAAAGGAGAAGGCATTGAATTTTCTGCCGAGTTTGAAGTAAATGCCTATCCTTGTGCCTTATTTTTCTCCCCCGAGGGCAAATTAGTACATCGCACAGTGGGTTATTTCGATGCACAAGCATTTATTGAAAACGGAAAAAATGCGCTTCTTCCTGAGCGCCAGATAATTAGCCTGACGCAAAAATATCAGAGCGGCGACCGCAGCGAGTGGGTGTTGCGCAATTATGCGTATGCTTTGTTAGCCGCAGGAGACGGTGCCGCTGTTAAAGTTGCTCGAGAGTTATTGGAACAACTTACCCCAGCCCAATGGCATCAACCCGCCAATTGGGAACTGATTCGCAAAATAGAGCTCCATATGGACAGCCCTATTTTTAGTTATGTAGCTAAAAATCCGCAACTTTTTGCCCCCTACGAGCCGGAATATAGCACATACATCCATTTAGTAACTGGTAGAGCTATGTTTATGGCAGGCAGAAGCCAAAAAGCAGAACGCCTGCTGCTGCTCAAACAAACCCTGAAATACTATCTCCCTCAAGACTCAGCCCGATACTTAGCAAGAGCAGATTTTTATTTTTACACCATGGGCAATCATCATGAAAAAAAACATGCTGCTGCGGCTCGCTACCTAGATCGTTTTTGCAATGATTGGCAAGAACTGAACGAAATGGCATGGCACTACTATGAACAGGAACACTCGGAAGAACTCTTGCGCAAAGCGTTGCAATGGACAGAAAAGTCCATTCAACTACACAAAACTTATCAAAATTTGGATACCCAAGCCCACTTGCTCTACAAACTAGGCGAGTATCAAGCAGCAGCTAACGTTGCACGCCAAGCCATCGACCTTGGCAAAAAACAGGGCATGGACACCACCATGTGCGAAGAACTGTTGTACAAAATCACACGAAAATAATTATTTCTTTTTCATTTTGATAAAACGCTAAAAAATCCAAACATCGGCACATGAAAGTTTTGAAATTTGGCGGCACTTCGGTAGGAAGTGCGCAAAGGATGAAAAATGTTGAAAAGTTGATTAACACGCCCGAAAAAAAAATCGTAGTGCTATCTGCTATGTCGGGTACTACCAACGCCTTGGTAAAAATTAGCGAAGCCCTATTTGCCAAAAATTATCAGGATGCACATCGGCAGATTGACGAACTGGAAGCTAAGTACCATGCCGTAGTAGCAGAACTCTACGCTACCGAAGCTGCCAAAAGCAAGGGCACCCGCCTAGTGTACGACCACTTCGGATACATGCGCGTGCTGGCAAAAAATATGTTCAACACGCGTAAAGAAAAAGCTATGCTGGCAGAGGGCGAGATACTCTCTACTCATTTGATGTTTTACTATTTGGAAGAAATAGGAGTAGATGCCGTATTATTAGACGCACTCGATTTTATGCGCATCGATGAAAACGCAGAACCTGATTTGCCTTTTATCACCGAACAGCTACAGGCTGAGCTTGCCAAATATCCCGATAAAAATCTGTTCCTTACACAAGGCTACATTTGCCTAAACTCTTACGGCGAGGTAGATAACCTCAAACGCGGTGGCAGCGACTATACTGCCTCACTTATTGGTGCTGCCATTATGGCTGAGGAAGTGCAAATATGGACAGATATAGACGGCATGCACAACAACGACCCACGCATAGTAGAGCGCACAGTACCAGTGGCAGTTCTTTCTTTCGATGAAGCAGCAGAATTGGCTTATTTTGGCGCTAAAATTCTTCATCCGCAGAGTGTTAACCCGGCGCGGTTGAAAAAAATTCCAGTGCGCTTGCTCAATACTATGCAACCCCAGCAGCCCGGTACGCTTATTAGCGACCATGCTGTCGGACACGGCATCAAAGCAGTGGCAGCCAAAGACGGCATAACCGCCATTCGCGTACAATCGGGGCGTATGTTTCTTGCCTACGGTTTTTTGAAAAAGCTCTTTGAGGTATTTGAACGCTACAAAACACCCATTGACATGATTACTACCTCAGAGGTAGCTGTTTCGCTTACTATTGACAATACCACCTATCTGAAAGAAATAGTAGCCGAACTACAACGGTTCAGCAGCGTAGAAGTAGAGCATGAGCAAACTATTATTTGTGTAGTAGGCGACATGATGGTTGAAAAACATGACTATGTAGCGCAAGTAATAGAATCGGTAAAAGGCATTCCCCTGCGGATGGTTTCTTACGGAGGCAGCAAAAACAATATTTCGCTGCTGGTACACGCCAGTTATAAAGCTGATGTGCTTAAAGCTCTTAACAAAGGTATTTTCGGCTTATGATGGCTACCCGCCAATTGTAGACATCGACTCGGTTGTTGCTGACGTATTGCGATGGCGCTCAGCTTCAAAACCGTCTTTAGGGCGCTGACCAAAAGCCTGCCGCAGCGCCCTCTCTACCGGAGCATCATCATGTGGACAAGCACGTAATAAATCTCGGATGTTCAGCACACCTTGGTCGTAAAGGCAGGTTTTCAACATACCTTTTGCGGTAATGCGGATGCGGTTACAAGTGCCGCAAAACGTGCGGCTAAAAGCAGCAATAATACCAATGCTGCCTTTAAAACCCGGAATGCGATAGTTTACTGCAGTGCTAAAAGGCTCATCGGGCATTTTTTCTATGTCAGGATAGGCTGCTTGCAGTGTTGCCAGAATCTTGCGGTAGTTCCATGTAAGCGTAGGTGCAAGTGCCCCCGTTCCGTTAAATGGCATTTCTTCAATGAAGCGTACTTCTACGGGATGCTCGCGGGTAAAAGCTGCCATAGGTACAATATCGTCTGTGTTTTTGCCTTCCATCACCACCACGTTTAACTTGGTAGGAATGTTGTGTTGTAGAAGGCTATATAAGGTTTGCATAACGCGCGGTAACTCGTCGCGGCGAGTGATGCAAGCAAACCGTTGGCGGTCTAAACTGTCAATGCTCAGGTTGACCGAGTGGATGCCTATTTGGGCTAATTGAGGTACGTAAGGAGCTGTTAACACGCCGTTGGTAGTGAGCGTTAGTGTTTGAATGCCTGTTATTTTTGCTATGCGCTCTAAAAACGGCATCAGGTCGCGACGCACAAAAGGCTCACCGCCTGTGATGCGCACCTTTGTGATACCCATGCGCGCCAGCAAAGTAACCAATCTGAGCATTTCCTCATAAGTAAGTAGCTGGTTTTTAGGTAAGTATGAGATGCCTTCTTCTGGCATACAATAAAAACATCGCAAGTTACAGCGGTCGGTTACAGCCAACCTAACGTAGGTAATTGGTCGGTGGTGGTTGTCGTATAACACGGGTGGCGACATGGCAGGGTGCTTTATTTTACTTTGCGATGCTTTTGCAAGTATTCTTTGGCTTCTTTGTAGGTAGGATGTTTTTTTTCGGCGTGTTCAACAATTTTCTGATAGTACTTTTTGGCTTGCAAAATGTCCTTGTCGGCATCTGCTATTTGTGCCAACTCGGCAAGGGCATGCAAATAATAACCTGCTTCATAAGCCTGCAAGCGCTCGGCAAATTCAACTGTGCGTTCGTAATATTGTTTGGCACGTTGCTTGTCGCGGTAGGCTACGCGGTACAGATGCGCCAAGTAAAAGCTTGCATATCGTCCGCTGACTTCCTCATAGCCGGGTTCGCCTCGGTCAATTTTTTCAATAATACTTTTGGCAACCGATTCTAACTCATAAAACTGCCCACGCTGATAAAGCAGACGAGCGTAGTAACGGTGAAAATAAGGATTGTCGGGAAAGGTTTTGTGCAGATAGCGTGCTGTTTCAAAAGATTTTTCAGGCATGTTTTCATCTGCATAGATGCGCATCAAAAAGTTCATAGCTTCGGTTTTGGTATAAAAGGCATCAGCTACTACTTTTTCCAATTGTGCAATACCAAGCGCTTTGTCGCCTTTTTTAAAAAACCACAACACTGGCTTTAAAACTGGATAGTTCTCTGGCACCCAAATAGAATAGTAGTTGTACAAGCCATCGCCAAAAAGCAGTTCGGGGCTAAGGTCGTTTTGGTCAGCAGCCAGTTCCATGTATTTTAGTGCGCGTTTGCCTGCAAAAGTTGCTTTTGCCCATTGCTTACGGTCGGAGTAGAGCCTGCCCTTAAAGCCCCATGCTGCTGCCAAAAAGAAGGCTGCTTCTATTTTCTGCTTTGGCTTGCCTCTATCTAACCACTTTTCTCCCTTTTCAATAGCGGTGTCTAAATAAGCCAAAAAGCGTTCGTCGTACTGTGTATTGTCCGGATTGGGCATGATGCGCCACCATTGGCTCAGCCCCATCAGAAAATAAGGTAAAGGATGCTCCGGATAAGTACGCCGCAACCATTGGAAGATGCTTTCCGCCTGTCGAAATTTGAAATTATACATGTCGTTGATAGCCTGCGTGCATTCTACCTGAATAGCCACATTGGTCAGTAGCATGTCAACGCTGTCTATGTGAGGCAGTTGCTGGGCGCGCGTTGTAGATACAACGCTTGTCATCATCCAACTAAAAATTATCAAACTGAGAAGAGTGCGCAAACAAGCGAATTTCATTACAATGCATTTTACTACAAAAATACACTTAGCAAGTTGCGAAGGTTTCGGATTTAACATATTTCAACTCGCTTGCTTACAGGCGGATGCCTAAAACAGAGATATCGTCTATTTGCCGCTGATTGCCTTTCCACTTAGCAAGAAAGTTGTGCAATACGTTTTTTTGAAGGGTGCAGTCAAACGCATGAATTTTTTGCAATAGGGCTTCTACTTGCCGGCTACCAATTTTGCGATTGTGTTCGCCACCAAACTGGTCGGCGTAACCGTCGGAGAGCATGTAGAGCATCGTATTGGGAGCTATTTCGAGTAGATGCTCTTGGAATGGTAAGCCTAAGTGCTTTCTGCTGCCAATCGAGCGGCGGTCGGCTGGAACAATTTGCAACTCGCCAGCGCGAAGCAAAAACAAGCTGAGTTTGGCTCCGGCATAGTAAAGTTGCTTGCCAAGTATCCAAATAAAACTAATAAGTTCACAAGACTCTTGGGGCTATCTGAGCAAGCAAAACCCCAATCTGTCAAATTAATTGCACAAGTACGAGGCTATCAGCGTGAATTCTGGGATTGTAACAAGAAACTCCTTACCGTCCATCAACCGTTCCATGGTATAGTAGCCCGACATTTTGCCAATACCGGTTTTCAGATGGCAGCCAGAAGCATATTCGTGCACTTCACCCGGCGCCAAAATTGGCTGTTCGCCAATCACTCCTTCTCCATCCACTTGCATTACTGTACCATTCCCCTCATAAATTTCCCAATGACGCCGCATCAGTTGAACAGTGTATTCACTGTTGTTTTCAATAGTAACATGGTAGGTAAAAACATGATGATGCTGCATCGGGCGCGAATACTCACTTTTATACTCCGCTCTAACAGTTACTTTAACGCCGTGAGTTACTTCGGTTACCATAATTTAGGTGTAGTTTTGATGAAAAAAACGCTTTGGAATGATTGGCAAGTTTGTTCTAACAAAAGTTAAATAAATAACAGCGAAAAGAATTAATTATTTTATACAAGTTGCGCAATTGTATTACACTTGTAAATCAATCTACAAAGTTTTTTTGGAAGGAATGCCAAAACCTATTGTTGGCACATGCGATACTCTCATTTCCCTATTTTAGACATAGCTACTATTTGTGCCCATTTGGGAGTGCAGCAAGCGGTTATTTCGCCGGGTTCGCGCAATGCACCGCTTACCATTGCTTTTGTTCGACACCCTAAGATACAATGTTACAGCATTAGCGATGAGCGCGCTGCCGCTTTTATAGCACTTGGAATGGCACAACAATCGGGCAAGCCAGTAGCCCTCGTTTGCACCTCTGGCTCGGCAGGACTTAATTATGCCCCCGCCGTAGCAGAAGCCTACTTCAGCCAAGTACCATTGCTATTGCTCACAGCAGACCGCCCGCCTGAGTGGGTCAATCAGGCAGACGGACAGACCATTCACCAACGCAATATGTACGGACAGCACTGCAAAGCCGCCTATGAAATACCAGCAGACTACATCCATCCCGATGCCTTATGGGCTATTCGCCGAACTATGTGCGAGGCTATCCATACCAGTACAGCTTATCCAGCTGGTCCGGTCCATATCAATATGCCCTTCCGAGAGCCATTTTATCCTAAACCCGAAGACGACTTAACCTTCTCCCCCAACCTCCGATTATTTGAAGAACAACGCGGACAGATGCAATTGCCTGAAGATATATGGCATTCCATTATTGAAAAAGTATCAAAAACACCGAAAATATTACTTGTAGCAGGGCAAAATCGCTATGAGCCTTCTTTAGTAGCAGCTATTGAACAGTTACCGTTTGCGCTGTTAGGAGATATTTTTGCTAATATACATACTGCCCGAAACAATGTTTTCCGTTATGAGATAGGGCTGCAACAGCCCATATGGCACTCGCCCGATTTGCTTATTACTTTTGGGCAATCGGTGCTTTCTAAGGTGTTGAAAAATCGGCTGCGTCAGTATCCCCCCCTCGAACACTGGCATATTCAAGAAGCAGGTCATGTACCCGATGTGTTCCAGTCTTTAACCCGCATTATCAGAACCTCACCAGTGCTGTTTTTTCAAACCTTATCTCAAAAGTGGAAAGACCGCCCCACAACTGATTACTGGTTGCCTTTTCCATTATTTGATGCAGCGCGCAGCGACCGTCGTTTAGCACAACTGCAGGCAACTGCCCCCCTAAGCGAACCTTTGGCTGTTTACCGACTGATGCAGGCACTGCCCCAAAGAGCTACATTGCACTTGGCTAACTCTATGCCAGTACGGTATGCACAAGCTATTGGGCTGCGCCACACGCAAACCGTTGAGGTTTTTTGCAATCGCGGCACCAGTGGTATAGACGGGTGTGTTAGTACAGCAGTGGGGCACGCATTAGCCTCCCCCAACAAGCTACACATATTGCTGGTAGGCGACGTAGCCTTCTTATACGACCGAAATGCACTATGGCACAACTACTCCCTGCCCAACCTGAGAATTGTAGTACTCAACAACGGCGGAGGAGGCATTTTTCGCATGATAGACGGACCGCGCAACTTAGCAGAAACCGACGAATATTTTGTAACCCAACAGCGACTTTCTGCTCGCTCTGCAGCCGAAGAGGCAGGTTTTGCGTATCTTTATGCAAACACAAAAGAGCAGGTTGAAGCAGTACTACCAAAGTTTTTTGGCAATGAAGGCGTGCCTATATTGTTAGAAATAACAACACAACAAGCTGATAATGAACAAGCATGGAGATTTCTCCAGTCGCCAAGCTGACCAACAGAAGGCAGTTAGTACCTTCCCTGAGCTATTAAGCAAAATATGCAAAGCGTATTTTTGTTGAAGTATTTGGGGCAAAACAAATAAAAACATGGAAGCCGATAATCGCATACAGCCAGAGGTGTCGCCCACCCAAACAACCCCTAAAAGCCCGCTGCGTCGCATCGGAAATGCGATAGTAACCAGCGTTTTCGGGGTTCTTTCTTTGGTGCTGTTGCTACTGTTAGGTTTGCAGTTTCCTGCTGTGCAAACCTGGTTAGGCAATTATGCTACGCACTACCTAAGCCGTCTGACGGGCTTTGAAATGCATATTGAGCGTATTGCTATTCGTTGGTTAGACCATGCTGTACTAAAAGGCGTGGCAGTCAAAGACCGCAGCGGGGCTGTAATGATTGCGGCTTCCGAACTTAGCGTGGACTACGACCTTGTTGCCCTCATAAAAGGCAACGATATCATCTTGAACCGCACCCGATTAGCGCAACTCACGCTCAACTTAGTGGCTAATGGCAAAAATGGCGAGCTGAATATCAGCGAACTCATTGAAGCACTCAGCCGCACCCCATCCGACACCACGCCCTCTTCCTCCCGATTTGTAATAGAGCAAACCTTATTGCAAGACTGTGTTTTTGGCTACTGCCAACCTCAAATAGACTCCCTTACAGGAACAGGCGAGTTTGACTACAACCACTTTACCTTAGACCGCATCAGTGGCGAGGTGCGCAACTTTGTCAGCGTTCGAGACTCTATCTTGCTGCAAGCCAGTAACTTATCGGCGCGTGAGGCAACCTTGAATTGGAATATTCACCACCTCAACACTTCTTTTGTGTATTGCGACAAGGGTATTTTTTTCGACAATTTAGACCTACATATTGGCAAGAGTTATTTGCGCCGCCGCCTGGCGCTTGCCTACTCTACCCCTGATGCTATGGACGATTTCAACAACCGCGTCCGCATTTATGCTGAATTAGACTCTGTTACCTTGCATACAGACGATATAGCCCATTTTGCTCCCTCACTGGCAAGTTGGCAAACAAGTGCCCAACTAAGTGGGGTCGTAGACGGACATCTCAGTAGGCTACATATACGCAACTTACGCCTTGCTTTTGGTCAAAATACCAACATTAATGGCAATCTTTATTTTGACGGCTTGCCCAACATAGACCAAACTTTGATGCAGTTGCAATTTCGTCCTTCGCGGCTGTCTGCTTTGGATTTGAAAGTATTTTTATCCGAAGACCAATTTGCCACTGTGCGAAAATTGGGCGATGTGCGCTTTAATGGGCAATTTGTCGGCTACCTGAACGATTTTGTAGCGCGCGGGCAGTTTGAAACAGCAATAGGAACTGTCCGACCCGATATCAATGTGAAAGTAGACCAAAAAGTTTACAGCGGACAGGTTACTACGGAAAACTTCCAACTTGGCAACTTAGCAGATATATCCCTACTAGGAGCCATAGATGCTCACGTAAACATGAAGGGCAAAGGCTTCACCCTCAATGAAATGGAAACCGAAATAAAAGGACACATTGCCAAGTTAGGACTACGCGGCTACTCCTATAAAAACATTCAAACCGATGTATCGTTCAAAAAAGGAATAGTAGCGGGATTCCTGAAAATTGCTGACCCCAACTTTGCATTTGAAGGCACGGGAGAAGTTAGTTTACCAGATAGCACTATTAGGCTAAAAGCTTCCTTAGACCGCGCCGATTTGCAAAAACTGCACTTTGTTAATCAAATTGCCTTTGCCCGCGCCGATATTGACTGTAACTTTCGCGGTTTAACCTTAGACAACCTTCGAGGCGATATTCGTTTAGACAGTTTTTATTTTGCTTACGACAAAAAAGATGTGCTGTTTGATACCCTCAAACTCCACTCGGAACTCAACGGCAACAAACGCAGTTTCTACATCCGCTCCGACCTGATAGATGTGGAGTCAGAAGGGAACTTTAAACCTTCTACTACCATAGCCGACCTCACACGGCTAATAAACGAATACATGCTCTACATTGGCAACGACTCTGAGGAAATAGAAAAGTATTACAGCCAAAAATTGATTCAGAAACTCAAAAAGAAGCCCTCCCCAGTTGTAGAAAGTCCTTATCAGGTGGATTACCTTATCCGAATTAAAAACCTCAACCCTCTCATTCAGATTTTTGTGCCCGATTTTTACCTTGCCTGCAACACCATCCTACAAGGGCAGTTTCGCAGCGGCATCACACAAGACTTCGCCTTGCAACTCCAAGCCGATACCCTACGCTATGGCAACTTCTTCCTGCAACAAATTACTGCCGACTACCAAACCGTTAAAGTTACTGACGCCAACCAAATTAGCGCCAATCTGATGCTTCACTCTGCCTACCTAAACCAGGTAGGAGAGCGCAGTCAAGTTGACACATTACTACAAAAACTGCAAATAGATGCCGAATGGCTACGCGACCGCATTAGCTACCAAATAGCTGCACAGGCAGCCCATTCCGACGACCACGGTACCGTTAAAGGAGACTTCCGATTTTTGCCCGGTAAGCGCTACTTAGCAGCATTTCACCCCTCGTTTGCCGTGTTGAACAAACAAAAGTGGCAAAATACCGACACGGCAACTATCATGATTCAGGGGCGCGAAATACAAGTAAAAGACTTGTACTTTTCCGATGGACATCGCTTTGTTAGTGTAAAAGGAGGTATCTCAGAAAATCCACAGACCAGTTTAGAAATAGAAATCCAAAAAATTGGCATAGAACTGCTCAGTAGCCTTATTGGCAAAAAAATAGAAGGTGAAGCCGACGGAAAAGTATTTTTAAAAGACCTTTACAACGAGATACAAGCCGACGGTTTTCTGTTTGCTCGCCATGTGAAGTTAGAGGGATTTTCACTGGGTGAAATCCGCAACTTTATTCAGTGGAACCAAGAAACCCAGTCGCTTGCCATAGAATCACGCATGTTGTACGACACCCGCGAAGCCTTGCAGCTGAAAGGCACCTACAAACAGTCAAACAATGCCTTAGACCTGCTTATAGACCTCAAACAGACGGAAATCAATGTATTAGAGTCTTTTTTGTCGGAAATTGTATCTAACATGGCAGGGCGGGCGGCAGGTCAACTGCGTGTGTACGGACAGGCAGATGCCCCTCACATTGCTGGCGAACTGTTTATCACAGGAGGGCGGTTTAGGGTAAATTACCTCAATACTACTTATTTTTTCGACGACCGCATTCTATTTGAAGACGACCGCATTGCCGTAAAGCGCTTGCGCCTACGCGACGACGAGCAGAATGTAGCTTTCATAGACGGCGGAATATACCACTACGGCTTTACTAACTTTGTTATTGACATGCGAGCCGACTTCCGCCAATTCAAAGTGTTGGACACACAGCAAACCGAAGATGCTCTTTACTACGGTACAGCCATTGCCACAGGCAGAATGGAAATTTTCGGACCACCCGAAAATATGAAAATTACGATTAATGCGATTAGCCAACGCGGTACACGTATTTTTATGCCCTTAGACGGATACGCAAGTGCTCAAGAAAAGAGCTTTATCCGATTTGTGTCGTTAAAGTCTGTTGCGGCAGCAGATACAATAGCAACCGAGCTTTCGAAAACCAAAAAATTAGATTTGTCCAAGTTGGTTATTGTAATGAACTTGGAAATTACCCCCGAGGCACAAATGGAAATTATTTTAGACCGCAAAGCAGGCGACATCATACGCGGTAACGCGCGTGGTAAACTCAAAATGGAATTGGACACCAGAGGCGACTTCACCATGTTTGGCGATGTGGAAATTGTGCGCGGCTCTTACACATTTACATTCCAAAACTTATTCAACAAGTCGTTTGAGATTGCACAAGGAAGCAGTATTGCTTGGAACGGCGACCCGTTCAAGGGCAAAATGAACATTACTGCCTCCTATGACCAAAAAGTATCCCTTGCCCCCATTTTATCTCGCGCACAATTAGACAGTACCACACTCAACCGCCCCGAACTGAAACGACGCTATCCGGTCCGCGTTAATTTGTTTCTGACAGGAGAGTTGCTCAAGCCCATGGTCACTTACGACATTGAATTTTTCGACTACCCTCGCACCATAGTAGTAGGCGGCGTGCCCATTTCATTGGAAACCTCTATTGCTGCTTTTAAAGCCCGCTTAGCAGGCGACGAGCAAGAACTACAAAAGCAAGTTTTCAGTTTGCTCATGTTGCGCAAATTGCTTCCCGAAAATGCTTTTGAAGGCATTAGCCAGTCGGCAGGTAATAGCCTCAGCGAACTGATTACCAACCAGCTTAGCGCTTGGATGTCGCAAGTGGATGAAAACCTAGAAGTAGACATAGACCTCAACGGATTTGATGCCAATGCACTCAATACAATGCAGTTGCGCCTTTCATACAGCTTCATGAATGGCAGAATGCGCATCACACGCGACGGTAGCTTTACCAACGTACAAAACCAAGCCAACCTTAGCAGTATTGCCGGCGACTGGACAGTAGAATACATGCTAACCCCCGATGGCAAGCTACGCATGAAGATGTACCGCCGAAACATCACCAATACCTTTAATGCAGCGCTGCTAGGTACCAATGCTACTACCGGAGCAAGTATGATGTACACCCGAAGTTTTAATTACATAGCAGAACTTTTTGGAAGAAAACGGCGTAAATTCAGTCAAAGAAGCCGCTCATCTGTTATTCCCTATCGCGACAATCGCATATATATTCCACCAGACCATTTAGAACAAACGCAGTAAACCATGCCAGATATGTTAAATCGTCTTTTCAAAATCATACGTGCCAACATTGGGAATGTTCTTTCGAAAAACGAAGAAACCGACGCCTTCTCGCAAGAGTTATACAGGCAGTATGAGGAACAAATCCGCAGCAGTAGTGCTTACAAAGAACCTACTCCTGCATATTCTGCCGAAGAATTAAGGCATTATCAAACCTTAGAAGTACAACCAGGTGCACATTTTGAACAAATTAAAGCCTCTTACAAGGCGCTTATCAAAAAATATCATCCCGACCGCTTCCCAAACGAGCCAGACAAGCAAAAAACTGCCATAGAAATTACGCAACGCATCAACACAGCATATAGCTATTTTGAGAAAAAATTTGGCAAATGAATGACATCTTAACTCGCATTGTTCAGGCAATTAAATCTTTGTTTACTACCCAAACAGAGCAAGCAGCAGACCCCGTGATGCTTGTGGAACAAAACATTCGCGATTTAAAAGCTGCCCTCAGTGAAAGCCTGAAAAGTTTGGCAGAGCTGAAAGCCACTTACCTCCGCACCCAACACGAACACCACGCCCAAATACGCGTAGCCAACGAGTATGAGCGAAAAGCTATCTTACTTTTGGAAAAAGCACGCGACGGGCAACTCTCCCAAGCCGATGCCGACCGATTGGCAATGCAAGCACTGATGAAAAAAGATGAAATTCTGCGTCGCGTTCAATCTGGCGAAAAAAGTTTGCAAACCTATGCCCAAACTGTTAAGCAATTAGAGCAGCAGACCATGCAACTTAAAATGCAAATAGACCACTGGGAAACCGAAATAAAAACCCTCAAAGCACGTGCACAACTCAGCCAGACAACACTTGCCCTCCATGAGCGGCTTGCACAAATACATGCACAAGGAACATTTACCTTTTTAGATAGCCTCAAAGAAAAAGTAAACGAGCAAGAAGCCTTGGCTCAGGCTTATATACAGCTACACCAACAACCTACCTCCATAGATGCTGAAATAGACCGCATCTTAGGAATCAATCCTGCAACCTATCCACAACTGTTTTCTTCCTCTCTCTCCTCTGGTGAGAAGATGCTTTCCTCCAAAACAGATTCAGAAAATCTTTCAACATTTACCAACGAATTAGCAAAAATTAAAGCTCGACTCAACAACAACCAAGACCTTGCATGACAACGCCTCTGCGCCGTAAAACCATTGTGAACGACCCTGTACACGGATTTATTACTATTCCCAATCGTCTGATATTTGACCTAATCAACCACCCTTGGCTCCAGCGCTTGCGTCGGATTAAACAACTGGGGCTTACCGAACAAGTATATCCCGGCGCTATTCACACGCGATTTCACCATGCGCTGGGAGCCATGCATCTGATGATGTTAGCATTAGACAACCTGCGCGTTAAGGGACACTATATCTGGGACGCTGAATATGAGGCAGCCTTAGCAGCAATCCTATTACACGACATTGGACACGGACCGTTTTCTCATGCCTTAGAAACAGCCCTGTTAGACAACGTATGCCATGAAGATATTTCCTTGCTTATGATTGAGCGGCTCAATCGGGAAATGAACGGCGCACTTGCCTTAGCAATACAGATGTTTAAAGGCATCTATCCACGCAAGTTTTTCCACCAGTTGGTTTCCAGCCAGCTAGACATGGACCGATTAGACTATTTGCAACGCGACAGTTTCTTTACCGGCGTACAAGAAGGGGCTATCAACCCAGAACGCATTATTAAGATGCTCGACGTAGTAGAAGACCGACTGGTAGTTGCTGAAAAAGGTATTTACAGTATCGAAAACTTCTTAGTAGCCCGAAGGCTGATGTATTGGCAAGTATATTTGCATAAAACAACCGTTAGCACCGAACAAATGCTCATTCAGGCAATTCGCCGAGCAAAAGATTTGTTTGCCAAAGGAAAGCCCGTTTTTGCAAGCCCTGCCTTGCGCATTTTTTTTGAGACCAATGTAAACTGGCAGATTTTTACCAGTCATGAAAAATATTTAGAAGCATTTGCCACCTTAGATGACCACGATATTTGGGCTTGCATCAAAATGTGGCAATATGAACCAGACCTAATACTTTCGCGCCTTAGCCAAATGCTGTTGCATCGCCGACTGTACAAAGTGCATATGGGAGATGAAAAAATACCCGAGGCGGAAATTAAAGCATTGCGCAAAAAGTGGAGCAGCTTGTGGGGAATTAGTATGGCTGAGGCAGAATATATCGTCACCTATGGCAAACTCACTAATGCTGCCTATCAGCCTCAAGACGAGGGCATCCTAATTGCCACTCGGCGTGGAGAACTTAAAGACGTAGCTGAAGCCTCCGATTTGCCCAATATCAAGGCACTAACCAAAATTGTTAAGAAATACTTTCTATGCCATCCTAAATAAAAGAAAGTTTATCTTTGTAAAATTTTTTTTGAAAGCACACACCCTAAGTGTCTGAATTATAATGGAATTCACCGTACAGCAAGTAGCCGGATTATTGAACGGAGAGATAGAGGGCGATAGCCGGCGCATCATTAAAGGATTAGCCAAAATACAAGAAGCAACCGCCACCGATATTGTATTTTTAGCTAATATGCTCTACGAGCCCTATGCCTACACTACAAAAGCCGCTGCTATTATCGTCAACAAAGACTTTGTACCTAAAAAACAAATCAACGCAACCCTTATTCGAGTAGATGATGCCTACGTGGCATTTAGCCAACTGCTCAATGAATATCAAAAGTTGATGCAAACAACAAGCAAAAAAGTAGGCATTGAGCAGCCTTGCTACATATCTCCCTCAGCACAACTGGGAAGCGATATTTACGTAGGAGCATTTGCTTACATTGGTCAAGGGGTTAAAATTGGCAACGGCGTTAAAGTCTATCCACAAGTACACATCGGCGACAATACCGTTATTGGCGACAATACCATTCTCTACCCGGGTGTGAAGATATACCACAACTGTACTATTGGAAAAAATTGCACCATACATGCCGGTGCCGTAATTGGCAGCGACGGCTTTGGCTTTGCTCCACAAGCAGACGGCACCTACATTGCCGTGCCCCAAGTAGGCAGCGTAATCATTGAAGACAATGTAGATATTGGCGCCAACACTGTCATAGACCGCGCCACCATGGGCGAAACCATTATCCACAGCGGCGTTAAATTAGACAATCTCATTCAAGTAGCACATAATGTCCGCATTGGAAAAAATACAGTAATAGCCTCACAAACAGGCATCTCTGGCTCTACCGAGATTGGCGAAAACTGTATGATAGCCGGTCAGGTAGGATTTGCAGGGCACATTAAAGTTGCCAACCGCACCAACATTGGAGCACAAGCAGGTGTGATGAAAAGCATCAAAGAAGAGAACCAAGTGCTGGTAGGTTCTCCGGTAATAGATGTCAAAGATTACATGAAATCGTTTGCCATATTTAAAAAATTACCCGAAATGGCTAAAAGATTAGACGCCATAGAAAAAATAGTTACCCAAAAGCCTCAGCAATAATCAATGGAAACCAGACAACATACTATCAAAAAATCTGTAACCGTTTCAGGAGTGGGTTTGCATACAGGGGTGATATCGAACATGACTTTTTTACCCGCCCGCCCCGGGCATGGCATTAAGTTTCAGCGTACCGATTTGCCCGGTATGCCTACCATAGATGCTGATGCCGATTTGGTTGTAGATGTGTCGCGCGGAACTACTATTGAGCAAAACGGCGCTCGTATCAACACCGTAGAACACACCTTAGCCGCGTTAGTAGGGCTGCAAATAGACAACGTGCTCATTCAAATAGACGGACCCGAACCTCCTATTATGGATGGTAGTGCTATCCAATTTGTAGAATGTCTCCGAGAAGCAGGTTTGGAAGAACAAAACGTTATGCGCGACTTTTTCGACGTACCCAGTGGCATTTTTTATTCCGAGCCTGCCAGAAACGTGGAGTTAGCCGCCCTGCCACTACACGACTACCGCCTGACCGTGATGGTAGACTACAACTCACCTGTTTTAGGAAGCCAACACGCCTATCTGAACGACATCACTCAATTTGCCGATGAAATTGCCTCTTGCCGTACTTTCTGTTTTTTACACGAACTTGAAATGCTGTATAAAAACAATCTTATCAAAGGCGGCGACTTAAACAATGCCATTGTGATTGTGGATAGGGTCGTAAAAGATGAAGAATTGGAATATTTGGCAAAATTATTCAACAAAGAAAAGGTAGAAGTTAAAAAAGAAGGCATCCTCAACAACATTGAATTGCGCTACAAAAACGAACCTGCCCGCCACAAATTGCTCGATTTGATGGGCGACTTAGCATTAGTAGGCAAACCGCTGCGCGCCCAAATCTTGGCTGCACGCCCCGGACATGCCGCCAACGTAGCCTTCGCGCGCAAAATCAAACGAGCAATGAAAAAAATACAGCCCGACCAAGCGCCAGCCTACGACCCCGCCACAGTGCCTATTTTGAATATCAATCAGATTACCCAAAAACTCCCTCACCGCTACCCTATGCTGCTGATTGATAAAATTATCCACCTGGATGATAAATCAGTGGTAGGAGTAAAAAATATCACCATGAACGAATTCTTTTTTCAGGGGCATTTTCCGGGCAACCCCGTTATGCCGGGAGTATTGCAAATTGAAGCAATGGCGCAAACAGGCGGTATTTTTGCACTTAGTACCGTAGAAAATCCTAATGACTATTGGACATATTTTCTGGGTATAGACGAATGCCGATTTAAAAAAATGGTGCTGCCGGGCGATACACTCATTATCCGCTGCGAACTAACCGCACCTATCAAACGCGGCATTTTCAAAATGAAAGGACAGGCATTTGTGGCAGGTAATTTGGTTTGTGAAGCTTTGCTAACTGCCAGTTTGTTTAAAAAAGATGCCCGAGAAATGTAAGGTATTTTACTACTTTTGATTTTAGGATGTTCTTTATGAATCAATCGTTGGCTTATATTCACCCGGGTGCTAAAATAGCCGCTAATGTAACCATTGACCCCTTTGCCGTTATCCATGACAACACTGAAATTGGCGAAGGCTCTTGGATAGGTTCACATGCGGTTATTTTTCCCGGTGCAAGAATTGGTAAAAACTGTCGTATTTTCCCCGGTGCAGTCATTGCCGGTATTCCACAAGACCTCAAGTTTGAAGGCGAAGACACTACCGCTGTCATCGGCGACAATACTACTATCCGCGAGTGTGTAACTATCAGTCGCGGCACTAAAGAAAAATATACCACCATTGTGGGCAGCAATTGCCTGTTGATGGCATATGTGCATGTAGCGCATGATTGTATCGTAGGCGACCACTGCATTATTGCCAACTCAGTACAATTAGCCGGACACGTAGAAGTTGGCGACTATGCCGTTATTGGAGGGACCAGTGCCGTCCACCAATTTGTGAAAATCGGCAAACATGCCATGATTTCTGGAGGCTCGTTAGTGCGCAAAGATGTACCGCCATATGCCAAAGCCGGCAGAGAGCCCCTCAGCTATGTAGGCGTAAACTCCATCGGATTGCGCAGGCGTGGATTCACCTCCGAGCAAATCAATGAAATTCAAGATGTGTACCGATTGCTCTACCTGAGCGGACTGAACAACTCTCGGGCAATTGCTGCTATTGAGCAGGAAATCCCTCCATCTGCCGAACGCGACGAAGTGCTCAGATTTATCAAAAATGCCACCCGCGGGCTCATGAAGGGTGTTTCTAAAAATGCCTCCGCCGATTTTGATGAGTAGCTATGCGCATTAGCACCGATAATTTAGGCAAGCGATTTGGCTACGAATGGGTGTTCCGCCACCTAACCACTACTTTCTACCCCAATAAAACATATGCCATCGTAGGCGCTAACGGAAGTGGCAAATCTACCCTCATGAAGATTTTGGCAGGAATCATGCCTCCATCGGCAGGAAAACTTTCATATGAAGGAATTTCTGCCGAGCATATTTTTCGAAACATTGCTTTTGCTGCTCCTTACATGGAGCTAATAGAAGAACTTTCCGTGTGGGAAACAGTTCAGCTACATCATCGCCTAAAACCACTTTGCTTGCCCCCTGATGAGCTCATTACCTCGGCACAATTTGAAAAGGTGCGCAATCGCGAAGTACGCCTGCTCTCTTCAGGCATGAAACAAAAGCTTAAACTGGCACTGGCACTGTTTAGCCCAGCCCCCGTTTTGCTGCTTGATGAGCCTACTACCAATTTCGACGCCACCAATACTAAATGGTTCATAGAACAGTTGCAACAACAAAAAAATCGAACTGTGATTATAGCCTCTAATATGGCTGCTGAAATAGAACTTTGTTCTGCTACAATATCCATTGCAGATTTCAAGTGAAGATTGTGTATATTTGTTAGCAATGATTACCCTCCTTTGATTATGGTAAAGAAACATGTTTCACTTGCAGTGCTTCTATTGATAGTTTCGGTGTTGATTGCATCTAAGTGTGGCGGCGGCGCTACCCCGAAATCACCCGTAGAACTTATTACAGGAGCTTGGCGCGTATCAAGAGTATTACTCAACGGAAACCCTGACAATACAGGTAACTATACCGCTTTTCGGATAACTTTCCAGTCTGCTTCTGGAAACCCGACCAACTACAGTGTGACACCAGGCAATGCACCTGCCAAACCCAACCTCAATCCCGCTAATACAGGCACATGGGCACTAGCTAACAACAACACGCAAATTATTTTGGACAGAGGAACGCCCAACGAAATCATTCTAACCGTTTTAGAATCTACTGAGAACAGCCTTAGAATTCGCTTCAAACTACCTCGCAACGTAGATAAAACAGAGCCAGAATATACATTTGAGTTAGTTCGGGTATAATCTTGGGCAGGCATTGCAAAGTTTGGAAGTCAAGCAACTACAGCAATTGGGTCAGCAAGTTCTGCAATGCTCTAATTAAATGGGCTTGAATAACCAGATTCTGTTTTTTTAATTATGACCAAGTGCACGCCTGTTTTTTTGGTAAGTCAATAGCGCGTTTGTAAGAATGTAGGGATAAGGCTCCTCTGTTTGTACAACGGCATCGTGCAAATTTCAAACGTGTAATCGCATAATTTGCTTAGGTGGCTGTTTATGTTTTTGTAAGGTCGGTTTTGCCAATGTGCACATTCATGAAGGCAGGTTTGTTCTTATTGGTCTTCTCTTTAACCAACCCGTTGCAAGTAAAGACAGGCGCTACTGTGTGGCAGAGTTATTTTTCAGCTACTCAATGGTTCATCCTGCCATTCTGTCCAAGCAATAAGTTAAGTCGTTTCCATCATGTTTGCCCTTGTAAAAACCTAAACATGCTCTAAATATTTGTTTTTTTTGGTTAATCCTTTTGAGTTTCTCATTAACTGATTGTTGAGCCAATTTGCATAGTTTTCACACAAGCTAGCAAAAACGATAGGCATTGAAAACCTATCGTTTTTTCAATGAGTTGGGAAGACAAGTTGCCATTTTTCTTGTCCGGAGAGTCTGTTGGGTGGTTACTGCACCGTAACGGGGAATGTTACGTCAATATCGGTTTCACCGCCTGCCTGCTGGAAGTTAGTATTGTTCAGGTTCGGGAAAGCCTTGTTCAGGTCGTGGCGCAATACAATGCGCATGGTGCCGCTACCTGCTGCTTGCGTTTCCACGATGTTGCGCAAACCCAAGGGACGGTTGTTTTTGTCCACATCGTCGTAGCGGTGCGTCATCAACGTGGCAGGATTGATGATGAAGAAAAACTGATGCTCATCGGCTTCTGCACGAATTTCAGCAGTTTTATCTTCGCGCTTGCCATCTTTGTCTTTTGAGAGCGTAATGGTTACGTTATAGGTAGTACGGGCGCGAAGTGGAGGGGCGGTAATAGTAGGCGGATTGCCACCTTCGCCGTCGGGGTCGCTAAACAGGAAAGTAACACTATTGCCACCCGTAACAGGAGTGAACACTACTTCCATGCGGTTAATTTCCTCTTTCTCATTCTCAGGTTCCGGGTCTTTGCGGTTGCACCCGCTCAACACAACAATGGTCAATAGTAGGGCATAAAAGCCTGTACGCAAATTGAACATAGTGAAAAGGATTTAGGTGAATAAAACTTACAATGTGTATTTCAGGTAGAGTTGAAAATTCCGTCCTTGCTCATCGGCGAAGTAGCGGAATCGGTTCATGTAGTCGCGGTAAGCAACATTAGTGAGGTTATGCACCGAAAAACCGATATGCAATGCTTGCCTGCCGTGTTCATAGCGAATACCACTGTCAAAATTGAGCAGCGTATAGCCCCGAGGAGGGGGCGCAAAGTCGCGTTCTACATCCACACGCCATTGTTGCGCCGCAACTATGCAGCTAAGCGAGGCATAAGCCCCTTTCCAACGACTTTCCGAAGGCAGTAGCAAGTTGCGACGCAAGGAGACAGATGCTTGGTCGGGCGGAATCCACGGCAGAAATGCACCATTGGTCAGGTCGCGGGCGCGTACCATTGAGCCTTTCAACCATGTTTCCCACTGTGCCCAAGGTTGCCAGTGCAGCGTTAAATCAGCACCTGCAAGTCGCGCATTGGTTTGTTCAAAATGGAAAACAGGGAACGCTCCGCGAATAGTCAGCCGTGTTTCGCCTTGCGGGGCAAGGTAGATGTAGTTGCCGATATACTGGGCAAAGCCGCTGATTTCCAGACTGATATTGTCGGTTTTCAGGCTTATGCCGTTTGTCCATTTCCACGATTGTTCCGATTTGAGGCTGTCGCTACCGAACTCTAAGGCTGCCGCGCCGTGGTGCAGCCCTTCGCTGTATAGTTCGTTGGGTGCGGGCGGTCGCCATGCAGAGGCTAATTGCGAGCGCAAGGTGGTTTTTTCGCTGACGTAATACGCTGCGCCCACTGTTGCCGAAATGTTATTAAACAGCCTTTCGGTACGCTGCAAAACGTTGTTGCGGTCAAATCGGCGCACTTCCATGTGGCGCAGGTCGTAGCGAATGCCCGCTTCGGCATCCCAACGGGTTGCCGAGTATTTCCAAATAGCAAAAGTACCTGCCGCCGTTACCCAATAGTTCGGTACTAAGGGACGAATACCCGTGCCGGGCGTGTTCAGATTGCTTTGTACAATGCCATTGAAGCCTGCTTTCCATTGCCAAGCACTGCCTTTGCCTGCCTCATAAACTGCGTCCAAAGTGTGCGTGAACAGGTTCAGGTCAAGGGCGGGGATGTTGTCGCGCCCGCCGCGGCGAATGTCAAACTCTTGCCTCTTGTTGTGCTGAAAGCCGTATTGCCATTGCCATTCGCCTTGCGATTTTTTCCAATATCCATTGATTTTCAAAAGACTATGCGTAACTGCCTGACGCGGGTTATCTATCTGATAGCTGAAGTCGGAGCTGACAACAGGGCGTGGGCTACTGATAGCAAATTGTAGGTCGGTTAGGTTGCCAATGTGTGCACCTCTGAAAATGCCTAAGTCGGTATTAAAACGGCTGAAAAATACTTCCGCGCCGTAGCGCTCTTTTTGGTAGCCCGCAGCCAGCGAGAAGTTGGTTTCGCTTACGCCCGTATTAGCAAGGAAATAATTAGGCGTATGCACATTGCCACTGCGTTTGCGGGTCAGTTGTGCCCGCCAGCCAATGCCGCTGTGGTAGCCGCTTACCTGCCCCGATGCAATGCCCTGCCTGCCGTTGCTTGCCCCTTGCAGGTGCAGCATTGTGCGGATACCTGCCTGTGTAGGCAACTTCGGTGGATTGACCAGCACCACGCCGCCTATTGCTTCCGCGCCGTACTGCACAGCAGCCGCCCCTTTGACTACGGTCAGTTGCGACGCCATGAAGGGGTCTATTTCAGGAGCGTGGTCTAAACCCCACTGCTGCCCTTCCTGACGAATACCATTGTTCAAAATCAAAATGCGATTGCCGTGCAAACCCTGAATAATGGGCTTGGCAATGGTCGCGCCGTTGCGCAGCACCTGCACTCCGCTAATGTCGCCAAGAACTTCGGCGAGTCCTTTGCCTTGTTTGCGCGTAAGTGCCTCATCGGAAACGGTTGCCAGTGTAGTCGCCGCATTTCCGGTACTGATTCGCTCATCAGTTACGGTAACGGTTGCAAGTTCCAGCGTTTCGGGAATCAGCGGCAGTACTTTTTCCTCGCCTGCAGGCAGGGTATAAACGGCATCTTTGAAACCTGCTTTGCTAATGATGATTTGCGCCAATCGCTCACATTGATTGAGGGCAAAAGTGCCGTCGGCATTGGTTACCAGGGCTTTGCTACTGTCGTTCATCTGCTGCACCGAGGCACCCGCAATGGGTTGTCGCGTATAACTGTTTACTACTTTACCTGCTATGCGCCCCTTACAAGGCTGCTCTTGCGCCTGTGCACACACTGCGGGGATTTGTACAAGTAATAAAGTAAATAGCACACGCATTACTTTTTGCAATTGAGTTGCAAAAATATAAAAATGCAACTCAATTGCAAGTAGAATGTTAAGTAAAAAGATTTTCTACCACTTGACTACGTAGGTACATTCCATTGCACCGTTTTTTCGCGTAGGTTTATTAGGGTCTAAGGACACATTCACAACTGCCAAGGGTGGCTTGAATTTCCTTGCCATTGCTGTGATAATACCACGGTCAAACTCGCTGGGGTAGGGATTGCGGCATTCCATAATAGCCCTTTTGTTCTTCTCGTCGAAGGAGACCAGCTTATAATAGCCGATTTCACCGTTGCGATGATTCATATGATAAGCAACATCAATGGATGCCAAGGCGCTTTTCAAATCATTAATTTCAGGGGGAAAGGCTGCATTCTCAGGAATGGCTTTGCCTATGGCAAACAATGTATTGTCGCCAAAATTTTCGCCAATTGCGCGGAAAGCATTCAACCAGTAAATCTGTGGATACCAGCCGTTAGGATCAACATCAGATAGTTGATGTTGTGCCAAAATGGACAGCATGGTGCCGCGGTAGGCTGGAATAGCATTTACGAAAGCAAGAATGGTGCGCCCGTTTACCTCTACTGCCGGGTCGAAAGGGATATACTGAGCCATAACTCGACTGGATTAAGATATATGCCATGTGTGATAAATCGTTCAATATGTGATAAAGCACCACCAATAAGCTCAATTTCACCGATATTTGTCTTTACTACTTAGATGGTGCATCTGGTAGAGCTACAAACTGCTCTTTTCCTTCCCGAATCGCTTTAAAACCGCCTGTACGCGGCAAATATTCCAAACTATCGTACTCGCAAGGTATAACCAGATGCCCTTGGGTATCAATAATTCCCACTTTGCCGTTTTTTTCCACTTTCACCAAAGACAACACGTAGCTGCTATGTTGCCGATTGTGGTCTGGCTGTACCAAAAATTCCATTTGGTCGGCTTGTAGGGCATACACTTCTTTCCTGTCGGAGTTGATAATGCCCCATTTACCATTTTTGCGCACAGGCGCGCCTGCTTGCCTGAAACCGTGAGTAGCTTCGTACTGACAACTGATTTTATTCTTTCCTTCTTCGTTGATAAATCCCCATTTGTCGCCTTTTCGCACGGGCGCCCAGCCGTCGCTAAAAGGCAGTAGTTCGTCCCACTCGGGCGTGCTTTGCAATTGGGTAGCAATGTTTAGAAATGCCCACTTCCCATTGATTTTCAAGCGCAACAGCAATTCTTTTTCCATTTTGCCCTTGCCCTCTTTTTTTTCCAAATGCTGCAAAAATTCAATTCGTTCAAACTCTGTTTTCAAAACGTTGCCGTTGCGCAAGTCCATCATGCCGTACTTATTTTGTTTGCGCACTACCACTACCTCTGGATGAGTAGCTTTGCCTTGCTGGTCGGTAAGCATTGTTACATCGTCGTAGCCGGGGCGGATGAGCACTTCGCCTTTGCCGTTGATTAAGCCAAATTTGCCCCATTGTTTCACCTTAGCCACCATAGAGGCTGCATGAGTACCAAAACAACTGGCAGGCAACAGGCTAATATCCTGATAGTCGAGCACTGTGATAGGTTTGCCTGTGTAGTGGAGCAATCCAACGGCTCCACCCTTTTCTACTTTGAGGATACCTTCCCACCGTGTGCAAGTGGAATCTTTGTTGTTGAAAAAACTGATGCGGTCGTATGCAGGTGCCAGTAGTATTTTACCGGTGTCGTTGGCGATGCCTTCTAAGTTTTGCTGCCTAATAATAAACAGGTTGCCCCCTATGGCACTGATAAATGCTGAATCGCGTTTTTCAAAAAGGGGAGAAGTCTGTTTGCCTGCACTGCCACCGGCAAGCGCTGCACTGTCCAAAGGTTTTTTGACTTCCGGAAAAACAGGTGCATTGCGCCGCATAGGGTTACTGGGAGCAGGGTTGCGGTTGACGCCTGCAGGAAGGGTGCCCGCGTCTTTGGGGGGCTTTCTCTGGGCATAGGCGGAAGTAAAAAAGAGTGGTAAACAGGCTGTTAACAGCAAAAAAGCAAAGTACATAGCAGCAAACAAGGGTCTATTTAACCATACAACGACAAACCTGCCGCCAATATTTTACAACCCGCTGATGCTGAGTCCGCCGTCGGCAATAATGTTTTGTCCGGTAATGTAAGAGGATTTGTCCATTGCTAAAAAAGCAATAATAGCCGCTATTTCTTCGGGTTGGGCAATACGCCCCATAGGCGTACGGCTTAAGATGTGGGCTATACGTGCTTCGTTTTGCAACACGGGTGCGGCTAGGGGAGTGTTGGTGTACCAAGGCGAGACCACATTAACGCGAATTCCTTCTTTTGCCCATTCAACAGCAAGGCTGCGCGTTTGCTGAATCAGGGCAGCCTTAGACATGGCATAAGGTGAGCCTGTGCCAATGTCTATATTGCTTCCCGCCACAGATGCCACATTTACAATAGCTGCTTTGCCGGAGCGTTTCAACAGCGGATAAAGCAATCGCGCCCACTCAAAAGGTGCCAGCATATTGATAGCTAATATTTGCTCATACTCTTGGCGAGTATATTCGGGCGTTTTTTTGCGAATGTTGATGCCTGCATTGTTTACCAGTACGTCTAACTGCTGCCAATGAGTAGCTATCCAGTCGTATACGTGTAGGCGGTTGCTTTCAAGGCTGACATCGGCAACAATGCCTTTTACTTGTAGCTCAGGATATTGGGAGCTCCATTGTGCTTCTGCTGCTGTTACCTCCTCGGCATGGCGGGCAGTAAACACTACACTGGCTCCAAGTTGCAAAAATGCTGCTACGGTAGCTTTACCAATCCCTTTTGTGCCGCCTGTGATGAGCGCTTTCTTGTTTTGCAGTGTCCAACCAAAACTCATGGCTAAAAATCAATTACTCATGCCTTTGAGCATTCACAAAGATGCATAATTTTTCACTTGTAGATATACAAATGAAAGCATGTTGCTTACCCTAAAGTGCTGATAGGCTTGGTGTGGCAAGCTGTGATACGCCGCCCAAGTGTTCGCGTCCTTACCAATATACGCACCAACAGCACACCTAATCCGCGCTGCATTTTTTCCTCGGTTCATTTAAAAACTACCCCCGCAAGTCATCACAGAAACAGCAGTGTCATCCACCAAGCGCTTTTTACTGTTCGTTAATGCGGAGGCATTCGTACTTTTCTGGGCTAAGCGAAAACGCAGGGGCTACTATTTTTACTTCCTCATAGGTTAAATCATACAGTTGGTATGCCAAGTGGTCTATTTGCTGCTCTAAAACACTCGTGTTTTTGTCTTCGGATTTCATAGAGAGGATTTGGATGACTAAGTCAATAAAAGTTTGTTGTTCTTCATTGATAATTCGGGCGCTAAAATTGGTTTTAACGCTTGGATACTTCTTAATTATCACATCTCCTGCCCCAGTTTTTGGAGAATTTTCAAGCAATTGTCTGATAGCAATTTTTTAAAACAGGTGCTGTCTAAACATAGCCCATCTGAATGATCGTATTGAAAGTGAATTAAAGAGCCTATTCTTTTCCACCCCCTCTTCTCCTTTTCAAATTCTTCATAGTAATCAGCTGCCCATCTTTAAAGAGCCTACCATTCCTACCCGATACCTGTTTCAGCGTTGTTTCTTGGCAACAACTTTTCTTTGTAAGAAAATTAAATGTTCATAGATAGCAGGATATTGTTTCTTATCTTCTGCTCCGGCTTTTTCAGATGCTCCCTTGGTAATTATGTAGTGGAAATTGCCCAAGAATCATCTTGCGCTTGCCAAAGTAGTCTATCAACATGCGTATGTAGAGTTCGAAAGAAGCAAAGTTGTCGTATAAATGCGTTTGTTTGCGGATGGACTCGGCTTCTGCTTGTAAAATTAGGCAGCGACTCGCCCCAAAATGGTGTTTGTTATTTTTTGATGCCTCAACTAAGCCTCTTGCGTATTACGCAAGTCGTACTTGTTAAATAGACACCAATGATACAACATTGGTTTGTATGCAGCTGATTATAAGTGGAAAAATGCAAAAAGTAACGATGAGCTGAAAAAGTATATGTTCGTTTTGTGCTTTTCAAAGCATTTGCTCTCTGTTATGCTACGGAGTTGTTTGGAAAAAACCTTACCAAAGCCAAATTGTGCTCAAAAATTTAACAGGTTTTGACGCCTTTGAGAAGCCATTTGCATCTTCCCAATTTTTTGTACATTTTCCATAAAATTGAACCCTATGTCATCTCAATTCTCTATCCAAGGGCTTACCGATGCTGAGGCAGCAACTTCACAAGCAAAATATGGGCTCAATACTTTGACTTACCAAGATAAAGACAGCCTGTGGGATGCTCTGAAAGGACTTGCCAAAGACCCTATGATTTTGCTGCTGTTAGTAGCAGCTGCTATTTATTTGTTCAGTGGCGACTTACCAGATGCGTTGTTCTTGGCAGGTGCTATTGTGTTGGTAGCTGCTATTTCGCTTTACCAAGACGTGCGCACCCGAAAAGCCCTGAAGAAACTAAAAGAAGTGATGCAGCCTACCTGCAAGGCGATTCGCAACGGGGTAGTAGTGGAACTACCCACCACGGCACTGGCAATTGGCGATGCCATGGTGATAGAAGAGGGAACAGTTGTGCCCGCAGATGGGGTGATTCTGCAGGCTCATGATTTTTCAGTAAACGAGTCTTTGCTAACAGGCGAGTCTTTACCTGTTTACAAACAGGCAAGTGGGCATTCTTTAGTTTTTCAGGGCACTGTTGTTACGAGCGGAAGAGCCATTGCCCGTGTAACGGCTATTGGCAGTGATACACAACTCGCTAAAATTGGCAAACAGTTAGAAGCTATTGCAGAAGAAACTACACCGTTGGAACAACAGCTTCACCACTTTGTACGCATGATGGTGATGGCAGGTACAGTCGTATTTGTTATGGTTTGGACACTGCACTTCATGCGCTCTGGACTATTAGCAGACAGTTTGCTCAAAGCCCTTACGCTTGCCATGAGTATTTTGCCCGAAGAAATACCAGTTGCCTTTACTACTTTCATGGCACTTGGAGCATGGCGGCTGATGCAACAAGGCATTTTGGTCAAGCAAATCAAAACAGTAGAGACACTGGGCAGCGCCAACATAATTTGCGTAGATAAAACAGGCACCATCACAGAAAACCGCATGAGCCTTGCAAAAGTGCTACCTGCCGCTCATACTACGCAGGCAGCAGTAGTACGCATGGCAATGTGGGCAAGCGAACCTACCCCCTTCGACCCTATGGAAGTAGCCTTGCACGAGGCTTATGCTGCTACTAGCCCCTACGACGAACGCCCCCACTATCGCATGATTCACGAATATCCCTTAGACGGCAAGCCACCCATGATGACTCATGTATTTGCCGACGCCGCAGGCAGGCGCCTTATTGCTGCCAAAGGTGCACCAGAAGCCATTTTGGCAATCTCTTCGCTCAGCCGGCAGGAGCAATTGGACATAGAAGCACAAGTACAACAACTAGCTGCATCGGGCTACCGTGTACTGGCAGTAGGAGAAGCCATATTTAGTGGCGATACACTACCGCCCCGCCAGCAAGATTTTTCGCTACGCTACTATGGACTGCTCGCTTTCTACGACCCTCCTAAACCCAATATGCAAGCAGTTTTACAAGCATTTTATCAGGCGGGCATCACCGTAAAAATTATCACGGGCGACAATCCACTTACTACCCAGTCCATAGCCCGCCAAATTGGATTGCAAGGTGCAGAAAAAAGCATCAACGGCAGCGAACTCTTAGGACTTTCTGATACTGAACTTCAACAAAAAGTACAAGAATTTCATGTTTTCACACGCATGTTTCCAGAAGCTAAGCTGCGGATAGTCAATGCCTTAAAAGCCAATCAGAATATCGTAGCTATGACTGGCGACGGCGTCAACGATGCGCCAGCCCTCAAAGCCGCTCATATTGGCATTGCCATGGGTAAGAAAGGAACGGAAATAGCTCGACAGGCAGCTTCACTTGTTTTACCAACCGACGACTTGTCTAAAATGATAGATGCTATTGCCATGGGTAGGCGCATTTATGCAAATCTTAAAAAAGCAATTCGGTACATCATCTCCATCCACATTCCCATTATCTTAACTGTATTCTTACCTTTGGTTTTGCATTGGACATATCCATACATTTTTTCACCGGTTCACATTATTTTTTTCGAGTTGATAATGGGACCAACCTGTTCTATCATCTATGAAAACGAACCCATGGAAGCCAATGCTATGCAGCAGCCACCTCGACCTTTGAGCGCTACATTTTTTAAGTGGAACGAACTGATAACCAGTGTAATACAAGGGTTAGCTATTACTACCGGCACCTTGTTCACCTACCAACTGGCTGTTTACAGCGGTGCAGACGAAACGCTAACGCGCACAATGGTTTTTGCAACTCTTATCACTGCCAATATTGTGCTAACTTTGGTCAATCGTTCATTTCATTATTCAATTTGGCATACCTTGCGCTATTCCAACCCACTGATTCCGCTCATTATTGGCGTTACCTTAGCACTTGCTATCGCATTTATTTATCTGCCTCCTGTTGCCATGTTTTTGGGGTTCACTTCCCTGAGTGGACAACAAGCCGTCACCTGTCTGTTGATAGGTGTTGTGTCGGTGATTTGGTACGAAACTGTAAAAAAGATGAAAATTTAACACAGGTTATGATACAGGCGGCAAATCGTTTTTTAAATCCGATAGACGATAAGCATTATGAAAAACAATCGGATTTTCATGGGATTGCTGCTGCTAACAATATGGAGCTGTGGCAGTTCCGATACTAAACAAGTATCAGAATTGCCGCAAGATAGCACAACTACTGCCGTTGTAACGTTTACAAGTTTTGTACAAATAGTTCCTGAGCTGTCGCTGCCTCTGCAATACTCGCAAGCTAAGCCATTACAAGCTACTGACTCGCCCTTGGAAAGCGCCTTGGTAAAAACCTACTTAGCAGTAGAACATCCTGAGGCTATCATACCTGTAGGACGCGTATACTATCATAATTTTATAGGACTATTATATTACGATGAATATGACCCCACCAACTCACCACTTTGGTTGGCGTTGTACGATGCTAACGATAAACGCATTTCGCAAGTTATCTTTGGAGGCAATACAGACGAGGTGAAAAATTACTTCGGCAATATTTTAGAAAGCGTGTAGGAAGAGAACACCATTCGCCGCAAATTAGAGTATCACTACGGAAACGACCCTGAATCATCCTGCACAGCAGAAACTATTACGTACATTGACAAAGAGGGTGTGTTTGTGCAAACACCCGATACTATTGCCCCGCCCGATACGCCCGGACGCTGCCCCTAAACCTTTTTGTTTGCTTAAATACGCTCTGGAAGGAGCAGTCCGTTTGTTGTGATCTCATATCCCTACGAACAGCTTAGCATAAACGAAAAAGACAGCACAGGCAAAACTACAGCCCTTCTACACCCGCGTTTAAAACAACTGTCTCTAAGCGAATGCCAAAGCAAGCAGGTATCAAGCCGAGTCGAAGCCTATGATTGTTTTCATTGATGGCAAAAAAATAAGCACAGTAGGAAAAGAAAAAAGCGGAAACCTGTTGGGGCAAGGCGTATTTGCAGTTTTAGGCAAAAAAGCAAGCAGCGAGTTGCGCATAGAAAAACTACCAGCTCTTTCTCCTTTCAGCTACAAACCAGCACAGCAACAGCACCTTACCAGATTTGCGAGATAGAAGGGAAGCTATTTTGCAAGGCTAATTTTTGCTTACTATTAGCGAACACCTTATTTGGAGAACCCTTGTAAAAGGGGGTTTTTATTCGCGTAGGCACTCGCATTCACATTATCTCCCACACTACTCACCCAACCTTTAAGGTGCAGTGAAAGGGAATCGGTAGAGCATGTTTTTCAGGTAAAATAACACTACACATATTTTTCTTGTTAACTGCAAGGATGTAGCCGCATAAGCATATCCTTAAGTTGCACTTTCTAAAAAGTTGACTTTTTTACAATAAAAACGATAAAAACTTAATAAGTTTTAAAAACTTGTTAGGTTTACAAGCCATAACTTGTAGCACGTAGATGCAAATAAGTAGAAAGCTGTTTTTTTCTTAGACAGGATTGCAGGATTGACAGGGCTAAGTGCAAGGTCGCTACTCAGCTTGTAAGCCACTGAGTTTTCCTTAGCCTATTGCGTATGTTACCATGCTCAACAGTAAAGAAATAAGCATTCAGGAGGACACGAAGACGGCAAGGGTGTGCAACGGCGGCGTGCAACGGCGGCGTGCAACGGCGGCATAGAAATCGAATTTTTCACATGCTTAATCGCCTTGCTGCGTTAGATAAGCAAATTGTGGTGCGCGCTGAGGCATTGCTGAGAAAAACAGCTTAATTTTCGACTTAAATTTGATTGCTCAAAGCGCGATTACCCATGAAACAATACCTTGTGTGGTTACTCAGCATGGCTTGGTTGTGGACAGCCTGTCAGGAAAAAACATCTGATTCTAAACAATCAACTAAAAAGGAACGTACCACACCCAAAATAGCAAAAACCTCACCACCTGTTTTCCCAGAACTTAACGAGGCTAATGTGGTAGAAGAGCTGACCCGCTACGGAGCTGCTAATCCTGAAAATGAGGTGGAAATACAAACGCCTTTAGGTAACATCCGTTTGCGGTTGTATGACGATACCCCTTTGCACAGGGCTAATTTTATCCGCCTTGCCAAAATGGGTTATTTCGACAAAACCGAATTTTACCGCGTTATTAAAGGATTTATGATTCAGGGAGGAGGCTCAGAGCGCCCTGTCATGAATATCGGTAAATACACTATTCCGGCAGAAATTAGAAGCCAATATTTGCACGTGCGCGGTGCAGTAGCAATGGCTCGCGAATACCAAAACAATCCTGAGAAGCGCTCAGCTTCGCACGATTTCTACATTGTACAAGGCACGCGCTACACACCTGCCGAACTGGAAGCTACTGCCAAACAAAACCATTTCAAGCTAACGGCTGCCCAGCGCAGTACATATGCCAAAGTGCCCGGTGCACCCCACTTAGACGGTGAACATACTGTCTTTGGTCAGGTCATCAGTGGTATGGAGGTAGTAGATAAAATTGCTGCTGCTGAAACCGACGAAGGTTTTTGGCCGCTGCAAGATATTCCTATGAAAGTCGTAATTTTGAAAAAGTAACTTCATCATGCCACGCAAACAAAAGCCTAAACCAATGGCAGCTATCACTGGGCAAGAAACTCAGTCTGCTTCCCAAACACTCACCCTTAGTATACAGCCTGTTAATAGCAAAAAATTGAATGCCACCCAACGAAAATTTAACCAATTGGTGCAAGCAATTGAACAACTGAAATGTGAAAAAGAGCGCATACAAGCATCCGTACAATATGTTAGAGAGAAGATAGGTGCCGAACTATCACCGCTGCTGGCTGAACTCAAGGAAAAACAAATACAATGGCTACAACACTTGGACTACCTACACGATACAATGGCGCTTACCAAAGTAGAAAAGAAAATCTTACGCGCCTTCATACTTCATCAAGCTGACCAATGGGCAGAGATATTAGACGATGCATTTGTAGATTCATTACTCGAAAAATATGAAACCAAAGAAGATATAGCACTTCGCCAACGACAGGAACAACTAGCCAATCAGTTTTTTGAAACATTTTTCGGCTTTCACCCCGAAGACGAAAATGCACAGGAGCAATTGCACAACTTTTTTGAACACATCCATGAGCACATGAGCACCAATAGTACTCGCCAAAACAATGCTCATTTTCAAAATGCAAAGCGCTCAAAAGCAGAAGCTCAGCAAGAAGCCAAAGATGTACGCAGTCTTTATACCTCATTAGCCAAAGCACTACATCCCGACTTAGAGCCTGACCCAATGTTGCGTGAACAAAAAACAGAACTAATGAAAAAACTAACACAGGCTTATGAACGCAACGACCTATATGAACTGATGCGCATGCAGTTGGAATACAATGCAACAGGCACTACCAAAATGGAAGAAGTGGTAGATGAACAATTGAAAAGCTATTGCCGTGTGTTACACAAGCAACTCAGCCAAATGCAAATCGAGCTTTGGCGATATATACAGTGCAGCGAAGATGCTCCTATCATCAAACATTTTCTTTCCTATAAGTACGATTTTAGCCCTACCAAATTCCGCTACCGCAAGAAAAACTTAATGAGTAGCATCCAGCAAGTACAGGAACAAATTAGTTCCTTGCAAACCAAACAAGACCTTGTTTACTTTCTAAAAGTGATTAAACGCAGCATTTAGCCTAAGATGTGGAGTAGAAAACAACTTTGGATAGCAACTGCCTTGTTGGCAATTGTATATTTTGCTTATTCGTTTAGTGCCGATGGATTTTATCAACAAGACGAAGCAGCTCATTTTTTGTCGATGCGTGGCTTTTGGTTCAGCCCCAATTCTATTTTGAGCAACTGGGCAAAGCCGGGCTACAAACTTATTTACGCCTTACCGGCACTGGCAGGTGCTAAGTTTGTAACCTTATTCAACTGTATCGTAGCAGCACTTACAGCTTGGCTGGCATATCGCGTAGCCGAACAATTAGGAAGCCGCATACCAGCATTGGCGTTTTTTGCGTTAGCTTTGCAGCCGTTGTGGTTCAATTTAGCGTTTCGCAACTACTCAGAAATCATCACGGCTTGCCTGCTCACATGGGGCATTTGGCAGCACTTGCAACAAAAATGGACAACAGCAGCATTAGTAGCAAGTTACATTACCTTCATTCGGCAAGAGTTTTATCCCTTTCTCGGTTTGTATTTTGTTTGGCTTGCTTTTCATAGAAAATGGCTATCAGCTTTTTTGTTAGCCACTTTTCCACTCATCCAAAACATATGGGGATGGTCTATTACCGGCGACCCACTGTATTTGCTGCACCAAATTCTGCAGTCTGGCAGTGAAATTGGTGATGCATTCCCCCGTAAAGGATTCGACCACTACTTTCGCATGTCGGCTACTATTTACGGCGCACCAGTAGTGCTGGCAACAGTTGTGTACCTCACCATGCGCATTGCCCAAGCAAAAAACAACGTGCGAATGCTGCTCCAAAAGCCAGATACCATAGTTTGGTTGGTTTTTGTGCTCTATTTTTTGATGTACTGCCTGTTCAACTGGCAAACAGTACACATCGGTCCTTCGGGTGGCGGCAACTTGCGCTATGTGTTAGTAATAGCTCCATTAGCAGCTGTCATGACCGCCTTTGCCGTAGAATGGTGGGAGAGTTTTCAGCCCAAGTCACTGCTACTATATGTAATGGGGGCGTTAACAGTGGTAGTAGCATGGCTGATGACCTATGAACACAACTATGTAGTATTTACTAACCAGCGCGACTGGCGTCCGTTTGTATTGTTCATAGCAGGTGTGTTCATTTTGTTATTCCCCTTGCAGCAACAGCAAAAATGGATAGCTTTTGCAACACTGTTGGTTTTTTCAGCCGTAATAACGGTTCGCCCAATTAAGCTATCTGGCGAAGACGCTGCTTGCCAACGATTAGCAGAATGGTACAAAACCTACGAGCAAACCTATGGTGAGCCACCTGCTCTTTTTTTGCATCACGACATGTTCTACTACTACTTAGGCAAAACTCGCTACGAGTTCCGTGCGCGCCCGCAATTCATTACTGATAAAAACGTAAAAGCAGCGCCGGCAGGCAGCCTCATCCTTTGGGACTCCCACTATTCCTATCGTCCTGAACTGCGCAAGGAAAGCTTGACCTACGAATACTTTACCACTAAACCCGAACAATACGAAATTATTCACGAAATTATTAGCGACGACCAAACCTTCGGTGTGCTGGTGTTCAGAAAGAAGTAAGCCGCTTCTCCATGAAAAATGTACTGGTTTCTTGGTTAGACTATCGCTTCGATTTTGAACAAGACCGCCCTCATGTACCCGCCATCAATGGCATGACTTGGCGGCTGCATCGCTACTATGTACCCCAATACGAATGCGAACGGCACTACTTGCTTTCTATAAAAGCTTCCCAGCCAGAAGATACGCAAATGACAGCTATGTTGCACCGGCTCAGTAAAGATTTTCCTTCACATCGCATCACGCCCGTTTTCATGAATATTACTGACCCGATAGACTTAGCACGTATCAAAGGCGAAGTAGAGCCATTTCTATTGTCTCTACGCGAAGATGGACAGGTGAGAGTTAATATTTTTTATAATGCAGGCTACCAAATGATGCAACTTGCTTGGACACTGTGCTGCCTGACCTCTTGTAGTGGCTTCACACGCCTTTTTCACATGCGCAAACCCGAATTTACTGAAAGCGGCAAACCTGAAATATTGGAAATAGATTTAACCAAGCAGCAATCTACCCAAGCATATGGGTTGCTGATAAACTCCAAGAGCGAAAGTCGTTCAACTAATACTTGCATCACAGCCTCTATGGAAGCAGCTTATCGGCGGGCAGAACAAGTTGCCTCGTTACCCAACTTTCCCGCACTCATTACAGGTCCTTCGGGTTCAGGCAAAGAACAAATCGCTCGCTATATTCACCAACTATCGGGGCGAGGGCAATTTATCGCTATCAACTGCGCTGCCATGCCAGATGAGTTGCTTCGCGCCGAACTGTTCGGATATAAAAAAGGGGCTTTTACAGGTGCCGTAGAAAGTCGCATAGGCTATTTTGAAGCAGCTAACGGGGGCACGCTTTTTCTTGATGAGATAGGCGATGCTTCCTTACTGCTACAACAGTCGTTGCTGCGCGTATTACAAGACGGAGTCATTATACCATTAGGCGATACACGCCCCCGAAAGGTAAACGTTCGCATTGTTGCCGCTACACACAGAAACTTGTTGCAAATGATTGCACAAGGTACTTTCCGCGACGACCTCTACTACCGGCTCAACCCTGCTCCTATTAAACTGCCTGCTTGGGCAGACCTCCCTGAAAGTGAACGCCAACAACTGTTCAACTTTTTATGGCAGCAACAAGCCCGCAAACTCAACCATGGCAGACCAGCACAAATTTCAACTGAAGCAGTTGATTTTATTGTTCGATGCAACTTCCCCGGCAACATTAGGCAGTTGCAAAACTTATTAGCAGGTTTGTATGTATTCTATCGGCATGAACCACGCATTACACTGAACATGGTGTTACATGAAATTGAGAGTAGTGAGTTATCTATTACCACTTCTCCCACTGGCTGGAGCATAGAAGAAGTAGAACGAGCTCACATCCAAAAAGCCTTGCGTCATTTTCGCAACAACTTGTCGCATACTGCCAAAGCCTTAGGCATCAGCCTCAACACGCTAAAAGCAAAAATGCGAAAGTTTTATTTGGCATAATTTTCTATAAATTTGACATATCGCTAGCCATCAATTACTTTGCTGCACTTATAGTAAGCTTCTTTATGGATGGCTTCCGGTTGAAATCCTGATTTTTCCAGTACTTTTGGAGGCTTCATTGGTGGCAAAAACAATAGCCTCAATGCGCTTGAGAACAAAGGTCAGGAAACGATAACAGCAACATTGGGGAATCAATTGCGGCATAATGTTTTTACCACGAAAACCCTTACCTAGCCAATAGCCAATTTCTCCCGTAAATCGTTCATTATTTTATGTAGTGAAATACCAATATCGTCGGCGAGTTATCCGTTATACTCAATGGCAAAGTCGGTGGTTGGTTCGAACAAGCTACACAATTCCATTCTATCCATCGTACGGCATCGGCTATTCCGTAAGGATGTGGGAGTCGGTCGCGTACATTTCCCAAATACCGAAGTTGTCGGCAATCCTTGCCAAAGCTTCTGTGTTGCTTGTTCTAAAAGGGCAAAACAGCATAACCAATCAGAAAAGTTAGCCTTTTTTCTAATAAATGCATTGCAAGTACACACAAAGCGCAACACATTACAGCCCTCAGTAAAACGCTACAAGTTAGGGTTTGAGCTGCTCGGGGATATGCTAATTTTTTAGTTAAACTCTTGCGCATAAGTACAAAGTGATGCATCTTTGCAGATAGGATTTGCCCAGATGGCGAAATTGGTAGACGCACCGTCTTCAGGTGGCGGCGCTGTAATGGCGTGGAGGTTCGAATCCTCTTCTGGGCACTTTCGCACTAAAAACCCGCTTAGAAGCACTTCTGAGCGGGTTTTTTATCCCCTGAAAAAGGGATGCAATTCAGAAAAGGGAAACGCCAAAAATAGGCGTATGGACTAATAGGGAAAAAATGCCTCAAACTTTTGCACCGCTGCGGCTCTGCGGGCTGCCCTTTTTGCTGGTATGGTAGGGCATGAAAAATGCGTATTCGGGATGCGTTTTCAAATCGGGACACACTTTTTTAATTCCCTGTGGGGTGCTTGGTCTTACCTTGTTTTTATCAGTTAGTCGTTTACGTCTTCGCCGTTGTTTGTGTCCTCAAAAGCAACCTTGTTGCAAGTAAGGACAAACGCTGCAATATAGTGAAGTTGTTTTCAGCTCCTTAACTCTTGTCAATCTTTGCTATCCTGTCCAAGGAAAATAGAGCCTGCATGTTTATTGTGCGCTGCCGTTGTGCATGTCCTTATGAACAACCACTGCCCACGTAAAGGGAGATAGGCAACGGTGAAAAATCATAGCCCGGCAATCATGCCAACCCCGTCTAAGTAGTTATTTAGCGTTTTGCCAAATTCATATTGAGCCGATTCCCTTTTAATTTGTGCTCCGGAAAAACCTTACCATGTCCTTATTGTTCCACCGCAATAGCTTCAATTTCAATTAGGTAGTCAGGTGTTACCAATGATTGTACGCCCAGCGTGCTGCGTGCTACCTTTACTGGATTTTGCGGATTGTTAAAAAACAGCTTATAAGCCTCAAACCAGCCGTTGTAGTCGGGTTGATTGCCTTTTTGTGGGTCTGGTGCCACATACACGCGCAAGAATACCACGTTGCTTAAAGACATTCCCCCTTGTTTTAAAATTCCTTCTATGCGCTTGATAATGCTAATGCTTTGGGTGTATGTATCGCCAAAGCGCTGCCGACTGCCCGGGGCAGCACTGCTGTCGGCAATGGCGGCTACAATGCCACTGGTGTGAATCCAGCGCTTTCCGGCAGGTATTTCTACGCCTTGTAAAATAGGCGAAGCTGGATTGTTGTCGTAGCGTTGTACCATATGCAACGAAGGCTGCTTACAAGCAACAAGCAGCCACCAAAACAGTGGGAGTAATATTACTTTTCTCATAACCTATTTAAAATAGTTGGGAAAGGTGTATGGAACGGTAACCAAACAGACCGACAAAATAAAACAGATTTTCTGCTTACTACACAAAACTGAAAAATTCTGATAGCAAAAAAACAGAGCCCTGCTGTTATGCCATCCTATCTGTTTATGAAAGGATTGCTGAAACGCTTATCTTGAATAAAGGTGCTGTCGGTAAGCATATGCAAAAATGCAAGTATGGCGCGCTTTTCTTGTGGGGTAAGATAGAGCTTAACGGGAGCATTGTTGTCGTTTCGAATCTCGTTACTGGCTTCAATAATGAGCGGGTCTAAGGTGCGGCTCATTTGTATGTGTTGGTCGTAGTGCTCCAAAACTTGTTCTAAGGTTTGAAATCTGCCGTCATGCATGTAAGGGGCAGTTAAGGCAATATTGCGCAAAGAGACCGCTCGAAATTTACCGCGGTCGTTAGGGTTGCCAGTAACATTTTGTAGCCCGGGCGCGAGTGTAGCATCGGGGTCTAAGCCGTTATTATGGAAGCCCCTGAATGCAGTTGGGTCGCCTTGCACCAGCGGACCGACGTGGCAGTCGCCGCAATTGCCGCCACGCAGCCCGATTTCAGGAATCGGATGAGTAAAAAACAACTGTATGCCTTGCAATTCTAATGCTGTGGGGCGATACTCGCCGCGCAAGTAGCGGTCGTAGCGAGAGTTAGCACTGATGAGCGTGCGTTGAAACTGTGCCAGCGCTTTGGCAATGTTGAGCGGCGTAATTTGTTCAGAGCCAAATACTTGTTTAAAGCGGGGTGGATACTCAGGCAAGGTTTGCAGCTTAGCGGCGGCTTGTTCTGGTGGTAGGTTCATTTCGTCGGGATGTCCAAGTGGAAACAGTGCTTGCGACTCGAGCGAAGTAGCACGCCCATCCCAAAAAAAGCGATTTACCCAGAGCAAATTTGCCAACGACATGCTGTTGCGCGTACCTGTTCGCCCTTCTACTCCTTTGCTGAAACGATTATTGTCGGAAAAAGCAGCGCTTTGTTGGTGGCAAGAGGCGCAAGAAACACTATTATCGGAAGAAAGACGTGTATCGTAGAATAACATGCGCCCCAGTTCTACGCCTTGTTCTGTTAGCGGGTTATCGTCGGGAATGCGAAAATTTCGGCTGAAATAATCGGGAATTTGCAACTGATAAGGGCGTAGCGGTGCATTAAAATCTGTTTGAGGCGATTCTGGTAAATTCTTTTTAAAACAAGCAACATGTAGGAGGCTCATCCACAGAACCAGTATCCAGCTTTTACGCATCAGTTTACTATTAATGCTTGCCTTCATGCGTTGCTTTTGCACACCTACTTGTACTAATACAATTTGCTGATGCAGAAAGTTTAGCTATTGCATAAAATTCTGTTGGGCAACAAAAACAAACAGCTTGCCATTAATGCGGCAAGCTGTTTCATACAACCCATCAATCAACTGTCAATTAAATGTAGTAATCGCCTCGCTGAGGTCGTAAACTGTAACGCCCTCTTTTTCTAACAAATTGGCGATAATGCTAGCGCCTGCTGCGGAGCGATAGCCACCTGCACAGTGTACAACCACAGGTTTATTTCTCGGAATTTCGCTAATGCGTTCGCGCAGTTCAGGTAAGGGAACAGCTAGGCTTCCTTCAAAAATTTTCTTCGTATTAATTTCTGACCAGTTGCGAATATCCACAATAGCATAGTCGGACGGATGCTTGCGGAATGCTTCCAAATCAATTTCTGGTGAGGTCAGTTCAGTATAGCTGCCATCTAACACGAAAGCTCCCTTAATGGCTCCTTCGTAGCCAATTTTAGCTGCTTTAGCGATCAATTCGTTGAGGGTGGCTTCGTCGGCAGCTGCTAAGTAGTATGGCTCTCCCGGATTCACAATGCTACCCAGCCAAGTTTCAAATTTACCTCCGTTCATCAAATTAATGGAGTTGCGCAAGTGTCCTTTGCGGAATGCCACCTGCGGGCGGGCGTCTACAATCAATACGTTACGGTCTAATTGGGCTGTATCGGCTTGGCTGCGAATAGGTTGCAAGCGAGGCACGCTGCTAATACTGGGTTGGTATGCTGGTGCGCCTTTCTTGTTCATCAGCACGTCGAATCCAAAATATTTCGGCACAAAAGGCTGGTCGGCAATGAGTTCTTTTACAAATTCATCTTCGCTCATAGGGCGCAGCGCATAATTGCTCATTTTTTCTGCACCAATCGTGCTGGAGTTGGCACCGCTCAATGCTTTGCCGCAAAGCGAGCCTGCTCCGTGTGCAGGAAATACCAGCACGTCATCGTCTAATTTCATGAGTTTTTCACGCGTGCTGTGATACATTTGGCGAGCAAGTTCCTCGCGCTGAGCTGTCAGGTTGCCTACACTTTCGCGCAAATCTGGACGCCCTACATCGCCAATAAACAGCGTGTCGCCAGTAAATACGGCATAGTCTTTACCATTTACACTTAGCACAATGCTGATGCTGTCGGGTGAATGCCCCGGCGTATTTAAAGCGCGAAGTGTGAAATCTCCTAAGCTGATGGTGTCGCCTTCATCGAAAGGAACGTGTTCGTATTCAGCACCTAATAGTTTGCTCACATAGATTTTTGCACCTGTTTGCTGGGCAATCTCCAAATGAGAGCTTACAAAGTCAGCATGTGGGTGGGTTTCAATCACGCCTACAATAGTAGCACCATGAGCAGCCGCAAAATCATAATACGGTTGAGGATTGCGAGCAGGGTCAACCAGTACTACTGATTTGTCAGACTCGCTTAAAATAGCATACGCATAGTGCGCGAGACCTTTGTCTTCAAATTGTTCTATTTTCATAGGCTTTTCCTAAATTGAGTCGCTGTTTAGATTGGTTTGATTGCACAAAGATAGAAAATGTTTTTAAATAAAAAAACATATGTTCATATATATTTTTTTGCATATGTAGAGCTCTTTGTGGAATCGGTTGATAATCCTATGTTTTTGTCTATTTTTGCCCATGGCGCCGAGTCGCTTGGTTTTCATTAGCAAAGCATCAATACGAATAAATGAATATGGAACTTGTTTTGACCCCTCCTGTCAATGTAGTAGATGCCGAAGGCAATTTTACCAAAGAAACGTATATGTATTGGTACGAAAGCATGTACCTGATGCGTAAGTTTGAGGAGAAAGCAGGACAGCTTTATGGACAGCAAAAAATTAGGGGGTTTTGTCATTTATATATTGGTCAAGAAGCGTGTGCTGCCGGAGCCATTACAGCTTTGCGCAAAAACGACAAGTGGATTACTGCCTATCGCGACCACGCGCATCCCTTAGGATTGGGCACGAGTGCACGCGCTGTAATGGCAGAACTGTACGGCAAAGCTACTGGCTGCTCCAAAGGTAAAGGCGGCTCGATGCACATGTTCGATAAAAACGTAAATTTCATGGGAGGGCACGGCATTGTAGGCGGACAAATACCTTTGGGGGCAGGTATTGCCTTTGCGGAGAAATACAATAAAACGGGTAACGTGTGTATCTGCTATATGGGCGACGGTGCGGTGCGGCAAGGAGCCTTTCATGAAACGCTCAACATGGCTATGACGTGGAAACTACCTGTCATTTTTGCTATTGAAAACAACGGCTATGCTATGGGTACTTCTGTGCAGCGCACTTCTAACGTTACAGACCTGTACGTACTGGGAGAGGCTTACCAGATGCCTTCTATGCCCGTAGATGGCATGGATGTAGAAGCTGTGCACCATGCTGTAGCCAAAGCGGCAGCACGGGCGCGCGCCGGCGAAGGTCCTACTTTATTAGAGTTGCGTACCTATCGCTACCGCGGACACTCTATGTCTGACCCTCAAAAATATCGCACCAAAGAAGAAGTAGAAGCCTACAAGCAATTAGACCCCATCGAACAAGTACGTGCCACTATTCTGAATAAGCAAATTGCTACGCAAGAAGAATTGGCGGCTATTGACGCCCGCGTAAAAGCTATTGTAGAAGATGCTGTACAGTTTGCCGAAGCCTCCCCCTTCCCAGACCCCTCAGAGGCTTTCACCGACGTGTATGTGCAGCCCGATTATCCTTTCATTAGAGATTGATTCGTACCGAGTTGCATTGTTTTGGTGCCATTGATAAGTGTTTTTAAGTCCTCTTGCTGTTTGGTACAAACATATCCAAACCAGCAAGAGGATAATTATTTTAGGGCGCGTGCCCAAAACTTGAAGCAGTAGTATTAGAAAAAAAGGGAAAAGGGGCAAAAAATAGCGATCGTTTTCGCTGGGAATGTTCATGCGCAACACCCACATACCGGCAAGATAGCACCCAAAACTGAGCAATAATGCATTAGTAATGTGCTCTTTTTGTCTTTCTTTCAAAACAAAAAATAAAATGATTGCCCCTGCTACTCCCACAACTGCTATGCGCAAAGCAACTGGTAATGGAAGCGGCAGCAGCCAAGTGCTCATGGCTGACACACTAAGCTCAATGCTTTCTGAAAGACTAACCAACCCTGCATTTTGCCGAAAATCTTGTGCATGTTCTATCCAGCAGAAGTTGCGCCATTGCCAAATCCAGAAAGCTGCAGAAGCTGCTACTCCCTCTGCAAAGGCAGCACGTATTCTACTTTGCCAAGGCGAAGGTTCAAGCAAACGTGCTAATGCCCATGCAGCGACAAAAAAAATACCGGCATGACGCTGCAAACACATCAAATTTGCTACTACAATGTACAAAACCCGCCCACATGGCTGCTTGTCTGATTTGCTAAAAGCAACAAAAGCTGCCAGTAATAGTGCCATAAACACCACTTCCGACCACAAATAAATGCTGCATGCCAACAGTGGCGCATATAGTCCATAGCTCAGCAAAACAGTGGTGCGTAACCAAGAAGGCTGCCCATTAGGCAAACATCGGGAGAAAAAGAAAACACTTGCTACTAAGGCTATGCCATGCAGCCAAACAGCAAAGGACATTATATCTGGCGCCCCTAATGAAAGCAGCCACGGATACAACGGTGGCCAGTTTGTATAAGTGTTTCCCAAATGGTCAACTAACATGCAGCGCGCCGCCCAGTTTTGAGCAGCAGCTAGGTAGTAGTAACTGTCTAAGGTCATGCCGAGTTGTCCGTGCGACGCATATCCATAGCAAAAAGTTGTTGCAACAAAGGCAATAAACAATCCCGTATCATTAAGGCAAGCTTTGTAAATTCGTTGCATGGTGTCGGAAGAATATCATCTATTTTTAGCTGCTGCCTACATTCGCGGCTTGCTGCAAGATACACAAATACCGGTTTCCCCCCTTGTAGAGGCACTGGTGCGCAAGCCATTCTCCGAACTTTCCCCCACAGAACAGCAAGTTCTGCTGCAGGAAGGGATAGAAAGGCAACTGCCCGAACTTGCTTGGTTTAAGCAAACTCCTACTCCAGCTATTTTCCAAAAAATACTGACATTGCTCAATGGCATCCGCCCAGACAACATGCTGGAAGTAGGTTTTGACTATCTGCAATTTACCATTTGTTGGCTGCGGCATTTCCGCTATCTTTCGGCTGCTATTACCGAAGCCAGTCCGCGCCATTTGGCTGTTGCCTATGCACTACAAAAAGGAGGTATGGGTTTTCTGCAAATACAAGAAACGGCACCTCAGAACATTTTTTCACCTCATCAACAGTTTGATGTAGTGATTGCCTTAGATTTGTCGCGAAAAACTGTTTGCGTAGAGCAGTCTGTTATTACGCTTTGCAAAACTGCTAAGCGCTTTGCTATTTTTACTTTTCCGCTTCACTCGCTCAGGCGTATTGTTCCATCAGAAACAGACATCAAAACGTGGCTGCAACAAGCCGATGTGCCTTATGTGAAAATGGAAAAAGTTGACAACCGCCTGTTGGTTATTGCAAGAAGATAAGCCTTAGACAAACGCAAAGATGCTTTATTTGGAATTACTCTTGCAGTAATAATAGCTGGCACGGTGGCACAAAATAGATTCGAACCAACAAGGGCTAAATGGTTCGGCTGCCCACTTTGCTGTGAGCACAATTGAACGAGTGAAAAAACATCTTTCATGTGTTACTTTTGCACATATGCAGCAATATCACGACTTGCTCAGCTATATTTTAGCTCATGGTGTACGCAAAGCCGACCGTACAGGAACCGGTACCCTTAGCATTTTTGGCTATCAAATGCGCTTCAACCTTGCCGAAGGGTTTCCTTTGGTAACGACTAAAAAGGTGCATTTGAAGTCGATTATTTACGAATTACTGTGGTTTTTACAAGGCAGCACTAACATCGGCTATCTGAAAGCAAACGGTGTGAGCATTTGGGATGAATGGGCAGATGCTCAAGGCGAACTAGGACCTATTTACGGCAAACAATGGCGCAGTTGGCAAGGTAGCGACGGGCGCACTATTGACCAAATTACACAACTGATTGACCAAATTAAGCACAATCCCGACTCGCGCCGCCTCATAGTAAGTGCTTGGAATGTTGCCGAACTGGAGCACATGGCACTGCCGCCGTGCCATGTGCTGTTCCAATTTTACGTTGCCAATGGTAAACTTTCTTGTCAGCTCTATCAGCGAAGTGCAGATGTTTTTTTAGGGGTGCCATTCAACATCGCCTCTTATGCCCTGCTGACAATGATGATAGCTCAGGTATGTAACTTGCAAGTGGGTGAATTTATACACACTTTGGGTGATGCACACATTTATCTGAACCATTTAGAGCAAGTTCGTTTACAACTGAGTCGTCAACCACGTCCGCTGCCGCAAATAAGGCTTAATCCGTCAGTAAAAGATATTTTTGCATTCAAGTACGAAGATTTTCAATTGCTCAACTACAACCCGTACCCTGCTATTAAAGCACCTGTGGCAGTATAAACAAACAGAAGCCTTTTTGGTTGTTAAGGTAATTGCACGTTAGATTTACTAGAAAACAATAATATGCCCCAACCAGAGAACGAAAAAATTGGCAAACCTGTTGATATAAATAGCATCGACATAGAAAAAATGCGGGAGAAGATAAGCACTCATCCCAGTACGCTGCCCTATGCGCATACGGTAGGAGGTGCTGTTATCAAACCTGAAGATGAAGGAAGCATCAAAGCCAATGCCCTTGAAGCCATGCGACAGCAGACAGGTTCGCAAATGCAGCAGTTGTATGAGCAAATGCAAACATTGGTCAACCAAGCAAAGGCTATTCAAGAACGCATTTGGGTTTCAGAGCGCATCTACCAAGCAGAAATGCGATTTAAACCACTGATTGGGCGCATCTATTACCTGTATGAACGCGAAGGACAGCGAGATGTGCTTTCTCTGATTGCCCCTAACGAATGGGGGCGCAGTCGCAAGTATTCTAAATTCATCGCCAAAGTCCACTTATTAGCAGACCATACTTGGGAAGTTTTAGAATTGGGTGAAAATCTGTAACCCTTGGCATGCTCACGGTTGTTCCCACCCCAATAGGTAATTTGGAAGATATTACCTTGCGCGCCTTGCGCGTATTGCGCCAAGCCGATTTTGTTATTGCAGAAGACACACGCGTATCCGGCAATTTGTTGAAACACTTCGACATTAAAAAGCCACTGCTGAGTTTTCATGCTGCTAATGAACACAAAGCCTTAGAAAGCATTTTGACACGCCTCAAAGAAGGGCAAAAAGGAGCATTGGTCAGCGATGCGGGCACACCCGGTATTTCCGACCCGGGCTTTCTGCTAATTCGCGCTTGCATACGCGAGGGTATTGCTGTGGAATGTCTGCCCGGTCCAACAGCTTTTGTTCCAGCGTTAGTAGCTTCGGGCTTGCCGTGTGATGTTTTCACATTTTGGGGATTTTTACCTCATAAGAAGGGCAGGCACACCCAACTGGTACAGATTGCCCACTCAGAACATACCATTGTATTGTATGAATCGCCACACCGCCTGCTCAAACTGCTCGAAGAGTTGCAATTGCATTGTGGCGCTGACCGCCCGATTTGTGTTGCCCGTGAAATCAGCAAACTGCACGAAGAAATGGTTAGAGGAACAGTGGCAGAAGTGCTTGCTTACTTTAGCCAAAAAGCTGTTAAAGGAGAAATTGTAGTGGTTGTGGCAGGAAAAACTTCGTAATCAGCAGGTTCAAAATATCCTTCACTTGGCTATAGTGCACATATCACGCCCTTGTATGTGTTGTTGCACACTACGAACGATTGTTTGTAAATGCGCCAACAACGGCAAAGAGAGTACAAACAGAAGCGCACCTTTATGCAGCAAATAAATCTGACAGGTGTAAGAATATGCTTAGGTTTTACAAAGACCGACATGATGGATAAAAACCACTTAGACAGGATGATGGTATTTTGTAACTGACAACCTTACTACACCGTAGTGCATACTTGCAACAGGGTAGTTGGTGAGAACACAAACAGCAGCGAGTTTGCCTTTAAACTATATTGGCAAAATGAACCCTCTAAAAACCTAAACAACTGCTAAGGCGGCATGCGAAATAAAAAAGTTTTAACTTGCTTGCCAAGCATAAGGATCAGGAGCGCAACCCCTCTTTTGTAACCTATGCCTTGTCCGATTCGTTCTGATTTGCATAGAAAAATAACAGTGGCGTTAGTTGTTCTCAACACTGATGAAAAAGTTTTTATGTTGTAAAAATTTTGTCATTTTTAAATTTTAATCCATGCGACATCAAACTAACATTGCAACCTATTAAACAACAAGCTAACTACAACAAATGAAGCAAAACAAGAAAGTAGCCTTAGTGTTGTCCAGTGGGGGCTCGCGCGGTTTAGCACAAGCAGGAGCTATCCAAGCCTTAGAAGAGAACGGTTTTCAAATTGCTTCCGTAGTAGGTTCTTCTATTGGAGCAGTTATTGGGGGCGTATATGCCATGGGACAACTGGAAACCTACACTAATTGGATTAAGACACTCAACAAACGCGATGTATGGGGATTGATGGACTTTACTTTGGCGCCTCATGGCTTAATTAAAGGGGAGAAAGTGTTTGAAAAAATGAAAATGCTTATCCCAGATATGCCTATAGAGCAGATGCATATTCCCTATGCTGCTGTAGCAACCGATATTTTAAATGAGCAAGAAGTGGTTTTTACACGTGGCAGTTTTTATGAGGCAGCCCGCGCTTCCATTGCTATTCCTGCTGTAATTACACCAGTGAAATTTGGCAATACATTTTTAGTAGATGGCGGGGTGCTCAATCCAGTGCCTATTGAACACGTACCACGCACAGGAGATGAGCTATTGGTGGTTATCAACTTATATGGAGAACCGCTTACTAAAACAGCTGAGAAAAACATTGCTCATCATCAGGCACATTACCAAACAGACCTGACCGATGCCAATGGCAGATTTAGTATCAATGGCTTTATTAATCGCCTCTCCCGACTGACTTCTTCAGCAGACAAGCAAAGTTTAGGTTATTATTCGCTGTTAACAGCTTCTTCCTCAGCCATGGTTCGACGAATGGCTCAATTAACGATTGCACGCCATAGGCATGAAATAGACATATTAGTCAACATCCCAGCTGACTCGGCAGGCACTTTCGAGTTTTTCAAAGCTTCTGAACTGATGGAACTCGGCAAGGAACTCATGAGTGAAGCAATTGCCACCTACAAGCAGCGCTGCATTATGGCATAAATGATTACAAACACTCAAAAGTAAAACCTAAATCGGCAAAATGTGCCAAATAGCGCGGCAGAGCATAACGAATGTTAACGTCTGCTTTTTTATTGTCGTGAAAAACAACAATAGAGCCTTTTTGGGTAGCAGCAATAGAGTTTTGCAGGCAGTCTTGCGGACGAATGCGAGGGCTGTAGTCGCAGGTCAGCACATCCCACATAATCAACTCGTATTGCTGGCGCAAAGCAGTAGCTTGGCGAGCCGTAATGCGTCCGTAGGGTGGACGAAAAAGCCGACAAACGGCTCCATATTTTTGCATTGTAGCACAACACAAAGCTGTATTTGCTAAGTAATGCTTCAACGAACTCTTCCAGCCACTTAGGTGATTGTGGGTATGGTTGCCCACTGCATGCCCTTCGGCAAGAGTGCGGCAAAATATGTGCGGATTGCGCATGATGTTCTCTCCAACACAAAAGAAGGTAGCTTTTGCGTCGTAATCTTTCAGTACGTCCAAAATCCACTCTGTCATGCTAATAGGACCGTCGTCAAAAGTAAGATAAAGCACCTTTCTATCGGTTGGCTTATGCCAAGTAAAGCCGCTAAGCCAACGGTGCAGCCACTTGGGCGTACTGTGAATATGCATCAGGCTGTCTCTAATTCGCGTTTCTCGTAACGTTTGCGTTCGTTTTCGTCTAATATAATTTTTCGCATGCGGATGCTCAGCGGAGTAACTTCTACGTACTCGTCTTTTTGAATATATTCCATGGCTTCTTCGAGCGAAAACTGACGCTTAGGAGCAATGCGCACGTTTTCATCTGAGCCTGAGGCACGCATATTTGTCAATTTTTTGCCTTTTTGGATATTTACGACCAAGTCATTGGGGCGGTTGTGCTCGCCAATGACCTGCCCAGCATAGACCTCTTCGCCCGGATCAACAAAAAAGATGCCTCTGTCTTGCAATTTATCAATGGCATAAGCTGTTCCAGGTCCGCTCTCCATGGAAATGAGAGAGCCGTTAATGCGCTCTGGAATAGGACCGCGAAAAGGCTCATAACCTTTGAAGCGATGTGAAATAATTGCTTCGCCTTGGGTGGCAGTTAGTAGGTTACTGCGCAAGCCTATTAATCCACGCGCCGGAATATTAAATTCTAAGTGTTGCAGGTCACCTTTGGGTTCCATAACAAGCAAGTCGCCTTTGCGCTGCGTTACCAACTCAATTACTTTTCCTGCAAACTCTTCAGGAACATCTACTACCAGTGTCTCTATAGGTTCGTGGCGCTGTCCGTTGATCTGTTTATAAACAACTTGTGGCTGACCTACTTGCAATTCATAGCCTTCGCGGCGCATGGTTTCAATTAGTACCGACAAGTGCAAAATGCCACGACCATAGACCAAGAAGCGGTCTTCCGAGTCGGTAGGTTCTACGCGCAGTGCAAGGTTTTTCTCAGTTTCTTTCATTAGACGGTCGCGCAAGTGGCGAGAGGTTACAAACTTGCCCTCTTTGCCGAAGAAAGGAGAGTTGTTGATGCTGAATACCATGCTGATAGTCGGCTCGTCGATGGCAATACGTGGCAGCGGTTCAGGATTTTCTACATCGGTTAGCGTATCGCCAATTTCAAAATTTTCCAAACCTACTACGGCGCAAATGTCCCCGGCACGCACCTCACTTACTTTCTCCCGACCTAAACCTTCAAATACGAACAGTTCTTTGATGCGCACTTTTTGAACGCTGCCGTCGCGCTTGCACAAACCCATAAGCATCCCTTCTTGCAACACGCCGCGAAATACACGCCCGATGGCAATGCGTCCTACATAAGCCGAATAATCCAATGAGGTTATCTGCATCTGCGGAATACCTTCGGGCGAGGGTGCAGGCGGAATTACTTCCAAAATAGTATCCAGCAATGGCAAGATGTTGTCGGTTTTCACCTTCCAATCGTAGCTCATCCAGCCTTGTTTAGATGAGCCGTAAAGAGTTTGGAAATCTAACTGCTCTTCGGTGGCACCCAAATTGAACATCAGGTCAAAAACAGCCTCATGTACCTCGTCGGGGCGGCAGTTTTCTTTGTCCACCTTGTTAATTACTACAATTGGTTTCAAACCCAGCCCGATGGCTTTGCTCAGTACAAAGCGGGTTTGTGGCATAGGTCCTTCAAATGCATCCACCAACAACAACACGCCGTCTGCCATTTTGAGCACGCGCTCTACTTCGCCGCCAAAATCGGCGTGTCCGGGAGTATCTATGATATTGATTTTTACGCCTTTGTAGCGCACCGATACGTTTTTGGCAACAATAGTAATGCCGCGTTCGCGCTCCAAGTCGTTATTGTCCAGAATAAGTTCGCCGGTTTGCTGATTGTCGCGGAAGACCTGACAAGTATGGATGATTTTGTCCACCAGTGTCGTTTTGCCGTGGTCAACGTGAGCAATAATGGCAATGTTGCGGATGTTTTGCATAAGAAACCAAATGATACACAAGGGCTTTCCCCCTCAATTGAGGCGCAAAGGTACGCCAAAACTACAGAAGCGCAAAGCCTTGATAATGATTAAGTTTCCATGAAGATTTTTGAGTAGCTGTGCAATTTTTGTAGCTTTATTTTCTGACAAACAAACCTTCACCGAATAGTTATGACTTTTTGCATTCCTTTCAGCCAAATCCGCAACACAGATGTTGCATCTGTAGGTGGCAAAAATGCTTCATTAGGCGAGATGTTTAACCAACTCTCTCCCTTGGGCATCAATATTCCCGATGGCTTTGCCGTTACGGCAGCAGCCTATTGGCATTTCGTAGACCAGAATGGATTGAAAGATAAACTCTCTCAGACATTAGCACAATTAGACACGGTACATCTCCGCAATTTGCCCGAAGTGGGCAGCAAGTGCCGCGAATTGATAGCCTCGGGGAGTATGCCTGATGCCATTTCGCAACAAGTAAGGCAGTCATTAGCCTTGCTAAGCCACCATGAAGAGCAATCCTTTGCTGTACGAAGCAGTGCTACCGCCGAAGACCTCCCCACTGCAAGTTTTGCAGGGCAACACGATAGCTTTCTGAATATACAAGGCGAAGAGGCGGTGATAGCCGCAATACAGCGTTGTTATGTGTCACTTTTCAACAACCGCGCCATCAAATACCGCTTAGATAATGGTTTTGAGCATATGCATGTAGCCCTTTCGGTGGGTGTGCAGCGCATGGTGCGTTCCGACAAGGGCAGCGCAGGCGTAGCTTTTACCTTAGACCCAGAAAGCGGGTTTGATAAGGTTATCTACATCACTTCCGCATGGGGGCTGGGCGAAAATATTGTACAAGGGGCGGTCAATCCCGATGAGTTTTATTTGTTCAAACCTTCCATTGCACAAGGAAGAAAAGCATTGATTAGCAGAAAGTTGGGCGCAAAGGAAAACAAAATGGTTTATTCGCGGGGAACAGAGCGCCCTATTGCAAACATAGCAACTTCGCCACAAGAGCGCGGTACATATTCCATCACCCATACCGACGTGGAAACACTGGGGCGCTGGTGCTATGCCATCGAGCAACATTACCAAATGCCAATGGACATAGAATGGGCAAAAGATGGCATTACAGGTGAATTGTTTATTGTGCAGGCGCGCCCCGAGACCGTACACAGGCAAAAACAAAACATTTCTGTCAAAGAATATACACTACTTTCTAAAACTGCGCCGCTGTGCAAAGGAAAGGCTGTCGGCAATGCCATTTCAAGTGGCAGAGTGTGCATCGTGCGCTCATTGGCAGACGCAGGCAAGGTGCAACAGGGCGACATCATAGTGGCAGACATCACCAATCCTGACTGGAATGCACTGCTACGCAAAGCGGTTTGTATTGTTACCAACAAAGGCGGCAGAACCAGTCATGCCTCTATTGTTGCCCGAGAATTAGGCATTCATGCAGTAGTAGGTACGGGCGATGCAACCGAGAAATTGCACGACGGACGCATCATCACCGTTTCCTGCGCCGAAGGCGACGAAGGCTATGTTTACGACGGCAAATTAGAATGGGAGGAAAAAGTAATTGACTTTCAGCAAATTCCTGCTACGCATACACAACCCATGTTCATTTTGGCAGACCCAGACAGAGCATTCAAACTTTCTCGCTATCCTAACGAAGGTGTAGGGTTGCTCCGTATGGAATTTATCATTACCAACAGCATCCGCGTACACCCAATGGCGCTAGTGAAATACGACGAACTGCCTGACTATAAAGACAAAAAAGCCATTGAAGCCATTACAGCACAGTACAGCGACAAGAAAAAATATTTCACCGAGAAGCTTTCCGAAGCTGTGGCAATGGTAGCAGCGGCGTTTTATCCCAAAGACGTCATTGTGCGTATGAGCGACTTTAAAACTAATGAATATGCTCAACTCATTGGTGGAAAAGCCTTTGAACCCGAAGAAGAAAACCCCATGCTGGGTTTTAGAGGCGCATCGCGCTACTATCATGAGCGCTACCGCGAAGGGTTTGGGCTGGAATGTGAAGCTATGCGCATTGTCCGCGACGAAATGGGGTTTACTAACGTCAAGCTGATGATTCCTTTCTGCCGCACCATAGCCGAAGGCAAAAAAGTATTAGCAACCATGAAGTCCTACGGCTTGGAGCGCGGCAAAAACGGGCTGGAAGTTTATGTAATGGCAGAAGTGCCAAGCAACGTAATTCTGGCAAAAGAGTTTGCCGAAATATTTGACGGTTTTTCAATCGGCTCTAATGACCTTACACAACTCACTCTTGGTATAGACCGCGACTCTGCTATTATCAACGACTTGTTTGATGAAAATAACGAAGCTGTAAAAGCAATGCTTTCGCTTGTTATTCAAACAGCTAAACGTGCAGGGCGTAAAATCGGGCTTTGCGGGCAAGCCCCAAGCGACCATCCCGCTTTTGCGCAGTTTTTGGTAGAACAGGGCATCGACAGCATTTCTTTTACGCCTGATGCATTGCTCCGAGGCATAGAAAACATTAGTGCTGCCGAGCAAAAAATAGTGCAGACCGTTTGACTATTTCCCTGCTTCCACCGGCTTGAAATACATCAAGTCGGTGTTGAATTGCAGGTCGGGCTGTTTGTTTCTTTTGTCGGTCAGTGCTTGCCATTGGGCTGTCGGGAAAATCTTTACCCAGCCTGTGGCTTTGTTGAGTTGTACCCATACGGGCATGTTGAAGTCTTTTTCGGCTGCATTCCAACGATAATGCAACGTAGTTTTTTTGCCTTTCTGCTCCCACTTATACTCCAACTGTGGCACTTGTGTATAGAACAAGTACTGGCGAAAAATGGGGGTCAAGTTCTTGCGGGTGCGTTTGTTGAAAAACGAGATTACATCGTCGGTTGAAAGATGCTGTATGCGGAATTTTTGTGCAAAGTCATAAATGGTGTTGTACCATAGCGTATCGTTGGCAATGGTGTGGCGGATAGAATGTAGCATCCACGTGCCTTTGAAGTAAATATCTGAGTCGCGCCATCGGTTGTAATTCACGCCAAACTGCCCCACCATGGGGTCTAAATTGCGAATGCGCAGCCGTTGTTGTTTGAGGTATTCAATGGTTTTTTCAGTACTGCCTGTCAGGCATTCTAAGTACAACACTTCGGCATAGGTAGTAAACGACTCGTGAATCCAGAGTTCGGCGTTGTCTTTCATGGTCAAGCTGTTGCCAAAGTACTCATGTGCACTTTCGTGAATAATGATGAAGTCAAAATCAAACTCGTTGTTGCGGTAATTATTGCCATAAGCAACTGCGCTCTGATGCTCCATACCCCAGTAAGGTGTTTCTACCAATGCAAAGCCGTCGCGCCAGAAAGGATATTTGCCAAATCGTTTTTCAAAACAGGCAAGCATGGGCTTTACTTGCGCAAAATGCTTTTGTGCTTTTTCCTTGTTATAGTCTAAAATGTAGTAGTCTACTGCCAATTTTTCACCGTCGGCAGCCGTGTACTCATCTTTCAGGTGAGCATAATGGGCAATATTAAGCGTTACGTTATAATTATTGATGGGATAGCTGACGCGCCAATCGTAGCCTTTGTACCTGCCTGGCACACTCACAACGCCCGAAAGGTTGCCGTTGGCTACACACATCAACGGTTCGGGTACTTCGCAATAGATACGCATACTGTCCGGCTCGTCGGAAGGATGGTCTTTGCAAGGCCACCAAACACTTGCTCCCAGCCCTTGACAACTTACACCAATCCACGGGCGACCTTGTTTGTCTTTCTCCCAAGAAAAACCACCATCCCAAGGCGGATTGGGTGCAATGCGCGGCTGACCTTGATAATAAATCTTGACAGTACCAACGCTGCCTTTGGGAATGTTTCTGTTCATATTGATAAAAACTGCATTGCCTTCTCGGCGAAACCGCACTTGATATTCATCGTACAGAATGCGGTCAATTGTCATGTTGGCAGCCAAATCTACTTGCATAATGCTGAAATCCTGAACAGCGCGGAAAGTGATGGCGTTATAACCTGCAATCGCCTTCTCATCAGGTTTTATTTTCAGGTTAAGGTCGTAGTAAGTTACATCGTAGCAAGCTCGCTCCGGCAACAGTGTCCCTCGCAACGTATCGGCACGGGTAAAAACAGGCGGCTGCGCAACAGCTGCCCAAGCAAACCAAAGCAAGGCAATCAGGCAGTGGATTCGTAGCATATGTTAGAATAATTTTAAAACTTTGTTATTGCCTTTTGGCAGGTCAAACCTACGTCAAAAGGCTGACTAAACCTTAAAATCAACCCCGAAGGCAGGCAGGAATTTTTAACTGTTCTTTTCGGTGAACAATACTACAATGGAATTTACAGAAAAATACATCAATCCGTTTACCGAGTATGGATTCAAGCGGCTGTTTGGAGAGGCAACGAGCAAAGAACTGCCGCTGGACTTCCTCAACGAACTGTTGCAACAAGAACAGGGCAGAATCACAAGCCTCACCTATCTGAAAACAGACCGCTTAGGTAGTGGCGAGGAAAACCGGCGCACCGTGTTCGACCTGTATTGCGAAAACGAGCGAGGGAAGAAGTTCTTTGTAGAGCTGCAAAAAAACAAGCAGAAGTTTTTCAAAGACCGTACGGTGTATTACTCCACATTTCCCATAGGCGAGCAAGCACAGCGTAGTTCTGACCGGAACTTCGAACTTCATGCTGTTTACATGGTTGCCATTTTGGACTTTGTATTCGATGAAGACAAAGCCGCAAAAGACAAATTCTGCTACAATGTAAAACTCACTGATATTGCAACTTGCAACGACAAGCTGACCTTCATTTACTTGGAGATGCCCAAGTTCACCAAATCTTTGCACCAGTTGACCAGTCGTTTTGATAAGTGGATGTATGTGCTTCGGAATCTGAATAAACTCGACAGGGTTCCCGAAGAGTTGCGGGAGGGGATATTGGTAAAACTTTTTGAGTTAGCAGAGATAGCTCAGTTCAATCGGGAGAAAGGGGCGACATATGAAGAGAATTTGAAATTGTACAGGGATTTGAAGCATGCATTGGACATAGCACGAGAAGAAGGCAGAGCAGAAGGAATAGCCAAGGTCATAGAGCTTGTTTTCATGGTTATCAGTTTGTTCAAGAGTGGCAAAAGTGTGGAAGAAATTGCTACCCAAACAGGAATGAAAGCAGAGCAAATAGCACAGATTTTACAAAAGATTTAGCCGATGCACATTCAGGTACCGCTTTTTTCCGTTGTTATTCCCGCATACAATCGCGCTGAATTTTTGCCTCAGGTATTAGAAACTGTACTTGCACAAACCTATACCAATTTTGAGCTGCTGCTCATAGACGACGGCAGCACCGACAATACCCCGCAATTGATGCAACAATGGATGCAGCGCGACAGCCGCATCCGCTACTATCGCAAAGCAAACGAAGAACGTTCCATTGCCCGCAACACAGGCTTTGCATTAGCCAAGGGCAAATACGTCGTTTTTCATGATTCGGACGATTGGATGCTGCCACATCACTTAGCAACACTTGCCCACGCCATTGCCCAAAATCCTGATGTATGTTTTTTTACAACAAAATTTGTGTTGCAGACTGAAACAGGCATTTTAGAGTCTGAGATTAATCATTTGCCTGCTGGACGATATGATTACCGTTTGTTTCTAAGTGGCAACCCTGTAGGTATTTTTGTGTGTGTCAAAAAAGAATGCCCCGATATTCACCTGTTCCCTCCGCAGTTCAACTTTTGTGAAGATTGGATTTTTCATTTACTTAACTACCAGCACCGAGCACTGTTGCTCATAGACGAAGTAACCAACATTGTAGTGGTACACAAAAATCGCTCCATGACCAAGCATAGCAATGTAATAGCTGGTAGAATTGCTGCTACGCAATTCATCTTAAACCAAATTAGCCTCAGTTCGCAAGAGCAAACAATACTCTGGGGCAATACTTACCGTTTTTGTGCCATTCACAGTTATTTAGCCGGTTATTACAGCAGTAGTATTCGCTACATACTACTGGCTATCCGCAAGTTGGGCATAAGTGCTTCGCAAGTTGCTCTGCTTTGCAAAATTTTGCTGAGTCGGCGGGTAGTGCTATGGTTGAAGCGTTTGTGGCTTGGTAGTAAACCCACTCAAGAATAGCTTATTGCTAAGCATTTACTTATGGTCTCAAGCAACAAGCAAATAGGATAGAAAAAAAGCAAGCCATGCAACAAAGCACTTGAAAACTACAACTTATAGGCGCCGTTGCACGCCGCCGTTGCACGCCGCCGTTGCACGCCGCCGTTGCACGCGCCGTTGCACGCGCCGTTGTTCGTGTATCACAAACAACTACTCGTAGCCTGTTTGAGGCAGTTACCAAGTTATGGCAGAAGGCTCCGTACAACAATTCCGAGCAGTTTTTTAATTCTACGGCGTGTTGTACACTCATCTGGCAAGGTAGCAAAAAAAATGCTTTGACAAGTGTAAAATAAAGACATGTTCTTTGGAGCATTACTTGTAAACAGCTGATTACCAGCCAACGTCTAAAATATGTGTTAAATAACATGCTGCTTGCTGTATTTTACAGCAAAGCATCTACAACCGTTCACAACTACTATGCAAGCGCTTCGTTACTTTTTAAAGTCAGTTCGAGTGATTACTTTCTCCTAAGGCGTGCCATGTAAAACCCGTCAAAACCAAATTCAGAGGGCATAACGGCGCGTTGTTCTTCCAATACAAAATTTTTTCCCTCTTGTTCGCCTAAAAACCATTCTATTTGGTGCATATTTTCCGAGGGCAAAATACTGCAGGTGGCATAAACCAATGTGCCGCCCGGTTTGGTCATTTGGCTATAACGACGCAAAATATCGCGCTGGGTTTCCTGTATTCTTTCAATAAAGTCTTCGGAGAGTTTCCATTTACTGTCGGGGTTTCGGCGAATGACCCCCGTTCCTGAACAAGGAGCATCTAACAGCACCACATCAGCACTCTCCCGCAAGCGTTTAATAGTCTTATTATTTTCTATCAGCCGTGTTTCAGCAATGCTAACACCTGCCCGCCTTGCCCTACGACGCAGTTCATCTAACTTAAACGCTTCCACATCCATGCTAATAATGCTGCCTTTATTTTGCATCAGCGCTGCCAAATGGAGCGTCTTCCCGCCTGCACCTGCACAAGCATCTATTACCCGCATACCGGGCTGCACATGGGAAAAAGGAGCAACCAACTGAGAAGCAGCATCTTGAATTTCAAACAAGCCTTGTTTGTAGAGCGGATTGCCAAAAATATTCAGGCGTTTCTTCAACACAATGGCATCGGGCAGTTGGGCTATGCCATATGCCTCTACGTTGTGTTCTGCTAATAAGCGAATAAGCGTATCGCGGTCGGTTTTCAGTGTGTTGGCACGCAGTACTACCTGTGTTTGCATATTAAGTGCTGCTGCCTCTTTTGTCCAGCGCTCGCTGCCAAGTTCATTATTGGCGCGGGCATCTAACCAATCGGGAAAAGAGTACAATAGCTTGGCGCTTTGTTTAGCCTGTTCAAAGCGAGCAGTAATGGCTATTGCCTCTGGGCGTTCCCATTTAAACCAGTCGGGCAGTTCAAACCCACGCCACATCCAATAAACGCCAAATAGCTGCCAGAGGGCGTGACTTTTCAACGAAGGCTCACTATCAGCTAAATACCACAACAACCGCCAATGGCGCACCATGTCGTAAGTGGTTTCAGCAATAAAACCTCTGTCGGAAGAACCCCACTTAGGATTGGAACGTAGTAGGCTTTCAATCACTTTGTCGGCGTAACGCTCTTCGCCAAAAATTGCCAGTAGTCCTTCTACAACAGCTCCTACTAAGTTTTGGTGTAATTTCAAAGCAACAACAAATTTTTACAATGTGCCAATGTGAAGGCGTTCGTTATAATAGCGTGCAAGTTAATGCAGATTGGGCAGATAAAAGCGTAGCTGCCCGAATATTTTCTTCCCTACTGAGGGAAGCGCATCTCAGGTGCTTATAGTAATACTTTTGTGTTTGCCACATGCTACCACAAGAGTTTTTCCGTGAATCAAGTTTTCAAAAGCACTCCGGATTTTTTTAAGGCTTGATGTTCAGAGTCGCTAATGAATAACCATCTGAAAGTGCCTTTTTTCACTTTCCCAAGAAAATGCTCGTTGCCATCTAACGTGAGAACACGAACAACAGCAATATCTTTTTGGTGCTTTGCGCATGGGCATGTATGGAAAGTGGAGGTGTTCACAAAACGCCAACAACGGGTAGTTCGCCTCATTCCAAAATCCACATTCGGCAACAGAGGAGTTGTTCGTAAGGACACAGAACAATGGCACGAGGAGCTGTGGGAATAGGGTGAGCCCTGTATAAGTGCACTAATGGTGCGGGCGTTTATAACATTGGTGAAATGAATGACCATCGGCGAGGCACTTGCAAAGCAATTGCAGTCCTCGTTGCCGATGAACACTATACCACTGCTCTACTTCATGGCGAGCCGTTAGATAGTTCAAATACAAGTGATGAGGGTTGCTGAAAAACGAACGATTAGTAGTAAGTTCTGCAAGCGGAGGCGCATATTGTCCATTTTGCGTAATAGCCTGCCACTCTGTTTCGGCATTAGGGAAACGGTTGTCTAAAAGCATTGCCAAGCCCTCGTCGAACCATGCAGGCACCTGAAAAGTACGATTCCACCATCCTACTCGCGCCATTAATTCGGCATGGCAAAGTTCATGTGCTAGTACATCGGCATTGATGCCTTCAGGAGCAAGTACAATGTATGCGCCTGTGGGGGCTAGGTGCGTCATGCCTGTGCGAGCTTGTACAGCCCCAAAATAACGAATAGCCCACAAGTCATGTCCAGCAATGATAATAGGGTTGGCTTGTTGCGACCCAAAAAAGCCAATAATGCGCTGTTGTGCTTGCTTTAAGTAGTACAAAAGAGAATCGCGCATAGTAGCAGGCATTTGTGGGGTAACATATACACGGGGGGCAATCATGGTCATGTTTTCGCGGCTAATGTTGAGACAGCGAAAATAGCCGGGTTGTAGCACAACGTAGATACCCATTGCCATTAGCAATAGCAATAAGCATAATAACCCGATGCGAAAAATCCACTTCAACACCTTTAACGTAAGTAACGCGAAATACTTTCCATGATTTGCTGGGTTGCACCTCTGTTGTACTGCACATAATCCTTACAAATCGCTGATGCGTTTTGCAGCGCTGCACGGTTATTTAACCAATAGCTAACTATATCGGCAAACTGTCCTGATTTGGCAATAGTGCGTGCACCGCCTTGTGCCAATAGCTCCTTAGCCTCTCTAAATGGGTGATATTTTCGGTTTCCAAATACAACAGGAACGCCAAAAGCTGCGGGTTCCAAAATATTGTGTAGTCCTTCCTTAAATCCTCCACCAATGTAGGCTATCTGGGCATACAAGTATAAGCTGCTCAGCAGCCCAATTTTATCAATGAGCAGGGCACGATAAGCACCTAACTTATGCGTTAGCTCAGGCGATATTGCAGAATAACGGATGCAGTTTTGGGTGCCTAAGGTCTGCTCAATAGTCTGCAAGAAGCGCTCATTAATTTCATGCGGTACAACAATGAATTTGTAGTGTTTATGCAATATTTGCACGTCGCGGCTCACCACTTCCCAATCTTTTTGCCAAATACTGCCCATCACAATCACTGGCTCTTCTGCTACAAAATCAGCAACTGCATCCACAGATGCAGCCGCATCGGCAATTTGTGCTACGCGGTCTATGCGCGTATCTCCTGATACAGTTACATGAGTTACGCCAATATTAGCTAGTAACTGGCGTGAGGATTCGTCCTGCACATGTATTTCACTAAAAAAATGTAGCATTTTGCGAAAAAAATTACCATATGGCTTAAAAAATAGCTGAGAAGGGCGGAAGATAGCGGCAAATAGAATGGTAGGTATCTGCTGCTTGTGCAATTCACTAAGGTAATAGTACCAAAACTCGTATTTGACAAAAAGTGCTAGTTCGGGGCGTACCCAACGTACTAATTGCTCTGCCTGTTGGGGCGAATCCAGTGGCAGATATAACACCCAGTCAGCGTGCTCGTAGTTCTTTCTTAGCTGGTAGCCACTGGGCGAAAAAAAAGTGAGCAACAGCTTATGGCGCGGGTATGCTCGACGACAAGCTTCTATAATAGGTCTGCCTTGCTCAAACTCTCCTAATGAGGCACAATGCAGCCATATTATCCGATGCGCATGATGAGAAAATATTTTTTCCCAAGCAAGCCTTTGCTCTTGGCGTCCTTTCAAAAATTCTTTGGCTTTGGGATGAAACCGCGCCATGAACAGCAACCCTACTCGATAAACCCACAAAAACAGATTGTAAAGCAACAATGCTCAGAATAATTTTGTGAACTTTACAAAATTAGCTCAAAATGCTACTCTTCATTTCAACTCAGATGCAAAAACATCCAACTGTTCTATGAAAACGCAGGTAATCATTTGTTTATTAGTAGGCGCATTGGCAGCCTGTTCACCTCAAAAACAAGAGCAACAGACAAGTTCTTCTTCAACAGCTACCGAGTCGCAAGCTGCCAACACAGCAACCACCAACACCGACAGCACAGCGACCCAACAATCTGCTTTTGCCATGTTCCAATTTGAAACGCAAGAATACAACTTTGGCACTATTCAAGCTGGTAAGAAAGTTCGCTATGCTTATAAATTTACCAACGTTGGCACAGTGCCGTTGGTTATTTCGCAAGTGCAACCCCAGTGTGGCTGCACAGCTGCCGATTACACCAAAGACCCTGTTCCTCCGGGCGGACAAGGAGAAATTGTACTGGAATTTGATAGCCAAGGCAGAGAAGGACAGCAAAATAAAATAACAACCGTATATGCCAATATCCCGGGCGGCAGCACTATTTTGGGAATGACTGGCGTAGTAGAACCCCTCAGCGACGGGCGCCCCTTGCGACGCAATTAAGTTCTTACCGACCAAATCAATTTTCTCAATAGCACACCTGAAAATTTTGATACTATTGTCAAAGTTTTATCAGCAGTAGCGCAATCAGATGCGCAATGGTAAAAAGTTCTGTTGATAATCAAAAAGTTAATGAAATACCTAATAGCCGGTTTGGGCAATATTGGTGCCGAATACCATGAAACGCGACATAACATTGGCTTCATGGTAGTAGATAATTTGGCGAAACAGTACGACGCCGCATTTTCTTTTGAAAAATATGCCTACGTATGCGAACTAAAGCATAAGGGGCGCACCATGTGCTTAATTAAACCTACTACTTACATGAACCTTAGTGGAAAGGCAGTTCAATATTGGATGCAGCAGTACAAGATTCCACTGGAAAATTTGTTGGTTGTAGTGGACGATGTGGCACTACCTTTTGGCAAGATGCGCCTGCGTCCTTCAGGCAGCAGCGCTGGGCACAATGGCTTAAAAGATATTGAAGCAGTACTGGGAACGCAAAACTATGCTCGCTTGCGTTTTGGCATTGGCAATCACTATCCCAAAGGGAAACAAGCCGAGTACGTGCTTAGCAAATTCAATCCGGAAGAAATGGCGGAAATACCAGCGCTGCTCCAAAAAGCTCGTGAAATAGTGCTTTCATTTTGCACCGTAGGCATCACCCTTACCATGAATCAATATAATGGACAGTAAGGGCATAGAGCTTACCCAATAGCGTCTGTAAAAATAATGCCAATGTACGCAATTAGATGGATAATCAGACTCCCACAACCCCAAAAGTAAGGATTAGCCCAAAAGCTATTTTTACTGAATTTGCTTGCCGCTGTGTTATGGGGGGCAACAGTAAGCCACACACTACACAATCCGATAGGCTACAAAACCTTCGGATCTTATGTATCAAATCCCTATGCTGCGGCGTGTAGAGGCACGTACCGTAAAAAAAGTGATTGATAAGACACCTATAACCGCGTGTGGTCAAAGGTAAATTGCTATAATCAGGCTCAATTATCGGAACGGAGATACCAATCAATAGTAGCAGCAAGTCCTTCTGCCAAAAAGTGGGTGGGGGCGTAGCCCAAGTGGGTTTTAGCCAATTCAATGCTTGCCAATGAAAAGGGGATGTCGCCGGGGCGAGGAGGCGCATATCGCGGCTGAATATGTGCTACTTCGGGATAGTAGTTTGCCATCAGGCGCACTATCAATGCAAACAATTCATTGAGCGAGGTAGCCACTCCACAAGCCACGTTGTAGCATCTGCCTGTTGAGGTAGGCGCACTTACCAATGCTTTTAAATTGACTTGTACAACATTTTCGATATAGGTAAAGTCGCGGGCTTGTGTGCCATTGCCAAAAATAGTGGGCTGTTCGCCTTTTTTCAACAAGTTGATAAATCGAGGAATAACGGCGGCGTATTCTCCCAGCGGATTTTGTCGTTTGCCAAACACATTGAAATATCGCAAACCAATACAAGGCAAACCGTGCAGTCGCTGATATACTCCGGCGTAGAGCTCGTTAGTATATTTGCTGACTGCATATGGCGAGAGTAAGTTGCCTGTGCGCGTCTCTATTTTGGGCGACTCTTCCCAGTCACCATAAACCGAAGAACTGGAGGCATATACCAAGCGTTTGATGCTGGTTTGTCGGGCAGCTTCCAGTACGTTCAGAAATCCTGCTACATTTACTTCGTTGGTAGTGTGAGGGTCTTGTATGGAGCGCGGCACAGAGCCCAGTGCGGCATGATGTAACACGTAGTCGGCACCAGCAAAAGCTGACAAGCACACCGATAAGTCGCGGATATCGCCTTCAATCAATCGAAATTGGGGGTGATTGCGGAAGGTGACAATATTTTCTAATTTGCCCGTAGAAAGATTGTCTAAACAAATAACAGTAGCACCTTTTTCCAACAACGACTCGCACAGGTTGCTGCCAATAAACCCTGCTCCTCCGGTAACTACAACGGTTTTGCCTGCTAACATAATTTATGATTGATGCAAAATCTTAACAGGTTGATAGCCTAAGCTCTGCCCAACAGTAAGCATAAACTCATAGGCTTCTGGGAAGAAGTTGCGGATTTTGCCGTCTAAAATGGCTTCTCTCACCTGTACTTTAATGTCGCCAACGGCTTTACTGGGCGGAAGATTAAAGGTTTCCATGATAATTTCACCAGTAATAACTGGCTGAAAATTGCGGATATGGTCGCGCGCTTCCACTTCGGCAATTTTTTGTTCTACGCGGTCAAAATTTTGTAAATATTTTTTCACCTTAGTGCCGTCTTTGGAAGTAATGTCGGCGCGGCAAAGTTTCATTAGGCTGTCAATGTCGTCGCCAGCTTCAAACAATAGGCGGCGAATGGCGGAATCGGTAACCGTTTCTTTGACCAGCGCAATTGGACGCAAGTGCAGCCGGACAAGTTTTTGCACAAATTTCATTTTTTCATTAGTAGGCAGCTTGAGGCGTTTGAAAATGTGCGGCACCATACGTGCCCCTTTTTCTTCGTGCCCGTGAAAAGTCCAGCCTTGCTTAGGATAATAGCGCTTGGTTGCCGGTTTGGCAATATCGTGTAAAATAGCCGCCCAGCGCAGCCATAGGTCGTTGGAGTAAGCACACACATTATCGAGCACTTGCAAAGTGTGATAGAAGTTGTCTTTATGAGAGTGCCCGTTAACGGTTTCTACACCGTGCAAAGCAACCATTTCAGGAAAAAACTGATGCAACAATCCACTGGCAAACAGCAACTTAAAACCATAAGAGGGCACATCAGCAAGAATGATTTTGTTGAGCTCGTCTGTAATGCGCTCCATAGACACTATTGCCAAACGCTCTTTGTTATGTATGATTGCCTGAAAGGTATCTGGTTCAATATCAAAATTGAGTTGTGTGGCAAAGCGTATGGCACGCATCATGCGCAGTGGGTCGTCGGAAAACGTAATGTTGGGGTCTAATGGGGTTTTAATGATTTTGCGTTTCAAATCACCTTGTCCATTGAAAGGGTCTATTAGGTTGCCAAAGTCAGCTTGGTTTAAGCTGATAGCCATTGCGTTGATAGTAAAGTCGCGGCGTAGTTGGTCATCTTGCAGGGTGCCATCTTCTACGATGGGCTTGCGCGAGTCAGCACGATATGACTCTTTGCGAGCGCCCACAAACTCCAGCGTAATCTCTGAGGTTTGTATCATTGCTGTGCCGAAGTTCTTGTACACTACCAAGCCAACAGGCTGCCCCGTAGATTCTTGCAAGCGTTGTGCTACGCATTCTGCCCAGCGGATACCACTGCCAACGCAAACAAAATCTATGTCTGGTTTGTGTTTGCGCCCCAGTAAAAGGTCGCGCACATAACCCCCTACTATATAGCCGGGCACTTTCAACGCTTGTACTGCCTCTGCTACCTGCATCAAAACAGGATTTTGGCGCAATAATTCGGCAAAATTCATGTGCAAAAATACAAATTTATTGAACCTGCCAGTCTGCAATTGCACTGTTCAGAATGAAATTGAGCAGTGAAATATTTTTGTACATACACTGCGGACAACCCTCAGGTGGGTTGCATTGCATATGTGTGCCATAATGAATGCGAATAGTTTGCAAATGTCTTGAAAATTAAATGTGCCTATAAGCCAGAGTGTTTGCAAAAGCATGTTTGTGAATCGTACTCTGCTGATATAGGCATGCATGTGTGGATAGGCGGCTTGCAACAGGCACGCCCTATTTTCTACAATAATTGTTAGTTAGCCGCAAGCTTTTTACAAACTTAAATCAAGTTCTAAGACTTTATCGCACACTCACTCGGTTAAAAGCCTGCGGCAATGTCTTCTAAACGCAGGGTCATTCTACCGATGCGTTCTTCCAGTGTTTCCGATGATACTTGCTCACGAAGCCTGTCAACCAAAATAGGGAACGCAAAGGGCGTGGGATTTTTAGGATATTTGAGCACGATTTTTTGACGCTTGATGCGTTGCAAAGCGGCCTCTAATCGTTTGAAGTCTAACTGGATATTGACTACTTCGTTGTAAGCCTGTTGCACCAGTAAGTTATCGGGTTCGTACTCTTCCAGCACATCAAACAGCAGTTTAGACGATGCTTGCAAGTGCTTAAAGGTGATATTTTTGCCCGGATAGCCTTGAAAAATCAGCCCGCCAATAACTCCTATATCGCGGAACTTGCGCCGCGCCATTTCAGTTTGATTGGTACCCGCTCGGATGTCGTCGTGTAGGTTTTCGGTAGTGAACAGGTCTTCTGCCAATGACTCTTCAATGTCAAAAGATTGGTCGGAGAGCAGCTCAAAGCCATAGTCGTTCATGGCAATAGAGAAAGTGATGGGCTGCCGAACCATTAGTCGGTAGGCAATTACTGCTGCCAGTACTTCATGCACCCAGCGCCCCTCAAACGGATAGACAAACAGGTGATAGCCTTCTTGTGTTTGCAGATATTCAATCAGCAGTTCATTGGAACGCGGAACAAGTGACCAACGCTGTTGCAGCTCTAATACCGGACGAATGGTTTGCATTTCTATTTCGCGGCTTTGTTCCCAGCCTTGCATTTTGTCACGCAATAGCACTGACAATGAAGACGATAGCGGAACTCTTCCACCACCCCAGCGCGGCATTTGCCCTGTTTTTTTGTTGCTTTTGCGCACTTGTGCCACCATGTCTTTCAGGCGTACGAAGGCAAGGCTTCTGCCTGCAAACCAAAACGTATCGCCTTCTTTCAATCGCGAAATGAACGATTCTTCTACCGTTCCAATGAAGCCGCCGCCGACATACTGCACCCTAATCACTGGGTCGCTGACAATAGTGCCGATGCCAAGGCGATGCAGCATGGCAATCCGACGACTGCGCACTTTGTAAATACCTTGTTCGTCCGGCTCTACTTTTTTGAACTCATCGTATTGAGCCAATCCTGCACCACCTGTGGTAATAAACGACAACGCCCACTCCCACTCTTGTTTGGTCAGTTGATGGAAAGCGTGCGTAGCAGATATTTCATCAAATAACTCATCGGGGCGAAAGCCGTCGGCAACTGCCAGCGTAACCATGTATTGCACCAGTACGTCGTAGCATTTTTGCAGTGGCGGGCGCTCCTCTATCACCTCATGGCGAACGGCATGGCGCAGGGCACAACCTTCTATCAGTTCCAGCGAGTGAGTCGGCAAGAAGTAAATGCGACTCACATCGCCCGGGCGATGCCCGCTTCTGCCCGCCCGTTGCATGAACCGCCCAACCCCTTTGGGGCTGCCTACCTGAATAACGGTATCTACCGGACGGAAATCCACCCCCAAATCTAAGCTTGACGTACAGACAACCACTTTCAACTTTTCGGCGTGCAGGGCTTCCTCTACCCACGTGCGGATTTCATTGTCTAACGACCCGTGGTGCATGGCAATCAGTCCTGCCAGTTCTGGGGCAGCTTCCAACAATTTTTGATACCAAATTTCGGTTTGGCTGCGCGTGTTGGTAAACAGCAGCGTGGTTTTGCTTTGCTTGATAATAGGCAACACCTTGTGCAACAGGTTGATACCCAAATGCCCTGCCCACGGAAATTTTTCTACTGTATCGGGCAGAATGGAAATAACTTCTATTTCTTTGCGGATGTTTGCCCGAATGATACAAGGCTCAAAATCAGGCTTTTGCTTTTTCAATGGAAAGGTGAGTGTTTCGGCTGCCTCTTGCAAGTTGCCAATGGTTGCCGAAATACCCCATAAGCGGGCTTTTGGTTGCAGCCGCAACAGGTGCGCAACGGCTAATTCCATTTGTACGCCGCGTTTGGTGCCCATCAGTTCGTGCCACTCGTCTATGACTATGGCTTTCAGGTCGCTGAAAAATGCAGCGTGGTCTTTGGTAGCAAAAAACAAGTGCAGGCTTTCGGGCGTAGTAACCATGCACTCGGGCGCATTTTTGCGCTGCTTTTGTCGCTCTGCTGCACTGGTATCGCCTGTGCGCAGTGCTACCCGCCAAGGGATTTGCATTTCGTCGCAAGCGCGCTGCATTGCCAGTTGCAAGTCTTTGGAAAGTGCTCGCAGCGGCGTAATCCACAATACCTGCAAACGTCCGGGCGGTTTGGCATCAGCTCCCGCGCTGCCGCCTTGGTGCAAATATTCGGCAAGGCAGGGCAACCACAGCGCATAGGTTTTGCCGCTACCTGTAGGCGCATTGAGCAAACCCGACTGCCCTGCCAGAAAAGCATCCATGCACGCTTGTTGAAAAGGTTGTATTTGCCAACCTTTGGAATCAAACCATTGGGCAATATGCGGATGTAGAGCAGTAGCGTTCACGTTGCAATAAACTGTTTTACGAGCAAAAAGGTATAACTTTAACGAAAAATGATTGTTTGTAGCAATTTAGAACCATACGCCGCTGCTATTTCCCGAACCGTCCGTTCCTTTGCAAGATGTTTTTGAATACCAATGATATACCCGCAAACATAGGGACGAGACATGCCTTGTCCCTGCAATTATCTGTAATATTATGGCTGCTATGGGCACACCTTGCCGCCGCGCAAGAAATTCCTGTAGGCACTTGGCGTTTGCACCCTTCGTTCCGGCAGATGACCGATTTGGCAGATGCGGGCGAATGGGTTTATGCCGCTTCGGCAAACGGGCTGATGCGCTACCGCAAAACCGACGGCGAAACGCAAACCATTGACAAAACCGACGGACTGACAGGCAATCATTTCAGCGCTTTGGCGTGGCATGAACCCTCAAAAACACTGGTGATTGGTTATACCGACGGGCAAATTGACTTGCTCAATGAAGAACGCATTGTCAATATCCGCACGTTGGCAACTGCACCCTTGATAGGCATTCAGGCATCGCGCCGCATCAATCACATATTGATACACAACAACTTTGCCTACTTGTCGCTGCCTTTTGGCATTGCCGTAGTGGATATGAACGCCAGACGCCTGCGCGAAAACTACCTCAACTTAGGCAATAATGGCGAAACGGTAGCGATTTTTCAAACGGCTATCCTACGCGACAGCCTCTTTGCTGCCACTTCGCAAGGGTTGCGGGCAACATCCTTAGCTGCTTCTGTCAATCGGTTGGACTTCCGCAATTGGCGCACCGCCTTTGCTTCAATGAACTTGCGCACGGTAGCCGCTGCGGGCAACCTGCTGCTGGCAGGCGTGAACTTTTCTGATGTATTTCGCTATGACAACGGCAGATGGGTACGCTTGCAATTGCCTGTGGCTCAATACAATCACATTGCACTACAAGCCGATGGCGCAACCATCAGCCTTGCCAACGGGCGACTGATTGAATGGACAACAACAGGGCAAATGCAGGTTATCACTCATCCCGAATTGCGAGTGCCGCGCCAATCGCTGCGAACGGGTGCTATCCGCTACGTCGCCGACTTTGAAAGTGGACTGTTGCAAATCAACGGCGCAACGGTGCGCAACCTTTCACCCGCAGGACTGTTTGCACCTTCCGTACGGCGAACCGCATTCATCAACAGCAACATCATGGCTTTTTACGGCGGTTTCACTGCCAACGGACAGCCCGAAAATAATACCGATGGTTTTTCGGTTTTTTCGTCGGGCAAATGGACAAACTACAACGATGCGGCAAGCAACCCGAATACCTTGCCGCCCGTTCGCGACTGGCTCACGGCGGTTGCTGCCGATGCGGAACGGGTCTGGCTGGCTTCGTTTACCGACGGTTTGTGGACATGGCAACCTTCGGCAAACCGTTTGCAAAGGGCAACAGACGCGCCTAATGTGCGCATCAGTGGCATTGCCAACGACGGGCGCGGGGGCTTGTGGCTGACGGCTTTGGGGACGGGCAACAACCCTTCCGTATTTCGCCGCGCTGCCAATGGCACTTGGCGGGCATACCCAACAGGTGCATTCAACGGCGGCAATGCGCTTGCCCCTGTGGTGGACGATTTGGGCAACGCATGGATTCCGTTCAATCCTGCCACAGGCGGTGGCTTGGCAATTGTAGCCGAAAATGGGCGTGTGCGGCTCTTAGGAACGCAGCGCGGACAGGGAGCTTTGCCTTCGCCCAACGTGTTGGCTCTTGCCAACGACCGACAAGGTGCAATGTGGGTCGGTACGGACAACGGCATCGCCGTATTTTTTGATGCAGCATCAGCCTTAGGCAACAATGCCGATGCGCAGCGCATTGTGTTCAACCTGCGCGAACTGCTGCGCGGCGAAACCGTTTACGCAATCGCCATAGACGGCGGCAACCGCAAATGGATAGGTACGGCACGCGGCGCATGGCTGTTCTCTGCCGACGGTTCACAGGAAATCTATCATTTTACGGCAGCCAACAGTCCCCTGCTTTCCGATGAAGTGCGCCACATCAGCATCCATCCGCAAACGGGCGAAGTGTTTTTCACAACCGACAAAGGGCTGGTATCGTTTCGCGGCACTGCCACCGAAGCAGGCAGAACTTTTGCCGAGGTGCGCGTATTCCCCAATCCTGTGCCGCCCGCATTCAGCGGACTGATTACCTTAGACGGGCTGGCAGCCAATGTTTCGGTCAAAATTACCGATGCGGCAGGGCGGCTGGTTTATGAAACCCGTGCCGAAGGCGGTACCGCCGTTTGGAACGGTTTAGACTATCAGGGGCGCACCACCCGCGGCGGTGTTTACTTTGTCTATGCCGCCGATGCCAACGGCGAAGAACGCATGGTTACAAAGTTTGTGAAAGTAGAATAGGGGATTGAGAGAACTTATTTGTGTTTTCTTTCTCTACCCATCACTCACAAACCACCTAATTTTAAAGCCATAAACGCATTGGCGCGGCGGTTCCAAAACCAATTGTGTTGCTTTAAATGCAAAGCTAACCCAGTTAATGGTGCAATACTATTTAGCAAATGGCAAATTCTTGCCTACATCGAAAATAGCTTTTAAAAACTTGCCAGATTTTATTTGTGGAGGCTTTTGGGAACTAAATGCTTTTCGCTGCTATTGTGCTAAATTGCATAGGTTCATTCTCAGCATATGCGAATTGACAAAAAGTTGCTTATTGGATTGTTTGGATGTTTTTTTGGGGGAGTGTTATATGCTCAAAATGATGCTGCTGAGCTGGAAAAGAAATACCAAGAAGCCTTGGCTAAGAAGAATTACAAGCAAGCGGCTGAGTTTGCTATTCAAGCGGGCAATCGCTATGAGGCACAAAAAAGATTTCCGCTAGCCTTAACAGCCTTCAATAATGCTATCAATGCTGCCCGCAAAATAGACAATTCGGCACTATTAGCCAGAGGTTATGAGGAGTTAGGCTCTGCTTATGCCATTATTTCCAGCAGAGAGTTGCCCAAAACAATCCGTAACTTAGAACAAGCTTACCAGTATTACCAAATTACAGGTGGCACCGAGGGGGAGCAAGGTGTAGCACGTGTGCTATTCAAAAAAGGACTGGCCTATTACGATGCTCGCCAGTTGCAACAAGCACAAAATGCACTGCAAGAAGCACAGGAACAAGCCCAAGATATTGGCTATGCCGATATACTGGCTCAGGCAAGGCTATATTTAAGCCGCATCCAGACAGAAACGACAAATACCACCGCCACGAATGCAAGTGCCAATCCTACTAGTAGCACCGTTGCTGCCAACGAAGCGGCTCGGCAGCAGGTAGAAGCCGAAATAGAAGCATTGCAAAACCGATTGCGCGATAGCCTGCGCATGAAAGAAGTTGAGAAGCAAAGTTTGCGGCTTTCACTACTTGCCAAAGAGCGCGAACGGGCAAAAATTCAAGAAAACTTAGCTGCTACACAAGCGTTGTTGCAGCAAGCACAAGAAATTATTCAACTGCGCGAGCAAACCATAGCTGCACAAACCAAAACTACACAAGCCATCTTAGCTGCCGCTGCTGCCTTGTCGCTACTGCTATTAGCTGCCCTATTTTTCATGATTCGCATTCGGCAGATAAATCGGAAACTTAAAGCCCAAAAACTACAGATAGAGGAGCAAGCCAAAGAATTGGCTGCCGAAAAACAAAAGTCGGATGCCTTGTTGCTCAATATTTTACCGCGAGAAATAGCCGACGAACTCAAAGAAAAAAAGCAGGCTACGCCGCGTCTGTACAAAATGGTAAGTGTTTTGTTCTGTGATTTTAAAGGGTTTACCGAATACACCGAAAAATATACCCCTGAGCAAGTCGTTCGCGAACTGAATGAATGTTTTTCTGCTTTCGACGAAATCTGTGCACGCTACAACATGGAAAAAATTAAAACTATGGGAGATGCTTATATGTGTGCCGGCGGTATTCCCAAACCCAATATTACCAATGCCGCTGATGCCGTATTGACAGGGCTTGCTATGCAAGAGTTTATAGCAAAACGCAAGCACCAAAAGCGCCTGCGCGGCGAGCCCTACTTAGAATTGCGCGTGGGTATTCACACCGGACCCGTACTAGCAGGTGTAGTGGGCAAGAATAAGTTTGCTTACGACATTTGGGGCAATACGGTTAATATAGCAGCACGCATGGAAACAGCAGGGGAAATCGGAAAAGTCAATATTTCTGAGGCTACCTACATGCAAATTAAAGACAAATTTTACTGTCGTTACCGCGGCGAAATAGAGGCAAAAGGATTCGGCAAAATGGATATGTTCTTTGTAGAAGAAATTGTCGGATGAGTCACATTATCACTCAGCAAATACTACCGGGTTTGCACTGGGTCGAAATCCCTGCTGCAGGGCTACGCTTGCAATGCGGTTGCCCACCCGATGCTAACAAATACCTCCGTGCTGCTGGACTAATTTGCGAAGGCATCCACGGCGAAACCGGACCTAATGCCATTTTACTGGCAGATACCACAGCTGAACCTTACACCAAGGGTTGGTATCCTGTCAACACTGCCGAGTTTTCAGTAATGCAAATGCTCTATTTGCAAGGTTTGATTGTTCCTAATCACCCTAATAACACAGGCAAAAAGCCCTTGCTAATTGGAGAAACGGCAGAGCTAAATCGCCAGTTGCGCTACATTTACTACGGCAACTATGGGCTGGATAACATACGCAAGTTACAAGCTGCCGGCATGAACGAGCAAGAAGCAGCCGCCTTTTGGTATGTGAAAGAAAAATTCGCTTTTGGTGCCATCAACCCTATCACCAACCTTATTCAACCTGTTTACTTAGACGCTACAGAGACAGTAGAGCCCCTAACAGGTTGCTATATTACTCGCTTACAGCCCAATCATTTCCGCATTAGCTATGCTTCCGAAACAGTAGAGATTAACTTGCAGCCCGGTATTTTCCCATCCGCCTATTCGCTACCTGCCGTTCATCTACCCAATGATGTAGCTTTTGGTATATTGCACGTGGGCGACGGTGATGGCTGGGATGCTACTCGCCCCTGTATGGGTACAGCACTGCTTTTTTATGAACAGTGCTACATGGTAGATGCCGGACCTAACGTATGGCAAAATTGGCAACAAACGGGCAAAACCTTAGCCGACATTCAAGGTGTTTTTCTAACGCATGCACACGACGACCATGCTATTGGGCTAATGCAAGCAATTCATAGCGGCATGCGCTTGCCTGTTTACTGCAATAGCGTTGTTCAAGCTGCTTTTAAGCAAAAAATGGCTGCCTTAGCAGGTATCTCACCCAACGAAATGACCTATTTTTTCGATTTTCGCTTGCTCAATATCCACCAATGGCAAACCATAGCTACGGCTGAAAACGGAGCTACCCTACAAGTAATGCCTTGTTACTCGCTGCACCCCATAGAAACACACATTTACTATTTCCGCTATACCGACGCTGCTGGCAATCAAAAAACATACGGACACTTGGCAGACATCCTCTCTGAGAGGGGCTTGCGAGCCATGGAACAATCGGCACCTGAACAATCCCGCTGGCTTTTTGAGCAAATCCGTCGCTATTACTATCTACCTGCCGACCTCAAAAAAATAGACATTGGCGGTGGTGCTACACATGGTTTAGCCGAAGATTTTATCAGTGATACTACTGTTGTAAAAATTTTCGCCCACACTCACCGACCGCTTACGACGGAAGAGTTGAAAATTGGTCAAGCACGTGCGTTCGGCGATTGCGATGTGCTACAAGCACTTATTTAGCATCACCCTGAAAATCAATTTTTTGCAAGCAAAAAAGTAAGGGTTTGCAAAAAGATTTTTAAAGTATTTTTCCAATACAGACATGCAATAGGAATAGATGGCGTGCAACGACGCATGCAAAGCAAATTGCTCAAATGCCTATTAAAAACCAAACTTAAAGCCGCCCAACAAGTAGCCGCTAAGAATGGCACGTTCGGAAACCATGATGCTGTTGTTGCTGAACACTGCCGTTACAACCTGATTCTTGCCCATGTTGGCGACATTATTGCCGCTCATGAACCACTCGTAGCGTTTGCCCTTTGGCGTGTAGCGCAGCGATGGATTGATAAAAAACATCTCATTGGAATTAATCTGTGCGTTCTGGTAGCGATATTCCAGCATCAGTTCCCAGGCTAACTGTCCGTACTTTCCGCGAAACTTCGTGTAAGGCTGCCAACTGCCGAAGGTATTCAGGCGGTCTGAGAAGGCATAGTACGACCGCGTCATGGAAAATCCCAAACCCAGTTCCGCTTGAAAAACAGGCTCTTTAAAAACGGTATAAACACTGCCGCGATAGTTCAGGATGCGAGTAGTAAAACGCGAAGGATTGCTACCCTCAAAATTATCGCCTTCGCGGTGCAATGCTACGATGTTATTCTTGATACCCAAAGGCAGGCGGCGAAACTTGTGGTCATAGTTGGCAAAGCCCTGAATCGCTTCCGAAAACGGAGCAAACACGGTGCGGAGCATCACCGTATTGCGGTCTATGGATTCCGACACATTGATAATTTCATTCACAGTGCGTGAGTAACTCACATTCGCAAAAAGCATACTGCCTTTCAGCATATTCATGCGGCGCCAGCTAAAAGTAAGATTCTCGCTGCGTGTAGGGGTGCTGCCAACTATTTCGCCGTTTTGTTTCAATGTCCGGTAATCACTGATAAATGGGTGGGTGAGCAGTTGCTCTACGGCAGCATAGCGATAATTCACCTTCCACTGTAAAGAAAGCTGACTTTCACCGACTTGTTTGGAAAGTTCTATTTCGGGCTCAAACAGCCAGCGAACGTTATGAGTAGTAGCCGCTGTTGCTGCGCCTGCATTAAGCCGATGGTCAAGATAGAGCGCCTGCGCTGTCAATTTGAGTTCTGCCACGCGCCCCAATGCCTGCATGGTTTGTATGCCGCCCTTGTAAAGGCTATTGGCAAGGCGTAAATCGTTGCGCGGCTCTCGGGAAGCTATGTCTAAACGATTGCTCAACTGCTGATTTTTATGCTCAACTCCTGCAAAAAATCCTACAAAGTGGCGTGCATTCTGTTTTCTGTTCCATTCACTGCGAAGCGAGTAGAACTGGTCGCGGGTTTGGAGCGGTTGCTCTACACTGAAATCCTTTGTGGAAAACGACAGCCCCCAAAAAGGTGCAGTACTGCTAATAGCCAGCAATTGGTCGTTGGTAGCGTAGTGCTGCAAGGCGCGGCTTTTCCATATCCAGCGCGGGCTGAGCCTGCGGATATACGTAGCCTGCTGCCCAATGCTGAAATTGCGGTTGCGCAAGCGGGTTTGTACATCCAGCGCCCCCTCGGTGCGGTTGTTGACCAAAGACTCCTCCATGCGGTCGCCCGAAGGATTGTAAGTAAAGCTGTATTTCCAGTAATTATCATCATTCGGCTCGTGGGTGAGGTTGAGCATAACTGAGCCAAACAATACGGCAGTGCGGTTGCGAAACTGCTCGTTGAACACAATATTATTGCCGATAAAATTTTCAGTACGGCTGTTGCGGTCGGTTTGCCCGATGCGGTTGACGTAGCCGTAGATGTCTAACTTGGTTTTTTTGTTGTACCTGCGTGCAAAATTCAGCGCCGAAAACTGGCTGTTTTTATTTTCCAGATTCGTATTGCTCAGCAAAAAACGCGGTGAACTAATCTGAGAAGTGGTCGGCTGCAACGCATCATTGGTCTGCGACTCTATCACATTGAGGATGCCGCCGCGCATTTCGTAGTAGTCCTGCTGTGTGATAGGCAACTCACCCGTATTGTTAAAATCGCTGATGAGTGCTTTGTTGCCGCCTGAGCCAAACATAAACAAATTGCTGTGCACCGTGTAGCGATTGCCCGCTCCCGTGCTCAGGTTGCCCGTGGGTCTGCCTTTGAACTCATCTTTCAGCAGCACGTTCATCACAATGCCATTGCTTGAATTGTCTAAGTTGCTTTCCTTGTACTTGGTGTGCAACTCCACTTCCTTCACCATATCGGCAGAAAGGTTCTGCGTTGCCATCTGGTGCTTGTTGCCAAAAAAATCATTGTTTTCTATCATGATTTTCCTGATAGGCTTGCCCTGATACGATACCTTGCCGTCTTCATCTACCGAAATGCCGGGCAGTTTTTTCAGTGCCTCGCCCAAGTTTTTTTCTGTGCCGTCGCGCACCGCATCTATGTTATAGAAAATCGTATCGCCCCTAATTTTAAAGGTAGAAGGCGGATAGCCGGGGATGATGATTTCTTTGAGCACTCTGGCCTTATCGGTGCTTAACTCTACAAAAAACTCATTTTTTTGCTCGCTTAGGTCAATGTATTTCTCTTCGGGCAGGTAGCCCATAGCCGTTACCTTGAGCAAGTAGCGCCCCGGCTCCTGCGGCTTGAGGCGAAACTTACCTTCCTGGTCGGCTATAGCAAAGGCAAGCACCGCCGTAGTCTCCGGTTGCAGCAACTGTACATTGGCGCGGGCAACGGGCTGACGTGTGGCTATATCTATCGCCTGCCCCGTTAGCGGAACCTGCGCCAAAAGCGTTGCAGGGAGTGTAAGCAGGATGCTTATATAGATGAGTAGGCGATGCATGTTTTAGTTATCATTCTTTACTGGCTTAGGCCTTTTTTCCTCTGCTACTTTTTTCAACGACTCAAATAAATCACCTGCTGCTACTAAGCGACTATCTGTCCAGCGCTTAATTTCAAGATTTTCAATTAAACTTACCTTCGTTGCTGCAATAATTACATGCTCTGTTTCTACTTTCAGAATCAGGCCGGGCAACCCATGATAAATGGCAGGTCCGTTGGCAAGCGCTACTTCATCGGTAAACCATGCTTCAATAGCACTTTGTGATGGCAAGGTTGCTGTTGCCTTTTTGCACAACATCCCCGCTATAACGGCTGTTTCATTGGTAATTGTCCAATCATATACTTGCAATGGTTGCTCTGTATGCAATTTTTCACCGTACATCTTTGTGTAAGACAAACTCACATTTGATGTAAAGGACTTATAATCTGCTGCTGCATTTTTTGACCATTTCCGCTTGGCTACTATCTCTTGTGGAATATCACTGCCAAGGGGTAGCTGTTTTAAAACTTCCGGACTCAATGAACGAATATCCATCTGTTCCTCTATGGTAGAATCGCGCGCTGTTTCGTACCAAGACTGTTCGGGCGTAGCAAGGAGTACAGCCTTTGTAAACCGCATAAAATCCATAGCG
>JANWVT010000010.1:0-6652 GCA_025056255.1 Bernardetiaceae bacterium | reverse complement strand
TCGCGCGCTGTTTCGTACCAAGACTGTTCGGGCGTAGCAAGGAGTACAGCCTTTGTAAACCGCATAAAATCCATAGCGGCCTGAGTAGTGCCGGGTGGAAATTTTCGTTTGGATTCCTCTAAATATTCTACCCTGACAGATTGGGCAAGGAGGGGGTGGTAAATAGAAATAATAGAAAAGCAAAGATGCTATTTATACAAAATTTATACATGGCAATTCATTATTTAAAGACTACCATGTGAGGTTTTTAGCAATACATGATAATCTTTGGATTAGTAATAATTAAACTATCTTGGACTCTCAACCCCTATACAGTCCATCCCCCATGTTGTTGTTGATGTACAGTCTGAATGCAAGGTAAATACTTCTGTTTCCGTACAAATAAGATCATAACCCGTCCTTCCGATAGGTGTAACTGAAACATGCACTGTTATGGTGTAGAAGTATTTATATACCCCCCTTCTACTGGGTCCTTCCGATAGGTGTAACTGAAACATGCACTGTTATACGTCAGAAAGGTGTACATGGGCTATTCCGACTAATTTTTAATCTATTCTGTTTGAGCATTGGCTTAACTGAAGCCTCTGCATGGTTGGAAAATAAGCCTACAGTAGCAAACACCGCCACAGCAGCCATCATTTTAATCATCTTTTTCATTTTGTTTTAGGTTCAGATTAAACATGATGCAATAAATAAATAAATAAGCAGATAAGCAAATTTTTGGTTTTATTTTTTTATTTATCTACCTTCAACAGTTAATAAAATTAACTATTGAAGGTGTCTATAAGATTTTTCAACCTGTAAAGCCTAAATAAACAACCATGTAGCAATATAAACACATCAGATAGTTTGGTTTTTGATTTTTTATTGGCTTATATTTTTTGTCTTGTGCCACTTTTTTCAACAACCCAAACAAATCACCCTCAGCTACTAAGTGAATATCTGTCCAGCGATTAATTGCAGGGTTTTGAATAGAACTAACTTTTGTAGCTGAAAATGTAGTACTTTCATTTTCTATTTATTATGGTTTGGGTAAGCCATTCTTTGAAAAGAAAATGAACATTTTAACTTAGTCTGTACTCGGTACCACAAATAATGTAAGGCAGTCGCATAAGGAATGTTGTATCAGCAATCAGCTCTGCTCAATGTTTTCTAACTTTGCTTTATGACTGCACAAGAGTTGTTGGAGTTGTATGTTCAGGATAGCTTTATCCAAAACATTGCACATCGGATAGCCCAGGCTGGCTCAGCCATTCTACCTTTACGAGGGCTAACGGGTAGCTTGGATGCTGTGTTTGCCGCTGCACTATATAAAATGAACCCACAGCCCCAGTTATTTATCTTACATGACAAGGAAGAAGCGCATTATTTCTGCAACGACTTGCAAAACTTGCTGCAAGATAGCCTACGACCTGACCAAGAAATTTTGTTTTTCCCCACTTCCTACAAGCGCCCCTATCAGTTCCAAGAAATAGACAATGCCAATATTCTGCAACGAGCAGAAGTACTGAACCGCATCAATCAAACTAAGAATTATGTGCAGGGGGAAATCATCGTTACCTATCCCGAAGCTATGACCGAAAAAGTAATTAACAAGCGCTCGTTGGTAGAGCATACTTTTTTGGTCAAAATTGGTCAGAAAATTGACAGCACATTTGTAGCAGAACTACTACAAAGTTACGATTTTGAGCGCACCGATTTTGTTTACGAACCCGGACAGTTTGCCGTGCGTGGTGGCATTATTGATGTATTTAGCTATGCAGGAGATTTACCCTATCGCATAGAACTGTTTGGCGATGAAGTGGAAAGTATTCGCACCTTTGACCCCCTCACACAGCTATCAGTGGCTCAGGTGCAGTCTATTTCGTTGATTCCTAACGTACAAACCAAGTTATTGCACGAAACGCGAGAATCTTTGCTCAGGTTTATTCCTAAAAATACGCGCATTTGGATAAAAGATATTGCGCTCACATTAGAAGTATTGCGCAAATATTTTGACAAGGCTACTCAGGAATTCTCTAACATCATATCAGGAGGAAACATCCAAATTGTTGTCAGTCCGGCAGATCTTTTCGAAACGCCCGAAAACTTTGAAGAAGGGCTGCAAAACTTTACGGTATTGGAGTTTGGCAAGCGCTTTACTTCAAAATTGCCACCCATAAGTTTCAGTAGCAAGCCACAGCCTTCTTTTAACAAAGATTTCAACCTAATTGCCAAACACTTAGAAGAAAATCAGCAGCGCGGCATCACGAATGTGCTGGTGGCTGAGCAATACCGACAGTTGGAGCGGCTGCATACCATTTTTGAAGAAATAGACCCTCATTTGCGTTTTCAGACCCTGCATGTGGCATTGCGCGAAGGCTTTTGCGATGAGATGCTACGAATTGCCTGCTATACCGACCACCAGATGTTTGAACGGTTTCATCGCTACAAGGCAAAAGAGCGTTTTTCCAAGTCGCAAGCCATGACCATTCGCGAGTTGAAATCGCTCCAAATTGGAGACTACGTTACACATGTAGATTATGGCGTGGGGCGTTTTGCTGGATTGGAAAAAGTAGAGTACAACGGTAAGTTACAGGAATCCATTCGCTTGGTATATCGAGACGACGATATTTTATACATCTCCGTTCACTCCCTCCATAAAATTGCCAAGTACACAGGTAAAGATGGTACTACGCCCACGCTGAGCAAACTTGGCTCTCCTGAGTGGGAAAACAAAAAGAAAAATGTCAAGAAAAAAGTCCGCGACATTGCCAAAGAACTCATCCAGCTTTATGCCAAGCGCAAAGCCTCGCCCGGCTACGCTTTTTCCAAAGACACTTATCTGCAAGCTGAGTTAGAAACCTCCTTTTTATACGAAGACACTCCCGACCAAGCCAAAGCTGCCGCTGCTGTAAAAGCAGATATGGAGCAACCCTACCCTATGGACAGGCTCATTTGCGGCGACGTAGGGTTTGGCAAAACCGAAATAGCCATTCGAGCCGCTTTTAAAGCTACCGTAGATGGCAAACAGGTAGCTGTTTTAGTGCCTACTACAGTGCTCGCCATGCAGCACTACAAAACTTTTAGCGAACGGCTTAAAAATTTTCCCGTTCGCATTGCATACATCAACCGGTTCAAATCTGCCAAAGAAATTAAAGCAACGCTGCAAAATCTTGCCGAGGGAAAAATTGATATTCTCATTGGCACACATCGGATTGTAAGCCAAGATGTAAAATTTAAAGATCTGGGCTTGCTCATTATAGACGAAGAGCAAAAGTTTGGCGTGAAAACCAAAGAACGGCTCAAAGAAATGCGCGTGAACGTAGATGTGCTTACGCTTTCAGCCACCCCTATTCCGCGCACTTTGCAGTTTTCACTCATGGGCGCGCGCGACCTTTCAGTTATCACTACGCCGCCCCCCAACCGGCAGCCCGTTACCACTGAAATACACATTTTTAAAGAAGAAATCATTCGCGATGCCATCCGATACGAGCTGCAGCGCGGTGGGCAGGTATTTTTTGTACACAACCGCATCAGCGATATCGAAGAAATAGCCAACATCATCTTGCGCTTAGTGCCCGATGCCCGCATTGGCATAGCTCATGGGCAAATGGATGGCAAAAAATTGGAAACCGTGATGATGAAATTTATTGAAGGAGAATATGATGTGCTGGTTTCTACCAACATTATTGAAAGCGGATTAGACATTCCCAACGCCAACACCATCATTATCAATCGGGCACATACATATGGACTCTCCGACCTGCACCAAATGCGCGGGCGTGTAGGGCGCTCTAACCGAAAAGCCTTTTGTTATCTGCTCACTCCACTGATGAGTGGACTGACAGCCGATGCGCGCAAACGCCTACAAACACTAGAAGAATTTAGCGATTTAGGCGACGGATTCAAAGTAGCCATGCGAGACTTAGACATCCGTGGGGCAGGCGACCTGCTTGGTGCTGAACAAAGTGGCTTCATTTCCGACATCGGCTTTGAAATGTATCATCAAATTTTAGATGAAGCCATTCAAGAATTGAAAGAAACCGAGTTCCGCGAACTCTTTGAGCGCGAACTGTCCCTGAAAAAAGAAGATTTTGTAAAAGACTGTACGCTGGAAACCGATTTTGAAATACTCATCCCCGACAGCTACGTTACTAACATCAGCGAACGGTTACAGCTCTACACCCAAACCGATAGCATCAAAACCGAAGAAGAGTTAGAGCGATTCCGACAAGCACTTATAGACCGCTTTGGACCTATGCCACGCTCAGTATGCGATTTGCTCCGCACCGTCCAGCTCCGATGGCTGGCGCAAAAAATGGGCTTCGAAAAACTGACTATTAAAGGCGGCACCCTCAAAGGGTATTTTGTCAACCAAGATGCCTACTTTCAAGGAGACATCTTCGGACAAATCATTCGCTACGTTACGCGCAACCCCAAAAACTGCCGCCTCAAAGAAACCTCCAAAGGACCCGTATTGATTGTAGAAAACATCTTAGACGTAGATAAAGCCATGCAAGTGATGGAAGATATGTCGGGCAAATTACAGACTGCCTAAACACAACCGCCCTACGGCAAGCAGCCACCCTTGTTTGCTAATTTCTATCCACCACTTACAGGAGGGATAAGCGCAATTTCATCTTGCGGGCGGAGGCAGTAGTCGGGTGGCGCATACTCACCATTAACTGCAACCGCCACCGAACGAAGCATTCCTATTAGGGGATAGGTATTTTTTAGCTCAGTGAGGAGTGCTTCCACTGTGTAATACTCTTGCGAAACTTGCCACTCTAAAACGGAAACTTGGAGGTGTTCGCGCAAAATGCCAAATAGTAAGATGGAAATTTTCATACACTTAGTCTGCCAATAGCAGTGCTGTTTGGGCTAAGATACGCGTAGTCATTCATTTTACCAATTCGTACTTTCTAAATCGGCAATGGCGGAACACGCGCTGCGTAATAATCGAACCGTCGGGCTGCACCGTATCTACCGATTGGCGTTGTGTAGTGGCATAAACAGGTGTTCCCAAACGGTTAGCAATACAATAGTGTACCAGCGAAACAGTTACGCCAAAATCCCCTTGAATGAGTACAAAATCAGTAGGTTGTACGCGTTCCGCCAACCATTGGCGAATCGGTTGCAGGTATTCATGCAGCGACTCCAAATCGGGCGGCACATTGCTGAACAGCGCCTGCAAGTCCATCGGCAGCGATTCAAACACTCCAACGCCCAGCGAAGCCTCCGCATCGGCTTGCTGTTCGGGGGTAATTTGGTGAGAAAACAAGAGGTAGAGGGTGCGCATGAAATTAGAATTTTTCAAGAAGGAATTTGTGAAATGATTGCTCGGTTTGTAAAACTTGGTAATCTATCGGTTTACTGATACGCAAAAGTTCGCAACGCTTTTGAATGGCTTCAAAAGAGGCAGGGTTAGCTGTTAGGTTATTGGGCGTCATCAGGAAGGCGCGGGCGTTCAAACCCAATGGCTGTTTAATTGCCGCCAATTTGTAAAGATGAGCATGAATAGCGCTCAAGCCTTTTGATTGTTGCAAATTTTTTGTTTTTATTTGACTTGTATATACCTTACATTCCACTATGTAAAGGTAGTTGTTGCGTACCCAACACACGTCAATATCGTTGTCTTTGTTATGATTCATATGCGTTTCTTCATCGCTGCCCAGCGGATAAAGCGCTGCACTTATGGCTATTTCTGAATCAGTCAGTTGAAGATATTCTTTGACGCTCTGATAAGCATATAACTCAAACCACTGACCTGTATAAAATACCTGCCGTTCGGCTATGTATTTGGTGGCACTGATTTTTTCTTTGAGCGGCAAACTTTCACCGACAATTCCGTCGACATTTCTGCATTCTTTCATCAAGTCCGCCGCTTCTTGGAAAAGATTCATCAATTGCGGTTTTGCCATTGACCTATAGGTGCGTCCGTGTGCAGCCAAATATTCGCTCAAATTGATACGGTAGCGGATAGGATGCAAGCTGCTATTAGGATACAACTGTTGAAAATGTTTGTTGTCTATCGCCAGATAGAAAATAGCAGCGTTGTAGCGGGCAAAGAAGTTAAAGGCAGCAATGGACATGAGTTTGTTGCCGCCTGTAATGTTCACCCGCCAGTCGGCTGAGGGTTGCAGCCCTGCATGTTCCAACGTTTGCAAAACACTGCTAAAATCATCTTGGTTGACCGCGATGCGCTGCACACTGCTTTCTGCAATACCTGCAGCGCGAACAATCCAATGGCTGCGCTTTTCCTGTTCCATTTTGTCGGTTGTGATAAACACGTACCGCTCGGCAGGAAACTCTTTGATAAACAGCACATTAGGCAGCGTTTCGGCAGAAATGAGCAGGACAGAGGTGGTAGGCATGGGGGTTATTTTTTCAATGATTTTAGAAAATTGGTAAAGGCTTCATGTTGAATAATCTGATTTCTATCTATTGTTCTAATACCTAACACCTCAGCACGCTCAGGATAGTTAGGGCTGTTGTTATCTTTGGGTTGCAAATCACTCAGAGTAAATAGATATGAATTTACCACCAGTCCAAAGTACTTGCGTAAAGCTGACGCTTTGTAAACTGTTTCATTAAATAAACGACTTGATATCTTGCCGCTTTCAGACATTGCTGTTTTGCATTCTACCACGTGAAAAGCGTTATTGAGGGT
>JANWVT010000107.1 GCA_025056255.1 Bernardetiaceae bacterium | reverse complement strand
TACCCCGACGCATATCTAAATCCAAGTGAGCTGGCAACTCACTTGTCGCAATCCATCTCTGATTGAAGGGAGTACTCCGACATTCCCCACTCAGTGGTCTATTTCGCAAAAACGACAGTCGCAATCCATCTCTGATTGAAGGGAGTACTCCGACCATTGAGGTTGTTGAGGAAAATATGTACCATTTCTTGTCGCAATCCATCTCTGATTGAAGGGAGTACTCCGACAGCCATGGCAAAGGCTGATTTGAAAGTTCTAAAAAAAGGTCGCAATCCATCTCTGATTGAAGGGAGTACTCCGACGCAATGCCGGTAAAGCAGCTATATCGGCAAACTTTGGTCGCAATCCATCTCTGATTGAAGGGAGTACTCCGACAGTCCGAGATCGCATTTAGACACGGAACCTGGCAGTCGCAATCCATCTCTGATTGAAGGGAGTACTCCGACATATTTACGGGGAGTCGTTTGTACTGTTGAATCATTCCGTCGCAATCCATCTCTG
>JANWVT010000106.1 GCA_025056255.1 Bernardetiaceae bacterium | reverse complement strand
CTCCGACATAGAGGAATACGGTGACGTTATTATCGACTCGGCTGTCGCAATCCATCTCTGATTGAAGGGAGTACTCCGACCCTGCCTCATTAACGAGAAGAGAAGCCGAGATTTCAGGTCGCAATCCATCTCTGATTGAAGGGAGTACTCCGACATAAAAAAAATACCCCGCCCAATGCCAAGCTGGTCGCAATCCATCTCTGATTGAAGGGAGTACTCCGACATGGTTAACAGAAAAATAAACCTGTTAGAAAATGGGTCGCAATCCATCTCTGATTGAAGGGAGTACTCCGACGGACAGATATGTACCGACCCATCTATTGGTTTGGGTCGCAATCCATCTCTGATTGAAGGGAGTACTCCGACCTCATTAGACTTATGCACAACCACGCACATAAGTTGTCGCAATCCATCTCTGATTGAAGGGAGTACTCCGACTGGACCTGCCTCATTGCCAGCAGCTGTTGCGTTAACGTCGCAATCCATCTCTGATTGAAGGGAGTACT
>JANWVT010000105.1 GCA_025056255.1 Bernardetiaceae bacterium | reverse complement strand
ATTTTAATCGTACCATTCAGGAATTGAAAGAATGGAGTAAACGACGAATCACAACTAAATGGAAAAATTTTAATCGTACCATTCAGGAATTGAAAGAACAAATCAATTCAGTGTATGTTAATTCAGTGCCGGATTTTAATCGTACCATTCAGGAATTGAAAGGAACCGAATGGAGCCGAATGGAACCGAATGGACACAATTTTAATCGTACCATTCAGGAATTGAAAGTATTGCAAATATAAAAAGATTTAATAAAAAAAAATTATTTTAATCGTACCATTCAGGAATTGAAAGACAAGTGAGGTTAATCTGCTGTTGCAAAGGCTTTTGATTTTAATCGTACCATTCAGGAATTGAAAGGTCCAAAACATCTACAACTTGGGATTAGCAGCTTATTTTAATCGTACCATTCAGGAATTGAAAGCGTCTTGGACGGCTTCTGTGAAGTCTGTGATATCGCATTATAATCGTACCATTCAGGAATTGAAAGAGGATGCCTCCAATGC
>JANWVT010000104.1 GCA_025056255.1 Bernardetiaceae bacterium | reverse complement strand
CACATTTCCCACACTCCTACCCCACACTCCGACCTTTATAACTCCCCATTAAAAAAACACCCCCTGCAAGCGAGCGCATTTCAATTCCTGAATGGTACGATTAAAATACTTGTAGCACAAGTCGCAAGCCTTATTAGCGAGTTATTTCAATTCCTGAATGGTACGATTAAAATAAACATTCCTGTCTAGTAAAGTAACCTCTCACAAGGATTTCAATTCCTGAATGGTACGATTAAAATGGATATCCACGCCACAATCTCTTTGTAATCGAGATTTCAATTCCTGAATGGTACGATTAAAATTCCATAAGGGACCCGCGCGCCTGCCAGCCGAAACATTTCAATTCCTGAATGGTACGATTAAAATTAATGACAGCTCGCTTGGATTTTTGTTTAAGCAAGATTTCAATTCCTGAATGGTACGATTAAAATCTGGACGCCAATTGAAGAGGTAAAAAAAATTACACCCTATTTCAATTCCTGAATGGTACGATTAAAATTGATAAGA
>JANWVT010000103.1 GCA_025056255.1 Bernardetiaceae bacterium | reverse complement strand
AATCGTACCATTCAGGAATTGAAATGTCTTAGACAATATCTTTATTCCAGACACACAACTAATTTTAATCGTACCATTCAGGAATTGAAATTAAGCGACTTGCAAAACAAGTTAAAGCAACTACAAATTTTAATCGTACCATTCAGGAATTGAAATCTTAAAAGAATCGCTGCAAACAGCTGGCAGTTCAACATTTTAATCGTACCATTCAGGAATTGAAATTTTAAATCAACTGTATTTTCGTTGCTGGGATGCCAATTTTAATCGTACCATTCAGGAATTGAAATGAAAAACACTATTGTTATGCCTTATCAAGGTACCGCATTTTAATCGTACCATTCAGGAATTGAAATACTTGGACCGCGTCCAATTTTTTAAAAGAGTACAAAATTTTAATCGTACCATTCAGGAATTGAAATGTTGATCTGCTGTGTTAAACAAAAAATTTATATTTGATTTTAATCGTACCATTCAGGAATTGAAATTTGCAGCGGTAGCTGCATTAGCTTTTAAA
>JANWVT010000102.1 GCA_025056255.1 Bernardetiaceae bacterium | reverse complement strand
ATTCAGGAATTGAAATGCGTTTGCAGGTGGGTGTTTTGCCGTAATAAGTTGAGATTTTAATCGTACCATTCAGGAATTGAAATGCATTGGTATTGCAACAACCAAATTGCCCTTTTCTGATTTTAATCGTACCATTCAGGAATTGAAATACTCTTTTTCCAAGACAAATATTTGCCCGTTAAAGCGTTTTAATCGTACCATTCAGGAATTGAAATATTCTTTTTCGCGACGGGCTTCATTGGCAGCATTGAGTTTTAATCGTACCATTCAGGAATTGAAATCAATATGCTGCAACAGGACTAATACAAGGTATCCCCAGTTTTAATCGTACCATTCAGGAATTGAAATTTGATACGCCCGCAACGCCTCCCGGCGCTGTATCGTTTTAATCGTACCATTCAGGAATTGAAATAATTCACAGAGGTTGAGAGCGGCAAAAAGGACGACGTTTTAATCGTACCATTCAGGAATTGAAATACTGTGTACCAGTCTACATAAGACTCCAACAGACTG
>JANWVT010000101.1 GCA_025056255.1 Bernardetiaceae bacterium | reverse complement strand
TTCAATCAGAGATGGATTGCGACATACACAAGCTGATTCTCTGTTATATGGATTCATCAGTCGGAGTACTCCCTTCAATCAGAGATGGATTGCGACCTCTTGGCGCTTCTGGGTTGTCGTATTCCTTTAATGTCGGAGTACTCCCTTCAATCAGAGATGGATTGCGACGAGCATCCTGAAATCTCGGCTTCTCTTCTCGTTAATGAGTCGGAGTACTCCCTTCAATCAGAGATGGATTGCGACCAATGACTACGATGTCGTCGACCACCATTTGATGGTCGGAGTACTCCCTTCAATCAGAGATGGATTGCGACCGTTGATGGCTGCTTTACCGGCGTTGGCGCCGGTGTCGGAGTACTCCCTTCAATCAGAGATGGATTGCGACTGTCGGGATGGTGCCCGATTTCTCGAACCCCTCGGGTCGGAGTACTCCCTTCAATCAGAGATGGATTGCGACGTAATCCAGGTCAATGGTACCGTCCTCGATTGCGGGTCGGAGTACTCCCTTCAATCAGAGATGGATTG
>JANWVT010000100.1 GCA_025056255.1 Bernardetiaceae bacterium | reverse complement strand
CTGTCTATGCAGACGAACATCCTTTGATTCACTTAGTCCAAACTTTGGGGCCTTAGCTGTAGCTCTGGGTTGTTTCCCTCACGGACGCGGACCTTATCGCTCGCGCCCTCACTCCCAAGGATGTCGCATCAGCATTCGGAGTTCGTCAGGGTTTGGTACCGTTGTGACGGCCCTAGCCCTATCGGTAGCTCTACCTCTGATGGACTTGCCTTGAGGCTGTTCCTCAAAACATATCGGGGAGAACGAGCGGTTTTCAACCCACAACGGTTCGGACCTCCAGATGGCGTTACCCATCTTTCATCCTGACCAAGGCTAGATCACCCGGTTTCGCGCTTACCGCATGTTACTCAACGCCCTGTTGGGACTTGCTTTCGCTACGGGTGCGGTTCAGAGAACCTTACCCTCGCAACATGCGAGTAGCTCGTAGGCTCATTATGCAAAAGGCACGCGGTCACGCCCTCCGTCCGCAGACGGAGTTAGCTCCCACTGTTTTGTAAGCAAACGGTTTCAGGTTCTATTTCACTCCCT